>NZ_JBRASR010000003.1:0-1508731 GCF_056033805.1 Kordia sp. E
GAACCAAAAAATCAATTCTGTATATAGGAAATTGCTGCGCATCATTCACTCACAGAGCTACATGCGTTAAGCTGCGCTTCGCACTTCCGCTTGCTCGTTCATTATTTCTTAATACAGACGGAAGTAAGCGAATGCCTTTTGTTTTAGTATAGAACACACAAAATTAAATATTCAATTTAAACTCTAATGGTAGTTCGATTATAAAAAGGTTTAGTAAAACTAAAGTTTAGCCTGTAAGTTTATCCTTTGTTCATTTTTTCTTGATAAAAAACGAACCAAAAAATCAATTCTGTATATAGGAAATTGCTGCGCATCATTCACTCACAGAGCTACATGCGTTAAGCTGCGCTTCGCACTTCCGCTTGCTCGTTCATTATTTCTTAATACAGACGGAAGTAAACGAATGCCTTTTGTTTTAGTATAGAACATTTAAAATACCTAGTGTAACTATCGAGATGCAGTGAAAATGTAGGCAAGCAAAGAACATAAAATAACAGATGTTACGAATGCTTCTTAAACGTCACAGCTTTCATACGTTTCTTAAACTCTACACTAGGTCTAAAGGTGACATTCACTCCTTTAATAGATTGTGCATTTACGGCTTCGGGCGTGTCTTTTCCTTCGCTACGAATATGTGTGGTAAACGTCCCAAAATCGCCCAACGAAATACTACTTCCTTGGCACAAATACTCTGGTAACAAATGCACCAAACCTTGCAATACGGCAATCGTGTCTATTTCAGTAACGGTAGAAATTGCTGCTAGGCGTTCACTCAATTGTTTTAAATCAATCTTTTGGCGTGCTGTGGTAGATGCATAATATTTCTTTGTGCCACCACCAGACACACCTGGTGTTCCGCGTTCTATTACTTTATATTTTATTGCCATTATTGGGTGTTTTTATATGTCTTCTCAAGTAGTTTTAAACATGACTACCTTACATTTTAATCTTTTCTTAAAGATAAAAATAATATTTACTAGGTAGCAAAAAAAAGTTTACTAAGTAGTAAAATAGAATTTACTAGGTAGTAAAATATGAAAACTATTTGACAATGTATACTAAAACTCAAGAGAAACTATAGAAAAGGATAGGAGAAAAGGATTGATTACTGCTGAGGTGCTTAAGAAAATTGTTTGAGGTTTTTTATTGTGGTTACGGGAATCCGTAAGATTAGGAATATATAGAGTTCTACTTTTACAAGAATAATAGGAGTTTTTTTAAAGCTCTTATTATACAAATGTTACTATAAAAACTCAAGAATGAAATTAGAAAAAATACAGATTAGAGGATTTAGAAAATGTAAGAACCTTGATATTTTACTTGGAGACGCTTCCTTTTTAATTGGAGAGAACAACGTAGGTAAATCTTCTGTTTTAAGAGCAATAGAACTACTTTTAACTGTCAATACTCCTAAATTGGAAGATTTTTCTAAATTATTTAATGATGAAACTAATTGTATAGAGAATATTAGTTCTGAAATAGAGATTACAGGAACTTTTTATAATGTTCCAACTGATGCAGATAATTGGATAGGTTTTAAAGGAAGAGTATTTATTGAAAATGGAGATCGAAAGATAAAATATAGAAAAACTTTTTCTTCTAATAAGCCAAAATATGAAATATGGCAACAAGATAAAGAACTAAAAACTTCAATTTTTGACGATTCAAAAATAACTATCAATTCTATAATAAAAAGCGGTATTAATGAAGATATTACTAATCAGCATTTTTCTGATATAGATAATTCGCAAAACTTGAAAGTTGCAAAATTTAAAAGTTTACTAGATTCATTTTTACCTATTTGGGATTTTAAAGAAACTTTTAATTGGATAAATAATCCTGGAGGAATACCTCAAAATGTAATATCAAAACTTCCAAAGTTCATATTAATTCCAGCTGAACACAAAGCAAATGAAATAGATAGTAATAAAAAGACAGCACTTGGAGAAGTAATGTCTACTATCTTTGATGATGTAGTTGAAAGTTCAGAGAATTTTGATAAGGTTAAAGAATACTTTGGGGAACTAGAAAAAGAAATTGATACAGAAAATACAGAAACTACTTTTGGAGAATTAATGGTGAAAGTTAATCAGACAATTAAAACCATTTTCCCTGATTCGGAAATCCAAGCTAAAGTCAATTTATCAGACCCAAGTAGTTTTTTGAAACCTAGATATGATATTAAATTAGGGTCAAATATTATGACTGATGTTTCTTATCAAGGAACAGGGATGATTCGTTCAACTGCTTTTTCACTTCTTAAATTTAGAGAAGATTGGAAAAGGGAACGTGACGGGGATTTAAGAAATTTAATAATATGTTTTGAAGAACCAGAACTATTTTTACATCCAAATGCAGCAAATCAAATGCGTAATACAATTTACGAACTTGCAGGTTCTGACAATCAAATAGTTTGTACTTCACATTCTCCTTTTATGATTGATTTATCTAGAGAGAATGAAAATCAAGTAATAAACAACATTTCTATAAATAGAGACACTTTTGTTAGCTCAACAGCCTTCTCTATTACAGAAAAATTTCAAGCCTTATTAGAAGATGAAAGGCATTATGTAAAAATGTTAGTGAAAATTGATGATTACTTTGCTAGAGCATTTTTCGCAAAGAAAATTGTAATAGTTGAAGGTGATACTGAAGATGTTGTTATTAGAAAATCTGTTAGTACTTTATCAACAGAAATTAAAAATAAAATAAATTCAGATTTTCAATTTATAAAG
Organism: Kordia sp. E; assembly: GCF_056033805.1. Taxonomy (NCBI): domain Bacteria; kingdom Pseudomonadati; phylum Bacteroidota; class Flavobacteriia; order Flavobacteriales; family Flavobacteriaceae; genus Kordia; species Kordia sp. E. The sequence continues at coordinate 2,736 of NZ_JBRASR010000003.1, forward strand.
GCTAGAGGAAAAGCTACTATTCCGCCATTAATAAAATATTTTGAAGCTTTAGGTATTAATAATTACTTTGTGATTCATGATAGAGACAAAGGTGTTCAGCGCGCAGAGGATGTTAACCCAAGAATTTTAACAGCAATCCGAACAGAAGATAAAAGAATAATGCTTAAAGAGTGTATAGAAGATAGTTTAGGCTATAATGCACCTTCAAAGGATAAACCGTATAAAGCATATTTACAAACTAAAGATTGGAATACTTTTGAAGATATACCTGATAACTGGAAAGCTATATTAAGAAGAATATTTGAAGGATATATAGAATGACCGATAGATAACATAGTTCATTACTTCTAAATTTTCTATTTGGAAATTTCGCAAGGATTTTCATGTTAAGAAACCATACAGAAACCTTTATATTTAACCAAAAAAAATCTTCTTAAAAAACAATTCAATTCTAATAATTACTATTTTAAGTAAAAATATAAAAAAACCGAACAACAAAGTCTCACAATTGTTGCTCGGTTTTTAACTAACTAGTACTACGGACTATCTTTATATATTTTATAACGTATAAATAAATCGGAAGGTTACAAAACGTGGTTGTATAAACGTTTCCGAAGTAAATACCGATAAATTATTTGCTGTGTTTCGTACTTGCGAACTAATGTCTAACAAGTTGGTTGCTTTAATTTCATATTCCCACTTCGCATCTCTGTCTTTTCTGTATGAAAGTGTCGCATCCCAGTTTTGGAACGATTGCGATTCTCCATTTCCTAAATCTTGATTTGTATAGGTATAATCTGTACGGAACGTAATTCGTTTCCAGATATACGCATCAAAATTGATAGAAGGCGCAGTTGTTACAAACTTTGTTTTACGACCACCTTGCGTATTATTCGTTACGCTGTAGCGATAACGCACACTCACATTTGGTGCATCTCTAAAGTTTGTACGTACGCTAGGTGTGTATGTTTGCGTATAACCTTCATTGAGCGATTGCTGTCCTTGAATAAACTGATTAATCTTGCTATAATTGAAACTAGCATTTAAGCTTGCTCTGATCTTTCCAAACGTTCGTTGTACACGTCCAAAAACATTCACGTTTTCGTCTGCGAAATTAGAATTGAAAAATGTATTTGTTCGAATAACACTTTCAAAATTTGTTAAACTTCGTATCTGATCAATATTACTTGAATACGATGCTCTAGCAAACACATTGGTATAATTAAACAAATTAAAACTTGTATATACTAAGCTCACATTGTGTGATAATGCATTCTGTAAATCGGGCTCACCAAATTGATAACTATTAAAGTTATTCATGATCAAACCTTCTGCCAATCGTGTAACGTCCGTAAACTGATTACGCATGTCGTATCGTAAAGTTAATGCTTCACTCTTTTTAAATTGAATTCGTGCTTCAAAATCTGGCAATACTCTAAAGAAGTTGTCTTTATAAGTTTCTCCAAACTGTGTGTTTTTATTTCCGTATGCATGTACTGAGAATCCTGGTGTAATAGTAAATTTACCAGTCTTTAAGCGGTAATGTACACCAACATATATATCACTAAAATTATATTCTGTATCGTTGGTAATGCGTCCATTGTTGAAACTTGGAATTGGATTGAACTGAACTCCAGTACCACGGAATTGGAAAAGATTAGAGTTGAATTCTTGACGACTCAAAATAGTTCCGAATGTAACGTTGATGTTACTCTTAGCATTTAAAATATTATAATAATCGAGTTTGGCATCTAATTGATTCGATTTAATTCGTCTGTTTTGAGCCAAATTATAATTATCTAAAGTAGTATCCAATCCTAACGCATCCGCCGTAGTATCAAAAGCACTATTAGGTCCATTATCTAATTGTGCATTATAAAATGGATCTTCATCTTTAATTAAATGCTGCGCTTCAAAAGCTAGAATATTTGTTTCGTTAATCGTATAATAATAGTTTATATTTTGATTGATGCTAAATGGTTTTACATTATTAAATTGATCTGTATTTCCAATCACAGAAGAAAACACACCTTGTACTTGTGAATCGTTTGAAGTACGAGCCAAAACATCATAATCTAATTGATTATTAAAGTTAGGTTTATAGGATGCACTTAGTTTTGCAACTCCTTGATCAGAACGTTCTCTGCTTCGTTGTTCGGTAGCTTCATCAGGAATCCCCAATGCTGGATCTGTATATTGTACAAAACTTGTTTCTTTGGAAAGAATACGACTGCTATTGTAAATAAGGAATCCGCTTAAATCCAATGCTTTGTTTGGAGAATAACTAAAGTTTCCTGTAGCTAACTTATTTTCAATTTCTAATGCATTTCCTTGATTTGTTAGGAAGTTTAAACCATTATCACCAAGATTAATACTTGTTCCGCTACTTCTACTTGGCGCTCTAAAACCACCACCAAAACCTCTAATATCACGACGCGATAAGGCAACTTCACCAATATTATTTAAATCACCAATAAAATTAATACTGTATTCTGGACTGTAATAGAAGAGTTTGGGTTGTACTAAATAGAGTTCATTATCAGGAGAAGCACCGCCACCAGCAGTAACATTTCCAAACCAGAAATTTTCTTTTCCTTCTTTTAGTTTGATATTGATTGCTACATTATCTTGATTGTTTGTAACACTTCTTAGCTGACCAACTTCTGAATAATTACGCAATACTTGTACTTTGTCAACAGCTTTAGATGGTATATTTTTGGTAGCAAGTTTAGTATCTCCATCAAAGAAATCCTTTCCGTTTACCATTAACTTATTCACAACTTTTCCTTCTACTTCTATCTGACCATCTTCATTAATTTCTACACCAGGTAATTTTTCAAGAACATCTTCTAGCTTCCGTTCGGTACCATTTTTAAAGGAGTCAGCATTGTATATCAATGTATCTCCTTTAATCGTAACAGGCATTTCATAGGTAAGCTCTACCTTGTCTAAGGTATTTCCTTCATTAAGAATAAAATCTTTTTTGATATCACTTTCTTTAATGACAAGTGAATCTTTGAAAGTAGTCAATCCAATGTAACTAACTTGAATATTGTATGTGCTATTCTTTTTTAACTTTAATGAATACTTTCCGTTTTGGTCCGTAATACTATATGATTCTAATGCACTTGTTTTTTTATTAATAGCGATAACATTTGCTAATTCTAAAGGCGTTTTTAAACTGTCTCTGACAATTCCTTCAACTTTTACTTGTGCAAAAGTGCAGTTCGCTATAAAGAATAGGATAATACAAAGTATTTTTTTCATGAGTGTTTCTGGTTAGTTTTTGTAGTTCATTTTAACTTAGACTACATAGTAGAGCAAAAGTTTAATATTAAATTAAAATTTTAACCTCTTCTTCTTCCTCGGTTGTTTCTCATTTCAAGCATTTTTTTCTGAATAGTAGCTTGGTACTCATTTTTTGTAATTTCTTTTCCTTTATCTGGTGCTTCAATTTTAATCTGCTCACCTGAATTTATCACAATTTTAGAACATAACATGGTTGTGTTTCCAGCACTTACTTCTAAAATTAAACCAGGCAATCCCCAATATTCTGCAGGTCCGTGACTCACTGGAATTTGTGCTGTATACCATGCTTCAATTTCAGTCATTTTAATTGTTGGTTCTTTTGTTTCTTCCGTTGTTCCATCTGCATTTTTCTTTGGAGCGGCATTTCGTAAGTCTGCCCATGAAAAATTAAACCAAGTTAAGTCGCTCGTTGGAATCGAAGCTGTAGCTTTAAAACACATGTATTGTCCTATTTGCTTTGTTTCTTTCCCCATTTTCCATTCTATTGCTTGTAATTTGTCTTTTACTAAAAACTTTTTACCATAAAATTCTTGGCTTTGTACTAATGCATTTTCTTTTACATTTTTATATTGATAACCTCTGGAGAAATTACTTCCCCAAGAATCTGTTGCACCTGAAACGGCATCAAGTTTGTCTTCTTCTTTAAAAACAGAAGCTTCTTTATTAAAACTTAATACGTATGATTTCTGTAAACGATTCTTTAAACGTGCAGCAACATCTTTTTTCTGAGCTTCACTCATGCGTGCGCCCCAACTTCCTAATTCCATTTTAGTTTTAGAAAAATAATAAGCCTGTCCTTGAAATTCCTGAACATTTGCTTTAAATGATAGTAATAGTATAAATGATAGGCAAGACAATTTTAGTAGAAGTGATTTCATGGCTAGTGTATAAGATTATTATTGTTTAACAAATATACGAAAAGATTAAACAAAATAATTGAATTCTTAAAAAAATTAACATTACTTTAAGTGTAATGCATTTATAGTCAATTCATAACTATACTATAAAAATATGTGAAAATCGATACTAACCATAGCTGTTGATTCATAGTGTATTACGAAATTGCCTTTTAGAGATGTAATTTTTTTCTTATATTTAAGATAATTCAGAATCATCATTAAATACTTAAAAAAGCTGATTATGCATACACATGCAGATAAAATACAAAATGAAAAAAGTAAGGCCGCTGCAAATACTGTCACGCAAAAGCAGCATAAAAAAAAGTCTACTTTTCAGTTTGAAGACAATCGTTCAGAAGCAATTGTACAAAGAAAGCTGCATGAAAAGATGCGTAATCACACACCAACAATTCAAAGAAAAGCTTCTCAGCAAGTAACGAATACTAATGGTTCTGTAACCCAATTGGGGAAGTGGACAAAATCAAAAGCAGAAAAATATAAAAAGCATTTAAGAAAAAGAGCTCAAACACGTTGGGACAAAGGAAAGCGTAAAGGCTCTTTAAAACTTGTACGTAAATATGTGAAAGCACGTCAATTGGCAAATCCTGGATGGTCTCCTAAATTAGCAGATTCGCCAACATCAGGACATCATGTACCGCCATTGGCATTGTCTAATAAGCATAAAGGAGCTTATGTGTATGGTAAGCGTGGAAGTAAAGGAGAGAAATCACGTAAAAGAGTATACTTTAGTGGGAAAAAGAAGAGAAGAAGAGAAGCACATTGGATGGCGCATGAAGCAGAGGCAATGCAAGGAATCAATAGACAAACTAAGTTTTCGGGGACAGACATGGAACTTGGCGATAAAATGATATTGGCACATGATGGATTGACTACCATGGACGGAAAGGAGATTAAAGTTCGGAAACGATCTCAAACTAGTAAATCAAAACCTAAAAGAAGATCTCTTGGTAGCGCAACGCGTTCTATAGTTAAATCTAGAGCAGGAAAATCAAGTATGGTAATTGATAGTGATTCAGAGGATAGCGAACCAGAATCTGATTTTGAAGATTTGGGTTATGATTCGGATAATTATTAAAATTGATCAGAAGAAGAATCTTCCGATTCAAATTCCTCTTCTGATGATTGATTTGCTTTATGGTAATAAAAAGTTGTCTATCGGTAGGGTAGATAGTGGCTTTCCTGTTTTATTATAGTAAAGAAACAATAAAATAGCTATAATGTTTTTTTCATAACTAGGATAAGGGCTCTTTTCGAAGAGCTTTTTTTGTTTTTATAGTATTTCTAAGGTTTTATACAAGATATTCTCCAAAATGGAAACACTACTTTTTCAGTAGTATCAACCCATTCGCCAATCCATTTGTAACCTTTGTCAGTGATGTCATAAAACGTTAAACGTGAAAAGCCATCCGTACCATTTGGTGCTTTTTGCGGTTTGTATAACACAATTTTTCCATCGTCAGTTTTGTTTCCTTTCCATGAAGATAATGTTGGAGTAGCTGTTGCAGAAGCATAGTAATGTACATACCATTGCAAACTATCTTTACTAAATTGTCGGATGCTTCCCGAATGTCTTCCATCTGCTTTTATAGTTTCATCCTGAATTGCCATTCCATTCATGATATACTTAAATTTCCAAGCAGTTTTAACGGGTTTTCCCCAAGTACCATCGGGTTTTCTGCGTTCCGATTTACAATCGCATGCACCAATCATTAGTTTGTAATCATCTAATTGAGCAGGCGCTTTTGGATTTTTACTTCCATACGGATTCGTTTCAGAAGGTTCGTGTTCGTTTTGTGCTGTAGTCAGCATCACCATTCCTAGAAATAGGAGTGTAGTTAGTATTCTCATAATATTCGCTTTTTGATGAACTTGAAGATAAGGAATTCTAAACTAATGAAAAAAGGAGGTAGGTTTTAAAAAGATTTTGAGAAATGTAACGGAAAGAATACATCAAAAAGATAAACTTTTTTTAGAGTATAAAGGAAGAAAATGAAAAATAGCGAACCGAAGTTCGCTATTAAAATTAAAGACATACACGAACAACTCTCGTTAAAGGATATCTTACAGGTTGTTGTGCATTAGCATTTGCATTGCCATTTGCGCCTCCAGTTACATTACTGCTTTCCATCATAGTAATGACCTGTTTGTTCAGTTTTAAACTTTTTAAATTTTGTTTTTTCATAATAATAAATTTTTAATGTTTATACCTGTTAGGGTAGAAAACTAAAAATCATTACCCAGAAAATGAAAACAATTTCAATGCGTAAAATAAATTAGTATGATTTTGGTATTTTGAGTTGTGTTTTTGAATCTTATATCAAAAACTACTTCCTATGAATACTACTTAAAATCTCCATCACTTCTACTTTTTTACGAACAGAAACAGGAACAGTACTTTTGTTTTTTAAGAGTAAATAACCACCATCGGTTTTTATGAAAGCTTTGATAAATTGAAGGTTGACTAAATGACTTTGATGCACACGCAAAAACTGATAACTTTTCAGCATGTCTGAAAAATATTTAAGTGTTTTGGTTACAAAAATCTTTTGTCCATCTTGTAAATAGAAGATCGTATTATTACTATCCGATTCGCAACGAATAATCTCATCCAAACTTACAATAATGATTTTGTCTAAGGTGTGAAGTGATATTTTTGTAGGTTTTTCATTTGGAGCCGCCAATGTGTCTTTTAAAATATCCAAACGTTCTTTGTTTGGATGTATCTGACTTTTTGCTTTGTTGATTGCTAACGAAAGTTCTTCTTCTGCATATGGTTTTAAAACATAATCAATAGCCGCAAATTTAAACGCACGAATGGCAAACTCATCACTTGCGGTTACAAAAATGATTTTTGAAGTTAAGTTTGGGAAAATTTCCAATACGTCAAAACCAGAACCGTCGCCCAACATAATATCTAAGAATAAAATATCAGGTTGTTTCTTGCGTAATAATTTAGCAGTTTCTACTACACTTGAAGCAGTTCCAATAATATTTAATTCAGGATGCAGACGTTCAATGTCGCTTTTCAACATATTTAATGCAGCAGGGATATCGTCAACAATTACAGTAGTAAGCATGTGTTTTAGTATTTTAGGTATTAGGTATTAGGTATTAGGTATTAGTGTTGTTATTTCTCGATACTAATTTGTTTCACAAATTCACTCGAAATGACGTTTCTGCAATCAAAAATCCAACAGCGAAGCGATCTAACATCTAACAGCGTCAGCGGTCTAATATCTACGAAGTTAATAGTCCGTTTCTAATGGAATTTTAAATGAAATTTTCGTTCCAGCTAAGGTATGATCTTTTTCAGAAACTTCTTCAATTTTTAATGTATTGCGTCCGGCTAACGATTCAATTCGTTCTTTAGTTACTTGCAATGCCATCGATTGATGATCTGTCTTCGGTTTATTTTGTTGTGATTGTTGAATTCCAATTCCGTTATCTGTCACAGTTGCATACAAAAAGTTAGCGTCCGTTGTAAAATGAACTTTCAGTTCGCCAGGTCTTTGTAATGGCATAATTCCGTGTCTGATAGCATTTTCAACAAATGGCTGAATCAGCATTGGAGGAATTAATACTTCTTCAGGATCTAAGTCTGAACTTACTTCTATTTCATATGAAAAATCTTTGCTTGCCATCAAACGTTCCACTTCTACATAGTTCTTCAAGGTTTTGATTTCTTGCGCAAGCGATATTGAATCTTTTCTAGAATTTGTCAATGTTTCACGCAATAACACCGCAAATGTATTGATGGTCTTGTCCATTTTTGTAATATCATTTCTACTCATGCCTTTGATTCCATTCAAAACATTGAAAATAAAATGCGGATTCATCTGTAAACGCAATGCTTTTTGTTCTAGCGAAAGCAAATGATTTTCTAATTGTAAACGTTCACGAATGGCACGGTTTTTCGCTTTTACACGTTTGATATAGCTGTAAATGATAAAAGCGATAATCAAACCAAGAATTGACCAAAACACATTACGAACCCACGTTTTTTTGTAGAATGGTTGAATGACATGAAATTTGAAGCCAATTGCATCACTTTCCAACCAATCTTTATTACGTGATTGTGCTAAGAAATTATGATCTCCGTAATCTAAGTTTCCAAACGTAATTTTACTTTCTTTCGTCCACGGACTCCACGTTTTATCATCAAACTTGTGGCGATATACAATTGATTCCGGATTGTCTAAATCAACAGAGCGAAACTGAAATGCCATGTTGTTTTTATCTTCGGATAATTGTAATTGTTTGTCAGTATTTGTCCAATCGCGTAAGTCAATTGAATCTAAACTTCTATACTCAACTTCTATGTTTTCAAAATGTATTTGTGGTTTAGACGATTGTTGTTCAGATGTTGAAGGTGCATACTTCGTTAAACCATAAATAGTTCCAAACCAAAGATTTCCTTCGGGATCTTTTGTAATTGCATTATGACAGGTTTCTATTCCTAAAAAGCCATCATTTCTACCATAATGGATAACGTTGGTAATTTCGTTTTTTTTGTTGAGTGTAATTTGATCAACGCCGCCTTCACTTCCTGCCCAAAGTGTACCATTATCATCAAAAATTAATTGATATATATTGTCTGAATATAAATCTTTCTCGCCTTGTAACTGTTTGAATTTTAGTTTTGAAGATAACTCAGAATACCAAATTCCTTTTCCGAAAGTACCAATATACATGTCGTAATTATGAAAACGAATGGTTCCGATTGCGACTTCATTTCCAGTTACATTTGTAGGTTCAATATGTTTTACTTTATCATTTTTAATGTAGCCTAAATGACCTTTGTTGGTAGCATACCAAATACGACCAGTTTCATCACGAGCTAAATCGCGAATTGACAAATCTTTAATACCTTCTTGCGCGCCAAATGTTTTTAGATTGTATAATTGTTTTTTGTCGTAATCATACTGAAAGCGTGCAATTCCATCAGCATATGTAGCAATCCAGATTTGCGAACCGAATATTTTTATATTGCTTACCCAATTGGAAGGTAAACCATCTTCCGACGTAATACTTGCCGTAAATATGTCTTCAATTTTTTGAGTTTCGTATGTGATTTCATCTACAAGTGTGCTGTCATAAACAATAGAATCTCTGATCTTTTTTTGATAGATATAGATTCCTTTTCCTTCTGTTCCTGCCCAAATGCGACCTTCTTTGTCATTGGTTAAGGTTTTTACTTTTTCATCTAAATATTCACTGGTCACCGTTTCTCGATGAATTCCTGTAGAATCAATTGTCATTAAACCAGATTCAGATGTAGAAAACCACAATGTTTTGTTGAATTCGTGAACAGCGTAAATTCGATTTGCAGTTAAACCATTATTTTTTGTGTAATGTCTAAAGTTGTTTTTTTCAAACTTAAATAATCCGCCGCCAGAAGAACCAATCCAGATATTATCTTGTCTGTCTTTAAAAACTTTACGAATGTTGTAAACCGATAAACCGTTTCGTTTTGTAATTGATTTTTCGGGTAAATTATCTGTTAAGTTAATTCGTTTGATTCCTGCATTTGTAGTATTCATCCACAATTCAGCATCATTAATTACCGTAATGCTATTAATTTTTCTAGTATCTGAAACAATTTGAAATCCTTTTTGATTCGGCGTAAACGTAAAAATTCCATCTGTGTAACTTGCTGCAATTACTTTTTGCTTGTATTGTGCTAATGATTTAAAATCGCCATCTAATATTTTCGTGAATGTTGCCGAATTTTCCAAACGATCTGTTTTCCACAATCCTTTTCGCGAAGCAATCCAAAACGAAGTTCCATCAAACAAAATATCATTAATCTGCGTTGCATTGATAGTTGGATTACAATTTAGCGGTTTTGTTCCTTCATCAATTTCGTAATAATACAATCCTTTTTTTGTGCTTAAATATGTTTTCCCGTTTACGGTTTCAATATCATATACTCTTGGAGTAGAATAATTTTTAAAATTGTTCTTTACACGAACGGAAAGTCCTTGTCGTGTTCCAATAAGTAACGTATCTTTTGAAAAATGTAATGCATGAATGTAGTTAGAACCCAAATCATTTTTCTCTTTCCATATGGTAAATGAAAGTCCATCAAAACGTGCAATTCCGCCACCTTGTGTTCCAATCCATAAATATCCTAATTCATCTTGAACGATAGCGTTTACTTGTGATTGTGGCAAACCATCTTTTAATGTATACGATCGCAATTGATTGTTCTGTGCAGCAGAAAACCAAATGTTACACACTAAAAAAACGAGTAGAAGTTGTATGTTAGAAATCAATTTCATATTAGTTTGAAGCATCACGTTTTTTGAATTCTTTTGAAAATTCAGGAACCAATGTTGAACCATTCCATTCATAGGTGCGTCTCATACTTTTGGTTTCAAACCAGCCTTTTTCTTCATCAATAGCTTCCTCTTCTTCTTTGGTAAATATGATAATAGGTTGTCCGTTTTCTTCTTTAAATTTATAGGTAAATTTTTCAATTAAACCATAAATTCCACCATCACCAATAAGCGATAAATCTGCAACTTTGACCAATGTGTAGTCATCCTTCAAAAATAATACCGAATAACCATTTTCAGCTCCGCATGAATCTCCATAATAGTTCACTTCCACAATTTGAACAACATTTTCTAAATCATGTGATTTCTCAAAAGTCAAACCTATATTACTATTCAGAAGCTTTACTGTGGTTTCTGTATGTGCTTTTGTGGCATTGTTAAATACGGTTCTGATATGTAGAACACCTTGTTCGTCATTTAATTGTTTTTTAACGTAAAAATGTTGATTTCCACTTTTTTTATGAGCATTTGCAATGAATTGACCGGCAATAAATCCTTTTTTTCCATTGTGAGTTACTTCATACCAAGCCGTTTTGAAAGTTGAAGTTTCTAAGAATTGATCCGTTTTTTTAAGAATCGTTACTTCATCACCAATTCGTACTAAAGTCACAACAGTTGAAGTTGTATTTGGTTCAGCTCTCAATTTTACATTATCACCATATAACGCATATGTTTTATTGATACTGAAGTTATCATAAACATGTGTAATTTCTTTTTCTTGAGCATACATGTATGTTATGCAGAAAAAGAAAAGAAGTACAATGCTGGTTTTGGGTTTTAATGTGTGCATGAAACAAATATAGGTTAAAATTGATAGGTTTTTTTAGTTCTTATAATAAGTGCAATCGAAAATGCTTATTCCGTAAGTAAGCATTTCGACTGCACTCAATCTAATTATATGATTTCGATTGTCATTCCTGCGAAGGCAGGAATCTATTCCGAAAAGTGGATTCCGCAACGAGTGCGGAATGACACATTATAATTGTGTGTAGTAACGTTGGTTGTCAAACTCTGTGCGAACATATGATAAAGGATTGTTACGTTGCATCATTGGCTTCATTACACAAACTGCTGTTGTTTTTCCTTTTATGATTATTTTTTGACCAACTTTTACAGCTTTCCATCTAAATTTTTCTAACGGAATTCCAGTGTCTTTTACCAATTGACCATATGCTTCGTTGTCGTCTATCCAGTCCATAATTTCGTTCGCATCAGCTAACGTTGGAAGATCTTCATCATCTGAAAATGTTACTTCCCAACGAATTGGAATATTGAATTTGTATGCAAATGCTTTTCCTGGCTCATCTTCTTCTTTTGTTCTAATCGCATCTAACCAGTGAATATCTTCATACGGATAGTTGTGGATAAATTGTTTTGATAAATCTACATTTCCAGGCGATTGTGCTGTTGGATAGTATCCATAAAATGCTTTTGCTAAGAAATGTTTTTGAAACTGTCCATTAAAAACGGTAGCATGTGGCGTTGCAAATACTTTTGGCTGATAGTTCGCCGTAAATGTTTGTTTTAGTATTTGTAAAAGTGCTTTATTTTTTCCTAATTCAGATGTGTGAAAAACGAGTTTGCTATCTTCTGCTAATACATTTTGTAGTTTCGGAAGTTTACTTTCTTTTAAACAGTTTAATAATGATTCATGTGACAAACGTGCGCCGTGAATTGTTGTTTCTAACGAAAGTCCTTGTTTTGCATTTCCTTTATTTACAATATGAATTTCGTTATAATCGTGTTCGTTGTGATTTTTATTTAACCAAGCAATGATTTCTTGAAGCGAAAACGCATCATCTACAATTGTATAATTCTGTGCTTGAAAATGTTTTTTTGCATCTTTATAATACGTTTGTGAACCTTTATCGTAACCTGCGATAAACACAACTGCTTGTTGTTTTGCTACAACTTCGCTTGCTTCCATTGAAGCGATGTTGTTTGTGTCGTCTTTTGTGGAACATGCAAATACTAGTGTTAATACAAGTCCCATGAATGTTGCCATTTTTATTGCTTTTGTTTTCATAGTGTTGTGATTTTAAAATTATACGTTGTTGTTTGTGTTGTTATATTTTTTGTTGATTTAGTGTAAAAATCAGCTTGAATAAGATCAATCTGCTTTCGGATTGAAATCACTATCTGTATTGCTTTTTGAAAACCCACTCTTCAATAACTTTAGATAGTAACCTTTGACAGCCGTCAAAAGTATTCAAGCTGATTTTACCCAACTAACCAACCTAATTTATCTTTTTAGTGTAATAGATGCTTTTTGTTTTATCGGCAACATAATGTGTTGTAATCGCATTCGTTTTGCGAGTGTTGGACTCGAAATCCATTTGCCTTCTTGAAACAAAGCAACCGTGTTTACTTTTCCTTTACTATCAAACTGCAAGTTGATTTGCGAATAGATATTCAAGTATTTTTGAATCATTTTTGTTGCTGTTATATCGTACCACATTTTTCTTTTTCTTTTAAAATTTGTAATTTCTAAGTGCGATTAAGATGACTTTGTTTCTTAATTACATTTCAAATGTAGTGGCAACTTCACGGTTTTTAGGAGTGCTTTTAGAATTCGTTAGTGTTAAACTAGAATTCGTTTTAAAACATAAAAAAAGCAGCAATGATTTGTATCTCATTACTGCTTTGTAGTATTTTTTTTGAATGTATTTTTTTACTATTCTTCTTCTCTATTTACTAAGTCCATAGAAAAAGCAGGTAAGCAAACTGCTAAATATTCACAATCCTCTTCAAATGGATTTGAATATTGAACACGTGTGTTTTTTTCAATTTTGATAGATTGTCCAGCTTCTAGTACAATTGTTTCATCGTCAATAATAAACTGCTTTTTTCCTTTAATGATGTATGTGAATTCATCAAATGCTGGCGTTTGAAACGGTTCTTTCCATTTTGGTGGAGCAACCATATGCGCAATACTCACATTCGGATTTCCATCTGTAGCATTTCCAAAATGTTCTTCAATTAACTTTCCATCTGTCGTTGGAACTACAAAAGGTGCTTTCTGAATATGATACTTTTTAGTGCTCATCTTTAGTATCTTTTTCAGTTTCTGCTGTTTCAGCATGTTCCCAATTGATCATAAAGTATTTTATTCTGGCAGCATCTGGAATTTGAACAGCTTCAATAGTTAAAGTTGGATCGTGACGTAAATCTTCTGGAAGCTCTTTTTTATCAATTGTAAAATATTCGTTTCCTTGAACAATAATCAAAATATTATTCATTGTGTTATAGATATTTTGAATGCTATAGTTTTCATTAATATCCTTGAACGTACTTTTTGTAGAGATTCCTTTTGCTGTTTTAAAGCGTTCATCATGAACTTGAATCGTTTTTATCTTTTCGTTTTTATCATGTTGCTGTCTTGGTGTCAACGTTAATAATTGTTTTCCACCTTTTTCATAAACCAAATATTTATCGTCACCAGCTTGTACATAATCGCCTTCACCAATACGCTTCACCAACGAATCGTTTGCATAGATTGAATCTAATTGTTGTACAGTAATTTCTTTATGTAAATTTCCAATTTGATCTTTCTGAATTAAAAAAGGATCTTCTTTTTTTGCACAACTTGCCAAACAAACAATGATAATTCCAAGGAACAATGCTTTTTTCATCTACTATTTTTAATTTTTTATTATTTAATAACTTTTTTAAGAATTCCCAAAATGCTTCTAATAAATGTTGCACTTGTAAGAACTTTTATAATTGGGTTTTGTCGTGTACTCTTACTCCTTGAACTTCTTGAAGCTTTTGATTTTTCCTTTTTTTCTTTTTCTTTAGCATGAAGAACTTCTGCTTTCTCAATTTTCTTATTCAGCATTTCATACGCACTTTCACGATCGATTTCCTCATTGTATTTTTTGACCAATTTAGAATTGTCAATTACTTCTTTTAATTCTGAAGGTGTTAATACGTCCATACGACTCATTGGAGCACGTAACATGGTTGCAGCTAATGGAGTTGGTCTTCCTTTTTCGTCTAAAGCAGAAACTAACGCTTCCCCAATTCCTAATGAAGTTAATATTTCAGCAGTATCATAATATTCAGAATCAGGATAGTTTTCTGCTGTTAATTTGATTGCTTTTCTATCTTTTGCAGTAAATGCACGCAAAGCATGTTGTATTTTTAATCCTAATTGACCTAATACGTCATCAGGAACATCAGTTGGATTTTGTGTCACAAAATATAATCCAATTCCTTTAGAACGAATTAATTTTACAATGCTTTCTATTTGGTTTAATAAGGCTTTGGAAGCTTCTTTAAAGATTAAATGTGCTTCATCAATGAATAAAACTAATTCTGGTCGTCCACTATCACCTTGTTCAGGGAATGTTTCATAGATTTCAGCCAATAAACTCAACATAAAGGTTGAAAACAATTTTGGCTTATCTTGAATATCCGTTAAGCGAATGATATTAATATAACCTCTTCCATCTTTGTCAATTCGAGTTAAATCTTCTACATCAAACGAAGTTTCACCAAAAAATAAATCTGCGCCTTGCTGTTCTAACTCTACAATTTTACGCAAAATTGCACCTGTAGAAGCACTAGAAATTCGTCCATATTCTTCTTTGAATTCTTCTTTTCCTTCGTCTGTAGCGTATTGCAATACTTTTTTGAAATCTTTTAAATCAAGCAATGGCATTTTATTATCATCACAATATTTAAATACTACAGCGACAATTCCAGATTGTGTTTCGGTTAAATCTAAAATTCGAGAGAGTAGAACAGGACCAAATTCTGAAACGGTAGCACGCAAGCGAACACCATCTTGATCAGATAATGAAAGTACTTCAATTGGAAAGTTTTTTGCTTCAAATGGAAACCCAATTTTAGTATGACGTTCGTCAATTTTTGGATGCCCAGGACTTGGTTGTGCTATTCCACTTAAATCACCTTTTAAATCCATTAATAATACAGGAATTCCTTTGTCAGATAAATTTTCAGCAAGAATTTGCAACGTTTTCGTTTTTCCAGTTCCAGTTGCTCCAGCAATCAATCCATGACGATTCAATGTTTTCAACGGAATCTTTACATATGCATCAGTGATTGTTTCGCCTTCATGCATTGCAGCGCCTATAGTAATATAATCACCTTTGGTTGTATATCCTTTGTCAATATGATCTTTAAAATTCTCCATACTACTCATTGCTTCCAAAATTTCGTTAAAAATAAGTGATTTTAATGAAGTCTAAAAAGATTGTAGCTAGATTTCCAATAAACTTGTTGGATTGCAAATTTTTATAAAAAAGAACATCCGTCTTTCCTAAGAAAAACGGATGTTTATAATTGTAGTTTTGGTACTAATATTTAGTACTTAATAATCTTCTTTGTGATACTTATGTTTGTCTCTGTATCTAAGATTTTAATGAAATATAAACCAGCAGCTTCACGTTGCATTGATAACGTGTTTGAACCGTTTGTAAAAGTTCCTGCTTGTATTCTTTGTCCAGTAACACTACTGATTTCATATGATAAGTTTGAAAATCTATTTACTGAAATTGTAAAGTCAGCAGCAGATGGATTTGGATAAATACGTAAGTTACTTGCTAATGCTTCTTCGCTTACGCTTAATGGTGCAATCACTTTGAATAGGTGCGTAGCACTTGCGCCAAAATCTCCATTACCATTGATTAAAATATTGTTGTCTTGATCTTCAAGTCTGTATGTTCCAGCTCCATAAGCACAGCAAATTCCATCGCCGTATGAATCTAATAGTGTAAATGTATAACATTCGTCAAATACAGTAATCGTAACATCTGTAACCTCGTCTGGTTGTGTTCCATTAGTACCTGTAGTTATATATGGTCCACCACTTCCTACTACAACATCTGCTGAATTTGTTAATTGCCAAGTTGTTTCAGCTCCATAACGGTCAGGTGTAATAATTACTCTAACAGTAGTAGCTTCGTAAGAATCAGGAATATTAAAAGGTCTTACATTAGAATCATTTGATGGTGATTCATCTGGATTTCCATTAGGGTTTGAAACAGAAGCACTAAATGAATGTGCTCCAACACCTGTTACAGGCATTGTACTAAGTGGAATATCTTCAAAAGCATCCATTGCCAAACTTCCTGTCCAGTTAATCGTAACTGCAGCATTTGTATCTAATTGATGCATAATGGTAGCACTAGTTAATACTGTACTTCCTGCGTTTCTAATACGAATTGTTGGTGTAATAGTTCCATCACATAAATCAGTTGGTATGTTTAAAACAGTCACAGCCGCATCAAAATTAAATGTTTGTAATGGTGGAAATTGTTGTAATGATGTTGGGTTTGTTCCTGCTGGATCTAACCAAAACTCTAATTGAGTAGCATTGGTTGTACCAAAATCCCATGAAACTCCAAAACGACCATAAATATCAAAACCTCCATTGTCATTTGTTCCAGAACATGCTGCAGATCCACCAGAAAGTTTTCCGATGATTAATCCATCTTGATCAAATAAAGGTGAACCAGATGATCCAGGTTCAGTAACACCTAAATCCCAATCGGCTATACGCCACATTTTTGCTGCTCCGTTACCGTTAAATGCTGTTGTAACTCGTGTTGCTCCTTCAAAGTCAACACATACTTTTTGAATGTCTCCACTTGGATGGTGAACTCCAACATTTAAAGAAGGAACTGCAGTTGTAGAACGATTCCATCCTGCCCAAACTAAATCAGCACTATTATTTGCAAAGAAAGTAGCATCTGTAATTTCTACCAATGCCATATCAGATTCAGAGTTTGAAGCTCTTAAAATTCCACCACTTGCAGTTTGAATAAATGAATTATCTACACTTGGCGCGTTTGTAGCACAATCTGCTACAGATTCGTCACTTGCCCAGTTGAAACGAAATGCCCAACCTGCAACAGAACCACCTAAACAGTGATTTGCTGTTAAGAAATATGGTGTTCCATCATTATTTGTATTGTTTACTAAAGCACCTGTACAGTTACCACTTCCACCAACAACGATCATTCCAACTGATCTTTTTACATCATTTTTAATGTCGTTTGCAGTTGCAGAAGTTGCCGTAATATCACAGTTAACATCTACATTACATGCACCTGAATCATTTAAGGCTTCAGGATTATCCATGTCAGGCGTTCTTAATGTTCTATATCCGTGAATTACGTTTCCAATATTTAAACGTCCTTGTCCACGTACTTTTTTTGGTTCAAAATATTCAATCCAAAGACTTTCACCATCAACCATCCAAGTTCCTAAAATTTCTTCAGGATTGTTGTGTTGGTGTGTAAATACATTTAGGATTTGAGAATGATCACCATTATATATGTATACTTTTCCTCCTACAGGAATGTTATAGCGATCAAAAATTAAGTTCATTGTTAACGCTTCTGGCGAAACAAAGTTGATTCTCCATATACGATCTCCATTTGGTAATGTATGCCATTCTCCAGCGTTTGATACACCATAATCTACAAAATGATCGTATCCAAATCGCCAAGGAATTGATTTATCTAAGTCATTGACAGCATCTTCTGCTTGCAATGGAGCTAAGTTTGGTTTCGGAAGCTCAATTGGAGCTACTTTTGCAATATCTGAAAGATTCCAACTTTCAGGTTGCGGACGTTGAGAATTTTGAGCTGTCGCCTGGAATATAAAAGCTAATAGCACAAGAATAGTAATTTTTTTCATAGGTAAATAGTTGTGTTTGATTTAGTTTGATAAAATTTTTGACGGGAAATTAACAAAAAAATAACATTTTAACTGTGTTTTTTTTAATTTGTAACAGGTTTTGATGTATTTTTCCTATAATTTATCAAAATTTAACGAATTTAACAATAAAAAAATATCTTTGTGCAGCTTTTGGAATACTATTTGAAAAGTTTTCTTAGTATAAAACACCTACCCGTTTTTATTTTTTAATATGAAAAAATTATTTATTGCCGTTTTATTTTTATGCAGCTTACAAACTTCTTTTGCGCAGACAGATCCGTATATAGAAAATGTAAAGCATTATTTAACGATAAACGGAACACAGCAACAATATGAAGGTGCTATTGAAGGAATGTTTACAATGTTGCGCAAACAATTTAAAGATTATAAAATCCCAGAAGCTGTTTGGAAAGAGTTAGAAAGTGTAAAAGGAAAACAAGTTGATGATGTAAAGGCCATTTTGGTTTCTGCATATAAAGCATATTTTACATTGAATGATATTAAAACAATGACTGCTTTTTATGAATCTACAGCAGCAAAGCAAATGCTAACAGATACAACCAAGTTAACAGATGTACAACGACAACAGATAGGAAACTTTTATGATTCAGAAACTGGGCAGAAAATGATTTCTAGTAAAGATGGATTGGCAAAAATTGAAGGAGAAATCTCTATGCAATGGAGTGGAGCATTGTATAAAAATGTGATTAATAAATTAGCCGAAAAAGGATATAGTTTAAACTAAACTAAACTACATACATATTATAGATTACAAAAGTTCACTGAGATTTTCGAAGTGAACTTTTTTACATTGTCAACTTTGCTAAATAGTCGTAGTGTTCGCCTTCCAATAAGAGTTGGCATTGTAAACCGCATGCATGTGCGGCATTTTGTAACGTATTGTAATCAATGTATAGCCAATGAAAAGGTGCTTCATGTTCGCCTTTGTAGCTTACATGATACATGAGTTCTCCATAATAATCTGTCTCAGACGGAATCCATTTACCACCATCTTCATCTTCATCAAACATATAAATGATATCTGAAGAATCGACTAAAATTTGTCCACCTTCATTTAATAGCGTTTTGAGATGATTCAAAAAGTTAGCAATGTGTTTTAGCTTACCGCACATTCCAGCTCCATTCATTAATAATAGAATTGTATCAAAATTTCCAGTAAACTCTAATACATCCGTTTGGATAGCTTTTGAAATTCCTCGCAGTTTACAAGCTTCAATCGCTGCTTCGGAAACATCAATTGCAGTAACATCTAAGTTGCGTTCGTTTTGTAAATACAAACTATGACTCCCAGCGCCACAACCAACATCTAGTACTTTTCCTTTTGATAAATGGAGTGCAGTTTGTTCAAGCTTAGGCATTTCTGAATATGATCGAAATAAATACGGAAGCGGCAATGAGTCTTCTTCTGAAATAGAAGTTGAAGTCATTAAATCTTCTGTGTAATTACCTTGTTGGTAATCTAAAATGGCTTTCCCGAATAAATCTTTCATACAAATAATACTAGCAGACAAAAGTACATCAAGTAATTGAAATTAGTTGAAAAGACATAAAAAAAGCAACGATTCGTACAAAGTATTTCTCGTTGCTTTATGTTAACTATAACCTAAATAATTAACCTAGATTCTAAAAATCCCCCAATTTTAAGAGCCCTAGTATTTTAACCTTTGTTATTTTTTTAAATGAAAATAACTCATATAACTTGTGTTATATAGATAAGTTCTACTTTAAAATATTTGTTACCCAATAAAAACAAAAAAATATAATTTACCTTTGTTGCAAACAGGAAAAGCCCATGCAAGATTTTATTAACGAACTTCCTAAACTCGCAAGAGACGTTCAAGTTGAGAACCAAAAATTCTTTAATAAATTAAAAAAGAGAACGCCTAAGAATTTAGATTATATGATGCAGGAATTGCATGAAGAAGAATTTGAAAAAACAGATTGTTTGGAATGTGCTAATTGTTGTAAAACGACAAGTCCTATTTTTACAAATGCTGATATTGCTCGAATTTCAAAGCATTTTAAGATGAAAGAGCATCAATTTATAAGTCAATTTTTATTTTTTGATGAAGACAATCATTATGTACTACAAAGTGCGCCTTGTCATTTTTTAGGAGCTGATAATGAATGTATGATTTATGATGTGCGTCCAAAGGCATGTAGAGAATATCCACATACCAATCGCAAAAAATTTCACAAGATTTCTGAAATTACCATGAACAATATTTCTATTTGCCCGGCAACCTATAATATTGTAGAAAAGCTAAAAACAATTATGGAAAGCAAAGGAAAAAAACAATCTCGATAAATTTCAAGAAAAACAGTATCTTTAAAAACGTTGAACACTTATAAAATCTTATCATTTTGGATACTATTTTAACTTATTTTGATTCTATTCCATCTTCGCATAGAAGTATTATTTTAATTGGAGGAATCGCTTTTTTTTGGCTGATTGAATATGTCATTCCGTTAATTCGATTTGATTATAAGAAGTTTAAACATGCTGGAGTCAATATTTTTTTTACACTCACAACAATTTTAATTAACTTCTTTTTAGCCTTCATGCTTTTTGAAGCATCAGAATGGGCAGTTGCCAATAAATTTGGAATTTTACAATGGATTGATCTACAATTTCCAACCTTATCAGTTTGGTGGTATGTATTAATTGGAGTTGCCGCATTAGACTTTTTTGGCGCTTGGTTGGCACATTATGTAGAACACAGAGTTCCTGTATTGTGGCGTTTTCATTTGGTACATCATACAGATACACATGTAGATACAACGACGGCAAATCGTCATCATCCAGGTGAAAGTGTCATTCGTTTTGTTTTTACATTACTTGGAGTACTTATCGTTGGCGCGCCAGTGGCAATTATTATGTTATATCAATCGATGTCTGTGGTTTTATCACAATTCAATCATGCTAATATTGGAATTCCTAAAGTGGTTGATAAATGGATTAGTTACATTATTGTTTCGCCAAATATGCACAAGGTTCATCATCATCATACACTGCCATATACAGATACTAATTACGGAAATATTTTTTCTATTTGGGATCGAATTTTTCAAACATTTGCAACCAAAGATCCTGAAACGTTAGTCTATGGAGTTGATACATATCCGGATGCGACTGAAAATGCAAACCTGAAAAGTCTATTAAAAATTCCTTTCAACAAATACCGCGCACCAACAACATTGAACTCTGATGAATCATAAGGTTTTAATCATTGGTTATGTGTGGCCAGAACCAAATTCTTCTGCCGCAGGAACTCGGATGTTGCAATTGTTACAAATATTTCGATCTCAAGATTGGGAAGTTACTTTTGCATGTCCAGCAGCAAAAAGTGAATTTGTTTTTGATTTAAATGAACTCGGAATTACTTCAGAAACAATCCAGATTAATGATGCAAGTTTTGATGAATTTGTCAAAAAACTAAACCCTACAATTGTATTGTTTGATCGTTTTATGATGGAAGAGCAATTTGGTTGGCGAATTACAGAAAACTGCCCAAATGCATTGCGAATTCTCGATACAGAAGATGTGCATAGTTTGCGAAAAGCACGACATCAAGCACTAAAAGATGGAAAAGAGTTTCATGTAGATATGCTTAAAACGTATCAACTAGCACAACGCGAAATTGCCAGTATTTTGCGATGTGATGTTTCGTTGCTAATTTCCGAAGTAGAACGCGATTTGCTTGTGAATGAATTCAAAATAGATGCTTCTTTGTTACTCTACATTCCGTTTATGCTAGAAAAAGTATCAAAAGCACAAATAGAAGTATTGCCAACTTTTGAAGAACGACAACATTTTGTCACCATTGGAAACTTTTTGCATGCGCCAAATCGTGATATGGTGTTGTATTTAAAAAAAGAAGTTTGGCCAATTTTACGAAAAAAATTACCCAAAGTAGAAATGCACATATATGGTTCATATGCGAAGCAAAAGAGTTTACAATTGAATCAACCAAAAGAAAAATTCTTTGTGCATGGACGCGCCGAAAGTGCTTCAGAAGTAATTTCAAAAGCGAGAATCTTATTGGCACCTTTGCGTTTTGGAGCAGGTTTAAAAGGTAAACTTATTGATGGAATGCAAAACGGAACGCCATGTGTCACAACTTCAATCGGCGCAGAAGGCATGCATGGAAATTCGTCTTGGAACGGAATTGTTTCAGATGATATTGAAACTTTAGTTGATGAAACTGTACAATTATATACAGACAAAGATCGTTGGTTAGAAGCGCAACAAAATGGTTTTGAAATTCTAGCTGAGCGTTATCAAAAAGAATACTTTCGAGAACAATTATTAGAAAAGATTGAAACAACAATCAACAATTTAGAAGCACATCGTACACAAAATTTCTTTGGAAGTATGTTGCAATTACACACAATAAGAAGCACTAAATATATGTCACTTTGGATAGAAGCGAAGAATAAAGGTTAGTTGTGAGTAGCTAGAATTGAGTTTTTATATTCTTCAATCTTATTAAAAATGAATTTGGTACTAAAGCAGTTTCTTGGAGTTTAGTTGTGCTGTAGCATCATATCTTGTGAAAAATCCGATTAATAACAACAATAAAAATGTATTTTTGAACAATCTATTAAATCATTCTTTAATTTGAATTACGAGTTTTTTATTGCCAAACGTATTATAAAGGCAAAACAGTATAAGAGTAGTGTATCAGCCACCATAATAAAAATCGCCATTGCTGCAATTGCGATTGGTATTGTAATGATGATGATTGCGATTGCTACTGGAATGGGACTGCAAAAAACGATTCAAGAAAAAGTAGCTGCATTTAATGGACATATTCAAATTTCTACTTTTGACAATAATGATTCGGAGGTTTCATTATTTCCCGTAGATGCGAATCAGGAATTTTATCCAGACTTTACACAAATTGAAGGTATTAAGCATATTCAGGCAGTTGCTACAAAAGCAGGGATTATTCGCACCGAAAAAACATTTGAAGGTGTGTTGGCAAAAGGTGTTGGGAAAGATTATAATTGGCAGCCATTTGAAGATTTCTTAAAAGAAGGACGTTTGCCGAATGTATCTGAGAAACGTGAAAATAGAGAAATTCTAATTTCAAGATATTTAGCAAGGCGTTTAGAATTTAAGTTAGGCGATACATTTAAAACGCTATTCTTAAAAGAAAACACAAGCGAAATTCCAAACGAACGTACTTTTGAAATTGTCGGAATCTACGAATCTGGTTTTCAGAAGTTTGATGAGAATGTAATGTTAATAGATATTCGTCACATCCAACGAATAAATAAATGGGAGAAAGATCAAATTGGAAATTTTGAAATTTTCCTGAATGATTTTGAAACCATTGGACAAAAAGAAGATGAAATCTACTCAATTACTCCTTCAAATTTAACTACACAAAGCATCATTAAAAAGTTTCCGTTTATTTTTGAATGGATTTCATTGTTTGATGTAAATATCTTTCTCATCATTGGAATTATTATCATTGTTGGCGGAATTAACATGATTACTGCTTTATTGGTATTGATTTTAGATAGAACACCAATGATTGGAATCTTAAAATCATTAGGAAGTAATAATCTAAGTATTCGAAAAATATTCTTGTATAATGCAACGTATTTAATTGCAATTGGATTGTTGCTGGGGAATATTATTGGTGTTGGACTTATTTGGGCGCAACGAGCGTTTGGCTTTCTCAAATTTCCAAATCCTGAACAATATCATACAGCTATCATTCCAACACATATAGAAGTTTGGCATATTATAGCATTGAATATAGGAACATTGGTTCTATGTGTATTAATGCTAATTCTTCCTTCATATATCATCACAAAAATTACACCTGTAAAAGCAATCAAATTTCAGTAAATGCCCTTTTTTTTGGTTTAAACTATAGGAATACAAGACTTTTCAATTCCATAACATAAATCTAAAGAGAGTTTGTATCTTTGCACCTCAAATTAGAAGCATGGAATACGCAGAAAATATATTAGAAACTATTGGAAATACGCCAATGGTGAAAATGAATGCCTTAGTGAAAGATGTTGACGCTTTGGTATTAGCAAAATATGAAACATTTAACCCAGGAAATTCTGTAAAAGATAGAATGGCGTTAATGATGATTGAAGATGCAGAAGCTGATGGACGTTTGAAACCAGGCGGAACTATTATAGAAGGTACTTCTGGAAATACAGGAATGGGATTAGCATTAGCTGCCGTTGTAAAAGGATACAAACTTATTTGTGTGATGGCAGACAAACAATCGAAAGAAAAGATTGATATTTTACGTGCCGTTGGTGCAGAAGTTGTGGTATGTCCGACAGCTGTTGAGCCAGATGATCCACGTTCGTATTACTCAGTTTCGAAACGTTTAGGTGAAGAAACTCCGAATTCTTGGTATGTAAACCAATATGATAATCCAAGTAATGCAAAAGCGCATTATGAAAGTACTGGACCAGAAATTTGGAAACAAACTGATGGGAAAATAACACACTTTATTGTTGGAGTTGGTACTGGAGGAACAATTTCTGGAGTTGGAAAATATTTAAAAGAACAAAATCCCGATGTAAAAATTTGGGGAGTTGATACGTACGGTTCTGTTTTTAAGAAATATCATGAAACAGGAATCTTTGATGAAAACGAAATCTACTCGTATATCACAGAAGGAATTGGAGAAGATATTTTACCTAAAAATGTAAACTTTGATATCATTGATGGATTTACGAAAGTAACTGACAAAGATGCTGCTGTGTACACACAACGCTTAGCAAAAGAAGAAGGAATGTTCTTAGGGAATTCTGCTGGTTCTGCTATCAAAGGGTTATTGCAGTTAAAAGAACATTTTACAAAAGATGATGTTGTAGTTGTTTTATTTCATGATCATGGAAGTAGATATGTTGGGAAGATGTTTAATGATGATTGGATGCGTGAACGTGGTTTCTTAGAAGAAGAAATTTCAACTGCTGCCGATTTAATTAAAGATCATCATAGTAAACCATTAGTAACTGTAAAAACGGGAGAATTAGTTTCACATGCAATTGAGCGTATGCGAAAATTCAAAATTTCTCAAATTCCTGTAATTGATGCAGAAGGTTTTGTAGGTTCAATTGATGAAACCGCATTATTCTCAAAATATATGGAAAACAAAGAAATTAGTGATCTATATATTTCTGAAATCATGCAAGCGCCTTTTCCTATAGTGCATAAAAACGCTTCTATTGATGATATTTCTAAATTAATAACAAAAGACAACCAAGCAGTATTGGTTGATTTAGGAAACGATAAGTACCATATCATTACAAAATACGATATTATTAAAGGGATTAATTAGTCCTAAATACCAGATACAAAAAAAGTCGAATATTACTATTCGACTTTTTTTTATGACTTATATTTTATAAGAGTGGATCTTTATTTTGAAAATCAGTAGCAAGTTTCTTATATCGTTTTTCTAAATTTCTATTATCAATAAGAATAATAATTAACACAGAAAGAAAGATGAAAATTGAATACCCTAGAATGGAATTTAATTTTTCTCTTTTCCCAGCATCACTAATACCACCACTTTCATTATCAGTTATTGTAGGAGTATTTATTATACTTGTATCGTTATCCTGTTGAGCAATAACTTTAGAAGTAATATAATCCTGTAACTGATATTCTGTTTTTTCAGGAACACTAGCGCGTAAATTGAGCGCAAATATGAAAAATAATAATATGATAATTTTTGTTTTCACAGCATAAAAATATAAAAAAAAACTCACAAAAATAATTTTTAACTATTGATTTTTAGCGTTTTATGAAATGAGTATTAAAATAGAAATAATTGACATTTGTTATTTCTACGACATTAGTTTGTTATGTGAATGTCTTTAATGCTGATTCATGATGTTCCGCTAGAAAAATAAAAAATAAAAAGGTTTAAAATCTAAATTATTCGCAATCTCTTTATTATCAATAGTTTGCTAAGTGGTTTTAATTTTTTTAAAACAGGTTAAATTCATTTTGAACACTAAAAAGAGGTATATTCATCAAAGAAAATTCATGAGATAATTTACTTGATTTTGGGGATAATCAATGTAGAAAAAACATGAATGTTGTTGTCAGAACTAGATTAAAAAAATCTTATAATTCTTTCAAAGTGAACACAAAAATAACAACTTTTTTCCTAAAATATTGTATTTAACTAATAGTTTCACTGTAAAGACAGGAAGATGAACAATATTTTTTTTAATTTGATATAGTTATAAATACAAAAAACTCTTAGTATTTCAATACTTGGAGTTTTCTATTTGTTCTTTTTGAAATATACAGAAACTACCTTGCAGTTTCTAGTTCTGTTGGGCAATCTGGACATGAATGACAAGATAAGTTACAAGTACACACACCAACAGGAAATGTTTCTTGATTAGGACTTAATTTCCCTCCAATTACTGTTAAACTATCTAATTTACTGATAGATGTTTTGTTTAATGATAGGTTTTGTGTTGCTCTTTTTTTCATAATATATGGTTTTGATTCGTTTCAAGATAAAAAAAGTAACGTAAACTATTGTCAAATAGCGGACAATAAAAAAGCGAGCCGAAGCTCGCTAACTAATTAATTTTCAATAATTGTCGATTTATTTAGCTCCACATCTGTAAAGACCTGAAGTTCCCCAACAATATGTTTCTATTGTTAATGGTTCAGCAACAGGACCTTGACAATTGCAATACGTTTGTGTATTTGGAGCAGCTCCAATTACAACGTTAGATTTTAAGCTTGAAATTGACTTTTTGTTAAGCGATAAACTTTTTAAATTCTGTTTTTTCATAATAAAAAAATTAAGTTAATAATTAGAAAGTTACCAACTTCAGAATTTGTTACCCAAATATTGAAAATGCCTAAATTGAGTTAAGCTTTTATTACATAAAGTTATATTCTATAACATGTTGGTAAACAGTATTTATCGCCTTTTTAGACTACTTTTTCATCAATTCAATAGACTTCTCAACATCATTTACAGGAAGTTTACACGTTCCGTCTACACATACATAAATATATGTGTCATCTTCAACAAAGCGGTTTTCCATCAATGGAATTGTACTCTCACCTAATGAACCAGCAATGAGAATGTTTGGTAAATAATAGGTGTTTAATTGCTGTGCTTTTTCCAATCCTTTAGAACCTGCAATAGCGACTTCAAAATACGGACTTGCGTAGTTTGCCATCAATTGTAACCAATTGGAATAAGTAGAAGGTGAATTGTCTATATTCGGAATGATGTTCGTTAGCATTTGCTTTGCTTGTGTACCGTAATCTTTGTCACTGTAATAATGACTCAACTTGAATAAATTGTTTGCCATAATAGAGTTTGAAGCAGGAATTACATTATCATTCACTTCCGTTTTTCGAGCAATTAAATCAGCATCTGTATCAGATGTAAAATAAAACATTTGTGTGTTTTCATCTTTAAAATGAACAATTGCATAATCTGTTAACTCTTTTGCTTTCTGTAGCCAAGTTTCATCAAAAGTAACTTGATATAACGCAATAAAACTATCAATTACCGAAGCGTAATCTTCCAAATAACCATTAATGCTGCTTTTTCCATCTTTATAATTATGATTCAATCCGCCATCGTTTCTAAGTTGTTGCTGCACGATGAAATTAGCATTCTTTTTAGCAGCTTCTAAATATTCAGAAGTTCCAAATACACGATACGCGTCAACATACGCTTTTAGCATTAAAGCATTCCAAGAAGTCAATACCTTATCATCTAGTCGTGGTTTTGCTCTTTTTTCACGCGCTTCAAATACTAATTTTTTCCAAGAATTTATTTTTGTTTCAAGTGCATCAATAGTGAGTTTGTTTTTTTCTGCAAAGTCAGCTTTAGCATCTTTTCGAATAAATACATAGTGATCACCTTCCCACTTTCCATACGAATTGACATTGTAATATTTTTTAAATAATTCAAAGTCTTCTGTAATGATGGTTTCCAATTCATCTTTCGTCCAACGATAAAAAGCACCTTCTTCCAGTTCGTTACTTTCTGTCATGCTATCTGCGTCAAGTGAAGAATAAAACGCTCCATTTTCGGTAGTTAATTCACGTTGAACAAATAATAAGGTTTCTGCAACGATTTCTTTATACAATTCATTTTTTGTTACCAAATATGCCTCTGAATACAAACTGACCAATTGTGCATTATCGTATAGCATTTTCTCAAAATGTGGAACATGCCATTTCTTATCTGTAGAATACCTTGAAAAACCACCACCAACTTGATCGTATATGCCACCATACGCCATCATTTTTAATGTTGTATTTACATATTCTTGTACTTTTTCATCGTTATATTGAACACCGTAACGTAGCTGAAATGCCAAATTATTAGGCATTGGAAATTTGATATCTGTTTGTTGTCCGCCTTTATTAAAATCTAAATAGGAATTCCAAGTTTTTATGTAACTATCAATCGTTTCAAGAGTAAAAGGAGTTTTTTCTTTATTTAATGTAATTAGTTCTGACTTTTGGATTCCTTCCGTTAATCTTTCAGCATATGCTACTGCTTTCTCAGGATTTTTCTCATACAATGATGAAATATCATTGAGTACTTTCATCCATTGTCTTTTGGTAAAATACGTGCCGCCAAAAATTGGGCGTCCATCTGGTAGCGCAATACAATTTAATGGCCAACCGCCACTTCCAGTCATCAATTGCACAGCATTCATGTATATTTGATCAATATCTGGTCGTTCTTCTTTGTCAATTTTAATGCTGATAAATTTATCATTCATCAACTTGGCAACCGAATCATTTTTAAAACTTTCATCTTCCATTACATGACACCAATGACATGCAGAATATCCAACAGAAATAATAATTAATTTATTTTCTTCTTTAGCTTGTGCAAGCGCTTTTGGATTCCATGACTTCCAATTTACAGGATTGTGTGCATGTTGTAATAAATACGGACTAGTTTCATTAATCAATTCATTTGTATATTGATGTTCATTTTTACGATTAGTATCGGTTTTAGAAACACAACCCAAAATACATATAAGTAAAGTGCCGGTTAAATAGAATTTAAATCTCGTTAGATGTTGAAATAGAATCATTTTATAAAAGTAACAATCGATTGATGGAATATAATGAACTCATGCAAACTTTTTAGGTTTAAGCGAAAATTAAAGATTTTTAATTCTGTTGAAAGCTTTTTTGAGTTGCATAGCCATAGCTACGGAAAGAAAAAAAGATAAAAACAGCGCTAAGAATAATAATTTTTTAGCAAATTAAAAAAGTTTGCACGAGTTCAATATTAAAATTTCAATTTCTTTTGAATATGATTGAATTAAAATATGTTGCGAATGCTATTTGAGTCAATAGTCTCAAGGATGCATCATTTGTTTTATGATTTGCTCGATTTATCACATTTCTATTTTTTTATCGCGCTACATTTAGAAAAATTTAATACACTAACAACCATAAATCAATATCTATGTCTAAAAAAACTTTTTTACTGCTCATAACTGCCGTCTCCGCTTTAGGTGGATTGCTATTTGGTTATGATACTGGAGTCATTAATGGAGCGCAATTTTATTTAAGTAAATTTTTTGTGTTAGATGATGTCATGAAAGGTTGGGTTGTAGGTAGTGCATTATTAGGTTGTTTTATTGGAGCAATTGTTGCCGGACCGTTAAGTGTTAAATTAGGAAGAAAGCAATCGTTGATTATTTCTGCCATTCTTTTTTCACTATCAGCATATGGTTCTGGATTGCCAGAATTGTTTCCGCAAACGGTTTCTATATTAGTGTTTTTTAGAATTTTAGGAGGTTTAGGAATAGGAATTGCGTCAATGAATGCACCAATGTATATTGCTGAAATAGCTCCAAGTAATATTCGTGGAAAAATGGTAACCTATTACCAATTAGCTATTGTAATTGGGTTTTTCGTAGTATTCTTAGCTACCTATTTTATTGGAAATGGTTTATCAGAAGCACAAAATATTGAATATGGTTGGAGACGCATGTTTTGGTCAGAGTTAATCCCGAGCGGATTATTTTTAGGACTGTTGTTTTTAGTGCCAAAAAGCCCACGATGGTTAGCTTTAAAAGGAAAAGATGAAGAAGCGTTAGCAGTTTTAAATAAAATTCATGATGAAGAAATTGCAGCTCAGGAATTGGAGGACATAAAAAAATCACTATCAAAAACTACTGATACAGTAAAAGTGAACTACTTTTCAAAAGTGATTTTAGGAATTATTATTATAGGAACAGTATTATCGGTTTTACAACAATTTACAGGAATCAATGCAGTGTTGTATTATGGAGCAGATATTTTTGAAAAAGCATTAGGATTTGGAAAAGAAGATGTATTAGCACAACAAATATTATTAGCATTTGTAAACTTAGTATTTACGTTTGTAGCGATGTTTACAATAGATAAATTTGGTAGAAAACCTTTATTATATATTGGTTCTGGAGGAATGATTCTTGGTTTTTTATTATTAGGCGTAAGCTTACAACAACAATCAGTAGGAATCATTTCATTGATAGGCGTTCTAATCTTTATTGGTTCGTTTGCTTTATCAATGGGACCAGTGGTTTGGGTAATACTATCAGAAATGTTTCCAAACAAAATTAGAAGTGTAGCCATGTCTGTTGCTGTTGCAGCACAATGGGCAGCAAACTATGTAGTTTCACAATCGTTTCCGGTTGTCATGGGAAGCGACGTTAATAATGGACCGACTTGGAATGGTTCATTACCATATTTCATATTCATAGCGTTTATCCTTGTCATTGTGTTTGTTACATATAAATACATTCCTGAAACGAAAGGGAAATCGCTTGAAGAAATTGAAGGTTTTTGGGAAGAAGCATAAAGGGTTTTTAAATTAAAAATTTGATAGAAATGTAAATTTGAATAAGTTTGATCGTAGAAATTATATTCATATGAAAAAGAAGTTCCGTTTTATAAGTATACTACTGTGCTTTTTCTGTTTCAGTTCTTGGTCGCAAGAAACGATTCAGAAGTATGACTTTGTGAGTATCAAAGAAGGAATTTCTAAAGTTGGAATCTACACAATTATTCAAGATGATTTAGGATTTATTTGGCTAGGAACTAATGGTGCAGGATTGTATCGTTATGACGGAATTAGTTATGATGCCTACAAATATATCATTGACGACTCCACTTCGCTTAGTAGTAACTTTGTACAATGTTCATACTTAGATAGTAAAAACAGATTGTGGCTTGGAACAGAAAATGGACTGAATTTATATGATCGTGATAATGATCGATTTAAGCGAATTCCAAATGCAGCATTCCAAACAGAAAATGATGAAAATATCTCTGTTAGGAGTTTACACGAAGATGCAAATGGAAACCTTTTTATAGGAACACTTGATTTAGGAATGTTCAAAATGAATTTGAACGATTTCACTATAGAACGAATTCTAAGTAGTGAATATTTAGAGTCAATTTCGTTGAATATTAAAGCAATTCAAATAGATACATCTGGAAAAGTTTATGTAGCGACCAATAGAGGAATCAAAGAATACGATTATAAAACGAATACATTACGACTTTCTACATTTAAAAATAAAGACGGAGATGTTCTTATTCAAAATGAAATAGAATCATTAATTATAGATACACAAAATAATATTTGGATAGGAACAGAAGCTGACGGATTAATGAAAGTGAAACCTGTTGAAACATCCAATAGTGAAACATTTTTGGAAATTGACAACTTTTCTTTCTCAACAAATAAAATCTTATCGCTTGTAGATCTTAAAAATGGAACGTTATTATGCGGAACAGAAAATGATGGATTATATCATATTGACGTAAACGGAACTATTTTAAACAATTATCAAGCTAATAAAACCAACAGTGATGGTGTTTTATCGAACTCTATATGGTCATTATATATAGATAACGACGAAAGAATTTGGCTTGGATATTACAATAAAGGAATATCTGTTTATGATAAATTATATGATAAGTTCAATGAAATAAAAAGCTCTTCTCAAAACCCAAATTCATTACAACACGTTTCTGTAACTGCTATTGTACAAGATGAAAATGATAAATTGTGGATAGCAATGGATGGTGGAGGAATTGACATTCTGGATAAGCAAAAAAATAAATTTACGCATATAAATGCTTCTAATAGTCAAGCATATTCAGGATTGACAAGTGATTATATTGAAGCACTTTTAATAGATCGTACTAAAAATCTTTGGGCAGGAAGTTGGGATAAAGGATTATTTTGCTTGAAAAAGAACACTAAAAAATTCATCAATTACACCACAAAGAATACGAATGGAGCGTTAACTTCAAATAGAATTTTAACACTAGATGAAGATGCAGAAGGTATTATTTGGATAGGAACATATAATAATGGATTACATTCATTCAACCCAAAAACGAATACATTTATACATTACAATTTTGGTGATTTTCTAACGAATAGATTAGCAAATATTGAAGTGAGAAAAGTAATTGTAGATCGTAATAATCATATATGGATTGGTACTGAATTAGGTCTTTTTAAAATTGAAAAACTAGATAATGATGAGTTACGTGTAATTCCAATGCGGAATAAAATGCCCAAAAAATTCAACAATCACAATAGCTCATCTAAAATTTTCTCAATATATGAAAGCACAGATCGTTCAATCTGGATTGGAACGCGCGGTGCCGGAATGTGTAAATACGATCGTGCTTCTGATGCGTTTATTTGGTATAATAAACTAAATGGTTTGGTTGAAGAAAATGTCAATGGAATTACGCAAAGTATAGACGGAAACATTTGGTTAGCGGGAAATTCAGGAATTACAAAGCTAAATGTAAAAGACAATACGTTTACAAACTATACGAGTAATGACGGACTTTTGTCGAATGATTATAACATCAATTCGGCATTCAGAGACAAAGAAGGATTGTTATATTTCGGAAACTTTCAAGGTGTTGATTATTTCAATCCATTAGATATCAAACTCAATAAAAATGTACCTTCATTATACCTTACAGAGTTTAAATTATTCAATGAAAATGTAATTCCTAATGAAGAGAAATCACCTCTGGAAAAAGTAATCTCTAAAACAGATAGTTTAACACTTAATAGTAAACAATCGGTTTTCACCATAGAATATTCAAGTATTAACTACACACGACCAGAAAAAAATGAATACGCATACTACTTAGAAGGTTATGAAACGGCTTGGAACTTTGTGGGTAAAAAACGGAGCGCAACCTACACAAATTTAGATCCAGGTAATTATACATTCAAACTAAAAGCGGCAAACAATGATGGTATTTGGAATGAATCGCCCTTACATTTAAAAATAACAATTTTGCCACCTTGGTGGAAAACTATTTGGGCAATATTATCCTACGTATTACTCTTTTTAGTAGGTATATATCTGTTGAATAGAGTTACTCGAACTCGAATAAAAGAAAAACAATTGGTTGCAAATGAACGTAACAATCGTTTGTTGGAAAAAGAGTTGAATGAAAAGAAATTACAGTTTTTCACAAACATATCACACGAATTTAGAACGCCACTTTCATTAATAATTGGCCCGTTAGAAGACATCATCAAAAATGATAGTACTGTATTGCCAGAAAGAATAAAAGAAAAGCATAATACAATTCATAAAAATACGAACAGATTATATCGTTTAATCAATGAACTATTAGATTTTAGAAAGTTAGAATTAGATAAAGTTAGAATCAAAGTTAGAGAACTCAATCTAGTTTCATTTACAAAAAAAGTAGCGAGCCATTTCAAGGAAGAAGCATTTATCAAAAACATTCATCTAAGTATTGACACGGATATTCAAGACATTTCTGCTTGGGCAGATGAAAGCATGTTGGAAAAAATAATTTTCAATATTTTATCAAATGCATTTAAAGTTACACAAGATGGTGGCGCAATTACAGTAGATCTTTCTGCAAAAGAAGACTTAGTCGATTTACCATTGGCAAATGAAAACGAAAAAATAAAAGCCATTGAAATTGCAATTTCAGATACTGGGCCAGGATTAAAACGAGATCAAATTGATAAAATTTTCAAGCGCTTCTACCAAGTTGATAATCTTAACAAAACCTATTATGGCGGAACAGGAATTGGCTTAGAGGTAGTGCAAAATTTTGTAAAACTACACAAAGGAAAAATCAAAGTAACAAGCGAAGTTGGTACTGGAACGACTTTTACAATTGTATTGCCAGCCAGTGGTGAATACTTTAGCAAAGATGAACGTTTAACAGAAAAAGTAGAAGATCAAATTAAGGCAGAAGAAAACTTTATAATTCCTGCTACTACTACAGAAACTATAGTTGAAGAAGATGAAAAAATAACAGTAACCTCACATACTTTATTAATTGTAGAAGACAATACGGAGCTGCGTAATTACCTAAAAAATGAATTAAAAAGTCAATACAAAATATTACTAGCCAAGAACGGAAAAGAAGGATTGCAATTGGCAAAAGAATTCTTGCCTGATATTATCATGACAGATGTAATTATGCCTGAAATGGACGGTTTTATGTTCTGTAAACACATCAAGAGTGACATCAAAACGAGTCATATTCCATTACTAATGCTAACGGCAAAAACACGTATTGAAAACCGAATGGAAGGTATTGAGAATGGGGCAGATGCTTATATGGTAAAACCTTTTGATGTTGGTTTATTGAAATTAAGACTCTCACAATTAATTACAAGTAGACAATTAATTTTTAATAAATACTTTAGTGTAATCAGTGATGCAGATAATAAAACGACAACTTCCATTGACAAAGAATTCATTGAAAAAGTATTAGGTTACATCAATGAAAGTATTGGTGATCCAAACTTAAATGTAGAATCGTTAGCTTCACAATTAAACCTAAGTCGAAGTCAATTCTATCGAAAAATAAAAGCATTGACAAATCAAACAGCAAACGAGTTTATCAGAAATATTCGATTGCTTCGCGCAAAGCAAATTATAGAAATGGGAAATAATAATATAAGTGAAGTTTGCTACAAGGTTGGTTTCTCATCTCCATCATACTTTACAAAATGTTTCAAAAGTCATTTTGGTGTCTTACCAAAGGAAATAGAAAGCACAAAGTCGTAATCTTACATATTCATAAAACAAGAAATTGCTTTACCAATTAAGGATGTTGGAAAGCAATTTTTTGTTTACAACAGTTCTTTTATTATTGTTTGATGAGAATAGGAAATGTTGAATTAAACCAAAAAACACACTCTTAAAGAAGGCATAATACACACACTTCTTTTTAACAATCATAATAATTGATGTATATATACAAAAAGTACAATGCAACAAATGTGCTGTGATTGCTTTTTTATGAAATTTAGCATCATTTATTATAAAGAATAAAATCTAAGTGCTTGAAAATTAATAACAAAGGTTTTTTATTCTACTGTTTTGTTAGAATGTGAAAAATGTAGCGTATATACTAAAACATATGCTACGACAACGTTGTAGTTTTTATAAAACGCATCAAAATTTGCATCATATGCTTTATAATTCACATTAATTAATTAATATTTTTTTAACATTTGTGAAATGCGAATTAAAAAATTTAAATGGAAAATGCTAAATGAGTTAATTCTCATTGCTGCAATTATTGGATTAATAATTTTTCTCATCGTTTTTATTTTTTAAAATCAATATTCAAACAAAACAAACTAACTAACATTAAACCAATTTCTATGAAGATTATACCGCTAAAAAAGCTATTCTTTTTAATAGCCTTTCTCTATGGAAGCTTTTTACAAGCGCAAACTATCAAAGGGAAAGTAACAAGTGCTGACGGACCTTTACCCGGTGCAACAGTCGTAGTAAAAGGAACCGATAATGGTACATCAACAAACTTTGATGGTGATTACACACTAAACAACGTAGCTTCAGATGCAACATTAGTTGTAAGCTATGTTGGATATGTTGCACAGGAAGTTGCCGTAAATGGGCAAGCTACAGTAAATATTGCTTTGGTAGAAGATGCCGCAGCATTAGATGAAGTAATTGTTGTAGGATATGGTGCTAAAAAGAAAAGCTTAGTTACAGGAGCAATATCAAGTGTAAACAGTGAAGACATTAAAAGTGTTTCTAACCAACGTGTTGAACAAGCATTACAAGGTCGTACTTCTGGTGTTACCGTTTCTTCATCATCTGGTTCGCCAGGTTCAGGTGCTCGAATTAGAATTAGAGGAACAGGATCAAGTGGAAGCTCAGAACCTTTATTTATTGTAGATGGAATGAAAGTTTCTACCATTGATAACATTCCACCATCAGATATTGAAAACTTAGAAGTATTAAAAGATGCTGCTTCAGCTGCAATATATGGTACAGAAGGTGCAAATGGTGTAATCATCATTACAACTAAAAGTGGAAAAGGTAAAGGCATCAAAGTAAACTTTAATTCGCAAATTGGAGCTCAATTTTTACAAAGTGATATAGAGTTAATGAATGCGTCTGAGTTTGTAACATACATGAACGAAGCAGGAATTACTTCAGTAGTTGATAACGGAATTGATACCAATTGGATTGATGCATTATTTGGTACAGCTTTTATGCAACGTTATGACTTGAGTCTATCAGGAGAAGCTGCTAATATTGGATATTATTTCTCAGTAGCGCATACCGATCAAGATGGTATTGTAGCAAGAGAAAACTCTTCTTTTAAAAGAACATCATTTCGTTTAAACTTAAAAACGGAACTTACGGATTGGGTAGAAGTTGGTGCAAGTGCTACGGCTTCATTTATTAATAAACGAGGTGTTCAGGAAAACAATGATACACGTGGTGTAATACAAAATGCATTGGTATTAGATCCATTAACGCCAGTTAAGTATACATCCGAAGGAGGAATACCGCAAGAAGTAATTACTAGAGCAGCAGATAATGGATTCCCAGATGTACCATTACTAACGAGTAGTTATGGAGCCATATATGGATATCCAGTATATTCTACGGGAGAAACTATAAATCCGGTTGCATTGGCAGATGTAAACAGAACTTTAAATGAGAATAATCAATTTTTATCTACAATCTATGCGAAATTTAGCATCTTAGAAGGATTAAACTTCACTACTAGATTTGGATATGAGTACAGAGATTTTTTAAATCAAAATACAATTACACCATACTTCGTAGCTTCTGAATCGCAGAATACAACTTTTACAATGTCTGAGTCAAGAATACGCTCAAAAAGATGGTTGTGGGAAAACTTTGCTTCATATAAGAAATCATTTGATAATCATAACTTCTCTTTATTAGCAGGATATTCTGCGGAAGAAACTGAAATACCAACAGTTTTATCAAGAAGTGGATCTATCGGAATTCCTGACTTTACAGGATTCGATTTAGATTTACCAGGATATAATGTAGATGATAGAACAGCAAATATCAATACATTCAGAGACAACTTAGTTTCTATGTATAGTAGACTATCGTATGATTATGCAGGTAAATACTTGTTTGAAGCATCTATAAGACGTGATCGTTCTGACAAATTCCCAACAGCAAACAAAGCTGGTACATTCTCAGCATTCTCTGGAGGTTGGGTAGCGTCTAAAGAAGATTTCTGGAATCCAGATTCATTTGTAAACTACTTCAAAGTAAGAGGAAGTTGGGGACAAAATGGTAACAAATCTAATTTATCAGGAAATTCAGATCTTATTAGTATTACAAGAAACATTAATGGACAGCCAATTGATTACTTAGGTGTTGGAGGAGCACAAATTACAGGATTTGCAAACGCTAATTTAGTTTGGGAAACATCAACACAAACAAACTTTGGTGTTGACTTTAGAGCACTAAAAAACAAATTACGTTTCTCAGTTGATTACTACAAGAAAACAACAGAAGACTTAATTGTATCTGATGGTAGTTTAATTACACCAGGTTCAGCAGGATTTACATCTAATGAATTCAACGCAGGAACAATTGAAAACTCAGGTTTTGAATTTGAAGTAGGATACTCAAACAATGATAATGAATTCAAATATCAAATCAATGCAAACTTATCTACGTTAAAAAACGAAGTAACTGAAATCTTATTCTTACCTCAAGGAACATCAATCAAAGGTGCTGGAGCGCCACAAAATGATGATGGAATTACAAGATTTACAGAAGGTTTACCAGCATGGTACTTCTTCGGATACCAAACAAATGGAGTTGATCCAGCAACAGGAGAATTACAAAGAGTAGATACAGATGGTGACGGAAACGTTACAAATGCTGACAAAACATTTATCGGTTCACCACATCCAGATGTGTTATTTGGAGGAAACCTTGCGTTCCAATACAAAGCTTTTGACTTTAATTTACAATACCAGGGAACTCTTGGAAACGAAATCTTTACTTCGTACAACCAACCTTCTAGACCTATCACTAATAAACTTGTACATTATTTCGATGAAAGATGGCAAAACCCTGGTGATAATGCAACTTTTCCATCAGCTGCAACAATTACTGATTCGTACGATACTGACTTAATGGTAGAAGATGGTTCATACATGAGAATAAAGCAAATTCAATTTGGATATACTTTACCTCAAAGAATAACGGAAAAACTACACTTAAACAATCTAAGATTATACTTATCTTTAGATGACTACTTTACATTCACAAAATACAGAGGATTAGATCCTGAAATTGGAAACTTTGGATTTAATGATATTGGAGTAGATAGAGGTTATTATCCAACAGCAGCTAGAATGATTTTCGGATTAGCATTAGACTTTTAATCAAAAAAAACTTTTTGAAAATGAAAAAAAATATTTTTTTAACCGCAGTAATTTTATTTTTAGGAATAATTGCATGTAGTGATGACTTTACTACAAACGATCCTGAAAATGTAGAAGACCTAGAAACATTTTTCCAAGAGGAAGCAAATGTAGAAGCAGCCGTAATCGGTATCTATGATTTATTTCACTTAAACTATAGTAGAGATTGGCACAGTGCCTTTCTTGTA
Source organism: Kordia sp. E (assembly GCF_056033805.1). Taxonomy (NCBI): domain Bacteria; kingdom Pseudomonadati; phylum Bacteroidota; class Flavobacteriia; order Flavobacteriales; family Flavobacteriaceae; genus Kordia; species Kordia sp. E. Next base: position 41,984 of record NZ_JBRASR010000003.1, read on the forward strand.
AAACTACTTCCTGGAGATGATGCAAATGCAGCTGGAGGTAACTCAAGTGATCAACCTCAATTGCAAGATATTGATGATTATGCAAATATCTCAACAGCTAACGGATCTATAGAAAGTGTATGGAATAACTTTTATAGTACTATTGCACTGTCTAACTTAGTAATTGAAAGCTTAAAGGAAAGTACTTTAAGTAACAAAGATAGAGCAACAGCTGAAGCTAAATTTATCAGAGCTTGGTGTTACTTTGAATTAACAACGATGTTTGGTGATGTACCATTACGATTAACATTGCCACAAGGAGCTGCCGATTTTGGATTAGGAAAATCAACAAGAGCAGAAATTTATGTGCAAGTTGAGTCAGACTTAACAGATGCAATCGCAAACTTACCTGCAAAATCAGCAGTAGCTGACGAATTCAGATTCTCAAAAGGAGCAGCTGAAGCATTAATGGGGAAAGTATTAGTATTCCAAGAAAGACACTCAGAAGCATTACCTTTCTTTCAGTCAGTAATTGGAAATCCATCTCACGATTTAGAAGCTACACCTGCTGATGTATGGACTCAAGCTAGTGAATTTGGAGAAGAATCTTTAGTGGAACTAGGTTTTGTTTCTACGTCTGGAAGAGACTGGGGAAATATTGCTTGGGGAGGAAGAAACGAAAGTAACTTACACATCCAATTAATGGGACCTAGAGGAGATGGAATCTTTGACGTAACAGGTACTGGATTATTAAATGGATGGGGATTCAACCTGCCAACTGCTAAACTTGCAAATGCATTTGATGCGGCCGGAGATACAAACAGAAAAGCTGCTACACTTCTTACAGAAGCTGAATTAATAGCTGCTGGAGGAAATGTTGATCCAACAAGTGCTACTGGTGGAGTTATCTGGGATTATGAAGGATCAATTAGAACAAAATATGCTTCAAGGTCAGAAGAAACAAGTTCTGATGGAGTTCGTGAATTAAACTACAGTACAAACTTTAGAATATTCCGTTATGCAGAAGTATTATTACTAGCTGCAGAAGCATACAACAAAGCTGGACAAGATGGAAATGCACGTACTGAATTAAATAAAGTTAGAAATAGAGCCGGATTGGCAGACGTTAGTATGTCACTAGCAGGAACCGATTTATTTGATGCTATTGTAGATGAAAAATTCTTAGAATTAGCACACGAAGGACAACGTTTTTGGGATTTAGTTCGTTGGGGAAGAGCAGCAACAGAATTAGCTGGAACTGGATATGCTTCTAAAAATGATTTATTCCCTATTCCTATTACAGAAATTGATAAAAATGGAGAATTGACAGTAGCTGATCAGAATCCTGGTTACTAAATAAATGTCAATTTTTATTAAATAGTACAATATTTGAATTGCTTTTAACAAAGCAGTGTGTTTAGCCATACTGCTTTGTTATTTTTAGTGAAACTCAATTTTGAGGAAACTTGTAAAGGAGAACTCAAAATAATATGTTGAACTAACTCCGTTGAAGAACGGAGTCTTTGGTTTAGGTTTTGTTTTAAAAACGTATTCCTATCTCATATAATCTAACCTAACTCACTAATGAAAAAACTTAGCAGAGTTTTTCTTGTTTTACTTCTCATCTACAGTTGTTCTCCCAAAAATGATACAACCGCTACTACAGATACGCTTTTTACAAAGCTAGACTCACACAAAACGAATGTCACGTTCAACAATAAATTGGTTGAAACAGATTCTCTAAACTACTTCAAATACACCTCAATTTACATGGGTGGAGGCGTCTCTGTTGGCGATATCAATAACGATGGTTTACCAGACCTATTCTTCACTGGAAATCAAGTGCAAAACAAACTATACCTAAATACAGGAAATCTAGAATTTAAAGATATAACTGAAAGCAGCAATGCTTTTGGAGACGAACGTTGGTATACTGGAACGACAATGGTAGACATAAATAATGATGGTTATTTAGACATCTACTGTTCGGTAGCAGGAAAAAGCGGAAACAAAAAAAATCAACTATTCATAAACAACAAAGACAACACATTTACTGAAGCTGCAGAAGCATATGGAATTGCTGATGAAGGAAACTCAATACAAGCAACTTTTTTCGATTATGACAATGACGGTGACTTAGATATGTATTTGGCAAACTATCCAATAGGACATCCTTCTACACCAAATATGATCTACAAAAATCGTATGGAAAACCCAAAAACGATTGAATCGGATAAACTATATAGAAACGATGGAAATACGTTTACAGATGTTTCTGAAGAAGCTGGTGTAAAAAACTATAGTTTCTCTATTGGAATCGCTGCTGCAGATATTAACAATGATGGCTGGTTGGATATATACGTTTCAAATGACTACAGTATTCCAGATTTCATGTACATCAACAATCAAGATGGAACGTTCAAGGAAGTGATCAAAGAAGCAACGAATCAAACGGCGTTTTACGGAATGGGCGTTGACATTGCAGACATTAACAATGATGGTTTCTTAGACATCTTTCAAGCTGATATGGACGCTGACAACAATCGTCGTCAAAAAGCGAATATGGCAAGCATGAATCCACGATTATTCTATGAAACGGTTCTGTACGGTTTTCATTATCAATACATGCACAACTGTATGCAACTCAATACTGGATTTATAGAAAACGGTGTGCCGAAATTTTCTAACATTTCTCGTTTAACAGGAACATCTTCAACCGATTGGAGTTGGGCGCCATTATTTGCTGATTTTGATAACGATTCACACAAAGACTTATTTGTAAGTAACGGAACGCGAAAAGAAATCAATAACAAAGATTTCTTTAAGAATATAGGAAAAGATGAATATGAAAAACTATCGCTTCTCGAAAAAAGTAAACTAATTCCAAGTGAAAAAATTGACAATTTCATATTCAAAAACTTAGGTGGATTAGAATTCAAAAAAACAAATCAAGATTGGGGAATTGAACACAAAGGATTTTCAAATGGTGCAGTCTACGCAGATTTAGACAATGATGGCGATTTAGAAATTATCATAAACAACATAGATGAAGAAGCTGTCATCTTTCAAAATAATGCTTCCAACATCAACAACTATCTAAAAGTTCAATTCAAAGGAAATAGTAAGAACAAATATGGTTTAGGTTCACGAGTTATTATACATTCAGATGGAAAACAACAAGTGCAAGAATTGACACTCACAAGAGGTTTTCAATCATCAGTTGCTCCTGAATTACATTTCGGATTGGAAAAAATAGCGCAAATTGACAGTCTTAAAGTCATTTGGAATGATGGTAAAATCTTCAAGCAAAACAATGTCAAAGCTAATCAAACACTCGTACTAGATCACAACGAAGCTACTTTTAAGCCTCAACACCAAAAACCAAATACCGAAAACCCAACAACTACATTATTCACAACTGACACAACACTTTCCAAAAGCATTAAACATCGTGAAAACGATCATGACGACTTTGCTACACAAGTATTATTACCGCATAAAATGTCTACACTTGGACCTGCGGTTGCGACTACGGATGTTAACAATGATGGTTTAGAAGATATCTTTGTAGGTGGATCTTTTGGAATGGCTGCAACATTATACATGCAAACTAAAAATGGTTTCAAACCACAAGAAACAACTGCTTTTGACATTGATAAAATCTCAGAAGATTCAGGTGCTTTATTCTTTGATCCAGATAAAGATGGTGATCAAGATTTGTATGTAGTAAGCGGCGGTTATGAATTTTCAAAAAACTCAAACTTCCTAAAAGATCGATTATATGTCAACAATGGAAATGGGCAATTTCAAAAAAGTGAAACGGCAATTCCTGAAAATAAAATCAGTGGTTCACGTATATATGAATTAGATTATAATAAAGATGGAAAACAAGATATATTGGTTTTAGGAAGACAAACGCCTGGCAAATATCCGTTTCCAACTTCAAGTTATCTATTGGAAAATAGATCTACAACTAATGAGGTGAAATTTGAAGATAACACTGAAACTGTAGCACCTTTCTTAGAAGAATTAGGAATGGCTACAAGCGCAATTGTTACAGACTTTAACAACGATTCTTGGGAAGATATCATTATTGTGGGCGAATGGATGCCAATTACTATTTTGCAAAACAACAACGGAGTTTTTGAAAATGTAACAGAGAAATTCGGGCTGAATAAAACTACAGGTTGGTGGTGGAGCATAAACAAAGGTGATTTTGACAATGATGGTGATGTAGATTATGTAATAGGAAACAACGGATTAAACTATAAATACAAAGCAACAGCAGACGAAACTTTTGATATCTATGTGGAAGATTTTGACCAAAATTCAAAAGAAGATATCGTATTAAGCTACTATGAAGATGGAGAACAATATCCGTTACGAGGTCGTCAATGTTCATCACAACAAGTTCCTGGGATAAAGCAAAAATTTAAAAACTACGACGAATTTTCAACAGCAACGCTTATTGATGTATATGGAGAGAAAAAATTAGAAAATGCATTGCATTATCAAGTGAAATCGTTTGCAAGTATCTATCTAGAAAATACAAAAACTGGTTTTAAAATTCATCAATTGGCAATGGAAGCACAGCTTTCTAGCATCAATCAAATATTGGTAGATGATTATGATAAAGATGGAAATTTAGATGTATTAATTGCAGGAAATTTATACAATTCAGAAGTAGAAACACCAAGAAATGACGGAAGTCATGGAGCATTCTTAAAAGGAAATGGAAAAGGAGAATTTCAATCAATCCCTGTTACACAAAGTGGATTTTATACATCTGGAGACGTAAAAGATTTGCAAACAATTACTATTGGAAATACATCTTATATTCTTTCTGTAAAGAACAATGACTACTTACAATTCATTAAATACAATCTGTAGCGAAAAGTAAAATCTTTTGTTTAGTTTTACAGGGAAATGATCAAAAAACTTCAACATACCAACTTAGCAATAGCTAAAAAAATACGTGCTGTATTTCAAGTGTCATACAAAGTGGAAGCGAAACTTTTAAAAGCAGTAAACTTTCCTCCATTGCAAAGACCTCTTGACAATTATATACAAAGTGACACTGACTTTTTTGGGTACTTTAAAGATGAAACATTAGCAGCTGTTGTTGAAATTATTCATACCGACTCGTACACGCACATTGCAAGCTTAGTTGTAGATCCACTTTTTTTTAGACAAGGAATCGCAAGCAAACTAATGAAATTTGTATTGGATAAATTCGATTCAACATTATTTATTGTTGAAACAGGATTAGACAATATGCCAGCTTCTACACTTTACAAGAAATTTGGTTTTATGGAAGTCAAACAATGGGACACAAATCATGGGATACGTAAAATAAAATTTGAGAAGCAAATAGAAGACTAACCTGAATGATGCATTCGTATTTGATTTACATCGATTTATAAATTTTTTGATATGCTTCTTGACCGATATCTGTTAAATACGGAAAAATCGTTTGATAAATCAGTTCAGTATACTGGAATACTACTTTTTGAGATATTTTTTTTGATTGGCTCATGACAGAAGACATCCAGAAATCACTCAAAATTTGAACTCTTAAGAACAAAAAATCATACTCATTTGGCAACATTTCTTTACGCATCAAATCATTTTGAATCAATACATTGGTAAAAGCTAAAAACTGAAGTTTTCTATTTTTCATCAATTCTTGATAATGTTCTCGTATCATGGCATACTGATTCATAACAGATGTAAAGTTTTGAAAAATAAATCGATACTCATAAAAACAAGTAACAATTACTTCTGTAATCTTAAAAAACTCTTCCAATTTATGATGCGATTCTGCACTGCGCGCAATTGCAGTATCTATAGTCGTAACTAACTGAAAATATAGCTCTTGAATAATATCTTCACGTTTCTTAAAATGATACTGAAGATTGCCAACACTCATGTTCAATGCATTGGAAATAGATCGTAACGAAACACGATCCAATCCATCAGTATTAAAAAGTAATAATGATTGCTTCAATATTTTCTGCTTAGTATTGCTCATATCCGCAAAACTAAAAAATATAGTACACTTGTCCTAATTCGTAAAAATTAGTACATTTGTACTAAATAATAATAAAGTGAAAATTTAATCAAATACTTTCAATATGAAAAAAGTAAAAGAAGAAGTGACACCTTCACGTTACTTAGAAGGAAAATTACTGGAACAAATTGATTTCTCAGATACTTTTTCGACTACAAATCATACAAACACGCTTCAAGAAATTACACATTTAATATTTAACAATTCACCAAAATGGGTTGAACGATTATTTATATTTAGAAATAAAATTGTAAAATTGATCGGGTTAAAAACAGGAATTCCACCAGATTATAATGAAGATTTTCGTGTTGGAGGTTATATTGCATTCTTCAAAATATTTTCTATTTCCACAAATGAAATTATTTTAGGTGCGAACGATTCACATCTAAATTTTAGAGCTGTTGTCGTAAACAGTGAAGAAAATTTTGATAATATCAAAGTAATTACGTTAGTTGAATATAATAACACAACGGGAAAAATATATATGAGTCTTGTAAAACCTTTTCACAGAATAGTAGTGAAGCGAATGGTTAAAAATGCTTATAAAAGTAATTCATAATGAACGTATTGAATGTACATAGACGAAATATACAAACGTCAAAACAAAAGATAATTACTGCACTAAAAACGCTTGCTACTGAAAATGATGAGGTTTGGCCAAAAGAAAAATGGCCAGCTATGAAATTTAAAGAAGGAGTAAAGGTTGGTGCAAAAGGCGGACACGGCGCCATTCGGTATACAATTGAAAAATATCAACCTGAAGAAATCATACAATTTCGATTCACCAATCCAAAAGGATTTGATGGAGTTCATAAGCTAGAACTAAAACAACTTGGAGTCAATCAAACAGAAATTATACATACTATACAAATGAAAACTTCTGGGAAAGCTACATTTTACTGGCTTTTTGCCATACGTTCTTTGCATGATGCTTTACTGGAAGATGCTTTTGATAAATTAGAAAACAATCTTACAAATACACAAAAGAAAAGCAATTGGAGCTTTTGGGTACGTACATTGAGAAAGTTGTACAAACTGATGTAATTGTATATAAATATGTATTTTAGCGATCACAATTATTCTTCAATATTTTTTAAACTGTTGTTAAATGAATAAACTAAAATCCTTTCAAGAAATTCTATCCGTTGGTTATATCTACTTAATCGCAATTGGAATTTTAAGTGAAACATTTTATTACAATCAAATAGGTGTTAATATCCTAAGTTATTCAGGTATTTTGGATGTGTTAATGAGTCCTATTGCAAAACTAACTTCTAGTATTATAACCTTAGTCGTATTTTTTGTAATACTACTTTTAGTGTTTCAACTCCCTAAATTTTTAGTAAAAAGAAGAGAAAAGAATTGGTTTAAAAAAGGTTTTAAACTGGAAGAAAATTTAACAAATATACAAGTTGAATCGGAGCTTTTAAAAAGGTTTTTATTCTTGCTTTCAGTCGGTTTATTTGGATTCTTTATAGGAACAGGAATTGGAAAAGGAATGAAAGCTTCTGATAGAATAGAAAGCAATGAAATTAAATATACAGATCATATAGTATTTATTGATGGAGATAAAATTGATGTGAAAATTATGGGCATCAATAGTAGTTATATTTTCTATCTAAAAAATGATAATAAAGCGGTTCAAATAACTCCAATCAGTAGTGTTGTAAAAAGTATTGAAAATAACTAAGACTAAAGTTGATAAAAGTTATCTAAAAAATCAACGAAAATATAGCAACTGTTACAAAACCAGTAAGCGCAAGTAAAGTAGTCATCATTGTCCAACTTTTAAAGGTTTCTTTTTCGGTCAAGCCTAAATACTTACTCACCAACCAAAAACCACTATCATTTACATGAGAAGCAATAGAAGCTCCTGAAGCAATTGCAATGACCAACAATGCTTTATCAATAGCCGAAATATCAACTGCTAACAAAGGCGCTGTAATTCCTGCTGCGGTAATCATGGCAACTGTTGCCGAACCTTGTAACAAACGTACAATAGCAGCCGCTAAAAACGAAAATAACAATATGCTAACACCTTTATCTGCAAAATAGTTGGCAAGCATCTCTCCAGTTCCAGTATTCACTAAAACCTGCTTAAAAACGCCTCCAGCTCCAGTTAGTAAAATAATGATTCCAGCTGGCCCCATAGATTTTGTAGTAATCGCTAAAAGTTTCTCTTTGGTAAAATTTCGGCGAATGCCTAAAAAATACCAAGCAATCAAATTTGCTAAAATCAACGCGGTAAACGGATGACCAATCATTCCCAACCAATCCTTAACTTCAACAGGAATGGTTTCTGGTTCAAACAAAGCACTATTCAAAACAGTATTACTTACAATTAATACAATTGGAATTCCAATAATGGCAAGAATCATGCGTACTGAAGGATAGTTTTTTACAGCTTCTTTAGTATCGTTTTCTTCAATTTCGGAAGCTGGTGCAGCTACAAAAATTTCGTTCGCGATATACTTTCCAAAAAGCGGTCCGCAAACAATCGCAGTCGGAATTCCCACTAAAAAACCAAACAAAATTACCCAACCTAAATCTGCCTTTAAAATATCTGCTACGGCAACTGGCCCAGGTGTTGGTGGAATAAAGGCATGTGTAATTGCCAAACCTGCTAATAACGGAATAGCATACAATAACAATGATTTTTTTGTTTTTCGCTGTAGCGAATAGAGTAGTGGTACTAAAATGATAAATGCGACATCAAAAAATACAGGAATTGCAATAAAAAAACCTGTGACAACCATTGACCAAGAAGCATTCTTTTCTCCAAATTTTTCTAACAAATATGAAGCCAATGCTTTTGCACCGCCTGAATGCTCCAAAATAGCGCCAAACATAGCGCCCAAACCAACAACAACGGCTACAAAACCAAGCGTATCTCCCATACCTTGTTTCATAGTTGTAATAATAGCTGCTGGTTGCATTCCTGAAATAATTCCCACAGCAATACTCGCAATTAACAACGCAACAAATGCTTGAATTTTAAGTCTAAGAATTAAAAATAATAAAATGGAAATACCGATAAATACTGCTGAAATTAAAGAATAGTCGATCATAGTTGGTTACCAGTTTGTGTGAAAAAATGCTGTACTATCAATATCATTTCGTTGATATGTATGCGCGCCAAAATAATCGCGTTGTGCCTGAATCATGTTTGCAGATGATGTTGCCGTTGTCATAGAAACCCAATAGTTATAAGCTGAACTAAAAGCATCTAATGCAACTCTACTTGATAAACCACATTGCAATACTTTTACGATATGTTTTTCAGAAGAACGAAGCGATTCAAATGTTTGTTCGTCTTCAAAATAATTTTGATGATTTTTTAGAATACCTATAGAATCTTCCATGAATTTTGAACGAATAATGCAGCCATTTGTCCAAATACGTGCAATTTCGGAAAGATTCAATGTCCAATTATATGTTTTAGAAGCTTGTTGAATCAATTCAAATCCTTGTTGATGATTGATGATTCTTGCAAAACGATACGCGTTTTCTAAACTTTGAAATTCAATACCTTCGGTAACATCCGACTTATTAATAGGTTTAGAAAATTTCACTCTTTGCTCTTTAAAAGAAGATATATATCGTGCAAAAACAGCCGAAGAAATCATGGTAGAAGGCATTCCTAAATCCAATGCAGCTTTGCTAGACCATGATCCAGTTCCTTTGCTCAAAGCTTTGTCTAAAATTCGATCAAGAATATAATCTTCACCTTCTTTTTTTTGCAGAATAGCAATTGTAATTTCTAACAAATAACTGGCTTCACTTCTTGAGTTCCATTTTGTTAAAACACTTGCAATTTCTTCATTTGTGTGTGTTTTGGAAAGTATCGCATAGATTTCTGCCAACAATTGCATTTCGGCATATTCAATACCATTGTGAATCGTTTTTACAAAATGTCCAGCGCCATCAGTTCCAACATGTATACAACATGCTTTATCATTTTTATCTTTTGCAGCAATTTTTTCTAAAATCGGAGCAATATATTTGTATGCTTCCGTACTTCCGCCAGGCATAATAGAAGGTCCTTTTCGCGCGCCTTCTTCACCACCAGAAATTCCGCAACCTACAAAATGAATGTTCTTAGAAGCTAAGGTTTCAGTTCTTCTTATCGTGTCTTTGTATAACGAATTTCCACCATCAATAATCATATCATTAGCATCAAGAAAAGGAAGTAATTGTGTTAGTACAGCATCAATTGCGTTTCCTGCTTTGATCATTAATAAAATTTTTCGTGGTCTTTGGATAGAAGCTACAAACTCAGCAATATCAGTATATCCATAAAGGTTTGTGTAGCTTGAGTTTTCATGAATAAATTCAGCAACGACATGTACTTCATCTGCTTCTGTTCTGTTGTACACTGATATAGAAAAACCGTTATCAGCAATATTCAAGCTGATACTTTTCCCCATAACGCCCAAACCTAGTAAACCGAAATCTGTTTTATGCATCTGTGTGTAGTTTTTCTATAATTTCAGTAACAATCTTTTCCTGTTCTTGTTCAATATCAATATGAAATCCGTAGGTAGGAATTTCAAGTGCATCAAATTGTGATTGCAACATGGTTGATTTCATAAAGTGTTGTTCACGAAGTTCTATGCGCTGTTGAATCGTTTTAAAACTTCCCGAAAGGAACACCCAATTTATAGTGTTAACATGCGCTGCGAGTATTTGTCGATACGATTCTTTTAGCGCCGAACATGCTATGATTGCGCCCGAAGCTGTTGACCATTCTCTAATTTGTATTGCCAAAATTTCCAGCCAAGGTTGTCTATCTGCGTCATTTAACGGAATATTATGCGTCATTTTATCAATATTCTCTTTCGGATGAAAATCGTCTCCATCAAAAAAAGGAAGTTCTAATGCTGTTGCTAATTTTTTTCCAATGGTCGTTTTTCCACAACCACTAACGCCCATAATAAGTATGATATTTGCCATCTATTTTTTTAAATAGAATGATGTTTTTAATCCAGAAGCAGCATTTGGACCAATCCAAACATTAAATTTTCCTTCTTCGGCAGCATTGATCATTTTTGAGTTGACAAATTTTAAATCTTCTGATGAAATCTTGAAGCTTACTTCTTTAGTTTCGCCACTTTTTAGATATACATGTTCAAAACCTTTGAGTTCTCTAATTGGTCGTGTAATACTTCCCACAACATCCTGCACATATAACTGCGCAAGTTCTTTTCCGTCTCTTTTCCCAGTATTTGTAATGGTTGCCGTAATTGTTAACTCTTCATCAAAACCAATAGTATCTTTTGCAACTGTGAGGTTTTCGTATTTAAAATTTGTGTATGATAAACCATACCCGAATGGAAAATGTGGTGTATATCCAATGTCTAAATAGTGCGAATCGTTTCCTAAAGAACTTTGCCATGCACCGATTGGAATGCTATCCATCTGTACAAATTGATCAACTTCTGCTGGTCTTCCTGTATTTTTATGATTGTAGAAATATGGCAATTGTCCAGCATTTTTTGGCCATGAAACTGGCAATCTTCCTTCTGCTTCGCTGATTCCATAAATAATTTCGTGCAATGCTTCTCCGCCCATAGTTCCAGGATGCCAAGCCATTACAACAGCATCTACATCATCAATAATATTTGTAATTGTTATTGGTCTTCCAGCCATAATTACCAAAACAATTGGTTTTTCTGTTTTTGCCAATTCTTTTAATAATTGAATTTGTGCGCCTGGCAAATCTAAGTTAGATCTACTGTGTGCTTCTCCAGATAATATGGCTTCTTCACCACCAAAAAATAGAATCACATCTGAGTTTTTTGCAGCAGTGATAGCTTTGCTAAATCCTTTGGTTGTTTTGTCTCTACTATACGTTAAACCTTCTACAAACTGATACTTTGTATTTGCTTTTTTGAATGCGTCTACTGGTGTAACAGTGTGTTCGCGTTCGCCGTCAAATGACCAAGTTCCCAATTGTTCGTGTGGCTTGTTTGCCAATGGACCAATTACCGCCACTTTTGTTGTGTTTGCTAATGGAAGAATGTTCTCATTTTTCAATAAAACAGTACTTTTTATAGCTGCTTTTTTTGCTTCCGCTAGATGTGACTCTGCATATAAATTCCCTGTGTGATCTTCTGGAATGTACGGGTTTTCAAATAGATTTAATTGTAATTTAATACGAAGTATATTTTTCACAAATTCATCTAATCGAGCTTCTGTGATTGTTCCTTCTTCTATTAATTCTTTTAAATGATTTTCATATGCTTTGCTTGTCATTTCCATATTTAAACCAGCAATTGCAGACAATTCTGCTACATGTTTTTGATCTCTGGCAAAACCATGTGAGATCATTTCTACCGTAGAATCCCAATCACTTACGGTGAAACCGTTGAAATTTAATTCACCTCTTAATACATCCTTCAATAAAAATTCATTTCCAGTTACTGGAATTCCATTTACTTCGTTGAAAGAAGTCATTACTGTTGCTGATCCTGCATCAATAGCGGATTGAAAAGGTGGTAAGTATACATTCCGTAGTAAAGATTCTGACATGTTTACCGTGTTATAATCACGTCCACCAATAGCTGCACCGTATCCAATAAAGTGTTTTGCGCAGGCTGCCATCGTTGTTGGACTGCTTAAATCGTTTCCTTGGAAACCTTCCACATAGGCTTTTCCTATGATAGCAGCTAAGTATGGATCTTCTCCTGGTGATTCTGCAATTCGTCCCCAACGACTATCTCTAGCAATATCTAACATTGGTGCAAATGTCCATCGAATTCCTGCCGAACTTGCTTCAAAAGCTGCAATTTCGGATGATTTTTTTGTGATTTCAGCATCAAAAGAAGCTGCTAAACCTAATGGAATAGGAAAGATGGTTTTGAATCCATGAATGACATCACGTGCAAAAATTAAAGGAATTCCATTCGGGCTTTCTTCTACAGCAATTTTTTGTAATTCTTTTACATAATCAAGGTTCATTACATTTAAAAAAGCGCCAATTTCACCATTTCTCACTGCAGTTTTTAATTCTTCGGGCAATTGACCTTTTACCCTGCTTGAAGTTCCTCTTAAATTGGTTTGCCCAATTTTTTCTTCAAGCGTCATGTTGGCAAGTATTTCGTTGATTTTGACTTCTATTTTGTCATCTTCAGCAGTTGTTTTTGCAGTTGAAGCTTCTTCGTTTGCACAGTTTATAAAAAGAAAACTTAGTAGCACAAAAAAGAATGGTTTTATAAAGCGGTTGATTGGTTGGTGTACGTTCATTATTATGATTGGTTATGTTGGAATTTTATTTAAAGAAGCTACTTTTTACTCCTTTTATGCCAGTATTCACTTTAAATACAGAACCTGCAAGTGGATACTTTTCTAACTCTTCTGGTGTCATATCTAGCTTGGCAGTTGTGATATAGAGTGTTTCTAAATTTTCGCCACCAAATGCACATGAAGTAATATTGTGTGCTGGAACGTCTATTTTTTGAAGTAGTTTTCCAGTTTTTGGATTAAATCGAATGACTGCATTTCCATTCCACATTCCTACCCAAACCATGTCTTCTTCATCAATCGTCATTCCATCAGGAAAACCTAATGCTGAATCAACCTGAACAGCAACACGTTCATTTGAAATGTTTCCTGTTGTGTTGTCATAATCATAGGCTTTTATTTGAGATGTTGGCGTATCAATGTAGTACATTGTTTTTTTGTCCTTTGTCCAAACAATTCCGTTAGAAATAGTTACGCTGTCTATTTTGGTAGTAACCGAATGATCATTCTGAACCATAAATAGTTTTGCTTTTCCTTTTTCTTGTTGCCAATTCATAGAACCAACCCACAATCTTCCCGCAGGATCACATTTTCCATCATTGAGTCTACAACCTACTAATTGTTTTTCCATGTCAGCAAATACAGTTGTTTGACCTGTATTAAGATTCATCGTGTAAATACCATCAACTAATGCAATGAGTGCTTCATCTTTGTTTTTTGGAACCACAGTACCAATTTGTGAAGCTGTTGAAAACGAACGATTTAGTTTCGTTTTAGGGTTTAGCATGTTGAGCGTTTTTCCTTCAATATCAATCCAATACAATTCGTTTGTTTCATGATTCCAAATGGCGCCTTCTCCTAACGCTGCATCAGTTCTATAAGCAACCGTAATTTCATTAAGTTTAGTTGATTCTTCAGATTTCTCTGGTTGTTTTTCATTTGAATTACAGTTGGTAAGTATGGTTGCCATTGCTAGTATAAGAATATATTTTTTCATGTGTATGATTCGTATTTGAATGCTTTTATTTTGATTTAGAAAAAAGCCAAGGTATTAATTTATCTTCTTTGAATGCTTTTTTGAAAGCTTCTCCATGTTGCGTGTTTTCATATTCTGTATACGTAACATCTGCATTTTTTTCTGATAATAATGTATACATGTTTCGTGAACCTTCAACTGGATTCCATTTGTCAATATTTCCATGAAAAATCCAAAATGGAATGTGTTTTATGTTTTCAATTTTTGATGGATCAGAATAACCAGCCATTGGAACAGCAGCTGCAAATAGCTGCGGTTTTCGTGCTACAAATTCCCAAGTGCCAAATCCGCCCATAGATATTCCTACTAGATATACTTTAGTAGGATTTATGTTATTGCTTTGTATTGTGTTTTCAATTAGTTCTAAGGCTGCTTCACCAGATTCGGAAGGAATAGAATTCATGATGTATGAACCATCTTTTCCTAATCCTTTGAATGGAGTTTCTGGTGAGTTTCCAACCCATTTTGCCCATTCTTCATTTTTAGTTTTGTCGGAACATTGTGGAACTAGGATATAGCAAGGATATTTGACTTGCATTTCAGCTGTTAGTAATGAATTGGAATTTGTGATCATTCCGGCTTCATGATAGATTTGTGAACCATTATCCGTTCCGCGGTCTCCGCGACCATGTAAAAAGATGACCAACGGTTTTTGTTGATCATTTGAATTGTTTGGACTGAATAAGCGATATGGCATTTCCAACCCATTGGAAGCTTTGAATGTATTTTTTACCAATAATGAATCGATCTTTTCCGGTGTAAGTGTTTCCGTTTTGTGTTCGGAAGTGTTTTTACATCCTAAAAAAAATAACAATACTAGTATTGATACATTTTTAAATACATTCATATATTTTACTGTAAACGTTTATTTTACAGCTACTTTTAGCTTTTTAGAAATGTTGTTAGAAGCATTTCCAACATAGATTTCATACGTTCCTTCTTCTATATTCCAATCTGCAATTGATTCGTCATAGAACGCTAGTTTTTCAACATCGATTTTAATTGAAACAGATTGCGTTTCTCCATTTTTCAAGAAAACTTTAGAGAATCCTTTGAGTTCTTTTACGGCTCTTTTTACCTTCGATTTTGATTTTCCAATATATACTTGTACAACTTCTGCACCATTACTGTTTCCAGTATTTGTAACATCACAGGTAACTGTTATTGTACCATTTTTTGTATGTTTTTTATTGTCAATCGCAATATTTTTGATGGTAAAGTCTGTGTATGACATTCCATAACCAAACGCGTATTGTGGTTCAATTTCTTTTGTATCGTGCCAACGATAACCTACTAAGATATCTTCTTTGTATTCTTGTGTCATATCAACACCTGGATACGAAGTTGCACCAAACGAATGTGCGCCATTGTCTTCCAATTTTTTAGGAAATGAGAAAGGTAATTTCCCTGAAGGATTTACATCACCACTTATTACATCAGCAATCGCATGACCTGCCATAGAACCTAAGTACCAAGTTTGTATAACGCCATCAACTTTTTCTAGCCAAGGCATATCGACGGCGTTTCCTGTAATTAACACAAATCCTACATTTTTGTTTACTTCTTTTATATCATTTAATAATTCTTCTTGCCCAAATGGTAAACCATATTGTCTTCTGTCATCACCTTCACAATCTTGTAAATGACTTTTACTTAAACCTCCAACAAATAGAACAATATCTGCTTGTTTTGCTACTTTGATAGCTTCCGTTTTTAATGAATCGGCGTCATATGGAGAAGGCATAATTTGATCATATACAGAACGTCCAGAAGCAAATCCCATTGAGTGAATTATTTTTGCGTTTTTATAACGTGCTTTTAATCCTTCTAACGGAGAGATTTCAAATTTTGGTTTTAATTCTGATGAACCACCGCCAGCTGTCATAGATCGTGTTGCGTTTTCACCAATAACAGCAATTGTAATATTTTTGTCGTCTTTGATAGGGAAGAAGTTATTGTCGTTTTTTAAAAGTACAATTCCTTCTGTAGCTACTTTTCTGGCTACGTCATGATGTTCTTTGTTGTTCGCTCTTCCAAGTGGACGATTGCTGCTCATGTTTGTACGATACATTAATCGTAATATTCTTCGAACTTTATCATCAACTACCGATTCTTCAATTTCTCCATTTTTTAATGCTTTTAAGAAAGGAGATGCTAAATAGTATTGATCATAATGATTTGCCGTTGTAGTTCCTAAACCATCAGTTCCTGTACCCATTTCAAGATCTAAACCATTTAAAGCTGCTTCTTTTGTAGAATGAGCAGAACTCCAATCACTAATAAGAACTCCATCATATTTCCAATCTCCTTTTAATATTTTCATAGTTAAGAGTTCATGATGCGTTGTATATTGGCCACGAAATTTATTGTATGCGCCCATTATTGCCCACACATTTGCTTCTTGTACGGCAGCTTTGAATGCAGGTAAGTATATTTCATGAAGCGCTCTGTCACTAACTTCTACATTTACTTTATCGCGCCATAATTCTTGATTGTTTAGTGCATAATGTTTCACACAAGCTGCAACACCATTTTTTTGTACACCTTTTATATACGGAACAACCATGGTAGAAGCTAAGAAAGGATCTTCGCCCATGTATTCAAAATTACGACCATTCATAGGTGTTCTATAAATATTAACTCCAGGACCAAGAAGTACATCTTTTTTTCTGTAACGTGCTTCTTCTCCTAAACTAAATCCAAATTCACTTGCTAATGTAGGATTGAACGTTGAAGCTAAACATGTTAATGCTGGAAACGCAGTAATGGAATCATTTGTCCAACCTGCATATGCCCAATCGTCCCAACTTATTTCAGCTCGTACGCCGTGTGGTCCGTCTGCCATCCATATTTCAGGAATTCCTAAACGTTCTACACCTTTTGTGCTAAATTTTGATTGTGCATGACACATTGCTACCTTTTCTTCTAAGGTTAAGATGGATAGTATGGAGTCAATTTTTGCTTCCATTTTATGGTGTTTTGATTCTTGAGATTGTACGTTTATAGTTGTAAACATCGTTAAACATAAACAAATGATAACAGTATAGTATTTTGAAACTAAATTCATAAAAGAGGATTAGTGATTTAAAGTTTTGAATTGAAGAAATGCGATTGCACATTTTTCATTTTCTATTAGTTGTAAAACTACCGTAATTCATAAATCTATAATACAACGAATGTCGCGAACATTAAAACATTTGTTGCATCAATCTTTTCAAAAGCCTTTGTTTTAGAGGTAAGTTGCATGATGCACGATTTCTATTTTGAGATGTTTTTATTTTTTAAAAGAAATGTGTGATTTAAAAAAAGGTGTTTATCCTTACTGATAAAAGGTGTTAAACTTACTTAGTTAAATTAAATAGTAATTAATTTTATATGAATATGTAAGTATGAGATCTTCAAAATAATTTACGAATGAAAGCACCAATTGCAACTAATAATACTGTACAGAAAAAACAACACAAGCAAGCTTTTATTAAACCAAAAGGGAAGAATGATTTTTATAATCAATCTCAAGAAATAACACCTTCATTTATTCAAGCAAAACTGGCTATTGGTCAGTCGAATGATAGTTATGAAAAAGAAGCAGATGCTATGGGCGAAAAGATCGTCAATAAGAGTAAAAAAGATGTGACTATTTCTAAAACATCATTAGTACAAGCGAAAAAAGATACAACTCAAAACGCTATCGTAAATAATGCGACAAAGAATCAAATACAACGAAAAAAGGAAGAGGAAAAAGAAGAAATAAGTCAAATTCAGTTAAAACCTTCAAATACTAAAAATTCTAATACTGCATCAGCTGCTTTTGAATCAAAATTACAAGCGTCTAAAGGAAGTGGAAATCCGTTAACAAATACTGTAAAAACAGAAATGGAATCTGGTTTTGGGCGAAATTTCAATAACGTTCGTGTTCATACAGATACCAAAGCTGTGCAAATGAGCAGGAATATTGGAGCAAAAGCTTTTACCAACGGAAATAATGTTTATTTTAATAGTGGTAAATACAATCCAACTTCAAACGCTGGAAAACGATTGTTAGCGCATGAACTAACACATGTAGTACAACAAAAGAGTAGTGATCATACAATTCAAAAAGATGGAGATCCAACAGCAACAACACATACGCCAAATACAGTACAAACTGAGGCAACAATAAATGCAGTTCCAGCTTTGGGAGGACAACTTGTTGTAACGAATCCGATGTTATCTACCAGAGTTGGTCCTCCAGGATCATTTCAAGATGTTTTTATGATTATTGGTCCCACAACTAAGATAAGGAATCTTGGAGCTGTATTATTACCATTTTGGAACTCAGCCACGCCATTTACAGCACCTGGAGCTACAACGCCAAATATAACAACTCCTTTAACAGCTGAAGAATTAGCAAAAGGATTGTTAGTTTTTAATAGATATAAGTTAGCAATTCCACCAGCAGCAGTTCCACCAGCAATGACAAATTGGAAAATAGGAATGCGTTTTCCATTACCAATACGAATTGACACAGCTACAAGCGAAGGAGTTTTACATCCGTTAAACATAAGAAGCGCAGCCGGTAGGTTTGATGCTTCTTGGAATCATTTACTAGACGAGTTACCACAGCTTATAGCAAATACAACATCTGTAGATTTGAGAACTCAAGCACAAGATTTCATAGATACTCGTACAAGTGCATATTCAAGAGGTGTTGGATTAATGGCAAAAGCCACTCAAAATGCAGTTGCTAATGAGCAACTTGTTTTGGAAGTATTTACTTTGGTAGGAAGTGGCGCATTTGACCTAGCATTGGATTTTATGTATAGTGCAGTAAATAGAGATATTACATTATTACAAAGTCAGGAATCTGGAGCTAGAATTTTAGCTAGGATTTCAACATTATTGGCAACTCCGCCAACAAGCTTAAGTGCTAATCAACAAAGTAAATTACAGCGAGCACAACATATGTTAGGCTTGGTAAGTACACTAGAACCGGAAGCTTTAACTACTTGGGAAGCTACGGGCAGAGATGAACGTTCAGTATATGTAATGCGACTTCTAATTGATAATTATAATTTTCCTGTAAACGGAGCAGCTGGATTAGTTGGAAACTTATATAGTGAATCGGGCGTACTTCCTAGTAGAGTTGAAGGTAGTGATATAAGAACTCCGATGCGAGCAAGAAATTTTTCAGGAAGAACAACCGATTTTACGCCTGAACAAATTATGAATAGAAGTTTTAGCGGAAGAACTGGACCTAAAAAACCAGGTGCAGGACTAGCACAATGGACAAGTGAAAACAGGCGTGAAGGTTTATTTGAACATACTTTTAGAGGAAGACAAGATGGAGAGGACATATTATTTAATATGGAAGCTCAAGTTGATTATCTTGTAACGGAACTTATAGGTTCATATGCTAGAGTGTATACAGTTATTACAGCTGGGGGTGTGTCCGTTAATGATGCAAGTGATGAAGTGATTTATAATTTTGAAATTCCAGGTTCTATTTTATCTGGTGGATCAAAACTTCCACGATCAAATACACAAGTGCAAACATCTTTTGGTCATAGAAGAAACAATTCTAATAGAGCATTGCGTTCGTACAATGAATCACAAGGTGAGGCTTCAGAGTAATTTTCTTGAAATGGAGTTGGAGAGAAGTATTTCGAACTCTTTAAAAATAGATGTTTGGAAGATTATACGTATAGTAAAGAGTGCGAATTTGCAACGTGTTTTTTCTTTTTTAAAAATAATCCTTCTGTTATTAGTTTGCCTATCTTTGAAAGGAATAGAAAATAACGCTGACTTTGATTTTAGATTATTCCATTTTTATTAAATCTTTGCTAAACTTATCTAAGTTTAAGATTTGCTTTCTTGTCATGTTTCTTCTCACGATTACATTAAATGCACAAAATGATAGTATTGAAGTCGAAAAACTTTATAAAATAGGTTTTGAAAACTTAAGAATAAAAACACAAAAATCTATAAAAAGTTTTGAGAAAGCTATTGATATTATTGACAATCGTATTTTAATTAAAATAGAGAATACTAACTACTTTCTACTCAAAAAAGCCCTAATGTTAGATCAATTAGGACATTATTATAGAATAGATACGGAATATGTTCAAAGCTTAAAAGCCATTCAAGAGAGTCTTAAAATAAAAGAAAATGTAGGTGAAACGTATACATTACCAGCTACATACAGGTCTCTTGGTAGGTTGTACTCTCACAAGAAAGATAGTGTAAAAGCATTACAATTTTATAACAAGGCATTGAACTTGTCAAAAGAATATGAAAATGAAAAAGAATTTGTAAACGTACTAAATGCGCTAAGCTCATACTATCTGGCACATGAAGAAAAAGAAAAAGGCAAAATGTATGCTGAAAAAGCTCTAAAATATGCAGATTCTATAGGTTTTGAAAAAGGTAAATCTTCTGCAATCTTTAAGTTGTCTAGAAATGCTCGTCAAAAAAAAGATTACAAAACCTCAATTTCGTATTCTGAAGAAAACATTAAAATATGTGAGAAGACTAATGATAAGCTTAGTTTAGAAAGAGCTTATAAAAATTTAGGATATGCATACAGGAAGTTGAAACAACCTAAAAAAGCAGTCATATACTATAAAAAATCACTCGATTTATTAATAGAAGTAGGTGTTGAAGGTTTTATAGCCAATCGTTGCCTGTCTCTTAGTAATGCTTATAAAGATCTTGGAAACCATGAGCGTGCTTTTGCATTCTATCGCGGATATAAACGTCAGCAAATAAAAGATATGAATATAAAAAGTATCAAGGAATTTGCGGAGTTGGAAGCCAAATATACGTACGATAGACAAAAAGATATTGACAGTATCCGATTAATGGAAAGGCAGAAAATTAAAGAATCACAAATTATAGAAGAAGCCTCTACAAAATTTTGGAAAGTAACTACGATCATAGCAAGTATATTTGGATTGATTATCGCAGTGATCATTTTTCTATTACGCAAAAGAAGAGAACAAGTGAAGCTCGGAGAACTCAAAAATGAAATGTTGCAAAATGAAATTAACTACAAGCAAAAAGACATTTCAGATTTTGCATTAAATATCTCTCGAAATCACAAATGGAGAGAGGAGTTATTAAAGTATATCAAGAAAATAAAAAAATCGAGTTCAGTAAAAGAAGACCTCAATTTTAAAGCTTTAGAAAAAGCAATTTTAGATAGAGAAATTGTGGACAATTCTACGATCGATTTTCAAAATAAAGTAGATGTGTTAAACACAGCTTTTTATGAAAAATTACATAAAAAATACCCAGCCTTAACCAAAACAGAAGTCAAACTTTGTTCATTAATACGTCTTAATATTGATAACAATGAAATTGCAATTCTTCAAAATGTAGCACTAGAATCTGTATACAGAAGCAGGTCTAGGCTTAGAAAAAAGTTAAATCTCTCTCCAGAAGAAGATTTAAACGAAATTCTTAGAAAATTATAATAAATTTTTATAAGTAATTTATAGTCAATCAGTTGAAATTTTATTTTTTTCAATTGTACATGAGTTGTACATGAGGTTTTAGCTCTTGTACATGATTTGTGCATGTGTTTTTTTCTTCATCCTATATGTTTATAAATAGTTTTGACTCAGTTAAAATTCTAAATGTGATTAAATGTTCGTATGGCAATTCATTAATAACTTTTTAAAGAAAGATCGAGTAAAGATCATTCAAGAAGAAAATGAACGGCTAAAAATTCAATTAAATGCATTAGAACAATTAAAAAAGAAACTAGAAGAAAATCATACCAAAAACTAATCTACCTCATTATCATGAAAACTTTTTTACCATACGGCTTTCTGTATATATTATTTTTCTTTTTTAGCAATGCAAGTATTGCTAATAATGATAATTGTATATCTAAAGATGAATTTATTAAATCAAATACTACTACATCTTTAAAAAACACAAATGTAGTAACACTAGACAACGCTGGAAATTTAATCTATACAGATGATATTGGTGTAAATGATGATATCAGTATTATTTTAGAAGGAACAAACTACCGTCTAAGCAACACTGTTGTAGCTTTGACAGCAGGGAATAAAGTAAAACAAGATGGCGATGCGGTTTTAGTACCAATTACTTTAGTTACAGGGAAAATTATCATCAACACAAAAGGTGGTGATGATACATTTACAGTAAATCTTTCAAATGGAAACGTACGTAACATAATTAACTACAATGGAGGAACACAAAACACGACTACAGGAGATGATATGGTACTTATTGGTTCTGATAATAGTAGCTATGATACAGTTACACATACATTTATAAACAACAATGATGGATTTGTTGATATTACAGATAACGGTCGTATTAACTACAAAGGTCTTGAGCCAATAACAGATAACCTAAATGTGGCTAACCGAGTCTTTACTTTTACAGGAAATAATACAAATTTTACGGAATCCATGACCATAGTTAATGGAGGTACATTAGATATGCAAATCGATTCTGCTAATTATGGTGAGACAGTAGATTTTAACACGCCTACAAACTCATTAACCATTAATCTTACTGGCTTTGGTGATGATTATCTAGATATAAGAGGGATAGGAGTTGGATTTGATGGAGATCTAACTGTCAATGGAGATGAAGGCGATAATGTACGCTTTATTGCTCATATGGCTATAGGCAGTGGTAACTTTTATGCAACTAGTGGTCAACTTTACATTAAGGATGTTACTACAACGGGATCAATTACCACTACGAGTGAAAATAGAACTAGAATTAGAGGAACTCTTCAAACAACCAATGGAAATATTTCTATAACAGCTGGGACAAGTGTGGTAGAAGCTAGTGATAATGGCGGTTTAGATATGTATCAAGGGCACCTAGAAACTACAGGGACAGGAAATATTACCATTAGTGGAACAGCATATGCAACCAACAATTTGAATTATACAATAAGTGGTTTTTATATGAGGAGAAACAGTAGTATAAGTACCAATACAGGTGCTATTAGTATTACTGGGAATGGCGTTAACAATGGACGTGCTAATTATAGAGGAATGATCATAGAAGGGTCTTCAATAATCCAAAGTAACAGTGGAAATATTACCCTTAATGGTACAGGTAGAAATACTGTAAATAATGAGAATATAGGTGTCGACATGACATCAGGTACAATTCAGGCTGGAGGTAATGGAATTATCAACATTACGGGTACAGGTTATAGAGGAATGGAACTTATTGGTACTTTTAATACAACAACTGGTTCAGGAAATATTTTTATACAAGGTGCAAGTGAAGCAGTAGATTCCCCAGCGATCACGTTAGCACCTGCCACACAAATTCTTTCAGGTGATGATATTATTTTGAGTGCCACTCAAGGACCTATTATTACACCTAGTGGTATTGCATCACAGGCATTAGTCGATGCTAATAATACAACCATTAATGGATCTTTGAGACCTGGAGAGTCGTCTCCAGGACAGCTAATCATAGACGGAAGCTTTATTATGTCTTCTGATGACACTTTGGAGATGCAAGTGAATGGTTCTACCACAGCTGGTAGTGATTACGATCAATTGACGGTCAATGGTACAATTGTTTTAAATGGTGCGACATTAAACTTAATAGATAACTCAGGGAGTACTTCTGGTCACGAAACAATCGTATTGATCGATGGTGGTCAAACCAATCCTCCTGTTGGTACTTTTAACGGATTGCCTCAGGGTGCTTCTATAGCAGGGAACGGGAAAACTTGGTATATTTATTACAACCTTGGTAGTGACGTTGTATTGAGTACTGTACCTCCTACGCCCAATGTGACAGTAAGTGGTGGAAATATGATTTTTACAGGTCAAAACTTTGACGCAGACAACCTTACCATGATTCGTGAAGGTTCAAATTATCGCATCAGTGATTCAACAAAACCTTTAATTGCAGGTTCGGGAGCTACTCAGGATGGATACGATGTGTTAGTATCAATTGCTTCTGTAACTGGGAGCATCAACATTAACACAGGAAACGGTAACGATCATCTAGATGTGAATTTGGATGGAGGCAACTTTGTAGACGTAATTAACTATAATGGTGGTACTCTAAACGATGAAATATCGATATCAGGAACAAATACTTTCAATAATGTTACGCATACCTTAACAGGCGATGGAGAAGGTTCTATTGCGATCACAGGAAATAGTATCATCACCTACACAGAATTAGAGCAAACCATCATAGATAACTTAGTGGTAAATGATCGAGTTTTTACTTTGAATGTTGAAAGTTTTATTGATTTCGCAGCAGGTGGTACGCTAGACAATTTAATCTCCGTTACAGCAGGATCAACGCTAGCTTACAACAATCCTATTAATTCGTTGACCATTAATGGTAGTGTGGCAAATCAAAGTATTGTACAAGTTAATGGGTTTGCAACTGGATTTGATGCTGACCTTACCATTAATGGAGATGCTGATGATCGGGTTAATTTCACAACTAATATGACCAATATTGGAAGTGGTAATCTGAATATAAACAGCAACACATTGAGTGTTTTAGACAATATCACTACAACAGGAACGATTACTATCACAACCAAAAATAGAATTAATATCAATCAGGCTACAATCCAGTCGAACGGAGGAAATATATCCATGACCGCTGGGACAGATAATACATCAATAGGTGCTAGCTTAATAAATATGAGCAACGGGCATATTCAAGCCACAGGATCGGGAACTATAGCTCTTAACGGAACTGCATTCTCAAACACCTCAACAGGCAATATTCTTTATGGTTTACATATGAAATTAGGCAGTAGCATTAGTACGGATACAGGTGCTATTGACATCACAGGAAGTGGTTTTGACAATGGGAATGCTAATTTTGGTGGAGTGCGTTTGGAAAATGCCTCAACAATTCTTAGTAATGGCGGAGATATTACTATCACTGGAACAGGTAGGAATGTCATAAACAATTCAAGTATCGGTGTTTCATTGGCATCGGGAACAATTCAAACTGCTGGTACTGGAGAAATTGATATCACAGGAACAGGTTATATTGGACTGGAGCTTAATGGAGGAGTTAGTACAACAGGTTCTGGAAATGTATCTCTTCAAGGAACAAGTGGAGCTATAGATGCACTAGCAATAAACTTATCATCATCTGCTTCGCAACTACAAGCTGGTGGCAACTTAAACATAACGGCGAATGTGGGGGCAATAAATACGCCTAACGGAATTACCTCACAGACTCAATTTAATGCCAATAACACAACTATCAATGGTCTATTGGCTCCTGGACAATCTCCAGGTCAGTTAATTGTAAACGGGAACCTTATTATGGGATCTGGAGATACCTATGAGGCAGAAGTAGATGGAACTACAGCAGGAAGTGAATATGATCAAATCGTGGTTAATGGTACGGTTGATCTAAATGGAGCGACACTAACTTTAATCGATAATATAGAAATCACTCTTAACCGAGATTTTGTAATAATTGATAACGATGGAACTGACCCAGTAAATGGTACATTCAATGGATTGCCAAATGGAGCAGCGATAACCGGAAATGGTAAGACTTGGTACATTCATTACGATCAAGGAGATGGTAATGATGTGGTATTAAATACAGAATCTTCCGTTCCAAATGTAGAAGTGTATAGTAATACAGGAACTATGGTTTTTATGGATCCTTATCAATTAAACGATAACTTAACTATCATTGTTGAAGGAGCAAATTATCGTATTAGTGATTCTGGAAAACCTGTAATTGCTGGAGCTGGAACCACTCAAGATGGGAACGATGTTTTAATACCAATAGCATCTGTAACAGGAGATATCAATATCAGTACAGGCGATGGTGACGATCATTTAAATGTGGATATGAATGGTGGTAATTTTATAGACGGAAACTTTGCGAGTCTAATAAACTTCAATGGAGGTCCTCAAACTGATAGCATGTCATTCTCGGGAACGGATACGTATACGAGTATTACCCATACTTTTACTGATATTGGCGAAGGATCAGTTGCTATTACAGATAATGGTGTTATAAATTATACAGCACTAGAACAACCTATTATAGATAATCTGAATGTTAATGACAGGACTTTTACCTTAAATGTCGATAATTCTATTACTTTCGACACCACTGGTACGTTAGATAACCAAATTTTTATTAGTGGAGGAACAACCTTAGATTATAAGAACCCTCTTAATTCGATGATCATCAATGGTAGTGGATCTAGTCAAGGTTTTATTCAGATTAATAAATTTGCTGCTGGACTTGATGCAGATTTAACCATTGATAGACTAAGTGATACTATTCGATTTGGAATCGGTTTAGGAATCGAACCTGGAATCGATCTTGGAAGTGGAGATCTAAATGTAGCTTCTAAAGTATTTTTAGTTAGGGCTAATTTCACTACTCAAGGATCGATAACAACTACGAGCTTAGAAACAACCTATATAGCAGAAGGTGATGTTACATCTACAGGAGGAGGAAACATTATGATGATTGCTGGAACCATGCCAGCATCTGGAACAGGTGGTTTTGACGCTATCGGAATATTCGAATCGACAATTCAAACCACTGGAACTGGAACAATCTCTCTTAATGGGGCAGCATATCTTGAAAACACGCTTAGTGCTGTTAAAGGAATAATACTCTTTGAAACAAATTTACTTACAGATACAGGTGATATTACGCTATTAGGGTCAAGTGCTTTAACTGGAAGTAGTTTTAACAAAGGTGTTGATATGTCACTTTCTACAGTAATTCAAAGTAATAGTGGAGATATTACGATAACAGGAACAGGAGGAAACAGTATTGGAGCTTCTAATAATGGAGTCTCAATGATTTCAGGGACAATCATTAAAACTATGGGTTCTGGAACTATTACTATTAATGGAAATAGTGGAATCGGAACTAATTCTAATTATGGTGTTGAAACTTTAGGAACTACAGCAATCACTACTGAAAATGGAAATATTTCAATCACAGGAACTAGTATGGATACCGCTGGAACTGACCAAACGGGAGTACATCTAGAAGGAACAATTAGCGTTACCGGAACTGGAGCCATTTTTCTAGAAGGAACTAGTGGAACAATAAATGCTCCAGCAATAAATTTAGCATCTTCAAATACACTGATACAAGTTGATGGAAATATTACTCTGACAGCGAATTTAGGACCAATTCATACGCCCAATATAATTACAACCGAGATACAACTTACTAGTCTCAATTATTTTAATGAATGTAATATCATCATTAATGGAGTATTGTCACCCGGACAAGAACAGGCTATAGGACAATTGACTGTACGTGGAAATCTTACCATGGAGTCTAGTGATACGTTTGAGATGGAAATAAATGATTTTACCACTCCTGGAACTGACTATGACCATATAAAATTTGACGATAGTGGTGTGTTAAATTTAAACGATGCTACACTTATTATAACAGACAATTCGCCTAGCACAGCAAACCCAGAAACGATTACTTTGATTAATGGCAGGAATCGTATTATCGGAACCTTTAATGGTTTACCTCAAGGAGCTGCTATCCCAGGTAATGGAAAGACCTGGTATATTTATTATAATCAGGGTGATTTTTTTGATATTATTCTGACTACTGTTGAGTTAATTCCAAACGTAGAAGTTAATGGAGGGAACTTAGTTTTTACGGATCCTTATGCATCAAATGATGATCTAACTATTATTGTTGAAGGTGTAAACTACCGCATGAGTGATGCTGATAAATCACTAATCGCTGGACCAGGAGCCATTCAAGATGGAGACGAGGTTTTAGTGCCAATAGCTTCTGTAACAGGAGATATCAATATCAACACGGAAAATGGTTGGGATCATCTACAAGTGGATCTGAACGGAGGCAATTTTACACATGCAATCAATTTTGATGGCGGTACTGAAAGCGGTATTGTAAGAGATGGTATGTCTATATCGGGACCAGGAATATATACGAATGTAACGCATACTTTTACAGGAGGTTATGATGGTACTATTGATATTCAAAATAATAGTATGATAACGTATATTGGATTAGAGAATGGGCTTATAGATGATTTAGAGGTTAATGATAGAGTTTTTACCTTAAATGTTGGAGGTAATATTGTTTTAATTGACATTGGTAGCTTAGATAATTCTCTTAGTCTCTTTCAAGGTTCATCAGTAAATTATAACAACCCTTTAAACTCATTGACTCTAAATGGTACTGGAGGCGATGATATAGCAACAATATCGATTAGGCGATTTGATTTGAGTTTTGATGCAGATCTAACTGTTAATAGACCAAATGATATTGTGCAATTTGGAGTTGTGGCTAATACAGATACTGGTAGTGGTGATATTAATTTAATTGCTAAAGAATTTATTGTAAATGGTAATGTTACTACTCAAGGATCAATTACAACTACAAGCTTAGAGCGAACTTATATATACGATAGTACGATTACATCTACGGCAGGAAAAGATATTACGATGACAAGTGGAACTGGTCTTGTTCCTGGGCTAGATCTTAACAGAATGGAAATAAGTACATCTACGATTCAGGCCTCAGGAGTTGGAAATATTACGCTAAACGCAACAGGATCGTCAAATACCGCTTCATCAAAAGGTGCGATAGTGTTAGAAACAAATCTAATTACAGATACAGGCGATATCAATATTACGGGAACAGCTTTAGCTGGAGATGATGATAATTTTGGAGTAGCCATAAGCCCGCTTTCGACTATTCAAAGTAGCGGAGGAAACATTTCTATTACTGGAACAGGAGGAAACAGTCCAACTGGAAGTTCAAACATAGGAGTAGCAATTGGAGCAGCAATCCAAACGACTGGTGCTGGAACTATCACAGTTAATGGTACTAGCGGAACAGGCGAAAGCACGAATTATGGAGTTGCAATAATAGATTTCAATAGTTCAACATCGCTCAGTGCTGCAGCCGGAAACATTTATATTACAGGAACTAGTTTAGACACTACTGGCGCAACTGACCAGACTGGAGTATTCGTTCAAGGAGTTGTAAATATTAACACTACTGGAAACGGAGATGTATACTTAATTGGAACTAGTGGAACAACAGATGCTCCAGCAGTAAATATAGCAACTTCTAGTACGCAAATACTAGCAGGAGGTAACTTAGGTATAGTAGCCAGCCAAGGACCTATTCATACGCCAAGTGGAGCGAATGCGCAGACACAGTTTAGTGCAATTAATACTACGATTAATGGAACTTTAGCACCAGGACAATCTCCAGGTCAATTAAATATCAGCGGAAACTTGATCATGGCATCAGACGATACGCTGGAAATAGAAGTGAACGATTTTACCACTCCAGGAAGTGATTATGATCAAATAGTAGTAAATGGTACAGTGGCTATAAATGGTACTACGCTAAGGTTAACAGATAATTCAGGATTTTTCACTGAAGATCCAGAAAACCTAGTTTTGGTAAATAATGATGGGAACGATCCTATAGTTGGTACATTCAATGGATTACCCAATGGAGCTCCTATAGCAGGAAATGGAAAAAATTGGTATATATATTACAATCGAGGAGATGGAAATGATATTGTATTAAGTTCTGAAAATACTTCGATAACTTTTACTCCAATAGTATACTTACAAGGCGCAGTACTGAACCCTAATACAGGAGAAGAAACGCTAATGCGTGATGATTTACGTGTAGCAGGACTCATTCCTGTAATATCTCCTTATGAAGATAATGCAACTACGGATGTAACTGTACTTAGTACAACAGGTTCAAATGCAATTGTCGATTGGGTTTGGGTCGAATTAAGAAACGATTCAAATAGTACAGTGGCAATAGTTGCAAAATCTGCATTGCTACAACGTGATGGAGATATAACTGAAGTAGATGGAGTTTCACCATTATCTTTTAATATACCATTTGGGAACTACTATGTTGTAATCAAACATCGCAATCATTTGAGTATCATGAGTAATACTGCAATTGCGTTAAGTAATTCAGATAGATTGATAGATTTTACAAATGGCTCAACCAATACCTTCGGAACTAATGCACAAACTGCTTTTGGAACACCAAGTGGCAAAATAGCGATGTGGGCAGGAAATGTAAATGGAGATGTTATTGTGCAATATTCAGGAGTAAGTCCAGATTCACCAAGCATATTGTCAGCAGTATTAAATGACCCTGGAAACTTTCTAAACTTTCCAACGTATGCTATAGTTGGGTATGCAATGAATGATGTAAATATGAATGGAAATACTCAATACATCGGGGTATCACCAGATACACCATTTATCTTACAGAATGTATTAGCCCATCCAGGAAACTTTTTAAACTTTAGTACATATCAAATACAAGAACAATTACCGCAGAACTAAAAATAATTAAAGAATGATTTTTTATAATTTCAGCATAAGCATAAAGATATTAATCATGATAGTTGTCCTAAATTAAAAAATGATTAATAAATGTGAGTTTTTTTATTTGTTGACTTGCATGGAACCACCCATTTAGGGTGGTTTTTTTATAATTTAAATTTTTTAGATGATAGAGATTAAGCATTGATTAAATAGAAATAAAAAAGAGAATTGCCATAAAATTTAAGATAATTTTCTTGAAATGGAGTTGAAGAGAAGCAGCTCTAATTTCTTTGTAGAATATAGAGTTGATTGTTACGATGTCAAAAAGATATTTAATTAAAACAATTAATGTGTAAAAACCTTCAACTGAATCAAAGGCGTATTTGTTGATAATTTTATTAGACTTTAATAATGATGTTCTTTTTGAATAGAATGTATCCTAATAATAAATAGAATAATACAACAACTAAAGCATATACGAAAGAAGACATTTCGGCACTGAGAAAAGAATGTACAAATATGCTATTATATAGATATGAATGTATGTTTTTGTTTTCTCCAACTTTAGTTAAATAAAAGAATTTTGAGATAAAACTTGATAAGAAGTAAATGGTGATTGCATTGATGCCTACATACTTAAATATGGCTCCAAATTTTATATGCAATACATCAGTAATAAAGTAAATTATTGATAAGATTAAAACTGCCCAGCCACTTGTAACTAATACAAAACTGCTACTCCAGAGTGCTTTGTTTATAGGAAACCAATAACTAAAAATATAGCCAATTAAGAGTAAACCAATCGCTATTACAAAGAGTGTGATTTCTTTTTTATTTTGAGAAGTCATTAGTACTTTACCTATCAATATCCCGAATAGGCATGTTATTACAGAAGGAATTGTACTCAGAATGCCTTCAGGATCATAATCTGGTTTCCACATGTGTTCTCCTAAAATGGTTACATCAACATAATTAACCCAATTATTAGGCGCTCTATCAAAAGTTGGTAATGTTCCATCTGGAAAAGGGAAAAACCCTAGAAAAGCCCAATAGATTAGTAATGTAGTTATGGATAATCCTAATATGATTTTCCAATTAAAGTGAAGATATAGTATTGCTGAAACGCAAAATACGATACCAATTCGTTGTAAAACGCCTGGTATTCGCATAGTTCCGATATCAGTAATGAATGGAATATATGGTAGAAACAAGTTTAAGAATAGTCCTAATGCAACAAGTTTTAGACTTCTAATAAAGATCTTATTGTATGTCAAAAACGTTCTCGGTTTGTTTTTATATGCAAATGCTATAGAAATTCCAACAATGAATAAAAAGAAAGGGAAAATTAAGTCAGTTGGCGTCAAACCATGCCATTCTGCATGGAGTAGTGGAGCATATACATTAGACCATGTTCCAGGAGTATTTACTAGAATCATTGCCACAATGGTAATTCCTCTTAAAATATCTACTGAAACTATTCTCTCTTTCTTCATTGTATTAACAAATTAAGATTTTTTGAGTCCTACTTTATGCCCCCAAAAAGCATAGTATAGAATGATAAGATAACATGGAAGTAATATCCAATATCCGTGTGATGCAGCTTCTGCTGTGGCAGATAGTTCATTTATTCCACTAGAAATTAACTGTTCTTTTTTGTTATCAACTAAAACTCCATATAAAAGTGGAAGAATGGCTCCACCAGAAATTCCCATAATCAGTAATGCTGAGGCAGTTTTAGTAAATTTCCCTAATCCTGTTAAAGCTAAAGGCCAAACAGCTGGCCATACCAATGCATTAGCAAATCCTAAAGCAGCAACAAAAAGAACGGAAGTAAATCCACTAGTGAAAACAATTGCAAATGACAATAGAATTCCTAATATCGCACTAGCTTTTAAAGCAAATGCTTGACTGATGTATTTTGGAATTAAGAAAACACCTAACCCATATGTGAAAACCATTGCCATGAGTGTCAGTAAAGTAAAGAATTTAGCCTGTTCCGTAGGAATATCTAAAGCAATACCATACGCAATAATTGTATCGCCTGCTATAACTTCAACACCAACGTATACAAATAATGCTAAAACGCCTAACCATAAGTGTGGAAATTGAAAAATACTTGTTTTAGACTTTTCACCGTCTTTAGGTTCTTCAATTGGAGCAGCTTCTACGTGAGGTAATGGCGCTTTTCTAATTAAAATTCCTAATATAACTAGTACAATAGCCATGATGACATAAGGCATTACAACACTATCTGCTGTAGTGTTTAATAGCTGATCTTTTTCAACGTCACTAATTGTGGTTAATTTTTCTTTTACTTCATCGATTCCAGTTAGTAAAATAGCTCCAAAAATAACAGAACCTAATGCTCCAGCTACTTTATTGGCAATTCCCATAATAGCAATTCGTTTGGCACCACTTTCTATAGGTCCTAAAATAGTTATATATGGATTGGAAGCTGTTTGTAGTAAAGTCATTCCTACTCCTTGAATAAAAATAGCAACTAAGAACATCCAATAGGTTCTTGCGCCAGCTGCTGGAACAAAAATTAAAGCTCCAATAGCCATAATTATTAATCCAAGTGACATTCCGCTTTTAAACCCTATTCTCTTAATGATATAAGAGGCTGGTAAAGCCATCACAACAAATGAAATGTATGAGGCAGAAGCAACCAAGTACGATTGGGTATCTGTTAACTCATTAATGGTTTTCATATAAGGAATTAAAGCTCCATTAATCCAAGTTACAAAGCCAAAAATAAAGAATAAGCCGGCAATGATTAAAATTGGAACTAGAGTAGATTTTTTTAATGTATCGTTAGTAGTAGACATTATAATAAATTAGTAGTTAGTTATTTTTTAGTATCATCATTAATGTTGAAAATACGCTGTTTAGTAATTTTAAGATAGTTTCTACCTATTGGAATTTTTTTATTTAAAATCTCAACGGTATTTCCTTCTAAGGCACTTATTTTATTAATGGAAATTGTATAGGATCGGTGTATTCTTAAGAAACTCGATTGTGGTAACTCTTCAGTAATTGCTGAAAGTGATTTATGCACAACATAGTCGCCAAGTGTCGTATTAACTTTGATATAATCTTTAAGGCTTTCTATAAATAGAATATCATTGAAATTTACTTTGACTAATTTTTTATTAACCTTTAAAAAAATATGTGGTTCTTGTTGCAATCCTACATCTGTAGTTGCATTGTTCATGTACACTTGTTGGTATATTTTATTGATTGTTTTTAAGAATCTATCAAATGGAATTGGCTTTACTAGATAATCTAATACATTCAATTCAAAGCTTTTTACAGCATATTCACGATACGCAGTTGTGATAACTATTAGTGGCTTATAACTCAAGTTTTCTATAAACTGAAAACCAGTCATTTGTGGCATATTAATATCTAAAAAGATCACGTCAATTTTTTCCTGTTCTAAAACTGGATATGCCTTTAGCGGATTATTAAAAGTAGCTACAATCTCAATATGGTCAAAATTCTTTAAATGATTCTCTATAACCTGAATTGCCAAATGTTCATCATCTATTATAACGCACTTAATTTTCATAGTACTGGGATCTTTAAAAATAAATTATATGTGTTATCTTGTATCTTAGTGTTTAAAACAAAATCATTGTCGTACAACAATGTTAACCTTCTTTTGGAATTCATAATTCCAATACCATGATTTTTTTCTTGGTCTGTATCGTTTGAATTAAAATTATTTGCAAGCTTAAATTCTAAATAATTGTCTTTGGTAATTTCAAAACAGATATTAATATTAATTTTTTCAATTCCTTTTAATCCATGTTTAAAACAATTTTCTACAAATGATAAGAATAATAAAGGTGGAATTTCGACATCATCTATATTTCCTGTGATATTCATATCAGATTCTATACGATCATTAAATCGCATTTTTTCTATATCTATATAATTATTAATATGATTTATTTCTTTTAATAAGCCTACTTTCGATCCTTTGACTTCATACAATGCATATTGCATCATATCGGATAATTTCAAAATTACACGCGGAGTATCTTCTGATTTATCAATAGCCAAAGCATATAAACTATTTAATGTATTAAAAAAGAAATGTGGTTGTATTTGAGATTTTAAAAGATTTAATTCAGTTCTCATCTGTACTTCCTTCAATCGTTCTGTTCTTTTTCGCTCAAAAATCCAATCAGAAGTCAACTTTAACATAGTAACAAGAGCCACATCATAAATACCTATCATAAAGACAACAATAATATGGTTAAAAGAATATGCTTTTTGTGGTGTGTCTGATTCCGGCCAAACATTTTCGTTAATAAGAATATATATCAACTCGGTTCGTACCACATAAAAAATGGACAGCGTAATAAAAAAATACACTATATAACTTGCGTATTTTTTATTTAAAATGAATTTTGGAAACAAGAAGTAAATATTGACATATACCAATATTGCTCCTATAGAAACCGTTAACAGATTCGATTTAAATGAATACCAATAATCTTGATAATAACTTCCCCATCTAATAAAATTAAGTATAAAATACCCTACCCAAAAAGCGATATGATACTTTCTTGGTATGGTATGATTCGAATTTTCTTTAAAGATAGTTTTAAGCACGTTCTAGAAATTTTTAACAATAAATACGTAATATTATACAGCAATTTTAACGATATATTAATTAATTAACAATAAAATTGATTATTCTTTATTTTTAAAAAATCGTTGGTCTTCAGTTCATTGTCGTCTGTGTGTAAAATAATGTTGTTTATATATTTTTTTTCCAAATAAATTTTGATTGAAATACTTTGGTATCATAAAATTGTAAATAACCAACATTATGAAACAAAATTTACGAGTGTTATTTTTGTTTTCTTTTTTCCTATTATTCGCGCAAAACTCTTTTGCTCAGGAACAAGAAATTAAAGGTACAGTAACTTCAAAAACAGATAATCTACCTATTCCTAGCGTAAATATATCAGTAGAAGGAACTACAAAAGGAGCACAAACAGATTTCGATGGAAAGTATTCTATCAAAGCGTCTCCCGGAGATGTATTGACATTTTCATTTATAGGAATGACTACTAAACAAGTAACAGTAGGAAATTCAAATGTCATCAACGTTCAACTTGAAGATAACGAAGAAGCATTAGATGCAGTTATTGTAACTGCTCTTGGTATCAAGAAAGAGAGAAAAACGCTGACGTATGCTGCTCAAGATGTAAAAGGAGATGATTTAACGAGAGTTAAACAAACAAACCCTATTAATAGTTTATCGGGAAAATCAGCAGGATTGACCATTTCGAGAAGCTCTTCAGGTGTAGGAGGATCTACTAAAGTTGTATTAAGAGGTAATTCTTCTACAACAAATAATGATCCTTTGTATGTAATTGATGGTGTACCAATGCTAAACAATGGTAATGGCGCACAACCAGGAGGAGATATCTTTGGAAGTCAAACTGGAAATAGAGATGGAGGAGACATTACTTCACTCATAAATCCAGATGATGTAGAAAGCATTTCGATATTAAAAGGAGCTTCTGCTGCTGCTTTATATGGTAGTCAAGGAGCTAATGGAGTTATTCTTATTACAACAAAAACAGGTAAAGAAGGTAGGCTTAAAGTAAACTATAGCTCAACGCTTACTATTGATAATGTTATTTCATTGCCAGAATTACAAACAGAGTATCAATCACTCTCTGTAGGACAGCCAATCACAGAAAACGGTAGAGTTACTGATCCTAAATCTTGGGGAGCAAGAACTGGAGGATTGTCTAACACTGTTGATGATTTTTTTGATACAGGCGTAACTTCGATACAATCTATATCTTTAAGTGCAGGAAATAAAAAAGCACAAACGTATTTTTCATATGCAAATACAAATGCTGGTGGAGTAATGCCTGGAAACAG
The DNA here is from genome assembly GCF_056033805.1 of Kordia sp. E. NCBI lineage: Bacteria > Pseudomonadati > Bacteroidota > Flavobacteriia > Flavobacteriales > Flavobacteriaceae > Kordia > Kordia sp. E. Next base: position 78,555 of record NZ_JBRASR010000003.1, read on the forward strand.
ATTCAATAGAAACGTAATTAACTTACGTGAAACAGCAAGTTTCTTTAAAGATAAAATTCAAGTTTCAGCTAATGTAAACTTATCTGATCAAAGAATTTGGAATAGACCAACCAATGGATTATACTCAAACCCTTTAACAGGTTTGTATTTAAATCCAGTAGGAATTGATTTAAATAACTACAAAAATCAATTTGAATATTTCAACACTGCAACCAACATGATGGATCAATATGCAACTTCATTTGATGAAAATATTCAGCAAAACCCATATTGGTTAATAAATCGTAATCCTAGTAAAGATATTGCACAGAGAGTTTTAGCTAGTGTTAGTGTAAAATATCAAATAAGCGAAAATTTCTCATTACAATCTAGAGGAAGTTTTGATAAGTCATTCTTTACATTCGATAAAAGATTGTATGCAGGTAGTGACTTAACATTTGTACCAGATACAGGAAGATATGTTCTTGAAAAAACAGAAAACACGCAACAATATGTTGATTTGATTGCTAACTATACGAAAAAACTATCAGAAGATTTTGATCTTGGAATTACCTTAGGAACAAGTCTTACTAAGTATTCTATTGGTGATAGAATAACGTTAGACTCTGGAACAAATGGAGGATTAAGATTTCCAAACGAATTTACCATTGCAAACTTTGTTCAGACAAATAATATATCACAAGGCGTAACCAATAGAGAAGTACAATCTGTTTTTGGAACTGCTAATATTGGATACAAAAATATGGTATACCTAGATATAACTGGTAGAACTGACTGGTCTTCAACACTAGTAAATACTGCATCAAGCTCTTTCTTCTATCCTTCGGTAGGTGTAACAGGTATTTTATCAAGTATATTTGAATTGCCAGAATCTATTTCTTTTGCAAAAATTAGAGCTTCATACGCAGAAGTTGGTAAAGATATTCCAGCATATGCTACAATTCCTTTAAGAACAATTGGAAATACAGGATCTGCTAATCAAGCAACATTTGCACCTAGAGAAGGTGAAACACTAGAACCAGAAAATCAAAAATCATTTGAAATTGGTACAGAGTGGAGATTTTTAGGAAACAGATTAGGAGTAGACTTTACTTATTATAGTTCTACAACAGAAAATCAAATATTCTTTATTGCTGCACAGCCAAACATACAAGGATATACACAAAACATAGTAAATGCAGGTGAAATTACGAATAAAGGTATAGAATTGATTATTAATGCGAAACCATACGTAAGCGATAACTTTAATTGGAATACAACAGTAAACTATGCTTCAAACAAAAACAAAGTTGTATCAGTGCATCCATCACTTGATAATGGAGAAGCAATCTTAACAGGTCCTGGAGTAAATGGATATGGATACTCTTTAGTTGAAGGAGAAGACTTTGGTAGTATTCGTGGACGTTCTGTAGTTAGAAATGCTGCTGGATTGCCAGTTGTTACTGATGATGGCAGTGGAAACTTAACTATTGAGGCTACTGACTTTGAAACTATTGCACATGCACAACCAGACTTCACATTAGGATGGAGCAATACATTTACTTACAAAGATCTAACATTAAACTTCTTAATTGATGGTAAATTTGGAGGAGATGTAGTAAGTGTTACTGAAGCAGTAAATGATTTTTACGGAGTATCACAAGCTTCTGCAGATGCAAGAAATAATAATGGAGGAATGATCAATGTTGTAGATACCAATGGAAATCAACTTCAAATGACTGCACAAGACTATTACACAAAAACAGGTGGTAGAGCTGGTTTACTAGGAGAATATGTATACGACGCAACAAATGTTAGCTTACGAGAATTATCTTTAAGTTATAAATTACCTGTAAAAAGTGAATTCTTTGAATCTGTGAATCTATCTGTAATTGCAACGAATCTTTTCTTTATATATAAAGATGCTCCATTTGATCCAAACATTGCTTCAAGTACAGGAATAGGATTGCAAGGTGTTGATATATATGGACAACCTTCTACAAGAAGCATCGGTTTAAACATTAATGTAAATTTCTAAGAAAATGAAGAAAATACTTATAAAATACTCACTTGCCTTTTTAGCGGTGATGAGTTTATCAAATTGTACTGATGACTTTCAAGACGTCAATACTGATCCAAACGGGATAACTGAAGAAAGTTTAACCCAAATGAATAATAATGTTGGGAATGAATTTCAACCGATGTTCTTAAATGTATTTAATGCAACTCCTGCTTGGAATTATCAATTACAACAAGGTCTTATAGGAGATGTATACTCTGGTTATATGACACCGCCAACACCATTTGCTGGAAATGTAAATAACATGACCTATGCTTTAGTTAATGGTTGGAATGGTTTTCCTTGGTCTGATGCCTATGGAAGTGTAATGCCGCAAGCATTAAATATTAAAAATGCTGTAGAATTATCAGGAGATGCTAATGCAATTAAGTTTGTGCATTTAGCAAACATAATAAAAGTTACTGCAATGCATCGTGTATCTGATATCTATGGACCAATACGTTATACGAAATTTGATGATTTTGCAACAACAGGAGAATATGACTCTCAAGAGATAGCATATCAAGCATTCTTTGACGACTTAGGAGCTGCTATTGATGGTTTAGAACCTTTTATTAGCGATGTTCAATTTGTCCCTTTTGATAAATCTGCGTTTGCTGGTGATATTGCTAAATGGAGACAATTTGCAAATAGTATGCGTCTGCGAATCGCAATGCGTGTTTCAAAAGTAAATCCAACATTAGCAAAAGCACAAGGAGAATTATCTTTAGCTAGTAGTGCAGGATTATTAGAAACAGAAGACATGGTTGTCAGCACTGGTTTCCCACATCCTATTACAGTTATTAGTGGTTCTTGGGGAGACATCAGAATGGGAGCAGAAATGGAATCTATATTAACAGGATACAATGATGGAAGAATAGATGCATATTTCAATCCTTCTGCAGATGCTTCGCTAGCTGGTGATTACAAAGGAATTCGAATGGGAATAGACATTGAGTCAAAAGCACAATACCTTGATCATGCTTCTATTGGAAGCGTTATAGATGGAGAAACAATCACATGGATGACTGCATCTGAAGTACATTTCTTAAAAGCCGAAGCCGCATTGAGAGGTTGGGCTGGTGCTGGTAGTGCGCAAGCAAATTACGAGGCTGGTGTAACGGCATCATTTACACAACATGGTGTTTCAGGAATATCAGATTACCTAACAGATAATACAAGTACACCTAACGATTTTGTAGATGCTTTATTCGCAGTAAATAATATTCCTTACGGAAGTGATGTAAAAATAGCATACAATGCCGGTGGTACAAATGAAGAACAATTAGAACAAATCATTACTCAAAAATGGATTGCTATGTTTCCTGACGGTCAAGAAGCTTGGAGTGAGTTTAGACGAACGGGATATCCAAGAATCTTCCCTGTAGTTGTAAATAATAGTGGAGGAACTATTGACACAAACATTCAAATTAGAAGAATCAATTTTGTTGAGAATGAATTAAATACCAATAGCGCAAATGTTGCTGTTGCTGTTGGACTCTTAAATGGTCCTGATAATGGTGGAACACGTTTATGGTGGGATACTGGAGGATCTAACTTTTAAAATAACGCTCTCATATATTTCATGTTTAATTAGTTTATTACAACGAGAATCTAGGTTCTCGTTGTTTTACCCTACACGTTAATTTCAAAAAAAAGAAAGGCTACATAATGGAAATTGATTTCGCAGATTATAAAAATATTTCGTACGCTAAAGCGGGAAAGTTTGAAGAAACACGTTTCGAAAAAATACACAATGTTATTTTTGAAACCTCAAATGAAGCGTCTATTCTTGTCGCACAAGAAATTGCTTCTTTGATCAGAGAAAAAGAACTCTTAAATAAACCATGTGTTTTAGGACTAGCTACAGGATCTTCACCTATAAAAGTATATGAAGAACTAGTTCGAATGCACCAAGAAGAAGGCTTAAGTTTTGCAAACGTAATCACATTCAATCTTGACGAATACTATCCAATGGATAAAAGTAATATTCAAAGCTATTATTACTTTATGCATGAACACCTTTTTAATCATGTAGACATTTTACCTGAAAACATTAACATTCCAAATGGAAAGGTAAGTACAGAAGATTTATATCAATACTGTATTGATTACGAACTAAAAATTAAAGATGTTGGTGGATTAGATTTTCAATTGCTTGGAATTGGAAGAACTGGACATATTGGATTCAACGAACCTGGTTCTCACTTAAATTCTGGAACACGAATTATTACACTAGATCACTTAACACGTGTAGATGCTGCTCCTTCTTTCTTAGGAATTGATAATGTTCCAAGAAAAGCCATTACTATGGGAATTGGGACAGTTTTAAGCGCAAAAAGAATTGTTCTATTAGCTTGGGGAATTAACAAAAGTGAAATCGTAAAAGAAACTATAGAAGGACAAATAAGCGCTAATGTACCTGCTACATACTTACAACAACATCAAAACACAACATTTATATTAGACAAAGAAGCTTCTGCCGAATTAACACGTGTAAAAACTCCTTGGTTGGTAACTTCGTGTGTTTGGACAGAAGACTTAAAATTAAAAGCAGTTGTATGGTTGAGTGAATTGCTTGAGAAACCTTTTCTAAAGCTAACAGATAAAGATTATAATGATAATGGTATGTCTGGACTTCTAACAGAAGAAGGTTCTGCGTATGATATGAACATTAAAATGTTCAATAAGCTACAACATACTATAACTGGATGGCCAGGAGGAAAACCAAATGCTGATGACTCTAACAGACCAGAACGTGCATTTCCTGCCAAAAAAAGAATCATCATATTTAGTCCACATCCGGACGACGATGTGATTTCAATGGGCGGAACATTTGATCGATTGGTAGAGCAAGGACACGATGTTCATATAGCTTACCAAACTTCAGGAAATATTGCAGTATCTGATGAAGAAGCGCTGAAATTTGCCGAAATCGCAAAGGATTTAGATCCGAGTTCTATCAATGTAAATGGCATTATTAACTTCTTGAAAAAGAAAAAAGATAATGACCAAATAGATTCATTAGATGTAAGAAAACTAAAAGGAGCTATTCGAAAAAGTGAATCTCTTGCTGCTACTAGATATTTAGGATTAAAAGATAAAAATGTACATTTTTTAAACCTTCCATTTTATGAAACGGGAACTATCAAAAAAGGGAATCTTTCTCCTGATGATATTCAAATAATGAAAGACATAATTGATGAAATAAAACCACATCAAATTTATGCCGCAGGAGATTTAGCCGATCCTCATGGAACACACAAAGTATGCTTAGATTCACTATTTATAGCACTAGAAGAACTAAAAACAAATGATTACATGGATGATTGTTGGGTTTGGTTATATCGAGGCGCTTGGCACGAATGGGAATCATACGAAATAGAAATGGCGGTACCAATGAGTCCAGACCAAATACTAAAAAAACGCCATGCAATATTTTACCATCAATCACAAAAAGATGGAGTAATGTTTCAAGGTGGAGATTCTAGAGAATTTTGGGTAAGAGCTGAAGACAGAAATAGATTAACTGCTAAAAAATACAATGATTTAGGATTAGCAGACTATGCAGCTATCGAAGCTTTTAAACGTTATCACTTTTAAAAAATGAAACGTGTGAAAAAATACACACTTCTTTTTTTAACGCTATTCAGTCTTAGTAATTGTGTTAAAAAGGAAGATTCAAAACATATAGAAGGCACTTGGGAAATGGTCTATGCAAAAACCATTGAAGGTGACAGTATCCAACTAAAAGATCTATCAAATACAACTTTTATAAAAATTATAAATAAAAGTCATTTTGCCTTTTTCAATCAAGAAAATAATGGAACTGCCAATTTTTATGGCGGAGCAGGTACGTATACTTTAAAAGGTGACGACTATACAGAAACGTTAAATTTTACGGCTGTTGAAGCTATAAAAAAACATCAATTCTCTTTTAAAATTGAAATAAAAGGGGACACCTTAATCCAATCTGGAATTGAAAAAGTAGAAGCTGCTGGAATGGATAGATACATTGTAGAAAAATACATTAAACTAAAGAAATGAATAGAATTATTCTCATCATACTCGTTGGACTTTTTAGTCAATTAGCATTTTCTCAACACGCGTTGTCGGAGAAGTATAACTTAATGCCTTGGCCGCAAGAAATCCAAGAAAATAATTCTCAATTCAAGATAAGCGAAACACTTACAATCAGTATTCTTGGAAATGATTCAGAAGGAAGAGTGCAAAAAGCAACTACTAAGTTTCTAAGAAGACTTTCTGGTAGAACTGGCGTTTTTATTGATACTGGTTTCCCAGTTGAAAGTAAAGATGCTGCTATTAAAGTTAACTTTGAATCCGTTTCTGATTTAACAATTTATCAAGACGAATCGTATAACTTAGAAATTAAAAGTGATGCGATTTCAATACAAGCAAAAACAGATGTTGGCGCATTAAGAGCATTAGAAACTTTGCTACAATTAACAACACACAATGCTTCCAAATATTACTTTCCTGGAGTAACCATTCAAGATACTCCAAGATTTGTTTGGAGAGGTTTAATGATTGATGTTGCTAGACATTTTCAGCCTATAGGCGTTATAAAACGAAATTTAGATGCAATGGCATCTGTGAAACTAAATGTTTTTCATTGGCATTTAACAGATGACCAAGGATTCAGAGTTGAATCGAAAGTATATCCAAAATTACAAGAACTCGCTTCAGACGGTTTATACTATACACAAGCACAAATAAAAGATGTGGTGCAATATGCTTCCAATTTAGGAATCAGAGTTATCCCTGAATTTGATGTTCCAGGTCATGCTTCAGCTTTTCTAACAGCGTATCCAGAACTGGGCAGTAAAGACGGTTACAAAAATAACATAGAAAGATATGCTGGTGTTTTTGATCCGACATTAAACCCGATAAAAGAAGAAACATACACTTTCTTAAAAAACCTATTTACTGAAATTGCGCCGTTATTTCCAGATCAATACTTTCATATTGGTGGTGATGAAAACGCAGGAAAACATTGGACAGAAAATAAAGAGATTCAAAAATTCAAAAAGAAGCACGATTTAAAAACGAATCACGACTTACAAACATATTTCAATATTCGATTGGAAAAAATATTAAAGAAGCTTGACAAAAAATTGATGGGTTGGGACGAAATTATGACGCCAACAATGCCCACAACAGCAGTAATTCATTCTTGGAGAGGCACAAACGAAGGCTTGGAAAGCAGTACGTTAATTGCAGCAGCAAAAAAAGGATATAATACTGTACTTTCTAACGGATATTATATTGACAGAATGCTTTCTGTGAAACATCATTATACGGTTGACCCAATTGGAGACGCAGTACTTACCAAAGAAGAACGCAAACGCATCTTAGGAGCTGAAACTACTATGTGGAGCGAATTGGTAACACCTTTAACTATAGATTCTAGAATTTGGCCTAGAACAGCAGCAATTGCGGAACGTTATTGGTCTGCCAAAGAAGTAAAAGATATTGATAATATGCTGAAAAGGCTTAAAGAGGTAAGTCTAACCTTAGAAGAACTAGGCATCACACACATTCGTAATAAAGATGTTATTCTCCGAAATATAACTAAAGGTCAAGATATTACTTCATTAGTTGTTTTATCAAATATTTGCGAACCATTAAAAATATATACAAGAAACGAAGGTGGCACAGAATACAAATCTTTCTCTCCTTTTACACTATTTGCTGATGCGTGTACTGCTGATGCAGAAGATGCGCTTGTTTTTAATAAAAAGGTATCACAGTTTATAAATGATAGAAGTGATAATAGTGGTCAAAAAATTACTGACTATTTGAACAAGTGGAAAGCGAATCATGATGTATTTGTAAAAATCTCAAAGAATCCAATAATACAACCTTTAGAACCTTTATCTAAAAACTTAGCGGCTATTTCGAAATCATTACAAGCGTCACTTCAAGCTAAAAAAATTACACAGGAAGAATTTAATCAATGTAAAAATTATATCAAACAACTTAGAGAGCCATTTGCTGATACAGAATTGGCTATTGTAGATTCGTTAGAGAAACTACTACTTTTCTGTAAATCAAACTATCTGACTAAATAATAAAAAGATGTTCAACTCAAGTAAAAAACCAATAAACGTTACATTAAAAGATATGGCAATTATCTTAGAGTTGTCCATTTCTACAGTTTCAAAAGCTTTAAATGATAGCCCAGAAATAAGTGTTGCTACAAAAAGTAAGGTGCTCGAAGTGGCAAAATCACTTAACTATAAACCCAATATTATAGCGACGGCTTTACGAAATAAAAGAAGCTTAATATTAGGCGTGATTTTACCAGATTTAAAAGATACTTTCTTCTTAGAATCTTTAATTGGGATTACGGAAGAATCATCTAAAAATGATTACAAAATCATGGTATATCAATCGTGTAATGATTACAAAAAAGAAATTGCGTACACCAAGTTATTATCTGAAAGTAATATTATTGACGGATTGATTTTTTCTTCTATAAAAGAAACAGTTGCATCAAAAAAAATAACACACATCCAAAGTGTGGCTAAAAGAGGATTGCCTGTAGTATATATTAAAAATAACATCAAATTTTCTTCAAGTTTAATTCAAGAAAGCAATACAGCTTCAGAGAAAGACGGATTTAAAACTGGACAAAACTGCGTAAAAAAATTATTGAGGAAAATTGAAAACGAGCAATTAAACTTAAGTGCTTAAAAACAACTAAAAAAGTGGATAACGAAACAAACATATCTTTTGCAAGTCCTTATCATCAATTGATTCGTAAAACTACGTTCTCTTCTTCAAAGCGTTATGACAAATTTATAAATTGGGTAAGTGGTGAGTTTGATTTGTATTTGCAAGATGAATCAAATGGATTGCATGTGTTTTTTCCGGAAGGAAAATTTCACATAAAAAATGATACTGAAAATGATACTACGGTTGTTGCCGAAATTCATTTAAAAAGTAAAGTGCTTCAAAAAGGCATTGATATGATTGACGAAATTATGTCTGTGTACAATTTATTAGCAAAAAATTCCTAAAACAAAACAAATGGTATTAATAGCAGATAGCGGTTCTACAAAATGTGATTGGATATTATATGAAAACAAGGAAAAACAACCTTTACGCATTAGAACGAAAGGACTAAATCCAGCTATTTTATCAAAAAAAGCATTGCAAAAAATTATTACGAAGAATTCAAAACTCTCCAAACATAAAGATAAAATTACTTCTGTTTGCTTCTTTGGTGCTGGTTGTGGAACTAAAAAAAATCAAGATAAAGTAGAACACATTTTAAACTCATTTTTCGAAAATTCTAAATCTATCGTAAGAGAAGATATTATGGCTGCTGTTTGGGCAACTACTAGTGAACCAGCTGTTGTTTGTATTCTTGGTACAGGTTCAAATTGTTGTTATTTTGATGGGGAAACAACACACACAAAAATTCCTTCTTTAGGATATATCGTGATGGATGAAGGTAGCGGAAATTATTTTGGTAAAAGATTACTTCGAGGTTATTATTATAAAAAAATGCCTGAAGAACTACGTCTTTCTTTTGAAGCTACATTCAATTTAAAAGAAAAAAAAGTAGTTGATAAGCTATACAAATCTGCGACGCCAAATAAATACTTAGCAGAATTTGCAAAGTTCATGTTTGAAAATAGAGAACATCCATACATTTCTAAGTTACTTGCAAAAGGTATGGCTAAGTTTATTGAAAACCACATTTTACAATATCGAGAAGAACTAAAAACAGTTCCACTACATTTTGTAGGTTCTATTGCCTATCATGGAAAAGATTTTATAAATAGTGAATTAAGTAAAAAAGGGCTGTTAGCAACTAGTTTTGTGAGAAGACCTATGGAAAATTTAATTCATCACTTACGTGAAGATAACTTTCATGTAGAACTAAATTGATATTTTTAAAAATATTGGTAGGATAAAAACCTAGATAAGTGTTCTATTAGCAAACCAACACAAATGACAAAAAGTAACCTACTATATCTCATAGCTATTTTATTCTCTTGTGTGCTAATAGCGCAAGACACCAAAAAAGTATTATTCCTCGGAAATAGTTATACTGCATCCAATAACTTACCGTCAATGATAAATAATATGGCTACCAATACTGGCGATATACTAATTTATGATTCTAATACGCCAGGAGGACATCGATTGATGAATCATGTTACTAATACCACAACAACGAATAAAATCAATGCTGACAATTGGGACTTTGTAGCCATACAGGCGCAAAGTCAAGAAACCTCTTGGGGACAAGCGCAAATGGAAGTTGAATTATATCCACATGCAGCATCTCTAATCAATACCATCCGAACAAACAATGTCTGTACGTTGCCTTTATTTTATATGACTTGGGGACGAGAAAATGGAGATGCAAGTAATTGTGCTTCTGCTCCGTGGGTTTGTACGTATGAAGGTATGGATGATGCAATTAGAGCGACTTATATTTTGATGGCAGAACAGAACAATGCACAAGTGTCTCCTGTTGGAGCTGTTTGGCGTTATATACGTACGAATCTACCAAACATTGATTTGTACACTGGAGATGGTTCGCATCCTTCATTAGCAGGTTCGTATGCAGCAGCATGTGCATTTTATACGATGATTTACAAAAAAGATCCTACGTTAATTACATGGAATTCATCTTTGCCAGAAGCAACTGCTACAGCTATAAAGTTAGCTACTAAAACAATTGTTTTTGATGATTTAAATTTTTGGGACTTTACAGCATATTTCAATCATGTTACAAATAATAATGAAGTGACATTTACGTCTGGAAATGAATATGAAAATCGAACGTGGAATTTTGGAGATACTACAACTTCAACACAAGATAATCCAGTACATACGTATGCTGCAATAGGAGATTATGAAGTGACACTTACAGCGACCAAATGCGGTGTAGAACATACGTATACCAGAACTATAAGTATCGCCTCTTTAAGTGTTTCTGATATAAGTATTGATGCGATTGAAATTTATCCGAATCCAGTAAAAAATGAAATTCATATAAAAAGTGATACAGATCCATTACTCAACATCGAAATTTTTGACATCAATGGAAAATTAGTACTTACAAAAAAGAACAATTTAGAAGTCATAACTGTAAACGAATTACAAAGTGGCATATATTTTATAAAACTATATACTCAAAATAATAACACATCTTGGAAATTTATAAAAGAGTAGTTTTCGTATAACATTTTCAAACTTCTCAGATAATTCCCTAGTTTTATAGATATCTTAACCAAACCAAAAAAAACAGGATGAAATCGAGAAGAAATTTCATAAAAAAAATAGCCGTAGCTGGAGTAGGTATTTCTATGGTTCCAAACATAGCTTTTGGGTCTATGCTAAATACAAACAAGCAAAAACTTAAACTTGCCTTTATAGGTGTTGGACTCAGAGGAACGAATCATTTAAACAATTCGTTGCAACGAAAGGATATTGAAGTGACTGCCATCTGTGATATAGATCCAAAACGAATAGAAATTGCCTTAAAAAAGATAAATGAAGCAGGGTATAAAAAACCGAAAGTCTTTGGGAAATCTGATGATGACTATAAAAATCTGTTAGACCAAAAAGATGTAGATGCTGTGATCATATCTACACCTTGGTTGTGGCATACTCGAATGGCTGTTGATGCCATGAAAGCTGGGAAATATACAGGTTTGGAAGTATCGGCTGCCAACACATTAGAAGAATGTTGGGATTTGGTAAATACGCATGAAGCTACAGGTTCTCATTTAATGATTCTTGAAAATGTAAACTATCGCCGCGATGTAATGGCTGTACTCAATATGGTACGACAAAATGTATTTGGTGAACTCGTTCATTTTAGATGTGGTTACCAACACGATTTACGCTTTGTAAAACTAAATGATGGAAAAACGCCTTATGGAAAAGGTGTAGAATTTGGCGAAAAAGGAATCTCTGAATCTAAATGGCGTACGCAACATTCTGTATTAAGAAATGGAGATGTATATCCTACGCACGGCGTTGGACCTATTGCAACGATGTGTGACATCAACAGAGGAAATCGTTTTGTATCCTTGACGTCAAATGCTTCAAAAGCTATTGGACTTCACAATTACATTGTAAAACACGGAGGAGAAGATCATCCGAATGCAAAAGTAAAATTTAAGCAAGGAGATGTCATTACAACAACTATAGAAACTGCAAAAGGTGAAACCATTATTGTAACACACGATTGTAATTTACCAAGACCATATTCATTAGGTTTTAGAGTGCAAGGAGCAAACGGTTTGTGGGAAGTAGATGGAAATAGAATTTATATAGAAGGAAAATCAGATCCGCATCGTTGGGATGCTGCTGATGAATGGCTCAAAAAGTACGATCATCCATTATGGCAAAAATACGGTGAATATGCAGCAGGTTCTGGTCACGGCGGAATGGACTTTTTTGTGTTAAATGCTTTTGTAGAATCTGCAAAACAAAACATTGCGCCACCATTAGACGCCTATGATGCAGCAGCTTGGAGTGCAATAACACCACTTTCTGAAGCTTCTATTGAAAATAACGGCGCACCACAAGATTTTCCGGACTTCACAAGAGGTTTGTGGGTAAAACGTAAACCATACAACTGGATTAAAAACACATACTAATGAGAGAAATAATATCATTAGCTCCTGGTAGAACCTGTCTTTTTGGCGATCATCAAGACTATTTAGGTTTGCCAGTTATTGCTTGTGGAATAGATAAGTTCATAAAACTAGTAGCTGTTGAAAACAATTCAGTATGTTTCAACATATCAAAACCAGATATTGACAAACAAAGAACAATACAAATTGATGCTGTAAACGAAAATACAGACATCATTGGAGATCATTTTTTAGCAGTTTTAAAAGTTTTAAAAAAGTACAACTGTATTCCTACGAAAGGATATGATATTACCATAACTGGAACAATTCCTATCAATGCAGGACTTTCAAGTTCATCTGCTGTTGTAGTCGCTTGGGTACAGTTTTTAGTAGAAGCTTTTGGATGTGATCAGAATGTGACGCAAGAATTTATTGCTCAAGTTGCGTATGAAGCAGAAGTTGTAGAGCAAAAATCATCTGGTGGAAAAATGGATCAATATAGTATTAGTTTAGGTAATATTATATATTTAGAAACAGATGAAAGTTCAGCTTATGAAACGATTCCTAAAAAGTTGCCAGGACTCATTATTGGCGAATCAGGTATTCCGAAAGACACTTTAGGAACACTAAAAGAATTAAAAGAAAATGCGATACGATCTATTGAAAAAGTAAAAGAATTTGATGCGAATTTCGATATAAGAAAGGTTAAAAAAGGTGATTTAAAAACCTATGAAAACTATTTAAGCGCAGACTTACAACCGTATTTCCGTGGAGCTGTTTTAAATTATTTAATTACACGAAAAGCATTGGTCGAATTTCAAAAAGCAGCATTAGATTATAAAGAGATAGGTCATTTAATGTATCAACATCATGAAGTTTTAAGAGACTTATTACATATCACAGTTCCAAGAATTGATGATATGATTGATGCTGCGTTAAACGCTGGTGCATTAGGAGCAAAAATAGTAGGTTCTGGAAAAGGTGGAAGCATTGTAGCTATAGCGCCAGAAGGAAAAGAACAACAAGTAATTGATAGTATCAAAAATGCTGGAGCTGTAGATGCATATTTAGTATCTATAGCTACTGGAGCCAAAATAGTGTAACTAGCGTATAAACGAAAGAATGCATACAAACTTAATCATATTGGCTGGAGGCGCTTCTTCAAGAATGAAAAAGCAAACAACACTTAGTAACTTAAGTGAGCAAGAAGTAGCAGAAGCAAATCAACGAAGTAAAAGTCTCATCAGTATAAATCCTGATGGAAGACCAATACTCGATTATTTATTGTACAATGCAAAATCGGCAGGATATAAAAACATCTATATTGTTGTAGGGAAGCAAAGTGAGTTATTCAAAAAGTTTTATGGAAGTAAAGAAAAAGACAATGCTTTTCATGGACTCAATATTTCGTTTGCTACGCAACATATTCCGCAAGGAAGAACGAAGCCTTTTGGAACTGCAGATGCCGTATATCAAGCTGTTACACAATATTCTGAATTAAACACGCAATATTATACAGTTTGCAATAGTGATAATTTATATTCCGCGGATGCGTTTTTAGCACTAAGAAAAACTACTAGCGACAATGCTTTTATTGGATATAATAGAGATGCTTTGGAGTTTTCTCTGGAAAGAGTCGCACGCTTTGCTTTGGCTAAGTTGAATGTAAAAAATCAATTAATAGGCATTATAGAAAAACCTGCTTTAGAAGAAGTAGAAAATTACAAAGATGCTTCTGGCGTTTTGAGAGTAAGTATGAACATCTTTAAATTTAAAGGAGCTGTGTTTTTAAAATACCTCAAGAATTGCCCGATACATTCTATTCGAAATGAAAAAGAACTACCAACGGCTTTATTAAACATGGTGAAAGAACACCCAAACACCGTTGAAGGCATTCCATTTTCGGAACATGTTCCCGACTTAACGGCGAAAGAAGATATAACTATCGTTAAAAATTATCTGGCAAGGCATTATAAAACCTTAGACTGGAATGACAGTAATTAATACTAAATAAATCTCCTGAAATGATATTTTTAAAACAACATAAAATCTTCTACTTAGCAATACTAATTTTATGTATTGGTTGTACTGAAAAAGCAGAAGAAAAAAGTACGACGTTATTTAGTTTACTAAGCAATGAACGTACTAATATTCATTTCAAAAACGAAGTAAAGGAAAATCTATATTTTAACTTTCTAAACTATTCATATATCTATAATGGTGGCGGAATTGCTGTAGGAGATATTAATAATGATGGATTGGAAGATGTGTATTTTTCTTCAAATCAAGGAAGTAATGCATTGTATTTAAATAAAGGTGATTTTGAGTTTGAAGATATTACTAAAACGGCAAAAGTATCTGATGAAAATGGTTGGACAACTGGCGTAAGCATGATTGATATTAATAATGATGGTTGGTTAGATATATATGTGTGTAAATCAGGCTCTTTAAAAGACCATAATCTTCGAAAGAACAAACTATACATCAATCAAAAAGATAATACGTTTAAGGAAAGTGCTGCTGCATACGGAATTGATCATTTTGGATTTTCTACACAAGCCTACTTTTTTGATTATGATACGGATGGCGATTTGGATATGTATTTGGTAAATCACCGTTTTGACTTTCGCAATAACACCAATATCGATCCACGAATTCAACAACAAAAAGAACCGTACAATTCAGATCAATTATTTAGAAATGACGGACAGCGTTTTACCAATATAACACGTATGGCAGGCATTGAAAACAAAGCTTGGGGATTGAGTGCTTCTATTGGTGATTTTAACAATGACAATCTTCCTGATATTTATGTAGCAAACGACTTTTTAGAACCTGATTTTTTATACATAAATCAAGGTGATGGAACTTTTAAAGATGAAATTCTAGAACGTTTCAAACACATTTCGGTAAATAGTATGGGATCTGATTTTGCAGACATTAACAACGACTTACAACCCGATTTGATTGTGTTAGATATGTTAGCGGAAGATCATATCAGAAGCAAAGAAAACATGGCAACGATGAGCACGGAAAACTTCCATGCGGTTGTCAATGCAGGTTATCATCACCAATACATGTCTAATATGTTGCAACTCAATAATGGCGATGGAACATTTAGCGAAATAGGGCAGTTGTCAGGCATTGCAAAAACCGATTGGAGTTGGGCGCCACTAATTGCTGATTTTGATAATGATGGCTTTAACGATGTATTTGTGACCAATGGAATTGAGCATGATCTTTCCAATCAGGATTTTAGAAACCAGATGAAAACTAACATTCAAAATCGTAAAAAAGTATCCTTAGAAGAAGCGATCAACATGATGCCTTCAAACACATTAAACAATTATATTTTTCAAAATAACCAAGATCTTACCTTTTCTAACAAAACAAAAGATTGGGGTTTTGATGCGAAAGTGAATTCTAGTGGAGCTGTATATGCTGATTTAGATAACGATGGCGATTTAGACATTATCACAAATAATCAATCTGCGGAAGCACAGATTTACAAAAATCATTCAGACGCAAATTCTGTTACTTTTTCCCTTGTCGGAACTGCTCAAAATAAAAATGGAATCGGAACTACAGTCAACGTATATGCTGACGGATTACAACAATCTAAAACAGTGTTGTTGAGTAGAGGCTTTCAATCATCGGTAACAAATAAGTTACATTTTGGTTTAGGTGAAATCACACAAATTGATAGTGTAATAGTTCATTGGCAAGATGGAAAAAAACAATTGCTTTCTGATGTGAAAATTGGCGAAACAACGACATTAAATTATAAAAATGCAACACAGAAGAAAATAGAAAACTCAAGTTCAGTTGCTTTGTTTGAAACTATAAACCCTACTGATTTAGGAGTTGAATATGTTCAGAAAGAAAACGATTTTGATGATTTTGAATTGCAAGTGCTTTTACCACAAAAACAATCTGAAAAAGGAAACCCGTTAGCTGTGGCTGATGTAAATAATGATGGTTTAGATGATTTCTTTGTGGGAAATGCAAAAGATGCTTCGGGAAAATTATATGTTCAAAAAAGTGATGGAACATTCATTGAGAAAAGTCAAAAGCTATTTGAAGCAGACAAAAAGGTTGAAGATACAAATGCACAATTTATAGATGTTGACAATGATAAAGATCTTGACTTATATGTAACTTCTGGAGGATATGAAAATGAAGAAAATAGTGCGTTGTTGCAAGATCGATTGTATATAAATGATGGAAAAGGAAACTATACAAAATCCAATCGTTTGCCTAAAATACGAGTGAACACAAAAGCGATTGCAAGTGGAGATTATGATAATGATGGTGACATTGATATTTTTATTGGTGGAAGCACAACACATGGAAAATATCCTTTAGCAGAAACATCATATCTGTTGAAAAATGAAAACGGAAAATTTACAAAGACAAATGATGAGGTCATTTCTGAAATTTCAGAATTACAACTGGTAAATGATGCTATTTTTTCTGATTACGATGCAGATGGTGATTTAGATTTAATTGTTGTTGGTGAATGGATGCCAGTTACCATATTTGAAAACAACAACGGGAAATTCAACAAAAAAAGTCTTCCAGAACTTAGTAATACAATTGGTTGGTACCAATGTATCACAGAAGCAGACATTGATACCGATGGTCATAAAGAGTACATCATAGGAAATTGGGGAACGAACAATAAATTTCATCCAACTAAAGAAAAACCTCTACATATATATGCAGGGAATTTAGATCAAAATGCTTCTTTTGATATGGCGTTGAGTAAAGTTTCTAAAACGGGTGAATTACTTCCAGTTCGTGGGAAACAATGTTCTTCTCAACAAACTCCTGTTTTAAATAATAAAATAAAAACCTATAAAGAGTTTGCAGCTTCTACACTGACTGAAATATACGGACAAGAAAACTTAGCCAATGCTACACATTTAGAAGTAACAAACTTTGAATCGATCATTCTTAAAAATAACGGAAAAGGAGATTTTGAAATAGAAACATTGCCCAATCAGGCGCAATTTGGACCAACACTAAGTATTGCAACACACGATTTTAATAATGATGGTTCTTTAGATATTTTTGGTGTTGGAAACGTCTATGATGCCGAAGTAGAAACGATTCGTTATGATGCATCTAAAGGTTATATATTAATAGGAAACGATACAGAAACGTATCAATACAAAACAGATACAAGTTATTTAAATCATTCAGAAGCAAAAGCGATTCAAAAAATTGTGATTGCTGATGAAACACATTTTATCATTCTAAATAAAAATGCAGAATTAAAAATTTTAAAACTAACTAATTGATTGAGTTTTCAAGTTAATCTTTAAAAAACTATGGAGTCTAATGTGTGAAATTTCCAAAATACACCATATTGATATCTAGTTTTGTATTTCCTAACGTAGAACCATCATGAAAACAATTGTCGGTCGGAGCAATGTAGTATTGATACGGTTCTTGTGCCATTCTGATGACTGGATAATTTGGAAAATGTTTAAAGAAAGTTTCTGCCACATTATATACATCAACTTTACTAATATCTGTAACTTCTTTCAGCATATTATGCACCTGAATCATTGAAAGATTTATGTATAAAAAGTAACGTGTTTCTGTTCCAAGATTGATGCAAATTCTATTTCCGTGTTTATACGTTGTATGCAAGGTCATAAACTGCGTTCCATCGTTGTGCATGCCCATGTATTTTTTTTCAGGAATAGTAAAATCTTCAGGTAACCGCGTGATATCACAGGCAACCATTTCTACATTGGGCAAATTTGCTGTAATACAATGTAGATGAAAGGGTTTATCATTAGCAATGGTTTGCAAAAAGTTATGTAATTCAGTATTCAGTGCCATCGTTAATTCTTTGTGTTCACCAAAACGTTGCATCACATCATTTCTACCTCTACACAAACTAAAATCAATTTCTTGAATCAATTGTTTTGCTTTTTCTGGCAATTCTCCCAAATAGATATTATTATGATCTTTCAAACTTTCTGTTGGCGTGACAATGCGTTGTTCAAGTTTGTTCAGCGGTCGCCAATCTCGTTTCGGAATATACGCTTCATCAATGTATAAAGGCATAAACGATAAATACTCATAATTTACTTGTGAACCTTTATGTTCTTTATGATGTACAACTCCCGAATTAATTTGAATAGCTTCAAATCCTTTAGGTAAGTTGTTGTGAATACAAATTCCTTTTTTCATCATTGTTGCTGTTGCTACTGCTGTCATAATTCTAATTTTTAATATTGAAAATTCCCGAAATAGGTCATCGTAACATCTAAATGTTTATTTCCTATAGTACTACCATCATGAAAACAATTGTAAGTAGCTGCAATGTAGTAATGATATGGTTTCTGTTCTATTCGAATCACTGGATAATCTGGAAAATGACTAAAGAAATATCTCGGAATATTAGAAATATCTACTTTTTTAAACTCCTCGTCACTCATACATTCTTTAAGCATTTGATACGCTTCTGTTAAATATAAATTGACAAACAGGAAATAACGCGAATCTTTACCTAAATTGATGCTAATTCTATTCTCAAATTGATGAGCTGTTTCAATAGTCATGAGCTGAGTACCATCATTATGAAGCCCTATAAGTTCTCTATCTGATGGTTTATGATCGTTAGGTAACATAATAGTATTTGCCGCAACTAATGGTAAATTAGGATTGTTTACACCAATACAGTGAAAACGAAATTTTTCACCATTTGACATTGGAAGTAAAAAATCATGTATTAACTCTGTTGCTTTTTTCACCTTTGATGGATCTTTTTCTAATCGAAAAAACATGTCGCGTCTATCTGTACTTTCGTCTAAATATATTGTTTCAAAACTGGCACGCAACTCGTCAGGAATAACGCCAAGATATATAGTATTAAGATCATTTCGGTTTTCAGGAGGCGTTATACAAGCAATTTCATTGGCATTTAAAGGTCTCCAATCTTTTTTGTTTAAGTATGCATGTGGTGTGAATTTAGGTGTATATTTTTCTCCCAAAAATTCTACAGTGTCAGCTTCATACTGGCTATGATGTATAGTTCCTGAATTTATAGCTAACGCATCCAAGCCTTCAGGAAGCGAATTGTGAATTGTTATTTGTCTTTTGATTTCCATTTTTAGTATAATTTAAATGAGCTTAATATTGAAATTTTCCAAAATAAATCATCAATACATCCAATGTTGTCATTCCAAACGTTGATCCGTCATGGAAACAATGATCGGTAGGCGCAATATAGTATTGATAGGGTTTTTGCGGAACTCTAATTACAGGATAGTCTGGAAAATATTTGAAAAATAATTTTGATATATTGTATAAATCTATGTGTTCAACAGAAATCCCTAGTTTCTTTTTGAGCATATTAAAAGCTTGCGTTAATGATAGATTTACATATAAAAAATAACGTGTTTCGTTCCCTAAATTTATGGTAAAACGATTGCCTGATTTATAAGTTGCATGTACGGATGTTGGTTCGGCGCCATCATTATGAATTCCCATACATTTTTTGTCTTCTTCTTGATGATCTGGTGGAAGCATTGTATTATCAGCGGCAACCATATCAATATTTGGAAGATTTGCTCCAATAAAATGAAAATGAAATGGTTTGTTGTTTGCAGAACTTGTTAGATAGTTCTGCATTGTATTACTCAATTTCAACGTCAAATCATGATCACGTTTCATACATTCATGTACATCTTCTGGTCGTAAACATTTTTTAAATTTCAGGTCTTCGAAAATTTGTTTTAATTCATCTGAAATATCACCAACATAAATTGTGTTGTAATAATTTCTATTTGTTGAAGCTGTTACTGCATTGGTTTCTTTTTTGGAAAGTTTTCGCCAATCACGCTTTACTACATACGCATCATCCTCATATTGAGGTACAAAAGACCAATCTAAATAATTGACTTTACTCTTTTCTTGTTGTAAATGATGAACAGTTCCCGAATTGATTTCAACTTCATCAAAAAAATGATCCAATTTGCTGTGTAGTTTTATACCGTTTTGTATGAGTTGCATGCGTTGTATGTTTTAAGGTAGTTGATCAAATAATCCTGTATACACAATAGTAATATCTATGTTTTGGGTTCCCATTGTTGAACCATCATGGAAAAAATTATCAGTTGGCGCTGTATAATATTGATAGGGTTTTACTTCCAATTTTAATACAGGGTAGTCTGGGTAAAGTCTGAAAAAATGAGGTGCGATCGTATCTGGGTTAAGTGTAATTTTTTTTATATCAATTTTTTCACGAATCATATTATAGACTTGAATCATTGACAAATTTGTAAATATTAAAGAGCGAGTTTCATTACCCAAATTGATAGATATTCTATTTCCAGATTTATGTGCAGTATGGATTTTGAAATGCCTACTTTGATCTATGTGCAATCCTAAATGTAAAAAGTCACCTTCCACATGAAAACTAGTCATCGTTTCTTTATTGGGCATTGCTCGTGTGATTTTATGAAATTTAAAATCTCCCGTTGATGAACATTTTTTTAAGAATTTATCTAATACTGCATTAATTTTTTTTACATCTTCTTTATGGGCTTTAAACCTTGGAAAAACTTCATCTGGACTTATACAGTTTGCTAAGTTCAGTAGCTTAAAAGCATTTTTTATTTTTTCAGGAATTTCACCTATATATAGATTTTTACTGTAATTAGTAAAAGTTTCACCTATTGCATTCAACTTATTTAATTCAGATGAAGACAAAGTTTGCCAAGTTTGTAGAGGAATAAAAGAGCCTTCATAGTATTGTATACCATTGTTTTCAAGCACTTCTCGTGTACCTGTATTTATTTTAATTTGGGATGAAAGATTCTTTACATCCCCAAAAACACGCATTCCTCTTTTTAGTTTCATATCTGTAGCTCTTTTTTATATGACTGTAATGTTTTTTGCACTTCCGGATCAATTTTAATTTCATTTTCTTCATCAAAACTGTTTATGATTTCATCATATCTTAAAGGTTCAATACCTAGCTCTGCTACAGATTCTTCTGGTAGTGAAGAAAGAATATCATTTTGAATAAAGGAAATTAAGCGTATCATGTCTTTGCAAAAAATGGTAGGATTATCAAATCCGTTTTCTTCCGAATATCGTTGTCCTAAAAATCCGCTACCACAAATGTCAAATACAGGGCAGTTTAGGCATTGTTCTGAAACATGATGATGCGCGTTGTAAAAGAGTTGGAACGTTTCATCTTCAAATATGTCTTCTATGTTATGTGTAGCTACATTTGTTTCATTTCGTGTAATACCTTCAAAACAAGCTCTTAGCGAATCTACGACTTCTATGCTTCCGTCAGATTCTAACACAATAATACCATTGGTACGTCTTCCAATAAGTTGGTTTCCAATTCCATCTTGTCCCATTATTAATTTTACTAGACTTTCAAATAAGTAAATTTTTGGACGAGCTTTATCTACTTTCCAAACCTTATACAAGTCTATAAACCAATCTGCATATGGAGTGTGATTTTTGTCTTTTCGTTTGTTTGCTTCCAAGCCAAAAGGAGGTTGTTCGTAATGTCCATCAGGCAGTAACAAATTGAGATTGTTTACACCTAATTTTTTTATTTCTCCGTATAGTTCATTTACTGGAATACCAATGTTTATTACCATTAATAAGCCTGCTAAATGATTTTTTCTTCCGAGTTTAATTGCTTCCGCTACTAAATTATACGAACCCTTTCCATTATGAAACACACGATATTCGTCATGATATTTTTCTGGACCATCAATACTAATTCCTATGGTTATCCCTAGTTTTTTTAATAGCGTATACCAATTTTGATCAAGTGTTACACCATTTGTTTGTACCGTAAAGTAATATGTAATATCTGGTGCAGTATTTTTAAAAATGGCGATACATTTTTCAAAATATTCTGGTTTTGCCATTAATGGTTCACCTCCATGAAATACAATCTGAATATGTTTGTGCCCAGATTTATCGCTATAACTTTTCAGTTTATCAGCGAAGAATTGCATGGTTTTCAACGACATAAATTTGGGTTGTTTCAAATACGTTTGATCGCCCATATTATACATATAACAATAGGAGCAATTCAGATTACATCTACTGACAATTTTTAATACAAATGAAGTGACTTTATACATAATTATTTTTTTTGATTCTTAAAAAAACTAGATAATCTCTAGTGTTAGAGATTATCTAGCCAACTTTACTATCCTACCGGAATATCTGAAGCTGGTTCAGATGGAGAATCTAGAGACCCAGGATTCATCGGAGCTGCTAACAAAAATTGAGGATCAATTTGTTTGTCATACCCAGAAGCTCTTGATGCTCTAGCACTCACCGCTACTACCGGACAAGATGCACTTGCTCTACCTCCAAAGATTGCTTTGTAAAGGTCTAACTGCTCTTCATTAGAGCTGCTTAACGCTTTGTCAACAATCTTTTGTGACTTTAAGTTTGAAGTGATTTTTGAATTTTTCTTCATCGTTAAAAATTTAAATGGTTAATAAAATTGTCATCAGTAAGGACATGACAAATGCCCTTCATTTTGTAAGTAAAATGAAAAAACTATGCATTATATATTGTTTCAATCGTTAGAGACGTCTTTGAATATCACTATTCCCAGTATCTCTATACCGTTGATTTTTCACTGTTGATTTACCAAAAGCGTAACGCACTGCAAAGGCAACACTTCTGGTGTCATAATAATTAGTGTCATTAATACGAATGTCACCAACTCGAATGTTATATCGAACCTTGTCACTTCTGAATAAATCTCTTCCAGATAGGGACAAACTAAAACGTCCAATATTTTTTCGTAATGCAATTTCAGTTTCTAGTCGATTTCCAATTTCGGTATTGACTAATGTAAAGGGGAAAGTGTTTTTCGCGAATACAGTTAAGGAGATTCCTCTTACCTTTGATAAGGTAAAAGTCTGATTTGCGGTCAATCTAAATAGTAACGTATTACTATCAATAGTTATTGTATCATCTGCATAACTTCCAGTAGTTTGCACATGACCAAATAATGAGGTAGTGTTTAATCGCCACCAAGGTTGTATTTTGGTTGCCAATGTAATGCTTCCTGAATACGAATATTTGTTTCCATAATTTGTTTTTCTGTTAATAATGACACCTTCGTCTGAGTTAAACGGAAGTGCGTAGAATTCGTCGAGTAACTGACTTGCAGCAATTTGTGCTACAATGCGCACTTTTCCTGATCCTTTTGTGTAGTTTAGTTCTTGACGATAGTATCGAGAAGGATTTAAAAAAGGGTTTCCTTCAAAGAATGCTCTATCTGTAGTATATACTCGAAACGGATTTACATCCCAAAAACTTGGGCGTGTAATTCTGCTTGACACTGAGAATACAAAACTATGTTTATTGTTTGGTGCATATTTTAAGAATGCTGTTGGAAAGAAATTTGTATAGTTTCTATCTACAACTCGTTCTCCTTCAAGTTTTCCTTTTGCTATGGTATTTTCAAAACGTGTTCCAAGCTGATATGACCATTTTTCACTTAATATATGATTGATTACAGCATAGATAGCGTTTATGTTTTCATCATATTCAAAGAAGTTACTTTGCGTAGGATCGTCAATCCAAATCATTCCTGTAACATCTCTATTGTCAAAATTTAAATCATTATCTACTTTAGAAAATGATAATTTTACACCAGTTTCAACTGATATGTTATCATTTATTGGCAGTTCTAAATCCAGTTTAAAAGATGTATTGTTTATATCTTGTATCGTAGCATTTCGAAACCAATCGCGTATATATAAAACATCATTATTTTCAAGTGTAACAACATCGGTTTTACTAATCCCTGTGTTGTCAGATGAAAACCTTAAAAAATCAACATCAACAGTAAGTAATGTACCTTTTTCGTTTAGTTTTCCTTGATAATTTAAGTTTAGAGAATAATTTTGATCTGTTGCTTCATCTCTATTTTTTGTGAATGTAAGCGAATCGTTCAAAGCATACGAGTCAAAACTTATAGCATCTCTGTTTTGGTTTTCATCAGAACCTGAATATTCCAATAACATTCCAATAACGTGTTTTGAATTGATTTCGTAATCAGCACCTAAGTTTACTCCTGAAAAAAGGATTTTTGATGTGTTTTCTCTATCTATGAAGCGTGTTTCTATATCAGATGATTCAGCATAAAATATATCTTTTTCATAAGTAGTCAAGCGTTCTCTATTACTCAAATAAGCTGTTCCGTATAAATTCCACTTTGCTTTTCTATAATTGAGATAGATACTTCCTGCTTCAGAAAAAAGTCTGGTTTGTCTTGCACTCAAACTTGCATTACCTTCCAAACCTTCTTCCTTATTTTTCTTAGTCACAATATTGATAATTCCTGCGCCGCCTTCTGCTTCAAATCGACTTGAAGGTGTTGTAATCACTTCAATTGCTTCTAGATTATCGGCAGGTAAACTTTTAAGGTAATTCATCAATACCTCACCGGAAAGTCGCTTTTTTCGATTGTTTATATACACAATTACACCACTTGTTCCTGCAATTTCAATATTTCCATTTTCATTCGTAGATACAAAAGGTGTTTTATTTAAAGTCTCCCAAACACTATTTCCAATGATTAAATCTGAGTTTGCTACATTAAATCGCAATCGATCAGTTTTTCGCTCAATAATATTTTTCTCAGCAGTAACTACTACTGTTGAAAGTTCAGTACTTTGATTAAAACTAAAATTTTGAATTGTATTTTTTTGCAGATCAATGGTTATAATAGAATCTGTATAACCAATATGATGATAATTGAGCTTATAGTTTCCTCTTTTTAGGTTTTCAATTTTATAATACCCGATACTATCTGTAATGAGATTTTTTATAATTTCATTATCTTTAAATATACTTATAAATGCATCAGGAAGTGGAGTTTTGGTAGCATCTGTCACAACACCTTCAATAGCGTATTGACAATAAACTACCTCATTGCTAATGATGATAAACACCAATGCTAATAGTACTTTTTTCATGTAATTCCCCTGATTATTTATATGAAATAATTCTTTTGTAAAAAAAATCTATATGGTTAGTATAGAAGTTAATTTTTACAAATTGAAAAGAACTATTCCTTACTTATTACCGTTACTAACTTACAAAAAAATATTTTCTGTTTTTAGATACTTCATATTTTAATACAAAGTTTGTGAAATAAATAAGTGAAAAGAACAGTTAAATCACTTATAATAATAGGAAAAACACTATTTTAATTAGTAGCATTTTTTTGTCACTTACAAGAAGTATATTTTAGATAAATGTGATTTTATAGCGCAGTTTTGTTTCTTTTGTCAATGACCATTATAGGTTTTCTACTCAGTTTAGGAAATTGAAGTTGTTGGATTTCCTTTTTGGAATAGAATCCGATTTTTGGAGAAACTCGTAGTTTTGCTCTGAAATGATCTTTAATACTAACTAATAATTCTTCAGAAGGAACTTTAGTTGCTATTTTAATAAGTATTTCATCTGTTCCAATAGTATTATGTGATATTTCAATAACATAATTTTCTACTTCATTAAAATCATTGAGAATATTGTACATCGCTGGCGGATATAAAGTTGTTCCTTTATATTTTACCATTTGCTTTTTTCTTCCAACTACAGGTCCTAAACGTAGTGTATTACGTCCACAGATACAACTTTCGGTATGTGCTTTAACCATGTCGCCAGTTTTAAAACGTATTAAAGGCATCGCTTCCAAACCTAACGTTGTAATCGTTAGTTCGCCTATTTCTCCTGCTTTCACAGGCAAATTATGATCGTCCAAAATTTCTACAATAATAAGTTCAGGATGATGATGTCCACCTTGTTGTGCTTCACATTCTGTAAAAGCAGTATTCATCTCTGTAGATGCATACGTGGAATACAGTGTAATGTCCCAACTTTCTTTAATTTTCTTGGCAAGTGTATTTAATGTGAAATCTTGATTTCGTAACGGTTCACCAATACAAATTGCTCCTTTTATACCAGAAGAATTTATATCTATATTATGTTCTTTTGCATAATAAATCAACTTTAGTAAAAATGATGGAACTACAATTAAATAAGTTGGTTTGAATTTTAAAATAGAATCCCATTGCAATTCAGGTATTCCTGCGCCTACTCGTATAATTCCTGCGCCTAATTCCCTAGCGCCTAAGAAATATGCTAATCCAGCCATAAAGCGCCTGTCCATGGTTGTTGTAAGTTGCATCACATCTTCTTCTTGAACGCCAGCACATGCAAAAGAAATAGCTTCATTATAGGCCAATCGTTTTAAGTCATCATCAGTTAAAGCAAAAGTAACAGGTTCGCCTAATGTTCCAGAAGTTGTTACATAATCGATGATTTTCTTTTTGGGAACACATATAAAGTCATCATTAAATTCTTGCAACTGTTCTTTCGTAGTTACAGGAATTTTGATCAAATCTTCCAAAGTTTGAATTGTCTCAGGCAAGATGTTATGTGTTTTAAAAACATCTTGATAATAAGCAGAATGTTCACTTACATAAGCAATCAGTTTTTTAAGTTCTTGCTCTTGATATTCTTTAATTTGATCAAATGATGCTTTTTCTATTTCAGGAATCATTTCTTTAATTTCCTTTTTAATTTTTTAATATATGAATCAACTTCTTCTTGTTCTTGAACTGTGGTGATTTCTTTTGTAGTTGCTTTTTGAAAAGCATGCAATGCAGCCGTATAATATTTTCGTTGCATATAATATTTCCCTACAATATAATACGCTTCCCAATATTCAGGATTGTATTGTTGTAATTTTTTTAGCGTACCAGGCTCCAAACGTTTTTTATTTTCCGTAGCTGCTACTATAGTATCTTTTAAACGTCTGTATTGTTCATAGTTTTTAAATGCAGTAGTGTATTGAAAAGGATCTTTTGCAATAGTTAATGTCGAATTAGCTAAAGAGAACGTGTTTGATTCTTTGTCAATGTCTTTAAATATTTCATTTAAATCATACGCAACAAATTCTCCTAACTGATACGGATTAGATGAAACCCAAACCAATCGTTGTTCAGGTTTAAATACTATTGAGTGATGCGCTAAGAGTTGATTTAACGCCTTTTCGTTACCATAACCTATTTCTTTATTAGCAAGTCCTTCTTTGTTTCTAAGAATGTCTACAGCAATTTGTGGAGTTACTTTAGCAGTTTGATCTAAAAGCTCCTGCATTCGTTCATAACGATATTGAGAATGACTTTCTTTAATATGCGCAATATTCTTTTTGTCATCTGCATACGCTTCGCTTTGAAAATGATTAGAACAAATCAATTGATTCGCATTTGGAACTTCATAAACTCCAAAATTCTCTGGAGATACTTCTATAAGAATTGCTTTTTTGTCTTTGGCGCTTCCAACAAAAATAGATTCAGAAACAAATACTTTTCGTTTTTTAGCAATAGCGATTGCTTCTTCTATAGTTGAAGCATATTGTAATATTTCGCGTGTTAGAATAGAAATTGGCGTTTTAGCAACTAATGGAATTTTAGATTTTCCAGCGTTGATAGTTACTGTAAGTCCATGTTCGTTCATTCCAGAAACAACACCAATCATACCGCCCCAAGTTACCGACATAAATTTATGTCCTGTAGTAGGCGCAACAAAGGCAACAATTTTTTCTTTAGCAAAATCATCGCCAGCATAAAAATCAAAGTTTCTTCCAATAATCATGCTTCCATCGGTAGTTTTGTCTCCCCAAGCTGCAAACGAGGAGCAACCTACTAAAGCCAAATCTTGTAAAGCATGTCCAATATCATGCGCGCCGTGTAAATATAAAATCCTTAAATATTTATCAGCAATATGATCATACTCTTCTGAAGCGTATTGCGATAATCCATAAATTTCTGCTTTGTATTCTTCAGGAATATGTAAATACATTTTTCGATTAAACCAAGCTAAAAACTTTCGTAATAATGCCTGTTTAAATTTTGAAGGAACAAGTTCTTCTACTTTAGATAAGAAAACATCTTCCTGACGTTGAAATAATTCTTCTGTTAAGCTTCCTGTATATAATCCTCTTTCTAGCGGATCTCCAGAAACATAAAGTTCCCATAATCCTTGTTTGTTTTTAGAAAGAAAGTTATTTCCAGCAACAAAGGTTGTATCCGAAACCTGAACGCGTTCAGCAATATTATTAGTATAGTTGCTAACATCTGGAACATCTTTTAATGATTTAGAAATTCCACATGACCAAAGAAGTAACAGCAATACTGTATACCATAAAAACCGATGTATGATGGATTTTTTGTATATCATTCTTCTTTGTTAGCGTCTAAGATTTTGTTTAATAAGTATTCTTTTCCTAAAAGTTCAGAACATGTCATAACAGCACTAATAGTAACTCCCAAAATACCATGCATGTTTAAGCTTTGACCAGTAAATAGTAAATTTCTTATTTTAGTACGTGGAGATACAAATGATTTTAAAGGATTGTTCACATCTTTCACGTATCCGTATGCAGAACCTCTGTTATTTCCGATGTAATCTCTATAGGATAATGGAGTAGAAGTATAAACTTCTTGAATACATTCTCTGATATTTGGAAATTTTTTCTCTATTTCTTGAATGAATATTTCAGCCTTTTGAGCTTTAAATTCTTCATATGTTTGACCTCTATCATTTTTGTCTGCTACTGTATTAAATGTGTTTTCCCACTGCGAAACTTCATCGTAATTCATATAGGTCATTGCAGTGATACTTTCTCCCCATTCACTCATATTCTTTTTGATTCCCATAGAAACCATATACGCTTCAGGCCAACTTTCTTGTGTATAATTCTGTGCACTCCAAATAGTATTTTCGCCTTTAAAGTGATAATGATTTTTGTTTAAGTATTTAAAAGAGTTGGGTTTTAAAACTAGATATAAGCTAAATGTAGAAATGATGCTTTCTATATTCTGAATTCTATTTACATAGGATTTTCGAAGCTTTTGATCG
Organism: Kordia sp. E; assembly: GCF_056033805.1. Classification (NCBI taxonomy): domain Bacteria; kingdom Pseudomonadati; phylum Bacteroidota; class Flavobacteriia; order Flavobacteriales; family Flavobacteriaceae; genus Kordia; species Kordia sp. E. The sequence continues at coordinate 108,174 of NZ_JBRASR010000003.1, forward strand.
CCTACCATTTTTAAAGTAAGCTTAGGATCTACATTAGAGATAAATGTTGTGGCTTTAATTTCAGTTCCATCTTTTGTAACAGCGCTCGTGATCTTTTTATCTTCAAAGTTAAACTTTACAACTTCTTTGTATTTATATGCTTCTCCACCAAATTGTTTCAGCCTTTTTAGTAAGATTTTAGAAATTTGTCCGCCACCATTTACACAACGATACGCACTTTCTATATATGAGTTTACAGATAATGCATGTACATAGAAAGGTGTTGTGTTTCCATCGCCAGCATATAATAAATTAGAGCCTGATAATACAGCTCTTAATTTTTCATTTGTTGTAAGATTGTCTATATATTCTTTGGCGTTTAACTCAAATAATTCAACATTTTCATAGTATGGTGCACCATGTTTTAGATGGTATAAAGGAAATTCATTACAAGTTTCTTTTAGCTTTTCGCAATAGGTTGTAATTGCTGTTTCTTCTTCAGGGAATTGAGCAATTAGTGTATTGGCAAAGTTTTCATATCCTTGCGCATGCTTGTATTCGGTTTCATCACCATCAAAAGTGATAATGTCAAAACCATCTTCATCTAGCTGCTTTAAATTCAGATCATCAATAATATCTAAATAGTTAAAGTATTTATATAGATTTTGTCCTTTAGATAATCCACCGATATAATGTACGCCTGTGTCAAAAATGGTTTTATCTCTAACAAACGTTTGAAGATTTCCTCCAAATTGATTGTTCTTTTCTAAGATACAAACACTATGACCTTCGCGTGCTAAAATATTTGCAGAGACCAATCCACCTAAACCACTTCCTATAATGACAACATCGTATTGCTCCTTCATATACTATTTTTCTTCGTTTATTCTTTTTAAAATGATACGATTATCTAGGTCTGTTCTTTTATATTTTTCTGTAGGTATATTTTCTACAAACTTTACACTGTCTTTAATTAAAATAATACAATCAATACCTTCTTGTATCTTAGCTTCTAACTGATCTTCGGGGAAAGTCGGTAAGTTAATAATTAAGACATTTGTTTTTGTTTCTAATGCTTTTTCATACGTGTCAACTATCGTTATTTTACTATGATTATTCGTAATAAAACTATGTTGAACAATCGTACGATCTTTTTCATTTTCAATAAAACTAACAATTTTACGATCTACAGCATCTAAAGATAAGAGAAAATCTAATTGTCCGGCATCTTTAGAAAGATGCGTTATGCTATCTTTTTTTCCAATGATTTCAGAAATATGTGCGTATGTTTCTTTGTGTAATTTTAAATCCTGACGCACATTTTGGTATAAACTATCTCCTTTATATCTGTAATCTTCCAGAATGAGGTTGTGGAAATAGTCAGCTTGTTCCATTTCTTTTCTAAACAGTTCAAACTCCTTTTTAAAATATGCTCCAACTTGTTTTCCTTTTTGCGAATAACTTGTTCCAAAACGTGTATCAGTAGCTTTTATTCGATCTAGTATTTTTAAAGTAATATTTCCATCTTTAATGATAAAAGTTCCTTTGGGTAATACTTCAGAATTTCCATGAATTAATACAGGAATAATATCTAAATTAAACTGTTCGGCTAAGTAAAAAGCGCCTTTGTGGAAACGTTTTATTTTATTCGTATTAGACCTTGTTCCTTCAGGAAAAGCCATTAATGAATATCCTTGATCAACTTTTTCCTTTAAATGATCCAATCCATTTTCAATACCGCTAGACACAGGATAGAAACCAGCAAGTTGTACGGCTTTCCCAAAAACAGGAGAGTTGTAAACCCAATCGTTCACTAAGAATATAATTTTTGGATGTAACATTCCTATCGCTAGTATGTCAAGAAAAGAAGTATGATTTGCAATGATAACACCTTGTTTTTCAAAATTTTCATTGGATAAATTAATGATTCTTTTAATCAAAAAAGGATTGGTGTACAGTACAGATTTCATGAATTTTGAAACGACTTTGTGAAACCATCTCATTTTTGTTTTTTTACTAACAGGAATAATTTTTAGAACCGTAACACTAAAGATTGATAGTAAAAACCCACCGATTCCAAAATATCCAAATGATAGTACTGAGTGAATAAACAGACGAAATGTAATAGGTCTTTTTGTTTTACTTCCGATAAACAACTTGAATAATAATGGTTGAATTGTAAAAGAAACTATCACCGCAGATAGAATTCCAATAATTGAAACTACAGAAATTGAGTATAGTGCTGGATGCTTTGCAAATATTAAAACACCAACTCCTAAAATTGTTGTAATTACGGAAAGTATAATAGATGTTTTATGTGTTGGAAGCGCAATTTCTCCTGTTCTATAAGTTGTGAGCAATCCATTGGTGACAAAAATGCTATAATCAATACCTAGTCCAAAAATAAAGGTAGAAATAATGATGTTGAATATATTGAATTCTATTCCTAAAAGTCCCATGATTCCTATAGTTAATAACCAAGTTAGAAAAATAGGAATGCAGGTTACAATAGTTAATGAAAAGCTTCTGTAGAAGAGCAATAGAATGCACAAAACAACAAGTAATGAGTATTTTATAAGCGTATTGAAATCAGTTTTTAGATTGCCTAAAAAAGTTTCATTCATATGCTGTCTGTCTATAAGAAGAACTTGTGCTGTTTCTTTAAAAGTCTCTCGAATATCTTCAATATGATCTTCATGAACTTTCACTAATGAAGTTACCGTTGTAAAATTATCTTTAGTAGCAATATAATCACCTAAAGAGAACAGATTTAATACATTGTATTCTTCACTTTCTAAAGGTTTAAATTTGGTATTAAGCAAGGTGTAGAAAGTTTGAAAAGTAGTTGGTTTAAACCCTAGTTTTTCTCCACTTGTAATAAGATTATCCTTGGTTTCTTGTACACTGTGATCTTTCCAGAATTGATTCCAAGCTTCAATTTTTTGAAGTTGTTTGTTTTCAGAATGAACTAAGCCTCCAATAGTGCTAAAGTTTAATACTTTGTTTTCTTTCTTAAGTTGTTCTAATGTTGTGAAAACAGCATCGTTTGTTGTTAATGCTTCTTGTTCTGTATTTCCATATGCTGCAATATACATTGATTTGTCAGCAATGTTTGTCAGCACATCTAAACGTTTTTCTGCATCCTTTAAAACTTCAGATTTATAATTTAGTTTGGCTAAATCTTTATTAAATAAAACTTTGTTATAAGTAAACATACTCACAATCATGGCTATACCTAAAACAATAAGAACCCATTTGTTTTGATGCAATTTATAGTTAGCTAGCGTATCTATAATAGTTTTCTTTTCCTTTTTGCTACCAGTATCTTTATATACTTGTGGAATAAAAATCAACGCGAAGAAAGAAGCACCTAATACACTAATTGCAGCAAATATTCCTAAGTCTTGCAATGCTTGAGAACTTAAAAATAATAAGCATAAAAATGCACAAGCAGTTGTAAGGCTACTCATCAAAATAGGTTTGCTCACATCTTCATATAAACTTTTAATTGTGTGATTACTTCTAATATGAGTCAGAATGTGTAAAGAATAATCTAGCGTTACGCCAAGTAATACAGAACCAATTCCCAATGAGATTGCAGATATTTTTCCTCTAAATAAGAAAAGAAAAGTTATAGCGAGTAATCCTCCAAAAAGTGTTGGTGTAAAGAGGATAATAGGAATGGTTATTTTTTTATAAAATAGTATAAGAATTATTAAAAGTATGGTAAGTGCTATTCCAATCGTAAGTTGAATGTCACCTTTAATTTGTTTCGCATTCGCTACCGCAATAAGTGTTGCACCAAAGTATTCTCCTTTTACTTTATTTTGAAAACTTGAATTTAAGTTTGCATTAATCTCATATAATTGTTCTGCAAATTCGGCATTTTCAGAAGTTTCACTAGAAGCTAATGAAGGTGTAATGAACAACAGAATGTTTTTTTGATCTTTACTAACCAGAAAACCATCATATAATGTAAAATTGTCTTCAATATTGAGTTGCTGAAATTTCTTTAATGCTATAAATGATAATCCTAATGGATCTTTTAAAATGGTTTTTCTGGCGACAATTCCAGTAGGAGAGATGAGCGTTTTATAATTTTTATTTGTGATTGCATCTAAGCTGTCTTTGCTTAGTTTATTTTCAATAGTTTGATAATCTTCCTTGTCTAGAAATAACGGAAGATTTTGGTATACGAAATCTAATGTTTTTAGAATATTATCATCGTCAACTTTCCCTTGAATGTTTTTGATGTAGTTTCCTGATTTTTGAGAAATACTATCAATTAATTGAGAAGCGTATGTTGTTAAATCTTGTATAGAACCTTCTGGTTCTCGTGCAATATTTACAATAATTTTATCCGCAAAGTTTACTGTTTTTAAAACTTTCTCCGCGGCAGAAGTTTTTTCATTCGTAGGAATCAGTTTGGTAATATCTTCCTCAAATTGAATTTTTGAAGCAATAAAACCTAAGCCTATAAATAGAAACAGTGCTATAACAAAACTCCATAGTTTTTTAGCCTGAAAATAATGATATATAGAAAGGAAAAACTTATCCATTTTGCGATGCTATTTTTTTTCTTTGAAAGATGGACAAGAATACAAAACTTAGTAAACCTAAAGAGATAGCTCCAATACAGGCAAAAGCAAGACTTCCAACAATATATAATTTAAGACTCGTAAGCATTTCAAAATTTTCTCCAAAATTATCAAATAATGGAGGTTGTGGCTCATTAAGGATAATGCTTCCCGTTTTTAAACCAGCCAGTACTACAAACGGAATAAAAGGTGGTATACTTACATTTGAAGATGCAAAAGCAATTACTTTATTCAATCGGAATGTTACGGCTAGAAATAGAATTAAAAAAGTGTGAAAACCCCAAAAAGGAGACAGTCCAATAAAAACACCTAAGGCAATGGACAATGCTTTTTTCTTAGGAGAATCATTACTTCCTAAGAAGTCTTCGATGAAGAATCGTTTAATTCCTTTTTTTTTTAATCGTCTAAAAGCATTTCTTGGTTTGATGTAAAAGATAGTTACAATAACCAACCATGTATTTAAAATACTGATACGCGTAAAATCTTTGAAAGGTCTGAAATGCGAAACTCTTTCCGATTCATCATATAAAACCTTGATTGGAATATTTTTTACAGCAACATCTTTCCAAGCCGTTTTTACAATAACTTCAATTTCAAATTCAAATTTGGTGGTGTAAAACTTTAGCTTTTTTAATATTTGTAACGGATATAATCGATAGCCTGATTGTGTGTCTTCTAGCTTTATTCCCGTTTCTATCCAAAACCAAAAATTTGAGAATTTATTTCCAAAACTACTCTTTTTAGGAACACCTTCTTGCTCCATATTTCGCGAACCAATTAATAATAGGTCTTTTGAATCTGAGGTTTCTAGTGCTTCAATAAAGTTTGGAATATCTTCAGGAAAGTGTTGTCCGTCAGAATCTATAGTAATGGCAAAATCATATCCTTCTTTTTCGGCATGTTTGAAACCAATACGAAGTGCATTTCCTTTTCCTTTATTTTTTGGTAGTTGTATTTGTTGAATTTGAGGATATGCTGCTAAAATTTCAGGAGTAGTATCTGTTGATCCATCATTTACGATAATTATAGATGAAGTATACTGTAATACACCATCGATAACGCGTTGCAATGTTTTGCAATTATTATAGGTAGGAATGATGACACAGCATTTTAACTGCGCAATTCTTTGCTGAATACCTATTTCCTCCTTCATTCCTGTAGTAACATTATCTTTGTATAAAGGTACTATTACATTTTAGTGCAATAGTACCATCTACAAATTTACTAATATTCTTCACTTTCACGATATCATCTGTTTGTATAATTGATATTTCTAGTAAAAGTTCTGAATTTATGTATGGATTTATTAAAGCTGTGAATTTTACATTTGAAATACGTTGTAGAAAGAGTTCTGTCTGCAAATGTCCTTGTACAATTTCTTTTATAATTTGAATCATGCAAACTCCAGGAGTTACTGGGTTTCCTGGGAAATGTCCATCAAAAACTGGATGTTCTTTGTGCAATTGTATGGTAACAAGAATATCTTGTGCTGAGATTTCTTCTTTAGTTACAACAGTGTAAAATCCTTCTATTAGCATAATTTATTTAAAGTCAAATTCGTAACCAACGCTCAATTGGATTGTTTTATTTAGTACTAAATCACTAAAACTAGTTGTTTGCGCGCCATTTCCATCATCTACATTTCTTCCAAAAACATCTACGATACCTTGCTTATATCTTAGGTCTAAAGTTATTCCCATTGGGAAGTTATATCCAATACCACCTGCAATTGCAATATCAAAACCTTCAGGGCCTTCAATGTTTTTATCGCTTAACAAGATATCAATAACTGGAGCAACTTGAACGTTAAATCCGCTACCAGCAATAAAAAACTTATTGTTTACCACAATAGAAAGGTAATCTAATTGAACTTTTATTTCTTCATTAGAGATAGGGTTAGAATTGGTGTCAAAAAGTGTAATGGTACTTTTTATGTTACTTCCTTGTCTAGAATATAATAATTCAGGCTGTAATGTATAAAACTTAGCAAATTTAAAAGCGGCAGTTCCTCCAATATGAAAAGAAGTTAGGCTTTTTCCATCTAAGTTTGAGCTACTTAAATTTGTAAAGTTAGAAATGTTTAAACCCGCTTTAACTCCTGGTTTTATTTCTATTTGGGCATTCAATAAAAATACTGCAAAACATGCAATAAGAAAGGTAATTTTGTTTTTCATAATTAATCGGTTTTTAAATTAAAATTTTGCAAATATACTTATAAGCTATCATTGATACCAAATAGTATTTTGTGAGCGTTAAAAAAGTTATTTAACGTTAAAATATCTTTTTTAGTTATGAACTTTTATCTAGTTTGTTTTCTTTAATAATATTTTTTCTTGTGTAAACTGATATGCTATATCTAGAAAGGAAAGCATTTCTGGCCAATTCGAATTAGGCTCATAATAATTTACATAATACTTATTAGTTTTAATAATAAGTTTATTTCCATCTATAGAAGCGTTGCTGGTAAAACCTCCTGTTTTAGTATTCACGTCTTTAGTTAAGTTTTTAAGTCCGCTAACTGTGTAACCTTCAGGGATTATTATAGTAATTTCATTGCTATATGAACGTGGGTTTTCTGTGTAGATGTTATTGGTGCGCTGTTGTTGCTTTTTGTTAATATCTACTTGCTCTCCAATAAGTCTTCCAATGTTAATGATGTAATTTTTTCCAGCTCTTTTTATCAAGTTGCTTTTAATTGTGAAGTCTTCCTCAAACTGAAAAGTATCGCCTTTTCCATAGCGTCCATTGTTTAGAATTTTATATGAATAATCATCAATTTCTAAATTATATTCACCTGCGGTCATGCCTTTTAGCTTCTCATGATTCTTTTCTTTCATTTTTTTAAGTAAGGCATTGTATTCTTTTTTGTACTGAGTTCTTTTCCTTTTGCTTCTTACTTTGTCAAGAATAGGTGTTGTTTTATATTTTTCATGATCTTCATCTATATAATCATAAAAATTTAATCTTCGTTTTTGCTCATCAATTTTATTGTGTCCTTTATTTATAGAATTTCTATGAACATTAATACTAGAAAAGTCATCAGCGATTGTCAAACTCAATTGTTCTAACGTATTGTTATCTTCATGAGTCGATTTAGGTAATTGTATGGTTTCAATATCTTCAATACGTTTTCTTTTAACAACTTTTAGCGCATACGCTTTTGTATTTTCTAATAATGGAGAAATTAAATTTACAGTTGTAAATTGATTGAAATATTCAATATAAAGTGGCGTTTCTGTATTTACTTTTACAATAAAATTAAGGTTTGTTTCTAACAGTAAATCTTCAATAGATCCGTTGAATCGTTTGGTAGCTACCAGAATTTCATAATCTACTTTATTATCTTTTAGAAAAGCAGCAAAGAATCGCACGAATCTTTTTTCCTTATCAAGGAAGACAGACTTTCTTCCATAATACTCATATGGATACAAAATGTTGGCTTCATCCAATAAAAATGCTTCTATGTATCGAGAAAAATAGGCATGTCGCATATAGTAAAAAACAGCAGTAACTTTTTCTGTATTGCTACTAAATTCTTTCTTTTTTAGAAAACGTTCTATACCGTATAAGTCTCCAAAAGGAGAAAATTTGTCTTTATATAAGTTAAATATTTCATCTTTTGAAACAGTTGTTTTAACGGTGTTTACATCTTTTGGGATAAAAGCATATGCATTTTTTTCATGTCTTCTAGTTCTTGCAAAAAGCACATTAAATTTATAAGAAGGCAATTCAACTAATGGATAAAACCATCTTGGAAAGTCATTTTTATCTACATCCTTCATAGAAAAGTTGTACACTCGTTTTTTTCTTTTCTTTTTTTGAATGCTTTTTAATGCTAACTCTGGCGCATTGTTATAGGTGTTGAAACTGATAAAAAAGTCTTTTTCAGTTTCTAAAGTAAACTCATAATTCATAATTGGATAGTTTTCTCCAATTACATTTTCTACAGCTTCATATTGAAACAAATCGTTTTCTCCTACAATAATGTTAGAGTAGAAATAATAATCTAAAATATCGCCTTTTTCAAGGTTTGGAATTGCTAGTTTTTTCCCTTCTTTGGTTTCTATTTCTTCCGTATCAATAGCTACCATAATTTCTTTTCCGTCTGGCTTAATAATTTTTACGCCTAATAAAAAAGTATTGGTAACTCTACTTGATCTTCTATAATAAGAGTTGTCTTTTTCATATTTGAATTCAGAAAATTCTTTTACAGCTGCTTGATCTAATAGCTTTATTCTATTTCTAGTAATTTTGGTATACTGAATGCTATTTGTAGGTCTGTTATAGAAATATGTGACAGATTTGTATAAGTACACAGCAGATTCATCTTTCCATTTTGGAGCGACTTCCATAAGGCTTGTAAAGTCATTTTGCTGTTCCCAAACAAGTTTGTTTATTTCTACTTGTTTTTCAGATTGTGCCTGTATCTGTAAAGCGCATAGAAAGCATAAAGCAATGAATAGTATTCTTTTTTTCATGTTGAAGTGGTAATATTTATTATTTAACCAATATAATTTGTTCTTTGTAAATAGCTTGCAACTTTTTAATTGCTGCATTCCATTCGGTAAAGTCTGAAGGTTCTATGACTGCATTTTTTATGATAAAAAGTTTTTTATAATGCAATGTGTTTCCCTTTAATTCAAAACGAACATCTATTTTATAATTGGTATGATCTGTTTCTATAGGTTTTGGAAGTTCCTGAATTTTATATCCTGACGGAATTTCTAATTGAATTTCTGATTCGTAATATCTTTTATGAGAAAAGAGATATGCTGTTTTTCGTTTTTCAAAATTAAAACCTTGAAACTCTTTGGTGTAGTTTAAATCAAGATAGATTTCATCATCAAAAGATGAGACTGCATTTTTTTGTTCCAGATTGCAGGTAATAGAAATATCTTGTTCTCTATTGTTTAAATCTGAAGTTTGAATGTTACTAACAGATAGGTTTTTGTCATCGCTATCTAAATAGTAACGCAAGGCTTCCTTTTTCTTGTCGTTTTTTAAGCTATTATAAAGATATAAGAATGAAGCGCGACTTTCCCCTGAGAAAGTGTGTGCAATGTTTCCTGTAAGCACATCGCCTTTTATTTTAGCATGAAAAGAATAGGTTTCTTTGTTTTCATTGAATGTTGTTGTCGGAATTTTTTCTAACATGAATGAATCTCCATCTTCAATCATTACTTGTTTTCCTTGTATACGTTCCGCATACTCTTTGTAAGCACTGTGTTTTTCAGTACCATCTAAGTATATTTTTTTTCCATCTTTCAACAATGTACATATCATATGATTGTCTACAGAAAGTGAAGGCGTAGTGTAGTCATACGCAATTCGTTTTGTCCCAACCCATGTTAGGCGCGCATCAAACCCAGCTTCTGTAAGCATCTGTTTGGTAAGGTTTGCCATTCCTTTACAATCTCCATATCGTTTTTTAAATACGTTTTGAGATTCATCGGGTTTAAACCCTGCAATTCCATCTTCAAAAGCAATATAACGGATGTTGTCTTGAACCCAATAGTAGATGTTTTTTATTTTTTCTTCATCTGTGGCTGCATTGGCGGTTAACTCGGCTACTTTTTCTTTCAATGAAGTTGTATCATCTTCCATACTATCTACAAGAGATTTATACCAATTATATAAGTCTTTTGTTTCATTAAAAAGTGTGTGCGTCTTGTCTTTATGTGTATACGATTTTGCTAATACTAAAATGTGAGGATATATGTAACTTGGTCCTGGAGATTTTTTTTCATCAAACCCAGCAATTACATTTGTAGCTTTATATGTAATGGTTTTTGTCTTTGATTTTTTATCAGAAGTTACTGTTTTGGTAATTTCATGACCTTCAAAATTCAGTTCCTTAAATTCGATATCTAACCATGTTGGAACAACAATTTTGATTTCTTTTTCAAGAATAGGATATTCACCCGTAAAATATAATGTCGTAAAATATTTGATGTCTTTATAACGCTTCGTAGCTCCAAAAAAGTAGGTGTAGCCCTGAACTGGAAAATCTAAATGTGCAAATTTTACACGTGCATCATTGTGAAACAAATCATTACTTGTATAAGATTCATCTTTTAGATTAATGGGCGCTGATCTTTTATTTCGGTAGTGTATATCGAACCTAGCAACACTAGATTCGTTATCGTAAAAAACATATTTTTGAATGTCAGCTCTTGAGCTAATATTCATTAAATGCTCATCTGTTTTATGAAATACCGAAAGTTTTGTTGCCTTTTTATTCAGATTAAAAGTAACGTGGTCTTTACTTTTTAAGAGTACTACATCAACATCACTAAACTGTTCCTTAAGTGCTTTTGCTTGTGCAATATGTTCTGGAGTTGGATCTATTCTTTTTTGGCTAAAAGAATAAGAAAAAATTAAAAGTAAAAATGGTGCTAAAATCGATTTTTTCATGCAATGTTTTTATAAAGCGCTAAATTACAAATTAACAATTAGTATTAACAAGGGAAATCCGTAAGCGTAAATTTTCATCAATTCAAATAAGATAACGAAATAGTTAGTGGTAATCCTTTATGTTGAATGTGTATATTTTTAACAATGTTGTCTTCTGTTTTTTGAAAATTGAAAATGGTTTTTTCTTTACTTTTGGTAGTATGTACAATCTTTTGTAATGCTTTTGTCTTTTTATCTAAAAAGTAATGATTGTAGCGTTTTCCTAGTTTAGAACGATAAATTAAGTGTGTAGGATTCTCAAATTTCTTTTGCAGAAGATTGTATTCTTTGGTTAAGGTTTCAAAATCTCGTTGTAAAGTTTTGACGATAATTCCTCTGTCTAATTCCTTAAGTATATAGTGTGTTTTAAATTCATTTTTTTGAATTTCAAAATCAAAAATTTTGTTTCCAAACTCTGTAGTAAATACAATCCTATGATTTTGATTTGGTAGTTTTTTGATGATTAAAATTCCGCCAAAATTAGTGTCGAAAGCCTTTATTTTAGCTTTGTATATATAATCTTGAGTAAGATCAGAAAAATACGTGTTGTGATATTGTGAAACTACGGGGTCAGTAGCTATTAAGCCTTTCGTTGTAGATAACGAACAAGAAGTAAAACACCAAAATATACAAATACTAATGATTAAATGTCTCATTCGGAACTGTAGTGTTTCTTTGTTTGTCTTTAAATATGATTTCTGTGTAATCTTCTGAAGGTTCTATCATTTTTACTTTTACAACATCAGCTGTTTTTATATCAAAAGTAAGCTCAAAACTTGCAATGAATTGGTGCATGCTTTTGTCCTTAGGCACAAACTTCACCATATATGAATTGTCTACTTTAAAATAACTAATAGTAAATTCTTTTTCATTAAACATATTTCCCTTAACGCTGTTAATAATCAGTTTGTTAAAGGTTTTAAACATTTTGTTGCTGCCAACATCAATATTACTTTTGTCGCCATCATCATTAATGAATAATTTATCTTCTTTAAATATGGCAGTGTATTTATAAGGATCTGTGTATTCCCATTTTATAAGATTGGGAGATTTAAATACAAGTTTTCCTTCTGTTTTAATATCATTTGTTAAGAAGCTTAAATGCTTATACTGTTCAAAATCACTTACAATAGTTTGTGTTGTATTTGCTGTTTTAATAACTGCTTTTTTAAACGTGCTAGCTTCTTCTTTACTCAATGCTTTTTGAGCTAACATTCCTTGAGTGAAAAAGGAAAATAATAAGATATATATAAGATTACGCATATGCTTTTATATTAACTAAAGTCTCTAGTGAAACTGTTTGATAGTTGTTGTTTTGCAAAAATATCAATAATTGTTCCAAAATAATAATACTATTTTCATGTGAATCATGAAGTAATACGATTGCTCCAGGCTTTATTTTTGGAATAATTCTGTCTATACATTTTTTAGGATCTTTCAATACTGTATCTAAAGATCTTACATTCCAACCAATTACTTGGTGTTTGCTGTGTTTTATTGCTTTTGCAATAGAAGGATTTGTAACACCATACGGCGGACGAAAGAGATTCATTTTTTTACCGATGATATTTGTAACTAGTTCGTCTGTTTTTTTGAGCTCATCCGCAACTTTTTTTGTTCCATAGAAGTCAAAGAAATTACTATGCGAATAGGAATGATTTCCAATAACATGTCCTTGTGAAACTATTTTTTCAACTAAATCTGGATGTTGCTCAACATGTTTTCCACTACAGAAAAAAGTAGCGGTAGCATTATATTTTTCAAGTAGTTCTAGTACTTTCGGCGTGTAGGTTGAATTTGGTCCATCATCAAAAGTCAGCACAATTTTTTTCTCCGTAGTAATTGCTTTATTAATTGCTTTTAAATGATAATTCCATGTAATATTGAATGAACCAATAATTGTAATGGTTAACCAACAAAGACCTAAAATAATATAAATCCATATAGAAATTGATAGTGACGGAATAAAGAAATCACAAAGTAACATGCTTACTAATAATAGCAAGCTTATTATATTTATGTTTCTAAATGTTAACATGAGGTCAGTAAAGTAAAACTATGGTATTCTCCTTGATGCTGATTGTATAATAACACATTTTTGTAGTGTGTCTTCTTAACATCGTTCATCAATACAGCTTCAGGAATCGTTTGTTCTTTTATAATTTTTGAAGCTGTCCAAAGTCCAAAAGCGGAAGCTGTATGGTATTCTCCAGAAAGATGTTTGTATTGTATTTGTGTTGTGTTTTGAAACAATTTGTTTTGTAGTGCTTCATAATAGGTATCGTACGCATCTCCATTAGTTCCCAAAACGACAAGATCAATATCAGCAGGCGTAAGGTTGTTGTGATGTAAAAAAGCAGTTGTTCTTTGTGCTATATTTTCAATTGCAATTGATTGAATACAATCAACAGCCATTAATGCAGCATACGAACTTTCTTTTTTCTCAGTACCAAGCGTAAAGAAATGTGCACCTTCACTAAAAGGAACTGTACGACTTTCTTGAAGCGCTGCATAATCATGAATAAACTTCTTTCCAAGTTCGTCAACGCCACCAACAAGTATATTGGAAGCTTCTGCTTCATGAAGTAATAATTGTGCATCTATAAGTGCCGCTTCAAAGGAATTTGCACCATGAACATAGGTTACATTATATGCTTTACACTTTATGCCTAAAGCTATTTGTGCACCAACCGTATTGTGTGTAGATTGAATAAATGATGTTGGTGTAAGATATTGCTCATCATTTTCAAGTATTGTATTTAAAAACTTCTCAGAATCTTCTATGCAACCCATTCCTGTTCCCGTAATGATTGCATCTGGTTCTACAATATTAGCTTCTTCTAAAGCTGTTTTTGCAGTAACCACGCCCATTTTTACTCCTGTAGCCATTCTTCTGCTAGCAGCAGGTGGAATATACGCTTTGTAATTTGGTCGAATTGCAGTAACTGTATCAGATTCATGCGTAACAACAGTTTCTAAGAAAGAAGCATTATTAAATGTTTCTTGCGAAGAAATAGAAGCAATACTATGTATATAACATGGGTTCATTAGTTCTTTGAAAATATAAGCGTTGAACAATTTCCTCCAAAACCAAATGAATTAGATAATACGTGTTGTACTGGTTTTTTCTGTACTTGTGTAATTGGTTTCATGTCCAATTCTGGAATAGGCGTATTGAAATTCAAATTAGGAAACAATGTATTGTGTTGTAATGTTAAGACTGAATATACAGCCTCAATAGCGCCAGCAGCAGCTAAGGTATGTCCTGTAAAAGCTTTGGTAGAACTAAAATCTGGAATGTGATCTCCAAAGATTCTTCGTATTGCAGCACCTTCAGAAGCATCATTGTTTGCTGTAGCCGTTCCATGAACATTGATATAATCTATTTGTTGAGGTTGTAGTTTTGCAATTTGTAAAGCTTTCTGCATGGCTAAAAAAGCACCTTCTCCATTTGAAGATGAAGCTGTTTGATGAAAAGCATCATTCGCGTTAGCATATCCAGAAACATAGGCAAGTACTTCTTTGTTTTGTTCGGCTACTATTGCATCAGATTCTAGTACTAAGAAAGCTGCAGCTTCTCCTAAGTTCAATCCTTTTCTGTCTGCGTCAAATGGTTTGCAATCTGTGTCAGATAGAATAAGTAATGTATTGAATCCGTTTATGGTGAATTTTGATAAACAATCTGTTCCTCCAACAACAACACGATCTAGTTTTCCAGCTTTAATCAAGCGTGCGCCTAACATAATTGCATTTGCAGCAGAAGAACAAGCAGTACTAATCGTTGTTGTATAATCTGTGATTCCTAATTGTAATGCAATTTTCTGAGTACTATCGCCAGCATGGTGACTCGTGATGTATTTTTGACTTTCTGTATCAGATAAAAAACTGGCACTATATTTTTCCGTCATGTCCATTCCGCCAACGCTTGTTGCAGAAATTAAACCTGTACGATACTTTTCAAAATCAGTACTATTTGCATTCGCAATAGCTTGTTTGGCAGCAATGCAACCTAATAATGCTGTTCTAGAATAATTATTGTCTGTTGGTAAATTGAGTTGTGCAGCTAATTCTTCATTAGTTTGCAGCACTTCGCCAACTTTAATGGAGTCTTTATGTCGCGTTTGAATATGAACAATAGGAGCAATTCCTTTTTTGGAAGATACAAGCGCGTGCAAGTTTTCTTCTACAGTAGTTCCTATAGAAGAAATGATTCCCATTCCAGTAATTGCAACACCTTGTTTTGCCATATTATCTAGTTCTATTAGCTGTAATATATGTTGCTAAAACTTCAATAGATTTAAAAATTTCTTTTCCTTCTGTCGGATCTGTTAGTTTGATACCGTAATTTTTATCTAGCATTACAATTAACTCTAAAGCATCAATGGAGTCTAGACCTAATCCATCTCCAAATAAGGCATCGTCATCTGCAATATCAGCAACCGAAAAATCTTCTAAATTTAATTGCTCAATAATGTTCTCTTTCAGTTCTAGTTTTAATGCTTCCATTTGTTTTTTTGATATAATGTATTAATGTTTTCTTCTGTGTGTTTGTGTGTGCCTTCTTGGTTGACAAGATACATAAATGCTTCGTATTCGTCTTGATCAACATTTACCCAACCGCATAATATATCTGTACTTTTTTTTGCATGAATTAAAGACTCAGCATATTGCGATAGTGTTTTTGCATTGAATGAATCAAATACGAAAAAAGCATTTTCACCTAATATTTGATGCCTGATGCTAATTTCTCCAATTCCTATATTGGGCAACGTGTATACAAAAATTGCTGGGCTAGGATAGTAGGCATCTTTATCATTGATTGTTTCTTGATGTTTTCTATCAGTATCTAAACTAGCACTTTTGTTAGATAATACAATCGCCATGTTTTCTTTCGCTGTTGCTGATAGATTTACTTGATTGTATAAAAATTCAGCAGTTATAAAAGATAGCTTACTAGCAGTATCCATTTTAAAGAATTTAGCATAATCATTGACATGTTCTTTATACACTTGCTTAAGAAATTCAGCACATGAAAGATCACTTTCTTTTGTGGCAATTTCTTTCCCATCAACAACAATTGTATTGTTTTTAATGTGGCAATAATTCGTTATGTATAAATCGTTATTCAATATGTTTTTATTTTTTAAAAAGTACAGCTGTATTACAACCTCCAAAACCAGAGGCAGTTTTTAAAAAGGTTTGTATGTTTTTTTGTTTTGTTTCTTTTATGATATTAATAGGTTTAGAAACTCCAAGTTCATCTATGCCTAGTGATGTGTATACTATATTGTTTTTCATACTATGAATTCCAATAATAGCTTCTAATAATCCTGAAGCTCCTAAAGTATGTCCATAATATCCTTTTAGACTATTTACAGGAATCGTATGCAAGTTTGCTCTGTTGAAAGCAATAGCTTCCATTTCATCATTGTAAAGAGTTGCAGTTCCGTGCGCGGAAATATAGTCTATATCTTCGGCTGTGATGTTAGCTTCTTTTATTGCTGATTGAATACTTCTGAATAACCCTTCACCATTTCTTGAAGGTCCAGAAATATGATTTGCATCATTGCATGAACCGTCTCCAATGATTTGAATGGCATCTGTTGTTTTTTCTGCTGTGATAGCAATAGAAGCTGCGGCTTCTCCTATAGTAATACCTTTTCTGTTTTTAGAGAATGGTTGACAAGGAATATCACTAATAGCTTGAAATGCATTGAATCCTGATAAGGTGAATTCTGAAACTAGATCACCACTTACGATGAATGCATTATCATAATTGTTATTTTGAATGAGTCGTTTTGCTACAGCGACTGCTAAAATCCCAGAAACACAAGCATTGGAAACAATGATAGGTTCATTTTGAAATCCAAAAAAAGATTTTATTGTATTTCCTAATACAGGTAAATATGCTCTATTTGGTGAGAATCCATTATTTTTAGAATGCAATACATCAATATTTCCTTTTGTAGTGGAAACAATTAATGCTGTTTTTTCTGTGATTGTAAAAGAAGCTTTTGCGATAGTATCTTTTAAAGATAGTATCATCATTTTTTCAAGCTTCGTGTATAGTGACGGATCATCTATTTCTTGAAAAGCTTCTGTAAGTGTATTATTATTTATGATAGAAGCATAAAAAGGCGTTGCTAATAGATTTGTATCAGACTGTAATGTAATTCCAGCGTTTTCTTGCGCAACTTGATTGCTATTTGTTGCGCTGTCAAACCCTAAAGGTGATACAATGTTATTTGCCGTACAGTATACTGCTCTCATAAGATACTTATACTAGGTTCATTTGTTGTTTCCAAGCTTCATAAAACTCAGGATTTGTAAGCGATAATTCTCCTTTATCATCTACAAATACTTGAACAGTAGTACCAGTACAAACTACTTTTCCTTCTGCGTTCATAATTTTATATGAAAATATCATTTTTGCAGCAGGTGTGTTTATATATGTAGTTTCTATGGTAGCAACGTCACCATATCGTAATGGAAGTTTATGATCAGAAGATGATTTTACAATAGGTGTTGCGTATCCGTTTCTATTTACATCAAGATAAGAGATGCCATATTTACGTCCAAAAGCTTCTCTACCATCTTCAAAATAGTGAATATAATAGCCATGCCATACAATTCCTAGCGGATCAGTTTCATTGAATCGCACTCGAATATCATACGTTTCTGTAAATTTTGTTGCAGTTCCAAGTTCTTTTTTCTTCATCAACGTTATTTTTTCAATACAGTTTTCATTTGTGCAGTCATGATGACTTCTCCATGTAATCGTGTTGTTCCTTTCACTAAAGTTACGCCCATGATTTCTTGTAAAATAACTACTTCCGTTTCAAGTTGATCTCCAATTTTTGGTAGTTTACTAATTTCAACTCCTTTTATAGCGCCAATATATCCTTCTGGAGCTTGCATGTTGTTGATATAGAAATGATATCCAGTATATAAAGCAACAGTTTGTGCCATGTGTTCTATGAGTCCTGGTTCTGTAAATTCAGTCTTTTGAACAAAGAGATTGTTTTCTGAAACGGTAAATCCAGAAATTACTTTTGATTCATCATAATATACCAAAGCGTCAATCATAACCATTGGTGGTCTTTGAGGAATGAGCTTCAATATAGTAGCTGAATCTGTTATTTTCTCTTTAAGTACGTTCATGTGTTTCTCATTAATTTATATCATCCCAAAAATCAAAATAATTGAACCATTGTAAAGGATATTTGTCAAGAATCCACTCAACATTTTCTGTGTATTTATTTAGCAAACCTTGCGCATCTCTGTGTTTAACTTCTGTTGTTCTAGCATATAGATGATAATGTTTGCTAGTTTCTTTCATCACGTAAACAAACACTACAGGAACTTTTAATCTTGATCCTATTAAAAAAGGTCCAGCAGGGAATTTTGCTTCTTTTCCTAATAGTGAAGCTGTTAAATGTTTCGCTCCTTGCACATATCGATCGCCAGTAATACAAATTAATTCATTTCTAGATAATGCAGCATTGATTTCAAATATATGCGAAAGATCATCTTTTATGATGATAAATTTTATATTAGATTTTACAGTTACACTATCAAGATATTCTTTTATTGCTCTATGCTCAGAATCAGTTGTTAATAGACTGATAGCTGGGTTTTCATCTAGTTCATTTAGGAAGTGTTCTGCAATTTCAAAATTACCTACATGCGCACTAATTAGGATGCCTCCTTTTTGCTGTTTTAGTAATTCTCTTAATTGATCAATACCATCAAAATGATAGGTAAATTTATCCCTTAATCCTGATGAAATAGCAACCTTGTCTAGTATTGTTTGACCAAATTTGTAATAGCTTTGATATATTTTCACAATACTTTTTGAGGGAGAGTATTTGCGGCGTTTGCGAAAATAATAATAGCTTGCTTTTGAACTACTTCTTGCGAAAAGACAAAAATATGCAGCAACGAAATATAGTATAAAATAAGCTGATCGTATTCCTAGTTTTTTAATACAAAAGACAAATATTTTGTATCCTAAAACAGAACCTCTGGACTTTCCTTTCCATTCAGCAGCCATCGCGAAAGCTATTTTTAACTAATTTTTCTTTCAATTAAATCATAAAAATCTTGTAGTGTTTCAACTCCTACAAAATCTTCTCCAACCAGTTTTACTCCAAAGTTTGCTTCAATAGCAACTACTAAATCAACAAAGTCAAGACTGTCTAGCTCTAAAGTCTCTTTTAAGTTTGCTTCAGGTGAAATATCTTCTGCTTCAACCTCAAATTCATCTATAAGAAAGTCGTTTATCTTCTCAATAATAACTTCTTTATTCATCTTCTAACTTTTATATTTTTTTATTATTAATGCTGAATTTGTTCCTCCAAATCCAAAAGAATTCGACAAAAATACATCAATTTTTTTATCTAAGGTTTTACTAACTAAATTTAATTTGATTGCGTCCTCGTCAGGAGTTTCAAGATTGATGTTTGGAGCGACGAAAGAATGCTGCATCATTAGCATAGAATAAATTACTTCACTAGCGCCAGCCATCCAGCATTCGTGCCCTGTCATTGACTTGGTAGAACTTACATGTGGCCCGTTTTCTCCAAATACATCAAATATAGCTTTTGCTTCGTTTGCATCTCCAACTGGAGTTGAAGTTGCATGTGCATTTACATAATCAATTGTTGAGGTATCAATATTTGCTTGTTGAATAGCTTTTTTCATTGCTCTTGATGGCCCATCTACATTTGGAGTAGAGATATGTTCTCCATTTGAAGAGAAACCATATCCGATGATTTCACCTAAAATGTTAGCACCTCTTTTGACAGCAGATTCGTAACTTTCAACAATAAGTGTTGCGCCACCACCACTTGGAACTAATCCATCTCGGTTAGCATCAAAAGGACGAGATGCTTTAGAAGGATCTTCAATATTGGTGGAAAAAACACCCAATCCGTCAAAACTTCCCATTGCAAGTTGATTTATTTCTTGAGCTCCACCACAAATAATACAGTCTTGCATACCACTTTTTATAAGTTGATATGCCATTCCTATAGCATGAGAACCACTCGCACAAGCTGCACTTATGGTAAAATTGACTCCTGTGAGTTTGAAAATCGTAGAAAGGTTCATTGTAACAGTAGAGTTCATTCCTTTAAAAATAGCTCCTGAACCTACTAAAGTTGTGTCCCTTTTTTCTCTGATTTTGTCTACAGACTCAATTACTGATTTTGCAGTACTGTCATTTCCATAAAGAATACCTACTTCATTTGTGTTAAGAAATTCTTGATCGATGTTTGCATTTTTTAAAGCTTCAAGTGTGGCAACATAAGCGTACGTTGCTTCTTGTCCTAAACTAATACGTTGACGTCTAGATAGTAGTTTCTTTAAGTTAGGTTCCGCAACCATTCCTGTTAGACATGAACGATATCCGAATTCTTTTCTTCCTTCATCAAAGGCAATACCAGATGTTCCGTTATATAACGATGTTTTTACTTCTTCTAAGTTTTTACCTATACACGAATATATTCCCATTCCTGTGATTACAACTCTTTTCACATGCTTACGTTTTATAATTAGTGTCTGATCGGAAACACAACACTATTAAATTTGTTTCTTTTTCTATCCTTCACATTTATTTTTAATCGATTGATGCTAAGGCATCAACTCATAAAAAGTAAATGCAAATTACATCAAAAATAATTCAACTTGTAAAAATTGTCTGTTTCCAATCAGACACTAATTAATTTACGAGTAAATTCCTCCATTAATATTTATGACTTCGCCAGTTATGTAGGATGCATTTTTAGAGGCTAAGAAAGTAACTGCATGCGCAACTTCTTCTGCTTCTCCAAATCTGTTTGCGGGAATTAATTTTTTGAGTTCTTTCTCGTTTAATTCACTAGTCATATCAGTTTTTATAAATCCTGGGGCAACAGCATTTACCGTGATGTTTCTTTTTGCAACTTCTTGCGCTAATGCTTTTGTAGCAGCTATTACAGCTCCTTTGGCGGCAGAATAATTGGTTTGCCCTGGAGTTCCTTTGAGTCCAGAAACAGAAACCATATTGATAATGCGACCATATCTATGTACTAATAGTTTTTGTATTAAATGATTCGTAACATTGAAGAAACCTTGTAAGCTTGTATCAATGACGTTTGTCCAATCTTCATGTTTCATCCACATAAACAAACCATCTTTGGTGATTCCTGCGTTGTTTACAATTACTTCTATAATAGCATCTTTATGAGCTTCATGCCAATTGTCTAATGTTGTTTTTACATCAGTTGCATCTACAACATCAAATTGTAATAATTGTCCTTTTCCTCCAACAGCTTTTACTTCTTCTAATGTTTTAGTAGCAGCTTCTTTGTTACTTCGGTAATTGATTAAAATTTCGTAATCAGTTTCTTTAGCTAATTGAATACAGACTGCACTTCCAATTCCTCTAGAGCCACCAGTTACTAATGCATATTTTGTTTTTTCGATTGTATTTTTCTTCATTAAAATGTACTATTCATTCGTATTTATAAATAATTCAGCATTCTTATACCATTTATCTCCGAGTACTTTTCCTTCGGTAGTTAAGAATCCCCATTTTTTATTGTATTTCACTCTAGCCAATCCATTGATAAAACCTTTTTGAGCATCTTTTTTCATGAATGATAAACCAACTGTGATTGTATATTTATATGGTATTACAATTTGTCCAGATGTATTTATAAATCCCCATTTTTTGTTTTTTACGGGAGCTAATCCATCGTTTGAAAAAGTTTCAGCATCATGATATTGAAAAAGAATTATTGTTTCTCCTTTTTCATTGATGTATCCCCAATTATCACCATTGTGGACAGGCGCTAAACCATGATTAAAGTTTCTTGCTTTTTTGTAGGTAGGTTCTATAACCCATTCTCCTTTTGCGTTGATATAACCAATTTTTTTATCAGATTCGGCTCTAGCCATTTTAGAGTTTTCATTAAAATTCCACACTCTATCAATATCAGTTAGCGGAGTAAATTTCTTGTTAGCAATAAGTCCTAAAGTTTTCCCTTTCTTTCCTTTTTTAGCCCAAGTAGCATTCTCATTGTAAATTCCAATCTTAAAATACTCAATAGGTATGACAATTTCTCCTTTGCTATTTATAATTCCCCACTTTTTTTCATTCAACACTTTTGCATGCCCATCATTGAAAGCCATAATTTTGTCATATGTAGGTTCAAGTATTAGTTTTCCATTGGTGTCGAGTAATCCTATTTTATCACCTTTTCTAAAGAGCGCAACGCCATCATTAAAATCGTAATATTTGTCAGGTATTGGTGTTTCTAAAATTTTTCCTGATTTATCAATATAATTCCATACTTTGTCTTTATATGCTAAGGCAAAGCCAGAATTGAATTCTTTGATGCGATCATATTCAGGTTGAATAATCCATTCTCCTTTTGCGTTTATGGCACCCCATTTTCCGTCTTTTAGAATAATAGCCATTCCATCAGAAAAACTTCTTGCTTTTTTAAATTGAGCTTCAATAGCATAGTCGCCCGTTTTATTAATGTAGCCAAATTTGTCACCTTCTCTAACCAATGCTAGTTCTTGAGAAAATAGACTACTTATATACAACAATGTGATTGAAAAAAATAAGTATTTGAGTTTCATTATTTTTAATCGTTTTTATTATTAATAATATAGTTCTTTACTTGGTTTACATATGGATACATCACCACATCTTCTTTAAAGACTGGAACTATTTTACGAATAGCATCATACATCTTTTTTGTATTTGAAGAAACCTCATCTTGTACACCCAAATATTCTATGGCTTGAATAATTGTAATTAATTCGATTGCGACAACTTCAAAAGCATTTTCGATAACTTTTTTAGTAACCATGGCTGCATTAGTTCCCATGCTTACAATATCTTGATTGTCATTGTTATTCGGAATACTATGTACATACATAGGATTTGATAACATTTGGTTTTCAGCTGTGGTTGAGGTCGCTGTAAATTGTACACCTTGCATACCAAAGTTTAATCCTAGTTTGGCAAGGTTTACAAATGGAGGAAGTATATTGTTTAATTTTGAGTTTAATAAATAATTCAATTGACGTTCTGCTAACATGGACATTTTGGCTACTACAATTTTTAGTTTGTCCATTTCTAAAGATACATAATCTCCATGGAAATTCCCACCGTGATATACGTGTTTTTTCTGAACGTCTACTATTGGGTTGTCATTTGCAGAGTTTACTTCTTCTATTAAGATTTTTTCAACATTGTTTAGTGTGTCTAATACTGGTCCAAGTATTTGAGGTACACATCTTAATGAATAATATTCTTGTACTTTCTCTTTAAAAACAGTTATTTCAGATTGATCACTATAAAGATACTCTTCTCGTTTTCTGGTCAAAGTACTATCTTTTAAGTGCGTTCGCATTTGTTTCGCAATTTCTTGCTGACCAATATGTTTTTTTGCATGATTTAGCTCATAAGATAAATGATCGTCATATGCTTTTACGATTTCATTGATAGCACAAGAAGCAGTAATCATCCAATTTAATAATCTTCTGGTGTAGATAGTATTAACCAATCCAACACCTGTCATTACAGAGGTTCCATTCATTAAAGCAAGTCCTTCTCTTAGTGCAACTGTAATAGGAGCAAGGTTTTCTTTTTCAAAAACTTCTTTGGTGTCTTTGCGTGTTCCGTTTTGAAATACTTCACCTTCACCAATAAGAGTTAAGGCTAAATGTGCCAATTGTACCAAATCGCCACTTGCACCAACACCACCATGTTCATAGATAAGTGGAGTTATGTTTTTATTGATTAAAGTAATCATCACATCTATTACAGATTTATGTACTCCAGACTTTCCTAAACACAATGTATTTAATCGCGCTAGCATAGCTGCCTTAACGTACATAGGAGGAATTGGGTTTCCTGTTCCAGAAGCATGACTTCTAATCAGGTTAAATTGCAATTGATTTCTTTCTTCATCATTAATTCGGTATTGAGCCATTGGCCCAAACCCAGTATTTACGCCATAAATAATCTTATTTTCAGAAAATTCTTTTAAAAAATTAAAACTCTCTTCTACAATGGCAAGAACACTATCGTCTACTGCAATCGATTCATCCTGAAATATGGCGCTATAAAAATCGTGTATTTCTAATTTCCCCTTAAGTGTTAACATCTATAAATTACTCAAACTTTTAATGAATATTATTTTAATAACTAAAAGTAAAATAGTTATTTTGGAATGCAAATTTATAATAATTAACGAATCTATACTTATAGAGGTACTATGAATGATGAATATGTTGATGTTTTAGTGATTGGAGCTGGCCCTTCAGGCTGTGTCGCAGCTGCTTATTTACATAAAAATGGTTTTCAAGTAAAAGTTGTAGAAAAAAATATTTTTCCACGATTTGTAATAGGAGAGAGCTTATTACCACGTTGTATGGACCATTTTGAAGAAGTAGATTTGCTAGATTGTTTGAAAGCACAAAACTTTGAAATAAAATCTGGAGCACGATTTCTTAAAGGATCACAGGTATGTAATTTTGATTTTAGTAAAAAACATACTGAAGGTTGGGATTGGACATGGCAAGTGCCGCGTGCAGATTTTGATAATGCTTTGGCAGAAGAATTAATTCGAAAAGGAATAGATGTTGCTTTCCAGCAAGAAGTAATTGCTGTAGATTTTGAAGAAGAGTTTGCTATTGTTACAATAAAAGATACACAAGGAAATCAACAAGTAATTAAAGCAAAGCATATTATTGATTCTAGTGGTTATGGAAGAGTATTACCTAGATTGTTAGATTTAGAAAAGCCTTCCGAGTTACCAATGCATTCTTCTATTTTTACGCATGTAAAAGACATTCATAGACCAGAAGGAGAAGAAGGAACTTTGATTACATTTGATGTTATCGATACAGAAACATGGTTGTGGGTAATTCCTTTTTCTAATGGAGTAACGAGCATTGGTTATGTTGGTCCTACAGCATTTTTAGATTCTTTTGAAGGAGATACTTCAGAAAAATTAACACAGCTATTAAAACATTCAGATTATTTTTATGAACGCTTTAAAGGAGTAGATTTTCTATTTGATCCTGTATTGATTAAAAATTTTTCCAAATCAGTGAAGCAATTATACGGAAAACGATATGCGCTTACAGGAAATAGTGCAGAGTTTTTAGATCCTGTATTTTCATCAGGAGTAACATTTGCTACAGAATCAGCTTTATTAGCTGCAAAGTTAACAGCAAAAGAGTTGAATGGTGAAAAGGTAGATTGGGAAACTGAATATACAGGATATATCAAAGAAGGTGTAAATGTCTTTGCTTCTTATGTGAAAGAGTGGTATACAGGGAATTTACAGAAATTATTTTTTCATCGCCCAGAGAATCCAGAGATTAAAAGGCAGATATGTGCTGTGTTAGCAGGTTATGTTTGGGATAAAAGCAATCCTTTTGTGACTAAACATCATCGATTGATTAAAACGGTAGCACATTTGATAGATATGGAAAACGAAAAAAGCGAATAACTTTAAGTTATTCGCTTGTACTATATTTATAAAAGTTCGTTTTATTAAAACGCTTTTTTCATAATCTTTTTTGCTAGTGACTTTCCAGTTTTAGCATATCCTTCACCAATACGGTCTTCATTACTAAATGTTCCGCCAAACCTGTTTCCAGGAGCTTTTTTACTAGTAATTTCTAATAATACATTGTCTCTGTTAGCTGTTTCTACAAATCTAAGTACAGTACTTACCTTTGCTGGTTGTCTCATTACAGCAGCATTCCAACCTGGATATACCCATACGGTTTCTACAATCAGTGTATATTTTGCATTAGGAAGATCTTCTTCGAAACTTACACCTTTTTTTTCGTAAAGGTATCTGTTCATTAATTCTAAAAACTTAGGAGCATAGATAAGTTCTCTACTTGCCATCCAACTCTTTTTCCAAGCTTTTCCTTTTCCTCTTGATTTTTTCTCTAAATCAGCAGAATGTTCTGCCATATATTGTTCATTGGTCAAGTTTTTCTTCAGGATTTTCATATTGTCATATACGAACTCTACATTGATTTCTTTTTGACCTTTTATAAAATCAAAGTTTCCTTTTTTTACTTTCATTTTTTGTCCAAACATAAATGCAGAACAAAAAATTGCTAATAGAATAGTTAATTGTTTTTTCATCGTTTTAATTCATTGTTAATCCTTACAAACATAATTAATTTGTACGTATTTAACCGAATTTTTAGAATATGATAGTAATATAATTCACTAAATGTAAATCAGTGAATTATTGATGCGTTGGTTAAAGTGTTGGAATTCAGAAAGTTGATCGGGTTGGTTCTTTTAAATATTAAATTATAAGATTTTAATTATTTCATATTTAAGTATAAGCTTTAAATCTCTTTCTTACTTTAATAATCACAAATATATCAAGTGATTTGAGCGGAAATAAAAAAGAGAATTACCATAATTTCTATGATAATTCTCTTGAAGTGGAGTCGGAGAGAATCGAACTCTCGTCCAAACAAGCAATTAAAATGCTTTCTACACGCTTAGTTCTTGTTTAATTTTCGACTAATAGCTGACCAAAAACCGCCCACTACTAGCTTATCTTCTTAATTGTAAAAACTACGGCGAAGTTACGTAGTCTCGATGTTGACTTTTATGGTGTCTCTAAATTGGTCGCCATCAACAAGGGCTACCAGGAGACATTCAGCTTTTCCGTCTAACGGAAACTGAGGCTAATCTTACTATAATTCGGATTATGCAGCTAAAGCGTAGTTATTTTCGCCATTTAAAAAGTGTGAAATATGAGATTTACGAGCTATTTCTCAGCGCTCGACGTGCTTACACTCCAATTCGACTCGCTGTCAAAACCAGTCGACCCCAATATGTTAAAGAACTTTTTGTCTAAATCCAAAAAGGATAGCAAACATAACACAATTTTTAATAGTTTTGTGTTTTTTGCATTAATACTATTACTTTAGAGCAAAAAATATACCAAACTTAACCATGTCAGTTACTATTATTACTGAGAACTAAAAAAAATGCATATGAAATTTGCCATCATAAAAGAACGTAAAAATCCACCAGATAGACGCGTAGTATTCTCTCCAGAAAAATTAGCAGAAGCTAAAACACAATTTTCAGAAGCAACTTTTAAAGTTGAATCATCTGATATTCGTGTGTTTTCTGATAACGCTTACGCGGAAAAAGGATTTGAAGTTTTAAATGATGTGTCAGATTGTGATGTAATGATCGGTGTAAAAGAAGTGCCAATTGAACATTTAATTCCAAATAAAAAATACTTTTACTTTTCGCATACCATAAAAAAGCAACCATACAATCGTAAATTATTACAAGCAATGTTAGCTAAAAACATTGAAATGTATGATCATGAAGTTATTACCAAAGATAATGGCGGACGTTTAATAGGTTTTGGACGTTATGCAGGACTTGTTGGAGCATATAATGGTTTTCGTGCATTAGGTTTACGAGATGGATTGTTTGAATTGCCAAAAGTTGAAAACCTTGCAGATTTGAATGCTGTCAAAAAAGAATTAGATAAAATTCAACTTCCAAATATCAAAATTGTATTATCAGGAACTGGAAAAGTTGCTTACGGAGCTAAAGAAATTCTTGATCATCTAGGAATTAAAGAAGTGACAGATACAGTATACTTAACATCTGATTTCACAGAACCTGTATATTGCCTAATTGATGTGATGGAATACAACAAGCGTGTCGATGGAAAAGCTGGAGATAAATATGAGTTTTACAAAGACCCAAGCGGTTATGAAAGTAATTTTATGCCATATGCAAAAACAACAGACTTTTTTATAGCAGGACATTTTTATGGTGATGGCGCACCATACTTATTCACTCGTGAAGATGCCAAACATCCTGAATTCAAAATCAACTTAATAGCTGATATTTCTTGTGATATTGACGGCCCAGTAGCAAGTACTATTCGTTCTTCTACAATTGCTGATCCTTTTTATGGATATGATGCAAATACAGAAAAAGAAGTTGATTTTAATGCTAAAGGAGCAATCACAGTAATGGCGGTTGATAACCTTCCATGCGAACTACCAAAAGATGCAAGTGAAGGTTTTGGAGAAATGTTTTTACAGCATGTAATTCCTGCTTTTTTCAATGGAGATAAAGATGGCGTATTGGCGAGAGCTAGAATGACAACTTCCGATGGAAAACTTACTGAACGATATGCATATCTAACGGATTATGTAGCTGGTAAATAAAAACGGATCAATTTTTTTTGTAGGAGTTTTATAAGTTTGGTTGTTATAATTACAAAGACAACAAAACCGATTAACTTATGAAAAAATTACTCTCGTTAGTATTTTGTGTATTTGTATTGAGTTTTTTCTCTTGTGAGAATGATGACAACTCTACAATTACAGAAAATGAGCCACTACCAGTAAATACCAATTTCGAAGAAAACTTTGGAACAACAATTACCGCACGTTTTTTAGGTCGTGTTGTAAATGAGCAAAATGAACCAATACAAGGAGCAACAATTCGTGTTGGAAACACAATAGCTTCTACAGATCTTTTCGGAATATTCTCAATAGAAGATGCTACGGCATATGAAAAGTTTGCATACATCACAGCAGAAAAAGACGGATACATTTTTGGATCAAGAGCATTGGCTCCTTCTGCATCTGAAGTGAATCGTGTTGAGATTATGTTATTGAAAGAAGACATAATTGCTACGATTAATACTGGACAAGAAGCCACCGTAAATTTACCTAATGGAACTGAAGTTGTGTTTGATGGAAACTTCATAAAATCAGATGGTTCTGCATATAGCGGAGATGTAAGCGTAATTTTAAAACATCTAAGTCCAGACGATGAAAATATGGAAGCAATGATGCCAGGAATGTTATTTGCACAAGATGCAAATGGAGCGGCTGTTGCTTTAGAAACATATGGAATGTTAGCTGTTGAGCTTAAAAGTGGTTCAGGAGAAGAATTACAACTAGCAGAAGGAAGTACATCACAAATTTCGATGCCTCTAGCTGCAAATGCTTCAAATCCGCCAGCAACAATTCCACTATGGCATTTTGATGAAACAGAAGGATATTGGGTAGAAGAAGGAGAAGCTACTTTGCAAGGAAATAAATATGTTGGAGATGTAAGTCACTTTTCATTCTGGAATTACGATTATCCTTATCCATCTGTATATCTATGTATTGAATTAATAGATGAAAACGGAAATCCGATGTCTTTTACACCTGTCGATTTATACTCTTCATTATTAAACTCAACAGGAACATATGGTTATACAAATGCTAATGGAGTTGAATGTGGATTAGTACCATCTGGAGAAGAACTTACAGTAATAGTTCCTGGGGTTTCATGTGATGGAGAATCATTTACAACAACCATTGGACCATTTACAACAGACACAACTACAACAATAACTGTTAGTGCAAATAACCAAAATACAACAACGCTTTCAGGAACATTTGTTACTTGTGATGGAGAAAATGTAACAGATGGTTATATGCAACTCTTTTTAGGTGATTCAACAGTAATAATTCCCGTAACAGATGGAACATTTGAATACCCAGTTACATATTGTGGAACAATAGATTATTCGATAAAAGGAGTAGATATTGCTAATAATCAAGTAACGTCAGTTCTTACAGGAACTCTATCAGGAGATGCTACTTTAGATTTAGGAGCATTAAGTTCATGTACAGGGTTTGTTGATACAGATGGTGATGGAATTTTTGATTCATTTGAAGATATAAATGGAGATAATGATTTGTCAAATGACGATACTGATGATGATGGTATACCAAACTATCAAGATGCAGATGATGATGGCGATGGTGTAAATACTGCTGATGAAGATTATGATGGAGATGGTGATCCAACAAATGACGATAGTGATGGCGATCAAATTCCTGATTACTTAGATGAGTTAGATGTTGTAGTATTCTCAGCAGAAATTATGGGTACAGGTTGCGATCCAATAGTGTTTGACTTAGATGCAGTTGTTACAGAATTTGGAAACGATTTACATACATATACTTTCTTTCAAACTGAAGTAGATGCTCAAAATAATACAAGTCCATTAGGTTCTTCATATAGTACTGCACTTTCAAATGTGATAAATAATGGAGAAGTGATTTTTGTAAGAGCAACAAATATTATTACAGAACAAACGGATATTGGAATGTTATATTTATATGTCATTCATGAAGATAGTGACGGGGATGGATTAACAGATTGTGAAGAAACAACAGGTGTTGACAACCCAGCTACAAATCAAGTTCCTAGTGGAACTAGTGATCCGAATGATCCAAATGATCCTAACATGCCAGAACTATCAATGACATATATAGCTTCAGTACATGAAGCTGTAGGAACTGCTGATTTACAAGTCTATTTAGATCATGCGAGCAACTCAGATACCACAATAAATATTACAACTACAGATGATACCGCTACGAGTCCAGATGATTATGTAAATACTATTATGACGGTAACTATTCCGGCTGGAAGTCTCTCCTTATCATTCTCCATTCCAATTATTGATGATCTTGATGTAGAGTCTTTGGAAGAATTTACAGTAACTGCGACTGTTACTAGTGGAAATACAAGTAATACAACCGTGCAAGGAACGGTAGCGATATATGATAATGATACTAGCGGAAACTTCCCGCAAACAGGAACTTTAGAAGCCTGTGGTGATCAAAATGGAGTAGGAGTTTTTGATTTAACTTCTATGGATAGTTATTATTTAATTGGATCTACAGGAACCGTAAGTTACCATCAAACACAAGCTGATGCTGATGCAAATATTGCTCCGTTAGCTTCACCAGCAACCGTGGGAAACGGCTTTATACTTTTTGTTAGAATAGAAAGCTCAGGAATAGTGCAAATATCAACATTAGATTTAATTGTAAATCAGACACCAGTTGGCCCAGCAGGTTTAAGTCTTACGGTGTGTGATGGAAATGGAGATGGTATTGGAACATTTAATCTACAAAGTTTAGATGCACAAATTGTGCAAGGACAAGGAGCGTATGAAGTAACTTACCATGAAACGCAACAAGATGCTGATGATGATGTAAATGCATTACCTCCTACATATACAAATATTTCTGATCCACAAACTATATTTTATAGAGTATATGATATTAGTACTGGTTGTTTTTCAACAGGCAGTATTGACCTTATCGTAGATCCAGGTTGTTAGTTGAATATCAAGTTTGAATCTATAGAAAAGCATCTCACTCACGAGATGCTTTTTTTATGTTGAAAAATGAAGTTGTTGTTAAAAATAAAATCCACAAGAAAAATCCAAATCCTAAGGTAATTCCTAGCGTACGTGTTCTGTATGCAGGATTAGAAAAACTATATAAACAATCTTTCAATAAAATAATAGGATCACTAAACAATTCCCATGAATTCCAACGTTGAAATCTTCCTAAATAAATACCAAAACCACACAAAAAGACAACCACAAACAACAAACGTTTGGCAACAGTTCGATTCCATTTAGAAGCTAAAATTTGATATACTTGATGCATTGATAATAAACCTAAAATCAAACCATTCCAAGCAAAAGCAAACAACATAAAAGGATCTAACCAAGACAATGAAGATTTTGCATGTCGCAAATGCATCAAATCGGTAATAAGGTACGGAGCATTTGGTAAAAACAACAACCAAATTCCTAAAATAACAAGCAATACTAGTGTTTGTTTTTTTAGCCAAATAGTGTTAGATAACGCTGTAGAAATAAAATACGGAATTGCCGCTAAAAATAAATTCCAGACTAAGAAACTATAAAACAAACTTCGGGTAACATACACACGCAGTAACAACAATAAAACGCAGAATAGACTATTCAGCATTAAAAACTGATTCAATTTATAACCTTGTAAATTCATAGTATTTCTGTGTTTTTATGTTGTAAAAATTGTTGTCGACCGATGTAGATAAAAAACAGCATTAATAATATCCAGAAATACGGTTCGCTCATTTGTTGTGCTTCAGTGCCAGCTTTTTCAATAGGAGAAGCATTCATGATTTCTTCTTGCTTTTTCAATAAACGTGCTTCCTGTTCTTTATTTTCAAGTGAAATATAGGTTGTACTATGTGTTAAAATATTCTGAGAAAAACTCTGGCGTAAGCCATCTAACCAACGTGTTCGTTGCTGTTTTGGATTCAAATCATTTATATCATGAAACAAACGTAATTGTAACGCATTCAAAAATGCATTAGAAGTTGATTCAATAGTAAAGTCAGCAGTTTTATCAAAGGAAACTAACGAGGGTAAATTGTCTTTTGGAACATAACACGACTTTCCATTTCTTGAAAACTCTCCAAATTCCAACGCAGGAAATACTTGTTGATTCCATGATTTATATTCTATAAAATTGTCATATGGAAACATGTTTTTTAACTCCCAAGAAGTATATTTTCCGTAAAAGCGATTCTGATTGGAAGCATATACAACAACAAACGGAATGCTCTTTTGATCTTGATGTGCATATTGAATCTGAGAAACAGCTTTCAACAAATTAAAACCCGAATTCTTTGGCGTTGTTGGCGTTTTCCAATTCACGTCTGCATCTACATACAATACTTGCGCATGCTCTTTAATAGTGTTGTCTAAAAGTTCATAATCACTTTCAAATTGTGCGCGTTCTGTTGTACCTTTTGTTGTATTGTCAACTAAAAAATAATATCGAATTGGCGCTTCAACTTTTGGTAGATTTTCTTTAAGTGTACTAGGAATATAAAAAGCATTCGTAGCAATTTCGGTTACGTTTTGCGACAATGGTTTTACATCAATGGAAATTGGCGTTTCATTCAATGAAAAATGAACTGAATTTTTGTGATACAATGTAAATCCTGTCGTGCGTGTTTCATTCTTCAAAAAAGGATATACTTTTAATGAAAGCACATCATCATACAGATATTGTAAAATTCCTGGATCGCGACGTTGGTTGGTAATTTGCTCATAAATCCAATTAGCAGCTTGCTTTTCGGCTAAAATTCCATGTACGCGTTCTTCACCAATATCTAAATAATAATCACTAATAAAAACGTCTTTTGGTAAAGTGAATTCTGAACGAAATTCGCGCATACCGACATTATCTAAATTTGTAATTGCAAAATCAACCTGTGTTTTATAAAAATCTCCTTTGGCTACGTATTCAGTTTTATACGTATATTTTACAGAAGCTGTTAAAGTTTCTGGCGGACGATAGCCAGAAAATGTATGTGTTATATCTCCCAAAAACAAACGATTAATCTCAATAGTTTTTTGTCGTGATAATTGTAAATTATCAAACACATACCAATCATAGTAAATAGACAATAATGGCAAACGTTGTTCAGATGAACCGAAAGAAAGTCTACGACGATTCTTTTTCATTTGCTTAAAAATGTATGCTAGTTTATCTACATTAAAATCTTTATATTCATGATCACTTGTGTCAAAATGATTTGTTTCTGCAATTACTGTGTCCAATAACACTTTATGATTATGGCAAAATAATGCAAATGAAATCGGCAAAATTAAGACACACAAAACACCTAAAGAAAGGACTTTCTCTTTACCATACTTCTTTACAACTTGCATGTAATTCTTTGACATAACTTGAAATTGTACAAGCAGTAAAACTGTTGGAGTCAACATCAAAACTCCTGCGCCTAAAGCAATTAATGCAATAAATGAAATTGGAATAAAGGGTAAGAAGACAATGAAGAAATACACTACATATGGTAATCCAAAGCAGGCTAACAAAAAGCCGATAAATTTAGTAGTACTAGAATCATTCAATAACAGAAACAGTCCAATAGCATTTACAATTACGGCAACATATATCATGATGAAATTAAAATCTCCAAACATTTCAAATTCAAAATTCACGATAAGTCCAAGTATCGGAAATAAAAGTCCAAAAAGTAAAATCATGAAGGAATGATTGTTTTTTATATTTCTACCAATAATATTTCCTAAAATCATTCGCAAAAAGAAAAACAAAAATGCTGCAATAGCAATGCAAATAATCACTTGAACTAAAAACCCGTCTAACCCAAAATAAATATGATGTGTGCCTCTTATTAGTGGAATAATAAGCATTGTAAAAAGATACAAACCAATCGGAACCGAAAAGGCATACATAAAGTTGCGCAGGTTTGAAGAGAGCTTTCCATCTGGCTTAAAATACGTGAAAATCAAATCTAGCATAGCATGAAAAATGCCTGGAATACTAAAGTATAAAGGAAGCAATTCGTAATTAATACTAGTCGATTTCACTCTAGGAATTAGTCTTGCAATATTGGAATTCAACAAAAATAGAATCAAAAGTAAATAGCCTACAATAATAGTGCATGGAAGAATCCAATGTTTAATTTTATTAGAAATATCTGCATAAATAAGTCCTACAGTAATGATCTGTAAAACGATCCAATATCCTGTAAGTGCAGACCATTCGCAGGAATTTCCTTCAGGTGAATTAAATGCGCTATAGAGTAAAAAACCTAAAATGATTTGTAATAAAATAACGGTACAAAAATACCCGAGTGATTTATGAAATTTGAACGTTGGCATATTTTGATGAGATAAGATGATTTATAAAAAGAAGGATAAGCACATACAGAATACTTCCAAGTGCCAAATGCGCAGTTTTCGGATCTATATAATTTGCGGTCATTTCCCATTCAACCAATTTAATAGCGCTTACAATACGAGCTGTATTGGCTAAAATCATGATGAAATAACTGCAAATTCCTAAAAATAGAATCCGAATAGAAAACTGTAAAAAGCTATTAAATTTCCACAATTTGAAACTCAAAAAGGCAAAACATATAATGAAAAAATTACCACCAGCACACGATTTTTCTATGATGATATTCAAAGAAGAACTATACCCAACTTCAGGAATCCAGTCAAAAGCTATTTGCGAAAATAATTCAATAAGTGGAATCATTGGATACATAAAATAACGTAACTGTTCCAACGTACTGATGCTGTACATTGCTTTCAATGACAACATCAAAAGTAATATGAAACTGAGTTTTATAAGTGGTTTATTCATGTGTGTGTTTTTTAAATTGGATAGGATAAAACTGCAAAAAGATAACAACAACCTATCGGAACATTGATAACCATTATCAATAATGATTTCAGAATTTTTTTTCGCTTAATTTCGCTATGCATAAACGTGATAATCAATGTGAAGAATAAAATGCTATTTAACATTAACGTAAATAATGCATAATAAACACCTAAGCTTAAAACTGTTTTTGATCCTGAAAAATAAAAATACAAAATCAGTAAAAAAGTACCGCCCAAAAAACTTAAAATCGCCGTGATTTTGGCAGTTTGTAATAATTTATATAAAAATGGAATATTCATGTGTTTAAAATTAAATTTGAATTTGAAAAGAAAAAACGAAACCTGAACTTCTCAGTGCTTGACTTCCAAGAAGTCAGGAATCGTCTCTCACCAAACTAACCGACTAACTAGTTTTAATTATGAGTTTTGAGTGTAATTAACCTAATACCTAATACCTAATACCCAATACCTAATACCCGACAACTGATTAGTCCAATTGCCAATCTATCTTTCTTGAAACAAACATTACCAATCCTAAAATCAAGAATAAACCAACGCTTCCAACTAGCAATGCATAGCTTTCCATTTGAATAATGACAAAGATGAATCCGTATAATGCGATCAATGAAACACCAATAAATAGCGGAAACTTCCAGTACTTTAAAATAGATTTTGAATAGAGTGTAATCATCACAATAACGGCGACTCCAGCAATGAAATATGCTTTTAAGAAACTACTATGTTCTGAAATTGAAATTAATAAGGTGTAAAACATTACCAATGCAATTCCGATCATCAAATACTGAAAAGGATGAATATTTATTTTGCTTAATGTCTGAATTAAGAAGAATACTAAAAACGTCAATCCAATTACTAAGAAACCATATTTTGCAGCACGTTCACTCTTTTGATATTCGTCAAGCGGAATAATAAATTTTGTTCCAAATGCAAACTCAGTCAGTTTTGGTAAGGTTTGAAAAAACTGTTGCGAAAACGAACGATTCGTGTTCAATAAGCGCCAATTTGCTTCAAATCCGCTATTCTCGGTTTTCTCTTCACCTTCATCTTGTGGAAGGAAATTTCCAAAATGACTTGGATCTTTCCAGTCAGATGTCATCTTTACATCTGTAATTTTTCCAATTGGAATAAACTGAATACTTTCACTTCCATTATATTGAAGCGAAAAATTGAACGTACGATCGTCAGTTTTTGGAACATCTTTTAATGCTAAAAATGAACTTTCCAACTCACCCAAATTGTTCTTATATGAATTTGTATTACTGAAATTGGTTTCAAACTCATATGAATTTCCGTTTAAGTTGAGCACAACTTCACTTTTCAAACCTTTCAAATTGGTTGTTTTAATTAACAAAGTTGCTTTTTCCCAAACAATATCTTCTTCCGCAATTGATTTCGATGAAAAATCGGGCATTTCAAAACTTCCCGAAGCTGCAATATTTGCAGTAAAAACTGCCGATTCAAAATTGTTTCGCTTCTTTGGAGTAGTCTTTACATTCGTGTCAAACTTTAATTTTTTAGGGAAAAAGTATGCATACTTCAAAATCGTTCGTTTCTCCTTAACTGTATTATTTGTTTCTGCATCATACTTTACAGTTTCTTCATAGGTTTTATACGGAACTTTTAAAATTGGACCATATAATATAATTGAGTTTCCCCATTTGTCATTTATTTCTTCTACAACGTCTTGTTGGCGATATTCACGTTCTTTAATTAATTTCTGAATTAACGTTAATGGTACCATTAATAATAAAATTAATAAACCCATCATTGCCATCCGTGCGGTAATAGAGTTTCTGAGCCAAGCGCTAAATTTGTTGTTGTTTTCGTTACTGTTTTTTTGTTCTGTTTGGTGTTCCATGTTTTAGTTTTTAAAGTACTTTGAAATTCAAAGTATATGTATAAAAAAATAGTGAGTTATGTAGGTTAGGAGTGTTGCCTAACGATTTTGTTTGTACAAAGTACCGTGTTTTCTATGTGATTTAATGTGTTCATTTAGTAAGCGTTTGTTATGAATTAGTAAGTGTTGTTGATATAAAATTATTCGCTTTTTTTAATTAAGTTTTCTAAGGCTTCAATATGTTTCTTAAACTCCATACGACCTACTGGAGTTGCACTATAACGTGTATTGGGTTTCCGTCCAATAAACTGTTTTTCAACTTTAATATATTCTACTTTTTCCAAGGCTTTTGCATGACTCGCTAAGTTTCCATCCGTAATAGATAACAACTCTTTCAGCATCTTAAAATCAGCAAACTCGTTCACCATCAAAATGGACATAATGCCCAAACGAATTCGGTGATCAAAAGCTTTATTTATGTTTGTAATAATACTCACGGTTTCTATTTAGCGTTTCTTTCAACAATAACATACATCAATCCTCCATAAATGATGTGAAATAATCCAAACCCTATTGCCCAAAAATACAATCCATATCCTGTATATTGCGTTGCAATTAAGCCCAAAATAATATTAGCAAAGCCTAAATACTTTACATGCCCAAGTGTAAATTTACTTGCGTTTACACAAGCAAGTCCGTAAAATATAAGTGTTATTGGAGCAATCAATCCAACGAATCCTTTTTGTAAAATAATCAAGGCGAAAATTCCACCTGTAACCAATGGTATTAGAAAGTTGATTAATAACTTTAGCGCAGCTTTGTCAAACATCTTTTCACCATTCTTGCGAGCTTTTCGTTGGGTTAATACAATTCCTGTAACAATTGCTAACGTAATTACAATGGCAGCAATTAGTAGCAATTTTAATGTTAAGTTGCTAGAACCAGTATATTCGTTTGCATCCCACAAACTTGTTTTTACTTTATATACCTTTAAAATTTCTTGATGTGCAAACCAAGCGCCAACAAGCGCGTAAATTCCAGCCATAATTCCAGAAAGGCCACTCAATGAAATAAATCGAGATGATTTATTCATGAGGTTTTTAATCTCTTTAATATCGTTTAAATAGTCTGATGATGTCATAGTAAAGTACTTTGAAATACAAAGTAAAATAAAAAAGTCCGACTATGCAAGCAAAAATGATTTTTATTAGATTTGATTATTGCTATGATTTCCATAACTTTAAAATCTTAAATTAAAAAAAGTATTGCTTGAATAAAATTTTCAAATATCTCTTTGATATTGGAAGATTAGAACCTTTCGAAATAAAGAATAGTAGTTTTACATTCTGTTTGGCATCACCAAGCACATATATATATGTGTTGATAATGCTGTATTACAACCCTGGTTTAATCGTTCCGTATTATGGACAAGAAGTGTTTACAGTATTGTTTATGCTTGTTGGGTTAGTGCCGTACGCAAAGAATAAATTTTTGGATGAAGTTTATGGTTGGATTGTTTTTTGGACACTCATCATATTCCAATTTTATCTTACATACACAACAGCGTTAAACAACTTTTCACTCGACTATTTATTAGTCACCTATGTATTTATATTTGGCTCGGTATTATTGCTTAGTAACCGTTTGTTAGTCATCTTATTTAGTGCTTCACAATTAATACACCTTTCGTATCGTGTATATTATTCTGACTTAGATCGAATGTCTGAAAGCGCCATTTTAGTTTCTATGAGTACAATATTTGTCTTCTCTTTTTTAGTGATGAATGGTTTAATTAGATATCGAAAAAAACTAGAATCCGTCAACTCAGACTTGGAAGATCGTATTCAACAGCGTACACGCGATCTTGAAAATAGAGCCAAAGAATTATTACGAAAAAACAAAGACTTAGAAGAATTTGCTTATGTCGTTTCACACGACTTAAAACGTCCATTGCGAAATATTTATACCTTAACCGATTGGCTTACAGAAGACGAAACATATGAGTTTAATGATGAAGCTAATAAAAGTCTACGCTTAATAAAAGAACAAGTCACACAAATGGATTTGTTGGTAGAAGGAATACTTAATTATTCGCTTCAAATGGATACAGAGCGAGAATTAAAAATAGTTGATACGCAAGCACTTATAGAGCGAATTGTTACAGTAAATTCTAATGAAAATGTATCGATTACGTTAGGAGAAAAGTTGCCTAAAGTTTCGTTTAATGAATCGCAATTATTGCAAGTATTTCAAAATTTGATTCAAAATGCTATTAAGCATAATGACAAAGAAAAAGTAGAAATTCATATTGATTATGCAGTTGTGAATGCAAAACATCAATTTTCAATTCGTGATAATGGACCAGGAATTGAAGAGAAATACTTTGACAAAATTTTTCAATTATTCCAAAAACTACAAATAGAAAACGAAGTAGATTCTGTTGGAATTGGTTTGGCATTAGTGAAGAAAATAATAGAACGCAATGGTGGAAAAATATTTTTAGAAAGTATAGTAGGTGAAGGGACAACCTTCTTCTTTACCATTGAAAAATAATGAATTTATATCATTTCCATTCTAAAATACACGGAGCTTTTTTATAGTATATGATTATTAATTTCCTTAAAAAATTAGGAAGGTTAGAGCCTTTTGAAATCAAGAATAGTAGCCTTACACTGATTCTTGGTGCTCCAAGCACATTTATCTATTTGGAAGTAATGAAATATTACAATCCAGAATTGATAATGCCTTTTTATGGAAATATCATTTTTGCTTGTCTGTTTCTGGTTTCAGGAATTTTACCGTATTTAAAAAACAAATCAATCACTGATCAATATGGTTGGTTTGTATTTCTTTCAACCTTACTATTTCAGCATTATTTAACGTATGGAACAGGTTTAAATAATTTCTCATTAGACTTTTTATTAGTTACATATGTATTCATATTTGGTTCGGTTTTATTATTAAGTAATCGAATTTTAGTATTAATATACAGTGTATCTGAGTTACTTCATCTTTCATATCATGTATTTAATTCTGATTTAGATAGCATGTCTGAAAGTGCTATTTTATTATCAATGGGAATTATTTTTATCTTTTCATTTTTGGTGATGAATGGTTTTATTAGATATAGAAAAAAGCTAGAAAGTATCAACATAAACTTAGAAGATACTGTAAAACAACGAACGCTCGATATTGAAAATAGAGCTAAAGAATTACTCCGAAAAAATAATGACTTAGAAGAATTTGCTTATGTAGTTTCGCATGATTTAAAACGTCCGTTGCGAAATATGTATACCCTAACTGATTGGCTTACGGAAGATGAAGAAAATGGCTTAGATGAAGAAGCGCATAAAAGTATAGATTTAATTAAAGAACAAATCACACAAATGGATTTGCTGGTAGAAGGAATTCTCAACTATTCGCTTCAAATGGATACACAACAAATTATAAAAATGGTTGATGTACAACAGCTAGTAGAACGCATTATTTCGGTAAACACAGCTGAAAATGTTCGTATTAACATTCAACAAAAACTACCAAAAGTAACATTCAATGAATCTCAATTATTACAAATATTTCAAAACTTAATTCAAAATGCAATTAAGCATACTAACAAAGAAATTGTAGAAATTACTATTGATTATAAACGGACAAAAGTAGGTCATCAGTTTTCAATACAAGACAATGGTCCAGGAATTGACGCACAATATCATCAAAAAATATTTCAACTATTTCAAAAATTGGATGCAGAAATCAAAGGAAACTCTATTGGAATTGGCTTGGCTTTAGTGAAAAAAATTCTAGAACGTAATGATGGAGAGATTAGAGTAATAAGCGCTAAGGGAAAAGGCGCGAGCTTTATATTTACAATTCCTGTAAAATAATAATGTCATAAATTCGTTACATTTGATATTCCCCAGAAAAGAACTACAACAAAACCATATGTCAATATCCCTCATTAAAAAATACACTACACTTTTCTTGTGTACAGTTATGTTATTTGCTTCTAACAATGTATTTGCACAAGATAATGTAACTGAATCAGAACCACTAGATACCATTGCATTTAAAGAAACACTAAACGGAAAAGCGTTACATCCTTTAGTTCTAGAAATGTACAAAGAAATAGATGTAGATTTTTTAAAAGTAAGTATTATAGCCAAGCATATTGAAAACACGTATTTAACGTCTGAAAATCCTAAAGAAAAAGCAGGAGCATACATATCATTATATGTTTGGGAAGTGGAAAATGGAAATATAGATAAGGCAATATCATTAGTAGCTAAAGGAATTAAAATTTCTAGAGAGATAAACAATGATAGCTTACGATATCTAGGATTATTACGAAAAGGGACTAGTCATTTCAATAAAGCGGATTATAAACCTGCCTTAAAATTGTATTATGAGGCACTTGCTATTGCTAAAAAAGAAAAAAACATAAAAAATGAAATCTTTGTGAAAAGCAATATTGCTTTGGTAAGATTGCAAGCAAAAGATAGAGAAGGTGCTATAGAAACCTTTCTTGATATTCTGAATCAAACAGATCAACAGCCTGATTTACTAAACCAGGGATCAAAGCTAAGCATATATGTAAATATTTGTGGAGCTTATATTTATCTTGAAGATTATGACGCTGCTGCTGATTACTGTGAAACTGGAATGAAAATTAATGAGGAAAAAAAAGATCCAATGTCTTCTGTGCATCTTTTGTCTGCTTTCGCTGAAATAGCTAGAAGTAAAAAAGAGTTTGAAAAATCTCATCAACTATTGGATGAAGCACAAAGAATAATGGACAAGCGCTTTGGACAAGATAATCTAAGTTTATTTTTAAAACTCTACAAAGCAAAAACATATTATGACGAACAAAAATATCAGTTAGCAGTAGATGAATTATTGAAAATCGAAGAATTGAAGAGCGACTATGATTATAAACACGAAATCTTAGGTATTCAGGAAATGTATTACTTTTTGGCAAAATCGTACAAAGAGCTTGGAAATGCAGATGAAGCCATAATTTATTATGATAAGGGAGAACAAATAAGTAATGAAAATGATAAGAAGCGAAATGAAATAAACACAAATCTTATCGAAAAATATGATCTTCCAGAACTGAAAGAAGAAATAGAAGATTTAAAACGAAAATCACAGCGGACAAAACTCTTTTACATTTCTGGAATAATTTTACTAATTATTGTAATTATAGGTTTACTAATATTTAATAAGAAACAACAACAAAAAAACAAACAGCGTTTTGCTAACTTAATGAGTCAGTTAGAAGAAAAACGACAAAAAGGAAAACTTGATAATCAAGTAACACAAGCTGATAAAAAAGTTGTAGCTACAGTAACATCAAAAGATACTTCAAAAATAAAATCTACTGAAATTGATCCAAAAATGGCAGAGATTTTAGAAAAATTAAATGAATTTGAAGAGAAAGAATTATATATAAGTCAAGATAGCACATTAGTGGAAGTTGCTAAGAAAATTCAAACCAATACAACCTACCTTTCTAAAGTAATTAATACACATAAAGAAAAATCATTTACTGCATATTTAACTGATTTACGAGTTGATTATGCTATAGAACGATTGTCACACGATCGTAAATTTAGATCCTTTACCATTGGTGCTATTGCGCAAGAAGTTGGTTTCAAACGCTCGGAATCTTTCGCAAAAGCATTTAAAGTTAAAACAGGACTCTATCCTTCGTACTTTATTAAAGAGCTTGAAAAACAGCTAAGTAAAGGAACAGGATAATCGTTATTTATAAATCACGACAAGCACATACAATCATCGATTTCATTTTCTATTATATTTGAGGTAACATTAATTATTTAAAATTCCCTATAATATGAAAAAAGAAAGAAAACTAAAACTGATTGTAAACAAGGTAAGAATATCAAATCTTCATACGCTATATGGCGGTACAGATAACACAACTGTAGGATCTGTTGTATTGTGTGCTACAGATGGTTTAACCCAATGTACATTAACGGAACTATGTCCTGATACAAATTTAACATGTGATCCTCCTCCAAGTGTTACAGGAGCCACTAAAACAATTATAACTGTAAGACATTGTATAGTCCAATCTGATGGATGTTAATAATACAAAATCATAAACCCATAAAAGCTCTCTAAATTATTTAGGGAGTTTTTTTATATCTTACTTTTTAAATAGATGCTTTTCCTGAGAAAAAATCTTCATAATAATGTGCGAAAAAGAACCGCATCAATAATGTGTTTTAAATAGAACCTTCTTTTTTAACTATTGAGTAGTTGAAAGCAAAGCTATTACTGTCATATCATAAGCAAAAAAATATGAATGATAACTTTCAAAATGGGTATTTGAATTCATAAAATACAAGCTCATTTTTCAAAAAGATAGTAGCTTCATTAGTAAGCAACTAATGAGGATTACTTAAAATTGAAGGTAAAACTATAGTTAAAATACTGAAAAACCGCTATTTTTGAGTTTACCTAGAATAGAACACCAACAAACATATGTCAATATCCCTCCTTAAAAAATACACTACATTTTTTCTGTGTATCGTTATGATTTTTACTTCTAACATTGTATTTGCACAAGATGATGCTACTGAATCAGAACCATTAGATACTATTGCATTTAAAAAATCGTTAGAGAAAAAATCACTTTACGCTGTTAGTCATCTTTTTCAAAAAGTAAAAAATAAAGATTCACTAAAGACCGCAATCTTGGCTAAGTACATTAGAGGTAATTATTTAAATTCTGATGATTTAGAACAAGTAACAATAGCTTGTATACTATTACCATTTTGGGAAGAAAAACAACGAAATTTTAAAGAAGCATATTCTTTATTTGATAAAGGAATAGAAGTAGCTAAAAAAATAAAAAATGACAGTCTACTATATCTAGCATATTTGAAAAAAGGAAGTCTTTATTATAAAAGAGGAGATAATTTGAAAGCATTAGAACCTTTTTATAAAGCACTTGATATAGCAAAACTTAAAAAAGATATTAAAAGAGAAATTGTATTGTCTGGTAATATAGCGCTTATTAAAGTACAGGCAAATGATGAGAGAGGAGCTATTTCTTTACTATTAGAAAAATTAAAGATTATTAATGAAAGACCAGATATAATAAGTGAAAGTCAGAAGTTAAATTTCTACGTTAGCTTATGTGCAGCACATATAAACATTGAAGATTATGAATCTGCAAGTTTTTACTGTGATGAGGGAATGAAAATCAGTAGATCTTTAAAAAAGACTAGGGAAATACCTCATTTTTTATCAGCATTCGCTGAAATAGAAACTTCAAGAGGGAATTATAAAA
The DNA here is from genome assembly GCF_056033805.1 of Kordia sp. E. NCBI lineage: Bacteria > Pseudomonadati > Bacteroidota > Flavobacteriia > Flavobacteriales > Flavobacteriaceae > Kordia > Kordia sp. E. The sequence goes on from NZ_JBRASR010000003.1 coordinate 152,478, forward strand.
GGGCGCATGAATTATTAGATGAAACGGAAGAATTGTTGAGTGAAACTAATACAGATAAGAGTTTAGAGTTATTTGTGAAACTTTACAGAGGGAAAACATATTATGCAGCTGAAAAATATAATTTGACAATAGAAGAATTATTGGAACTTGAACAATTAAAAGAAGAACTCAAAATAGATTTTCTAGGTCTTCAAGGAGTCTATTTTTACTTAGCAAAATCATATACAGCATTAGGAAATGCAGAACTAGGTATAAAGTATCATGAAAAAGCTAGTGAATTAGATGCACAAAATGATAAAAAGAAAGATGAACTAAAAACCAGTATCATTAATAAATTTGACTTAGTTAAATTAAGAGAAGAAATAGATGCTTTAGAGGCAAAATCATTGAGCACCAAATACCTCTATGTCACTGGAATTATATTGTTACTATTGATTATAATTGGTTTAATTATTTTTAATAAAAAACAGCAAGCAAAAAATAAAAAACGCTTTGCTGCTTTAATGAATCAGTTAGAAGAAAAACGACAAAAAGGAAAACTTACGAGCTCCAATGAAACTTCTACAAATACATCTAAAGAAAAATCTCAACAGAAACCTGCTGAAATTGATCCAAAAATTTTAGCAATCTTACATAAATTAGATGAATTTGAAGAAAAAGAATTGTTCTTAAGTAAAGACAGTACCTTAGTAGAAGTTGCCAAAAAAATTCAAACCAATACAACCTATCTTTCAAAGGTGATAAATACACATAAAGAAAAATCATTTACTACATATATAACAGACTTACGAGTTGATTATGCTATAGAACGATTATCACATGATCGTAAATTTAGATCCTTCACTATTGGAGCTATTGCTCAAGAAATTGGCTTCAAACGATCAGAATCTTTCTCAAAAGCCTTCAAAGTGAAAACTGGACTCTATCCTTCATATTTTATTAAAGAGATTGATAAACAGGTAAATAGCGATAAAGGATAGTCGTTATTTATAAATTACGACTAACTGTATAAAGTGTCAATTTCATTTTCTACTATATTTGAAATAACATTAATTATTTAAAATAGTTAGAATATGAAAAAAGAAAGAAAATTAAAGTTAGAAGTAAACAAAGTTAGTATTGCAACATTAAACCTTCTTAAAGGTGGTGATCCTGAGACTGTTGGGTCTGTTGTATTATGTGCGTTAACAATTGAAGAATGTAATACTGAGGAGGATGACTGTAAAACAGGGATAACAATAATAAATGAATCAGACGAGAATTGCATTGCAGGCTCAGCAAAATGCTAAGATGCATTTTTAAATTATACAAAAACTCTCTAAATTATTTAGGGAGTTTTTTTATACCTTACTTTTTAAACAGATGTTCCTAAGAAAAAATCTTCATAATAATGTACACAATAAATTGCATCAACAACGTTTTTTAAATTGGACTTTATTTTCTAACTATCGTAGTAGTTGAAAGCAAAGCTATTACTATCATATTACAAACAAAAAAATATGAATGATAACTTTCAAAATGGTTATCTTAATTCATAAAATACGAGTCCAGTTATTAAATTATACCTATTTGATTACTAATAAACTAATGACGTTTACTGAAAATTGAAGGAAAAACTATAGTTAAAATACTGTAAAACCGTTATTTTTGATTCTAAACCTTACATAAAAAGTCCCTTAACAAAATAGATGTTTCTAGATTGGCTAAAAAAATATAATTTTTATTTATTATTTGTACTTACTCATTGTATTGCCGTTTCTGTGTCTTCCCAAAATATAAATACTTCAATTCAATTAGATACACTTACTCTTAAAAAATCACTTGAAGGAAAATCACCATATAACCTAGCGCTCGCTTTATATAATGTATTAGACGAAGATTCATTAAAAACAAGTATTGTAGCAAAATATATTGAAAATAAGTTTTTAACCTCTCGAAACTTAAAAGAAGTTGGAAGTGCAAGTATTACACTATCTATATGGGAAGAAAAAAAAGGAAATTACGAAAAAGCAATATTATTTACAGATAATGGAATAGAAGCTGCTAAAAAAATAAAAAATGACAGTATACTTTACTTAGCGTATTTACGTAAAGGAGTTTATTGTTTTTATAGTACTGATCATAAAGGTGCATTAGATGCTTATGATAATGCACTCATTATTGCTAAAAAACAAAAAAACACAAAAAGAGAAATAATTATTGCTATGAATGTAGCTTTAATTAAAATGCAAGCTAACGATATCAGAGGTGCAATTGAATTACTACTTGAAAATCTAGAAAAAGTTAAAGAGAATCCAGGTTTAATTCCTAAATCTAGTACAGTGAATATCTATATAGATTTATGTGGAGCTTTTATTAAGATAGAAGACTACGAATCTGCTGAAGTCTTTTGTAGTAAAGGCATACAGCTTAATGAAGAAGGCTTAAATAATCCAATTTCAAAAGCATATTTTTTATCAGGATTTGCAGAAATTGCGAGATTCAAAAAAGAATTTAAAAAATGCTATAACTTTTTAGATGAGTCAGAGGACTTGGTAACAAAGAGTAAAGGAAAAGAAAGCATCTTATTATTCATTAAATTATACAGAGCAAAAACTTATTATGATGAACAAAAATATACACAAGCAATAGATGAACTTCTCAAAATTGAGAAAATGAAAAGTGATCATGATTTTGAGATTCTAAGTATACAAGAAATGTATTATTATTTGGCGAAGTCCTACAAGCTGTTAGGAAATATAAATGAAAGTATACGATACTATGAAAAAGCAAGTGAAATAGATATTCAAAATGATAAAAAACGAGCTGAAATTAATTTAGAAATTATACGAAAATACGATTTAGCTGAACTTAAAGAAGAATTAGATGCAGCGCAAGAAAAATCGGAAAGTAAAAGTATATGGTTAATTGTCAGTATATTTTTATCATTACTATTAATAGTAGGTTTTAGTTTGATCTATATAAATCGAGAAAGACAAAATAAAAAGAAGTTTGAAAAACTACTTGAAACATCAAACCTACCAAATGATGAATCGGAAGAATTAAAACCAATTAAAATCATTTCTGAAAATGATAAAAACTATATTTCAAATGCAATAGCCTTCGAAGTATTGGGAAAACTAAAAAAATTTGAAGAGAAAAAACTATACTTAAAGAAAGATATTACGTTAGCTCACGTAGCATCAAAATTAAATACAAATCCAACGTATCTGTCTAAAACAGTAAATAAACATAAAGGAAAATCTTTTAGTAACTACATTAAAGAATTGCGAGTATACTATGTGGTAGATCGTTTGAAGAACGATAAAAAATTCAGATTATATACAATTGAGGCAATTGCAAAAGAAGTTGGGTATATTCGTGCAGAACCATTTTCTAAATCGTTTAAATTAAAAACAGGACTCTACCCTTCTTATTTTATAAAAGAACTAAATAGTCAAGAGATTGATTAATGTTATGCTTGCTATCACTAAAAGTAAAAAGGAGAATTCTTATGTGATTTCAAGTAAACTAATAACAAATGTTAAAAATTGAAGGCAAAACTATAGTTAAAATACAGGAAAACCGTTATTTTTGATATACTACCGATTCAATAAAGCATTAAAACCTACTGTATATGCACCTCCAAAAATATCTGGTACTTCTATTATTTATTATTTCCTTTGGTTATAATCAGGAATCATTTGCAAAAAATACTGTACAAGATACAATTCAAAGCTTTGATCAATCAGCATTTAAAGCATCTTTAAAAGAATTACCGCCAAAGGAATTTGCTCGTTTATTTATGCAAAAATACATGGAAGATGTAGAAAGGGTGAGTATTTGCTTAGAATATGTGAAAAATAATATGACAGATTCTGAAAATTTAGAAGCTCAGTTTTGGGGATATTATTGCTTAGCAAAATGGAACAATTACGAAACTAATTTCAAGAAATCAATAAGTAATACACTTAAAGCAACAGAAATTGCTGAAAAAATAAATTCACTTGACTTACTATTGAGAACATATATCTTTAAAGGAGACTTATATTATGATAATAGTAAGTATAAGGAGTCAATGGAAAGTTATATTAAAGCAATGGAACTTGCCAAGCAAACAAAACAAATTGGTAAACAATTAGCAATATTTAAAAATATAGCTTTATTAAAAATTGAAGTAAACGACAATAAAGGAGCTGTTGAATTGTTGGAGGGAACGCTGAAAATTCTTGAAAAAGAACAATCAAATAAATTAAATAGATTAGAAGTTAGTATATATATAGCACTTACAAAATCATATTTACGTTTAGAAAATTATGAAAAAGCTGAATATTATGGCAATAAAGGAATTGAGCTTAGTAATCAGTATGGAGACGAGGACGCTAAAACATATTTATATAATTTTTTAGGTGAAACGTTCCTAGCAAAAGGAATGTATCAAAACACAATACTGTATCTAGATAAAGCTTTAAATTATGCAAATAAAATTAAAACTTCAAGACTACAAATACCTTTTATAAATCTTAATATAGCAAAAGTATATTACAGCAAAAAAGAATACAGAAAAGCTATTAATATTTTAGAGACAATAGAACTTAATCAGCAACAAAAAAATACAAATTTCTTTAGTTTAGATGATATGTATGAGTTTTTGGGGAAATCCTATAAAGAAATTGGAAATACAGAAAAGAGTTTATATTATTTCGAAAAAACAAACGAAGTATATACTGAAAATGATAAAAAACAAAATGCTATTGGTATTGAAATAATAAAAAAATATGATTTGAAATCTTTGAAAGAAGAACTAAGTCAGGCTGAGAAAAAAACTCAAAAAACTCAGGTGTTATTATATATAAGTATTTTTTTAGCGTTATTAATTATAAGTGGATTAATTTATTTTTATAAAAAGCGAGAGGAAAATAATCAACGAAAATTTACAGCAATTCTAAAAAGTTTAGAAGAGGAAAAAGAAGAAAAAATAATTGCTATTGCTAAAGTTGCTCCAGAAGAAATAGTTTTAAAGAAAACTACAAAAACTGTAGTGAAAGATGTTGAAATTATAGATGAAACTAAGGCGAAATTACTAAAAAAACTAGACGTCTTTGAAGCAAAAAAATCATATTTAAGTAAGCATTGTAGTTTAAATGAAGTAGCTAAAAAACTAAAAACAAACACGTCTTATTTATCAAAATTAGTAAATGCACATAAAGGAAAATCATTTACAGCGTATATTACTGACTTACGTGTCAATTATGCTATTAAACGATTAAAAGAGGATAAAAAATTCCGTTCCTACACCATAGATTCGATTGCGCAAGAAATAGGATTTAATCGTTCAGAATCATTTTCTAGAGCTTTTAAAAATAAAACTGGTTTATACCCTTCATATTTCATTAAAAGTCTTGATAATCAGAATATTGAATAAATTTATTTACACTCGGAATTTATGAATTTCTAGATATAGTTTATTGAAATGTAATACTTCTGGATATATATTTGAGGGTAACTTAATAAAACCATAGTGAAATGAAAAAAAAAGAATTCCTCTCTAAATTAAAATTCCAAAAAACTACGATTGTATCTTTTAATATAGCCAATAATATAAAAGGAGGTACGTTGCAAGGAGCAGATACACAAATAGTATCTGTAAACGGCTTTACCTGTATATCATCAGGATGTATACCCAATCCAACATTAGATAACGCATGTTTATCTCAAGATGTTACTGTATGCTCACGTCCAACGACAAGAACAGGTGATACTGAATATTGCGTAGGAAATCTTCCAACAAAAACTGAATGTGAAATAACAATAAAATATTGTTAATAGTTTAAGGTATATATAAAAAAAGACTTCTACGTAGAAGTCTTTTTTTATACCCTAATTTCAAAATAAAACCTATCTTAGGGTTTTAGATATAGAAAAATGAATCCTGCTGAAAATTACATATTACAACAACCGGAACCTTACAAATCTATCTTACTGCAATTACAAGTATTGATCGAGTTTACATTTCCCAACATTGAATTAAAATACAAATACAGAATTCCGTTCTATTACCTAAAAGGAAAACCATTTTGCTACTTAAATGCAAGTCACAAAAGACAATATGTAGATATTGGCATTGTAAAAGGTGGACAAATTCTAATACATAAGGAACACTTGGTTACAGAAAAGCGGAAAGTAATGGCTTCGTTACGCTACAAAGAAGTTGAAGATATCAACGATAAAATTTTAATGGAAGTACTAAAAAAAGCCGCTAGTTTGTATTAGTTACTTTGAATTATAAATGTTGAATTTTAGATGTAAAAAATAGATGCTAACATTTTAACGACTACTCAATGTAATATGTTGAATTTAATTTATCATTAGTTGAAGTTGTAAGTCCTAAATAACGTAAATTCGATATAGATATCAAGGGTGATTTTTTCTTTTCCGCAGTATAGCAGGGGTTTTTCGTTAAAAATTTTTGAATCCTTGGAGAAAATTTAGAAAAATCATTGCAGTTTTAATTTTTCCTGTAAAAAAATTAAAAATACCTCTGGAAAAGCGCATTTTCTTTTGTTTCTTTTCTTTGTGCGATCAAAGAAAACGAAAATAAAAAACTGAGTTTCAAAATTTTATTTAAATGAAACTTATGTTAAATAATTAAATTCTAAGTAAATCTAAAGAGAATTAATCGTTTTACGAATCTTAACCAAGTTAGTTAACAATTTTTCCAAATGATCTAAGTGTAACATATTTGCGCCATCACTTTTTGCATTTGCAGGATCAAAATGTGTTTCAATAAACAATCCATCTACATTATTCACAACACCAGCACGCGCAATTGTTTCAATCATGTCAGGTCTTCCACCTGTAACACCACTCGATTGATTTGGTTGTTGTAACGAATGTGTCACATCCAACACGGTTGGAGCAAACTGTTTCATCGTAGGAATTCCACGAAAATCAACAATCATATCTTGATATCCAAACATAGTTCCTCTGTCAGTAATCCAAGCATTTTGATTTCCAGAATCGTGTACTTTCTTCACAGCATGTTGCATGCTTTCAGGGCTCATAAACTGTCCTTTCTTCAAGTTTACAACTTTTCCTGTTTTGGCAGCAGCCACAACCAAATCTGTTTGACGAACCAAAAATGCAGGAATTTGTAATACATCTACATATTCAGCAGCTTTTGCAGCATCTGAAGCTTCATGAATGTCTGTAACAGTTGGTACATCAAAGGTCTCAGAAACCTTTCTAAGTATCTTTAAAGCACTTTCATCTCCAATTCCAGTAAAACTATCAATTCGACTACGGTTTGCCTTCTTAAAGCTTCCTTTAAACACATACGGAATTTCTAAAGCATCCGTAATTTTAAGTACCTTTTCTGCAATACGCAATGCCATATCTTCGCCTTCAATAGCACATGGACCTGCAAGTAAAAAAAAGTTATTAGAATCAGTATGTTTTATTTTTGGAATAGAACTCAGTTGCATAAATTATAAATTTTGCATAAAGATACTGTAAATTTCAAAAGCAAAAAGGAAATCTACTTCTTGTAGCAAAAGTAGTTGAAAAACACGCAAAAGTTCGTTTGTTTTTATATTGGATCAAACTCTTCGCAGCTTATATGAACCAAAGCACATGCTTGATATTCAATAGGTAAAGAGTTATAATGAGCGCAGCTTCCACAACCTTGGACTGGACCAAAGCAAACTGGACCATTATAGCTAGAACAATTTCCAATGAAACCTCCTAAAGTGTTTTGTTGTTGAGTTTTATTCAACTCTTTTATTCCGTTTATTTTTAAAATATTCTTTAACATGGTAGGTGTTTTTATGATTAAAAATAGAATACTTAAAAGTGAAAAATCTGAAAACTAACGCCTTACGGGAATGCAGTAAACATAGTATTATGAAAACGTAGATACATAAAATATGATGTAAATCTGCTAAAAAAAGGATAGTAAATAAATGTTCTAAAAGATTAATTAACAGAAAGATAACTTAAAAAATTGAGGAAAGTTACATTCTCTAACAAATAAACAGTACATTTGCACGCTTAAAAATAAGAGGTAAAGATGGCTTCAATAAAAAATATTGCAATTATTGCACACGTAGATCACGGGAAAACAACGTTGGTAGACAAGATCATGTATCACTGTCAACTATTTCGTGAAAATGAAAATACAGGAGATTTAATTCTTGATAACAACGATTTAGAACGTGAGCGTGGAATTACGATTACCTCTAAAAACGTTTCTGTAAACTACAAAGGAACAAAAATCAACATTATCGATACACCAGGTCACGCCGATTTCGGAGGAGAAGTAGAGCGTGTATTAAATATGGCTGATGGAGTTTTACTATTAGTAGATGCCTTTGAAGGACCAATGCCGCAAACGCGTTTTGTACTTCAAAAAGCAATTGACTTAGGATTAAAACCTTGTGTAGTAGTAAACAAAGTAGACAAAGAAAACTGTACGCCAGACGAAGTACACGAAAAAGTATTCGATTTAATGTTTGAATTAGGTGCTGAAGAATGGCAATTAGATTTTCCAACGGTATACGGTTCAGCTAAGAACAACTGGATGTCTGATGACTGGAAAAACGAAACAGAAAATATAGAACCTTTATTAGATATGGTTATGGAGCACATTCCATCACCAAAATTTGAAGAAGGAAGTACACAAATGTTAATCACATCTTTAGATTTCTCTTCATTTACTGGACGTATCGCAATCGGACGTTTACAAAGAGGAACGCTAACAGAAGGAATGCAAGTTGCATTGGTAAAACGTGATAAATCAATTGTTAAAACAAAAATCAAAGAATTATTCACATTTGAAGGTCTTGGTAGAAAGAAAACTACGGAAGTTCAAGTTGGAGATATTTGTGCAATTGTTGGTTTAGAAGGATTTGAAATTGGAGATACAATTGCAGATTTAGAAAATCCAGAAGGATTAAAAACAATCGCAATTGACGAACCAACAATGAGTATGTTATTTACAATTAACGATTCACCTTTCTTCGGAAAAGATGGAAAGTTTGTAACATCACGCCATATTAAAGATCGTTTAATGAAAGAGCTAGAGAAAAACTTAGCTTTACGTGTAAACGAAACAGATAGCGCAGACAAGTTCATCGTATTTGGTAGAGGTGTACTTCACTTATCAGTATTGATTGAAACAATGCGTAGAGAAGGATACGAATTACAAATTGGTCAGCCACAAGTAATTATCAAAGAAATTGATGGTCAAAAATGTGAGCCAATTGAAGAGTTAACAATCGATTTACCAGAGCACGTTTCTGGAAAAGCAATTGAAATGGTATCACTTCGTAAAGGTGAAATGTTAAGTATGGAAGCAAAAGGAGATCGTATGGTATGCGAATTCTTAATTCCATCAAGAGGAATCATCGGATTGCGTAACCAATTGCTAACAGCTACTGCTGGAGAAGCAATCATGGCACACAGATACAAAGAATACCAACCATTACGTGGTGGAATTCCAGAACGTCAAAATGGTTCATTAGTATCTATGGAAAAAGGAACAGCAATTCCATATTCAATTGACAAACTACAAGACAGAGGGAAGTTTTTCGTAGATCCAGGAGAAGATATCTATGAAGGACAAGTAATTGGAGAAAACTCTCGTAGAGACGACATGACAGTAAACGTTACAAAAACGAAAAAATTATCAAACGTACGTTCTTCAGGAGCAGATGACAAAGCAAAAATTGTTCCTGCAATCAAATTCTCTTTAGAAGAAGCATTAGAATACATTCAAAAAGATGAATATGTAGAAGTAACACCAAACTTCTTACGTTTACGAAAAGTACACTTAACAGAAGTGGAAAGAAAGCGTAACAAAATCATCTAAAATATAAACAAGATTCACATCAAAAAAAGGTTTCATTGTTATGCAGTGAAGCCTTTTCTTTTGCTTACAAACGAATCAATAAGTAAACAAATAAAACAATGGAAATATTAGGAATAACAGGAACAGAATGGGTTGGATACTTAGCATCATTAGCAGTATTAGTTTCATTCACAATGAAAGACTTAAAAAACTTGCGAATGATCAATGCTGTTGGATGTTTGCTATTTGTTGCATACGGTTTCTTAATGCCTACATTGCGTATTGGTTTACCAATCATCATTACCAACTTTGCAATCTTAGGAATTAATATCTATCATCTTACACGTCGTAAAAGCAATGCGTAATTAAATAGTTTAGAAGTTAAAACGAGCTATTATCTTTTTCCGAAGTATAGCAAATATTTTCCGTTAATAATTTTTGAAGCCACAGCATTCCTAAATCTGAGTTTTAGATAAAAGAGATTATTTCTTTTGGGAAGTATTTGGTAAATAATTCTGAAACGCATGAACGAATGTTGCTTAGCAATTTCCTATAGATTGCCTTGACTTTTTTGGCTTGGTTTATCCTGAGCAGAGTCGAAGGATTTGCGTCAAGACAAAAATGAACGTTCCTAGACAGGTTGTTAAAAAAAACTCTTTTTAGAACTTCAAATTATTAAAATTCTATTTTCTATCTTTACCGAAATATCAAACTATGCACTTTCTTTATTTTGATGCTGGATTAGGAGCAATGTTGATTCAGGCAATCGTTGCAATCGTTGCAGGAGTTGTCTTGTTTTCTAAAAATGTCATGTATAAAATAAAAGCCATTCTTGGTTTGCATAAAGATACGTCTGATCAAGATGTATTTGACGATATTGATATAGATGATTCTCAGATAGAAAACCCATCGAAAGATGACAAATAATTCGCGACATGCTTCTTCATATCGTGATCCTAGCGGACATGTATATGTTGAAAATAATGTAATCAAACGTGTTATATTTCCAAGTTACTTTCCGCAGTACAACAAGCTAAAAGATTCAGGATTTTTTGAAAAATCATTTCAGCACAAGCTATTAATTCCACATGAAGAAATAGAAAACACTGAAACTCAAATCTGTATTCAACCTGAACAAATTCCGTTTATAACATATCCGTACGAATGGAGTTTTCAGCAATACAAAGAAGCAGCTTTACTCACATTAAAATTGCAGAAATACGCGTTGCAAAACGGTTTCTCACTCAAAGATGCAACAGCGTACAACATTGCTTTTCACAATGGAAATGCAATATTTATAGATACGCTTTCGCTAGATTTCTATCAAGAAAATACACCTTGGCGAGCATACAAGCAATTCATAACACACTTTTTAGGTCCTTTGCTATTGTCAAAATATCATGGTGCAGAATTCCTAAAAACGATGTCGAATTTCATTGACGGAATTCCACTAAAAATGATTGCTTCGTTACTGCCAAAAACAACAAAGTTCAATCCGTTTTTATATACCAATATTCATCTATTGGCTAAATATGAAAACAAGCATCAAGAAGAAGATGTACAAGCTACAAAGCAAGCGTCTTTGTCTAAAAAAGGATTGTTTAATATCATAGACAGTTTATACAACTTCATCAAAAAACTGCAACTCAAAGAACAATCGGAATGGGGAAATTATTACCAAAAAACAAACTATTCTGATACAGCATTTACACAAAAATCTACAATCATTAACGATTGGATTCAAACAATAAATGCAAAAAAAATAATTGATGTTGGAGGAAATGATGGAACATTTGTACGTCAAATTACTTCTGAAATAGAACTTGCACTAGTTGGTGATATTGACAACAATGCGGTGGATCAAAATCACTATGCAGTCAAAAAAAATAAAGAAACCAATATGTTGCCATTTGTAATTGATTTGCTCAATCCGTCAGCAGCAATTGGATTTCAAAATACAGAACGCTTCTCGTTTGTGCAGCGTTTACAGGAATTCAAACCGGATGCAGTATTAGCACTCGCGTTAATTCATCATTTATCCTTAACGGGAAATGTACCTTTTGAAAACTCAGCAGCGTTTTTTGCTTCTTTTTCAGAACATCTCATCATTGAATTTCCAAAACGAAACGATTCCTACGCAACACGCTTGTTGAATGCGAAGGCAGAATTTAAAGATCAATTTGGACATTACAATCTGGAAAATTTTGAAAAAACCTATTCGGAACATTTCGAGTTAATCGACAAAAAAACAATCACAGATTCGGAACGAATTCTATACTTATTCAAGAAAAAAAATGCTAGCTAAACTCCGAAAACATATAATAGCATTTGTAGAAGACAACAAAGAATATCCAATTGTGTTTGCAATTGCCGCTGGTTTATATTCGTTCATATATGTGTATCATTCCAACTTTATGTTGGTAAACTCGGCGTTTCAATTTGTCGTGATATTGTGTGCATATATTTTACTTCCGATACTAGTTTTTGTGGTTTCTTGGCAAGTTGCAAAGCGATTAAAATTTCTAAATAAATTTCAACAATATCTATTGCCAATTCTAAATGCAGCATTTTTTGGGTTGTACTTCATGGGAAGAATCTATGGTTTTCATCAACGAAAAATCATCTTAGCATATATTATTGGTTTTTCGCTTCTCGCGATTTTACTCAGAAAACAATACAAAAAAATAGTCGTCATTCAATTTCTCATGGCGTTTGTGGCACTCGTTACGCTATTGCCAACGTTATACCGAGCAATTTTCGATTCGGATGAATGGCTTACACAACCAGATACAATTGTAGAAACGAAGTTTAATAAATTCCCAAATGTATATATCATTCAACCAGATGGTTATGTGAATTTTTCAGAATTAGCAAAAGCTCCATATAATTTTGAAAATGGTCAATTTGAATCACATTTAGAAGGGAAAAACTTCAAACTATACAAAAATTTCAGAAGTAATTATACGTCAACGGTATTGTCAAACAGTTCCATGTTTGGCATGAAACATCATTACAAAGGCGAGCAATTATTTGGTGCACGCGAAGTAATTGCTGGAAACAATCCGGTGATTGAAACCTTCAAAAACAATGAGTATCAGACGTTTCTATTCATGCAAAATCCGTATTTGTTAGTAAATAGACCAGAAATAAAATACGATTCATGTAACTTCAGTTTAGAAGAAGTTCCTTGGTTTGGATCTGGTTCATTTGCGTATAGTAAAAAACTAATTGATCCTTTAGAAAAAACAATTCAGCGAGAAAAAGGAAAGCGAAATTTTTACTTCATTGAAAAAATTATTCCAGGACACATTACAACTTTCAAAAATCTAGCGTTAGGAAAAGAGGTGGAGCGTGAAAACTATCTCAAAAAAGTAAAAGATGCGAATGCTTGGCTTACTGAAATAACAAGTGTTATCATCAAAAATGATCCAAACTGTTTAATTGTCATTGCGGCAGATCATGGTGGTTATGTTGGACTCAATTACACCAAAGAACTCTTTGAAAAGCAAACGGATAAGACATTAATTTATTCATCCTTTTCAGCAATATTAGCAATTAAATGGCCAAACAATGCTGTGCCAACATACGATTCAAAACTAAAAACGCCAGTGAATTTATTCAGAACGGTATTCGCATACTTAGGTGATAACGAATCATTGCTAGAAAACTTTCAAGAAGATACAAGTCATTCCATCATCTTAAAAAACGCACCAACTGGCGTGTATGAATACATTGATTCAGATGGAAATGTGGTTTTTAGGAAGGTTGATTAATAAGATTTGAAAAGTGCAGACTATTGAATACTATAATATCAAATCGAGCGCATTCGAGATATAATAATGAAGTTAAAAAGTCGTTTTTCAATTAGAAAGCAATTTTCCTATCATACTTCTACAAAACTCCCATTAAAATTAGTAAATTCACTATTTCTAAACGAAACCTAAATTTATACAGTAACCAAATATACAAGTGAACACAAAACGCTTTGGGATACCTTTGTCTCAACAGCAAAAAACAGTTCGTTTCTCTTCTATCGTGATTTTATGGAATATCATAAAGACCGATTTGAAGACCATTCGCTGTTGCTTTTTAAGAAAGAAAAACTAATTGGTTTGTTTCCTGCCAATCTTCGTGAAAATGTACTTCATTCGCATCAAGGATTAACGTTTGGTAGTTTGATTGTTCCAAAAAATATAAATGCACACGAAGTATTTCAATTACTAGAATTGGTGGTTGAATATGCTAAAAGTGAAGGTTTTAAAGAAATATATGTAAAAACGATTCCACAGATATACTATGAAAAAGCTGCGGACGAATTATTATATTTTCTAACAATCAAAGGAAAACTACAATCAAGAAATTTAGTTTTGGCAATTGATTACGGTCAAGAATTTAAAATTCATAAGACCAAGCGTAAACATTACGAAAAGAATTATAGTTTAGGTTTTGAAATCGAAGAAAACGGAAGTCTTTCAGAATTTTGGAATGAAGTTTTAGCGCCAAAACTTGATGAAAAATACAGCGCAAAACCTGTACATTCGTTAGCCGAAATTACCAAACTGCAAACGTTATTTCCATCAAAAATTATACAATACAACATAAAACTTGATGGTGAAACCCTAGCGGGAATTACTATTTTTAAGCATAACAATGTTGTAAAATCACAATATGGAGCCAATACAGAAAATGGAGCTTCGTTGCGTGCGTTGGAATATCTTTTCATTCATCTCATAGAAAAATTCAAAAACGAAGGCATGCGCTATTTCAGTATGGGAACGGTTGATGCAGACAATGAACAAGGTTTCAATACAGGATTGCTTAAACAAAAAGAAGAACTCGGTTGCATTTGTCATACGCAAGATATCTTTAAAATTTCGCTCACATGATCAAGTTTTTAGACTTACATACACTCAATGCACGATTTGAAACTGAATTTCAACAAGAATTCAAGAAGTTCTTAGATTCAGGATATTATGTATTGGGAACAAATGTAAAAGGCTTTGAAAAGTCATATGCAGACTACTGTGCAACGAAACATTGTGTTGGAGTTAGTAATGGTTTAGATGCGTTAATCTTGATTTTTGAAGCATATAAAATCTTAGGAAAACTACAAGAAGGAGACGAAGTAATCGTTCCTGCAAATACATATATTGCAAGCATTTTAGGAATCACAAAAGCTGGATTGAAACCTGTATTGGTTGAGCCCGATTTGGAGACATTTAATCTTGATTCAACAAAAATTGAAGCAGCAATTACACCAAAAACCAAAGCAATATTAGTCGTTCATTTATATGGACAATTGGTGGAAATGACGGAAGTTCATAAAATCGCAAAACAGCACAATCTATTAGTCATGGAAGACGCGGCACAAGCACATGGCGCGAAAAACAGAAATGATAAAAAAGCAGGAAATCTAAGTGATGCAGCTGGTTTTAGTTTCTATCCAACAAAAAACTTAGGAGCGTTAGGTGAAGCTGGCGCAGTAACAACAAATGACGAACAATTAGCAGAAGTTATTACGAAATTGCGCAACTATGGGAGTTCATCAAAATATGTAAATCAATACAAAGGTGTTAACAATCGATTGGATGAAATTCAGGCAGCTTTTTTAAATGTAAAATTGCCACATTTGGATGCTGATAATGAAATCAGAAGACAAATTGCAAAACGGTATTTGAGTGAAATTAAGAATCCGTTGATCATCTTGCCAAACTATCAAAATGATGAGTCACATGTATTTCATCAATTTGTGATTAGAACAGAAAATAGAGCGAAATTACAAGCGTATTTAACGGAAAACGAAATAGGAACATTAATCCATTACGAAACACCGCCACACAAACAAGAAGCGTATAAAGAATGGAAAGATTTGAGCTTTCCGATTACAGAAAGGATTCATGCAGAATGTTTGAGTTTACCAATCAATCCAATTTTAGAAACGGATGAAATTGATACAATTATTGCTGTTTTAAACCAATTTTCCTAAACCATTTGAACAAACTTAAAAAGCATATTGCAAACAATTTACTACTGAAAGTTACTTCTTTCAATAGTATTGCGATACTAATTAATGTGCTTGTTGGTGTGTTGACTTCAAAGGCGTTAGCCGAATTTGTGGGAACAAAAGGAATGGCTTCCGTAGGAAATCTACGCGATTTCCTAAAAACAGTTTATGCGCTTGCAACGTTTGGAATTAGTGCAGGAATCATAAAATATACTGCTGAACATAAAAATGATAAAACAGAACTTCAAAAAGTATTATCAACAGCGTTGTGTATTATTTTGGTTGCAACTTTTGTTGTTTCAATCGCATTGTTTTTTGGTGCAAACTATTGGAATGAACTTATTTTTAGAGGAAAAGAGTTTAGTTATATCTTTAAAATTCTAGCATTTGTATTGCCATTATACGCGTTAAATGTATTGTGTTTAGGAATTATCAATGGTTTTGAAAAGTATAAAAAATACATCACACTCAACATTGTTGGATACTTAGTCAACCTTGCGTTTACAGTATATTTAGTCTGGAAACATCAATTGGATGGTGCATTAATATCATTAAGTATTGTACCTTCAGTATTGTTGATATTTAGTTTAATATTAGTATACAGGGAGCGAATTTCGTTACCGACGTTTACTACTAAAGCACTTTCAAAAAACTATGTAAAAAAATACATGTCATACACACTTATGGCAGCTGTTTCGGCATTTATCTTTCCAATGATTTATGTGTTTGTTCGAAATCACATTATTGAAACTATTGGCGAAGATGAAGCTGGTTATTGGGAAGCAATGCAACGAATTTCGAATCAATATCTAATCTTTGTAACATCTTTATTAACGTTATATGTATTGCCTAAACTTTCTGAAAACAAGACGGTTAAAGGTTTTAGGGCGATTATTTTTGATTTTTACAAAACGATTTTACCAATATTTGCAATTGGACTTGTCATAATTTATTTTTTTAGAATTTGGGTGATTCAGTTCATCTATAATGAAGACTTTTTACCAACAGAAAGCTTATTCTTTTGGCAATTATTAGGTGACTTTTTCAAAGTAATTTCATTAGTAATTGCATATCAATTATTTGCGAAAAAGATGCTTGGATACTATCTTTTTGTGGAAATTACCTCGTTGGTATTATTCTATTCGTTAAGCATATATTTTACCAATCAAATTGGAATAGAAGGCGTTGTAATGGCACATTGTGCGCGAAGTTTTATAGCATTAGTATTACTAATAATCATCTTTAGGAAGTTGTTATTTAGTAAAGTTCCTGAAAATGAATCATAAGATGTTTGCAAGAAATTTAGATACACATGGAAACATTTTAAATATTGATTATCGAGTAAAATTAACGCAGAAAAAGGGTAGCTAAACGAAAAAGTGTATTTTTGAAACTATGAAGCAATTCCTAAAACATATCATATTACGCTGGAAAGTTAGAAGGTATAAATTTCTAAGTTCCATAGCCAATACGATAGGAAAACCAATATATGTACAACCATTGCTATTAGAAGGTGATGGAACCATACATTTTGGAAACAATACAAGTTTTGGAATTTACAGATCTCCTTACTTATTAAGTGGTTATGGTTATATAGAAGCACGTGGAAAGCAAGCAGAAATTCACTTTGGTGAAAATGTTGCCATCAATAATTCATGTGTAATTACGGCTGAAAAAAAAATCACGATATCCAAAAATACGGTTATCGGTTATAATTTTCATGTTAGTGATAGTTCATTTCATAACTTAGCAATAGACAAGCGTCATGAAACTGACCCTAATCCGGAAGAAGTTTTTATTAATGAAAATGTGTTTATTGGAAACAATGTTACCATTCTAAAAGGTGTAACTTTGGGTAAAAATGTAGTTGTGGGAAGCGCTGCTGTTGTAACCAAAAGCTTTCCAGATAATGTTGTCATTGCTGGTGTTCCTGCAAAAGTAGTTAGCGAAATTCAATAACAAACATCACAAAATCTTTGTATCTTTAACTAAAAAAAGTAATGAAAAGAATTTTATTTCTATTCTTATTAATCTTCACACAAATAGTCTTTGCTCAAAAAAAGAAAATCGATTTTGGCGAAAACAAAGATGGAGGACGTTGGGAAATTATAAATGACGGTGTTATGGGCGGGTTATCCAAAGGAGAAACATTCATGTTAGATGATTGTGTATCTTTTACAGGAACAGTTTCATTGCGTAACAATGGAGGATTTTCATCTTATAAAAGTCCATTTTATCAAAGAGATTTATCTGGCTACGAAAAAATAATTGTCAAATACCGTTCAAAAGGATATACAATGGCAATGACGTTAGAAATGGACAAACGTTGGTTTTTACCCTATTATAAACGTGATTTACCCAATACAGATTGGAAATGGGTTAAAGAAGAAATTTCATTCTCAGAATTTATCAAATATAGTGTTGGAAGAAAAAAAGCAGGAAAGCCAACAAAAAAAGAACTGGAAAGTATTCTTCGTTTAGGATTTGTGACGAATGAAAAAAAAGCAAGCGATTTTAAAATAGAAATTGATTACATAGCATTTAAATAATGGCATACAATATAGTACTTATAGAACCTGAAATCCCAACAAATACAGGGAACATAGGTAGACTCAGTTTGGCTTCAGGTTCTAACTTACACTTAGTGAAA
Organism: Kordia sp. E; assembly: GCF_056033805.1. NCBI lineage: Bacteria > Pseudomonadati > Bacteroidota > Flavobacteriia > Flavobacteriales > Flavobacteriaceae > Kordia > Kordia sp. E. Next base: position 170,958 of record NZ_JBRASR010000003.1, read on the forward strand.
CCTTTCGGATTTGAAATTACAGATGCACGGCTCAAACGTGCAGGATTGGATTATTGGCAACATTTATCCGTTCATATTTATGAAAATATAGAAGAATTCTACGAGAAGAATTCAACTAAAAAAATGGTTTATTTATCCAGTCATGGAACAAAAACCTATGATGAAATTCCATATGAAGATGATTTATTTTTAGTTTTTGGAAAAGAATCGGTTGGTTTACCCGAAGAAGTCACAACTAAATATCCAGATCAATTATACACGATTCCAATGTTTAGTGAGCATATTAGAAGCTTAAATTTGGCAAATGCAGTAAGTATTGTTGTGTTTGAAGGAATTAGAAGGTTGAAAGCTTAAAAAATATCAATATGGTGTATTAATAAGTATAATGAAGATTAGAATCTTTACAAAAAAATATAAAAAAGCATTCTTTATATTCTAGCTAAAAAGTATTACTATGCTCAACAATAAAATAACAATGCTTTTCATGGTAATAATAGTTCTTTCTATGTTTGCCTGTAGAAATAACTCTAATTCTGAAGCTCAAGAAACATGTAGTTTTGATATTTATTTTATTCAAAAAGGTACAACAACACCTATTGCAATGGGATGTATCAATGAATTAAAAAATAATGCTAAAAAAAGTGACATTTTTTTTAAAACGATCAATGCCCAAGATTTTATAGATCAATTTTGTAGGTTAACTCGGAAATTAACAAAATCTAAAGAGGAAAATTATCCTAACATTAGAATTACTGTATATGCAAAATATTCTTATAAGAAAGTAGATACGATTTGTTTTGGAGAAAATAATGGAATTCTATTGAATGGTCAGATAATGAATGACTCTAGTGAATTATTACATTTAATAAAAACTAACATTAGTTATGAAACAACCTTTAGAGCCTTAAGTGAAATCTTACAATAGAATTCTAGAGAATTCATTTTGAGAAACTTACTTTAACGTTAGTTGAATTTTCAAATCTTTAATCGTTTAGATTAATATTTGTTGATTTCAGATTCTTGAACCTTAAACCTTGAATAGAAAATAGATCAAAGAGTATAGATTTTAATCTTTGAATTATTGAATCTTTCAATTAAACTCCAGACCACGTATCAATATAACGTTGGGCAATTTTTACATAATGATGTTCTTTTTCAATAAATGCTCTTGCTCGTTTTCCTAGCGCAATAATTTCCTCTTTATGTGTAATTAGGTATTTCAGTTCAGCTATAATCTGTTCTTTATCAGGTGTAGCATTAACAGCTACTTTTTTATCTAACTTATAGAATGATTCAAATTCTTTCTCGGCTCCAGTAAACACAACTTTTCCTCTTGCCATAGATTCCAAAGCATTATATCCTTGGTCATAACCATATACTTGATCCATAATGATATGCGAATCTTTATTGACTTGAATGTATTCTTTATATGGAAGACTATACGTAGTTTTAACAACAATGTCTTCAGGGGATAATTGTTGTACTTCTTCTAAAGCTTCTTGAATAATTTTATTTCCTTTTTTTATGGCACTTGCAGTATTTATACCATGAAAAATATGAATCTTATCATCAATTACAAGTGGTTGAAAATCTAAAATATCAATGTTTATAGGATTTGAAATAAGACCTAAGTATTTTTTATCTCCGATCAAAGGAATGTGGTAATCCATATCAGAAGCAATAATGCCATCACACAGATTATACACAAAATCATAATGTTTTTTATATGTCTTAGTAACATAGCGTAGAGGAGCACTAAACGTTTCTTTTAAAGACTTGTCTTGTAGATAAGGAGTTAGCACATGGTATTTAAAAGCGGGCTTATCTAACATATAGGAAATGCAATGATAATCGTCTCCGCAAGCAGATAAAAATAACTTAGCATTATTTTTTTTCAATTTAGAAATGAAATATTTTTCTAATGGTAAATGTGTTTTTATGGCATTCGAATTTATCAGTTGCACCACATCAAAACCTTTATACTTTTTTGAGTGCCACAGATACCGAATAGCCGTTTCTGTATATGCTAAATCTAGGCGTGTACAACGAAAAATAACTTGTCTGAAAAAATTCAGAATTTTATTATGTTTAAAAAGAGTAGCATCCGTATTAATGTCAACAGGAAAGCGTTTGAAATAATCTCCTGTGCCAACGAGTAAAACTTCATGCCCTAAGGCTTCCAATCCTTCTTTTAAAGAATTATGAAACCGGCTATATTCCCCAATTAATAAAATTCGCATATACTGTTTTTCTAAAAAGAAAGAGACCTGTGAAAAGTACTTTTTTTATAAGCTAGTACAATGAAAGGTGACTTGTCTTTTTCTATTGGCTAAAAATACTAGAAATTTGCACATTTCTCATTTCTTTTGGATGAATTGCAGTTATCACTTTTAAAAAGTACACATCTGAACTAATTTTTCCCTATTTTCGATTAAAAATTAATAAAACTAAGATAAACTCAGTTAGTAGTATAACTTATATATACGCCTGATTACACTTTGTGAACATATTTAATTAATTTAAGCCCGCATGAAAAAAATATGTATAATTTCTACATCCTTAGGCAAAGGCGGAGCTGAGCGTTTTAGTGCATTGCTATCTGAAATGTTAACAGACTTAGGATATGAAGTTCATATTTTAATCATTAACAATGATATTGATTATGAATATTCAGGAACTTTATTCTGTTTAAAACAGGAAGTAAAGAATGAACATTCTCAATATGAAAAGATAAAAACAGCACGATCTTACTTTAAAAAACACGGTTTTGATGTGATTATTGATAATCGTACCAAAATTCAATTTTTAAAAGAATTCATTTATCATCATCACATATTTAGAGCAAAAAAAATTATATCAGTAATTCATAGCTATCATTTAGAACATTATTTTCCAAAACCTCAATTTTTACTAAAATTAATATACAATAAGATAGATCAATTTGTAGCAGTAAGTAAAGAGATTCAGAGCGAAGTTTTTAAAAAGTATACATTCAAAAACTGCGCACAAATATACAATCCAATTCCTTCTGATATTATTGGTAAAAGTATAGATGAAAGCCTATTAGTGAACGATGATAATTATATAATCTATTATGGTAGAATAGATGAAAAAGTTAAAAATTTAACCTTACTTTTGAATGCTTATAAAGCCTCTGATTTATCTAAAAAAGGTATAAAACTCTATATTGTTGGAGATGGGAAAGATGTTTCTTTGTTGAGAGAAAATATAAATGCTTTACAGCTTGAACCGTATGTAAAACATATCAAGCATCTCCAAAATCCGTTTCCTTATGTTCGCAAAGCATTTTTTAGTGTGCTAACAAGCAGACATGAAGGATTTCCAATGGTATTAGTAGAAGCTTTAGCTTGTGGAATTCCAGTAGTTTCAGTAGATTGCAAGTCAGGACCAAAAGAAATAATACAACACAGACACAATGGGTTGTTGGTTGAAAATCATAATATAGAAGCTTTAGCAAAAGCTTTTAACGTATTTTTAGAAGATAGAGCATTGCATGTACAATGCAAAAAAAACGCAAAATCATCGGTTCAGCACTTAACACTTGATAATGTAGCTTTACATTGGAAAGAATTAATAGAAAATGATGCAAAATATTAAAATCATAGAATTACCTAAAATTTCCGACCCAAGAGGAAATTTATCTGTTATAGAAAATGAAACAATTCCTTTCTCAATAAAGCGCGTATACTATTTATATGATGTTCCTAGCGGAGCGCATAGAGGAGGACATGCACACAAAGAGCAATTAGAATTGTTGATAGCAGTTAGTGGAAGTTTTGATGTAGTTTTAGATGATGGGAAAAATAAACAACGAATCACGCTAAATAAGCCTAATGTGGGACTTTTGATTCCTACGATGATTTGGCGAGAACTGGAAAACTTTTCATCAGGATCGGTATGTTTGGTAGTTGCCTCTGGAGTATTTTTAGAGGAAGATTATATTAGAGATTACAATGAATTTCAATCACTTAAAAGTTGAAATATAAATTTGTCTTTTAGATAGAAAAAGCTGCGTTTTTTTCATTAAAACCAATAAATTTTTTGGTAGATATAACAAAAGCTTTTGCTTCATATTTAGATTCTTAAAATCAATTTCTTTCTTTAATTTTTGATACAAATCCAATTTGTTGATAAGTATACATTGCATTGCAAGTGCATATCTATTAGCGTCCAAACAACACTTTAAAGAAGCGTTGTCCTTTTCCATCTCAGTATAAGATGATACAACCACATATCTACCTTGAAGATGATTTCCTTTAGATAAACTTGAATTGTCAAACTGATTATAACACATGGTAGTTGTTGGATTGAAAATAACTTCATGATGCAATCCGAATCGAATCCATAAATCAGAATCTTGTCCAGATTTAATATGTTTGCGATAACCGCCCAAAGCTAAAAAATCGTCCTTCCGAAAAGCAGCAGAAGAGGAGGAAGCAACAAATCCAAAAATACTGGCTATAAAAAAGTCAGGAATGGGAATAATTTCTGTGTCAAATGAAAAATTAAATTGACTTTTTTTAATATGAGTGCCATCAACATTTATATTAAAATTAGTACAATACAATCCAGCTTCTGGAAACTTATCTATGCAATCTTTTAAAGCTTCTAAATGATTAGATTCCCAGTAATCATCAGCGTCAAGTAATGCTATAAAATGCCCTGTAGCTTTTTCTATACCGTAATTTCGGGCAGTTGAAGCACCTGAGTTTTCTTGTGTAAAAACTTTAATTCTGTTATCATCAAAACTTTTTACTGTGGCCAAACTGTTATCTGTTGAACCATCATTTATAATAATAATTTCAAAATCAGTAATTGATTGTTGTAATACACAATTTAGTGTTTTACTAATGAATTTTTCTTTATTAAATAATGGAATAACTACAGAGAAAAAAGGCTTCATGCACGTAAGTTTATAGTGCAAAAATAGCTTAAACGAAACAAATTAAAAATGTGTAGAGAAGGATTGTTAGAAGTAAGCTGCCATTTAAAGAAAGGATAACCAATTTTATGTATAAGTGCAAGTACATAATTGAGTTTATATTTTTTGAGCACATTGTATGTACTCAAAAAAGTAATAAATGATAAATCAATAAGTTGTTCTTTATAAATATAATTTAGATTTTTTAACGACTGATGTGTTTTATGAAAAAAGATTTCATTTAAATCTACATCACCATGTAAAACAGGATTTTCAATGTGTTGAATCTTGATATCTAACTTACTTGCATTAAAAGCAAAAATGGTGTCTTCATGCCCATATTGTGTAATAGCTTTTTCAAAACCTATTGCATCAAAGGAAGTTTTGGTCATTAAAGTATTATTGCATAAAATACTCTTGTATGGTTTTTTTTTGCGATCTTCAGCAGAAGCATCTTCTCTGTAAATCCCATATTTCCAGCGTAATAGTCGCTCTTTGGTAACTTTTTCAGGATGAGTTCTTCCTCCATAAATAATAGCCGAATCCTCAGAAATAGCGTCTAAATAGCGTTGTATATACAAATCATCCAATATCAAAGAATCGCCATCAATAAAAAGAATATACTTATACTGGGCTTTGTCAGAAAGTAAGTTTCGAATATTACTCCTTCCAATATTTTCTTTCAAAACAATATAACTTGCATCAGAAAGCGAATTGATAACTTCGTTTTTTTGAATACTATCAAAATCCGTAGAACAGTCGTCCAAACAAATAATTTCAAAAGGAATTTTAGCAAAAAGTAATTGTGCATGCACTTCTTCAACCAAAGAAGAAATATCGTAATTATAGGTAGGGATAAGGATCGACAGCATTACTTAGTTGCAATTAAAATAGTTTCGGGGGAAATAAATCCGTAATATACATCATGTTCAGTTGGTTCAAAAGTAAGTTTTTTTACGTTAAAACCAACGTCGGTTAACCGTTTCTTTAGTCCGTCTACCGAATAAATCCGAATATGATCTTCTTGTCCAAAATGTTTTAAACGATCTTCAGGACTTGTAATCGTATCATCTTCATAAATAGTACCTTCCTTAAAAGGTGTCTGAATAAAAATGGTTCCGTTTGGTTTGGTAACTCGATACAATTCTTGCATCGCTTTCGTATCTTCTTGTATATGCTCTAAAACATGATAACATATAATCGTATCAAAAGAGGCATCTTTTTGTTCAATATTGGTAATGTCAAAGTGATAATCGGCAATAAACTCGTCTTCGTAATCAGAAGTAATATATGAAATATCTGCTCGTTTTTTTAATTTTCTATAAATATTTCTAGATGGGGAAAAATGCAATATACTTCCTTGTAATGAATGCTTAGAGTGTAAGGTGTCCCAAAGACGACGATTCCTAGCTATACTTCCACAAAATGGGCATAGGGAATCATTATTTTTTAGTTTGATAAATGATTTTAGCTTCTTAGAACAAACTGTGCATTGATGTGATGTGCCCAAATAAAAAATACCGTGAAAAAACCTAAAAAAAGGTTCGTTTTGAAAGATAAAACGATTTGGAATTATCTTTTTGAGTGTGTTTTTGAGGGAATTATACATTCTTTTGAACTACTTCGAAGACTTTACCTCCGTCGCATTTAAGAGTTTTAGAAGGATATTTTAGAATCATTGCATAATCGTGTGTAGCCATTAAAATGGTACGCCCGTTTTTATTGATTTCTTGTAATACTTGCATAACTTCCATACTGGTTTGTGGATCTAAATTTCCAGTAGGTTCATCAGCTATAATTAGTTCGGGATCGTTTAAAAGTGCGCGGGCAATTGCAATACGTTGTTGTTCTCCACCAGAAAGTTGATGCGGATATTTGAAGTTTTTTGTTTTCATACCAACCTTATCCAAAACTTCATCAATCTTTGCTTCCATTTTGTCTTTATCTTTCCAACCAGTGGCTTTTAAAACAAACAATAAATTTGCGGCAACAGTTCTGTCATTCAGTAATTGAAAATCTTGAAAAACAATACCAAGTTTTCTACGTAAAAAAGGAATCTCTTTTTCTTTTAAGGTGTTTAAATCAAAATCAACAATACTTCCTTCGCCTTCTGTCAAAGGTAAGTCGCCATACAATGTTTTAATAAAACTACTTTTCCCCGAACCTGTTTTCCCAATTAAATATACGAAATCACCTTTATTAATAACAAGGTTGATATCGGATAGAATAAGATTTTCTCTTTGGAAAATAGAAACGCCTCTAAGGTTGAGAATTTGCTCCATGTATGTTGAATGATTTTAAATAGAATACACAAAGTAAACAATTAAAGTCCAATCCTAAAAAATTAAATGAAAAAAGATTCATTCATCTTGTACCTCTGTCTAAAGAAATAATGAAGAAGCAAGCGGAAGTGCTACGCGAAGCGTAACGCATGTAGCTTAGCGATTGAATGATGCGTAGCAATTTCCTGCGGACAGAATTGATTTTTTGTTTCTTTTGTATCAAGACAAAAGACAGAAATAAAACATGTGGCAATCTGCTTTTTAGCAAAAAACATTTCACTTTCGTTTGTAGTAACGTCATATTGAATTCATACGTCTGATAACCTAATTCAGTCCAAAAATATAATAATCTAGCTTAAAATATAATTAACCTAAAAAACACACGTTATCTCATTAGAGAATTGTGTTTTTCTTAACAGAAAAGCTGCCTTATAAAGTTAGCGAAACAGATATATTTACGTTAAGTTTGTATGGAATAAAAATACAATCGCAATTCATTGCAAAACTCATAAAACAACAAGATTCATGAGCAAAAAAAATCTTCAACTTATTCTATGTTTCGTGTTCGTATGTTTTCAACTATCATACGCGCAAAAAACCAAAGTGTATACACACGATTTAAAGGATTACAACGAAGCATTACATTTGTATAATAGTAAGCAATACCAAGCTTCTCAAGCGCTTTTTGACCGTGTAAAAGGTGAAATTAGTGATTATGAAACGAAAGCCAATTGTGCATATTACATTGCTAATTGTGCGGTGCGACTAAACCAATTAGGCGCAGATAATATGATGGAAGATTTTGTAACAAGATATCCAACAAGCACCAAACGAAATTCTGCATATATAGATGTAGCAAATTACTATTTTGAAAATGGTAAATATTCACGTGCCTTAAAATGGTATGACAAATCGGGTGAAAATAATTTAACGAATTCACAACGTGAAGAATACAATTTCAAAAAAGGATACGCGTATTTCACATCAAAAAAATATGATCAGGCTAAAACATATTTTCAGAAATTATTAGATTCTCAAAAATACGGTTCACAAGCAAAATACTATACAGGATATATTGCGTATCAAGAAGATAAATACGAAGAAGCAAACGAATATTTTGAAGGTGTTTCGGAAGAAGATGAATTCAATGAAAAGCTTTCGTATTTCAAAGCTGATATGAATTTCAAACTTGGAAACTTTCAAAAAGCAATTGATTTATCTAAAAAAGAATTGCCAAATGCAGATAGAAAAGAAATATCCGAACTCAATAAAATTATTGGAGAAAGTTATTTTAACCTTAAAAAATATGATGAAGCAATTCCGTATTTAAAAGCATACAAAGGGAAAAAGAGAAGATGGAATAATACAGATTTCTATCAATTAGGATATGCATATTACAAACAAAAGGATTATGAAAATGCTATAAAGCAATTCAATAAAATTGTAAGCGGAAGTAATTTTGTAGCGCAAAACGCTTATTATCACTTAGGTGAATGTTATTTAAATACAGACAAAAAACAACAAGCGTTGAATGCCTTCCGTAATGCTTCACAAATGGATTTTGATGTAAAAATTCAAGAAGATGCAGGATTAAATTATGCACGTTTGAGTTATGAAATAGGAAACCCATACGAAAGTGTTCCTTCTGTATTAACATCATACCTGAAAAAATATCCTGAAACTGAACACCAAGCAGAATTGGAAGAGTTACTGGTAAGTTCATACATTACTTCTAAAGATTACGAAGCAGCGTTAGATTTACTTGAAGCGAGTAAGAAATACAGTGATAAAGCAACGTATCAAAAAGTAGCATTCTACAGAGCTATTGAATTATTTAACGATGGAAAATATCAAGATGCATTATCGTATTTTGAAAAATCACTCAAAGAAAATGAAGCTCCTGAATATACAGCAAGAGCTACCTTTTGGAAAGCAGAAACAAACTATTTATTAGATAATTATGATATTGCTTTGGAAGGTTTTAAATCATTTGTAACTGCAAATATTACGGATACTGAAGAAGCAGAAACTATTGATTACAACTTAGCATATACATACTTTAAGCAAAAAGACTATACGAACGCGATAACAAATTTTGAAAAGTTTATCACAAATAATGCAGATGATAAAGGTCGTGTAAATGATAGTTACTTACGTTTAGGTGATAGTCATTTTGTAACAAGTAAATATGCAGACGCAATCAAAGCATACGACAAAGCAATTGCAATGAAAGGTGTAGATGAAGATTATGCATACTTTCAAAAAGCAATTAGTTACGGTTTCACAGGAAAAACGAATACGAAAATTAGTGAGTTAGATAAATTCACAAAAAAATATAAAAAATCTTCATTACGTGATGATGCTTTATTCGAATTAGGAAACACGTACATCAATGAAGAAAATATAGAAGATGGTTTAAATACGTATGAAAAAATGGTGGTTGACTATCCAAAAAGTTCATATGTACCAAAAGCAATCTTAAAACAAGGTTTAATCAATTATAATGGTGGAAAAAACCAAGTTGCATTAACAAAATTTAGAGCAGTTGTAGCAAAATTTCCAAATACGGAAGAAGCGATTCAAGCAGTTGCAACAGCAAAATTAATTTATATAGAATTAGGGCAAGTAGAAGTATATGCAAACTGGGTTAAAAACTTAGACTTTGTAGATGTTACGGATGCCGAATTGGACAATGCAACGTATGAAGCAGCTGAAAAACAATTCGTGCAAAACAATACGGATAAAGCAATTAAAGGATTTGAAAAGTACACAGAACAATTTCCAAACGGATTGCATGCTACAAAAGCAAATTTCTACTTAGCACAATCATACTTTAGTAAAGGAGAAACGCAAAAAACAATTCCATACTATGAATTTGTATTGCAAACAGAACGTAACGAGTATACAGAACAAGCGTTAGCACGTTTAGCACAAGTATTCTTAGAAACGGACAGTTACACAAAAGCAATTCCAGTATTGAAGCGTTTAGAAGAGAGTGCTGATTTTCCACAGAATATCACATTTGCACAATCAAACTTAATGAAAGCGAACTACGAACTTAAGAGTTATGCACAAGCGGTAAGTTATGCTGAAAAAGTATTGGCAAATGAAAAAGTAGATGATCGTATTAAAAGTGATGCACATGTAATCATTGCGCGTTCGGCAATTGCTACGGACGATGAAGACAAAGCAAAATTAGCATATATAGAAGTACAAAAAATTGCCAAAGGAAAACTGGCGGCTGAAGCATTATACTATGATGCGTATTTCAAAAACAAAGAAAATGATCATGAAGGTTCTAATACGGCAGTTCAAAAATTAGTAAAAGACTATTCAAGTTACAAGCAATTTGGAGCAAAAGGATTAATTCTAATGGCAAAAAACTTTTATGCTTTAGAAGATGCATTCCAAGCAACATACATTTTAGAAAGTGTTATCAAAAACTTTACAGATTACACAGACGAAGTTGCAGAAGCAGAAACGGAATTAGCCAAAATCAAAAAGGCAGAAGCAAAACGTAACTCATCAGTAACGCCAGCGGAAGAAGAAAAAGATGGAAACTAATCCTAAAGACGACATTTTGAAATCAAACATAAACATACAAAGCAAGCAATCTATGCGAAACCAAATATTAAAATCAGGTTTTATTCTAGCGATATTCTTTATGGCTAATTTGGCGAATGCTCAGAAAAAAGGTGAAGAAAAAGAGAAGGAAAAGGAGGAAACGATTGGAACGGAAGTTGTAAACGTAGTTCGATCATATACACCTACTATTTCGGATGCTTTCAAGATTAAACAAACACCTTCGTTAAACGATAAAGAAACCAACAAGAAAAAGGAGATAAAATATTCTATCTTTTCATTTCCAGTTGCGTCTACATTTACACCTGCAAAAGGAAAAGCAGAAGGCTTAAAGAAAGCAAAAAGAGAAAAACTATACAATACATATGTATCTCTAGGTTTAGGGAACTACAATACAGCAGCACTTGATTTTTACACAAGTAGAGCAATTAGTAGAGACGAAACGTTTGATATTTCTTTAAATCATCATTCTTCGCAAGGTGGAATTGAAAATGTGCAATTGGATGATAAATTTTTTGACACAAAACTCGATTTAGCATACATCAATCGTGGACGCGATTTATCTTGGAAAGGAAAACTAGGATATCAACATCAGGTTTATAATTGGTACGGTTTGCCACAAGAAATCTTAACGCCTGCCCAAATTGGAGCTATTAGTGAGCAGCAAACATATCATAATATATATGTTGGAGCTGATGTAAACATGGAAAATTCGTTTTTCAATGGAGGAAAGATATTATACAGAAGAATGTTTGACGCGTTTAGTTCTGGAGAAAATAGATTAATTGTACAACCAGAATTTGAAGTAGAGATTGCTGGTGAATTAATAAAAACAACTGTTGATTTAGACTATGTTGGTGGAACATTTAAAAACAACTTCCAGGAAACTGCAGGAATCGATTACAGTACACTAAAAGCTGGAATCTCTCCAAGTTTAGTGATTCTAAGAGACGATCTTACAGTAAATTTTGGAGCAGCAATTTATGTTGGTTTAGATACTGAAAATAGTGAAAGCGACATTTTTATCTACCCAAGAATTACAGCACAATACAAACTAAGCGGAGACAATGTAATCGCTTACGCGGGAATAGAAGGTGACTTAAAACAAAACTCTTACTACGATTTTGTACAAGAAAACAATTTTGTATCGCCAACATTGGCAATTGCGCCAACGGATCAGCAGTATAATGGATACTTAGGAATCAAAGGAAAGCTAACAGGAAACGTAAGTTATAATCTTAGAGCTTCTTACATTGCTGAAAGTGGAAAAGCTTTATTTCAAGCAAATCCATTTAGTCCTTCAGCAACTTCAGCTAACGGTTATACCTATGGAAACTCGTTCAATGTTGTATATGACGATGTAAATACAATTGCTGCATTTGGAGAAGTAAATGTTGATATTACAAGCAATTTTAAATTTGGAGCAAAACTTGAATACTTCAATTACAGTATGGATAAGCAAGCAGAAGCGTGGAACTTACCAGAACTTGAAGCTTCTATATTTGCAGATTATCAAATCACAGAAAACTGGTTTGCAGGAACAAATATCTTCTTCATAGGTGAGCGTAAAGATCAAATAACAATTTCATCAATGCCAACAATTGCTACATTAGATAGTTTTATTGATGTAAATGCACATCTTGGATATCGTTTTAATGATAGGCTAACGGCGTTTGTAAAAGCAAACAATATTGCTAATCAAGATTACCAACGTTGGGTAAATTTCCCAGTACAACAATTTCAAATCATGGCAGGAGCAACGTATAAGTTTGACTTCTAACACATAAAATAAATTATAATTTTGAAAAGCGTTCACTAACATTGAGCGCTTTTTTTGTGAATTATTGTTTCAAAAATAAAAAGGAATAGATCGCAACAGTAAAAAGTTGTATTTTTAAATCCTTCAAAGCGTCACTTCGAGTGATTTTCGGAATAAAATGAAGAAAATAGTATCGAGAAGTACTTAAAACGTTTTGGTTCTTAAACACTAAAAACTAGCCTTAAAATGCAAAAATTAACCATTTTCCTTGTACTATCATTACTATTTTTTTCCTGTTCGGAGAAAGAAAAAGTTGATATGATTGTCTTCAATGCAAAAGCCTACACAGTAGATTCAGAATTTTCACAAGCAGAAGCATTTGCGATAAAAGATGGGAAATTTGTTGCAATAGGAGACACAAAAGATATTTTTGACGATTACGAAGCTGCAAAAAGGGTAAATGTTGCCGGAAAGGCTGTATTTCCAGGGTTTATAGATGCACATTGTCATTTTTATGGTTTAGGGATGAACATGCAAAGTGTTGATTTAGTAGGAACGAAAAGTTACGAAGAAGTAATTGCGAAAGTAGTAGCATTTCAAAAAGAAAAAAATGCACCATTCATTACGGGAAGAGGTTGGGATCAAAACGATTGGGAAGTACAAGAATTTCCAACTAAAGATCGTTTGGACGAATTATTCCCAGATACACCAGTTGCTTTAACACGTGTAGATGGACATGCATATTTGGCGAATCAGAAAGCGTTGGACTTAGCAGGAATTAATCCAGAAACAAAAATAGCTGGAGGAGAAATTCAGCTAAAGAACGGAAAGCTTACAGGAATTTTGATTGATAATCCAATGGATTTAATAGATAAGATCATTCCAAAACCATCAAGAAAACAACAAATTCAAGCATTGCAAGATGCAGAAAATGCATGTTTTCAATATGGATTAACAACTGTAAACGATGCCGGATTGGATAAAAGTGTTATCAATCTCATTGATAGTTTGCAAAAAGCAGATGCATTAAGCATGCGTATTTATGCGATGATTAGTAATACACCTGAAAATGTAGAGCATTATATTGGTAAAGAACCGTACAAAACTGATTATCTAAATGTGCGTTCATTCAAAGTATATGGCGATGGCGCTTTAGGTTCACGCGGAGCATCTTTAAAAAAATCATATACAGACAAAGAAAATCACTTTGGTGCTATGGTTATAAGTCCAGAAGAACTATCAAAATTAGCAGATCGAATTGCAAAAACTGACTACCAAATGAACACACATGCTATTGGTGATTCGGCTAACTATCAAGTGCTAAAAAACTATGCGCGTGTATTACAAGGACAAACAGATCGTCGTTGGAAAATAGAACATGCACAAGTAATTGATGAAGCAGATTTTGTTCACTTTAAAAATAAAAACATCATTCCATCTGTGCAGCCAACACATGCTACTAGTGATATGTATTGGGCAGGCGATCGTTTAGGTGAAAAACGTTTAAGAGATGCGTATGCATATAAAAAACTATTAAATTTATCAGGACAAGTAGCTTTAGGGACTGACTTTCCGGTTGAATATGTAAGTACGTTTAAAACATTTTATGCGGCTGTAGCCAGAAAAGATTCTGACCATTATCCAAATGGTGGTTTTCAAAAAGAAAATGCATTATCTCGTGAAGAAACACTTAAAGGAATGACAATTTGGGCAGCATATAGCAACTTTGAAGAAGCTGAAAAAGGTAGCATTGAAGTTGGAAAATTTGCAGATTTTATCGTTTTAGATAAAAATATTATGGAAATTCCAGAAAACGACATTCTAAAAACAACAATTAAGGAGACATATTTAGCTGGTAAAAAAGTAAAATAGGTTATTAGATATTAGATCGTACTGATGTATTTTTAGAAAACAGAAACTTCAATTTAGATACTTAATACTAATTAGTAAATTGTCATTTCGAATGAGTTTGCACACAAATTTGTATTAAGAAATACTTAAAAGTAATGTTGTCATTCCGAACTTGATGCAGAATCCACTTTGAATAATATAGATTTCTACCTTTATTAGAAACAACAACTAACAAGTCTAAAAGTTCTAACAATCTATAAAAGAAAAAAACTCAGAAATCTTAACGACTTCTGAGTTCTTCAAATAACCAATAATAACAATAAATAAAGAATAATTAAAAACTAAACGGTACAGCAACGCTGATATTGTCCCATGCTAATATCATGTTGGTACCATCAGTTTCTTTTTTGAAAGCAATTGAAAAATATTCAACGCTATCAGTATTGTTAACAGGAACGTCTATGCGGGCAACATCTTTGTTCTTATCATAATAATAAGAGCCCCAAACGTCCGTGTCTGAATTTAAAATAATTGTCCAAGACTTTTTTCCAGGAATCGTAAATAATGTGTACGTTCCAGCCTTGACTTCTTGTTCGCCAAGTTTTACATCTTGAAAAAGTGTAATTTCTGTAGCTTCATTTGCGCCAGTTCTCCATACTTTACCATAAGGAACTAAATTTCCAAAAATAGATCTTCCTTTCTTTTGTGGTCTTCCGTATAAAACCTTAATAACAGGCGGCGCGTTTCTTTTTGATTTAAAATAACTAATATCATGAGGGCTTTTGTCGATGTCACTAAACTTTTGCGCAGAAACATCAGCACTACATAAGAATAATGTTATAAAAAATAAGGTAGCCAAAAAGCTCTTTTTCATGATGAATTATTTATGACATAAAACTACTAAAAGTTATTCTTAGAATAATGTTAAACTTTTGTAATAGATGTTAAAATTCTACATACAATAAAAAACCTACATGTAAATAAGTAAGGTGAAGCCGTATTTATTTCTTAAAAAATTACAGTAAGTTTAAAATAGAAGAAAACATATAAAAATCACAAAAACCAAAATCATGAAAAAACAACAATTAAAAAGTCAATTAAATTTTAAAAGAACATCAATAGTAAATCTTACAAACATCAACTTAGTCAAAGGCGGATTTGCAAAACCTACAGGAGATTCTTGTTTTGAAGTCTGTGATACAGATGTGCGCAATTGTACTTGGGGCGAAGAATAGTCTGTTTTTCTAGTAAAATGAATAAAAAGGAATATGATATCATGTTCCTTTTTTTTAGTCTGAAAGTATAATCGTCTTTTTTAAATAAAATAGTTTCAATTGCTGCCTAATAAGTATTTTTTAGTTTTAAATTATAAGTATAAATGAATTTTATGTTTTTAAATTGAAAGTTAAAAGGCATATTTGTAGTGTAATTATAACAAAAAAGAAAAGATTATGTGTGGAATTGTATGCGCCTTTGATCTAAAAGAGAAAACAGAAGTATTACGACCTCAACTTTTAGAGATGTCGAAAAAAATCCGTCATCGTGGGCCAGACTGGTCAGGAATATATAGTAATGATAAAGCAGTTTTAGCGCATGAGCGTTTGGCAATTGTAGATCCAGCTTCTGGAAAACAACCATTATTTAGTGAAGACAAACAATTAATATTAGCCGCAAATGGCGAAATATACAATCATAGAGAGTTAAGAAAACAATTTGATGGAAAATATACATTCCAAACACAATCAGATTGTGAAGTCATCTTAGCATTATACAAAGAAAAAGGAAGTACATTCTTAGACGAACTCAATGGAATCTTCGGATTTGCAATATATGACGTACAAGAAGATCGTTATTTAGTTGCAAGAGATCACATGGGAATCATTCCACTATACATGGGTTGGGATAAAAACGGAACATTCTATGTTGCTTCGGAATTAAAAGCCTTAGAAGGTGTTTGTAGTAAGATAGAAGTATTTCCTCCAGGTCACTATTTAGATAGTAAAGATGGTGAATTGAAAAAATGGTACCAACGTGATTGGATGGAATACGAAGCTGTAAAAGAAAACCAAACAAGTATTGACGAATTGCGTGAAGCGTTGGAAGCATCAATTCACAGACAATTAATGTCTGATGTTCCTTATGGAGTATTGCTTTCAGGTGGATTAGATTCTTCTATTACATCTGCTGTCGCGAAAAAATATGCGCAAAAACGAATTGAAACAGACGATCAAAGTGAAGCTTGGTGGCCACAATTACACTCGTTTTCTATTGGATTAGAAGGTTCTCCAGATTTGGCTGCAGCCCAAAAAGTCGCAGATCATATTGGAACAGTACATCATGAAGTAAAATTTACTATTCAAGAAGGTTTGGATGCAATAAAAGATGTTATCTATCACTTAGAAACCTATGATATTACCACAATTCGCGCTTCGACGCCAATGTATTTATTGGCAAGAGTTATCAAATCGATGGGAATAAAAATGGTGCTTTCTGGAGAAGGTGCAGATGAAATTTTCGGAGGATATTTATACTTCCACAAAGCGCCAAGCGCAGAAGAATTACACAAAGAAACCGTTCGTAAACTAGATAAGCTCTATCAATATGATTGTTTGCGTGCCAACAAATCGTTAGCAGCTTGGGGAATAGAAGGTCGTGTGCCTTTCCTTGACAAAGAATTTATGGATGTTGCAATGCGCATCAATCCTGAAGATAAAATGATTAACGGAGAACGTATGGAAAAGTGGGTATTGCGTAAAGCATTTGAATCGTACTTACCAGAAAGCGTAGCATGGAGACAAAAAGAACAATTTAGTGATGGCGTTGGTTACAGTTGGATTGATACTTTAAAGGAATTAGTAGAAAGCGAAGTGTCAGACGAACAATTGGCAAATGCTAAATTCCGTTTTCCACTACAAACACCAAGAGCAAAAGAAGAGTATTATTATAGAACTATTTTTGAAGAGCATTTTCCATCAGAAACTGCTTCATTAACGGTTCCATCAGTACCTTCTGTGGCGTGTAGTTCTGTAACAGCTTTAGAATGGGATGAATCATTCAAAAACATGAACGATCCTTCAGGTAGAGCAGTAGCTAGTGTTCACGACGAAGCGTATTAAAAATAAATATAGTTATAAAAAGCAAAGCGAATCTAGTAAATAGATTCGCTTTTTTTTATAATTAGTTAATGTTTATTCTTTTATGATTTTCTCTGTAAATGTTTGATTTTGGGTAATCACTTTTACAAAATACATTCCTTTTCTATTCTGTTGAATATTCACTGGTAAATTAGTATTAGGTTCAAAAGCTTTTTCTAACACTAAAATTCCTTTGAAGTCAAAAACTTGGAGTACACCTTTTTCTTTTTGATCAAAATAAAGTGTAAATGTTCCATTATTTGGATTTGGAGCAACATACATTTTATTTGCTGTGGTTTCTTCTTCAAAAATAGGCGTATTTGAATCTTCAAAAATAACAGTTGTTGCAGGCGCTTGTCTACTAACAAAGTTGTTGGTACAACCTTCAATATACGCTCTAAAGACAGAACCATTTAACGCATCAAAATCGGATGTTAATAATACTTCATCTCCAGCATGATAAATAGCTGTTGCTCCATTACTTATTGTATTTGAAGCAGTAATGCTGTTAGAAGCTTCTTGTGTATCAGTTCCCGAAGGAACATTTGCAGTGATGTTAAGAACAGCTGGACATGGTGATATTAGTAATGCCGCGGCACAAACATCAATTAATCCATGACCATAATCATTATCTTCTCCAGCAGTTCCCAAGTCAATGGAAGATAAAATTAAAGCATCTTTAATCTGATCTACAGTAGCATTTGGATTTACTTCTCTCAATAAAGCTACAGCACCAGCAACATGAGGAGTTGCCATGGAAGTTCCGTTAAAGTTTGCATATCCACCGCCTGGTATAGATGATCTTACAGCAGAACCTCTAGCTACGACTTCTGGTTTTATAGACATTGTACCTGTAGCACACGTTGATGGACCTCTACTACTATAACCTGCTATATTACTTCCAGTTGCATCTAATGCACCTACCGAAAAAGCATTGTTAAATGTAGTGGCTCTATCTGCAGGAGTTCGTAATGTACTACTTCCAAATCCACCTTCATTTCCAGCAGCAAATAATACAACTACTGTTGCAGCTTCCAAATTATCTATTGCTGACCAAAATGTGGTATCACACGCACTTGGAACGTGTCCATAAATTGGACTTAATCCCCAAGAGTTAGAACTTACATCAGGAACATCGCTTACCGTAAATGGATTACCATCTGGATCTGCTGTCCATTGAAGCGCTAATAATGCGTTTGTCACTGTACCACTTATTCCGCCAATATCAATGACACCTGCAGAAATCCACTTTGCATCATAAGCAACCCCGATAATATCTCCTGGAGTACTTCCTAAAATAGTTCCCATCGTATGTGTTCCATGCGATCCTGAATCTACAGGAAAACTAGGCGAAAGACCATTAGGGTCAAACCAAGATTCTGCAGCAGTAATACCAGGAACAGTTCCTAACCACTTGCTTGACAATGCTGGATGACTCGCATCAACTCCAGTGTCTAAGTGTGAAACTATTCTGCCATTTCCAGTATAGCCTTGAGCCCATAAACAGTCTGCATTAATTAAGGTAATTCCGTCTTCTACACCATTGATGGAAGTTGATAAACCTCTAGTTTGTTCTACAGGAATTATAGACGTAATGATGTAATCTAAGTATATAAATGATACATCTTTGTGTTTACTTATTTCAAAAACAGTTTTAGATTTTACTTTTACAATGACAGCATTTACAATCCATAACGGTTTATACGCTTCTACATTACCTCGTCTTTGATGCATGGATAAATAACTTAACAAATCACTTTGTGTAACCTTTGCTTTGTCCTGTAAAGTTGTGACAACTTGCATATGAATTTCCTGTCTTGAAAGTTTTTCTTGACTTCTTTTCAGTTCAACAATGTCAGCTTGATCTTTCAGCATGACAATAACAGAAACAAATTCTTCCGATTGTTTAGCTTTGAGTTCTTCTAATAAATTTTCATCAATATTTTCTTGAGCTATACCTGAATAGAAAACAAAAGAGAGAAAACTTAGTATAAAAATATTTAAGTTTTTCATAATGTTAATTTTTAAGTAAAGCATTTATTGCTTATTGATTTTTTTGTCAAATTTTTGTTCTAAAGCATTTAATTGTTTTTGTAGATTAATGATATACAAGGTAAGTTCTTCTATTTTCTCTTGTTGAATACGAGCTATGTCACCCAATTCTATTCCTTCATTTTCTACCTGAGTTGCAGAAGGAACATTTGGTAAGTGTCCGTTTTCCTTTATAAAAGTTTCAACTTCATTAATTGGAGTAAGGTGATAGTCTTTAGCAAATACATAATCTGCCCAACCAGTTCTTACACGTACTTCTTCTGTTAAAATACCTCCTTTTACATATAAACCATACGCACTTGTATTTGCTCCACCGACACTATTTGGTAGTTGATTTGTATTAATTCCTACTTTATTGCTGGCAAAGTCACCATAAATAAGAGGTGTAGGAGTAGTAGTATTATCAATATATAACTTATTGTTTCCGAGCTCATTATATCCTGCAGCATAGCCTATAAATACATTGCTGTCTCCAGTAATATTATTATATCCTGAATATGCTCCTAAAAGAGTATTTGCTACTCCTTGATTTTTGTGTCCAGAAGAACTACCTAAAAAAGAGTTTAGTTTCCCTGGTGATTGATTTCCAGAGATTCCTTTTCCTGAATCTGATCCGACGAAAGTATTGTAACTTCCAACATTATAGGTTCCTGTAGAATAGCCTATAAATGTATTGTCTTCTGTATTAGTACTGTACACTCCACTAGATGAGCCAAAGAAAGAGTTTCTATTGCTACTACCAGCTTTTGCACCACTTGCTACTCCAAAGTAACAATTAAGATCACCTGTCACATTATAAAGCCCTGAATTGTTTCCATAGAAAGAATTGCTTCTTCCTGTTGTTGTACTTCTACCACTATCTTGTCCATAAAAACTATTATTTATAGTTGCGGTTGTAGCTGAACCTCCTGTGTTGACACCTACATAGGTAGATCCATTTCCGAGAGTTCCAGAACCTGTTCCAAAATTTGTTGTTTGTGCACTTAGCCCGAAAGCTGTAAGCAGCATTATTCCGAATAATGATGCTTTAAAAATACTTTTTTTCATGTTTGGTTTGTTTATTGGTTATAATTACTTAAAGATATAGATAAAACCTTCGTTATTTGTAAGGTAAAGACGTATGAATAAAAGGTATTTAACTTATTGTCAATTGATTATGATTTTGTAACTTATTAAGTTTTTTATTAAAAGCATATGGTTTTCATACAGAAGTTTCATTAGAAAGCGAATCATTGTAAATGATACAGTACTTTTATTTTTCATATATTGAAGAAACTGTATCTTTAAAACATGAAGTTGCAATTAGAGATCAAAATTTTTTCACTTCCATTAAAAAATCCATTTACCACTTCGCGGTATACAGTTACGGTTCAAAAAACGGTGGTAGTTTCAATTTCGGATGGAAATCATATAGGTTACGGAGAAGCAACGGTAAATCCGTATTACAATAGTACTGTTGAGAGTTTAAAGGCTTCCGCCAGAAGTGTCAAAGCTGTACTTGAAGCTGTAGAAGAAAACTTGTATCCAGCCGAACTTTGGAAATTATTAGAACCAAAATTGAAAGATAACTACTTTGCATTGTGCGCGATAGATTGTGCGTATTGGGATTTGTATGCAAAACAACAACAAAAGCCATTGCGTAGATTTTGGAGTGAGAACGATGACAACTTACCAAAGACAAACTTTACTATAGGAATAGATTCGATTGCTGTGATGAAATCGAAAATTAAAGAAACACCTTGGCCGATTTATAAAATAAAACTTGGAACAAAAAACGATATCAAAATCATTCGAGAACTTCGTGAGATTACAAATTCAGTTTTCAGAGTAGATGCTAATTGTGCTTGGACAGTGGAAGAAACTATAAAAAATGCTGAAATTCTCAAAAAACTCAATGTAGAATTTATTGAACAACCATTAAAGGCAGACAATTGGGAAGGTATGAAAACTATTAAACAAGAAAGTGCATTGCCAATAATTGCGGATGAAAGTTGTCAAAAACTAGCGGATGTTTCAACATGTATAGAAGTGTTTCACGGAATCAATATTAAGTTGATGAAATGTGGTGGAATTACACCAGCGTTGCAAATGATTCAAATCGCGAAAGCAAAACAAATAAAAATTATGGCAGGTTGTATGACAGAATCTTCTATTGGAATCTCAAATCTGGTACAACTTGCACCTTTACTTGATTTTATAGATGCTGATGGCGCTATGTTGCTTCAAAACGATATTGCAACTGGCGTAACATTTACTAATGGCGAAATTGTATATACTGATAAAAATGGTTCGGGAGCTATTTTAATTTAATTATTCTTTGCTACATAAATCCAAGCTTCTTTACCTGAAGTAAATGTTTCTAAAACTCTTTCATAATCATCAACTTCATAGGTGTCTGTATCTAATAATTCTTGTTCAGTAATCTCGAAGATAACACCTTCAATATGATCGTTTAAATTTAGCGTCTTAACAGCAATAGGATGAAATTTTTGTTCACTCTTAGTCAGTACTTCAGCATTTGTGATTTCTAATGATGCTAACTTATAATTTGACAATGAATCCTTACTGCCAGATAAAATGCGATTATAGGTTTCTTGTTGTACTTTTTCTAGTTGTAATGTTCCGTATGAAAATAAATAATGTTTCTTTTCTGAAGCTTTCCTTTTTTCAGTAGTAATGATTTGCTTTTTGACGAAAAGCATAACAATATCTTTGGCTTCAGCATATGAAATATTATATACTCTAGTAAGCTTTTGATATTTTTTTGGATACTTACTTAAAAGGTCATCATAATAACGATCTAAAGCTTCTTTATTTGGTAAATCGTATTGAAGTCTTAATTGAAAACGTCGTAACAAAGCTGTGTCTATAATTTCTAAATAATTTGTTGCGGCAACAAGTAAGGTGTCATCTGAAATATTATCGAGGAGCTGAATGGTTGTATTTACAATACGTTTCATTTCTCCAGAATCTTTACTATCGTAATCTCTGATTTTGCCGATATAATCAAATTCGTCAAGAAATAGAACAGCTTTTTCGCGAGAAGCTTTTTTAAATATATCTGTAATATTCTTGGCAGTTTCCCCTAATTTAGAAGAAACAAAACTTCCCAAATTCAGAATAATGATTTCTTTGTTTAATTCCTTTGCAATAGCTTTAGCTGTAGCAGTTTTTCCACAACCAGTATGACCGTGTAATAATATTTTATTTGCTATTGGTAAATCATATTCCTTTAAAGCTTCAAAATAATTGAACTCATCTAGCAATTGCTGCAACTGTTCTTTGTTATGAGTGCTTAAATGTATTTCATCTAAAGAGATAGAAATTTCAGTTGATTTCAATATTAAATCGTGTAATCTCATATGTTATTTGTGAATGCTTAAAAATAAAACGCAAATATAATATGGACTCCTAACTAATTCAAGCTTTTAAGGTTAATTTTAATGATTTTTTATATTTCAAATAATGAAGGAATTACTTCTATTAAAAACCTTTTACTATATCTCCCGAAAAAGGACTTTTAAAAGTAACCCAATTTGTAGCTGTAGCGGCTTTTCCATCAGAATTTATAGGTGTAAAACGTACCTTATACATTCCTTTACCATTAAAACTGAATGCTCCAGAACACATACCGTGACCAACGCTAATTTTATTATTATATGATTGAATATAGTATACGCTTTTAGTATTTGTAGAAACATCAAGGAGTTCAGTTCTATACCAAGTTTTTTTGCTTGGATCATTCTTTAAATCAAAGGCAGCATGCGCTTCTGGTCCACAACCATAATATTCTACATTTGAATTTTTGTATGTAGCAGAAACTGGCGTTGAAAATGTTTTACCATATTCTTCGGTACTTGTGATCCAATACAAAGGTTTTTTGTCACCGTAAAATCGAGATTGCATGTCTCTCGTTTCTTTATCAGTTTGATGCTCGTACTTCAAAAAATACTTCGTGTTAGGTTGTAATGTTTTTGATGGAATAAAAATAGCTTGCGCTAAATTCATCGAGCTATATAAAATCTCTTGTAATTTCAATTCAACAAGCTCGCCAGATTCACTTTTTAAATACACTTTTCGGTTCTTAAATGTTTTAATAGTTTCAATACTCATTGCATATCCTTGAATAATAAACATTGCATTACGATTTATCTTTTCTTGCATCGGATAAAACTGCATTCCAGAAGATGTGCAATCTGCAAAAGTAGATTGAAAGCTTAGTAAGAAAGTAAGTAGAAAGAGTAGTTTTTTCATAATAGTCGGTTTCATAGATACTTATCAAACACTATTCCATAACTACTAGCATAGTTTAAATGAGAGTCATAAAAAAACGCTCAGAGTTTCTATAATAACTCTGAGCGTTTTTATTTTTTTATAAAGTAAACAATTACTGTTTCATAAACTTCTTTGTAGTTATGCCGCCAGTTTCTGTTTCAAGCGTTACAAAGTACATTCCTTTCTGTAAACTTGATACTGAAATTCTTGCGATGTCTCCGTTTTGTGTAAAAACTTGTCTTCCCTGTACATCAACAATTGTAATGTTTTTAATAACTTGGTTCTCTTCTGAATCAATCGTAATAAAATCTTTTGCAGGGTTTGGATACAAGTTAAAGTTTGAAGCTTCAACAGTATTTCTAGAAAGAGTTATAGCAGTATTACGTTCGTATGTTTCGATAGTTTGATCAATCCCTAAAAAAGCAGAAAGAATATGTGCATTATTATATCTATACGCTAAATTATCGGCAGTATCATCATAATAATAATACGTAGTTTGTGTCAGCGTTCCTATATTGTTAAAGATAGGAGGAATACTAAAACTCAAAGTTTGATCAATGCGCAAACGTGTTACATTCGCTGAGTAACCTCCACAGCAAAGTAGGTCATTCATAGTTAATGTTCCATACGCATCAACAGTAGCAGTTAATGTTCCGGTAAAAGTTCCGCTTGTGCCTTGATACGTAAATGTGCCTGAAACAGTTCCTGAATTATTTGCACCAAAGTTTAATGGAAACAATCCAACAAAACCATTAGCCGTACTATAATTTAAAACGATATCTCCTTGCGAAACACCTGTAATATAATTTCCTGTTCCATCTTCTCTCAAGAAAAATTCACTTACTGTAGGTGTGCCGCCTTGCGAAGTGATAGAAAGAACTTCAGTAGTTCCAGGGTATGTAGTTAATTGTGCTGCAGTTGGAGCTGCATAGGTGTCAATATTTGTTCCTAAAAACATTGGTCCAGTAAAATCCCAAACGGCATTAGCACCTGTTGGTGTCTGGTCAATTGGTGTAGAAGAATCGAGAATAGTAAAATCAGTATTTGGATCACTATTGAACGATGAAATTGTTTGTGAAAAAGTTACAGTACTAAAAAGTAATGTAAGTAAAAGTAATTTTATTTTCATAGCTAAATGTTTAATAATAGTCGTTAGTATAACAAATCTACTAAAAACGAAAGAGCACAAAGTTAAAAAATGTATTTTTTTAGCTTTTCAAGTGTATTATAGGTGTTTTACTGTAGGATTAAAATGTCAAAATATCACTTCTACGGAATGTTTTTAAAATCGCTGTCAGACCTAAATAAAAAAACAACTTAAAAATCTGTCTAAGGCTATTTTAAGCCATTCTAAGCAGTTTTCTTTAAAAGGGTTAAATGTTAATAACTATTTGAAAAGCGGCTTAAAAGTGTTTAAAAATGAATTTATGAAACCTTATATTTGTCTGTATTAATAATAAGAAATCAGAACGCTGTAAGCTGTTCTAAAATTATAAAAATTAAGAATAACATTTATGAGCGAAGAAAAGAAAAATCAATATTCCGCTTCCAGTATACAAGCATTAGAAGGAATGGAGCATGTACGTATGCGTCCTTCCATGTATATTGGAGATGTCGGAACTAGAGGTTTACATCACTTAGTATATGAAGTTGTCGATAACTCTATTGATGAAGCATTAGCAGGTCATTGTGATACGATTAGTGTAGTCATTAATGAAGATAATTCGATCACTACAGAAGATAATGGTCGTGGTATTCCTGTCGGAATTCATGAGAAAGAAGGTGTATCCGCGCTAGAAGTTGTAATGACGAAAATTGGTGCTGGTGGTAAATTCGATAAAGATTCTTATAAAGTATCAGGTGGATTACACGGAGTTGGTGTAAGTTGTGTAAACGCACTATCTGATCACTTACGAGCGACTGTTTTTAGAGATGGAAAAGTTTGGGAACAAGAATACGAACGCGGGAAACCTATGTATCCTGTAAAAGCTATTGGTGAATCTGATAAAAGAGGTACAGCAGTAACATTCAAACCTGATGCTTCTATCTTTACACAAACGTTAGAATATAACTATGATACACTAGCAAGTCGTTTGCGCGAACTGTCATACCTTAATAAAGGAATTACAATCACACTTACAGACAAGCGTAACAAAGATGAAAAAGGAGAATATATAGGAGAAACTTTTCATTCTACAGAAGGATTAAAAGAGTTTATCAAATACTTAGACGGAAATCGTGAGCAAATTATTGCCGATGTTATTGCCTTTGAAGGCGAGAAAAACGGAATTCCTGTTGAGGTTGCAATGACATATAATACTTCGTATTCTGAAAACTTACATTCGTATGTAAACAATATTAATACACACGAAGGTGGAACACACTTATCTGGATTTAGAAGAGGTTTAACGCATACGCTGAAAAAATATGCGGAAGGATCTGGAATGTTAGACAAATTAAAGTTTGACGTTTCTGGTGATGATTTCCGTGAAGGATTAACGGCAATTATTTCTGTAAAAGTTCAAGAACCACAATTCGAAGGACAAACTAAAACAAAACTTGGTAACCGTGAAGTATCTGCATCTGTAAGTCAGG
The DNA here is from genome assembly GCF_056033805.1 of Kordia sp. E. Taxonomy (NCBI): domain Bacteria; kingdom Pseudomonadati; phylum Bacteroidota; class Flavobacteriia; order Flavobacteriales; family Flavobacteriaceae; genus Kordia; species Kordia sp. E. The sequence continues at coordinate 197,430 of NZ_JBRASR010000003.1, forward strand.
CAGTATCTGAAATGTTGACAGATTATTTGGAAGAACATCCAGATGATGCCAAAACTATCGTACAAAAAGTTGTTTTAGCTGCACAAGCACGTCATGCTGCACAAAAAGCGCGTGAAATGGTTCAGCGTAAAACAGTGATGAGTATTGGAGGTTTGCCTGGGAAACTAAGTGACTGCTCTGAGCAAGATCCTGCAAAATGTGAAGTATTCCTTGTCGAGGGAGATTCGGCAGGTGGAACTGCAAAACAAGGACGTGATCGTATGTTTCAAGCAATCTTACCATTAAGAGGTAAAATTCTTAATGTAGAGAAAGCAATGCAACACAAGGTTTTTGAAAATGAAGAAATCAAAAATATCTTTACAGCTTTAGGTGTTACCATCGGAACTGAAGAAGATAGTAAAGCATTAAACCTTTCAAAACTAAGATATCATAAAGTAGTAATTATGTGTGATGCCGATGTCGATGGATCGCATATTGCAACTTTAATCTTAACATTCTTCTTCCGCTACATGAAAGAATTGATTGAAAACGGACATATATACATTGCAGCACCGCCACTATACTTAGTGAAAAAAGGAGCAAAACGTAGATATGCTTGGAATGATGAAGAGCGTGATGCAATTGTAGAAGAATTTGGTCAAGGAGCAGGAATCCAACGATACAAAGGTCTTGGGGAAATGAACGCAGAACAACTTTGGGACACGACTATGAATCCAGATTTTAGAACATTACGTAAAGTAGTGATTGATAATGGAGGAGAAGCAGACAGAGTATTCTCAATGCTAATGGGAGATGAAGTACCACCTCGTAGAGAATTTATCGAAAAGAACGCTGTGTATGCAAACATTGATGCATAAACTCCAAATAATAAATAAAAATGAACCTGTGTATGTAATAATATGCAGGTTTTTTTATGATTTTTAAATATAATAATAGATGTATTTATCTGTAAGTAAACAGCTTATAATTAAGTGAGAATAAAATATTTTTTATAAAGAGTTTAATTGTAATTTTGATGCATAAAAACTATTTAAAAAAAATGAAAAACACTATTTATCTATTATTAGCCTTGTTGGTCTTCAGTTGTGGAGAAGATGGAGATGAACAAGTTTCTTGCGGAACAGTTTCGCTTATTAATGTTTCACAAAATTCAGGAACATTAAACTTTACTTGGACTGGTGACCAAAGTTTTAATTTCTATGAGATTGGTTTTGGAAGGAGTTCTGATATTGGTCAGGTACAAGGTAATTATACATTTCCTTTTAATTTCGCTTCCACAGAAACTTCATCAGATTCAAGAGAATTAAATGATTTCTTCTTACTTGATAGTGATGAAACCTTAAGTTTTTACATCAGGGCACAATGCGCAAATAGTCAAATAACACAATGGTATGGACCATTTGTGTTGACTGTTGAACAGTTTTGTAAAAGCCCTAGAGACTTATCTGTTAGTAATGGTACAATGTATTGGGACGATTCATTTGATAATAACTCATCATATTATCAAGTTCAATATGGCTTAGAAGGTTTTAATATAGGAGATGGAGAAATTGAAACTACTAATCAAACTAATTTTGATGGAGCTGTTATGTCACAAGGAAATGCATACGATTTTTATGTGCGTGCTAATTGTGAAAATAACTTAGGTTTCAGTTCTTGGGTCGGTCCTGTAAGCTTTTTTGCTAGTACTGATTACAATCTTTGTATTCCGCCAACAAATATAAATCAACAAGTTGAATTCAATAATGGTTCTACTATTGGAATACTTTTTCAGTGGGATTATAATGGATCAACATTATTTGAGCATACTGTAGTTCAAAATGGAGTATCAGTTACTTCAGGAACTGTTTCTAATACAGGACTTGGGTCATGGCCTGTATATTCATTAAGTACAAGTTTTTCATACGACTTTTATGTGAGAGCTGTTTGTCACGACGGGACACGTACAGATTGGACAGGTCCAATAGATGTTATGAATTAATTCATTTCGAATAGTATTCAAGTTAATTATTATTCAAAACTAAGTTTAAAAGCAATTACGTAATATGTGCGTAATTGCTTTTTTTTGTATTCCATACAAGGTTTAATGATGGTTAAAGCTTGAAAACGTGTTCCGTTAAAATGTTTCTTTTAAGAGGTGCTTTTTTATATGTTCAAAAGTGATTTGAAAAAATGAATCATTCTTTAATAAATCGAGAAACAGTTGTATCTCCATCTTGATAGGTTGTTTTCAAAAAATAAACTCCAGGCTTTAAAAATGATAAGTCTAAGGAGTTTTCTTGAGGAGAAATAGTTGTTTCAAAAATACTTGCACCTACTATTGATAGTACATTCATTTTTTCTACAGAATTTCCTTTAAAATCAAAATGCAATTTCTTTTGTACAGGATTTGGATACATTGTAATATTTTTTTTGTCAAATTTCTTTACGGATAAAATATAATTTCCGTGAACGGCAATGTTTCCTTCTGGCGTCGTGATTGTTAACCTCTTTCTACCATTCCCTTCGTCAATAATTTCATAATCTAATGTTCTTAAAGGATTGAAATTTCCTGAGATAATTGTAGATAAATATTGGCTTTCAAGAACACAATTTGGAGCGCAATCTCCTAGTGTTACACTTGGTTGCTGAATTGTAAACGAAGTTGGAGTGATGACAAGCGGTCCTGCTAAATCAAAAGCACTATTAATACCAGCTACATCAGCGCTAAAATTATAATTACTCGAATCAGTTCCTGAAAATTGGATTCCTGGGTTATACATGGGTAATGGTGCTGGCGATATATTAATTGTAGTTCCGTTAATAACCATGTGTTGTAAAATCCACTTATTTTGATCGTTAAGTAAATCTTGTTGTGCAAATCCATACATAAAGAATAGTAAGGCGTACAAAAAGGGTGTAGTTTTTTTCATGATGTAATTTTTTTACATAAATATATGAAAAATATGCTTTCGATTGAAGGTGTATATGTGTGTTTATGAGTTTGTAAAGTGTCTTTTCAATGTTTTCTAAGAACAAAAAAAAGAAAAAGGGGCAATTTCCTGTAGATTTTCCTGAGTGTTTTTGCTATTTTTAACTAAATAAACTTAACCTACAAGAAATAATCATGAAAAAAATTTGTACCCTACTCGTATTATTGTGTGTAACAACAGTACAGTCTCAAGAGTTAGAAAGTCTTTTACTATCTGGAAATGACGCTAGTAAGCTTACCGAAAACTATATGAATCCACTAATGAAAGGATTGTTATATAGCATCAATGGAGGTTGGTATACAACAGCTAAAACCCACAAGAAATTTGGTTTTGATGTCACTGTCTCCGCAAATTTGAGTTTCATTCCAAGTTCAAACCAGAATTTTAACTTCAATCCTGCTGATTATGAATTTCTGACAACAGCAAATGGCGAAACATCATTACCAACAGTAATGAGTGAAAATAGTGCTGAAACAACAATTGATATTAGTATTCCTATTGATGGAACCAACACTTTTAAAGTTGGAAGTTTTGAAATGCCAGGAGGAATAGCAGAAGATTTTCCAATAAATGCTGCGCCAGCACCAATGATTCAGGTCGGATTAGGATTACCAACAAGAACAGATGTGAAATTAAGATTTGTTCCTAAACTAAGTTTTGATGACGATGTTAAAGCTAGTCTTATTGGAGTAGGATTACAGCATGATCTTACACAATACTTTGGTCCAATAGACAAATTACCATTAAGTGTTTCAATACTTGGAGCATTTACACGATTAAAAGCAACATATGCAATCAATGATGATAGTTTATCTGACAATGTTGCTGTAAAAGATGGAGAAGCCGAGTTTACAATGAACGGATGGACAATTCAAGTATTAGGTTCATTAGACTTTAAAATTATAACCTTATATGGAGGTTTTGGATACAACAATGGAAAATCTGAAATCAATATAAAAGGTGATTATGACCTTACATATGATGTACAAGATAGTAGCGGAAATACTGTTTCTACAGTAAGTGAAACGGTATCCAATCCTGTAAATCTTGACTTTGAAGCCAATGGAATTAGAACAACACTTGGAGCACGATTAAATCTTGGTCCGATAAAAATCTTTGGCGATTACACTTTGCAGAAATTCAATACCTTAAGTGCTGGTATTTCACTAAGTATTCGATAACGGTATTGCTGTAAATAATTCAAAATAACATTGTTTTTCAGTATAAAAAATGTGACCTTTGCGGCTTAGAAAACAATACATCAAAAAAATAGAATAATATGAAAGTTACAGTTGTAGGAGCAGGAGCAGTTGGCGCTAGTTGCGCAGAATATATTGCAATTAAAAACTTTGCTTCAGAAGTAGTTTTACTAGATATCAAAGAAGGATATGCTGAAGGAAAAGCAATGGATTTAATGCAAACAGCTTCTTTAAATGGTTTTGATACAAAAATCACAGGAAGTACAAATGACTATTCTAAAACAGCTGGAAGTAATATCTGCGTAATTACTTCAGGAATCCCTCGTAAGCCAGGAATGGCACGTGAAGAATTAATTGGAATCAACGCTGGAATCGTGAAAATGGTTTCTGCAAGCTTAATTGAGCATTCTCCAAACACAATTATCATTGTCGTAAGTAATCCAATGGATACAATGACGTATTTAGTTCACAAAACAACAGGTTTACCAAAAAATAGAATCATTGGAATGGGTGGAGCTTTAGATAGTGCTCGTTTCAAATATAGATTAGCAGAAGCATTAGGAGCGCCAATTTCTGATGTTGACGGAATGGTAATTGGTGGACACAGTGACAAAGGAATGGTTCCTTTAACTGCACACGCAACACGTAACAGTGTGAAAGTTTCTGAATTTTTATCAGAAGAGCGTTTAGAAGAGGTAAAACAAGCAACGAAAGTTGGTGGAGCTACTTTAACTAAATTATTAGGAACTTCAGCATGGTATGCGCCAGGAGCAGCAGTTTCAGGATTAGTTCAAGCAATTGCTTGCGATCAAAAGAAAATGTTCCCATGTTCTGTTTTATTAGATGGTGAATACGGATTAAACGACTTATGTATTGGTGTTCCAGTAATCTTAGGAAAAAACGGAGTTGAAAGTATCGTAGAAATCGAATTAAGCGATGCTGAAAAAGCACACTTAACAGAAAGTGCTGCCGGTGTAACAAAAACAAACGGATTATTAGAATTATAAGATTCTACATAAAAATTTATAAAAAAATCCTCATGATAAAATAGTCATGAGGATTTTTATTTAACCAACTATTGTAACGTTTCAATGCAGCATTGTACATATGTTGTAAGAAATACATAAAAAGAAAAACATGAAAAAAATAATTTTAGCTGTAGCCTTAGTATTTAGTATAGCGGTTTCCGCTCAAAAGAAAATTACAGAAGGTAAAATAATTGCAAAACAAACAATATCAACGGACAATGAGCAAGCACAAGCTCAGTTTGATGCAATTGGTGCAATGGAATCTATTACTTATTTTAAAAATAGAAACTCTCGAGCTGAAATAAAAAATCCATCATCTGGAGATATTGTTACCGTAATCAACTCAGAAAAAAATGAAATGTTGATATTAATGGACAATCCTGTACTTGGAAAGTTATATATGCTTAAAAAAGACCTTATAACTAAGGAAGATTTAAAAAATATAAAAGTAACAAAAGGTGATAAGACTAAGGAAGTTTTAGGATACGAGTGTGAACAATACATCGCTGTTATTGATAAAAAAGGCGTAATGCTAGAAATGGAGTTATATACAACAGAAGAAATTCCTGTTATATCACAACAAGTTGCTGAACTTGGGGATAAAATAAAAGGCTTTCCATTGTATGTAATCACTAAAATGAATCAAATGGGAATAGATATGGAAATTACTTCAGAAGTAACTTCGATTAAAGAAGAAAAAGTTTCTACAGAATTATTTGAGACAACACCACCAGAAGGCTATAAAAATATGGAAGAGCAGTAAAAAAAGCACCAAAACATAAAATAACTAAGGCTGCAACTATATTATTTGCAGCCTTTATTTTTTAATCTAATACTTAATTTATGAGAATATACAAATATATAATAGCTTCTTTTATCGTATGTATGCTATTTCTATCATCTTGTTCTATGTTTGAAAATGGACCAAAAATGATCATTGAATTTGAAATAGAAGAAACAGATTTAAATGCAAGTCAAAAGAAGGAAGCTATTACAAAAATTCAGAATCGATTAATGTCAGTTGGATTAACAAATGTTACTGTTATTGAAGAAAAAGGACAAAAAGTTACGTTTACCTTTCAAGGAACTATAAATCCTAAAGCGCTTAAAAGAAATTTTGTTGTTGCTGGGAAATTAGAATTTTTTGAAGTTGTAACAGAAAAAAAACTAGTTTTCGATTATTTATTTGAAAATTACAAATCGGATTCACAAGATGAACTAGAAAGTGACGTGACAGAAAAAGCCTCTGAAAACAAAGATTTTACTGAATTTATTGACGTTGTTAGTATAGCTCCCAATAATTTGAAAGATGGATTGATTGGATTTGTAAAAGAGGAAGATAAAGAGCGTTTAGAAGCATCAGCTATTTATAAAACGCCTTTTTTTGTGAAAAGTCTTAATAAAAGAGTTAAACTTTTATTGGGGAGATCTCAGAATGAAGAAGAATATTTATTACACGTAGTATATATTACTTCAACAGGTGAAGCGCCACTTGACGGAAGTTGTATAATAGATGCTTCTGTAGGAAGAGGATATGCAGCAGGAAGGTATGTAGTGAATTTAAAAATGAATAAAGAAGGCGCAATTACATGGGAACGACTTACCGAAAAGGTATATCATGAAAGAGGATTTATTGCTGTTACTATAGATGACTTCATTTACAGTGCACCATCTGTAAATAGTGGGAAAATTACAGGTGGAATGACACAAATTTCGGGAGGTTTTTCAAAAGAAACTGCTGAAGAAATGGCAATTGCTATTAGTTCTGGAACCATTCCAAAAGTTAAAATCACTAAAATGATGTTAGCAGAAGAAACAATATCTGAAAAATAGATCGTGTTTTACACTAGCGTGATAATATTCAGGATATTAAAGTGAAATTAAATCTCAAAAGGCTACGTTTTTGTAGTCTTTATTTTTATATTTGGCGCATGCTTGCAAAAAAGTATTTTAGTGCTTTAATTATTCTTATCACACTTCTTGGTTTTTACAAGGAGCAAACTCTTGTGCCAAATCAGCAAATAGAGCTTCAATTTGTTGATCAAGAGATTGTTGCTGAAGATACACTAGATGTTATTCAAGCAATCAAACAAGAATTAAAAGCATTAGGAATAACAGAGATTCAGGTTCGAGCACAAGAAAATGGAATCTTAAAAATTGCTTATTACAGTGAAGCTGCTGTTGCAGACATCAAAAAAGTACTTTCTTCCAATGGAATCACCTCAAAAGGTGAATCCGACGAAATTCCAACGAATAAAAAAGTTTTTACGTTTGAAGGTTATGGAAACGTTGATACATTCAAATTGGATGTATACGAATTACAAACAGATTCAAATCTGCATGTTGGAACGCACGGAAAATATATTTTAGAATTACAAAAAGAATACGACAAAGCGCCGAGTCCAAATTCATTTGGGAATACAAATTCATACCTTAAGGGAGAACTCAAAACTACAATTGCGCTAGCATATACGGAATCAACGTATACTACGATTTTAAAAGAAAATATTTCATACGAAATTCCTGATGTTCGCGCAGGACCTACTTCATTAGTACATTCTTAAAACTTAATTGAATTCATTTCAATTAATCGCAGTCATTACTTTTAGTGTAAAAGGCTGTTACAATCACAATTAAATCACGAAAAAAATAATTGTCAAATTATACGGTAAATTATATATTTGCTCGTTTTAAAAAATTTGACCAAAAATATTGAATAATGCAGAACAAAGGATTAATAAAATTGTTTGCCATTTTATTCGGATTGGTAAGTATTTACCAATTATCGTTTACGTTTATCACGAATAAAATTGAAAATGAGGCAAAAACGTATTCAGTTGCACAAGTGCCAAAACCAGCACAAGGCGAATCTGAAACAAAGGAAACTTCATCAAGAAGATCGGCTGTTGAAAAACAGTATCTAGATTCTATTGATAAGAGTGAGCCAATTAGTTATGGTTTCACATCGTTTACATATTCTGAAGCGAAAGAAAAAGAATTAAACAAAGGGTTAGACCTTAAAGGAGGAATCAACGTAATTCTTCAAATATCTGTAAAAGATATTTTAATAGGATTAGCAAATAAAACGGAAAATGAAACGTTTAACAAAGCGTTAGCTAGAGCTGATGTATTACAGGCAAGTGCACAAGAAGATTACGTAGAGTCTTTCTTTAGAGCGTTTGACGAATTAAAGCCAGAAGGATTATTATTAGCAGATCCAGATATTTTCTTTACACAAGCATTACAAGAAGATATTCCATCATTTGAAACAGCTGATAGTGATGTAAAGCGTGTCATCAGACAAAAAATCAATGAGTCTATTATTTCTGCAAAAGAAGTATTAAACAAGCGTATTGATGAATTTGGAGTTACACAACCAAACATTCAACGTTTAGGAACTTCTGGACGTATCTTAATTGAATTACCAGGAGCAAAAGACGTTATTCGTATTGAAAAGTTAGTACAAACAACTGCAGAACTTGAATTCTGGAAAACATACAATGACAACTCTAAATTGAGTACATTCCTTGCAGCAGCAAATGAAAAGTTAAAAGAACTTCCTCAGTATGTTTCTCAAAACAAGGAAAAGAAAGAAGCAGTAGCAGATGATGCTGAATCAACTGAATCAACAGAAGAAGCTTCAGCTACTGAAGATGCACAAGATGCTAGTGAAGACTTGTTAACGTCTACAGAAGAAGATAGCTTAAATGTTGTAAATCCATTATTTGACAGAATTAGCTTCACGTTTCAAGGTGGAGGAATTATCGGTAGAGTAAAAGAAGCTGATAAGGATACTGTAATGAAGTTACTTAATAACGACGTTATTAAGCAAGTTAGACCAGCAGAATTACGCTCTGTAAGTTTTGCATATGGTAAAGATAAAGATGCTAATAATACATATGAATTATATGTTTTAGAAGGAAAAAGAAAAGGTTCGAAGTCAGAACCTCAAATGAAAGGTGATGTAATTGACGCAGCGAACCAAGGATTTGCACAAGATGGAAAAGCCAACGTAAGCATGCAAATGAACGGAATTGGTGCAAAACAATGGGAGAAGTTAACAGAAGAAGTACATAAAGAAGGCGGATTTATTGCAATTGTTTTAGATAACATTGTATACTCTGCTCCAAGTGTAACGAACGGAAAAATTTCTGGAGGAAACTCTCAAATTTCTGGACAATTCACAATTGAAGAAGCGCAGGATTTAGCAAACGTATTACGTGCAGGTAAATTACCAGCAACAGCAGATATCTTACAATCAGAAATTGTAGGTCCATCATTAGGACAAGAAGCAATTGATAGTGGTTTAATGTCATTCATGATTGCTTTAGTATTAGTATTAGTTTGGATGATTTTCTACTATGGTAGAGCAGGTGTTTTTGCAGATGTTGCCTTAGTATTCAACATCCTATTAATCTTTGGTGTATTAGCAAATTTAGGAGCTGTATTAACATTACCAGGAATTGCTGGTATTGTATTAACTATAGGAATGTCGGTGGATGCCAACGTACTTTTATTTGAGCGTGTTCGAGAAGAACTAGCAAAAGGGAAAACGTTAAAAGAGGCAATCGACCATGCATTTAGCTGGAAAGGTGCCATGTCTTCTATATTAGATGCAAACATTACAACTGGTTTAACAGCCTTGATCTTATTCTTATTCGGAACAGGACCAATCAAAGGTTTCGCAACTACATTATTAATTGGTATTGCAACATCATTATTTACAGCAATTTTCATCACTCGTTTATTAATCGATTGGTATATTGGAAAAGGAAATACATTAGCATTCTCTACTGGAGCAACGAAAAACTTGTTCAGAAACATGAATGTTGAATTCTTGAAGAAACGTAAAATTGCGTATGTAATTTCAGGAGCTGTTATACTTGTAGGTTTAGGATCAATTATTTTTGGAAACCAATTGAATCAAGGTGTTGATTTTGTTGGAGGACGTTCGTATCAAGTACGATTTATAAATGATGTAAATCCACAAGATGTTAAAGAAAAACTGACTGTTGTTTTTGGAGCTGAAAACTCGCCAGAAGTAAAAACATTTGGAGATGATAACCAGTTAAAGATTACAACAAAATATAAGGTAGATGAAACAGGTACAGAGGTTGATGATGAAATCAAGCAGAAATTATTTGATGGAGTAAAATCATTCTTACCTGCAGATATGAATCTTGGAAAGTTTGTTGATGGAGCTGACGATAAAGATGCAGGAATTATGCAATCGATCAAAGTTGGACCAACAATTGCGGATGATATTAAGAAAAACTCTTTCTGGGCAGTATTAGGTTCGTTAGTAGTGGTATTCTTATACATCTTATTACGATTCAGAAGATGGCAATTCTCGCTTGGAGCGGTAACTGCAGTATTCCATGATGTATTAATTGTATTAGGTATCTTCTCATTAGCTTGGAAATATGTACCATTTACAATGGAAATCAACCAAGCATTCATTGCGGCAATATTAACTGTAATTGGTTACTCGCTGAATGATACGGTGGTTGTATTTGATAGAATCCGTGAATTTATGGACGAGCGTGCAGACTGGAAGTTTAGTAAAGTGGTAAACGCTGCATTAAACAGTACACTAAGTAGAACGTTGAATACATCGTTAACTACGTTAGTTGTATTATTAGCAATCTTTATCTTCGGTGGAGAATCTATCCGTGGATTTATGTTTGCCTTAATTGTTGGTGTAATTGTAGGTACATACTCATCTATGTTTATTGCAACTCCAGTGATGTTTGATACTATCAAAAAAGGAGATATCAACAAAGGATTAGAAGAAGTTGAGAAATAATCAATATAGATTATATCCTCAATAGTAATTCATAAAAAAACGCCACTCATTTGAGTGGCGTTTTTTGTGCTATCTAATGTGTTAGTATTATCCAGCACATGCAGGTGGACGTGTTGCACAAATTTCTATTGAATTAATCGTTAAATCGCATAAGTCAAAAGAGCCGCATAAACTTGGTATTTGACAAGTGATATTTGAATTCATTGTTGTTGGTGAAGCAGCTTTTCCTCCTGCTAAATTAGAAATAGATCGCTTGTTTAACCCTAGTACTTTTAATTTTTGTTTTTTCATAATAACAGTTTTAATAATTAATCAATACGAAACTATGAAAGTGATGGTGATAAAAATAATGAAGTAAGTCGTGATTATCGAATTGCAGGCGAGAATATGTATTTTAAAACACTGTAATTAAGTAGGTTGTGTGAGTTGGCATGAGAAATGTTACTCAGTGTTATAATTCGTTTCATTTGTGGTAGGTTATGCTTTTTTTCGAAACTTTAAAAGTAGTAATTGATGTTTTGTTTAATGGTGAAGTCTAAAAATGAAAAACTAATAAGATGAGTTTAATAAGTATTTTATTCTTCTTCGTCGCCTTCTTTTTGTTCAGCTAACTCAATAGATTCAATTGTAATAAAACAAGGGATATTTACAGAAGCAGGACGGTTTTCTAAAGAAGAAGCAGACAAAGTTGTTTTTGCCATAATAATTCCTGTAACAGTTACTTTTTTTCCTTCAAAACGCTCAACTTCTTCTTTTTTGCGGATTGCTTCTTTTTTATATGGTTGTAATAAGATAACTTCTAGCGTGTCATTTACTACTATTTTATAGTGACCAGTATGTAAAGCTTCACCGCGTTTTGCAATGCTACTTTTTGTATATAAACCAGTTAAGGTAGCTTCTTTATTAAATTCAAAATCTAAAATATCATTTTGCATTGTGTCAACTGTTTTTTTAGAATTACACATGGTAAATACAACTAGTAGAAGTGTATATATTAGTGTCCTTTGTTTCATTATTTCTTTTCAATTGCCATGGTAGTAGGTCTGTCTCCATGTTGTTCTGTGTCATGGTGTTGTTCATGGAAAGTTTGTCCTTCTTTACTGGCAGGACCATACATAGCGATATCCCATTTTTCGTTTTCTACATCTCCAGGAACTGCATAATTTTCTAATGTAATAGTATCTTGTTGATTATCACTTTTCATAATAACACCTGCCCAATGGAAATTCCAAGTATCTTTTCCTGCGTAATTTTTACCGCCAGAAGACATTGTGAATCCTTGCCCAACATCAGGACGTGCAAACTGATTTATTTTTAAGTACTCATCAATTTCTTCTCTATTGGCTTCTGGTAGTGTGTTGTAAAAAGACATCATAATATCTCCATATGCATCTACTTTTGACCAATAAATATCTAACTTTATTTCTTCTTCAGCCTCGGTGGTTGCTGCTCTATACGCAGTAAGTGCAGCGTCTATCTCTAATTTTTTCGCATCAGCTTTAGCAATAGTATCATTTATCTTAATTTTTATAGCGGCAGAAGTTGAAGCCATTGTAAGCCATTTATTGAGTAGTTTTTTCATAACTTCTGCTTTCATGAGAGAAGGTATAGAGGCAGCTGTTTTGGCATCTAATCCAGTCATGGAATCTCTATGTAATGCAGTACGTGAGTCGCCACCAACTACCACAGCACAACTATCTCCACAATCGTCAATCAGTTTCATGTTATCACCAGATGTAGCATTTTGTTTATTTGTCGCTTCTATTTTTTTGAGTGTTTTTTTGGTGCCTGCTGCATTAGAAACATCAAAAGTAGTTCCAGTTTCTGTTAATTCTATGCCTGAGCCTACAGCTGCTAATTTAACATTAGCAGCGGCCACTTTACCCGCTTTTGCGTAAAAATCATGATTTGGGTATCCAACTTTTACTGCTGTCGTTAAATCATCTGAAATACGGTATGAACTACCAATTGCGCTTCCTTTTGATCCAGAAGCATCAAAATATCGCTGAATTAAGTTTGTTTGTGTTTTATTTCCTTTTTGTTGTACTACATGTGCTAATTCATGTGCAAGTAAATGTGTTCCTTCTGAGCTTTTTGGTCTGTATTGTCCTTTATTGAAATAGATATCATTTCCATGTGTGAACGCTTTGGCAGATAAAGAACGATTCATTTGTACTGCATTTTCATTCGTGTGAATTTTTACGTTTGAAAAGTCAGCACCAATACTATTTTCCATGCTGCTTCGTGTTGAAGAATCCATCGTTTTTCCACTACCTTTACTATTTTTTAGAGATGTATCTAATGTGGTTGATGATTTGTTGTTACTTCCTTCTTTTTTCATTTGAACCATTTCCTCTTCTTCTCCTTTTTGTCTTTGAATAAGAGGACTAAGCGTAGCGCTTAATGGTTTTCGTTGCACTGTTTGTGATTCATTAGTAGTAGTAACAGAAGCATTAGACATTTTCGTTACCTTATCAGCTACTTGATCGGCTTCCTTTTCATATTTATCATTCGAGCTGCCAATAGTTAGTTTCGTTTGTATATCTGAAGGAATGAAATTGTTTTTGTTTCCTTTTTCTTTAATGAAAGTATTTGAATTAGAACCTTTCCTTTGGATAGTGTCGCTAGTGATTGATGAATACGCATGCATTTGACATAATTTTTAGTAGATACTGTTAACAAATGTATTGTTTAGTATGCTACTATAAAAGGGGAAAAAGTCCCTTTTTCCTCTGAAATTTGAAGAAATTTAGTGGAATTTATGTTTAATTCTTTGCAAAACTGATATTGTCGCCAATTTCGAGTAGCCATTTTTCAGCCAATCCTGCATTTACTTCTAATACATACATTGCTGGAATTTCAGAAGGTAAACCTTCTTCATTAAGTGGAACGGCATTTTCTTGAAAATTCACGATTTTTTTATGCTGATCTAAGTAAATAATGTCTAATGGAATGTAGGTGTTTTTCATGTAGAAATTACGAGGAAATTCAGCAGAAAAGATAAATAACATTCCTTGGTTGTCTTCCATTGATGTACGATGCATCAAACCAGTTTCACGTTCGTAATTTGTTTCTGCAAACTCAATATCAAGTGTAATAACTTCATCGCCGCTAGCCTTACTAATCGTTAATTCACCTTCTTTAGTGAACTTAATTTCGACAGTTTTTACTTTTTTGTTTTCATCATTCTTACACGAAACAAAAGCAATCGTGAAACTAAGTAGTATTAAGAATTTTTTCATGCTTCAGTAGCTGTGTTTTTTGTTTTTCTAAACATAAAATAGAATCCAACAATTACAAACGGAATACTTAACCATTGACCTGTCGTTAATACATTTCCTAACTTATCTTCAAATCCACCTTGACTTTCTTTTACGAATTCTACAAAGAAACGTATAGTCCATAAAAGCACTAAAAATAATCCAAAAAGATATCCTTGTTTTTCTTTTTTATCTGTTTTCCAGTATAGGTACCATAAAAGAATAAATAGAATAACATAGCAAATTGCTTCATATAATTGTGCAGGATGTCGCGGAAGTGTATCGCCTCTTTCTTGAAATATGACTCCAAAATTAGAGTTGGTAAATTTTCCAACTATTTCAGAATTAAAGAAATTTCCAAGTCGTACAAAAGCACCACCAATAGCTACAGGAACTACAATTCTATCTAAAATCCAAAGTAAAGATTTGTACTGATGCTTTTTTCGATGTAAATACATGGCGAAAATAACTCCAATAGCTCCTCCATGACTTGCTAAACCTGCAAATCCTGTAAATTTATAACCATTTATAAATCCAAAAAGAGTGGCATTCGGATCTTGTTTTATTGGTAGTAGAATTTCTATTAAGTGATCTTGGTAATAATCCCAATCATAAAAAATAACAGCCCCTAATCGCGCACCAAGTAAGGTGGCAATTACTGAATACATGAAAAGAGAATCTAAATATTCTAAAGGAACTTTCTCTGTTTCATACATTCGTTTTAAGATATAATATCCTAAACTAAACGCAATGATAAACATTAGGCTATAATATCTTATTTCAATTGGACCTAAACTGAATAGAGTTTCATTAGGATGCCACGGAAAACTTAATAAGTGCATATGAGGTTGTTTACAAAATGTAAATATAGGGAAACGAAACGGAAATTAAGGAAAGTGAATAGTGAAAGGAATGTTATTTTTTTGGCAATTCATCTGGTACAGGATCGTGTCCGCTTCCGCCAAATGGATTACAACTAAAAATACGCTTGATTGCTAGTTTTCCGCCACGAAATAAACCGTGTTTTTGCAAAGCTTCTGCTGTATAATGTGAGCAAGTTGGAGTATAACGACAGGCTGAAGGTGTAAATGGAGAAATTGCGCCTTGGTAAAAGCGAATGAGCAAAATAAACGGGTATATAAGTATTTTTTTAATAGTTATTTAATTTGATTAGTTTAAAGTTACACTATTTTTTCTGGTGAAAAATAAATACAATCTCTATAACCGCTTTGAAACAATAATTTCTTCATTTCTTTATACTTATCTTGATGTTCATCTGTGTAAATAAGATATAAAGGATATTCGCGATTGTTTACTGTCATCATCACAGGAATAGTTGCAGTGGCTTTATTGCTTAGTTTTACTTTTTCCATGACTTTAAAATCAACTTCCTTGTTATTGGTTTCGCAATATTCAGAAATCTTCGCCATAATCATTATCAAGTCAACACGTATACTTCCTACAATTGGAACATCTACATCTTTAATATTTAAAAAATCAATATTTGTCTGAAAGAAGGCTTCTTTGTTAATGTGTGGATACGATTCTTCATAATTGAACATTAAGCCAGATTTTAACTGACTATCAATGTCATTTTTTAATACATACTTTCTATATAAAATAAAAGGCGCAATGATGAAGAAAATCACGATTGCAATTACCAAACCAATCATAGATGATATAATGGCTCTTAGGCTAAAATTATTCTTAAAATAATATTCCCAATAACTTCCAAGTGAATTGGTTGCAAAAGAATATTGAATAATTTTTGTCAAGTTTGAAAATTGAATGATGATATTGTATAAAACAATAATACCACCAACAATGATGAAAATAATTCCAAGACCATCCATGTACTGTATGTTGTTGAGTTAGTTATATATGCAATACTAGTTGACAGAAAAAGAAGTTCCATCTTTTCCGTCTTTCAATTGAATTCCTAAAGCTAATAATTCGTCACGAATTTTATCAGAAGTTGCAAAATCTTTATTTGCTCTCGCTTCATTTCTGAGACTAATTAATAGTTCCACAACACCCGAAAGTGAATCTCCATCATCTGATGAACCGCTTTGTTGTTCCAATCCTAAGATTTCAAAAACAAAGGCATGCATACTTTCTTTTAGCGCTTTTAAATCTTCCGCTAAAATTGTTGCTTTTCCATCTTTCAACTGATTGATATACTTTACAGCATCAAATAAATCTGCAATTAAAACTGGTGTGTTAAAATCGTCATTTAGAGCATTGTAGCAATTACGTTTCCAAACGGAAAAGTTAAAACTAGTTTTATCGCCAATTGGTTGTAAGCTATCAAGGGTTTTCATAGCTTCCATAAGCTTATTGAATCCTTTTTCAGAAGCTAATAAAGCGTCATTACTAAAGTCAAGAATGCTTCTGTAATTGGCTTGCATCATAAAGAAACGCGCTACACTTGCAGCAAATCCTTTGCTTAAATGTTTACTGTCACCAGAGAAAATTTCACTTGGAAGAATATTGTTTCCAGTGGATTTTGCCATTTTCTTACCATTCAGCGTCAACATATTTGCGTGCATCCAGTAGTTTACAGGCGAAGTTCCTTTTGAAGCTTCATTTTGAGCAATTTCACATTCGTGATGTGGAAACTTTAAGTCCATTCCGCCACCGTGAATATCAAATCGATCTCCTAAATATTTTGTACTCATTGCAGTACATTCTAGGTGCCAACCTGGAAAACCTTCACTCCAGGGAGAAGGCCAATGCATGATATGTTTTTCGTCAGCTTTTTTCCAAAGTGCAAAATCTTGTGGATTTTTCTTATCACTCTGACCATCTAACGCTCTTGAATTGTGAGCTAAATCTTCAACATTACGTTTGCTAAGTTTTCCGTATTCGTTTGTTTCATTAAACTTTAATACGTCGAAATATACAGAACCATTAACTTCATAGGCAAATCCATTTTCAATAATAGTTTTTACAATTTCTATTTGTTGAATAATATGTCCAGTTGCAGTTGGTTCAATACTTGGTGGGTGAAAATTGAATTTTTGTAGAATTTCATGAAAGTCTACAGTGTAACGTTGTACAATTTCCATAGGTTCCAATTCTTCCAAACGTGCTTTTTTAGCAATTCTATCTTCACCTTCGTCGGCATCGTTTTCTAAATGTCCAACATCAGTAATATTTCGTACATATCGTACTTTATAGCCTAAGTGAGTTAGATACCTAAAAATCATATCAAACGACATAAACGTTCGTACGTTTCCTAAGTGTACATTGCTGTATACTGTAGGACCGCATACATACATTCCAACATGACCTTCATTTATAGGTGTAAAAACTTCTTTTTGGTTTGTGAGGGAATTGTATATTTTCAGTTCTTGTTCTTGATATAATTTCATGGTTTAATAAAAAATGTGATTGTTTAAAAATTTGTATCTAATTTAATATAATCTAGGAATTCTAGACGTGTTTTTTCGTTTTTAAATTTTCCGCCGTATTCTGCGGTTACAGTACTACTCTCTATGTCTCTGATTCCGCGAGAATTAACACAAAGATGCTTGGCGTCAATAACACAGGCAACATCTTCGGTTCCGAGTGCTTTTTGTAGTTCTTTCACAACCTGAATCGTTAAGCGCTCTTGAACTTGTGGTCTTTTAGCGTAATAATCAACAATTCTATTCATTTTAGAAAGTCCAACAACAGTTCCTTTAGAAATGTAAGCAATATGTGCTCTACCAACAATTGGAAGTAAATGATGTTCACAAGTAGAATAAACGGTTATGTTTTTTTCTACCAACATTTCATTGTACTTATATTTGTTGTCAAAAGTAGAAGCTTTTGGTTTTCTTTCAGGGTGCAATCCGCCAAAAATTTCTTTAACAAACATTTTTGCAACTCTATTTGGTGTTCCTTTAAGACTGTCATCTGTCATGTCTAAGCCTAAAGTTTCCATAATATTAGCAACATCTTTTTTGATGCTTACTATTTTTTCGTCGTCGCTCAAATCAAAAGCATCCTTGCGTAATGGAGTGTCGTATGAAGTCATAATATGATCATCTCCCATAGCTTGTATTTCTTCTTCAAGCGCCTTATCTATTTTCATCGATTCAATTTTTCTTTAAGGTTAAAAGTGTGTTGTAGTTTATGGAAAAAGTAGAAGATTTTAAACTTCTAAATTACATATTATACGTACACAGTTTTTTTCAAAATTTAACAAGACAGCAAAGATAATTAATTATTGAATATGATTTAACGGAACGTGCCGTAAATAAATGTGTTAAAGAATTATGTATATCATAAAATTTTCTTAATTTTCCGCATTTCAAAATAATTTTTTTAACACAATGTCGGATTTTTATAGGTATTGTTGTTATATATAGTAATGAAAGAAATGAGTCGTTTTCTAAGCAATTAAAAAACGATATTACACTAAAATTAATAACCTAGAATTCAACCAAACACAACTATTATGCGTAAAATTTATATATGTGTGATGTTCCTGTTTTTAGGGCTTTCTCTAAATGCTCAGACTAAAAACAATGAATTTAAATTCAAAGAACATCAAATAGATAAATTAATAAAAGAAGTATACCAAGACAAAGCGGAAGCTATTATCTTTTCTGATGCAATTCGCTATAAAGGTTTCAAAAATCTTTTATTAAATAGAGTTTCAATCTACAAGCAACAATTTAAAGATGGTGAAGAATACCAAAATCTCTCAGAAGTTGCGCTATTAAAAACATACAATAGTAACCTTTTCAAAGACTTCTCTTTTAATCAAAGTAATTTCAATCCCTTGAAATATGATATCAATCTATTTTCAAATGAAGTTGTGATATACAGAATAGACAAACAACATATATTGTTTATTAAATCTCAAAAGAACTAACAAAAAGCAATACCAATGAAAAAAATACTAACTAGCCTTCTACTCTTATTGCCTTTTGTTGTTTTGAGTCAAGACTTTAATATGCAAGATGGTAATATTTCTTTTGATTGTGGAACTTCACCCACGTTTTTTGATACTGGTGGTGGTGGAGCCGGACAATACGCAAATAACGAAAGTTTTGTGCTAACCATTTGTCCTTCTTCGGCAGGTGAAAGAGCTCAACTAGACTTTACTTCTTTTGGTCTTCAAAATGGAAGTGATTTCATGGATATTTTTGATGGAGATGACATATCTGCACCATTAATAGGAACATACACAGGAACTGCTTCGCCAGGAATTGTTGTTGCTTCAGGTGCAAACCCAACTGGTTGTTTAACAGTGCGATTTGTTTCTGATGCCGCAGGAGTAAATATAGGTTGGCAAGCTACAGTAACATGTGCATGTCAAGAAGTTATTGCTAACATAGATAGTACAACTCCTTCAGCGGATGCAGCTAACATTATTAGTGCTGACGTAAATGAAATTGTTACATTTAATGGTAGTGCTACATTTTCTTCTGATGGAACAGGAGCTACATATACTTGGGATTTTGGCGACGGAACACCAGTAGTAAATGGACAAACTGTAACACATCCATATACAACACCAGGTGTCTATATTGTAACTTATACAGTAGTAGATGCGGAAGGTTGTGGAAATGAAAACGTTATTGATTTACGAGTCATTGTAGGAGCATCAACACCAGGTAATCCTTTTGTAAGTGCTGGAGATGATGTCGTGCTAGAC
The DNA here is from genome assembly GCF_056033805.1 of Kordia sp. E. Taxonomy (NCBI): domain Bacteria; kingdom Pseudomonadati; phylum Bacteroidota; class Flavobacteriia; order Flavobacteriales; family Flavobacteriaceae; genus Kordia; species Kordia sp. E. Next base: position 217,345 of record NZ_JBRASR010000003.1, read on the forward strand.
TGTGCGAGTACTGGTTGTACTGATATTACTGCCGAATTTTTGGATATCGGAGAAACAAATACTTATACTATAGAGCAAATACCTTTTGTTCCACCTTTTAGTTTTAGTGGGTTAACTAATTCACTAAATCCTAATGCAGATGACAGATGGTCGGATGTAGAAAGTTTGCCATTTGATTTTTGTTTTTTCACTGATACGGAAACACAATTTCAAATTGGATCTAATGGAGTGATTCGTTTTGATGTAGATGGAACAGATACGGGTAGTGGCTATGCATTTAATCAAGATTTGCCAAATAATACAAATGATGTGCTTGGACATGGAAATGTTTTTACGCCTATACATGATATTGACCCTGTACCGAGTAACTCTGAGGAAATTGCTTGGGAAATTATAGGTACTGCTCCAAACAGAGTATTAGCGGTTTCTTATTTTGAAGTGCCTCTATATTCAACTGCTTGTAATAACTTATTGGCAACACACATGGCAGTTTTTTATGAAACGACCAATGTAATTGATATATATATTAAAGACAAGCCAACGTGTAATACATGGCAAGGTGGTGCTACGGCACTTGGTATTCAGAATGATGCTGGAGATACAGCTTTTGTTCCGCCAGGAAGAAATACATCTGATTCACCATGGGTTACAAACGACGAAGCATGGCGATTTACTCCAGCTGGAAACAGTGTTGTTGACTTCTCTTGGTTAGATTCTTCAGGAGCTGTTGTAGGTACAACTGCAACAATTAATGTATGTCCTCCATCAACAGAAACATATACTGCACAAGTAATTTATACTAACTGTAATGGAGATACTGTAACGGTTACAGATGATGTAACTGTAGAAATTTTAGATCCTTTTAATGTAGATTTAGGTCCAGATCAAAACCTATGTGATACAGCTACAGGAGATATTACACTAGATGCTGATATCGCATCTACAACGGCTACATATCAATGGGCTTTAGATAGTACTGATATTGTAGGAGCTACAAACCCAACTTTTGTAGTTACTGGAATGGTAGGTGGAACGTACAGCGTTACCGTAAATGATAATGGATGTGATGTAGTAGATTCTGTTGTTATTACTTATGGTGTAACACCAACAATTACACAACCAGCTAATATGGTTGTCTGTGATGACCTATCAAATAATGGAATAGAAACATTTGACTTTACAACTCAAATTGGAGACATAATAGGAACGCAAGATCCAATGTTATTTGATATTACTTTTCATCCTACACAAGCAGACGCTGATGCAGATACTGGAGCTTTACCAACAATGTATGATAATACAAATCAAACAGAAGGAATATTTGTAAGAGTTGAAGATGTTGCCTCAGGATGTTTCTCTACAACACAATTTAGTGTTACTGTAAATGCATTACCAATAGCAAATGTAGTTGCAGATATTACAGTCTGTGATGATGATACAAATGATGGAGTTGCTCCGTTTGATTTAGCAGCTTTGGAAGGAACCGTGCTTGGGACACAAGACGGAATGATATTCTCTGTTACTTTTCACCCAACACAAGCAGATGCAGACGCTAATAGTAATGCATTAGCAAGTCCATATACAAATATGGCTGATTGTGAAATAATATACGCTCGTATAGAAAATAATGCGAATACTACATGTTTTGATACTACAAGCTTTGAAATATGCGTAGATGATCAGCCAACAGCAGTACAGCCTCCAAACATGATTGTTTGTGATGATATTTCAAATGATGGTATAGAAGTTTTTAACTTCAATACGCAAACTACTATAATTACAGGAACTCAAAACCCTGGAGATATACTAGTTTCTTATCATCCAACACAAGCAGATGCAGATGGAAATACAGCAGCTTTACCAACATCATATACAAATACGAATGCAACAGAAACTATATTCGTTAGGGTTAGTAGCACAGATGTAACAAATATATGTTATGCAATAACGAATTTTGATATCACTGTAAATACTTTACCAGTAGCAAATGTAGTTGCAGATATTACAGTTTGTGATGATGATAGTAATGATGGATTTGTTCCATTTGACCTAGCAGCGCTGCAAGCAACTGTACTTGGAACACAAGATGGAATGGCATTCTCTGTTACTTTTCATCCAACACTAGCAGATGCAATGGCTAATAGTAATGCATTAGTAAGTCCATATACAAACATGGCTGATTGTGAAACTATACATGTTCGTATAGAAAATAATGCGAATACTTTATGTTTTGATACTACAAGCTTTGAAATATGTGTAGACTATCAACCAACAGCAGTTCAGCCAGCAAATATGGTTGTCTGTGATGATACTTCAAATAATGGAACAGAAACATTCGATTTTACGACGCAAACTCCAATAATTATTGGAACTCAAAATGCTGCTGATGTAACTGTTTCTTATCATCCAACATTGCCAGATGCACAAGGAAATACAGCAGCTTTACCAACGACTTATGTAAATACAGATTTATTAGAAACAATATTTGTTAGAGTTAGTAGTTCAGACCCAACAAATTTATGTTATACGACAACTAGTTTTGAAGTACAAGTGAATTTATTGCCAATTTCAGTTCCTCTAGCAACGTTAGAAGTTTGTGATGATGATACTGATGGCTTTTTTGAATTTACACTAACAGATGCTGATGCTCAAATAATTGCAGCACAAACTTCTGCAGATCCATTAATAATTAGTTATTACCTAACACTAGCAGATGCAATTGCAGGTGGCGGAACACCGCTTCCGGCAATATATGTAAGTGATAGCCAAACAATTTTCATTCGTATTGAAAATGCAGTTACTGGATGTTTTAACACATCTTCTATAGGTTTAATCGTAAATCCTGCAATCGTAGCAACTGTACCAACAAACTTTAGTGTGTGTGAAGGTACAAATGGAAATGATACTGATGGATTAGGAACATTTGATCTATCTACAAAAGACGCTGAGATTTTAGGTGCTTTAGTAGGAACTGCCACTGTAACCTATTATACAACTGATGCTGCTGCACAGGCAGGAGTTGCTGGTACAGAAATTATGGGATTATACACAACGGTAACGCCTCTTTTGGAAACTGTGTATGCTAGAGTAACGGATAATATTACTGGATGTTTTGATGTGATTGAATTCATCTTAATTGTAGATCCACTTCCGAATTTAGATAACATTCCACCAATGATTGTTTGTGATTTTAACAATACAGGCGATATGATGGAGATATTTGATTTAACAACACATACAACCGTCATAGAAAATGGACAAGTAGGTCTTACTATTACATATTACGAAACACTTGCTAATGCAAATGGAGATGTATCACCAATTACTACAATAGACGGACTTAATGGAGATACTATATTTGTTAGAGCTGTAAATCCTCTTGGATGTTTCCAAGTAGGGAGTTTTGAATTACAAGTACCACCATTACCACTTTTCGTTGTTCCTACAGATTTAGAAGCCTGCGATGATGAAACTGCCGATGGTATTGCTTTAGTAGATTTAACGGTTAAAAACGATGAGATCACGGCAATGAATCCAGATTTAAATGTATCCTATCACTTAACACAAGCTGATGCAGATACAGATATGGCTGCGATCAATGCTGCTGCGTATGATAACACAGCAACGCCAACGATGTATACTGTATTTGTACGTGTAGAAGATATCAATACAGGTTGTCATATTGTAACCCAACTTACGGTTAACATTAATGATACACCTGGAGTTTTCCCTGCAACACCATTAGAATACTGTGATACAGACAATGATGGTTTTGGAATCTTTGATATCAGAAGTACTGAGAGTCAAATTACTGGCGGTGTAATTCCAGGACAAGTAACAGTAACTTATCACGAAACTCCAGAAGATGCTGATAACAATGTGAATGTTTTAGCGGATAACTATACTAATATCAATGCCTATACTCAAACAATTTATGTCCGTGTGGAGAATGTCCTTACGGGATGTTTCAATGTTGTGTCACTTGATTTAATTGTACACGATTCACCTGAGGTTGCTGCTATGGATGCAACAATTCTTGCTGAGTGTGATACCGATACTGATGGAATTGCACAGTTTGATCTTACTCAAAGTGAACCAGACATTCTAAACGGGGAAGATCCTTTAACTCATGATATTTCTTATTATAACACACAGGCCAATGCTGTTTTAGGAACTGGTGTAGGTCAGATCAACAATGCAAACGCTTATAGCAACATACCTCCAAGCCCACAAGTGATTTGGGTACGTGTGGAGGATTTAGCCACAGGTTGTTTTACAGTAACCAATCTAACTCTTGTTGTCAATGAATTGCCAACGCTTGTACAACTCACAGGTTTAGAAGCATGTGATGCCGTTAGCCTTAATGATGGGATTGAAGTATTTGATCTAACGTCTCTTGCTGAGGACTTACTTAACAGCGCGCCAGGAATTAGTCTTAACTACTATGCTAATGCAGCGGATCTAGCTAGTGATACTCCTATAGCGGATCCAACGATGTATAGCAATACAGAGATTGGTGTACAAACCATCTTTGTAAGAGCCACTAATGATACCACAACATGTGTAAATACGATTACCTTTGATATTAGAGTCAATCCACTTCCGAGTCCAACTCTTGATCCAAATGGAATGCTAACAGCTGACATCTGTGATGAGGACAATGATGGATTCCAATTATTTGATTTAAATGATCTGGTAAATGATATTATCAACAATGAGCCTGATGTAGTTTATAGTTTCCATGAGACACTAGAAAATGCACAGATGAATCTATTCCCACTTGCCTCTCCATATACTAACATTATGATGGATAGTCAAACAATCTATGTCTTGGCAACCAATACTGTGACAGGATGTTTTACTGTTACACCACTATTATTAACAGTTACACCAATTCCAGTATTACCACTGGTAATTACAGATTTAGAAGAGTGTGATGATGCGTCAAGTTTAGATGGCTTTGATATGTTTGATCTGACTCAGACACAAACAGAAATCTATGGAACACAAACACCAGGAGACTTCACCCTTAGTTATCACGAGAGTGAAATGGATGCAGAAGATGATGTTAATCCTATTGTGAACCTTACAAACTATACCAACATTGTAGCCAATCAGCAAACAATCTGGGTACGTTTAGAACACAACACTACTGAATGTTTTGCCATTGGTAGTTTTGACATCATTGTGGTTGGACCGCCAGTACTGGTACAACCTACTCAATTTCAACTCTGTGATGATGAGTTAAGTGGAGATACTAGTGATGAACTTACTACTTTTGATCTAACCGATAAATACTTAGAGATCACAGGTGGTGATACTAGTTTAACACTTGCGTATTATGCTAGTGCAGCGGATTTAGCCAGTGACACGCCAATAGCAGACCCATCAGCGTATCAAAATATAATTAATCCACAAACAATTAGCATCAGAGCAACCAATAGCGCAGGATGTACTACCGATATCACTATGACACTTCGAGTACTCAGAGAAGTTAAGCCCATTAGCGCAGATGGTACTGCAGAAATGTGGGAGAGTATGTCGCCGCCTTTTTTTAAAACCCTTACTAATTATAATGATTAGTAAGGGTTTTTTTGTATAAAAATGTTAAATGTTAAATTGACTAAATAAACCCTAGTTAAAGAAATCTTAAAGTCTCTTCTATATTGAGTATTAATGTAATGTTATTAGTAATTTACGGCCTCAAACCAATTTATTCATAACTATGTTAAGAAAAATACCATTATTTCTATTGGGAATTTTGCTTATTTCTGTTACTTCCTGTTCTACTGCTAAGAAAGCTTCTGCAAGTAAGAAAGGAGCAGTAGCATCAGCTAAACCAAAGAAAAAACCAAAAAAAGGCGCAATACAGCCTTACAATAAAGTTATTACCAAAGATGCTAAAAGTGATACAGGTTTGTTTACTGTTCATGAATTAGATGATAAGTTCTACTATGAAATCCCAGATTCTCTTTTTAATAGAGAGATGTTAATGGTGACAAGAATAGCCAAAACAGCTTCAGGACTTGGTTTTGGAGGAGGAAAGCAAAATACACAAGTACTTCGCTGGGAAAAGAATAGAAAACAAGTTTTGTTAAGAGTGGTTTCACACAATGTAGTGGCTGCTGATTCTTTACCTGTTCATGAAGCAGTTGTAAATTCTAACTTTGAACCTATTCTATATTCTTTCCCAATTAAGGCATTTAGTAAAGATTCTTTAAATACAGTAATTGAAGTTACACCTTTATTTTCTAAAGATGTTAAAGCTTTAGGAATTCCTTCATTCAGAAGAAGACAATATAAAATCTCAAGATTAGATGCTTCTAGATCTTATATTGATAAGCTTAAGAGTTATCCTTTAAATATTGAAACAAGACATGTAAAAACATATAATGCAGGCGCTCCACCATCTAATGGAAGTGTAGGGTCTATTTCTGTTGAGATGAGTAACTCTATGATTTTACTACCTAAAGAACCAATGAAGAGACGTCATTTTGATGAGCGTGTTGGTTGGTTTGCTCGTGGTCAAGTAGATTATGGATTACAAGCACAAAAAAGTAAGCGAGTTACATTTTTAGATCGTTGGAGACTAGAAGTTAAAGATGAAGATCTTGATAAATTTAAAAGAGGCGAACTTGTTGAACCTAAGAAACAAATTATCTATTATGTAGATAGAGCAACACCTGAAGAGTGGAAGCCTTACATTAAACAAGGAATTGAAGATTGGCAAGTTGCTTTTGAAGCAGCTGGTTTCAAAAATGCAATTATAGCTAAAGATCCTCCATCTGTGGAAGAAGATCCAGATTGGAGTCCAGAAGATGTACGTTATTCAGTAGTACGTTATTTAGCTTCACCTATTCCAAATGCAAACGGACCTCACGTAAGTGATCCAAGAAGTGGAGAAATTTTAGAAAGTGATATCAACTGGTATCATAATGTAATGAGTTTATTAAGAAACTGGTTTTTTATTCAAACAGCAGCAATCAATCCAGATGCACAAACGCTAGAGTTTAAGAATGAAGTTATGGGGCGTTTAATTCGTTTTGTATCTGCTCACGAAGTAGGTCATACATTAGGTTTACCGCATAACATGGGAAGTAGTGTTGCATATACAGTTGAAAATTTAAGAAGTGCTGAGTTTACAAAAAAATATGGAACGGCACCATCTATTATGGATTATGCTCGTTTTAATTATGTTGCACAACCAGGAGATGAAGGCGTTGCTTTAATGCCAAACATCGGACCATATGATAAGTATTCAATTAGTTGGGGATATCGTCCAATTTTGGATGCTAAAACAGCAAATGATGAGAAGAAAACATTAGATAAGTGGATTCTTGACAAAGCTGGAGATCCAATGTACAGATTTGGACATCAGCAAGCTGGAGACGTAGTAGATCCAAGTTCTCAAACAGAGGATTTAGGAAGTGACGCTATGAAAGCTAGTGATTATGGAATCAGAAACTTAAAAAGAATTGTTCCAAACCTAATCAAATGGACAGCTAAAGATGGTAAAACATATGATGATTTAGATACAATGTACGGACAAGTTCTTGGACAGTATAATCGTTATATGGGACATGTTTCTTCAAATATTGGTGGAGTTTACGAACACAACAAAACATACGACCAAGAAGGAGCTGTTTACACACATGTACCTAAAGCAGATCAAAAAAGAGCTTTAAAATTTATCAACGATAACTTATTTCAAACACAAGAATGGTTATTAGATAAAGAAATTTTCAGTAAAACACAGTATTCTGGAACTACTGAAAGAATTAGAGGAACTCAAGTTCGTACATTAAACAGAATCTTAAGTTTAGGTAGACTTGCACGTGTAATGGAAAACGAAACATTAAACGGAAGTGATTCATATTCTATTTTAGAAATGATGCGCGACTTACGTAATGGAGTTTGGACAGAATTAAGCTCAGGTAGAAAAATTGACGCATATCGTCGTAACTTACAAAGAGCGCACATTGACAGATTAGCATATTTAATGACTGCTAAAAATCAACGTCAATTTAGAGGTAGTGATTATGTGAAATCTACTGCACTAAATACAAGTCAATCAGATTTACGTGCTGTTGTAAGAGCAGAATTAAATACACTAAAAAGAAGTGCTAGAGCTGCAGCTGGACGCACAGGTGATCAAATGAGTAAAATACATTTAAGAGATGTTGTAGAACGTATTGATGTGATTTTAGATCCAAAATAATACATTTCTCACATAAATTATAAAAAGCAGCTTTCGAGCTGCTTTTTTTATACTGCAAAGACAGGAATAACTTTTGGAATCTTTCTGCAAACCTCCAAATGCGTTTAATTTTACATACATTTTCCCCTTAATATATGTATGCAATAATTGACTGTAACAGTTTTTTCGCGTCTTGCGAAAGAGCTTTTGATCCTGAGTTGATAGGAAAGCCACTGGCAATACTATCCAACAACGACGGTTGTGTAATCTCTCGAAGTAGAGAAGCAAAAGCGTTAGGAATTCCTATGGGCGCACCGCTTTTCAAGTATAAAGAAATTATCGCACAAAAAAATATTCAAATCAAATCTTCTAACTATTCATTATACGGAGATATGAGTGAACGCGTAATGAAGTTACTCGAAAGTTTTTCTCCCGATGTAGAAGTATATAGTATTGACGAAGCTTTTTTGAAATTGCCTGAATCTAATGACTATCAAAAAATAGGTTGTACTATAAAAGATCATATCTATCAATGTACAGGAATTCCTGTAAGTGTCGGAATTGCACCAACTAAAGCACTCTCAAAAGCAGCAAATAATATTGTTAAAAAATTTCCAAAGAAAACAGATGGTTATTATGTAATTGATACAGAAGAAAAACGTATCAAACTACTCAAGTGGCTTCCTATAAAAGATATTTGGGGAATTGGATTTGGAAATGCAAAACGCTTACAAAATAAAGGTGTACAAACAGCATATGAATTTACAAAACTCAAAGACGATTGGGTAAAACGAAACATGTCTATCGTTGGCTTACGCCTAAAAAAAGATTTAGAAGGAGAACCAACTATCTTACTTGAGGACGAAGTACAAAACAAAAAAGTAATTGCAACGACACGAAGTTTTGAATTTACATTTTCAGACAAAGAAAACATGAAAGAGCGGATTGCTACATTCGCATCACGTTGTGCAGAAAAGTTACGAATGCAAGCTTCTTCATGCAATGTAGTCATGGTGTATTTAAAAAGCGATCGTAATAAACGCAGCGAATCGCAACATAGAGCCAATAGAATACTCACATTGCCATACGCAACGAATTCTACACTAACAATCAATCAATTTGCACAAAAAGCATTAGATACTATCTATAAACCTGGAATCAAATACAAAAGAGCTGGCGTTATTTTAATGGGATTGGTGAAAACAAATGCTTTACAACTCGATTTATTCAAAAATGAAGATCCAAAACACAAGCAACTCATGACAGCAATGGATACATTAAATGAAAAATATGGTGAACGAAAAATAAAAATGGCAAATCAAGATTTACAACGAACTTGGAAAATGCGACAAGCACACTTATCACCTGAGTACACCACAAAATTTAGTGATATCATTACATTAAACTGCAATACAATCTAATTGAAAAGAAATGAAAAGGAACCAACAAAACGAACTACTGACGTTTTACAAGTCAATACAAGGAACCACAAAGCTTGAATTTGTTTCAGAAGGAATTTCTGCAGGATTTCCTTCACCAGCAGATGATTTTAAAAACAAACGCATCAGTTTAGATGAAGAACTCATCAATGATGTAAATACAACATATTACGCGCGTGTAAGTGGCGAATCTATGATTGGTGCAGGATTGGACAATAATGACTTATTAGTCATCGATAAAAGTATCACGCCAACAAACGGAAAAATTGCTGTTTGTTATGTAGATGGAGAATTTACAGTAAAGCGTTTAAAAATGACCAAAGAATGTGTTTATCTCATGCCAGAAAACGATAATTACAAGCCAATAAAAGTAACAAAAGACAAACAATTACTTATTTGGGGAATTGTAACGTATGTAATTAAAAAAGTATAAGTTTGGCAAACTAAAAAATCACTTCTGAAATTCTTCAAAAGTGATTTTTTAAAATTATATAAAGTACATATTATCTTCCTTCAACCAACTGCGCCGTAAATGGTACTTGACGCAATTTTGGTGCTTGAAACCCTTCTACTTGTGTACACAACCCGAAAGCCACTAAGGCAGATGCAATAGCACCTTCTTGCCAACCTGGCAATGATGACAACTGATCACCTACAATATAAAAACCATCATCGCCTTCTTGTAAGGTATTAAAAACCCATTCTGCAGATTCATGTGGTGCATGCGCATGTTTTGCCTTCTTTAGAATAGTACGCTTTCGTATGCGGAGAATATCATGGTAATTTAAAGTTGGGTCTTTAGTTTGATCGTCAATTTTTGTCCAGTCGACCCAACCACCTCGTTGTGTTTTAATATTTTGCCAAGCTATGGTTAGTCCATGATCTAGTTGATCAGCAAACGCTTCGCCATGTAATTGTTCTGCACCATTCTTTGCTTCTTCCAATCGCCATGCTGGATCTTCATCTCCCCAAATTGTTGCATTATCTGAAAAATTATACGCGCCTGTAAGTATTCCTAAATTTTGATGATAATCATTAGAAGGATACCACATTTGTACCATTGGATTCTTAGTCCAAGAAATACCTCCAAAAATTGGAACCGTATTTTTATCTTCAGGATCTTGCCAATACTTTCGCTTACTTTGCCAACCTACTTTTACTGTCGGACGTAAAAACTCTTTATGATCAAAAACTATATTTAAAGCTTTTTCAAAATCAGGGTTTTTAAATAAACCTTTTGCGATTTTATCTTGTAATAATGGAATTGGCATATTGCTAAAACATTTATGTACTGTTTTAGAATCAACAGAATCTCCACTTTTATAACTCACAACATATTGAGTATCTTTTCTAGCAATTTCGGTTACAGGCGCACTCAACATAATAGTGCCGCCGAGTTTTTGTACTTCAACTGCCAACGCTTTTACAATCATATCCATTCCGCCAACAGGCTGAAACGAAGTTTGTTGCCATAAGAAATCATCTGGTTGATAGAAGCTTAATTTCCAAAATTCAGAATCTAGCATTTTTGTAAAATCAAGTTTTGGAATAATATTTTCTTCTTCACCTAGCATTGTTTTTCCTGGTAATTCGGTATATCCAGAACGTGATGTTTTTTCAAATATTCCGCTTTCGCTTAAATCGCCAAACTTTTTCAACCAATCTTTAAAAGTTGCTGCTTTTACTTCACTTATGTTACCTTCTTTATCTTCTAATGCATCTTCCAAAGGTTTTATAAAACTTAAAAACTTCTCGTATTTTGTAGCATCTTTACTATCTTTAATTATTTCTAATAACTCAGGCAATGCATATAAAAATTGTGAAAAATATCCTCTTGGATCATTTGCCAATCTGCGATTTACAATAGTTTCAGGATTTTCTTCTGCATCCAAAAAAGCTTTGCCATCATACACTACATTCGATCGGCTTTGCATTACATAAATTTCTAACTTCACGCCAAGTGTTTTACAATAATTCAATACATCACGGTGTGCAGACGGAATTCGCCCAGGACCACAATTCAAATACGGTAAGTTATACATGTCTTCAACTGTAAAATTACAAGTTTGTGTATAGGTTGTATTTGGTTTATTTTCTGGATTCTCTGTAAAGCTATCACCAGGTCGTACGGTAAGGCTTCGTCCGCCAATTCTGTTTAGTGCTTCTAAAACCGTTACTTTATACTTTGTATTTTTTAGCAATTCATATGCGACAGACAATCCTGCTACGCCAGCACCAATAACAATAACTTCTTCTCCTTCACCAATATTTTTGGAAATAAGAGATTGTCCTCGTTGTCGTTTTAGAATTTGTTTTTTATCTAGACTTGTGGTTAACATCTCAAGCTCACCGCCGTTTTGATCTGTCTTTCGTAAAAAAGTCAATGTTGAAGTAGCTTTGTTCTCATCCATGATTTTAGTTTTTTGGTAGTTAAATAATATGGTATTGCATTTGTATGCAATGAAGTTAATTAAAAAAAACAAGAATCTGTAGGAATAGTATTAACTTAATAAGTTGCCTAAAGAAATGTAGAAAGTTCCTTTAGGATTTTATATATGTTAGAAAATATGCTGAAATAAAAAATATGTGTAAAAAGTGTAATAAATAATTCAATTAAGACTCTAAAGAATAAATCAACAATAATTACGGATATGAAATTGAAAATAAAATGTATTGCATATACTAAAAATGGGTTTGGTTGTGTATGAATGCTAAAGAAGAATATTTTAGAGAAGTTTATGAGGATTTAAAAGATAAAATCTATCGTCTCTGTTTGGGTTTTATGGGAAATACTACTGATGCGGACGATTTATTTCAAGAAGTATTAATCAAAATTTGGAACAGTTTAGATAGTTTTAGAGGTGAAAGTTCTATCAATACTTGGGTGTATAGAATTACTACAAATACAGCGCTATTATCAAGAAGTAAAATTAATAAACTAAAAAAGAAGCATACCAACCTAATTCCTGAAAACTTAAAAACTGAAAGTACGGAAGCATCTTCACCTTTTGGGCAAGAACAAATTAAAAAACTATACAAAGCCATTTCTTCTTTAAAGGAAATTGACCGAATTATCATGAGTTTAGTATTAGAAGATATTAGTTATAAAGAGATTGCTGATATCACTGGAATTAGTGTTTCTAATGTTGGCGTACGGATTAATAGAATAAAAAAAGCACTAGCTAAGAAAATATAATAGGATGGAAGAACAAATTATAAAATGGAAAAATATGTGGAAAGAGCAAAAATCTAATGCAATGAATACAAATGAATTAATAGCACGATTAAATCAAATCGAAAAAAAGGCAAAATTCCAACGGATAAAACTAATTACTGCTTTACTTGTAATTATGGTAGCTTCGGTGTTATTCCTATCTGAATTATTAGGGAATACGTTTTATTTAGTATCGTATATATTATTAGTTATTGGTATTGCTATAAAATTAGTTCCGCTGTATCAAACTAATTATGGAAAGATAACCAATGAATCAAGCTTTAACAATCATGATTATATAAAAAAACTGACTAAAAAAATGCGTTTCAAAACAAAACATCTACTATTATATATGTCTATCATTATACTAGCATTAAATATGGCTTTGCTTGGATTATATGAAAAAGGAACAATTTTCAATTTTGAAATTAATGATGAAAATAGAAGCTACTTTCACCTTGCAACAATCATTCTTTTTGTAGTTGCGTATATCATAAACAAAAGAAATATGGATGCTAATAAAAAGGAAACAGTAAGCTTGATTAAAGATTTAGAAAATACTAATTAGTAACACTTACTAATGCCTTTTTACTTTTTAAGTAATTCATCAAGAATCGCCTCCAAATAAGCAAGATCATTTTCAGTAAAGTCTTTTATTTTTTTTGTTTCTTTATCAAAAGTAGGAGGAATTCCGGCACCAATATAGTTGATAACACCATGTTCATCTACAATCATAATCTTTGGATACGCTTTTACACCTAAATCTTTCTTTAAAAAAGACTTTGCACTAACCAAATGATCAAAAGTGTAGTCGTTTGTTTTCAAAAATTGTTGTACACTTTCTTTGGAATCAAATGTTATCGATCTAAAGTCAACGCTGTCTTTATATTTTTTATGTAGTATATTTAAAAGTGGCATTTCGCGTCTGCAAGGAACGCAATTCACAAACCAAAGATTAATGAAGGTTATCTTGCCTTTAAAATCCTGTTCAGTTACTTTTTTACCTTCTAAATTCCGTAATTTAAAATCAGGAAATGGCTTATTTTCTAGTTGATATAAGCGTTCATTCTTACTAGGTTTAGAATCAAATTCATATTTAATTATATGAATAATAGAATCCTTTTTTTTAATAGTATTGACAATCGTATAACTAACCATGAAAGTCATCGTACTATTTTTTGAATTAGTAGCAGTATTTAAGCCTTGAACGCGTTTATCTAGTTGTGTTTTGGTGTAGGTTTTCTTTCCTTCTTCCGTTCTAAAAAACTCTTGTGCTTGTATAATGTTTATACAGAAGATAAAAATAGTAAGTGTAGCAATTTTCTTTAACATAGCAGTAATTAGGAGATTCACAGACAATACTTCAATGTACGTTAAATAATCCAAAACATTATAACGTTCACACTGAATGTAGTCAAACTTCTTCATATTTTTATTGAAAAAATCCTACTAAAAAAATTAGTAGGATTAAGAAGTTTTACTTTTGATAGCTATCTACTTAGGTTTGATCAGATATAGCTGTCCAGTTTAAATATGGAGTAGTTCCTGTTCTTCCGCATTGAGATTGATTCTGTACTCTATAGATATTCAATTCTTCACTAAAAGGAATCGTTTTAGAAGCACTTCCTCCTGGACCTAATTCTCCACTAAATGCACTACTATTGGAGTTGTTGTTAAAGAAATTAAATTTTACACTGTTTGTATTACTTGGGTTTGACACAGCAAGTTGCACAACGACGTTGGCACTGACTGCAAAAAAGTCAGCTGTTCTACATTTTAGTGTACCTCCGTGTACATCATCAAGATTACCTACAGTTTTTGTTAAAACTATGTCTCGCTCTAAATTTAAATTATTACTCATAATATTTATTTTTAAATTGTTAATTTATATCACGAATGATTGATCTCCGTGGTATACTATCAAACTTTTTGATAGTGTTATTTTAAATCTTTTTTGAAAATTTAAAATTGGTAATCAAATAAATCTAGTAGCTACTTAATCAAATCTTTATGTGATTACAACACGAATTTGATACTTTTTAAAAGTATAAATCATGAAAATGTAATAAGATATTGATTTTGGGTAATGAAGTAATCCAATTACAGTATTAGATGAATAGGAATATAGAAGATTTCTTAAAATAATTTAAGCTATCTCAGAATCTAAGAATAAAGTACTTCTAACTGGACTAATAATTTGAAACACCATAAACGTTCACACTGAATGTAGTCAAACTAAGGTTAATTAATCGAAGTTAAAAATAAAATTGATTGAGTTAAGTCTAAATCACGCTTTAATAAAATCCTCGTATTCATAATAAAACGCTTCAAACTGTTTCATTGTTTCATTGAGGAAAAGCATTGTTTCTTGCCAAGTATTCTTATTATGAATAGAAACTTGGTGTTTTTCAAGATAAATTCTGGAAATTTCCTTTCCGTTGTCTAACACATAATCTGCATTAAAAACAGCCTCTGGTAAAAATTCATCTTTCAAAATACTCTTTAGCGAAATCATTTTATCCCAATACTTAATGCGATTCTCAATATTCTGATCTTCAATATCAAGCGTAACCATTGCTTTTCTCTTATCGAAATAAAACTTAAATGAAAAATCTTTAATTTTTGTATTGTATAAAATCCACTTTCGTGGAAATGACTTTCCAAACGAAGTCCAAAAATCTTTTCGTAATTTCTGCGATTCTGCTTTGCTAAACATGAAAAAAATGAATTTTTTAATTCCGTACACTCACTGAGTTAAATAGAAGTGTACTAAGGAAACTATTATTAAAGTAACGTATTTAATTCTAAATTAGAATAACTATGAAACACAATTTTCACAGGTTCCTATAAGTAATATTTGAGAAAAATTTATCTTTCTATTAGGTATCGAAGGTATTTTCATTTCAACAGATAAGCAATCTACTTTTCCGCAATCCTGACATTGAAAATGCGGATGAATGTCAGAATGTTGTGTTGAAGAACAACTATGACATGTTGCATACCATTTAAGTCCATCTTTATCCATAAATGAATGTACAATGCCATCGCTCTCCATGCGTTCAAGAATTCTATAAATGGTAGTTTTATTCATCTTTTGTTGTAAAAGATCAATTAATTGCACAACAGAAATGGCATCTTCATTTCTCTCAAAAATATCAAGTAATGTTTGAACAGATTTCGTTTTTCTAATAACTCCCATAATACAAAATTAAGGCTAGTTAGTTGCATTAACAAAAAAAATAACTACTTTTGCAACTCAGTTGCATTAATATATGGTTTTTAATAAAAATAATTCAGATTTTATAGGAGCGTTCATAAGTAGTTTTTGTTTGCTACACTGTGTATTTACGCCGTTTCTATTTATTGTACAAACACACACAATTAGTCATGGTGTATCCGTCCCGGTTTGGTGGAAAATGTTAGATTTTGTTTTTCTCATCATATCGTTTATTGCCATTTATTGGTCTAGTAAGTCAACTAGTAAACAATGGATGAAATCTTTACTTTGGATCACATGGCTGTGTTTGTGCATAATTATTATGAATGAAAAAGTAGGCTGGTTTTCTATTCCAGAGTATACTATTTACCTACCTGGTATTGGTTTGGTAGTTCTTCATCTATACAATAGAAAATACTGTCAATGTCAAAAAGATCAATGCTGCGCAATGCATATTGAAAAATCGTAGCATACTAAATTACGAACTACCAAAAATGAAAAGTTTCAATATCATACCATTTGAGAAATTTCGAAATACGTCTAACTATCAATTGATTGAAGACGGAATTTATAATGACTTAAATGATGTTGATGGGTTTTCTACGTACCGAACTGCAATTGCAATTACATTTGAAAAAGAAAAACTTCCAAAGAAAGAAGTAGAAAAACAGCTAGAATCGTATTTTGTATACATTGAAGAAGCGTTGAGTTTTGATGAAAATAAAACCTATTCCTATGTCATAGGAGGCGAATTAGAAGATCTTCAAAACTTCAAGGCTGTCATTAAAAAATAGATGTGTACATTTATACAAAAAGGATAGGAGCATACGTATATTTTCTTTTTCATAACGTAAAAAAAAGTAAATGGATAGTATTACACAAGCTGTATTAGGTGCCGCTATAGGTGAGGCTACACTTGGAAAAAAGATAGGAAGCAAAGCAGCAATTGCAGGAGCTATTATTGCTACGGTTCCTGATCTTGATGTGATACTACATTTATTTTATGACAAATTTAAAATGCTAAGTATTCATAGAGGTTACAGTCATTCCATTGTATTTAGTATTATTGGCGCATTACTGCTAGCATTTGTACTCAGTAAAATAAAATGGTTTTCTCAAATTTCCTTTAAAAGATGTTTCCTTTTCGTATGGTTATGTCTTTTTACACATATATTATTGGATACTTTCACAGCATACGGCACACAATTACTATTGCCGTTTAGTGACCGCAGAGTAGGTTTTGATAGTATTAATGTGGTCGATCCTGTGTATACACTTCCTATGATTATAGGATTAATAGCAAGTGTTTGGCTATATCGTTCGCATAAAAACAGATCAAAATTTAATAATTATGGTTTATGGATCAGTTCTATATACTTACTCTTTACCTTACTACATAAAGAAATAGTAGCAACTAATATTGAAAGAGGTTTTACAAAAAATAACATCAGCTATACATCTTTGTTAACCATGCCTGTTGGAGTTGCTAATATCAATTGGTATGGTGTAGCAAAAACGAAGGATAGTATATATATGTGCAAACACAGTACCTTTTCTAATACAGACAAAACCATCACAGCTTTTCCTATAAATGATCACTACTTACAGGAAATAGATCAACATGTTGCAGATAAAATGCGTTGGTTTGCAAAAGGATTTTATACGGTAACAAAACATCATGACACCATTAGGGTATATAATCTTCAAGTGGATATGCGAGGTATTGCAAAAGAAGGAAATCAAAAAGTGCCAACTGTTGGGTATTTCAAAATTGTAAACCAAAATGGAACTTCTACATTTTCTTCAGGAAGCGTAAAGAAGCAATAGTAATAAAATAAGGAAGTCCGCGTATTATATAAAGAAGGCAATGGTAGTTGCTACAATAATCACCAACAGTTTTGTTAAATTGAACTTATGTCCTTCCGAACTTTCAAACAATATTGTGGTAGAAATATGTAAAAAGATTCCAATAACTAATGCTGAAATTTGATTTTGATAAGCTTCTAAAAATGTAACGTGCTCAGATAAAAAACTACCCAAAGGCGTCATCAATGCAAACAAAACTAAAAATGATATAATAGAAACCTTTGATAATTTTGACTTATAAAAAAATGTTGTCAAAATAATAGCTACGGGGATTTTATGTACTACAATTCCATAGATCAAATGTTCATGATGATGCATAGGGAAACCTTCTAACACTGCATGAATACTCAGACTTAAAAATAATAACCACGGAAACGCAGTACTATTTTTATGTAAGTGTACATGTCCATGTTCGGCACCTTTTGAAAAGAATTCTAGGAAAATCTGCAATAAAATCCCAACCATTATAAAAATACCATAACTGCTTTTATAATCTAAAAAAACGGTTGGTAGTAAATTAAAAATGGTGATGGCTAGTAAAAAAGCTCCACTAAATGCGAGCAATAATTTCATGCGTTTCTTATCGCGAAGCTGAAAAACAGTCACAAACAAAAAACCAAATACAACGGCAAAAATAGGAAGTAAATACTGTATCATTTAAAAATCATAATAAGTCTGTTGGAAGTTTTTCTATTAAACTTTCCTAAACTATAATCGCCAAAAATAGCTAATAAATCAATAGCAGCTGCTTTAAAATACGATTCAAAATCTTCAAGGCGCAAACCTTTTACTTTTTCGGTATAATGATGCTCGCGTCCGTCAGCTTCAAAACGGATATCTTTATAAATAAAACCGTCTTCTACATAGCGATGTAGGCGAAAAATAATTCCATCTACTTCTTTCACTTCGTTTTCTACCAAGTTATCAATCACAAAATCAGCATTCAAAAAATCAATCACACCAAAACCTTGTTCATTTAGTTCTGTTTTAATAGACTTTATAGTGCGCAAGTTATCGTCTTCACTTTCAAAATACCCAAAACTTGTAAATAAATTAAATACGGCATCAAACTGTTTCGGATACGGTTTACACATATCATGCACTTCAAAGCGCAAGCTATCATTGGCAAACTGTGAAGCAAATTCAATACTATTAGCAGACAAATCTACACCAGTAACATCATAGCCCATTTTATTCAAAAAGACAGAATGTCTTCCTTTTCCGCAGGCCAAGTCCAAAATAGTTCCGTCTTCGGGCATGTTCAAAAACTCAACCAAATGTTTCATAAAGGCTTCCGCTTCATCATAACCTCTATCCTTATATAATATATGATAATAAGGTGTGTCAAACCACGATGCGTACCAAGTTGTCTCTTCTTTCTGCATATTCTTATTTTGGGGTTTCCTCCATTTTTATGGAGGTCAGGCTATCCGCACTCGCTTTTTTTATTTTGTCATTCCTGCGAAGGCAGGAATCCAAATCTAAAAAAGAGCTCAAACAAATGCTGCTATCCTTAACCCAGTTTCTATTAAACAATACATTTAACAGATTGCAAAATTAATACATTTTGCGCTTTAGTAGTCGTGACAGTTAAAAAATAATTTCAAAAACATTCAATATATACTGCGTTCATAAGATCATAAACTTTATCACATTGATTTGATTTCAACTATGATTCTTATTATTTTAGCAATGAAAAAGAACTATTGTTTACATTATTAAAGAATTACTATGAAAAACAACCTCAATAATATGGCAGGTTTAGACATATACATGTCCAATATAACCAGCGAAGAAGACAATAGAAAAGCAACAAATACCGAGTCTCTTAGTTACAAGCCTATGCCATTAATGAGTTGGGACATTTATATGGAAAGTTTTCATGAAATGTTAGAAGATGCCAAAAAGAAAACAGAAATAAAACAAGTAGCAACTCTAGCTAAAAAGCACAATTGGCAAAACGATCTCAACTTGGTATTTTCCGAGCATGACTATGAAGCTTTAATCATTACGGACATTCACCAAAATATCATATGGGTTAATGAAGGTTTTTCGGAAATGACAGGCTATTCACAAAAGTTTGCAGTAAACAAAACACCAAAATTTTTACAAGGCGAACAAACTTCTGAGGAAGCCAAAAGCAGGATTCGAGAAAAAATTATGCAAAACAAACCTTTCAAAGAAATTATCATTAATTACAAAAAAGACAATACAGCTTATAAATGTGAAGTTAGCATCATACCACTATACGGTGAGGAAACAACTCATTTTATCGCATTAGAAAAACAAGTTGTATAGCACAACACAAATAGGTTGTCTAAAAAGTTTTTAGACAACCTCTTATTTTTATATATCTATCGAAAACGTTTAGCTTTCTTCTTCTCCTACTGCTTCTGTTTGCGTGGTTACAGAACCAGTTTCAGAATTCCCGTATACAGGTGTTTCATTTCGTAGAATATCAATAACTCTTGCAAAATTATCGGCAGTCATATAAGGTGTTTCTTCTCTATCACCTTGAAATGTGGTAAAATAAAACTTTCCTAAATCAATTTTTGGGTCCCATACCGCTTGATACGATTTTAACTTCGTCCATGTTGTAGTTCCTTGTGCATACTGTGGCATAACTTTTTCTTTAATGGTTAATAGCTAGTAAAAGTACTGTAGAAGAGAAAGATACACAGGAGGAAAATCACCCTTATTAACTTTATAGTTCTATTATTTGTGTAGAGAAATATTTCATTTTGCTATAAAACACAACGCTTATACAATAATTGCTACGCTTACACAGAATATTTAGAAATATTGAAAAAACTATCAGATATTAGTGAAAAATAAAAGGAATGTATTTGCAACAGGGAAAGATACCGCAGTAGAAGTTACGGCGGCTACAATTGAAAAAGGTAAAATAATATTTAGACCTAGTGTGAATATATCTTTTTTTTGGTAGTCAAAACTTGGTGTATTGCGCTTTTTTTGAACTATGTCAGATCAATATTCTTATCTGATAAAAAGCTTATATAAATAATAAAACTGTTTAAAATAATAGTTTCTTTTATGTATAACTCTTAAGCCTATTAAAAATCACTTAAATTTGTAAGAAAACATAGGTTGTATAATGAACATATGTTCATTATACACACGTTAGCTTACATTGAAAAATGACAAGAACACTTGAAAATTTAATTGAATTAGGTAATGAAAACTTGCATTTTCTTAATAACTCGTTATCTGCATTTGATAAGGGACAACTATTTGAAGTAAAAAGAATAGCATCAACCATCAGAACCTTAGTACATGATACCAGTCAAAGCCATTCGTTGATTGGTCAAATAGAAAATCATCCTGACAATAAGTTCACGGAACCAATGATGTTTTTTGACAGGGGTGGAATCCCTGAAAGTCTCCAAAGTAATATTGCTTCGTATGTAGATTGCCAAGTTCCAAGAATACGAATTAACATTTCGCAAGAAGAATTTCTTGACACATTTAGATTGTTCAAGTCTCGGAATCATTGGTGGAATAGGATGATACTTGGTGCGCCAGGTGTAAATAAAAAAATATGGTCGAGGAGGGAATTAACATTAAAGTACGCAAATAAAGAAGGAGGGAGTCATGTTGACCCAGTGATTCCAACAGATTTAATAGAGGCTCAGAATAGTATGAATTTTGTTGGACCTGATTACGAAATTGGAGTTGGGTATGTTGTTATGTTTGAGGCTGGAGTTTCAATGATTCAAAGTTTTCATAACTATATTGAAAAAGTAAAAAACGTAAGCTAACAAAACCTAAACTGCATTAAAACGCAGTTTAGCCAAAACCGTTACCAATAATTTGATGAAAAGCGCACTACTACTAATAATATTAACTTTTTTATTGTTCAGTTGTAATGATAAAACTTTAAAAATGTCTGAATTAGACTTTTTAGATTTCAATCAAGCAAGTATATTAAAAAATAATATAAAGAAGACTCTTTTGATATCGGGATTTGATACTGCACTTTATAAAAAGAACGATACAATTGAAATTATCGAATATAATGGAAACGGAAATATTAAAACCGTATGGAGGAAATCTTTTATGTATAGCATAAATGAAGAATATGAATACGACTCATTAGACCTTGAAAAGCAAAAAATATTTTTTACTGATTTTAAAGCTATTTTCAATTTTCGCTATGAATTTGATAACGATAGCTTAATCCTCTATAAGTATTATACTGAACCTTCTATTGGAATTTCAAAACAGGATGTTTCAAAACCAGCAGCTATTTTTAAATTCAAAAAAGATGGAAAAATTCTAGAATCCTATCAGTATCAGAATAACGATTATGGAAAGGGTAAAAAGCTCACTACAAAATACGTTTACGACACAAAATTGAACTCATTATCTACGAAAGAAATATTATACGAACCAAGTGATAACGAAGATTCATCATTGAGTTCTAATGCAATAACTGATTATTATTACTCTAACAAAAATCTTGATTCAACTTTAACAACTTTAAGCTGGATAGATAGAGAAAATCAAAATCAAAGCTATTCACGTAAAGTAATATTTGACCAAAATGGGTTAGCTTTAAAAACAATTACTATGGATAGTTTAATTATATATTACAAGCATATTAAATAAAAACTATTGGTAACACCGTGTATAATTAATTGCTTTGTTCTTACCTACTTGCGAATATTCCTGCGGAATATTCACGGGTTCGTAAAAGTTTACTAATTTAGTTGCTTAACTACGCAACTAACCATACACAAACACGTTACCAGCAATTAATGAAAAACAGCGAAAAATATTCTAAGAGTTCAATAAAACCTTTTGATTTTTCAGAACACGTAAAAAAAAGACCTTTTATGTATTTTGGAAATATCATAAGCCTCTTTTTAGGATTAGTCACTGATTGTATAGAATTATCTAAAACTGATAAAATTCTTTTTAAAATAATTCTATTAGGGGATAACGACTTTGCAATTAATATTTCTACAAATAGTAATATAAACTCATTTTTGGAACACTTTACTCACAAAACAAAAGATTTTGAAGATTATTATTTGCCTCAAGTTTTAAAAGCTATATCCAAAACGTTTAACATCAGTCAAGAAAATGATTGTGAAACAACAATTTCTTTTTCATTTGACAAAAAAATTATTCAAAACACTACGATTGATTATTTAAATTTAACCGAAAAAGCTTTATTAATCTCAGTCTTAAACAAACAAATAGAAACATTAACAATAGACAAAAGGCATAAATATTTATCACAAAATTATTATTATTTTCCAGAAGGTATATTCTACTTGTTTGACCAAGTAAACAAAGAAGTTTTAGGAAAACCAAAGTTTAAAATAACAATCGATGACACAATAAATTCTAATCAATATCAAGTTGGACTTGCTTATAGAACAGATTGGTATCCAACACCACATATTCTAAGTTTTGCTAATAATACCGAAACAAGATGTGGAGGCTCATTAGTTGATGGTGTTTTTGATGGACTTTTATCAGCTTGTAAGACATATGTTAAGAAACACAACCTAGAAACCTTTAAAGTTAAAAGAAAAAAAATGTTAAATGGATTAATAATTGTATGCTCTGTTCGTGGTGAAAATTTTGAATTTAGTGGCAGTTTTAAAGAGAAACTTGAAAGTAAAATTGTCTATACGCAAATTAAAAAAACAATTAAAAAATCTGTTTTAGACTTACTAAATGAGAATGATGGAATAGCCAATGATTTTCTATGTAGGTTTGATAAAACTCATTTAACAAGTGGAATGTATTAAAAAACAGCTGGTAACAACGTGTATAAAACATAGCTAGTAAAGGCTAAACCGAAAGGTTCTTGCTTATTACCATAGACCACCAAATTTTTAATTTGGCTTTTAAAAAGAGAAAAATTAAAAACAAAATATAAAAATTCGGCTCTGTGTTAATCCGATAAGTTAGTGTCTTTTTGCACGCTAAGTTTCATACACAAACCGTTGTAAACAATTTAGAGCATATATGACGAAAAAAGAAATTAATACCATTCTGAAAACTGAATCTGGAATTATCCTATTAGAAAAGGAATCTGAACAATCTTTTTTTGAATCGATTTTAAACAATACTGTTTCGTTAATTTCTGCTATATATTTCTTCACAAGAAAAAAACTAGATACTTTAATTCTGACTGAAAAAAGAATTTTATTAATAGTGCGGAACAAAATTCAACTTGAAAAAAAGTTAAACGGAAATGAATCATTGATATATAACGGTGTGAAATCTGCATTAGAAATAACTGAGCAAAATGAAAAATCTATTTTTGGACTGAATAAATTGCGTGTGAGTTATGAAGAGGGAAAATCAATAAGACAAAAACTAACCGAATTTGAAAACAGAACTGAATAAAAAACTGTTTACAACAATGTATAACCGCAATTACGGCGGATTCGACTACGTCCGAATCCACTCGGAATTGCGAGTGTCAGTGCTTAGTCGAAAAACAGTAACTTAAAACCCATAACTGACGGCTATACGAGACCGTTGTAGGTAATTAAAAAGAACTTTATGTTTAAATGGTTTAAGAAAAAAAGAAAACCAGAATCTGAATTTTTAAAAACAGATTCTAATCAACATTCATTTCGTTGGTTGGAACTTGGAGCGAATGACAATCCATTTAATAAAAAAGTTTTGGATATTAGCTCTTATACTACAACTACTATGGCATTTACAAAAGAGAAAAAAATTGCCGAAAAATATAATGAGTTAAGAAGTTCTTTAGGAAAAGAATTAGTTGATTTTGATACCACAAATTTTAATAAAACATCAGTTAACTTAGAATATCCTCATAATGGAGATAAGCTAGAAGGAATTGCTTTTAAAGCAGATTCTATGGATTGTAAATGGGATATTTATGCCTATAATGATTATCTCTTTTTTTCTAGAAGTTGGGATGGCGAATTAATCTATAAAGCTAGATATGATATCACAAGTGATAAAATAGTAATATCAGAAGTATTATTCAATAATTTTTCTTCTGATAACGAAGCAAAAAATGATGTTCATTTTCTAATTAAATCCCATGCAATTGGGCAGGCATTCCCTCACTTAATTCCAAATGAACTTAAAACGGAATCAGAAATTGCTCTATGGTCTTTTTCTAAATTTGGAAATCGAGCATATTTTGCAGCTTATGAAACTATTATTGACACAGTTGTAAGTACAAAAGAATAACTACCCACAACACGTGTATAATTAATTGCTGTTGCTGGCTAAGACGATGGTTCTTCCTTACTTTTTACTATATTGTAACTGCGGAAAATAAATCACGTATTTGAACGCAACTAACCATACACGAATACGTTGCCCAACATTTGAAAAAAACATTATGAAATATAAATTACTATTAGTTACAACATTAATATTTAGCCTTTTAACGAAAGCTCAAAACTTGAATGATAAAAATTTAATGGGAGAATGGAAAGCTATTAATGTAAATATTCCTAATTCTGATGAAGTTCCACAAAAAGAAGCTTTAAAAATGGTTGAAAATGCTTTTTTAAACTCAAAATTCAATTTCAAAGGAAACAGAGTTTTTAGGATCAAATTTGGAAAACTAGCTGATGAAAGAATGAAAGAATTGTTTGTTCTTGACAATCAAAATTGGGAAATAAAAGACAACCAAATACTAATTGGAACAAAAAATGATGGATTTTCTTCAATGCATATTACTGTTCAAAAAGTAGAGGGCAAAACATATTTCATACTTCCAATGATTCGATTAGAAATGGAAAAATTAAGTGATGATAAACCTTCAAAGCCTAAAATTATTGAATCAAAATCAGAAAAAGCAAAAGGTGTTGATTACTCAAAAGCAGAAATTGTAATTAAAGAAATTGACAAAACTAAAATTGTTGAATTTAAGCAAGCTGAAAACCCGCCATTGGCACCTGATTGTAAATCGAAATGGGATATTGATAAAAAGCAAAAATGCACGAATAAGTTTATTCAACAACACGTAATGAGAAAATTCAATACAAGTCTTGCTGATGATGTTGGACTTTCTGGTAGAGTAAAAATAATGATAGAATTTATAATTGATACTAATGGAAAACCAGTAAACATCAATGCTACTGGTGGACCAGATATTATGAACCAAAACGCAATTGAAGTTATCGGACTATTACCAAATTTGAAACCTGGAATGAAAGATGGAAAACCAATTAACGTTTCCTATAAAATGCCTTTGATATTCCAAGTTCACGATTAAATGACATAATTCATTGCTAGTTCTAGCCTACTTGGAAATTCCGAAGGAGTTTCCTTTGGTTCGTTTTAGTTTACTAATTTAGTTGCTTAAAGACGCAACGAAATCATACACAAACACGTTGGCGTGCATTAAACAGAACATATGAAAAAAACATTACTATTATTAATAATTTTAAACTTCACAATTTCAATTCATTGTCAATCATCGATTGAATACATTAACAAAGGAATAGTTTATAGCAAGTCAAAAAACTATATTAAGGCAATAGAAAATTATAGTAAAGCTATAAAACTTGATTCTAGTTTTATTAATGCATATTTATTTAGAGGTATGAATAATTTTGAATTAAAAAATTATGAGGAATCAATTCAAGACTTCACTAAGGTAATAAATTTAGAGTCAAATAATCCATTACCTTACTATTTAAGAGGTCGTTCAAAACAGTTTTTAAAACAGCACGAATCATCAATCCAAGATTTTAATAAATTTATTGAAATTAATCCTCAAGACAAAGAAGGATACTTTTATAGAGGATGGGCTAAGAAACAATTAGGCAATTTAAAAGATGCAATTCTAGACTATAATAAAGCAATTGAACTTGACTCAAATGATGCTCGAATATATAAATATAGAGGATATGCTAAAAATAAATTAGGAGATTTTCAAGGAGCTATAAAAGACTTTAATAAAGCTATTAAAATTAATCCTACTGACCATAACTCTTTTTTTAATAGAGGTCTTTCTAGACAAAAGTCAGGAAATATAAAAGGAGCTTGTTCTGATTGGAATCAGGCAAGTAAATTGGGTAATATTAAAACTTCTGATTTACAAAAAAAAACATTGTAAATAGATTCCCACGCTAGCGCTCGTTTGTAACGAGTGCTTTACACATAAAGACCAACTACAACTTCCCCTTAATCTATTCTAGTTCATCAATTAAAAAGTTTATATAAATAACAAAACTGTTTAAAACAGTAGTTTGTTTTATGAAAAACTCTTTAACTTATTAAAAATCACTTAGATTTGTAAGAAAACATAGGTTGTATAATGAACATATGTTCATTATACACACGTTGGTAACAAGCTCAAAACTGCACTTTGAAAAAACGAACATTCTGAAAAAATGAAACTAAAAACAGTAATACTTGCTATTGGAATTTTATCATTTTTATTTGGTTGTAAAAACGATAATAGATATAAAGATAAACATGGAAATGAAATCATTGAAAAAGGAGATGAAACATATATAATCCCAGCCGATTATGAAAAAAAGGGTACAACTTATAAAATCTTTTTACGGAATGAAACTGACAAAACTGTGAGTATTAAAGATAAATTTACCTTGAAAACGAATGATGAGAAAATATTCGAATTTGTTGATACAGATTCCCTTTTGTTTGACATTGGACCTAAAATTTATTTCGGAGATACTGGACTTGAGGTCGATGACAAAAAAAGCGAATTAGCTGGAATTGGAGGCGAATATTGGGAGAAATATAGTGTTCCTGATGATGTTGAATATGGATTTGTTATAGTCCCTTCAGGTGAAGGTGATATGTAAATTGAATAAAAGCCTGTTGCCAACACCATGTATAATTCATTGCTAGTGCTCGCCTACTTACGAAAATTCTCGCGGATTTTCTATTCGGTTTGTATTTGCTAAATTAGTTGCTCAAACACACAACGAAATCATACACAAACACGTTGGCTGTCATTCCGAAACTTTCATCCAAACGCTGTTTTAAACAACAAGTAAAAAAATCATAAAAAGTGTGATTTTTTTTAAGTCTTGCGAATAATAAGTAAACTAACTTATTATAATATGGCAACTAGAAAAATTATCGGAATTATATTTTCATTTATAGGTATTCTATTTAGCATAATCTTCATGATACATTCAGGTTTAAATATTGATTTAAAAGAATATTTTGATTTTTCTTTTAAGAGTTATTTCAGTTTATCCTATTTTAATCAAATTTTGCCTCTAATTAATTGCTTAATTCTGTTGTATGGTGGCATATTGTTAATAACAAAACCTACAAAATCAAACCCTATTTTAGCCTTATTCGGATTTACAGTACTAGAGGAAATTGTATTCAGTTGGTTTGGTATAATTTCTATTGATTTCCCAACTTATATTGTCGCAATATTTTTTTCTAGCGCATTACTTGCGTTATGGATTGCTTATTCGGACAATATCAACCAGAAACATTTATCGTTAAAAGAAGGCGTTTCTAGTTTAATTCTAGGAACTATAATTAATGCTTTTTCTTATTATTTATGATTTTTTATTTTGTATTGCGAATAATATATAAAACCAAGAGATATTGTTTCTCAATGCATAAATATTTTTAGATTACAAAAGTATAATCACTTACAAATGATGGTAAATAAAAAAGAACAATTCATAAATACGATAGATGAACACAAAAAAATCATCTATAAAATTGTGAACTCTTATTGCCAAAATAAAGAAGATAGAAAAGATTTAGAGCAAGAAATTATTATCCAGTTATGGAATTCGTTTGATAATTATAATAGCGATTATAAATATTCAACTTGGATGTATCGAATTGCATTAAACGTAGCAATCTCTTTTTATAGGAAAGAAAAAAAGTGGTCTATTAAAAATGATTTTTACAATGAAGAATCTATTTTCAAAATAGAAGAAGATACTATTGAAGAGCAAACAGAATTAAATTATCATCTAAAGTTATTACAAGAATTCATTCATAATTTAAATGAACTAAATAAAGCACTAATGCTATTATATTTAGAAGAAAAAAGTTACGAGGAAATTTCAGAAATACTTGGTATTACTAAAACTAATGTCGCCACAAAAATTAGTAGAATTAAATTAAAATTAAAAAAAGAATTTCAAAATATATAGAATTATGGAAGCAGAAGAATTAAAAAAAATATTAGCAGCCTACGATAATAAATTAGATAAAAAATTAAGTTTAAACGTAGCGTCTTTAAAGAGCATAAAGTTGGATAAATCAGAAAAGAGTACGCAGACTATTCTTAAATATAGAGTTATAGAAATTGTTATTCTTTCTTTACTAGCACTATTTATGGGAAATTATATTGCAACTAATTGGACTCATACACATTTAGCAACGAGCGGTGTTATTGTTGGTGTTTTTACATTAATTGCATTATCTGGTAGTATAGGACAAGTTACCTTATTAAAACAAATAGACTTTGCAAAACCAATTATTGATATAAGGAAAAAGATAGAGTTAGTAAATATACACGGCTTATTATTTGTGAAATTAATGTTTCTATCTGTACCAATATGGTGGTCTTACGTAGTTGTTGGAAGCGACTATTTATTCAATATTGATTTATATGCTAATATGGATTCCGATTTTGTGCTAACATACCTTATGGTTAATTCCTTATTAATTATTCCGTTAGTCTGGTTTTTAAATAAATTAACCTACAAAAATCTACATATTGAATGGATAAGAAAAACTATTGGGTTATTTATAGGATCAAAAACGATGAAAGCTTTAGAGTTTTTAAATGATATTGAGAAGTTTGAAAATTAAATATTTCCTCTATATTATTATATTTGGTAATGTGATTCGTTTCTCAAAAATATAAAAGAACGAACAGCCAACAAAGTATATAAAAAATAGCAGTTTTGTGCTAAACTTAATGTTTGGTTCTTTTCTGCTATCTTTGTTTTTAAATCGAAAAATGGCACAAGTAAATCTGCTACTTTTCATATACTAAACCGTTGTACGTAATTTAAAGAAACCTGAAAACCCGTAAAATGAGAATACTTACCATTATTTCATTTCTTTTATTTTTGAATTGTGGAAACAATAAAAAACAAGTTGTAGAGAAAGAATATCTCCAATATGAGACCACAGAAGACCTAAATGGAAATATGGTGGAATATTTAAGAAACCTAAAACTAATGTCTGACAGTAATTTTGTTTACAATATTTATATTTTAAATGAAACTAGTACTAAACAGATTCATTTGGAAGGAAATTATACTTCGAATAATAAAAATATCGAGTTGATGATAAAGAAAAAATCAGGGTTCGAATGTGACACTCAAAAAATAATCTATAAAAAAGATGGAAATGAAAAACTAACCACACCGAACGATGAGGGAAAAATAGTTGGAATGACCTACGATGTGAGAAAAAGAAAACCACTAGAATATAATAATTGTATCGATAATATTGGCGATAGTTATTTAATGGTTTTATCCGCAAAAGAAAGATTTTATAAAATGGTTCCTGTAAAAAAAAGAGTGCAAGAGATTTTAAAACCTGAATAAAAAACTACGTACAAAAATAATGCTTAAGTTTAATCCTAAATCAAAATGTTAGTGCGTGTTTGGTCAAGCTGATTTTCCTGCGGAAAATCCTCGGATACAAAACCCCCACGCTAGCGCTCGTTTGTAACGAGTGCTTTACAAATAAAAGTCAACTATAACTTCCCTTTAATCCGTTCCAGCTCATCAATTACTTTTTGGAGTGCTTCAGTTGGGTTCTCTTCCTCTTTAGTTGGGTAAAACAAATCACGGATATCTACATCTAAAGTATTGGCAATCTTCAATAATAATTCAGGTTTTGGAAAACTATTTCCTTGAACAATATTAGAAATACTTGCAGGAGCTACGCCCACTTTCTCGGTTAAGTAGCAGAATTAAAAGAAATCAAAGCAAAACTTGCCAAATACAAGCACAATTTTGAAACCGAAATGAACATTAAAAACTATTTGTATTTCTTTATACTAACCAACAATTTGGTGGAATCATTAAAAGAGTTTCAAAAAACATATAAAAATGACAACGGAGATTATTATATAAAATCCTTGGAGTACTTAGTGCGTACAAGTACGTAGTTATGGTAAATTCTATCCTTTTCTGTAAAACAGGCAATTCCTCTCTATAAAAAATTTCGTATTCAACGCACCTTTGTTACAACAACGACGGAATCCGAAAAGTCAATATAAATAGAGTAGGAAAACCAAAAACTAAAAGTTATGAGTACAACAGCACAACAACAAAGACCATTAAGAGGACATAATCGCAGTCATGTACAAAATGTTCCAGAACACAAAGTTGAATTACCAGCTCCAAAAGTTTCACTACCAAATGATATGTATTTGCATACGCCAACGTATGATGCAGCTCATCCAAATGGTTGCTCTACAGAATGGTGGTGGCACATTGGTACATTAAAGACAGATACAGGTAGAGTATTTGGTTTTGAAATTAATGCGGCTGCATTTTATCCATTAGGTTTTACAGAAGTAATGCTTACAGATGTAAAAAATGGAGTTCACTATCATGAAACCAAATCAACAGTATCAGTATCAAAAGATTGGGCAGAAAGTGATCCGTCAAAACCTTGGAAAGTAAACTTGGAAGATGTATCAATGAGTGCTCCTCTAGCGGCAGATCCAACAAAGAACATGAAAGTTACGGCATCGTTAACTGATGCTGCTACCAAAGCAACAGTATCGTTTGATTTGACACTCTCTCAAGAAGGAAAACCATTTATTGTTTGGGGAACTGGAGAAGCGCCAACTCCACCAAAACCAGAAAAGTACGATAACAATTTCTACTTTTCATTAACGCGTATACAAGCAAATGGTACGATTACAATTACTCCTGAAAATGGTACTCCAGAAAAACACAATGTAACAGGAGTTACTTGGATGGATCACGAATGGGGAAAATTTGGGAATCATGGACAAGGAGTGAAGTGGATTTTACAAGATATGCAATTGGACAATGGAGTTACGATTTCTAATTATTCAATGACTACACCAAAATTGAATACAATTACTAAGGGAGTGGCTACTATTCAAGTAGGTGCAGAAGGTGGATCGTTCTTTGTGCCAACAAAATTGAAACCAACAAAATCTACAACTGTAGGAGGTAAGGAGTATTTTACTGAAGTATCTGTTGAAATTGCAGCTATAGATGGATCATTTACAGTAAAAAGTTTGTTTCCAGATCAAGTGTTTAATGGTGGCGTATACGAAGGTGTAGGAGCTGTAACAGGTAATATGACATTAGACAATAAAGCTAAAAGTGTTTCAGGTACGGCATGGCTTGAGCAAACAAATTAATAGGTATACATTATAAGTATTTCATAGAAGGTTTTAAAAGCGGGATTTCTTATATAGATGTCCCGCTTTTTATAGTAATACCCACGCTAGCGCTCGTTTGTAACGAGTGCTTTATATATAAAAATCAATTACAACTTCCCCTTAATTCACTCCAAGGTGTCAATAACTTTTTGTAGTGATCCTTTTTGTTATCATCATCTTAGTATTATAAAATAAGACACTCTACTTTGATTATGCTTATATATTGAATAATTTTAGAAAATGTTATACAAACTGTTAGTTGTAATAAAAATAAGGCGCGTATTCAAAAAATATAAAAATAGTTTGCCAAGAAAATCTAACATGAAAAACCCAAAAATGGAGTATTATTTTATGGAAGATGCGGTTATTTGGGAAGATGAAGGCTTGTTAGAAAGTCATCCAGATTTAAAAGATATGTTTGGGCTTGTTGTTAATTATCGAACGTATTTAATTGAGAAACCTTTACATGAGAGAAAATCAAATAAATTTAATAAATGGACTTTTAAACTGGCTAAAAAGTATTTTCCAGATTGGATAGGTTTTGATAAAGCAAGATGTTCTTATAATCCCGCATTAGCTGATAGAATTAAAAGGATAAGAAAAGTATCAAATTGGCAATTTGATAAATTAATAGAAGGAGATTAAAAAGATTGTACACTACTAGTATGATTGAAGTATAGGTGAAAGTTGTTATATAAAATCATTAAAGATTTTAGTAAACATAAGTACTTAAAAAAGAAAAGCGATCCGAAGATCGCTTTATACATAGTATTAACAAATTGGATATGCAGTTTCATTACAAGTACCTGAAACGTCACAATCATCAAAAGTATGCCCTGTATTGCAACCTTCTGACTGACATTCGCAAAAGGATTCATTAGTTACACGACAATTAAAGTTTATCAGTGTATCAGCTCCACCTTTAACTTTCATTACCTTAAGATTAGAAATAGATTTCTTGTTCAATGTTAATACGTTTAGATTCTTTTTTTTCATGATTACTATATTTTTAAAACTTGATAATGAAGCAAATGAATTGAAAAGTGCTAATAAAAACAATGAACACAAGTCGGTTTTGCGTAAGTACGACTTCAAAGCAACTATATATTCACTAATTTTAGAGAATATATACAAGAAAAATAGAATCAATTATTAATTTTGAGTGATGCTAGAAACAATAGACTACTCGTTGTAGCTAACTAAAAACTGTTTTAATGGAAAACATATATTGCCCAGAATGCAAAGAGAAAATAACAGGGAAATACTGTGCTGAATGTGGAACGAAAGGACTAGATAAGAATGAAATTGAAGGACTTGTTATTAAAAGTTGGTGGGAAGAAGAAGATTTAAAACTAGTTGTTGAAAACCCAACGGTTCAAGATATTATTAAACGGTATTTAGCGGAATCAAAAAAAAGCATTTCTGCGGATGTATTTCTTAAAAGAATAGATACATTATTTTCTCCTTTAACAGGATTGTCCTTAAAAGAAGTAGCAGATGTAGCAGTTCCAATATATAAAAAGCTAGGCGTAAAGACAGGAAAATCTAAAACAGTATCTTATACAGACTTAATTCAGAAAATAGTAGTAAAGATACTCTGTTCATTGGCAAAAAATAATTACCCTTTAATGGAAGCAAAAGAGGCACTTAACGGAATCATTCTTATAGCAGAAATTCCTTCAGACATGAAAACTTTTGGCGGGGAAGTTATAATTTCTTTAAAAGAAAATGAAGCAGGAGTTGAGGTACGTATTGATGCTAAGATAAAAGGACAACTTTTTGATTGGGGAAAAAGTAAAAGTGTAATTAAAAATATTCATAAAGATATTGAAGAGTTTGAGTTAAATTTTACCTAAATTACAATAAAAGAGGTGTTTATAAACTTATAAATAGAACTGCAATGGCTGAAAATAAAACAAAAGAAACGGAGGTTTCAGTGACTGACTTTGTCAATTCATATGTGACTCATGAGCAAAAGAAAGCTGATAGTTTTCAACTAATTGAGTTGATGCGCAAATGGTCAACGTTTGAACCTAGAATGTGGGGACCAACAATTATCGGATTTGGAAGTTACCATTACAAATATGAAAGTGGACACGAAGGAAATGCGCCTCTTTTAGGGTTTTCTCCAAGGAAAGCAAAGTTTTCATTCTATGTATATTCAAATACGAAAGAAAGCGAACTTTTATTGGAAGATTTGGGGAAATTCAAAATGGGAAAGGCTTGTATTTATGTCAATAAACTAGCAGATATCAACATTCCAATTTTGGAAAAACTCTGTATGGAAACAATTAAATACCTTAATGAACACCATGAATGTGCTTGCCGAAAATGATAACTTAAAAGGATAAGTAATCTTTAAATCTTTACTGTTTTTATACAAACTCAACTTAAACTAAACCAATGAATAAATCAAAAAAGGAAATGAAAGGAATGGTATGTATAGTACTAGGACTTTTATTTTCAATAGTAGGAATGATGATACTATCTATTTGGAAAGAGTATGCAATTTTATCAGTAATCTTCTCCTTAGTGGGCGTTTTAATTATTTTGTATGGATTATTTAGAATTTTTAAAGCCAATAGATTAAATAGTAATAATTAAGAAGTTTTTCAACGTTTCTTATTACAAGTTTTATAAGGCAACAAATTAATGTACTTTTGCAGTCAGATTACAGAAGCAAATGGGAGATAATTATAAAATGGTTGCCAAAACCTTACACGGTTTTGAAGACATGTTGGAAGATGAACTAAAAAGATTGGGCGCTATGGATATCCGAAAGGGAACCCGTAACGTTACTTTTAGAGGAGATAAAGGTTTTATGTACAAAGCAAACTTATGCTTGCGTACAGCGATTAAAATTCTAAAACCAATCCGATATTTTAAAATTAAGAATGAGCAAGATTTATACGATCAGGTGTATAATATGCATTGGGATAAATACCTAACGCACGAACAAACATTTGCTATTGACGCTACAGTTGCTTCTGAACAATTTACACATTCACAATTTATAGCCTTAAAAACGAAAGATGCAATTGCAGATAAATTTCGTAATACGGAAGGAAGACGTCCAAATGTGGATATAAAATTTCCAACATTACGTATTCATGTACACATTCAAAACAATGATTGTTCAATTTCATTAGACAGTTCGGGCGGATCGTTGCACAAACGTGGTTATAAAACAGCAACCAATATTGCACCAATAAATGAAGTATTGGCAGCAGGTTTGGTAATGATGTCAGGTTGGGACGGACAAAGCGATTTACTCGATCCGATGTGTGGAAGTGGAACCATTGCTATTGAAGCTGCAATGATTGCCTGTAACATTCCTGCAAACATCAATAGAAAAGAATTTGGTTTTGAGAAATGGAACGATTGGGATGTTGATTTATATGAAAAGATAGAAGAATCTTGCTTGCGTAAAATTCGTGAATTTCATCATGATATTTATGGATATGACAAAGCGCCTTCGGCAGTTCAGAAAGCAAAAGACAATGTCCAAAATGCAAACTTGAGTGATTATATCAAAATTCGTCAACAAAACTTCTTTGAAACAAAAAAAGAAGGAGATGAAAAGTTGCATATTTTGTTCAATCCACCTTATGGCGAACGTTTACATATTGATATGGAACAATTTTATGCCGAAATTGGAGATACCTTAAAACAAGGATATGCGAATACCAATGCTTGGTTTATTACCTCAAATTTAGAAGCGTTGAAATTTGTAGGCTTACGTCCATCAAGAAAGATAAAAGTGTTTAACGGAAAGTTAGAATCACGTTTGGTTAAGTATGAAATGTATGCAGGAAGCAAGAAAGCCAAACACCAAGATAAAGATTAAGAAAACTAAAAAATTACACAGATGAAACCAAAAACAAAAGCGTTGTTACTCAATTTAGTCGCGTTTATGTCGCTCTTTTTAGTATTCCGTTTTACCTTAGGTTATGTTATTCCTATAAGCGGATTGTGGTTGTCATTAATATGTGCAGTGATTGCAAGTATACTAGCACCAAAATTTGGCGTAGTCGATGAAGGCGGCAAAGAAAAGGTGATGATGAAAAGTATATTTGGTGATAGCAGAGAAGTATAAGATGATACGGAAATTCTATAGTATAATTTTGTTGAGTATACTTTTGATGTGTTCTTGCACGTCGAAAAAAGAAGCTATTTCTAATACAGCTACAGCTGAAATATTAGAAAATGGATTTTTCGCAATGTGTACGTATTATGATAATGGTAATTTACGACTGGAAAAGGGTAGTGCTGAAAAATATATAAAAGAAAAAGGAATCACTATCACACCTAAAACAATCAACCACAATGGAAATACGATTGTGAATATGGAACAGTTGAATTCTGAGTTTTCATACCTTGTTGATTATTTTAAAGATAAAAAAGGTTCCTATGTAATAATTTCTGAAGTGAATACAACGTATATGAAATCAAGTTCAGATTCAAATACGTTGCCTAGGAACAAACTATATATATGTGATTTATCTACACAGAAAAAATATACATACACCTATACTTCAGCTAAAAACAATCTTATTTTACCTATAGAATATTATAAAGCACTTCTTAGTGGTATCACTATAAAGTCAATTGACAGCGCTTCTAAACTTATTACTTTCGAAATCAGAAAGAATCATAGTTTTACTACAGTAGAAGTTCCAATGGTTGAGGTTGCTGAGTTTTATGGGCATTGATTTACTTTAACTTTTCTAAAAACTGATACAATTTATGCTGAGCATCTTTTTTTGCTTTTGTATCACCTTCTGTAGTTCCTCCAAATTCAAACGTATATGTTTTGCCATTAATCGTCATATTTCCAGTTTTTATATCTGAATTTATATCAGGATGTGTTGAAATTAAATGACCTGCATTTTCATATTGTATATTTTTAAAGTCATACTTAAAATTAGCTACTTTTATTCTGTCCTCTAATATATTCGCCATCGTTGCTGCTGGCCAGACTTTGTCATCTAATCCAGAGAATAACAAAATAGGTCCTTTAATATTCTCAATCTTAATGATTGCTTTCGATACTTCGTTTGTTTTGGCTAAACCATTTTCCCAGTAAGGCAATGTTTTAATTTTATCGGTATTGTTTCCCTGAATTTTGTCCATTGATACATACGGAATAGCAACTCCTTTATATTTCCAACTTGCTTTTAAACTATTAGCACTATACGGAAGTACAGTGTTTGACCAACTCACAGCACTTGGTGCATATGCTACAACACCATGAATATAGTT
Source organism: Kordia sp. E (assembly GCF_056033805.1). Classification (NCBI taxonomy): domain Bacteria; kingdom Pseudomonadati; phylum Bacteroidota; class Flavobacteriia; order Flavobacteriales; family Flavobacteriaceae; genus Kordia; species Kordia sp. E. The sequence goes on from NZ_JBRASR010000003.1 coordinate 254,914, forward strand.
AGGGAATATAGATGCAAGTACTAAAGCTAGCTCGGCATTTCTGGAAGCGCCCATCACTATGATATTATCTGCATCAACTTCTGGTTGTTCTGCAAGCCAGTGTAATGCTTTTTCAAAATATTCAAGGTTTACTTCTTCTGCTAGTTTCGGTAAACCTTCTCTTCGAGTATATGGTAATGATAAACTTGCATATCCTTTTTTTGCAATTTGTTCTGCCCAATAATCGCCCCATTGTCCGCCGCCAATTAGTACAACTGTTGGTTGCTTTTCTGTATCACTTTTAATGAAGTAGTTTCCTTGTACACCATTTTCATGTATTGAAATTGGTTTAATACCATCATATAACATAATATCTGCAATGAAATATCCAATGATCAATACAAGTATACTAGTTATTAGTACGATATATTTTTTGTTGTTTTTCATGCTATTCATTTTTAAGATTTACCTAGTACAGTTTAGTATTAAAAAAGACAATCTACAAACCATTTATAGATTGTCTTTTATGAGTGTGTACTAAGATGAAATTGTTACAGATAAAATTGGGTTGTATAAAAATAGTATAACACTATTTATTTCCTAATCTTCATTTCTGTCAATGTATTTTTTTTACAATCTTTTGAATCAACGAGTTCGAAATTTGTTTTAATAATATTCAGGATATTTTGATCAACGTAATATATGTATTCAGTAAGTTTTGTCATTTAGAAAGAGATCTTACAATTATAAATAACTCAACCATTTCTTTTCTGGATGTTTTGCTTTGTATTTCATATATTTTAAACAAGGATAATACAATGCAGCAACAATAATTATGATCTTGTCTAAGCTCACTTTATTTATTGTAAGGACGTTCATTAATCCAATTAAAACCACGAGCGTTTAAATTAAATTTAGTGTGATCTTTTCTAGAGAATATAATGTGTAATGTGTCAGACTCTATAACTCCATCAAGTTGAAGAAAATCTGAATTCACGCTTTTATAGTTGAAATTATAACCTTCAGACCCAGAATCTTTTTTATGGATTATTATTTTTTGAGACGTTGAATCTGGTATAAATTTATATTGATGTTTTAAGTCATCCATTGTCTTTACAATTGCTTTATCCTTTAAATCAACAATAAGGTAACGCCATCTATAATGATCTGTAATTAAAGGTTGCAATGTATCTCCATTTTTAATAAAATATGAAGCTTCCCAAATGCCATATAATAGCGGCTTTTTTCGATTCTTTCCTCTATGACTTTCAGTTGTATAAAAATTAAAAGATATGAAACTGACAATAATAATTAAGCCAATAGATTTAACCCAAAAAATGACTTTATGGTATTTAGTACTCGTAACAGGATGATGATAATTATATTCTTCGACAGCTTTATTTTTAATGAATACATTTAAAAATCGATTGTCAGTGATAAAAATAACCAAAGCCATTATAACTAAATGAACTGAAAATAATTTGACAGGAATATCAAAGCAGAAGTTCATTACAGCTACTTGAGTCATTACACCAATAATTATAAATGAACCAAGTGTTTGTGTACGTCTAGGAATTAAAAGCAAACCTCCTAATACTTCTAAAGAACCAACAAATACATTAAACCCTTTTGAATAGCCCATGTATTTCCAGGCTAATCCCATTGGAGAAAAATCACCTAAAGGATCAAGCAAATGTACTAATGAAGCAGATGGAAATTGAAGTTTAAAAACTTTTACAAACCCATAAAGGAACATTGCAGCGATTAAAATTAAACGAAGAAATACTAAAAACCAATATAGTAATGTATTGTAGCTTTTACGTTTTCGATCTATAAGATTCCAAAGAATAACTATTACAAAGGTCGAAACTGCATTTACAAATAAAGTTATATATGCAAAAGTATGATCTCCACTGCCATAACCGCTTACCTCATATTCGTAATCTATTCCAAGAATTACTTTACCAATCCACCTAAAAGGCGTTTCAAATAAAGAGCCAAAGAATGTGAGAAGTATATATAGGACAAAGTAAGTAAACAATAATCTGAATAATACCTTGCTTAAAGTATTCCAATGTTCTTTATACTCTTGTGTCAATAGTCCCATGTTGAGTTAGTATATATGCATAATAATTAGTTACACATTTCAATAAAAAATAACAGAATAGTTTTCAACTCCTTTTTTTGTTTAATAGTTTAAATAAAAGTCAATAAGTATCCAACTATTGCGCCGCCTAAAACGATAAATGCGCTGTTCAGTTTTTTGAAAACAAAAACGCTAACTAAACTTGCAATCGCAATTAAAATAGTTCGCCAATCGATTAATGTATCTTTTGTCATTTCTACGCAAACAGCAATTATTAAGGCAACAGCAGCAACATTTACAGCATCTAAGATTGCACTAATAATTTTTGACTTCCGCATTTTAGGAATCAATGGATTTAGGATAAGTACGAAAAGAAATGAAGGAAGGAAAATTCCAATAGTAGCAGCAATAGCTCCCGTAACTCCATTCATTTGCCAACCTATAAAAGTTGCGGTTGACAAAACTGGTCCTGGTGTTATTTGTCCAAATGCAACGGCATCAATTAATGCTTGTCGTGTTAACCAGCCGTTTGCAACCAATTCTGTATCGAGAAAGGCAAAGAGTACATAGCCACTTCCATAAAGAATGGCGCCAACCTTTAAAAAAGTCAAGAATATTTTGAATGCTCCAATCTTTGAAGGTTCAACAATTTGAAAAAGTAAAAGTGGAATGAAACTCTTTAAGTTATCTTTATTCTTTTTGAAAAAGTATAGAATTAAACCAAGAAGTCCACAACCAAAAAGCGCAACAATTTCATTTACACCAAGTAGACAAACTACTAAAGTTAGTATCCCTAGAATTGCTAGTTCGGTAGATTTTATAGCCTTTTTACCAAGTCGGAAAGCTGCCATTACTATTATTGAAATAACTGCTGGTTTTATTCCATATATAAAAGGCTCAACATTTGGCAATTGACCATACTCTAGATAAAGCCAAGCAACAATAGAAGTGATTACAACCGCAGGAAAAATGAAAGAAATTCCTGCAACAAAAAGACCTTTCCAACCTGCACGTTCGTGTCCGCAATGCATAGTCATTTCTGTTGAGTTTGGACCAGGAATTAAATTAGTAGCACCAACAAGATCGAGAAAGTGTTCTTGTGACATCCACTTTCTTTTTTTGACAACTTCGTCTTCCATCATTGCAATATGAGCAGCAGGACCACCAAAAGAGATACTTCCTAACTTGAAAAATAACTTCGCAATTTCTATTAAATCCTTGTTTTTAGACATTTTAAATTTAGTTCAAATCTTTAATTATAGTATGATTTTCTAACTTGAGTATAATATATGTGTTTCATTACTGTTATTTGGCTTCACTTTTTCGTTTTCCGTAAAATTTCACTAAAGCCTTTCCAAAAATAAAGTAAAGTACTAAAACTGTAATTCCGCCAGCTACAAAACCATTCTCTAATAATGTTGCATATCCGTAAGTATAACAAAATAATACAATCACTACTACAAACTGAAGAATAGCATAGACGATATTTCCTTTTGGACTATAGCCAAACATTCCAAGGAAATGAGTTTTGGTCAACCCAAAAATTAAATGCGGAATTGCATTGATTAGTAATGCTCCGATGATAAAATCAATTAGATTCATGAGTTAAACTGTGTTTCTTTAGATTACTTTAACTGGTTAAACCTTCAACAATTCTTCTAAATGCTGAATAACTTCAAGATATTTTTCATCATATAATTTCGCAATAAATGAAGGGTTTTCTTTTCGGTAGACAGCTAACATTTTACTATTCGTGTTTTTAGAATGTGTAGCATTTGCCACACGATCACAAAGTTTTATAAATATTGCATACTGCGTATTTCTGATTCCTTCATAATATGCATTTCCAGCGCGTTCACTGCGCGTTTTTCCTTTATCATTTGTTAATGCATAAGCAAGTTCGGCAATATCTTCATTTAATGCTTTTTTGACATCATTATAAGTTTCGCGTGCATCTTCAATAATATCATGAACCCAACAACCTGCTAATACATTTTGTTGTGCTTCTTCTGGAATTAAATATAGAAATTGTTTGGCAGCATTGACAACCATTTGCAAATGAAATTCATAAGAATATTGATCATAATGGTGATTAGCATCACGATGTTTTTCAATCGCGTACAAACGTGCTTTTTCGTTAATTGTCATAAATACAACTATTTTTTATAATAAGATTAAAACTTATTCTGTTCTTTTCGAACTCTAATTGGATATTTTGGCTTTTTTAATGGTGTAGACGGATTTTCTTTGAGTTGCTTCAATGCTATTTCGATTGCTTTCTCCAGCTGCGGATCTTTTCCTGCAATGACATCTTTTGGCAATTGTTCAACATCTACATCAGGAGCAACGCCAACATTTTCAATTCCAAAACCATTTTCATCCCAAAAACCAAAGTGTGGAGCGGTTACATAGCCACCATCTATAAATCTAGGAAAGCCAGAAACACCGACTAATCCTCCCCAAGTTGTTTTCCCAACAATAGTACCTAAATTCATCTTACGGAAAGCCCAAGGGAAATAGTCACCACCAGAACCAGCAGCTTCATTAACGATCAATACTTTTGGTCCGTCTATAGAAGCGCTAGGAGTTGACATAGTTTTTCCATGTCTAAAGCTCCAATTAGACATTTTTTTCCTATTCAAAATATCTAAGTAATAATCAGCTAAATGACCACCGCCATTAAAGCGTTCGTCTACAATTATACCTTTTTTATTAGTTTGCGGATAAAAATAGCGTTTAAAATATTCGTGTCCTCTGTCACTAGTATTAGGAACAAAGACATAACCTATTTGTCCGTTTGTTGCTTTATCTACTTTTTTGATGTTTTCTTCAACCCAGCTAAGGCTTCTAAGATTAATTTCGTCATAAATAGGAACAACTTTGTATGTACGAGCATTAGAACCATCTGCTTTTTTTGAAACAGTGAGCGTTACAATTTTATCAACAGTATTTTCAAAAAAGGCATATATGTTCTGTGTACCCGTAACATTTTTTCCATTTATTTTTATAATATAGTCACCAATATTTACATTAATACCTGGTTCATTTAAAGGAGCTCGTAAGCTTGGCGTCCAATTAGATCCGCCATATATTTTTGTAATTTGATAACGATTATTCTTAATTTCATAATCAGCGCCTAACAAACCTCCATTTATGTATGGAGCATTATGTAACCAATCTCTAGTACCGCCAAAACGATGATGTCCAACACTTAGTTCACTAAACATCCATCCCATAACTCTGTATAAATCATTTTGTGTAGTTACATCAGTCAAAAAAGGTTCGTATTTCTGTTTGATTTTCTTCCAGTCTAGTCCATGCATATTTGGATCATAAAAATAGTCTCGATTTACACGCCAAGCTTCATTGAAAATATTGCGCCACTCTTTAGGAGGATCAATTTTAATTTTGATTGATGAAAGATTAACCTCAGAGTTACTTGGTTTTGAACCTACATTGACTACTCCATAGTTGCCTTGTTTGTAGTATAACATTTTCTTTCCATCAGCAGAAATATCAAACCTTGTAGCTTTCATGATTTCTTTTTCTTTCTGATCAGAAAGATTATATTTCTTTATAGATTGCGGAGAATAATAGTGATTTGTATGTGGTTTTCTAGAGATATATAATAGTTCGCCTTCTTTTACAGAAGCTAAATTTGCATAATTTCCAGACCCAATAGGAAGTGCAACAACTCTATTTTGAATACCTTCAAAGTCAATAGTGAAATCAGTAGTTTTCTTTTTGTTTGAATCTATAGTATCTTCTGTTTTTTCTAAGACTGCTTCTTCATCATCATTTTTTTTAGCTAAAGGAGAAATTATATTTTTTTGTAATGTAACTACATAAATTAAATTTGTCATTTCTGAATCTCTATTGGATAAATCAAACCAATTAACTAGTGGTCCAGCATCAGTTGAAGCTGTCATATAAATATATTTACCGCTTGGGTCAAAAATAGCTTCTGTTACATGTGATGAACCGTCAGAAATGGCATACGATTTATTTTGATCTACAGAATATACATACGCTTTTTCAAAAAGTGTTTCTGTTATTACTACATACGTAATCCATTTTGAATTGTGCGACCATGAACGAAACAAATAACCTATCGAACCGCCTGTATTCATAATATCAGAGGCAATTTTAGTACTTTTTTTAGAAGCAATGTCTAATATATAAAAACTTCGAGTATGATCACTATAGCTTATTTTCTTTCCGTCTGGCGACCAATGAATATCACCATAAAACCCACCATCACCTAGTTTTATTTTTTTGACACTCTTATCTTGAACATTTTGTAAGTGCAGTTCATATTCTCCAGAAGCATCAGAAAAATAAGCAATGTTTTTCCCATCTGGTGACCATTTAGGAGATTTTTCATGGACATCAACAGTTTCAGTAAGATTATTGACATCTCCTTTTTTAACAGGGATCGTAACAATCTCACCCCTAAAATTAGCAACCAGTCGTTTTCCAGTAGGAGAAATAGACATATTGTTTATATATTTTTTTCCAGAAACAAAACGCGGTCGCATTTCTAGTAAATCGGTTGCAATTCCTATGGTTAATTTTGTACTTTTCTTTTGAGCAGGATTGTATATGTGTAAATACCCTTTTTGTTCATAGATCAAATCTTTGTAGTCAGAAGTCATTCCTAAGACTGGAAATTTTTCATAGTCTGTATGTTGTGTAATTTCCTTTGAATTCATATCGTACGAATAGATATTAAACTCTCCATTTCTATCTGATCTAAAGTAAACTGTATTTCCAATCCATTGCGGATTTGTATCATTACTACCTGTAGCTGGTTTTGGAATTTCTACAACTTCATGATTAGCTACGTTATAAATCCAAATACGCGCTTGTCGTCCGCCACGGTAATTTTTCCATTGTTCATGAGCATTTGGAAAAGGTGTGTACGCAATATATTTATTATCAGGTGAGTAGGTTGCGTAATGAGCTGTGGGAACAGGAAGTTTTTTTATAGGACCTCCATTTATATTTACTAAATATAGTTGACGATGTGCGTATACATGACTATGTCTTCTAGAAGAAAAAAGCACGTTTTCTCCAGAAGCATCAAAACCGCGTACGCGATCATAGTAAGGATTCCAAGTCAGTCGTTTTGGAATACCTCCATTTGCATCAACAATAAAGACATCTGTATTTCCATCGTATTCAGCACTAAATGCAATTTTAGAACCATCAGGCGAGAATTTAGGGCGTGACTCAATTCCTTCGTCAATAGTCAGTCGAATAGGGTTGGAGCCATCTCTGTTAGCAACCCATAAATCTTCTGCATAGATAAATGCAATTTTATTTTTACTTATGGCAGGATTCTTCATTAGACGTGTGTCCTTTACATTTTGAGCAGTAGTTGTAAACGTAGAAAACAGGAAAAGTATACCAAAAAGGTATGTGGTAATTGATTGATGAAATTTCATTTTTATGGTATTAATTGGTATGGTTTATTTAGTAAGATGAAGATAGTGAAAATAGTGAAATAGAGATATATTCTATTTCTAGTTATATGTTAAATTATATAAAAAAAGCCATCTATAGAGATGACTTTTAAGTTTTCAATGTTATAAATTTAATAAGAACCTTTAAAAGGTTCAATTATTTGGCATTATTCAGTTTCTTCAGCAGCTTCCTCTTTTTTCTTCTTTGTTTTTTTATAGATAGGAATTGAATAGCTTATTGTGTAATTAAAACCAGCTCCAACATTACTATCTGTCGTTACTTTATTGAATCCAGGTATGAATAAATTTTGAAAATTGTCAGGCTCTTTGGTGCTTAAGAGTCGATTTAAGCGTACGCTAAAACCTAAATAAATATTATCATAGAGTTCTACTTTTATACCAGCAACAGCTTCAATCCAGTGTGCATTTAAGCTAGAAAATTCTGTGCCAGGCGTAACTTCTAACTCATTAGGATTTTCTAAATGTGTATCATTAATATATACACGATAACTGTTTAATGTTTGTTTGTGTGTACTATATCCGTAACGTAAACCTACAAATATGGCATTTTCCATTCCAAACCAGTTTTCGTACGCATTAAAGTCGAACCCAAACTTTAAGTAACTTCCTTCTGTTGTAAAGTTTAATTGATCATCATCAACAGTTTTCTTTTCGTTTCCTAATTCTGCTGCTAGATAGAATTTTTTTGTAATTCTAAAATCACCAATAACTTCAAAACCTTGGTAATCTTTTTCTAGTAACATTCGAATTGGTCTGCTTAAATCTAACCCAATTCGTAATCCATAATTATCTTTTCCGGCAAGCGTATCTTTTACGACTACTGTTTCTTCTTCAGTAGTAGTTGTTGTTTCTTCTAAATTTTCTTGTGCAAAGCTGATGCTAACTACCAAGAATGCGAGTATACTAGTGATATATTTTAACATGTGCTATTGTTTCATCTTGAATAGTAAATTGTGTAATGGCAATTCCTGCAGCCGGATCAATCCAGTTGTCTGAATCTGTCGTAACAACTACGCCAGTTCCAGCATCATCTAATCTATAGTTTTTTATATATCCACAAGCTCTAGATAGAAAAATTTCTGAAGTTTCATAGTTAAACGTTACGGTGTCTAAGTTTCCTGCGGTAATATTTCCGTCGCTGTCAGTTTCATATCCAGCGTAAAATTCATATACAGTACTGTTTTCCAATGTGCGTAATGGAATGGAAACCGTAGCTACAGAACTAGCACTCGTTTGAATAGGCGAAACAGTATCAGGATCTGTATTCGGGCTTGTAGCTACTACAAATAAGTTCGTTACATTTTTAGCAACATCTTCTCCTGTAGCAATACTAATATCTGCATCAAAAAACTCAATGACTAATCTTGGTGTTGTGAGTGTTCCTTCGGCACAAATATCATCTTTCTCGCATGAAAAGGACAATATAGCTGCTACCATCACAAAACCTATAATTCCTATATAAGATAACTTCTTCATATATTTTAATTTCTCTTTTCTAAAAGTACAACATTTTCAATATGATGTGTTTGCGGAAACATATCAACAGCTTGTACTTTGGTTACTTTGTATATTGCGTCCATCAATGCTAAATCGCGCGCTTGTGTTGCGCTATTACAACTTACATAGACAACTTTTTTTGGTGCAATATTTAATATTTGTTGCACAACATCACCGTGCATTCCATCACGTGGTGGATCAGTAATAATTACATCAGGCGTTCCGTGTGCGGAAATGAACTCAGCATTGAATACCTTTTTCATGTCTCCAACAAAGAATTCTGTATTTTTAATATTGTTTAATTCTGCATTTTCTTTTGCAGCTTCAATTGCTTCTGGAACCGATTCTACACCAACAACTTTTTTTGCCTTTTTCGATACAAATTGTGCAATGGTTCCTGTTCCAGTATATAAATCATACACGAGTTCGTCACCTTCTAATCCTGCGAAATCACGCGTAATTTTATACAGTTCATATGCTTGATCAGAATTTGTTTGGTAGAAAGATTTGGCGTTGATTTTAAACTTCAAGCCTTCCATTTCTTCAAAAATATGATCGCGTCCGTTAAAACAAATCACTTCTTGATCGTATATGGTATCATTTCCTTTTCCGTTGATTACATACAATAACGATGTAATTTCAGGAAACGTCTCTTGTATATAGTTTAATAATAATTCGCGCTTTGCTTTGTCTTCTTGATAAAACTGAATCAATACCATTACTTCACCAATGGAAGATGTTCGAAGCATTAACGTTCGTAACAATCCAGTTTGATGACGTGTATTAAAAAAAGCAATATTGTTTTCCGTAGCAAATTGCTTCACAGCATTACGAATTGCATTTGATGGATCGGCTTGTAAGTGACATTTTTTTACATCTAAAATTTTGTCCCACATTCCTGGAATGTGAAAACCAAGTGCATTTCTATCGCCTAAATCTTCTTCTGAATCAACTTCTTCTTGTGTTAACCAACGACTGTCCGAAAATGAAAACTCCATTTTGTTTCTATAGAAATATTGCTCTGCACTTCCTAAAATTGGTGTTAATTCTGGTAATTCAACTTTTCCAATGCGTGTTAAGTTATTCAACACTTCTTTTTGCTTGTAAAACAATTGGTGCTCGTAGCCCATATGTTGCCATTTGCAACCACCGCAAGTTCCAAAGTGTTCACAAACAGGTTCGGTACGTTTATCTGAATACGAATGAAAGTGTACCGCTTTCCCTTCGTAGAATGCTTTTCGTTTCTTATATGTTTGAATATCTACCACATCACCAGGTACGGCGTTTGGTAAAAATATCACATTTCCATCTTCAGTTTTAGCAACTGTTTTTCCTTTTGTAGCAGTATCTACCACTTCAACCTGTTCAAACAATTTCTTACGATTCTTTCTTCCCATGCGGCAAAAATAACAATAGCAGTAAATATATATATTATTTATCGTGGGAATATTTAAAAAAATGCTAAAAGTTTGAATGTAAGGTTTGTGATGTTGTGTGTTTTTGGTGATTATTAGAGAATGATTATGGGAAACCGTAATGAGTTAGTATAGCCTTTGCTTTATATTTACGAATGTTAATAGTAGTTATAGAGTATTAATTTTAGATAGTTTTTATATTAGAATTGATTTAATAAATGATAACAGAAAAGAAAAATCAACATTACATTCCTAAATTCTATCTTAGGAATTTTTCACATCGAAAAAATCAAAAACAAATTGGTGTGTTCAATATAAATAATGAATTTTTTATACCTAAAGCAAAATTAAAAACTCAAGGTTCAAAAAATTTTTTTTATGGTTATGATGGAAAAATTGAAGATAGTTTAGCAGAGATTGAAGGAAAACTTTCTAGCATAGTAAAAAAACTTATTTATAAAAGAGAACTTCCGCAAAAAGGAAGTGAGGGACATATAGACTTATTAACTTTTGTAACATTAACGGATTTGAGAAATCCAGTTAGAATTGACTCTATGAAAGGAATGATGCAAGAGGTGAGCAAAAATTTATTGTCTTTAGACCCTAATGTAGATATCAAAAAATTAGTTCCAGAATTAAGCCATGATGAAGTTGTAAAATTATCATTATCAAATGTTCCAGATATAATAATTGATATTTTAGATTTAGATTTTAAACTTTTAATAAATAAAACAAAATATCCGTTCATAGCTTCTGATTTCCCTATAGTTAAATATAATCAGTTTCTTGAGCAAAAAAAATGGACACAATCAAAATCAGGGTATGGTGTGATTGGATTAGAAATATTTATACCTATTACTAGTAAATTAACTATTGTATTCTTTGATAATAGTATTTATAAAATTGGTAATAGAAAACAAAAGTTAATAGAAATTACATTAAAGGATGAAGTAGATCAATTAAATACTCTTCAATTTATTAATTGTTTTAAAAATGTGTTTTTTAATGAGGAAGCATCAGAAAAATACATAAGGAGTATTTTTGATAAATCAAAAAAATATAATAGAGCTAATTTAGCAAAATCTAATCTTAGTTATTTAGTTAAAAGCGGGGAAGATGATAAAAAGGTACTTTCAGGTAAAAAGAATTTAATGATTTTAAATAGTTCGGATTGTGAAATCAATTTAAAAGTAAATAAAATTAGGATCCACTCTAAAGGTAAGTATCAAAAATTAGATTCCAGTATGGCACAATTAAGAAAGCACCCTAAAAAAAATAGAAATAAGAGGTAATCTAAATTTATAAGTGAGTAATAAGAGAAGTAAATCAAAAGTAATTAGTTTAATGTTCAAAACAGAGATATTTAGATCTATTGTAGTAGATTTCAATTCGAGAGAGATACCTAAAAATAGAACTTTCTTTTTGAATAGGATTAGTTAAGAAATGAAGATCAAAGTATTCAATCCAAAAAAACCAACCCAAGGAAAAAATCTCTCAGGTCGGCTTTTAAAATATATTCTAGAAACTAATGACTAACTCCTAGCAGAAGTATGATGTACTTCTATTTTTGCTTCTGGGTTATATCGGCTCATATGCAAACATACATGATCAATTAAATTGTCTGGATCATCAAACTTAAAGTGAATCATTTCTTTATCTGCTATTGCTTCCAGAATTTGTATACCACTTACGTGCGTGCCTTTTGAAACCAACTCTAAAGTAACTTCATTTATATATTTCATAAATGATTCTGTGGCAGCATCTACTGAAGAAGCTTTTATATATAATGCGTCAGGACTTATAGAAATCTGACGAATTTTTCGTTGTGTACTCATAATGATTGTGTTTTAAATGTTATTCATTTTTTTTAATTGTAAACTAACTGGTGATTATGCACCAGCAGAAGCAGTACAATTAGAATCACTATAGTAAACTTCTACTTTTACATCTCCTGGAGAAATAGCAATGTTAAGTTTTGATTGACTTAAACCTGGATATACATATTGCCCACCAATATTGAAATCGTCTGGATAAAAATAACGTGTAGAACCACCTTGACGTACTATAATCCACGTTAAAATTGCTGGATTTGTGCCAGATTGTGCTCCGACTAAAATGTTAAGGTTGTTTCCATTTCTAATAGGATTCACAACAACTGAATTGCATTGACTTGCCATAATGTTTTGGTTTTGATAGGTTTCCTACTCTTTTTATATAGGCTTTTCGGATAGCTCCTGTATGATATAATGATTAATCATATTACAAAAGTACAAGCTTATAAGTGACTGAAAAAGAAGGAAAACACCCATAATTTAGAGAAAAGTAAAATGTAAAACTCAAAATTTTAAATGTAAAAGTATTTTTGAATAATGAATAATGAATAATGAATAACGAGTTAGAAGTTTATAAGTTTAAGAATTTATTCTTTGAAGTAAAATTGCCCATAAATAAATTAACCCAAAACCCAAAACCCAAAACCCAAAACCCGACAACCAAAATTTCCCGTATCTTTAAAAAAGGATAAAATTTTTCTCAAAAAATGAACCTTTACAATTTTTTCACGTCTGTAGTATAGACGGAAGTTTTTTATGCATAAAAAAAATCACATACCAGATGGCGAATTGGTCACACAATACGTAGCAGGAAATAAGCAAGCACTTGCGGTGTTAGTAAAACGTTTTCATAAAACATTTTGTAATCATGCATATTGGATTGTAAAAGATGCTGAAGTTGCCAAAGATATTGCGCAGGATAGTTGGAAACTCATCATTGATAACCTACAAACATTACAAAATCCAACGCGTTTTAAAAGCTGGTCATTACGAATTGTACATAGAAAATCAATTGATTGGACGCGATCAGTTTCTAAACAGGTACAAAGTCATAAAGATTATAAGGTTACAAAATCCATTCAGGAAATTCCGTCAACAGATACAACGTTTGCAAAGCAACAGTTAAAGAAGGCTATCAGACAATTGACAACAAGTCAACAACAAATAATTCGTTTGTTTTATGTAGATGATTATTCTTTAAAACGTATTTCAAGCATTTTAGGAATATCAGTAGGAACTGCAAAATCGCGTTTGTATCACGCACGAGAACAATTAAAAAAACAATTAAAAAAATAGAAATTATGAGCACAATGGAAGATATAGATGCGTTAATCAAAGAAACGCTAACAGAAGAAGAATCAAAGTTTTACGATGAATTGGACGAGCAAGGACTTTTTGGATCTATAGGAAGTATTTTTAAAGGGAAATTAGGTTGGTTGGCTGTCATTATGAATATCATTAATCTAGGTGTATTCGGATTCATGATTTATTGCTTCATTCAGTTTTTTGACGTAACAGAAACAAACGAACTTATAAAATGGGGATTGGGTATTGTAATTAGTGCAATGTTTATGTCTATGATAAAAGTATACGCTTGGATGCAAATGGATAAACGTGCTATTTTAAGAGAAATGAAACGTTTAGAGTTACAAGTATCTTCATTAGCGTCTAAAATATCTGAATAAGTTTTAATTCGAGATTAATATTTAGTATTTTGCAAGTCTCTAGGGATGATTTCTCTCCCACGCTGAATTTTCGATTCCTCGAAAAGATAAAGGTAGAGAAGGAATGGTAATTTTATCTATCATTTAAAACTTTATTAAAATGGCTGTTTTAGAACAATTAACATCTCAGCAAGCAATTGAATTAGAAGACAAGTACGGAGCACACAACTATCATCCACTTCCAGTGGTTTTGAATAGAGGTGAAGGCGTATACGTTTGGGACGTAGAAGGCGTAAAATATTACGATTTTCTTTCTGCATACTCAGCAGTAAACCAAGGACATTGTCATCCAAAAATTGTAAATGCGATGGTGTCTCAAGCACAAACATTGACATTAACGTCTCGTGCATTTTATAATGACATCTTAGGTCGTTATGAAAAATTTGCATCGGAATATTTCAATTTCGACAAACTATTACCAATGAATACAGGAGCCGAAGCGGTAGAAACTGCTTTGAAAATTTGTAGAAAATGGGCATACGAGAAAAAAGGAATTGCGGAGAACAAAGCAGAAATTATTGTTTGCGAAAATAACTTTCACGGAAGAACAACAACTATTATTTCATTTTCAAATGATCCAGTAGCACGTAAAAATTTCGGACCATATACAAGCGGATTTATCAAAATTGAATATGATAACCTTGCTGCTTTGGAAGAAGCATTAGCAAATAATCCAAATGTTGCAGGATTCATGGCAGAGCCGATTCAAGGTGAAGCAGGTGTATATGTTCCATCAGAAGGATATCTAGCGAAAGCGAAAGCATTATGTGAAAAACACAATGTATTATTTATTGCTGATGAGGTACAAACAGGAATTGCACGTACTGGAAAATTATTAGCCGTAGATCATGAAAATGTAAAACCAGATATTTTAATCTTAGGAAAAGCATTATCGGGTGGCGCATACCCAGTTTCAGCTGTGTTAGCAGATGATCACATTATGAGCGTAATTCGTCCTGGAAATCACGGTTCAACTTTTGGAGGAAACCCTGTAGCGGCAGCAGTTGCAATTGCAGCGTTAGAAGTTGTAAGAGATGAAGAGTTAGCAGAAAATGCAACTCAGATGGGAGAATTATTCAGAGGTGAATTAAACAAATATATTGAAACAAGTACTATTGTAAACCTTGTAAGAGGAAAAGGATTATTGAATGCAATTGTAATCAATGATACAGAAGAAAGTGATACAGCTTGGAATATTTGTATGGCTTTGAAAAATAATGGATTACTTGCAAAACCAACACATGGAAACATTATTCGTTTTGCACCGCCATTAGTAATGACAAAAGAACAATTGTTAGATTGTGTAGCAATTATTATAAAAACACTTAAAGAATTTGAATAGTGCCTTTAAAACAACAAGATAGTTCAGTATTTGATAATTTCGAATTACGATTAAATGAAAACTCCAAAAAGTTTCTGCGTGAAACTGCAAAATGGGCTTTTATTTTATCAATAATTGGGTTTATAGTCATAGGATTATTTTTGTTGATTGCGATATTTTCATTCGTGATGTTTTCTGCTGTGAATAGAAACGCGAGTTTATTTGGAGGACCAGGAGGAATGTCTATGGAATTTGTATCTATAGTATATTTTATATTGGCAGTATTGTATTTTTTTCCAGTAATGTATTTATATAGATTTTCGCGAAGAATGAAATCTGCATTACAAGAAAAAAACACAGAAGATTTAACAGCTGCTTTTTCAAGTCTAAAATCACATTATAAATTCATAGGAATTTTAATATTGAGCATTGCCGGAATATATGCATTGCTTTTTGTTTTTGTAATCATTGCAGGCGCAACAGGATTTTAAATTTTATAAAAATAGAGTACATAAAAAAAGCGGATGTAAATTTTACATCCGCTTTTATATATATAGAAAAATCTAATTTCTTATTGATTGTCCATTTGTTCTAAAATCTGTCTCCATTGCTCTTGAGATTCTTCCCATCCTCCAGTAGAGAAATAGTAAATAGAGTATAAAAAGTAAATTACATTAATAATAGTCACAACTAAAGCAACAATTTTAGCTGTATTCATATTGTTAAGATTACCTTCATAATCATCAGGATTTGCTGTAGCGCCTTTAATTTTATTATCGGCTACAAAATAAGCAGCTCCTGAAAGTAAAAATCCGAGCCCATTGAAGCAGCAGCAAAGAAAACCTACTACAGATAAGACATATACTAACGTTGGATTGAGTTGTTTTTTCATGTGTGTTATAGTTTGATTATTTAAATTTAATATAATTTTTTGATTAAAAAGCTGATTATAATAATAACGACGTTTGCAATTCCTAAAATATTAACCAGTTTCTGAGAACTTTTAAATTTATAAAAGATATTGAAACCTACAAGGATAAAAAATAAAATAAGCGTATAAATTGCTGGGTACATTTTAAATGCTTCTATAAATTCTCCTTGTGAAAGGAATGATAAAGAACGTTGAATTCCGCAACCAAAGCAATCAATTCCTAAGTATTTTTTTGAAACACATGGAAGCATATAATCTTCAAGTTGTCCTAAAAAAATGAGCGCATTATGCATTTTTACAATTCGTTTTTACAAATATAGAAAATACTTTATTCAATATTCAACTGTTTCATGAGTAGTATTTATAGATGGAATGTTACGGAAAAAGATACTTTTTTTGCGAAAAAGATGAAAATTGACACTTATTTCTTTGATCATTTTATAAATGAAAGGAATGCTTGAAAAGAAAATATTATTTTTGAGGTCTAAAATTGTATGTAGTGAAATTAAAATATAAAACAACACTTTACTTTTTCCTTCTTTTTTGTGGAGCAGGAATGTTGCTTTTTAGAGATAACATTCAAGGCGAAGGACAAATAGTGGTTACAATCATTGCATTATTTATGATGATGTTTGGAGTCTACAAAGTAACTTCGATGCAAACTTCAAACAAACAAAAAAAGTATGAAGACGAAGAATACTTTAATAGAGAAAAATACGAACAACAAGAAGAAGAGGAATAAATAACAAAAGTAAACGCATATAATAGTCATGAATTTTGAAGTAGGTGATAAGGTAGAAGCAATTGATGATGTCGTTAGTGGAGTTGTACAATCTGTTAATGGAAAGACAATTACTGTAGAAACAAGTGAAGGTTTTCCAATTGCATTTGAAGCTTCTGAGTTGGTCAAAGTAAACTCTAATGAAATAGCGCTCGATTTATCATATCAAAAAATTCATAATGCTATTCAAGAAAAAGAAGCGCAAACGAAACCCAAACGTGTTTTAGTAAAATCGAGAAAAGATCGTTCTGAAGTTATTTTGGAAGTCGATTTACACATTCATCAACTAACCAATGCTTACAAAGGATTGAGTAATTATGATATGCTTACGATACAAACAGATGCTGCAAAACGTCAATTAGACTTTGCAATTAGCAAGCGTATTCCTAAAGTAGTATTTATTCATGGAGTTGGCGCAGGCGTTTTAAAAGAGGAATTAGCGTATTTATTTAGACGTTATGATAACGTTAAATACTATGATGCAAATTATCAAAAGTATGGTTTAGGTGCCACTGAAGTATACATCTATCAAAATCCTAAAAGTTAATTTGATACTAGATTTTTAAATTTCCATTCTCTATTCTAAGTATTTTTCGATACAATTTTCTTCAAAAATCACTCGAAAAGACGTTTGGCTAGAATTGAGGTTTTCAATTTCCTTAAACCTATTCTATTGGCGTTGTAATTGTACCGTAATCAAATAACTCATACGTTACACTATCTCCAACTTCATTTGAAAACACAATATTTTCAAACGTAATTTCATGTTTATAATCTGTTACCATTGTTGGATCAGTAGTATCAAATACCTCAGTAGTAACAACTTTTATAATACCATTATTGGCAGTATATTCTAAATTTACTTGAACATCAGAAGGAGGCAATTCGCTACAGAAATAAGTACTTGTAATAGTTGTATTGAAACCTCTATAATACGCATTAATACTAGCGTTTGTTAAATTTGCTTCTCGTGGAGCTTCATCTTCAGTAATCGTATTTACAATTAGTGTATTTGGAATTTCTAATATTAAAGCATTAACACTATCAATCTTAAAAAGTAATGTAACGCCAGCCACAGTATTACAAGAATCTACACTTGCTGTACTTGTAAAGTCAATTTCTTCCAAGGGTAAATCTCCATCATCACAACCAAACGTAAACACTAGGACAAAAAGTAACAATAATTTTTTCATGAAATATGCTATTAAAAAATTCGTATAAATATATAAGCAAAAGTATAAGAAAACTCTATTTATAACGAAACTTATTGCAAATAATTTTATTTAAGCTATTTTTGTTCATCTTTATTTTAAACCAACCCTATTTATAATAAATTACGAATGAAGAATGTATATTTTGATAGTGCCGCTACAACACAAATTCGACCAGAAGTTGTAGATCGCATTAAGGTAGCTTTAGAAGAGAATTACGGAAATCCGTCTTCAACACATAGTTATGGTCGCTCTTCAAAAACATTAATAGAAACAGCTCGTAAAACGATTGCTAAATATTTAAATGCTTCTCCACAAGAAATTATTTTCACCTCTGGAGGAACAGAAGCAGATAATATGGCATTGCGTTGTTCTGTACGTGATTTAGGAGTCACAACAATTATTACGTCACCAATTGAACACCATGCAGTTTTGCATACCGTAGAACAATTGCGTGTAGAAAGTGATATAAAAGTGATTTATGTAAAATTACAATCGTGTGGAACGCCTGATTATGAGGATTTGGAAGCATTATTGAAATCAGATAATTCTAAAAAGTTAGTAAGTTTAATGCACGTTAATAACGAGATTGGAAATATCTTAGATGCCGATAGAGTCGGAACGTTATGTAAAGAATACGGAGCATTATTTCATTCAGATTCGGTTCAATCAATTGGGCATTTTGAATGGGATTTACAAAAAACAAATGTTGATTTCTTAGCAGCAGCAGCGCATAAATTTCACGGACCAAAAGGAATTGGTTTTGCTTTTATTAGAAAAAACTCAGGCTTAAAACCGTTAATCTTTGGTGGATCGCAAGAACGTGGATTCCGTGCAGGAACAGAAGCAGTTCATAATGTTGTTGGATTGGAAGAAGCTTTCAAACTTGCCTATGACAATATAGAAGAAGAAAAAAGCTATGTAGAAGGTTTGAAAATGTACTTCATGGACGAGCTTAAAAAAGTATTGCCAGAAGTAAAATTCAACGGTAACTGTCATGAAACTACAAAAAGCACATACACATTAGTAAATGTATGTTTACCTTTTAATCAGCAAAAAGCGTTGATGCTATTATTTCATATGGATTTAAAAGGAATTGCTTGCTCTAGAGGAAGTGCTTGTCAATCGGGAAGCAGTAAAGGTTCACATGTATTACGTGCAATTTTAAGTAATGAAGATTTAGAAAAGCCATCGTTGCGTTTCTCATTCTCAAAATTTAATACAAAAGAAGAAATCGATTATTTAATAGAAGTATTAAGCGAATACGCAAATTCATAATGTATACGTCATTCTGAACTTGATTCAGAATCTCATAAACAATAACGATATAAAAACAAAAGCGAGTTCAATACGAACTCGCTTTTTTTATGTTGTTACCATTCATGCATCAAGTAACAATTATCTTTTAAATTATCTCTATATTAGAAGCTGTTTAAGTTGTAGCTATTTTGAAACCCTAAAACACTAATGATTAAATCCATCGCAGCTAACAAGAAACTTATTAGAATTATATATATAGTAATTCTAGCTGTTACTTTTATCAAAATTTACAGTAATATTTTTGATAAAAAAGTAAGCTTGGTTGGTGATAATGTTAGTTATTATATGTTGGGTACAGCGATTGCTAATGGAGATGGTTATACAAACATTCAACATCTCGAAAAAGAAGCGCATTATCATTATCCACCAGGGTATCCATTGGTAATAGCTGGCGTTACAAAACTATTTTCAAATGATATTGTAACGATTAAAGTGTTCAATGGTATATTGCTTTTTGGAGCTATATTATTACTATTTTTCATTGTAAAAAAACTTACGCAAAACGATCATATTGCTTTTGCTACGAGTTTTATAGCACTACTCAATTATCATCTATTAGTCTATTCTACGATTATGATGAGTGAAATTCCTTTTCTATTCTTTTCAATGGTATCTGTGTGGTTATTTATAAAGATAGATTTCTCTAAACCTGTTTTTAAGAACTGGATTTTCTTGCTATTATTAATATGCCTGTCGTTTTCATTTTACATTCGTTCAGTAGCATTGGCGCTATTTGTAAGTATTGTATTTTATCTATTCCTAAAAAAAAGATGGTCATACTTCTTTAGTTCAATTGGTGGTTTTATACTATTATATCTACCTTGGATACTTAGAAATAGGAATGCTACTGGAAACTCTTACATACATCAACTATTTTTAAAAAATCCATATAAACCTGAACTTGGAAGTATCGATTTTTTAGATATTAGCGAAAGAATTTCACTAAATGTAGAAAGATATATAACGAAAGAAATACCTTCAAGTATTATATCTTCTAAAGATATTATGTATACAGATGCAGCAGCTCCTTTAATAGAATGGTTTTTAGGATTTTTGATTATTGGAATAATTTCATTTGGAATATTTAGACTGCCAAAATTCAAAATTTTTATCCTTTCATATAGTATAGCTTTCCTTTCATTACTTATGGTATGGCCTCATGTATGGTTTGGAATACGTTTTTTACTTCCATTAATACCATTACTTATTTTTCTGGTCATTTTTGGAATGATAGAATTACTGAAACTAATAAGTTCTAAAGTTTTTCCGAAGTATAAAAAATATGTTATTCCTACAGTCATGATACTGATTTTAGGGTTATGGTCTTTTACATATGGAAGTGAATCAATAGCTAAATTGGAAGATGAAGCAAGTGGAGCTTATGCAAGCAACTACAAAAATTACTTCGCATTGGCAGATTGGGTTCAAAAAAACACGACTGACAATTCTGTAACTTCAGTACGGAAAGAAGGTTTATTTTATCTATTTTCAAAAAAGAATGTAACAAACTATCAAAAAACACTAGATAGAGAAGCGCAAATTGAATACTTAAAAAGTAAAAATGTAGACTATGTAGTTGTGGAGCAACTCGGATATTCTTCAACTCACAAATACTTAGTTCCTGTAATAGATAGATATCCCAATAAATTTAAAATCATTAAAGAACTTAAAAACCCAAACACATACTTAATGGAATTCTTACCAGAATTAGGATATTGGGGAGCTTGGGAAAACGGAAAAAGAAACGGCTTGGGAACGTATGTTTGGGAAGACGGACAAAAATATACTGGCAACTGGAAAAATGATGTAAGACATGGTAAAGGAACGCTCTATTTTAAAAATGGAGAATACCTTACGGGAGTTTGGGAACATGGCAAACTAAATGGAGAAGTTATAAAAAGAGCTAAAAATGATGAAATCATAGAAAGAAGCGTATACGAAAACAATGTAAAAATAAAAGTGATCAATGAAGCTAACTAAACTTTCAATCGTAATTCCAGTCTATACTGAAGTTTGCTACAGTTCTATTAATTTTAGATAAAAAAAAGCAACCGAATTAATTCAAAATAGCGAATCATAACTTTTCTTCATAAGGAAACTGTCTACTAGCTTTTCGCATCATTTTAGCAATAATGGTAGAAGTGTTTTTACCAGATTTTCTATTGATGATTTTTTCGTAACGCCATAACAATTTACCAGTATTCTTATCACTCAATTTAAGGATGATTTTTCCGTAATCGGATTTTCCTTTAAGGAATGTAATCAAGTCAAAAGACGTATCAACCTCTTTAGAAAGTAACATGCGAGAAGTCAATGAACCACTAATAATTGCGTCTACTTTCAATAATTTACACAATTCTTGTGGTGTGTAAATGTCTATGTTTTCACTAGTAATTTTTGCTTTCTTCAAGATTCTATTCGTAGTATTAATATCTTGCAAATCAATTTTAAGTTTCTTCTTGCGTTTACGATTCAAAAAATAACTTTCTAATGCTTCTTGAACGGCAACACCTTCTTGTTGTTCAAACTTTTTTAGTTGTTTTTCACTATATTTTTCTTGCGCAGCTTTTAAATTTAAAGTAGTCTGAAAAGGAAGAATAGCAATAGTTTGATGATCTTTAGAAAGTTCTTCAAACTTATCACTTACATATATTTTTTTTTGTGCAGTACTTTGTTGTATTCCAACAACTAATAATAAAAGGATAACTATCTTCTTCATTACAATTTTTTGTCATTCCTGTAGACAGGAATCTATTATATCTTCGTTTCAAAAGCACTTCTCGATACAATCTTCTATCGAAAATCACTCGAAGTGAGCTAGGATTATTTAGTTTTCATCTAACATCTAACATCTAACATCTAACATCTAACATCTAACATCTAACTAGAAACGCATTCCCATTTTTACATTAAACACACGACCAGTTAAGAAATTTGGAATTCCAAACTGACGCTTTGTATACACATCTCGAACCCACGTATTGGTAATTGAATTTTGTACATCAAATACATTAAAAATCTCAAAACCTACATTCAATTCTTTAAAAGCAGATTTCCAACCTTTGTCAAATTGTTTATCCTTATCTACTAAAACATAGGAGAAACCTACGTCTGCACGCTTATAATCAGGTAATTCACTTTGAAAGTTATACGGATCAGAATAACTAGGTGATCCACCAGGCAATCCTGTATTATATGTTAAGTTTAAATACAATTTTAAGTTTGGAATCTTACGCATATAATCTTGAAACAATACTGCAAACTTCAAACGTTGATCAGTAGGTCTGCTAATATATCCACGATTATTAATGTTTTCTTCTGTTTTTAAATATCCAACACTAACCCAACTTTCTGTTCCAGGAACAAATTCTCCATTCATACGCAAGTCTAAACCATATGCATATGCTGTTGCAGCATTGTCAGCTCTGTAACGAATTCGAACGTTTTCAATTGTATAGGCATTTACATCAGATAAACTCTTATAATACGCTTCAGTTGTTAACTTAAAAGGTCTGTCCCAAAGTTTAAAACTATAATCGTTTCCTAAAACCACATGTACAGATTGTTGTGCTTTTACATTTGGGTTTACAACGCCATCAGGACCACGTAATTCTCTATAAAAAGGTGGCTGATGATAAAATCCTCCCGACAAACGGAATAACATATCTTTTTCCCAATTTGGCTTAATAGCAAATTGCGCTCTTGGACTGAAAACCATTTGTGCATTACTTTCAATTCCATCACCATTTACTGTCCAGCTATGTGCACGTACACCAACGTTTGTCCAAACGTCGTGTTCTCCAAGTGTTGATTGTTTACTCCATTGTGCGAATCCAGAAACACGATCAATTTGTGTATTATTTCGTGCGCGAACCGTTTGAAAAGGTTCTATTGGACCTTCATAAGGTGTATATGGTTGATTGTTTGAAAATTGTGGTAATGGTGGACGAATAGAAAATCCGGCTGAATCAATCACTTCCCATTCGATCAATCGATCACGAATATCTTCATGTGTATATTTAATTCCCCAATCAACTTGATTTTCATCATCATTAATTTTATAACTTCCTTTGTGTTCTACATTAACTATTAAGGCATCTAAATCATTTCGACCATGACTTAATTGCGAACCAATTCCTTCACTAAATTCTACACTTCCTAAATCTTGACCACCAATATCTGTATTTACTTCTCCTAAGCGGTACTGTGCTAAAATGTCAAAATGTTCTTGTTCTGTAGTATGATATGCTGACGCGATAAACTTTAATGTTACATCATCGTTGAGATAATAATTTGCTTTTAAAGCTCCAAAATACGTTCGGTAACGATCTTGTTCCTGACCTTCATAAAATACGAGTAATGCAATCGGATCTTGTAGAGTTCCAAAGTTAGTTTGACGTGTTAATGGTTCGTAATCATAATCGTTGAAAGAAACATTTCCTAAGAAACTCAAATCAAATTTATCTGAAAACTTATACGTCATGTACGTTTGAAAATCTGTAAATCGCGGTCTAAAATTTGTTTCGGTTTGCTTACTATTTACTAATAAACTATTATCTCGGTAACGAATTCCCGAAATGGTAGAAAACTTGCTGTCATTACTTGCAGTTTCAATAGAAGCACTTCCACCAAGTAAACTCAAGTTGACACTTCCGCCAAAGCGAACAGGTCTTTTATAAGTAATATCTAAAACTGAAGAAAGTTTATCTCCATACTTTGCTTGAAATCCTCCAGCAGAGAAATCTATATTTTGAACCAAATCAGAGTTTACAAAACTCAATCCTTCTTGTTGTCCTGAACGAACCAAAAATGGACGATATACTTCAATTTCATTTACATACACTAAGTTTTCATCGTAATTTCCACCACGAACTGAATATTGTGTACTTAATTCATTGTTGTTATTAACACCAGGGAAAGACATCAATAGATTTTCTACTCCAGGATTTGCACCAGGAATCAACTTTACTGTTTCTGCGGCAATAGTTTGAATTCCTTGCACGTCTTTTCTTCGACGAGAATCTAATACGACAACACCAATTTGTTCCGTACTTTCACTCATTACAGGATAAAACTCATAATCTTCTCCATTCTTCAACTGAAGTGTAACGGTGATGTTTTTGAGTGTAATGTGCGAAAACGTAAGTGTAATTTTTTCATTAGCAGGAATAACGATTTTAAAAAAACCGTTTTTATTCGTTTGCGTTCCCGAATCTACGGAAGTGCTAATATTTACATTCTCAATTGGTTTATTGTTCTTGTCTAAAATAACTCCTCTAACAGTTGCTGTTTGCGCAATGATGAAGTTTGCAAACAGGAAAAAACCGAAGAAAAGGATGTTTCGTATTGGTTTCAATATAATTAGTTTTAATTTTTTCTAAAAAACGTGCTTGTAAAAGTAGTACTATTTCCAACATTATCAGTAACGATCAATTTTAAATTATGTTTTGCTTCGGTAAAAGCAACATCACTAAAATCGTAAGATAACATACCTTTTTTGGCGTCATATTCAAATAAAATCCACTTTCCATTAATAGTTCCACGATAACTTCGTACCGCTGAAAGGTTGTCTGTGACTTTTATTTTTAAATACTTTTTACTGGAAATCCACTTATTCTTGGCAAAATTCACAGGTTTCACTTTAGGTGGAACTGTATCTTTTGCAATAAAGTACGTTCCTAAATTTTTTGTACTTGTCGTAAATTTAGTGCCTTTCTTTTTTGTCCTACTGTATGAAGGTTTCTTTTTTCTGTTTAAACTGGCAATGAATAATTTTTTGCGTTCAGCTACCGGATATGATGAAACATCAAACGTAATGACAAAATTTTTGTGAGCTGGCACTTTATCATTATGAATTTTATAACGACCTTTTTTATCTTTACTCAAATCAAAATAGAAATCTTCATAAAATGCTTGCTTCGGAATATAAACACTAACGTCACCTTCTTTAATTGTATGTTCAGAATTTCGTGTAACTAAGTTATTCGTAACAATTTCTTTCTTCTTTTGTGTAATCTTTTGTTTTTTACCAATAATAGGAACTGTAATTGTAGTTGTATTATTTTTAAAATCCTTAACTTTTAAAACAACTGTGTATTCTTTTCCTTCTTCAATTTGAATCTTTCCGTTATTAACAACATCATCATAAATGCTGAGTTTATTGGCATCAGTAACAAAACAGCGTTGTACACGTTGTCGTTTACTTTTAAAACGAGCATAATCAATCAGCGTATTAATATATCTCGATTCACCAAAAGAAAACTTTTGAAAATCATAACTAAAGTTTTTTACGCCATTTACAGAACTTTCCAATTGGTAAATTCCATTTTTATTAAATGCTAAATCTTGTCGGTCATATGAATTTACACCTAAGCCAATTTCGCCCGAAGCGAATACTTTATCAGCAATAAAACTATTCTTTTCTTTTCCTTTCTTTAATTGTAATTGTACAATTTTATTAGAAGAATTAACCTGAGCAGAATCTGACAATGCATACACAAACACACCATTTACTGTCGGATGGTGTGAATCTTTTACATCAATACCAAACAACATCGGATTCATTGGTTTGGAAGCTGCATCACGAATTTCAAAATGCAAATGCGGTCCGCCAGAAGAACCACTATTTCCAGAATATGCAATAACTTCTCCTTTTTTTAGCACCAATTCATCTGCTTTTGGATACAACTGAATTTCGTAACGCTCCTTATTATATTGTTGTTTTTTTAAATACGCTTCTAACTTTGGAGCTAACTTTTTCAAATGCGCATATACAGAAGTATAACCGTTTGTATGCGTTACATACAACGCTTTTCCAAATCCCCAATGTTGAATTTTAATACGAGAAACATGTCCATCTCCAATGGCAAATACTTCAAAACCTTCTTTTTGTTTCGTTTTAATATCTAGTCCTGAGTGAAAATGATTACTTCTCAATTCACCAAAAGTTCCTGACAAAATAACTGGAATATCCAGCGGCGATCTAAAATCGTTTTGTGGAATTTTTTGTTGAGAAAAGGCAAGGGAAAAGAAAAATATAAAAATAAAAAACAGTCTGTACATAAATCAAAAATGCGTTTGAAAAGCTAAAATAGCTAATACTAAGTTAATTCGGAATCTTTAAATTCAAAAACTGCACCAAAAATTGCAAATCTTAAAGTAATACTTTAAATAATGACCAAAACCCTTGCGAACTAATTTTATGAATGCTAAATTTGTAATTATATGCATTGAAGAAAAATGTAATGAGTAGTACTTTGAAAATCGTTGATTCTCTTGAAAATAGAGTGAGTAAAATGCTTCACAAACTTGCAGTTTTGGAGCAAAAAAACCAAAAACTAAGTCAAGAATTAGCAACAGCCAATCAAAATACAACGCGTTTGCAAGAAGAAATCTCAACATGGGAAGAAAAATTTCAAACGTTAAAAATTGCAAATTCAATGCTTGGCAGTGATAACAACAAAAAAGAAGCTAAGCTTAAAATAAATACACTAATTCGGGAAATTGACCATTGTATTGCACAATTAGCCGAATAAAAGATAGTTCTTTACACTATGGAAAATAAGCTCAAAATAAAGCTTTCTATTGCGGATAGAGTATATCCACTAACCATTGCAGCAAGCCAAGAAGAAGGATTGCGCAAAGCGGCTAAGAAAATAGAAGCGATGATAAAACAGTTTGAGCAAAGCTATGCCGTAAGAGACAAGCAAGATGTATTGGCAATGTGTGCCGTGCAATTTGCAGCTCAGGTAGAGCAAAAAACGATAGATAAAGATGCAAATCAAAACGCATTAGAAGAAAAATTAAAAGCGCTTGACGAATTATTGAAGGCGCAACTTAGCTCATAAGTTCTTTAAAATACAATAGGTTACTGCCTACATTGGTTTTTATTTTTGATAAACTCAACGTTAATATAATTAAAAAGAGTGAGTCATGGTTGTAAAAGCACGCTGTTAGTACTGAATTTATTCAGTATTTAGACGGATCCTTGATCAATCTGTTAGCTCTAAACTTGTTTTTTTGGAGTTTATACAAAACTCTAATCAATGTAGGCTTTTTTTATTAGTGAAACTCAGTTTTACGAAGTCTGAAAAGACGGATACAAAATTTTCAAGTTGAACTAATCCTGCTGAAAAGCAGAACTTAAAGTTGCAACTCAACTTTAATTTAATTTTTAAAATGTAAGGCTTGCCTTGAAATTCAATGCTTTACATTATAACTAATATATAATTAAGATCGATAGATGATGGATAGTACAACAATCATAATCGCAGCCGCCGTCGGCATTGTTTGCGCATTTATAGGCTTTATGATAGCCAAGAGCTTGGAGAAAAAACAAGCTTCAAAAATTATTCAAGATGCTAAAAAAGAAGCTTCTTCTTCATTAAAAGCAGCAAAAGTAGAAGCAGATAGCGTAAAGAAAGATAAAATTCTTCAAGCAAAAGAAAAGTTTTTAGAGCTCAAAGCAGAACATGAAAAGTTTATCCTATCTAAGGATAAAAAGATGGCTGAAGCCGAAAAACGTACGCGTGATAAGGAATCTCAAATTTCTAGCGAATTATCAAAGAATAAAAAACTCAACCAAGAAATAGAATCAAAAGTAAAAGATTACAACTATCGTTTAGACTTTGTAGAAAAGAAAAAGACGGAAGTTGAGCGTTTACATAAAAGCCAAATAGAACAATTAGAAGTAATCTCAGGATTATCGGCTGATGAAGCAAAAGACCAATTAGTAGCATCTTTAAAAGAAGAAGCTAAAACGGATGCAATGAGCTACATTCAAACGAAACAAGAGGAAGCAAAGTTAACGGCACAACAAGAAGCTAAGAAAATTATTATTAATACCATTCAACGAATTGGAACAGAAGAAGCTGTTGAAAACTGTGTATCAGTTTTTAATATTGAATCTGATGATGTTAAAGGGCGTATTATTGGTAGAGAAGGACGAAACATTAGAGCTTTAGAAGCTGCTACAGGTGTTGAAATTATTGTTGATGATACACCAGAAGCTATTATTCTTTCATGCTTTGATTCGGTAAGAAGAGAGATTGCCCGTTTGTCATTACACAGATTGGTAACTGACGGACGAATTCATCCAGCACGTATTGAAGAAATCGTAAAGAAAACACGCAAACAAATTGATGAAGAAATCATTGAAGTTGGAAAGCGTACAGTAATCGATTTAGGAATTCATGGATTGCATCCAGAATTGATTAAAACGGTTGGAAGAATGAAATATCGTTCTTCATACGGACAAAACTTATTACAGCATTCACGTGAAGTTGCTAAGCTTTGTGGTGTAATGGCAGCTGAACTAGGATTAAATCCAAAATTAGCCAAAAGAGCCGGATTATTACACGATATAGGAAAAGTGCCTGATACAGAAACAGAAGTACCTCACGCAATCTTAGGAATGCAATGGGCAGAGAAATATGGTGAAAAGCCAGAAGTTTGTAATGCTATTGGAGCGCATCACGATGAAATAGAAATGGTTTCATTATTATCACCAATTGTACAAGTATGTGATGCAATTTCAGGAGCAAGACCAGGCGCACGTCGTCAAGTATTAGATAGTTATATTCAACGTTTAAAAGACTTAGAAGATATTGCTTTTGGTTTCCCAGGAGTAAAGAAAGCATATGCAATTCAGGCTGGTCGTGAATTACGTGTGATTGTTGAGAGTGAAAAAGTAGATGATGCAAAAGCTGCTGAATTGTCATTCAATATCTCACAAAAGATTCAGACGGATATGACCTATCCTGGACAAGTGAAAATTACAGTAATTAGAGAAACAAGAGCGGTAAATATCGCAAAGTAAGTATTTAAAAACTTACATAAAGCCATAAACGTGGATACTAAGCTTTACAACTTACGGTATTCACGTTTCTAGTTTATGGCAAAACATTGACGAATAGCTATTATTTATAGATATCTTTAGTATAACCTAAATAAGACCTGTTATGTTAAAGAAAATTTTAAATCTCGCAGGAGTAGACATGCTTTCTAAAGCAAAGCAAATTGAAACACAAGGTGGAAAAGTGACAGCTTCCCTCGCAGCATCATTTATGTGTTATTGCAATCATAGATATGTTGGTGAAAAGAAATCTGTTAAAGATTGTTGGAGTACTTGTTAACTAACAGAATATTCAAAAAAAAGAAAAACAGAAATCAGTTAACGGTTTCTGTTTTTTTTATGTCCTAGGATGAAATTTTTCCATGACCATTGCCAAATGGCTTCTATCTACATGCATGTAAATTTCAGTAGTTGTAATACTTTCATGACCTAGCATCAGTTGTATAGCCCGTAAATCGGCGCCATTTTCTAACAAATGTGTTGCAAACGAATGTCGGAACGTATGTGGTGATATTTTCTTCTTTAAGCCTGATTTCTCCGTTAAACGTTTAATAATTGTAAAAATCATCACACGTGTTAATTGTTTTCCACGTCTATTCAAAAAAACGGTATCGCTAAACTCTGGAATATGTTTTATATGAACTCGTTCTTCTTTTACATAAATGTTGATATATTTCAGTGTAAAGCTACTAATAGGTACGAAACGTTGTTTATCTCCTTTCCCAGTAACTCTTATGAAACCTTCATCAAAGAATAAGTCAGATAACTTTAAACCTACCAATTCACTTACGCGCAATCCACAACCATATAAAGTTTCTATAATTGCTTTATTTCGATGACCTTGTCCATTTATCTTTGTTAAGTCAATGGCAGCAATCAATTTTTCAATGTCTTCTAGTGCTAATGTATCAGGAAGTTTTCGTCCAATTTTTGGTGCTTCAATCAGTTCCATAGGATTGTCTTTTCGATAATCTTCAAAAACCAAATAATTAAAAAAACTTTTTAAACCAGAAATGATACGTGTTTGAGAGCGAGCATTTAAAATTTTTGCAACTTCATAAATAAATTGTTGAACAGTTTCTTCATCAATTGAAAGTGGCGAATGATTGATTTTATTATCTGTAATAAATTGAATTAACTTCTCTACATCAAGTGTGTAATTTACAATTGTATTGTCAGATAAACCGCGTTCTATTCTCAAAAAATGTTGGAAATCTTTAAGCGTATGCACCCATTTCATAGGAAAAATCTTATAATTTTAGTAAAATTTGTTAAAAAATAAACAATTGATAATCAGAATGTTAAAAATAGGGTTGCGTCAAAATGTGTTAATAATTAGTTAACAAATGTATGTCAAATTACAAAAATTAGTTCTTTTGTAATGAATTAATTAAAAAACTATTTAAGATGAAAAAAATTTTTTTAGTAGCAATTGCAATTTTTGCTTTTGCTTTCACATCAAATGCACAAGAGTTTAAAGTAGGAGCAAACGCAGCTTTACCAATCGGTGACGCTGGAGATTTTTATTCTTTTAGTGTAGGTTTAGATGTAGCTTATTTATGGAATGTGTCAGAGAAATTTGATGTTGGAGTTGCTTCAGGATTTACTTCAGCTTTCGGAGATGAGCGAAGTGTTACTGTACTTGGAATTACTGCTACTGCAGACGTAGATGATGCTCAATTTATTCCACTTGCAGCTGCTGGTCGTTTCAATGTTTCTGATAAGTTTTATTTAGGAGCTGACCTTGGATATGCAATCGGAATCAACGATGGTAATGATGGTGGTTTTTATTACAGACCAAGAATTGGTTATGATATTACAGAAAAAATCAACTTAAACGCTTCTTATACTGCAATTTCAATTGATGGTGGTGATTTCAATACTATCGGTTTAGGAGTAGAGTTCGGATTCTAAGAATTTATCTTACTATAAAACTAGTAAAAGGAAGCAACTATTGCTTCCTTTTTTTATGGGTAAAAATTGTCTATTTTTACCAAAACAATTGCCATGAACATCATTATTATTAATGGACCTAACTTAAATCTGTTAGGAAAACGTGAACCAGAAATTTATGGAAGCGCTACGTTTGAAGACTACTTTAAAGGATTACAAAAAGAATTCCCAGCAGTAAACTTAAGTTACTATCAATCAAATGTTGAAGGAGAGTTGATTAATAAGCTACAAGAAGTTGGTTTTGATTATGATGGAATTATCTTAAATGCAGGCGCCTACACACATACATCTATTGGAATTGGTGATGCAATCAAGGCTATTAGTACACCAGTTGTAGAAGTTCATATTTCAAACACATTTGGTAGAGAAACATTCAGACATCAATCGTATATTTCTGCGCATGCAAAAGGTGTTATCTTAGGTTTTGGAACGCAAAGTTATCAATTGGCAATTCAAAGTTTCTTATCATAAATGAAGAAAGCATACTTTAATTGGAGCACAGGAAAAGATTCTTCACTGGCTTTATATTATATTCTAAAAGACAAAGAATACAACGTTATACAATTAGTCACAACAGTAAATAAAGATTACGAGCGTGTTTCTATGCACGGATTGCGTGAAGAATTGCTAGACGCACAAGTAGAACGTTTGCAATTGCCACTACAAAAAATATACTTTCCGGCAGAAGTTTCAATGTCTAGCTATGACGAAACCATGAAAAAAGCCACTTCAAAATTGGTTGAGGAAGGTTTTGAATATGGAATCTTTGGAGATATTTTTTTAGAAAATCTAAGAAGTTATCGAGAAGAAAAACTCAAAGAAGTCGGAATTACAGCTGTATTTCCACTATGGAAACAAGATACAAAAGCCTTATTAAAAGAATTATTGTCACTAGGTTTTAAAGCAATTACAGTTTGTGTCAATGCTAAATTACTAGATGAATCTTTTGTGGGAAGAATTTTAGATGAAAATTTCATTAATGATTTACCAGATACGGTTGATCCATGTGGAGAAAATGGAGAATTTCACACATTTGTATTTGATGGACCTATTTTTTCTTCTCCAATCGATTTTACTATCGGTGAAAAAGTGTTAAAAACATATACTCCTTCCAAAAAAGACGAAGATAGCTGTGCGTCAGGTGATTCTGCATGGGATACTGCGTTTTGGTACTGCGATTTAATCCCAAAATAGGAGAAAACTCTTAAAAATTAACGTTTCTCTGTGAAAATTTTAATCAAGTTTTAGGATTCAATTAAGAACAAATTAAGACAATCCAGCCCTATATTTGATTCAGAAATCAGACAATGATTTCGCACAATTTTTTCATAGCTGAAGGTGGGATATCAGTTATTAGGTTGGTTGAGGAAAAAGTCATTCAAGTAATTGAATGACTTTTTATTTTAGTAAAACTCAATTTTATGAAGCTTGTGTTGCTTCTTTTGAGCAATTTATTTTTCTAAAATTACTTCAATGGCTTTATTTAAAAATTCATCTTCTCCAGCTTTTACACCTTCAATAGTTTTATTTACATAAATATCGGGTAAAATTCCTATGCTATATAATTGGGAGTTGTCGTGTTTTACAACTTTCATTCCTGTCCAACTGATGCGTAAATTACCAAGAAGTCTAAAAGATGTTACATTACCATTTGTACCTGCTGTCGGTTGCCCTATAATGGTTGCCAAATTATAACCTCTAATAAAGCCCATATAACTTTCTGAATAGCTAATAGCTCTTCCGCTTATTATAAATACCACTTTTTTATCGCCTAAATATGGTTTCTTAGCTTTTAATCCCCAACTGCGTTTTTCATATCCTACAATATTCTTTTGATCTGGATATATTATTTTTGGAATTCTCATCCAAGATGTAGAAGTGTCATTTTGTTTTAATAAATGTGAAATTAAGCCATCATTTCCTTCGGGATATCCTCTTAAATCACAAATAATACCATCGGCTTTTTGAAGCGCTGGTAATAGTTTTGTAATAGTATCCATAGGAGCTTTATCAAGATTTATATAATAGATATTATGATCTAATTTTTTATGCAAATGTTCCTGAATTGACATTTTTGTAGCATCTGAAGTATACATGATATCACGCTTTAACGTAATGGTTTTTGAATTTACTTCGATGATTAATTTGGTATCTCTATTGCCTCGCAAACTTTCAATTTGTGCCATAAAGTTAGCCCAACCATCAGTACCTGCGGAAATAGTAGATTTTAATTCCTTAAAATATTCTTCAACAGGTGTATTATTTATTTTAGTAACAATATCTCCAACCTGTAACGCTACTTTATCATCAAGAACTTTTGTAATAACTAGCTTATTCTCAATAAACTCCCAATATATTGGTGGTAGATAAAAAGGCCTGGTTTTATTACCAGAAACTCTAGTATGTCCATCTTTTAATGTAGCTGTAAATTTTTGTAATGTAATTTGATGATCTAAGTATGTGTTGTCATCAAAACTTCTGTTCAATGCAGTTTCAAATTCTTTGTCCCAATCAACTCCGGCTTCTTTAAAATAAGGATGAAAATGTTGAAATACATTATAAGTATTTATAATATTTCCTAGTCGTGTAGCTAAGTCAATAGATGTAACATTGATTGTATTTATTTTTTTTTGTAAAGTGTTTAATGCCTCACTTTTAGGATACGTTCCTTTATCGTTGACATATAATCTTAAAGGAATTTGGCAATAGATATTATTTCCAATTTCTTCTTCTATAAGCTCTCCAAATTCTGGCGATGCATCAAATTTAGGTTTGCCTTTTGTAACTTTTGTTTTTTCGTTTTTTGTGGTTTTGTTTGAAGCATTTACGCGAATACTACTATAAGCATTATGCCTCGCATTCATACCTTTTGATACACCTCTGTGTTGCCAATAGGTAGTTGTGTATTCTCTTTTTTTGGCAGGAATTAAAATGTTTGTTTTGTAATTTAATTTTTTATCAGAAAAAACAATAGTAGGCGCAATGGGTTTGAATAATGTATTAAGCTTTTTAATAACCTCAGCTTGAGTTTTACATGTCATAATTTCACTAGCTCCATAGGCAGAAAAACGATTCCAATCAATTGAAGAAGCTTCATCACTAGGATGAAAATATTTGACATAGCCGTATGCTTTTGCAAATGTTTTTAAACTTTCTATATGATTAGTTTCCTTTTGAGATGTGGTGCAAAGAGTTAACATTGCACATGCTATAAGTATGATTCTATTCATTATGTAAGGTTACAGCTAACAGTTTAAATATAACTTTTATGAGTAATGCATGAGAATTAGTTCTCATAAATTAAAAGTAATAAATTTCATTGATCTTTACAGTAGCATTTACATGAAATAGTTAGTATACAATATATTCTTTAATGCTATAAAAAAAGCGAACCGAAGTTCGCTTAATTTTTACTAAAAAGTAGTGTCACATATCGGTCCACCAGGACAAGATGCCTGATATAAAGTATCAATCTGTTTTCTTCCTCCTTTGGCATCTTCAAATTTTAAATTAGAGATTGCTTTCTTGTTTAATACTAACGATTTTAAATTCTTTGTTTTCATAATAATTTTGTTTTAAATATTAATACCATAAAACTACATGAAAAGAAAAACTGATTATTCGTACAAAATGTATGATTTTTTTGAAACGAGTTATAAAAGTAGTATTGATTGAAAAAGAACGCATAAAAAAAGCGAACCGAAGTTCGCCCTAAGATTATGCTATTTGACAATATCCCCAATAACAGAAAAACTCTTCATACTGCATACCTGGTAAAGATTTAAGAATCTGACAATCGCCATGATTATAACATTGCATGCCTGTATTTCCTCCGTTAATTTTTGCTTGTGCTGTTTTATTCAATTCTTGAGCACCTTTTAAGTTTAAAATGTTTTTTTTCATGATATAATTTTTGGTTAAACATATATCAAATGACGAAGAAATATTTCATTAAATAAAAGCACGTTACCTTAAATTGGATGATTTAAGACATAAAATTTTATACTAAGTATTCTATACAAAATAACAAAGCAAACCGAAGTTCGCTTTGTTTTAATAG
Source organism: Kordia sp. E (assembly GCF_056033805.1). Taxonomy (NCBI): domain Bacteria; kingdom Pseudomonadati; phylum Bacteroidota; class Flavobacteriia; order Flavobacteriales; family Flavobacteriaceae; genus Kordia; species Kordia sp. E. Next base: position 290,363 of record NZ_JBRASR010000003.1, read on the forward strand.
TTCCAATAAACTTTAGTAATTATGGAAAATTAACTAAAGGTGTGTAAATATCATGAATAGTACACGGTCCGCAAACTGTATAGCATGTACCGCAGTATGTTGGGCATGATAGTGAATAATCACACAAATCTGAATCTATAGCTGGCGCACCACCATTAAGATTAGAAATAGATTTCTTGTTTAATGTTAAGTGTTTAAATTTTGTTTTTTTCATGACTTAAAGTTTTTAAATTAATAACGCTAAGGTCAAAAAAACATACAATTGCTAAAAGAGTCTAAACACTAATTGAGGATACGTATTTCTACTTAAATGAAATTACTTTAAATATTTTTTCTCAATATAAAAAGTAGCAAACGGAATTAGCGAAGCAACAAAGAAAATAGCAAATCGTTTCATAGACCACTTTTGTTCGCGAACGACAATGTAAGCAAACACAACATAAGCAATAAATAGAAATCCATGCGCCATACCTACAATTTTATTAGGCATTAGCATTTCCATAAAATACTTTAATGGCATTGTAATGAAAAGTGCTAAATATGAAATTCCTTCAAGTACCGCTAATAATCCAAATCGTTTTGTGTTTTTAGTTTCAGTGAATGTTGTATCCATAACTATTAAAATGTGAGTTCTATATTAATTTGTACTCTGGTTTAAAAAAAGCATAAAAAAAGCTGCTCAACGAGCAGCTTTTTAAAATATATATTATAAATGTATTACTTCATCATATGCGGCGGCAACTGCTTCCATTACAGCTTCACTCATAGTTGGATGCGGATGTACCGCTTTCAATACTTCATGACCTGTAGTTTCTAACTTTCTACCTAAAACAGCTTCGGCAATCATATCGGTAACTCCTGCACCAATCATATGGCAACCTAACCATTCTCCGTATTTTGCATCAAAGATTACTTTTACGAAACCTTCTTTAGTTCCACCAGCACTTGCTTTTCCAGATGCAGAGAACGGGAAGTTTCCAACTTTGATGTCATATCCTTGTTCTTTTGCTTGCGCTTCTGTTAATCCAACAGATGCAATCTCAGGAGAACAATACGTACAACCAGGAATATTTCCATAGTCTAATGCTTCAACATGCATTCCTGCAATTTTCTCCACACATAAAATTCCTTCCGCAGAAGCAACATGCGCTAAAGCCTGTCCAGGAGTAACATCTCCAATTGCGTAATATCCAGGGATATTTGTTTGATAATAATCGTTTACTAAAATTTTATCTCTATCAGTAGCAATTCCAACATTTTCTAAACCAATGTTTTCAATATTCGTTTTAATTCCAACAGCAGAAAGTACGATGTCAGCTTCTAAAACTTTCTCACCTTTTTTCGTCTTCACAGTAGCTTTTACACCATCACCAGAAGTATCAACCGAAGTCACTTCAGCAGATGTCATAATCTTAATACCACTTTTCTTAAACGAACGTTCTAATTGTTTTGATACATCAGCATCTTCTACAGGAACAATTTTTGGCATATACTCTACAACAGTCACTTCTGTTCCCATTGAGTTATAAAAGTATGCAAACTCAACACCAATAGCTCCCGATCCTACTACGATCATCTTCTTTGGTTGTGTTGGCAATGTCATTGCTTCTCTATATCCAATTACTTTTTTACCATCTTGAGGTAAACTTGGTAACTCACGTGAGCGTGCTCCAGTAGCAATTACAATATGTTGTGCACTATACTCAGTCGTTTTACCGTCTTTATCTTTTACATCAATCTTCTTTCCAGCTTTTAAAGTTCCAAAACCGTTAAGAACATCAATTTTATTCTTCTTCATTAAAAACTGAACACCTTTGCTCATTCCGTCAGCAACGCCACGACTACGTTTTACAACTGCGTCAAAATCTTTGTCGTATTCTTTCACTGATAATCCGTAATCTTCAGCATGTTTCAAATATTCAAAAACTTGTGCTGATTTCAATAATGCTTTCGTTGGAATACATCCCCAATTTAAGCAAACACCACCAAGACTTTCTTTCTCAACAATAGCAGCTTTCAAACCTAATTGAGAAGCTCTAATGGCAGTAACATATCCTCCAGGACCACTTCCTAAAACGATGATATCGTATGTATTCATATCTTAAAATTTTGTTGTCTGATTTCGAAATGCAAATTTACGCAATTCTAAGATAACTATAAACTATATGCAATTGTTTTTGTTTGTTGGACGCGCTTCGCTTTTGGACTCGTTCTCGCGTAGGCAGGAATCTGTTGAATTTGCTACGCTTTTAGATTGTTGGTATCGCTTCGCTCTTAGTATTTTGATGTTTTAATACCTACATATTTGAACAAAATTTCCACATTGCTACATTTTCAAATCATCAAATTGTTATATTAATTTTTTGGAAGTTTCCTTTCGCTATCGCTTCAGGTCGCGCTATTTGTTACAAGTCCTCGCTCGCAAACTCGCTGTGGGCTTTCCACTGCTATCGCTAACTCGGAGTTTGTTTGCGGGTTTGTTGTCTGTTATGAGTTATGAGTTATGAGTTGTGGCTTTGTCTTTTGGCTGAGTTCAATGTGTCAATTTGTTTTCTATGGATTTTTGTTTTTAACCTGTAAACGTCAGTTCGAGTGGTTTTGTCATATCGAGCGCAGTCGAGATAGGCAAAAAATGTATCGAGAACAGCTTAGCACTTCAAAGTACTTCTCGATAAATCCTGAAACAAGTTCAGGACACTCGAAGTGACGTTTGTGAAAATTTGGAAACTGCTTGTCATTCCGCACTTGATGCGGAATCCACTTTTATCCTCTATATATTCCTGCCTGCGCAGGAATGACAATTGAAAACTTAAGAAGTAATTTTGTAGGAAACGTAACATTTGAGTACATTGTAACAACTAACGTATTGTAGTAATAGTTGAGATACAAAACCCCAAAAAATGAAACTCCTCATTATCGGCGCATCAGGTTCAGGAACAACTACATTAGCAAAGGAACTTGCGCATGTGACTGAATTTAAACACTTAGATGTAGACGATTACTATTGGAAACCTACAAATCCGCCATTTCAGTTGAAAGAAGAAATGTCCGTTCGAACTAAAAATCTACAGACTGATTTTGAAAAACACGAAAATATCATTGTCAGTGGTTCATTGGTGAGTTGGGGAAACTATTGGCAAACAGCGTTCGATTTGGTAGTATTTGTAACCTTAGATAAAGAAATTCGTTTGGAACGACTCAAACAGCGTGAACAAGAACGTTATGGAGATCAATTGCAATCAGATCCAATAATTCAAGAACGATCACAAGCATTTTTAGCTTGGGCAACGAGGTATGACGATTTTAAGTTTACTGGACGTTCTATCAAAATTCATCGTGATTGGTTAGCTTCACTTTCGTGTAAAATTATTGAGGTTGATAGTGCAACATCTGCAGAAAAAAATATTGAAAGTCTGTTACAATCTTTCAAATTTGACTACTAATATTATTGAATTCCATATCTTGGAAATTCGTATTCACACTTTATTGTATCATATTTATGCCCATTTCGGACGAACGAACATATCAACTTGCCTATTGTAAACTCTGTAATCTGAGATCTCTTGACAGTGCAGCGGGAATTACCTGTGGGCTCACAAATAAAGTGGCTGATTTTGAAAAAGAATGTACTGATATGCAATTAGATTTTGATGCGGTGGAAGGCAAAGAAATTGAAGCACACAATGGAATTTTAAAGCATATTCGTTCTAATTACGATTTATTAAGACTTAAAAAAGAGAATTATATACTGCCAAGTCAACCATTCTATTCTAAATATTATACTAAGGAAAACACACATAAACTCAAATTTAAAGAAATACAGCAAGGAAGTATTTCGTTTCAGTTTGGGCTGTTATCATTAATTACTTTTTCAATACTAACATTCAATGTTGGAAACAGTTTCAAATTATTGTTTGGCTTTTTTGCTTTTGTAGCCTTATGCTTTACTATTATTAGAGCTGTTGTAGAATATTATACACCTGCAAAAAATAGATTCATTACTGACGAACTTGGTTTTATTTGTGATGGAAAACGAATTTTTTGGCATGACATTGTTGATTTTCGCATTGTAAACAAACGAGGGAAAAGAGGATATTTTGATTTAGTCATCGGAACTGTAAATAATCGTGTTCACACATTTAATTTGTTATATGTGAAAATAGTTACAGATCAATTACTTGAAATTCTAAAACGAAATAGAAAAGACTATTTTACACGTTTTGAGCGTAATTTTCCTGAGATTATTTAATGTATATTAGCTTGACTTACATTCACAGTAAACTAATCACCTAAAAAAAATAATCAATCAAATGCATTTTGGCTTCGGTTTCAAAAGTTCTACTTTACTTATTTTCTTTATTCATGGTCTTATATTTACGATATTGTTGATGTATAAAGGAATTAGAAACGAAAACAAATCAAGCTTTTGGTTAGCTGCGTTTATCTTTTTATGTTCGTTATATATTGCACCTTTTATGTTTGGTTATGCAGGTTGGTATGGGCAAGATATATATCGTGAAATACTGTTTTTTGTACCATTTCAGCAATTATTCTTAATGCCACCATTGTTGTATTTCTATGTAAAAAGTTCGTTAAATATTTCTTTTAAATTTCAGAGAAAAGATTGGTTACATTTCATTCCTGCGATTCTGTATGGAATTTATAGTTTGGTGATTTGGATTACGGATGCGTTAGTGCTAGACGAATACTATTTTTATGCAGACGGGCGTGATAAAGATATGGCACTTTGGTATCAAGTTTTAGGTTTTATCATGCTAGTTTTCTATTTGTTTAAATGTCTAAAATTATATGCGAAGTATAAAAAGAAAACTTATGAAACCGTAAGTTATGCCGATTCAATTTTATATGCTTGGATTCAACGATTTTTACTTGCTTTTTTAGGATTACTTTTAATTCGATTTTTATTTTTTATTCTAAATCCTGAATGGGCAAATTTTGGAAGGAAATATTGGTACTATCTTTCGTTTTCAATTTTGTTTTATTACATCTCACTAAGTGGATATGTACATATCATAAAGATGAAAGCTTCTTTTCAACCAAAATTGGCAACACTATTTTCTGAGGATTATCTCGCGGAAGCGGAAGAAGAAATAGCAGAAGTTACCAAAACGAATACAAACGAAATTGAAATCACAGCGGAAGACGAAAAATTGAAGAAACAGTTGGAAGATTTAATGACTACTGAGCAGCTTTTTAAAAATCCAAGTTTGACATTATTTGATGTAGCAAACAAACTAGAAACACATCCAAAAAAAGTGTCAAATATTATTAATAAAGGTTTTAAAGTGAACTTTAATGATTTTGTAAATTCATACAGAACGCAAGAAGTGATCAAAAAAGTGACTTCTAATGAAAATGACTTAAAAACGTTATTAGGAATAGCTTTGGATTCTGGATTTAATTCAAAATCAACATTTAACAGAGCTTTTAAGAAACATACACAACAAACACCAAAAGAGTATTTTAGTAAAAAAAGCTAAAAAAAGAAGTGTCAAATCACGATTTGGCGCGCTTTTGATTCATAAGAATAGCATTTTTGTAGCATCAAAAAACGCAAAACAGTATTCAATGAAATTCAATATGGTATTCTTAGTATTTTTATTTACATCATTTATTACTTTCGGACAAGAAATTACCGAAGAGCAACGAACACAATTAGACAAAATAATCATAAAAGATGTTCCAAAAGGTGGACCAGGAATTGCCGTCGGAATTGTCAAAAATGGTGAAATTGTATATGAAAATTATGCAGGTTTTGCCAATCTAAAAGATAGTATTTTTATTGGAAAAGATACACGATTCAATATTGCTTCTACCGGAAAACAATTTACAGCATTTGCTGTGTTGACGTTGGTTGAAAAAAACAAATTGAGTTTGGATGATGATATTCGGAAGTATTTACCAAATCTCTATAAAAATGTCAAAAAGCCGATTCAAATAAAACATTTAATAAATCATTCTAGCGGAATTCGTGGTGTGCATGATTTGTGGAGTTTACAAGGGATTACGTGGTGGAAAAAAAAGTTTGATAATGCAGCAGCGATGGAATTATTAGCGAAGCAAAACGATTTAAACTTCATACCAGGCTCCAACTATTCTTACAGTAACTCCAATTATATTGTACTGACACAAATTATTGAAAAAGTAACAGGACAAAGCTTTGTAGCGTATACAAATAAGCTTTTTCAATCATTAGGAATGCCAAACACTTCATTTGTTTCTGATTTTAATAATATAAAAAGACCAATTGCAAAACCATATTTCAATTTCAATACCTGGACAACCTACAATTGGACATGTAATATTCATGGTGATGGAAATATTTTTACCACATTACAAGATCAATTGCAATGGGAAAAAATTATTCAAACGAAGAAAAGTGATGCTTTTTCAACAGAAATTCTAGAAAAAAGTCAACAACCAATTGCAAATGCAACTATTGAAAAGTATGGTTATGGTTTAGAATTTGCCGAATATAAAGGAGTTTCATATGCATTTCACGCAGGTTCTACAGGTGCTTGGAAAGCATATGTAACACGTTTTCCTTCAAAAAACTTTTCAATTGTTACGATGATTAATAGTGGAAAAATTGATCCAACAGGTCAAACATTCGAAATGGCAGACGTTTTATTAAACAAAACCAACGAAAAAGAAACATTCCGAATCACACCTGAAAGAATAGGCGAGAAGGTAACTATTGAAGATGTGTTGGGAATTTATAGAACGAAAAGTGGATATATTATGAAGTTTGAAGAACGTGATGGTGATTTGTACATGTTGCGTTCAGGTCGAAATGATATGAGATTAATTCGTGAAGCTGCGAATGTTTTTCAGCAATGGAATGATGCGCCTTTTAAACAAGAATTTACAAAAAATAAAGACGGAATTATGCAAATTACAGCGTATTATTCATCAGTAGCGCCATTTACATTAACACGTATTGAAAGTGATTTAAGTACGTTTAACTTTAAAGCATTGAATGGTACATTTAAAAATTATGAAACGGACGTTTCGTTTACCATAAAACATATAAAAGCAGATTCGTACGAAGTAAAAATGGGCAAGCAAACAATAAAAGGTTTGTTAGTGTATGCAGATGAAATGTTAGTGGAAGATTATAACCTTTCGTTTGAAAAAGATACCGATGGAACTATTAAAGAAATTTTAGTGAGTTCAGGAAGAATTCAGAATGTTCGTTTTGTTCGTAAATAATGGAGTAAATGCATATTGTAAAAGCACAAACTACATAGTTTGTGCTTTTTTTATGGATTTATTTTAAAAAATGATGCGTATATTTCGTTTACATAAAATCGAATATACATACCAATTCACACTTTTTTATTATGAAAAGAATCATTCTTACACTGTTAATCTGCTTTTTGAGTATCAATGTTTTTGCACAAAATGAAGTTACAGACGAATTAAAAATGCTTTTTGATCAACAGAAATTTGATCTCATAAAAAGTACACACGCGCCAAAAGCAAACGATTATGAAGCAGAAGCCGTTTTTTTAATTGGCATGACTTATTTTATGACTTCTGATGATGCGAATTCACTAAAAATGATGACGTTAGCCATTGAGAAAGACCCTGAGTTTGCAAAAGCGTATCACATGAAAGGAGTTACGTATAACTATATGAATCAACCTGATAAAGCAATTGTATTGATAAAAAAAGGAATTGAATTAGATGATTCCGATGGTGAATTTTTCAGCAGTTTGGGAGATGCATATTTTACATCAAAACAATTTAAAAAAGCATTGGAAGCTTATGAAACAGGAACGATGACTGAAAACCCTACAGATCGTTCATTCATCATGATTCCGCAAGTATATGCTAAACTTAATCAAGAAGAAAAAGCATTAGAAGCATTTTATAAAGCAAAAAACAGTGTAGAGAAAAATACAAATTCATATATCACAATTCTATATAACATTGGATTGTATGAATACTTAAATCAGAATTTTGATAAATCTGAAATTGCATATTTCGAATTATTAGAAAAAGCTCCAAATGATTACCAAACCTATTCAAAATTAATACAAGTATATTACGGAAATAAAGAATACGAAAAGGCAAACTTGTTTCGTGAAAAACTATACAAAGCACAAAAAGATGGATTGCTAAAAGGAAACTTAAACAATATGTTTTGCTTTGATCAGTTTATCTGGAAAGACAAAAAGATTCGAGTATTTGAAAGATATGAAGACACAAAAAGTAAATTGTATTACAAGCATATTTTTTATGTGTTGAATGCAGATGGAGGAATCAATTGCACAATTCAAACCGAAAACTCTCCAATTGCTATAGAACTCGGAGAAGCAAGATATATGCTTGGAATGGATAAAGGTAATGTACATAGTACCATAGGTTATGGCTTTGATGAAGTTTTTAAATATGATGATTTAAAAAACTTAGTTATCAAAGTTTTAGATGAAAGAATAAAACCAACGGCAAGTTCTACAGTTAAAAAAGGGAAGTAATTCTACACTATTGATCTAAAATTATTTATGCATAAAAAACATACACTTCTATTTATGGAAAATAGCATACAACAAAAAAGAATCAACAATACAGTTGTCATTACATTTTCACTTTTATTCGAACGAATGAGTTATTATGGAGTTCGTTCAATACTTATCCTGTATATGATAAGTGAAACATTTCAAATGGTAAACCTTGGAGCGATAACTATTTATATGTATTTATCACTCTTTTTATTACTCACTCAATTAATAGGAGGGATTTTTGGAGACTTTATATTGAAAAATAAAAAATCGATACTTCTTGGTGGAGTGTTAGCTGCTTTTGGATGCGTGATTGTTTGTATTCAAGATATATATATGTTATATACAGGGTTGGTCTTAATGACACTCGGTTCTGGGTTCTTAAAACCTAACATGTTAGCAGTCTATGGAAAAACATATTACAATAAACCAAAATACTTAGATTCAGCTTTTTCACTTTACTATTTAATTATAAATATTGGCGCATTTATTGGTGTTGCTCTACTGGCATATATCAGTAATGAATTTGGTTTTCTTATCGGATTTGGAACTGTAGCTATAATGTATATCGTAACATCTTCATTATCCTTACTGATCTCTGAAACATCAGAAAAATTAGAATATGATGCGCAAAGTTTGTCAAGTAATAACATACTTTATGTAATATTAGCAATATTTGTTTCAGTAGCTTTTTGGGGATTATATGAAATATCGTCAACTCCTAGATATATGTTGCTAGGAGATGAAAGTTTTATGAATGGAATAGAAGCCTATTTTTCGAAAGGAATATTAGATTATATTGATGCAGTTCTTCTAATACCATTACTTATAATATTTGGGATTATCTGGTTAAAATTTCATCAATCTCGATTTTTAAAAATTGCTTTAGGCTTCCTGTTTGGGTCGTTAGCATTAGTACAGTTTTCTCAAATTTCTATGGGAAATTTTGATGACAATGTATTCTATCTAATTAGTGGAATATTCTTTTATACTATTGCAGAAGTGTTTGTAGGAGTTATCGTTTTGTCAATAATCACACGCTACACAAACCCAAAATATTTGACAATTGTACTAGCATTACTTGCTAGTATTTCTGGAATAATAGTTTATGCCATAGGGCAATTCACATCAATAATATATGAAGATTCTAAACTCTTTAGCTATGTTGGATTAGCCATTTCATTAGCAATAACATGCATGTTATTTATAGTTTTTTTCTTCGCAAGAAAATATGCAAGGAATAATGAGTAGGCTAAAGAAATACATGAAAAACGCATGTATAGTGTTTGTTTTACTATTTATATGTAAAGGATTCTTGTATCGGAAACTAGTGAATTACACTAAAATTGATACTAGAAAAAGCTATGTAATCACGAACAAAAATCTTGTGCAAACTATTAAAACTGCTATAAAAGAAAAAGAGTTAACGATAGATGATATTATTAAACTTAGTTTAGAAATTACTGCTAAACAATTATACTTTGAAGTAGCAGAAGCTTCAAACAATCCAAATATTAATTTTACAACGCAAATAGCAAACTGTGTTGGGTATGCTTCTTTGTGCAACAGCATTGGGAATTATATCTTAAGAGAAAAGAATCTGTCAAATACATATGAATTCAATCATATGGTAGGGAAGTTGCAATTTTTAGGATTAGATATTCATACTATATTTAAAAGTCCATTCTTTAAAGATCACGATTACAATGAAATTCTCAATAAAGAAACTGGTGAAAAACAATTTATTGATGCAAGTGTATATGATTATACTTGGATAAAACGTGTGCGTTCGGAATAAGAATAAAAAAGTAATTTCAAACATATATATTTACAACTCAATACAAAATCAACATACAATTGGATAAAATTTGGAAACCCAAGGGAAAGAAATCAGATAAACTCATCATCATTCATGATAATCGTATTTGTAAAGGAAGTCCAAGTGTTGAAATCATGAACAGGCTTTCGGTAGAATCTGATCAAAGTAAACAAGAAGTTTTGCAAAGTTTACATGGTATACCTTATAATTACATTCAAGGAATCATCAATCAAAGAGGAGTCAATCATATCAAATTAGTATTGGGTGAAGATTTAGAAGAAGAATTGTTTGTAGAAGATGAAACACTAAAAGATGAAATCTTTGAATACTTAAAAAGTGAATTCAGCTCTTTTCAGTACACATCCAAAATTCCAGATGCATTTACATATGTACGCCCAAAAATTATAGGAATTATCGTTTTAACCGCTATTTTTCTTTGGGCAACTTACTTTGCTGTTCAAATGGGACAAGGTTACGAATACGAAGCTGCAAGAGGAATTACAGGAATCGCTATTGGTTTGGCAACATTCGGAACTGTAAAACTTATTATTGGATATGCAGTTATACTTGGACTCACGATCTTTTCAATTGTCAAAAAACTAGAAACCCGATCAGAAATTCAAACACTCAAACGGTAAATTTAGTTGGCATAGTCTAACAACTCAAGGAGTTTACAAGTCATCCGTAAAATGCTTTTTACTTTTCTCTTTGTTAAACTTGTCTGTATTATACGTTGAAGATTGTCCTCTCGGAATTGATAAAGAAGTCCATTCATTCCCACGAATCAATTTGGCAATATAAGTTAATTGTCCAATATGATATGGATAATGACACAATTGTCGTGTAATAGCTTCTAAAACCGTATGTCCTTGATTTCGAATGTAAATAATTCGTGAAACATCTTCTGCTTGCAACGGATTGATTGCATCAAACAAACAGTTCCAGCCTTTTTCCCAAGCAGTAATCATTTCGGCTTTTGTTTTATATGTAGCTTCAAACTCTGTATCGCGATGTCGCCATTCTTTTTCACCATCTTCCGTAAGGAAATTTGTCCACCGACTCAGCATGTTTCCAACAATATGTTTTACAATAATGGAAACACTATTACTGTCTTCGTTTTGTTGCCAATGAATATCATCTTCATTCAATTGCGCAAAAGTTTTATCACCAAGACTTTTATAATAGGCAAATTGTTTGCGTGTACTTTCTAAATAATTTTCAGCTATAGAACTCATGCAACCTTAACTTTTTGATTAAAATATTCTTTAAGATACTTCTTAATATCTTCAGTTTCGTTTCTATCATCTAGTTGTACTGTATGAACAATTTGTTCATTTTTAATATTGGCAAACGTTAGTACAAGCTTATTTTTAATAACCTGTATACGTTCAACTTTATGAAGAGGAATTTTAAAATGCTTTATTTTATATCTACGATTTAGAAAATGTAGTACAACCCCAAAAAGCAATGTACCTGCAGAAAAGTTAATTTCACCAGTAATAAAATAAAGTGCAATAGCAATTATAATAATGGAATATGTAATTTTAATAATATGATTAGAAACATAAAAAAATGTCAGTTTTGGATTTTCAGTTTCTTCTAATATTTTACAAGTTTCCCAATTTCCATGATCGCTGAAATAGAAAAAATCTTCATTAATATTCAAATAGCCTTTCTTTAAGACAAAGTACCGTTTCTCCATACGGTAAATATACTAAAAATGATGCGTAGTATACAGTTGAAACAATATCGTTAAGAATCTAATAATCTTGAAACTTCTGATTGTAATTTAGGAATCACATCTTTTTCAAACCAAGGATTTTTGCTCAACCAAAAACGATTTCTTGGTGATGGATGTGGTAACGGAAAGTATTTTGGAAGATAATCTTCGTAATTTGAAACGGTTTCGGTTAAGGTTTTCTTTGCTTTTTCTTTTAAATAATACTTCTGTGCATAGTGTCCAACAAGCAATACCAATTCTGCTTTTTGCATTCTAGATAATAACTGTTCATGCCAAGTTTCTGCACATTCTTTCCGTGGTGGTAAATCACCAGATTTTCCTTTTCCTGGATAGCAAAAACCCATAGGAATTAATGCAATGTTTTCTGCATCATAAAAAACTTCATCAGACACATTGAGCCATTGCCTTAATCGTCTTCCGCTCATATCATCCCAAGGAATTCCACTTTGATGAACTTTCAATCCTGGCGCTTGTCCAATTAAAATAATCTTTGACGATTCATGTGCAGCCAACACAGGATTTGGACCAAGTTGCAGATGATCTTGACAAATTCTACAACCTAATATTTCTTCCAATAAGTTTTCCATAAAATCTAAGTCGTCTATATGAACAAGGTTAACAATTTAAGTAAATCTAAGCGTAAAGCAAGTCTAAGAAGTCTATTTCTCAGGAACAAACTTCAAAGAAACACCATTAATACAATGTCTTTTCCCTGTAGTTTTTCTTGGTCCATCATTAAAAACATGTCCTAAATGTCCGCCACAAGTTGCACAATGTTCTTCGGTGCGTGCGTAACCAATATTGTAATCCGTTGAAAAAGAAACATTTCCTTCAATCTCACGATCAAAACTTGGCCAACCTGTTCCAGAATCAAACTTATCTTTACTCTTAAATAAAGGTGTGTTACAAGCTGCACAATGATAAGTACCTGTCTTGTAATTCTTATTTAACGGACTCGAAAAAGCGCGTTCTGTCCCAGCTTCACGAAGTACATAATAAGCTTCTGCGCTTAACAGTTTTTTCCATTCTTCTTTGGTTTTAGTAACCTTGAAAGTTTCTTGCTCCTTTGTGTCGCTTTCTTTTTTCTGAGCAGATGAATTACAACTAAACAACAATCCAATTATGGCAACTAAGAATATCTTCTTCATAAGTTCTTTTTAATTCTGTTCAAGTCAAATTTATTCCTTGAAAACATGATTTTTTATATAAACAATCTGTCGTATGAAAAATAGAATCATTACGAAAATGTTTTTGTTTTAGTATTTGGTTCGCAGTTGTGAAATTAAATTTTCGTCAAACCTGTAGTTATTCTTTAATAACTGCTTAGATTTATTTCTGTTTTTCCTTTTTGGTTTATTAAACTCCCCAAATATATTTGATTTCTATTGTGTGTTTTATTTATGAAAACTTGTTCAAATTCAATAGTTCCCAATTGTTTTTTAAAATACTCATAATTCCATTCAGGAGGTGAAAAAATAATAATATTTGACGTGATATTTTCTTGTATCTTTTTTATCAACTCTTTTAATGGAGGGTTTTTTAACACTAAATCACCTTGGTTTTCTTGTGTATGTGGATACCAAAAAGGAATATCATAGATTACTATATCTGCATTGATACTTTTTAATATATTATCATCAAATACATTTCCATGAATAAGTTCGGTTTTAGATATATGACCAGCTTCTGTTAAATTAACTTTACAGGTTTTTAGAATATCTTTATCAATATCGAGACCAATTATTTTCTTAAAACTAGGTGCTAAATATTCTAAAGTAATTCCAATACTGCAACATAATTCTGCTAACACTAAATTTGAGTTTCCAATTCTGGATTTCAAATATTTTGCATTTGAAGGATAATTCGAAATATATAATGAGAATTTGTCACCTTTTATATTCTTTCGATAACCTCTTCGCTCTATTATGTCTTCTGTAGTGCTTTCTTCGTAAGTCATAATTGGTTAAAGCCTGTTTGTATATGGTTAGTTTCGTTGGTTGGAACTAAGTTAGGAAAAGAAAACGAACCAATAGCATAAACGATACAAAAGCAAAAGCACGACACTTTCTCGTATCGTGCTTTTCTCTAATTTTAATTACTTACTATTTAATTTTATTGTACAAAATTGATTGCGATTCCTGTCTGTCCAAATACTCCTTTATAGAAGGCAGTCGAAGTGATGTCTGAATTTATTGGCAAGGAAGTTCCGCTTTCTTCCTGTGAAGGACGTCCAGTCGATTGAAGCTTTGCTGTCAAGGTTGGTTGCCCATTTGAATTGTTTGTGAATTGATATCCAAATTGCCAAAGAATATCTTCACCTATACCACTCTCTAAGGTTGCTGTGGCTAGAACAATAAATGTATTCGTAGAACTATCAACAGTTACTGTACCAGATGATTCACTGAAATTTTGGAATCCGCTTTCATCAATATTTACAATCTCCCACGAAGTTGGATACATCGTTGGTTCAAACTTCTTCAGTGTCAATCGTGTTGCTGTCTCAATTTCATTTGGATACGCCGTATTCTCCACGGTTACTTGAACAGAATCTGTTGCGTTGGTATCATTCGAACAAGTCAACCCATTTATTGTTAATGGAATGCTGTTGTATGCTCCTTCGTTCCAAGTTTCAATGCTGTTGTTTGTTAATACTAAGAGTTGCCCCGAGAGTTCATAATTCCACCCTGTTTGGTTTATCGATAGATTCGTATAATCCTCGCTATTGAAAAAGTCAGGCAATTGAATCGTTACTTTTGTCGGATTTCCTGAACTTGAATCGTTCAAGGCGATAGGATTCAAAGTATTATTTATCAAATTGATTGTAACGCTGGTTTCAACGTTTGCATAAATTACGGGCGATTGCGTAGTGTCATTCACAAGCGAGATCGTAAAATCTGGACTTCCAATAACACCTTGCATGATAATTGCTTCATTATAAACAATGTCATTGATAAAAAAGTTCTGGTTTTTATTATACCGCGTTTTTTGAAAACTTTCCATTTTACCCTCCAGTTTTTCGGAAATTTCATCTGCGGCACTTTTAAAAAGATAATATATGCCGATGGCAGCAACTATTACCAAAATAATACCTAATAACAAAAGCAATGTTCCAGAAACCGTTGCAGCAACGATAATTAACATGATAAGGATAAAGGCAACAATTAATATGCAGCCAAAATTCGGTTCTACAGGTGCTTTCGTGTCTTTGAGCGTAATATCGATCGGCTGCCCTTTTGTATCACGTGTTGCTTCAGGAACGGCGTTGACAGTTGCCGTAACATCGTTAAAAATAACCACTGGTGTTGACAATCTGATTAAGAATTTTAATCCATTTGGAACAATATTAACAGTAAAGGTGATTAAGTAAATGAATAAATGCTTAATCAATGCTATCCTGTCTACTAAGCTTAATTTTGATTGACCATTTTCTTGCGTTAAGTTAAAACTTGAATCATCAAAAATACCAAACCCTTTACGTATGAGTAAGTTTTCCACATCTCCTAAAATGGTATAATCTGCCAAGGATATAATTATGTTGGAACCATCAGGAACTTTAATAGCATCGTTGAATTGAAAAACTGAATTTTGATTTTGAGGCGGAGCATCTTGGTAATCAAACATCGCCAATGCTGTAAGCTGATTAGAACTTCCGTTTGGAATAGAAATAAAATTCCAATACGTTGGATTGATTACTAGCCCATAAACTCCAAAGCGAAGTTTCATTTTTAACGCCGTTTCTTTGGTTAAATACGAGTTGATTAAAGTGGTCATTGCCGCATTAAAGTCAACTTCATCCATTCCTCCAACTAACGAACTCGTAACGATTAGACCGATGTTTGGGCTTTTCCATGAAATGTACACAGTTCCAGCTGGTCCGTCTTCATGTGTACTGATGACCATATTAGATACATTAAATTGAATTGTCATCGTACTTCCTTCCTCAATTGAAGGCTTTGTATCATCAGCAGGATTAGGATTTCCAGTAATTGGGATCGTAATTTTTATGATGTTTTGAGTTGTTGTTATTTCAGTAGTAGCTCCGCTAGGATTCGTATAAATAGAATAGGGCCCATAATTGTTGGCAATACCAAGAGCAAAACTTTTAGGAATCATTTTATTCAAGAAATAATTCACTCCTGAACTGTTCATGCTGCTTACGAGATCCCATCCGCAGTTTGTTGATGGTTGGGTAAATGTTGAATTCGACATTGAGATGGTGTTTTAGAGTTAATAAAAAGCACAGAAAATATAGCTGAGTATTTGGCTCAACTGTGTTTTATGTTTACTCTTCAAATGTATTCCTAATGTTGATTTTGTTTAAGAGTGATTCAACTCGTTTTATAAAAACAGGTTGATCAGCCTAGTGCATTATAAATTAGCTTAAAAGATGTTTTGGATTGTGAAATAGCTGTAGTTTTTCAATATTTCGCCACAAAAGCTATGCATTCGTCACATTAGTTTCTTTTTGTGTCATTTTTGGAGTATTTTATTATCTAATAACCAAAACTTTACAACCATGAAAAAAAAGCATCTTAAAAATTTAAAGCTAAATAGGAAAGTCATTTCTAACTTAGCGAAAGAAAAGATAACTGGAGGCACACAATATGTCTGTCCTACGTTTGCAGCAGATCGTGTAACATGTCCAGGCTATCAAGGAAATCCTGGACCTTGCCAATATCCTAAAAGTATTCGATATTTTGCATGTCCAGTTCCAATTCAATAAACAATACATTTATATTATTGAGAAATGTTTTGAAAATGAAGTTGATTCATAATATCAGATAATTTCTTGAAAGTGAGTATATAAAAAAGAGTTAAAACGTTTAGTTTTGACTCTTTTTTGTTGAAGTTATTTCAACAAAAATTTCTCAATCTTTTAAATCACTTCTATAGTTCCTAAAATTCAGTAGTGTCCTAAGTTTTTTGTAATGTGAATACTTCCGTCAGAAAATTCATTGTAAATTCAAAAAGAGTCTTGGTTTAATAAAAATATGTTTTCTGTAAAGGAATTACGGTAAAACCGTAAATCTTTAAAAATCAGTGTTTAGAGTGAGTTTTTTAAAGGTGAAAGCCCATGTATTTATATTTTTTTTACGTTTATTTGATTAGAATACTACATCAATTTTTAAATAACAAAATATGAAGTTAAGACTACTCATTATTTTATTTGCTTTTGTGTTTAACTCTACTTTTATAAAAGCACAAAACTTATTAGATACCTCAACTTGGACTGTTGGTAGCGGTTCAGTTTCTGGTTTTGGACAAAATGGGGCTACCAGTGAAAATAGCCGAGAATTTGGTACTAATCCATTTGGAGGTTCCTCAATTTTATGGAAAGGAGGAAATGACAGTGCAAGTGACGGTGATGGTGGATGGAACGCCAGCTATGTTCCAATAGACAATACAGAAACCTATCGTCTTGTTGTTTGGATAAAAAAAACAAATTCGAATGATGGAAGTACTTATTTGGGCTGTCAACAATGGCAAAGTGGCTCAGATACAACGATGTACGATTATTCTATTTTAAATTTGAGCGGAAGTCTTAGAGCCAATCCTTATTTCTGGGTTGGTGATTTACCTCAGCTTAATAAATGGTACATGTTAGTAGCCTATGTTCATGGGCAAAATTATAATTCAAACTTAAGTTATGGAGGCATATATGATCCTACTACAGGAACTAAAGTTGTCAATATCACAGACTTCAAATTTGCTAATTCAACAACAAAGCTAAGACATAGGACTTATTTATACTATGATACAAATACTTCAGACAGGCAATTTTTCTATGCTCCACGTATGGAAATGGTGGATGGAGATGAGCCTTCAATTTCAAGTCTACTAGGTTTAGATGGAGCAGATACGAATCTTTTAAACACATCATCTTGGACAGTTGGATGCGGTTCTGTATCAGGATTTGGAATGAATGGAACAACAGATGAAAACTGTAGAGAACTGGGAAGAAATCATGTAGGAGAAGAAGTTGTTCTTTGGAAAGGTGGGAATGATAGTTCAAGCAATGCTGATGGTGGTTGGAATACAGGTTGGATTAACAGTACAAATCATAATACAACATATCGATTTAGTGTTTGGTTAAAGAAAACGAATTCAAATAACGGGCATTCTTATTTAGGTTTTTATGCCAACAATAGTGGTTCATTAGGGCTTAATGGTACTTACAATTCTAACCCATATTTCTGGGTAGGAGATTTACCAAAACTAAATAGATGGTATTTGGTTGTAGGGTACCTTCATAAAAGTAGTTATTCTTCAACAACAAACCTTGGACGTATTTACGACGGTGTTACAGGAGAAGAGGTAACAAGTATAACAGATTACAAACAAAAAAATACAGTTACGGCTTTAAGACATCGATCTTACCTTTATTATGATACTGATATCTCTGATAGACAATATTTTTGGGCTCCGCGAATTGATCCAATAACAGGAAATGAGCCTACTATTAAAGAATTATTACATCTTAATGAAAATTCGACACTCATCTTTAGTTATGATGTTGCTGGAAATCAAAAACAACGTTTTTACTGTGCTCAAGATGGGTTCTGCTCTCCTGTAGCGCCATCTAATAGAACAATTAATGAAGAAGGTGTCAAAATAGAAGAAGAGCAAGGTGCAGTAGTACCAGAACAAACGGATGTGCTATTACCAGGAGAAGAAATTGAAGAAGAGGAAGATATACTTGATGTAAAGCATTCAATCTTTCCTAACCCAACCGATGGTCAGGTAACCATTCAGCTATCTGGGAAAGATTTTAATTTAACAAATTTAATAAGTATCTATAGTGTAAATGGAGCTCTTGTTAAGGTGATAAATATTAGTAGTCCTACTAATCAAATGCAAATAGATCTGAGCAATATGACGTCAGGAATTTATTTTATTCACATGCACTTTTCTAATGGGACAGTAGCAAACGAGCAAATTATCAAAAACTAAACAGCCAGAACAATGAAATTAAAGACATATTATATAAGCTTCGTATTACTTTTCACAGGATTTGTTGGTTTTGCACAAACTCCTAATAAACTTCTTGAAGATCCATCTAATACTAAAAAAATGGATTTTCAAAAGATTAAAGTAACCAAAAATGATAAAATAAAAGCCGCTAATGCATTACAGAATAGACTTATTGATGAACCATGTTTAATTGATCCAATTACTGGAGATTGTATAGATTTCATAGACCCGATAGATCCAATAGATCCGATTGACCCTATCGATCCTATTGATCCACCTGTTATACCTACGGTGTCAGCAGGAAGCACTCCTGATGGATTTGCAGTTTCATTATCAGGTGCTGCCTCTTATCGTGTACCTTTAACTTTACCACCTGGAATTAAAGACATTGCTCCAAGTATTGCTCTGTCATTTAGTAGTCAGGCAGCTAATGGTCTTGCAGGTTGGGGATGGAATATTGAAGGTTTATCAACTATTACAAGAATCTCATCTACAAAATATCATGATGGATTTATTGACGGAGTAGATTTTGATAACAAAGATAGATTTGCTTTTGACGGACAGCGACTGCTATTAAAATCAGGAACTTATGGAGCAAATAGTTCGGAATACCAAACTGAAAACTTTTCAAATATCAAAATCAAAGCGTATGGAACTTCTCCATATGGGGCTTCGTACGGACCATCTTATTTTATAGTTTTCTATCCTGACGGAACACGTGCTTGGTATGGTAATAGTGGATCTTCGAGAGGAAGACTGGAATGGGCGTTGTACAAACGACAAGATCCACAAGGAAACTACATTGAATACAATTATTCTCAGAGTAATAACTTATTGCGTATAAATAGAATACGTTACGGATCACGAACAGGGACAACACCTCCAAATGATATTTATTTTTATTATAAAACCAGAACACGACCAGATATTTCTTATGTGCAAGGAATCACATTTAAAAGAAGCAACATTTTAGATCGTATTGAGGTAAAAGGCGGCGGACAATTGTACAGAAAATATCAACTTTCGCATAACACAACTTCATTAGGATATCAACGAATGTCGTCAATTAGAGAATACAATGGTTCAAATCAATCGTTTCCATCAATCACATTTTCATATGAATACTCTTCAAGCGGTGTAACAAGAGATGGTAATACATTAGACATTTATCCAGGAATTAACTACAATACCGACAGAATTGCTGTTGGAGAGCTGAATGGTGATGGAAAGATGGACTTTATTACCTACAATAAAAATTCGAGAAATAAACTGAATGTATTCATGGATATTTTTGATGATTACGGTTCAGGTATTTCGTTGGGATATGCGGTAAATACGGAAAAATTTGATGATGTTTTTGCAAGTACCATTTTATCATGGAATGGAAAAATATTATCACAACAAGGAATAACTACGGCAAGAGAAACCATTAATAGTTCCAATTCTACAGTTCGTTTTAGAACTTTTGCAATGGCGGCATACGGACCTGTATTACAGTATGATAAAAATGTAAATTTCCCAATAGGACCTGCTCCGATAGACTATTGTAGTTACGGCGGAAATATCAGTAATGAAGACCGAAAAATTCCAAAAAAATATATAAGTGGAGACTTTAACGGAGACGGATTAACAGATGTTTTAGCCATTCCTAAAAGGTATTATAGAACAGTTTGCGACGAAGTATATGATCCATGGGACGATTACGGGTATGATGAATGCGAATGTGAAAGTGAATCAGTTTCACAAGGAAACTCAGAAGTATACTTTGTAGATTTAAAGCGTACGGCAAGTACAAGTGCTGTTAATATTGGTTCGTTAGCATACCGTATTCAAGATAATTCTGATAAACTATTTGGATTGGATTTTGATGGTGATGGAAAAACAGATTTAATGCACTTTAGAGATGGATTGGTTAGAGTATATTCTATGAATTCTTCCAATCAATTGGTGCAAATTGCATACTTATCATATAGTCATATCGATAAAGACAAACCAATCTTATTTGGAGATTATAATGGTGATGGAAAAACGGATTTTGTACAGCCTTCTGCTGAAAATAGTTCTACATGGCGTTTTTATCTTTCAAGAGGCAATAACATCTATTACTATTCAAAAAGTATCGGAATTCTATACAAAGAAAACTACGTACATAACGGATCAAGAAATGTAAATGGTGTTTCAATGAGCAACCCTTTGTATGAGTATCATTACATAGCACAGGATTACAATGGTGATGGGAAATCAGACATCTTAAAACATGAAGTAGTATCACCATACTCGTCGTATAATGTTGTTAGTGATAGATTGCAATTATATACCAACAAACAAAATAGTAGTGAAAGTACACCATCTTTCCAACTAACAACCAATTCTTTAGCAGTAAACAATGGTGTTACCAAATTTGGTATTCCATTATTCTTAGAAGCTAAAGGAACAAATAGCAATTTAGAATACGCCTATATTGATGGAAATAATGTACATACGTATGAATTTAGAAGAGACAGTAAAAAAGATACTTCGCTCAAAAGAATTAGCAATAACGGTGTTGTAACTGATATTCTCTACGAACGTATTGGAGTTACAGATAACTCATCACCATATGCTACATATATCTATTCCCCGGATTATAATGAAAACTATCCTTTTGTCAATATCAATGTGGCACCATCTTTAAAAGTAGTTAGCGAAGCAAAACATACTGGTGGCGGTCAAACACAAAAACAATTATATCAATACAAAGGAGCAGTTTCAAATGCTGAAGGACTCGGCTTTTTAGGTTTTAAAGAATTTAAAAAATCCAATTGGTTTGGTGATGATGTAGGACAGCTCTGGGATGTATCCAAATACGACATGCAAAAACGAGCCGCTATGACAGAACAATGGGTTTCTACATCGTCTTCAAGTTATCTGCCGTCTAGTTTTGCAAGTAAAACAACCTATACTTATTCAACACAACTACTTTCAAATAAAGTATTTGTCAACGTGCCGACTCAAATTGTAAGAGAAGATGGCTTACAAGGTATTAGTTCTACGGAAACCTATACCTATGATACATATAAAAATCCGCTATCTATCAATACTACATTTACAGGAGGTTCTAAAACAGTAAGTTATCTGTTTTCAAACAATCCTACATCCACAAGTCAATATTACCATGTTGGTCGTCCTACTAAAAAGACCGAGGTCAATGTGTTAAATGGAAATTCATACAGTTCAGAAGTACAGTTTACATATAGTAATAACTTAGTGACTCAAACTAAAAACAAAGGAAATGGGACACCTTGGCTTACGGAGAGTTTCCTATTTGATGCATTTGGAAATACCACAAAAAAAACTACCAGTGGTTCAGGGATATCCAATAGAGTGGAGGAATACGAATATGATGCTAGTGGTCGTTTTATGACCAAGAGTAAGGATGTACTTGGTCTGGAAACTACATTTACCTACAACAATACTACTGGTAACCCAGCCTCCTCTGTGAGTCCTTACGGGCTAACAACTATGTTGGAATATGATGGTTGGCAACGTTTGACAAAAGAAACAGATTACTTAGGAAAAGAAACTGCTTATACATATGCCAAGGAATATATTTCTGGTTTAGGTTGGTGTTTTACCAAAAACATTGATTATCCTGAAGGAGAAGATGAAAAAATGTATTACAACTCTTTTGGATGGTTAGTACAAAGTAAAAGGTTGAGTCTTAATAACAAATGGGTACAAAGACGCTTTGAGTATGATGTCATGGGACGTCAAACTAGAAAAAGCGAACCATATTTCAGCAATAGTAGCCCAACACATTGGAATCAGACTTTTTATGATCAATATAGTAGGCAGGTAACAAATACTTCGTTTACAGGAAAAGTAATCAATACAACTTATAATGGACTTTCTATTACAGTTGATGATGGTACAAAAACAATTACAACCACTAAAGATGCTGCAGGTAATATAGCCACACTTCAAGATCCTGGCGGAACTATTAACTATCAGTATTTTGGTAATGGAGCAATGAAATCTGCAAATTATGGTAGTCACACTGTTTCAGTAACTATAGATGGTTGGGGACGTAAAGCATCACTTTCTGATCCTTCGGCAGGAACATATTCATACCAATACAATATTTTAGGTGAAGTTATTGAAGAAACCAGTCCAAAAGGAACTACTACATATGGATATGATGCGTATGGTCGTTTGGATACTAAGACGGTAAATGGAGATCAAACAAATCTTTCATCAAATTATTTATATGATGGAACAACTAAATTACTAAATAGCATAAGTGGTACTAATAGTAGAAGCAATACATATTCTAACTATACATACAATTATTACTACGATAGTTACAAACGTTTAAACAAAATAAAGGAAACAACAGAAACAGGAAATTTTGAAAAACGAATGACATTTGATTCCTTTGGAAGAGTATCAAGTGAAAACTACATTAGCAATCATTCTGGTTCGGGTGTAAATAGTAATATAAAAACTAAAAACACATATGATTCAGCTGGTATTCTCACAGAAACAAGAGATTTCAATACCAATAATCTACTTTGGAAAGTAAATGACGAAAACGCCAGAGGGCAAGTGTTGGATGTTCTATTAGGAAATGGTATTACAAAAACCAAACAGTATGACCAATATGGTTTCTTAACTAATATTACGGATAAAGAAAGCTCAACTGGAGGCGTACAGGCTTTACGAATGGATTACAGTTTTGATACGCAACGAGGTATCTTAAACAGTCGTAAAAATTATGCCTTTACAAATTGGAATGAAAGCTTTACACATGACAATTTAGATAGACTAACACATATCAATGGTCCGGCTTCGCAAAATAACACATATGACAACCGTGGACGTATTACTAACAATTCATTTGTTGGAGATTATAACTATACGAGCGCTAGTATGTACCAACTTGCAAATGTTGATTTAAATAATCAAGGAGATTTATACTATCAACAAAATAGCTTGCAACAAATTACCTATAATGCTTTCAAAAAACCTATTGAAATTTTTGAAGAAGAAAAAGGACGTGTAAGTTTTGAATATGGTCCTATGATGAATCGTACACATTCGTTTTATGGCGGATTGGACGAAAATAAAACGGATAGAAGATATCATAAACAATATTCAAGTATCATTCCTGTAGAAACAGTATATGATAATGTTAATGGAAGCACAAAAATTATTACATATATAGGAGGCAATGGATATACAGCTCCTATTGTGCACATTAAAACAGATGGAAACCCAAGTGGTGATGTCAATGAATACATGTATTTACACAGAGATTATCTGGGAAGTATTCTTGCAATTTCCGATTCATCTACAAACATATTAGAACAACGTCAATTTGGTGCATGGGGTGTCACTGACGCCTTTAAAAAAGGAAATGCTACAGCTGAATTTAATCATGACTCATTAATTGGGCGTGGCTATACAGGACACGAACACTTTTTTGAAGTATCGCTAATCCATATGAATGGGCGTATGTATGATGCGCAATTAAGACGTTTTCTTTCGCCCGATAACTACATTCAAGATCCATACAATACGCAAAGTTTTAATAGGTATGGGTATGTTTGGAATAATCCACTTAGCTATAATGATCCAAGTGGGGAAATTATTCCAATACTTGGAGCCATTCTTATAGGAGCTTTAGTTGGAGCAGCCACAGCGGCGGCAGTATATACGGTTACGGCTCTCGTTACGGGTAATTGGTCGTGGAGTGATTTTGGAAGATCCATCTTATACGGAGCAATAGGAGGTGCTATTACCGGTGGTCTGAGTTGTGCAGGAAACGCACTGTTTTCATCTGCAGTTGCTAATGGAGGAACAGGTGCTTTTTGGCAAAGTGCAACATATAATGTATTAAGTGAAGTAGCTTCTCAAGTAGGAACAAGTTTAGTTTTTGGAGATGGTATTACATTAGGAACAATTGCCGGTGGAATTGCTGGTGGATTTGCCGGAGCTAATATACCTGCCTGGAGTGGAGTAAAAGGAGGAGCGCTTAAAAATGCATTAGGAGAACTTGCTTACAGTGGAATGAGAGGAGGTCTAAGAGGTGCCGTATCTGGTGGATTTGGAGCTCTTGTTGACGGTAGAAATATTAGAGATGGTATTTTAAATGGAGCTAAAAATGGAGCAATGGGAGCTGCAAGTCAATCTTTTGCAGCCATAGCTGTTTTTGGAGTCTCTTATAAGCCTGACCGTGAATATGGTGATTTCGGGAAAAATAAACCAGTATACAGAAAAGGTACTTTTATAACAAGAGCTTTCGCAGGAGGAGGTTCAGGAGTAGCTTTAGGACGTAATCTTATTACAAATGAATTAAAAGGAGATGAGGATTATAATAATTACTTAAGAGCTCATGAAACTGGACATTATGCTCAACAAAGGGAAATGGGAGTATTCAACTTTTATACACAAACAATAAGCGAATATTTTAATTTTGGAATCAACAATGTTTATGGTATACCAAATACATTAGAATACAATGCAGATAGATATGCATTACAACAAGTAGGATATTATTATCATGGCGGTAGACATACAAATTAGTTTTTTAAATAAATTGTTTTGTTTTTTTCTAATCACTTTATTTTTAGGTTGTGATATACCTGGAAAGATATTGATTAGAAATAAGACAGAAGATGATGTTATTTACAGATATTATAAAAAAGAAACAGATGAAAATGCTGCTATTGATACAATAAGTATTCATGTGCCAGCTTTGAGTGAAAAATATATAATATTAGGATTCGGAAATTTATGGACTGAATCACAACTAAAAAGTTATGTTCAAAAGTTGCAAAAAATTGAACTGATTAAAGCTAATGATACTATTGCTCTAAAAGGTGAAGTTGAAATTTATAATTATTTTAAAAAAAGAATTAAAGGTATACATAAAGATGAAATTGAAATAATAATAAAGTGATCTCACAGTAAAAAGTGATTCAAAAAATGACCCGTTCTAAAAAACATTACAGTTTTCAGAACGGGTCAATATGTTTTGAGGTATAAAAGAAAAATAGAATAATAAACTCTTTTACCTTTTCAATCTTTAAATAATTCAATTTACTTCAACAAGAAACTCCTCAACCTTCTGAATAACTTCTATATTTCCAAGAATTCTACGGTGTCCTAACCTTTTTGTAATGTGAATACTTCCATCTTGAAGCTCATTATATATTGCATGTGCACAATCAATAGGAACATCTACATCATTTTCATCATGAATAACCAATGTAGGAATATTTACTTTTTTGGCTGCATTATGAGCAGAAGCATAATCTATATCACGACCAAATAATCGATCAAGATTTGCTTTCATCTTTTTTCCAACTTTATCTTTCAGTGTAAGTGTACGCGTAAAATGTTTAATAATATCCGTAATCACGTCCGCTGCACCAATAGTAACAAGTCTTTTTACTTTAAAACCTTCACGAACCGCGTTTAATAAGGCCATTCCGCCTAAACTATGTCCGACAGCAAATTCAAAAGGTCCATATTGTTTATTTATCTCATGAATAGATTCTATAAACTCAGGCATAGAAGTTGTTGACCCAGGTGCTTTTCCGTGTGCAGGCGCATCAAAACTTATAATTTCGTAACCCAAATTCAAAAAATGATCTGCAATTTTTACTAATTGTGTTCCGCGTCCGCTCCAACCGTGTGCTAGTAATATTTTTTTATCACTTTTCCCATATCGATATACAATTACAGTTTTCAATATTTCGGGAATATCAAGTTGTGTTTGTTCAGTTTCTTTATCCATATGAAACTCACGCTTTGGCATTTTGTGTTTCAAAGGAGTAATAAATAAACGTTGCGCATATTTTGCGGCAAGCGAAGTAGAAATAAATTGTAAAAAACGCCCTGTGTATAAAATTACTTTAGGTACTTCTACAGCAGGTTCTGATTTTATATTTTGTGCAGTTTGACTCATTTTTTGGTAGCATGTCTAAGATCATTCAAAATTGAGATAAATTTTCGAGCTTCGGAAATACATTGCGTAGTTTTATCAAACTAATTGAATTATTAGTAATTTTGTATTAATTATCTTATCAATTAGAAAGTGAAAAATTAAAAGATACCTAAAATCTAAATACATGAAAAAGTTAGCATTCCTTTCCGTTTTCTTGTTTTTGTTGTCATGTGCAACAAATCCTTTTACAGGAAAAAAAACAATGGCGTTTGTGTCAAATGCACAATTATTTCCAACTGCTTTTGCGCAATATGATCAATTTTTGACTGAAAACAAAGTAGTTACTGGAACTGCAAAAGCAGAGATGATCAAAAGAGTAGGAGAACGTATTGCCGTAGCAGCAGAACGTTGGCTTGATGCAAATGGGCAGCAAGGATATTTAAAAGATTATAAGTGGGAATACAATTTGGTAAACGATCCGGCAGTAAATGCTTGGTGTATGCCAGGAGGAAAAATTGTTTTCTATACAGGAATATTAGATGTAGCACAAAATGAAACAGCTATCGCAGCAATTATGGGACATGAAGTTGCACATGCATTGGCAAATCATGGACAACAACGAATGAGTGCTGGTTATTTACAACAAGGTTTAGCTTTGGCAGGAAATATTGCTATTAAAGATGATAAATCGCGTCAAGCGTTTAATCAATATTATGGAGTTGGATCAACAGTATTAGGAATGTTACCATTTAGTAGAGCGCATGAAAATGAATCTGATAAAATTGGAATTTATTTAATGGCAATTGCAAAGTATAATCCTGATGAAGCTGCTGAATTGTGGAAACGTATGGGCGCAAAAAGTAGTGGGAAAGCACCACCTGAGTTTTTAAGTACGCATCCAGCTAGTGAAACACGTGTGAAAAACCTTCAAGCTGAAGCAGCGCGTGCAAGAGTAGAAGCAGAAAAATTTGGTGTGACTTCATATCGTCCATTAGGAAAATTTTAAACAAAGACATTCAAAATAAATATGTATTTTAGAAGCTGCTCAATTTAGAGCAGCTTTTTTTATTTAAAAACACATGGAAAAAACTACTGGATTGCAAAAAGGAGATAAAAAACTTATTAATGCTTGGGCGTTTTACGATTGGGCAAACTCTGTGTACTCACTCGTAATTAGCACGGCGGTTTTCCCGATTTACTATGCAACCATTACTGAAAGTTTTAAGAGTTTTGAGCTTACTAAAAAGATTCAGTTTTTAGGGACAGATTGGGATCCAACAACACTTTACAATTATACAATTGCATTTTTTATGTTTATCGTTGCAATTATTTCTCCAATACTCTCAGGAATTGCCGATTATACAGGAAACAAACTTAAGTTTTTAAAATTCTTTTGCCTTTTAGGTTCATTATCAATCATGGGATTGTATTTCTTTCAAGGAGAATCCACTTTATGGGTTGGAATTTTACTGACTATAACTTCAGGAATTGGATTTTGGGGAAGTATTGTGTTTTATAATGCGTATTTGCCCGAAGTTGCACACCCTGAACAACAAGATGCAGCAAGTGCTAAAGGATTCATTATGGGATATATAGGGTCTATATTATTGCTTATTATTTGTTTGGTAATTATAATGAAGCCAAATTTAGTAGGTTTGGAAGAGGGAACTTTACCAACGCGAATTTCTTTTGTCGTTGTAGGTCTTTGGTGGCTTGGTTTTGCACAAATAACCTATCGTAAATTACCAAAGAATGAAAACATTCGGAAACCCCAAAAAGGCTATTTAACAAGTGGTTTTAAAGAGTTAGGAAAAGTGTGTGGCGAATTAGTAAACTATCCGCAATTGCGAACATTTTTACTTTCATTTTTCTTTTTTAGTGTTGGCGTACAAACCATTATTTATATGGCAGGGATTTTTGGAAGCACGGAATTGGGCTTACCAACAACTAATTTAATTGGTGCTATTTTGTTAGTGCAGATTGTCGCTATTTTTGGAGCTTACATTTTTTCAAATGTTTCTAAGAAATATGGAAATTTAAAGGCTTTAAAAATTACAATTGTCATTTGGGGAATTGTTTGTTTTGTAGCGTTTTCACTAGATAAGAATCAAGATAATATAGAAATGTACTTTTATTGTTTAGGTGGATTAATAGGATTAGTACTTGGCGCGATTCAATCCTTGTCACGATCAACCTATTCTAAATTATTGCCAGAAACTGAAGATACAGCAACCTATTTTAGCTTTTACGATGTAACTGAAAAAGTAGCGATTGTCTTAGGAATGATTGTGTTTGGAGCATTAAACGCAATTACAGGTTCTATGCAATGGTCAGTATTATTCTTGGCAATTTTCTTCTTAATTTCCTTTATTATATTAAGTTTTATTAAGAAAACAAAATATGTGCAATAATGCGTATGAAATAACTTATGTAGTATATTATATTGAATGTCAGGAATTTTATTAAATTTGCTCGAAAATCAAACCGATATACTATGAAAAAAGTTTTTTCTATTCTTGCAATTTTTGCTATTGTCATGTTTACTTCTTGTGACGATGAAGCCATAGATTTAGAATTGCAGCAATTAGTTGATGAAACCAATGCCGCACAAAATCCAACAACTGGGAACCCTACTACTGGTGGCGGTTCTGCAGATGCAACGTTTCAAGTGGATATTGATGGTGAAACGTATGTATCCGAAATTACTAGTGGAGCTTTTATAAATGGAGTTGTTAATATTACTGCTTTTAGAAATAATAATGAAGAAACTATTACTATTACATTTCAAGCCAATCAAACAGGAATTTATCAATTAGGAATAGCAAATCCAGGAGAGTTTTTTGTAAACGGAGCGGCATATGTGCCTGAAGCTGGAGCAAATGGATTTGTTTCTGCACTAGAAGGAAATATGATTTCGCAAGGAGAAATAAATTTGTCAGAAATTGATGAAACTAATCAAACTTTGTCTGGAACGTTTAATTTTACAGCGTATCGTGAGCAAACTCTTGGAAATGTAGAAACTTTAGAATTTACAAACGGAAGTTTCACAAATATTCCATATTCTGGAGATTTAGGAGATATAAATAATCCTGATAATAGTTTTTTCGCAAAAGTAGATGGAGTTGAATTTGTAGAAGACGCAGTTAATGGAATTGAAGTTCTTGGTGTTTTTAATACAATAGGAATTACAGCTGTTAAAAATAGTTTTGAGACGATTGGAATTACAGTTCCTAATGATATTACACTAGGAGAATATACATTTGGTTTGCCAGGTGATGGTAGTCCAGTAGGTCAATATAACGTGAGTCAAACTGACGCTTTTATTGGAGATGGAACGTTAATAATAACTGTTCATGATACTGAAAATAATAGGATAGAAGGAACGTTTTCTTATACAGCAACTTCTTTTTTAGGAAATCCTGAACCGGTTTACGAAATCACAGAAGGTGCTTTTGAAGTAACGTATCAATAAATAAGTATACAGAAATAAACATAAAAAAACCACTCAACTTGAGTGGTTTTTTTATGCCCAATAATTAATTTTTTGAATCTTCTAGTTCATAGAAATACTTCCAGAACCTGATACTTTCGTGTCTTCTTTTGAAGGTCTTCCTTTATATGTAATATCTCCTGAACCTGCAACACGAGCTTTTAAACTATTTTCAGCGTATAATCTAATATCTCCTGATCCTGCTAAACTTACTACTGCGTTTTTAGCTTTTAATTTGTATGCATGAATATCTCCAGAACCTGCTAATTTTATTTCTGCATCATCAGCATTTCCTCTAGCAGTCATATCTCCTGATCCAGAAACGGCCATTTTTAAATTATCTACATCAACATCTAAAATAACATCTCCAGAACCTGCTAATGCCATTTTTAAATCGTCTCCTTTAATAGTTGCATTCTTTGTGTATACATCTCCAGAACCTGCTAATGCTACTTTGTCAAGATCTTCAAAAGGAACTGTAATTACTAATTTTTTACCGTTACTAACACGTAAACTATATCCTTTTTTAGCTTTAATTTTTAATGTTCCGCCGTTTACTTCCGTTAGAATATGCTCAAGTAAATTTGATTCTCCTTCTAAAGTAATTTTCCCTTCTTTTCCAGAAACTAATTCTACATCAAAAGAGCCTGCTACTGCAATAGCGTCATAATCTGATGTTGTTCGTGTAGTGGTTGTCATTTTTCCATTTCCTCTAATTTTCTTTCCCCAACCGAATGCATGTGAAACTGTTGTTGATAAAAATAATGCGATGATAAATACTGTTACTTTTTTCATAATTCTTGTTTTTGTTCGTTGATTAATTGATTGTGTATTATAATTTTTCAAATCGAATACTTCCGTATTCTGAGTTAATATTTATAGTATTTCCGCTAGTACTGTCTCCATAGAAACCTTCATAATAGCGTTCTTTAGATTCAATTCGTTTTTTATTCATAGTGAAAGCATCTTCACCTTTTAGACTAGTATATTCAAGATTCAACTTAAAATTAAAGCTATATTGTGAGTTGTATCCAATTTTAATAGTAGCTAACTCAGATTCAATCCTGATGTCTCCTGCATCATCTGCCATTTCTGCAACCTTGATAGATCCATAATCAGCTTTTAAATCTAAACTCCCTGAAATTCCACCCAAGCGTAAGGATAAATAATCTCCCATTCCTTTTACATTGTATGCTTGCTCAATTTGTAATACATTATAATCACAATTGTATTCCATATAACTAACTGTTCCAAAGCGCGATTTTGTATGATCAGCGTTCAATTGGATGTTTTCTGCCTTTTTTACAGTAAATGAAGAATAATCTGCATTGATGCGACCACTTTTTATATACGCAATCGTTACGTTATTAGTATGATCAAAATTTAAAGAATTATCATCTCCAAGTAATTCTCCAATCTCCATACTTCCATGGTCACAATTGAGCGCAACTTTATTTTCAGCACGATTCAGGATAATTTTCCCGTAATCATTTGATATATTTAATTCATTTCCTTTCGGGAATTTAATCGTGTAACTCACTGTCACATTTACTTTATTTCGTTTCTTCCATTTCCACCAAGATTTCGATTTATTTTTGCTAAAATGTGTACTAGCATTTACCATTGAATTGGTGTTATTAAAATCAATATCAATTTGTCCTAAACGTTCAACAACTTTACTCTCATCATCTCCATTTGTTTTAATGACAACTTCAATAGCAACGGTATTTTTATCCCAAGAAGTCAGGTGAACATTTCCGTAACTATTTGATACTTTCAAAAGTGCGTCTGATGTTACCGAAAACTCTTTGGTAATTGTTTTTTCTTTGGTATATTTTCCTTTAAATTTTTTACCATTATTAGCAAAAGCCACAATAGGTACTAAAAAAGCAAGGAGTATATATTTATATAACTGTGTCTTCATTTTTGAATAATTTAATTTCTTCAATTTGTACTAATACATTCTTTAATAGATCAATGCGAAGTTCAAAATTTGCAACCATTGCATACAAAATACGTTTATCATCTCCGTGTTCAATTAATTGATTTTTTAAATCTGTATAATCTTTCTCTAAGCGTTCTAATTGCAACAAAGCATCTTGGATAATCTCTTTCGTATCTTCATCTTCGGCTGCTTTTACTTTTACTAATTCTTCTTCAATTAAAGAAGCAAAATACAATTGTGAATTCTCTACTTCAGGCGAAAATGTAACTTCTTCTGTTCCTTCTCCAAATTGAAAATTAGAACCAATAAAAACTCCTAAGCCTAATAAAATAATACATGCAGCAGCTATAGGTTTCCACCAAGTAAACAAAATCACAGGTTTAGAAGTATCATCTTTTAATGCTGGTGTTTCTTCTTTCCCTTGTTGTTGTTTCAACTTCGTTAAAAAACGATTCTCATGATTAGTATCAGGAGTTTCTACATCAAACTTTCCTTCTAATCGTTCAAATAATTTTGAAATGTGATCTTCCTCTTTCATACGCATAATTCTAATTTTTTTCGCAAACTTTCCTTTGCTCTGGAAATCATTGTTCTACAATTTGCATAACTAATATCCAGAATGCTGCAAATTTCGTCATAATCAAACCCTTCAATCAAATGTAAGGTCAAAGAAACTCTGTAATTTTCCTTCAGTGTTTTCAAAGTCTGCAATACTTTTTGAGCCTGTAAGCTTGTAAACTCTTCGTCTGAAGCAATTCCGTCATTATCTTCGACCTTATGTAATACAGTGTCAAATGGAACTTCTTCTTTTCGCTGTTGTTTTTTATACAAGTAAATACTTTTGTTCACTACGATTTTCTTTAACCATGCTCCGAATGAAACTTCTTCACTAAAAGAGTCCAATTTCAAAAATGCATTTAAAAATGATTCTTGCATGGCATCTTCCGCTTCTGCGCTATCTTTCAAAATTCGAAATGCAGTATTATACATCGCTTTATAATAACGATTGTAAATCTCCATTTGCGCAGATTGGTTTCCTTCTTTGCACAACGTAATGAGTTGTTCAGTATGTAACTTTTGGTGGCTCAAAAAGTTTTAGTTTATTGTAAGGATTACAGAAAAATTCATTTGTTACAGTTTTCCCTAAAATTATTTAATATTTCTTGAATTTAATTGTTTTTAAAGTAAAAGCTTGGCATAACAATTGTCTTAAAACAAAGTAGAATACTAGATGAATAGAGAATTACTGTTGATTTATAGTGTTTTAAACGACTTAGAGAAAAAGAAATATAGATATATCGTTCTGTTATTATGACAGAATGACCTAGAAACGAAATATGAGCAAAACAAAGTTTTTAAATATGGACAGTTTGTCATTTCAATCCATTGATGAAGATGCGGAATTGATTCCATTAATGACGCCTGAAGACGAAGAGGAAATCAATAGAGAAGTTTTACCAGCAACATTACCAATACTTCCGTTGCGAAATACAGTATTGTTTCCTGGTGTTGTAATTCCTATTACTGCCGGAAGAGACAAATCTATTCAATTAATAAAAGATGCCAATAATGGTGGAAAAGTAATCGGAGTTGTTTCTCAAAAAGATGAAGCTGTCGAAAATCCTACATTAAATGATATTAATACATTAGGTACGGTTGCCCGAATTTTGCGTGTATTGCAAATGCCAGACGGAAATACAACGATTATCATTCAAGGTAAAAAACGCTTTGAAATCGATAGTATGTTGCAAGAAGATCCATATATGGAAGCAACCGTGAAGGAAGTGCCTGAAACACGACCAGAAACTACGGATGACGAATTTCGCGCCATTTTAGATTCAATAAAAGACCTTGCATTACAAATCATAAAGGAAAGTCCAAACATTCCTTCGGAAGCATCATTTGCAATCAAAAACATAGAAAGTTCTTCGTTCCTAATCAATTTCATATCATCAAATATGAATTTGCCAGTAAAGGAAAAACAAGAATTATTAGCGATTACAGATTTAAAACAACGTTCGTTAGCAACGTTAAAGTTTATGAATTTGGAAATGCAAAAACTTGAATTGAAAAATGATATTCAATCGAAAGTGCGTCATGATTTAGACAAACAACAACGTGAATATTTTCTACATCAGGAAATGAAAACCATTCAAGAAGAACTTGGTGGTGGCGTTTCATATGAGCAAGAAGTAGAAGAAATGCGTGCTCGTGGGAAAAAGAAAAATTGGGATGAAAGTATAAAGAAGCATTTTGAAAAGGAACTAGCAAAAATGCAGCGTATGAATCCGCAAGTAGCGGAATATTCAATTCAGCGTAATTACTTAGAGTTATTTTTAGATTTACCTTGGAATGAATTCAGTAAGGATAAATTCGATCTGAAAAAAGCTACGGAAATATTAGATCGCGATCATTCAGGGTTAGAAGATGTAAAAAAGCGAATCATTGAATACTTAGCAGTTTTAAAGCTTCGTAACGATATGAAATCGCCAATTTTATGTTTATATGGTCCTCCAGGAGTTGGAAAAACTTCTTTAGGAAAGTCAATTGCAGAAGCGTTAGGAAGAAAATATGTGCGTATTTCACTTGGTGGATTGCGTGATGAAGCGGAAATTCGTGGACACAGAAAAACATACATCGGTGCTATGCCAGGACGAATTATTCAAAGCTTGAAAAAAGCTGGAACTTCAAATCCTGTGTTTGTATTGGATGAAATTGATAAACTATCATCAAGCAGTCATAATGGCGATCCATCTTCGGCAATGTTAGAAGTATTAGATCCTGAACAAAATACAGCGTTCTATGACAACTTCTTAGAAATGGGTTATGATTTATCGAAAGTGATGTTTATCGCAACAGCAAACAGTCTAAGTACCATTCAACCTGCATTACGTGATCGTATGGAAATCATCAACGTAACAGGATATACAACAGAAGAAAAAGTTGAAATCGGAGGAAAACATTTGTTAGGAAAACAATTGGAAGAACACGGACTTACCGAAAAAGATTTAAAAATAGGGAAGAAGCAACTTGAAAAAATTGTAGAAGGATACACGCGCGAAAGTGGTGTCCGTGGATTAGAAAAGCAATTAGCGAAAATGGTTCGTTATGCAGCTAAATCCATTGCAATGGAAGAAAAATACGAGAAGAAAATTACAAATGATATCATTATAGATGTATTGGGTCCAGCACGTATGGAACGTAATAAATATGAAAATAATGATGTTGCTGGCGTTGTTACAGGTTTAGCTTGGACGAGTGTTGGAGGTGATATTTTATTTATAGAATCTATTCTTTCCAAAGGAAAAGGAAACTTATCCATTACTGGAAATTTAGGGAAAGTAATGAAGGAATCGGCAACGATTGCAATGGAATACATGAAATCGAATGCTGATACTTTAGGAATTGATCCAGAAGTATTTTCAAAATATAATGTACACATTCACGTTCCTGAAGGTGCAACACCAAAAGATGGACCAAGCGCAGGAATTACAATGTTAACTTCGTTAGTATCTTTATTTACTCAGAAAAAAGTGAAGAAAGATATTGCCATGACTGGAGAAATTACATTGCGAGGAAAAGTGTTACCAGTTGGTGGAATTAAAGAAAAAATTCTTGCTGCAAAACGCGCAGGAATCAAGGAAATTATCATGTGTAAGCAAAATGAACGTGATATCTTAGAAATAAAAGAATCCTATCTAAAAGGACTTACGTTTCATTATGTAACAGAAATGAGTGACGTGATTAAACACGCTGTCACAAAGGAAAGCGTGAAAAATCACAAAACACTCTAACAATTGATAAACTGATATACTAAAATGATTTAGAGTTTTGAATGTCTGCTGTTTTATACAGGTTGTACGCTAAAAAACTCTAAATCTTTTTTATATGTTTCTTCAATGTTTGACATATCAAGTTCATTTAGATAGTCAATAATTTCAGTAGCATCCATTTTAGAAATGCTTTCATCATACATACTTGGAACGAGTTCCATCATTTTGTTTTGTATGTGTGAAATAATCATAATCATATCTTCACAGTAAATAGAAGGATTGTTGAATCCGTTTTCTTGTTTGTGACGATGTACTAATCGTCCGCCTCTACAAACATTAACTATAGGACATTCTAAACACTGTGTACATAGTTTTTCAGTACTATCTTCAAAATATAGTTTTCCAAGCGGCAATTTTACAATTTCTTTAAAATTGTGTGTAAAAATATTCATGTTGGTTTTCGTAAAACCTTCTCCGCAACCTTTTAAAGAATCGATTGCTTCAATATCGCCATTCGTTTCAATAACTAATGCATGCGCTTCATGTCGTACCGATTTACTTGAACCTAAAATTGCATTAGTAAGTCCATTAAAGAAAGGAATCACTGGTCTGTTTGCGTCATTAATCCATAAATCATATAATTCAATTAGCCAACTTCCCATAGCTTTGGATTCGTATGGAAAACTGTCATGTGTATAATCGGGCAACAAGAAATTTACATAATCAGAAGAAATGTCCGTAAGATGTTTATATGTTATAGCTGCTGTTTCATCAATATTCATCACACTAATAACGGAGACAAAGCCAAGTTTTCGTTTCAAGAGTTTCAACCCTTTCATGACATCATCATAACTTCCGTTTTCTTTGTGATCTACACGATACATATCGTGTGCTTTTTTGGTTCCATCTAAACTTACACCTGGAAAAATTCTATGTTCTTTAAGTATTTCTGCCCAAGCTTCATCAATCAATACACCATTTGTTTGAATGTTATAATCAAATGTAGTGTCTGGAAATTGCTCTTTTAAAACTTCTGCTTGCGTGATGAATTTCCCGAAAAATGATTTGTCAATTAATAATGGTTCGCCACCGTGAAATGTAAACGTAAATACTTCTTGTGGATATTCTTGCAAATACAAGGAAACACGTTTTATAATCGTTGGAATCATACTTTCTTTCATGAATTTTGGTTGATTTCTAAAAGTAGAATCTCCTAAATTATACATAAAACAGTAAGAGCAATTTAAATTACATCTGCTGGCAACTTTTAAGACTAATCGATTGAAATGCATAGGAAAGATTTTAATGAAAAATTTAAAGAACAGTTGCCCAACGTGTTAAACTAAACAATATTTAACTATTGTAAAATGTTGAGCAACTGAAAAATATAATGTATTACTTAGTTAGGATTATCCTAATCTTACTTGATGATCATGTGGTAATGCAGGATACGTTCCATTCTTTATGCAATCTTGTACACCTTCATGCCAGTAATATCCCCATGGGCATCTTGGACCACCACCACCAGTTGGGTAATGAATAATATCATCATCATAAGGAATACCAGCTGCATCAGCTGCATTTGTAGATAATCCTCCAAATACTTTGTTTAAATCTTCAACTTGCTTTTCAGATAAAGCATCAACAGTTTTGTGTAAAAAAAACTTTTTTTTCATAATAGTTTGATTGTAATTAATCCATACTCTAATGTTTTAAATGGCTTTTTTGGATCCTCCATTATAGAGTTAACTCGTATGTAATGTAAGACTAATCTTAAATGAAAAACAAGGAAACTAAGTGCGCTTTTATAAAATATCATTATGTATTATGAAGAGGAAAGTCAATATTCATATAGGATTGTTGAAAGAAAGAGTGTTTTTAGCCCTTTAAAAAAAGGGAAATAGAAAAATCTAAGAATTTTATTAAAAAGTGTAAAATATTTATGATATCTAAACGTTTTGAATAAAGATTTTAGTTACTTTGCACCCATGCAGAAAAAGAACCTTTTTTACTTTTTTTTGTTTATAACAACAATAGCCTCCGCTCAAATTGGGGGAAGGTATACGTATCAGTTTTTAAACTTAATTTCATCACCTAGGCAAGCAGCACTTGGTGGAAAAGTTATTACTAATTACGATAAAGATGTTACACAAGCAATTTTCAATCCTGCAAGTATAAACTACAGAATGGATAATCACTTATCTTTAAATTATGTCAACTATTTAGGCGATGTAAATTATGGATCTGCTTCGTATGCATATACTTGGGATAGAAGAGTGCAGACATTTCACGCTGGAGTCACTTATGTAAGTTATGGACAGTTTGATGGATATGATGAACAAGGAAATGAAACTGGAAGTTTTACAGGAAATGAAATTGCTTTGTCAATGGGATATGCGTACAATATTCCTTGGACAGATATTCATATTGGAGGAAGCGCAAAATTTATCAATTCAAAATTAGAGCAATACAACTCATTTGGAGGAGCTGTAGATCTTGGGATTATGTATGTCAATGAAGAATTGGAACTAAATATTGCTTTAGCAGCAAGAAACTTAGGGTTTCAATTTACAACATACGCAGGCTTACAGGAACAGTTACCGTTTGAATTAATCTTTGGAATTTCTCAAAAACTAGAACATGTTCCAATTCGTTGGCACTTAACATTTGAAAACCTGCAACAATGGAATATTGCTTTTGCAAACCCAAATAGAGCAGAACAATCGATTGAAGGTGGAGTTTCAGAAGAAAAAGTAACCTTTCTAAAAAACTTAATTCGTCATACAATCGTAGGAATGGAAGTGTTCCCAGATAAAGGATTCAACATTAGAGTTGGATACAACTTTAGAAGAGGAGAAGAATTAAAAATTGTTGATCAACGTAACTTTTCAGGAATTACTGCAGGATTTGGACTTAAAATCAACAAATTAAAATTTGATTATACGTACGCTAGATATTCAATTGCAGCAAACACAAGTATGTTTGGAGTAACTGTAAATCTTCAATAATTACAGCTTAGTAAGCGGCTACAAAGTACTACATCATGAAAAAAATTACAATAGCCATTGATGGCTTTTCATCTACAGGAAAAAGCACGATTGCAAAACAACTTGCCAACGCATTAGAATATATATATGTAGACACAGGCGCTATGTATAGAGCTGTGACGTTGTACGCGCTTCGCAAAGGATTTATAAATGACGAAGATTTCTCTATCAATGATTTGGTAGCAGATTTAAATGCGATTCACTTAACGTTTCAGTACAATGAAAATGTCGGTTTTGCCGAAATGTACTTAAATGGTGAAAATGTTGAAAAAGAAATTAGAACGATGAACGTTTCTAACTATGTAAGCAAAGTTGCTGCGGTACCAGAAGTTCGCTATCAGTTGGTAAAGCAACAACAAAAAATGGGCGAAGAAAAAGGAATTGTGATGGACGGAAGAGATATAGGAACAGTTGTTTTCCCAGATGCAGAATTGAAACTATTCATGACGGCTTCACCAGAAAAAAGAGCCATGCGTCGTTATAAAGAACTAATTGACAAAGGTGATGATGTCAACTATGAAGAAGTATTGCGAAATGTACAAAATAGAGATTATATAGATTCTCACAGAGAAGATTCACCACTGCGACAAGCAGAAGATGCTATTGGCTTTGATAATAGCGATATGGGACTCAAAGAACAGTTTGAACGTATATTCAATCTTGTCCAGCGAACTACAAATGCTTAAAAACCCTTAGGCTTAATAAAATACTTTTCAAGTAGTACTTTTTTGAAGTATCTTTTTCTATCTTGACAAAGGAAAAAGAAATCACATTAGTTCTCTCATAATATGAAAATTTCTAAACTGTTATTTTTAATAGCTATAAATATTTTTTTTACATTATTTGTGTTTTCATGCGAAATATTTCAAAATAAAATTCATCTTGAAGTTAGTGAAACTCAATTATACGCTCCACAAGAAGGAACTGACTTACAGATTAATATTTCATCCGATACTGATTGGGAAATAATAGCTCAACCAGAATGGTTAGAAGTTGTATTAGAAGATGATAAAAATCTACTAATCACTATTTTTAAAAATGAAGACTCTTTTTTGAGGAATGGAAAGATTAAAATAAAATCTGACAATTATACTTCTGAGGTTACTATTTATCAAGCAAGTTTAACTGAACAATTTAAAAAATGTTATGTGACTTTTAATCCTGTAGGACATAAAGGCAATCATCTTTTTACAGTATATACACAAAGTAATACAAAGCCTAATTATTACTGGGGTTTTACCATTGCTCGTGAGAAGGATTTGTCAAACAATGTATATTCGGATCAATACAGAATAATAAACTGTAAAGAATTTACATATAACGGAAAAGAAATGCTTCCAACTGGATCTGCATTGTTATATCTTGGAGAGTCTGAGTTTGCATATAAAAGATCTGACGCTTTAGATTATACAGGCGGCTATCATGGGAGAGAAAAATTTACAGAAGTAAGCTTTTTTATTGATGATAATTTAATAAATGATGTAACTACTCAATTTAAGATGAGAGCATGCGAAAGGTTTACATATACACAAAAGAGTATCATGTACAGAGATGATGATGCACATACAGAAGATGCAACACATATAAAGACAACTGAGATTTTAGATAGTGGATACTTTACTGAAAATACGATTACAGCTATAGTAGACATACCTTTAAATGTTTGTTATGGATCTATAGTTTCAACTAGTATTGATGTAGCTGGAAAAGGATCTGCCGCTAATTATGAAAATGTTGTTAGTTTTAATCAAGATGGAAACAAAAAACTTGAAGGTTTTTGTGACAGGTTATTCATGTGGAACGACAAAAATAAGCTATCTGTAAATATAGAAAGCATTTTTAGTATATATAATGATTATGCTACTCAACAAATATGGGATAGTCAATATTATGGGAAGTATTATAGGTACCTTCAATATATTAATTTAAATGCAGGAGAATCTTGGTTTTTTGAAACAAAAGTTACTTTTGATAAATTGTAAAAAATAAAAAAGCTTCCAAATTGGAAGCTTTTTCAATATTGTTATATAATAAACTATTATAAGTTTGGAATAACCAACTCTTGACCTGGATGTATAACATCTGGGTTCTTTAAAATATTTGTGTTTGCTTCAAAAATAGCAGTATACTTTCCAGCTTTACCATAATATTCTTTTGCAATTTTACCTAACGTGTCTCCACTAGCTACTGTATGACGGTGATATACTGAATCATCAGCTACTTCAATATTTGCTTCAATATCAGATGCTAATTCTCCACCAGCTTCTTTAATTTTGTCCCAAATTAAATTCTTTTCGTGTGGCGTACCTGCAACACCAGAAACTTTTAATACTCCATCAACTTCTTCTACATTTCCGTTTTGAATCCCTAAAGCCTCACCAAGGTCAAGAACTCCTTGATATTTTAATTTTACACTCATTATTCTTTATATTTTAATTATTAATATCATAAAGATAAATTAAAAAAATAGATTTTAAGTTACGAGCGTGTTATAATCTGCTTTTTCGATGAAAATCACATTTTGCAGCTAAATTGAATAAATAGGAGTCTATTTGTATAGTATTAGTTTGTAAATCAAAATAATAATGGTAATTTTGCACTCCTTTTTAGCATGATGGAGAATCAGAAAAGGAAAGATAATTATATATAAACATAACATTCTATTGCTTTTACATGCGAAGACTCTCTACAAAAGTGATATACAAATAATACATCAGCAATGGCTGAAGAAAACACAAACACAGACGTTCAGGAAGTTAAAAACCCTGAAGAATTTTTAGCAAATTTTAACTGGCACAATTACGAAGAAGGAATTGACCAAGTTGAAGACGAAAAGCTAGAAGAATTTGAAAAATTAGTAGCGGACAATTTCGTTGATACAGATGATGATGCTGTAGTAGATGGAACTGTAGTAAGAATGACTGACAGAGAAGCGATCATTGATATCAATGCAAAATCTGAAGGTGTAATTTCTTTAAACGAATTTCGTTACAATCCAGACTTAAAAGTAGGAGACAAAGTAGAAGTATTAATTGACGTTCGTGAAGACAGAACTGGACAATTAGTATTATCTCACAGAAAAGCGAGAACAATCAAAGCATGGGAAAGAGTAAATGCTGCTCATGACAATGGTGAAATCGTTAACGGTTTTGTAAAATGCAGAACTAAAGGTGGTATGATTGTAGACGTATTCGGAATAGAAGCGTTCTTACCAGGATCTCAAATTGACGTGAAGCCAATTAGAGATTACGATCAGTATGTGAATAAAACAATGGAATTCAAAGTGGTTAAAATTAATCATGAATTCAAAAACGTTGTTGTATCGCATAAAGCACTTATTGAAGCTGATATCGAATTACAGAAAAAAGAAATCATTGGTCAATTAGAAAAAGGTCAAGTACTAGAAGGAATTGTGAAAAACATTACTTCTTACGGTGTATTTATTGATCTTGGTGGAGTTGATGGATTAATTCACATTACAGATCTTTCTTGGTCTAGAATTAATCATCCAAATGAAGTTGTTGAATTAGATCAGAAACTTAACGTTGTAATCCTTGACTTTGATGATAACAAATCAAGAATCCAATT
The DNA here is from genome assembly GCF_056033805.1 of Kordia sp. E. Lineage (NCBI taxonomy): Bacteria > Pseudomonadati > Bacteroidota > Flavobacteriia > Flavobacteriales > Flavobacteriaceae > Kordia > Kordia sp. E. The sequence goes on from NZ_JBRASR010000003.1 coordinate 333,196, forward strand.
AGGATTAAAGCAATTAAGCGCTCATCCTTGGGAAGCTTTAGATTCGGAATTAAAAATCGGAGATCAAGTTAAAGGAAAAGTTGTTGTTATTGCTGATTACGGTGCATTTATCGAAGTTGCAGAAGGAGTTGAAGGATTAATTCACGTTTCTGAAATGTCTTGGTCTACACACTTACGTTCGGCACAAGATTTCGTAAAAGTTGGAGATGAAGTAGAAGCTAAAATCTTAACTTTAGATAGAGAAGATCGTAAAATGTCTCTTGGTATCAAGCAAATGACGCCAGATCCATGGACTGATATTACTACAAAATATCCTGTAGGTTCTAAACACACAGGAACTGTACGTAACTTCACTAACTTTGGTGTATTCGTAGAATTAGAAGAAGGTATTGATGGATTAATTTACATCTCTGATTTATCTTGGACTAAGAAAGTGAAGCATCCATCTGAGTTTGTTACTGTTGGTGACAAATTAGAAGTACTTGTATTAGAATTAGATGTAGATGGACGTAAATTAAGTTTAGGTCACAAACAAACTACTGAAAATCCTTGGGATAAGTATGAAGGTGAATTTGGTGTAGGTACATTACATACAGCAGAAATTACTGATACAAATGATAAAGGTGCAACAGTAGCTTTAAACGAAGATGTAGTAGCTTTCATTCCTTCTCGTCACTTAGAAAAAGAAGACGGAAAGAAATTGAAGAAAGGTGAAACAGCTGAGTTCAAAGTAATTGAGTTCAACAAAGAATTCAAAAGAGTTGTAGCTTCTCATACAGCAATCTTTAGAGAAGAAGAGCAAAAGAATATTCAGGCAGCTGCTAAGAAACAGCAGTCATCTGAAAAAACTACGCTTGGAGACTTAGATGCTTTACAAGAGTTAAAAGACAAAATGGAAGGGAAGAAATAATTTCCAATCATTTTATCATATATAAGAAAGCCGTTTCAATTTTGAAACGGCTTTTTTTTATTCACCTACTTTAAATATAATTGGTAGTGTATATCGAACGTTTATGGAATTTCCTCGTTGTGTTGCAGGTATCATTTTAGGTAGTGATTGTATAACCCGTTTTGCTTCTGCATCTAACTTAGGATGGTTTGAACGAACTCGAATATCATTAACAATTCCCGAAGTATCTATTTTAAAGACGGCATTAATTCTTTGTGTGCCTTTTAGTTGTTGAACTTCAGAAATGACACTTGTGTCAAACTCTCTATTAATAAATCGCTGAATTTTTTCACTCATGCATTTTTTACGTGCTACTTCAGTATTTAACGTTTCGCAACCTGGAAAAATAGGCGCGATTTCTACAAATGCAAAAGGAATTTCTTCAATATCTTCTATAACATCAACAATATCTACTTCTCTTGTTTCTGCTTCAAGCGCATCATTAAGAAGTGATTTCACCGTTTTATATTGTTGACAAGGAAAAACAATAGATTTTAGTTCTCTTTTTAATTTTACAATTTCACGATATCTTTTCAATCTTCTCTGATTTGTTTTTCTAGTAGCTTGATACGAAATTTCAGTTTCCAACGAACTGTTTTCATTGTTCATATTTGCCAATCGTTCACGTAAAGTTTCAGTAGTAATTTGACGAAGCTTTAGTTTATCAGAAGTATTTTTAATGGTTTTATCAATGTAATAAGGAACATCATTCAAATATCCAATACAATGCACACGATACTTTAGTAAATCATTTAACTTATACGTAAAACGACCATTCTCAGCTTTAAGTCTTACAAAACTGTTGAATTTAGTTGGAACCAAATACACAAACAACTTGTCAAAACGCTCTGTGTTCTCAATAGAAACTTCATATTCAGAATAACTAATTGTAACACTCTTCTTTCTAGTCTTAACAGTTGTAGTAGTTCTACTTTTAACGCTAGAAACTACATCTTCATTAAGAATTCGATCAATATTTTTCCAACCTGTTGTTCGAATTGGCGCTCTATAACGACGTTTTCTTTTTTCTTTTTTGATAGTGCTTGCCACAGAAGTAATCTTAGATGAAACTGTATTTGTTCGGCTAATTTGAGTTCGATTACTTCTAGTCTGATTAAAACTGCGAGGTAATCTTGCTCCGAAATCTTTTGCCACTTTATCTGTAGTAATTGCCAATTCTCTCAAATAATAATTCTGTAACTGTTGTTTTGAAAAGGCTTTATACTTCTTGTCAACACTTAGTAACGAATCCATTTTTCGTTGTGTTTCTGTCAAAGCCAAACGATATACTTTTTGTTGTTTTACATAGTATTCATTCAGCTTAGAAACTTCTGAATTGACATTGGCAACATTCGTCAATCTTTGGGCTGCAAAAACCTCAAATTGCTCACGGAGTGAAGTATACTTATATTTAGTAACAATCATTTCATCAACTTCATATAAATCACGATCAAGATTTTGAACATATAGATCAAAGATAGCGTTTGCTTCATTACAATTTTGGTGAATCACTCTCAAGCGTTCTTCAAAAGCTTTGGTAGCGATAAATGTATTCTGATAACGTTCATTCCAAATTACCTTTACTTTCAAAGGATCTAAACCTAGAAGAGCTTTTTTAGCTGTTCTATCTGATTTGATAGAGTCTCTTTGTACAATTACTGAATCTCTAGGTCTTCCAATATCTAAAGCGTCATTGGTAAATTTAATTTTATTAGAAAGAGTTTTATCTACAGTAGTATTAGAAAAACTATAATACAAACTATCAGTAAACTTCTTATCCGAATTATCATATCCCTTTTCAGAAAGTGTCTCTAAATAATCTAGTGGATAAAAATTTAAACTATAAATATCTTGCGGAATCAACGCTTTATTCAATGGTTTCGGATTTGTCCAATTAATTGTTCCATCTTCAGCTTTTTCTCCATCAAACAATTGCATGCCTTCTTTATAATCTTGGGTTGGAATGTCTGCGGTAATTTCTTTATCAGGATGAATTTGTAGTGTTTCACCATCTTTTTTGGCTTCAATAAAAAACATGCCACCAGTTTCCAACGGTTTATCATTAAACAGCGTAGACAAGCCTGAAGTCATAATGGTATGCGAATCGACAGCTTCTTTTATCTTAACTTGAATGTTTCCATGTATTACATTTTTATTTTTATCGACAAAAGTATTCTCAGGAATCAAAAACACAATTCCGTTTTGTGTTTCTATAATTGTATCTTTTTTTGCTGCGATTGTGAAAAACTCTGGTACTATAGTTTCCAACGGATCTACAACTGTATTCTCTGCATAAATAGTTGTTTTCATCTTGGTAACTTTAACAGCTTTCTGTTTTGGAATCGTATCAGGAATAATAGCAACTTCTTTGTCTTTTGAAACTGTTTTTGATGTTGTTTCTTTGTATATTTCTTGTTCAACTTTCGTTGGAACGGTCTCAGTTTCTGTTGAAGCTTTAGCTGCTAAGGTTGTAAAATACCAAGTTGTCAATATCAATAAAACTGGAATTAAGATCATTCCGATCAACTTGAAAAGTTTCCAAAAAGCATATGTTTTCTGTGCGTTTTGAATTGTTTGTTGCAACGAAATATGCTCCAAACCTTTTATTAATAGTTCTTGTAACTCTACTTCGTTTTTAAAATCAGGATCAGTTGCCATACGTTCTTCAAATAAGTTGATTTCGGCATCAGTAAGTGTGTGTAGTAAATACTGTTCTATATATGCTATGGTTTGTAATTCGAGTCTCATCTGTTTGCTTTTAAAGTTTGTAATTCTTTTTTAGCTCTTTCCAAACACTTATACTTTTGTGTTTTGGCAGATGATTCTGAAGTAAACCCTAACAAGTTTGCAATTGCTCGCATCTTTTCCTTTTTAATATAAAAGAGCGAAAGTAATTGCAGACACTTATCTCCGATAGATCGTAATGCTTTTTCGGCTAACTGATATTTCTGTTCTTCTTGTACATGAATTTCAATAGGAATTGAGTCGTCTGACATAAAAGAATAATCGAACGAATCGGTTTGTTTATTCTTTTGTTTCAATTGATCTTTCCATAAATACTTGCAAATACTAAACACATAGGTTTCAATACTTGCTGTCAATTTAAAATTGGGCGTTTTAGCTTTTCTATAAAAAATAAGCAACGCTTCCTGAAACACATCTTGTGCTTCTTCCTTTGTTCCTCCATACTTGCATATAAACCGCGATACCTTTGGAAAGTATCGATAAATCTTTACAAATGCTTGTTGCTTCTTCTCGGAAGTTAACATTTGTAATACTGATTGATCTTTCATAAATAATACGTTTATATACTTAATGGTATAACATCAAAAAGGTAACCAAACTTTTTTGAAAAAGAATTAAATACTAGTAAGTTTGACTTTAATAAAAACATTAAAATGAAAAGTTTAATTATAGGTGTTGTATCTTTAATTTTATTAATATTCTCTCTTAATACAGCAAAAATGGGACTTTTTGACTTTTTATTCAATGACAAAAAACTAGAAAATCAAAAAAGAGAACAGTTTCAAGATTCAATAGTAACCAAGAATCGGCATAAGAAATTTATAAAAAAAGTATGTAACTCAGAAATTGTGTATGCACTTAAAAATAGTGAAGGGTTTGCAACATCAAGTTCTGTTCATTATGAAGATGAAAAAGGAAAACCTATTGGAATTATATGTTTTTGGGCAGAAAAGGCAAGAGCAAAATCGTGTATTAAGGGAAACTGGAAAAACTATAAAGTAGTAGCGATTTCTTTAGCAGAATTTATGGAGAACTGGTGTATCGGTATGGAAAATGATGATCTTTTAATAGGAACAGAATTTGACCAAAATATGTTTGGATTTGAAGCAGAGCCTTTGGAATTAATTCTGGAATTAACAACCGAATTAAAATCACTAAAAAAAGATTTAGATTTTAAAAAGTTTAACGGAATTTCTGATCTAGAGAAACAAGTGAAAGCAATAATTGAATAAAAATTAACACTGAACTTCTTTTTTTCGGTGAAGAACAAACTTTAAAATTATATTTTAATAAAAAATAAATCTGTACTTTTGTATTCCAAATACCATTTGGAGTTAATTATGAGTCAAAAAATCTTATTGAACTCAAAAGAGATCGGAATCATTCTACATCGATTAGCGTGTCAGCTTATCGAAAACCATCTTGATTTTTCAAATACTGTACTTATCGGAATTCAACCAAGAGGAATCTATCTTGCAGAACGCTTGGCCAGTATTTTACGCGATGAATATGAAGTGAACGATATAAAATTAGGTCAACTAGACATCACTTTTTTTCGAGACGATTTCCGCAGAAGCGAAAAAATACTAGAAGCCAATAAAACGAATATTAACTTTGTCGTAGAAAACAAAAAAGTCGTTTTCATTGACGATGTGTTATATACTGGGAGAAGTATTCGTTCAGCGTTGACTGCAATTCAAACATTTGGGCGACCAGAAGAAATTGAATTACTTGTACTAATCGATAGACGTTTTAGCAGACATTTGCCAATTCAGCCAAACTATCGTGGACGACAAGTAGACGCCATCAATGAAGAGAAAGTAAAAGTGAATTGGAAGGAAAATGATGGAGAAGACATGATATATCTTATTAATCAAGAAAAAGACAATTAAAAATGAGTGAATTAAGTGTAAACCACTTGCTAGGAATAAAATATCTCAAAGAAGAAGATATACAACTCATTTTTGAAACGGCTGATCAATTTAAAGAAGTAATCAATCGTCCTATAAAAAAAGTACCTTCTTTACGCGATATTACAATTGCAAACCTATTCTTTGAAAACAGTACACGAACGAAACTTTCGTTTGAATTAGCAGAAAAAAGATTATCAGCAGATGTCATAAACTTTTCAGCTTCGCAATCTTCTGTAAAAAAGGGAGAAACATTAATAGATACCGTAAACAACATTCTTTCAATGAAAGTTGATATGGTTGTGATGCGACATCCAAATCCTGGAGCGGGAGTTTTTCTATCTAAAAATGTAAATGCAAGTATTGTAAATGCTGGTGATGGAGCACATGAGCATCCGACACAAGCATTGTTGGATTCGTATTCTATTCGGGAAAAATTGGGCGATGTAGCTGGAAAAAATGTAGTTATAGTCGGAGACATTTTGCACAGTAGAGTCGCATTATCAAACATCTTCGCCTTAAAATTGCAAGGTGCAAATGTAAAAGTCTGTGGACCAAAAACACTTTTGCCAAAATACATTGAAAGCTTAGGTGTTGAAGTAGAAACAAATCTACGAAAAGCACTAGAATGGTGCGATGTGGCAAACATGCTACGCGTACAAAACGAACGTATGGATATTAGTTATTTTCCGTCTACACGCGAATATGCACAACAGTATGGAGTTACCAAAACATTACTAGATTCACTTGACAAAGAAATTGTCATCATGCATCCAGGACCAATTAATAGAGGTGTTGAAATTACGAGTGATGTTGCCGATTCGAAACAATCTATTATTCTAAATCAAGTAGAAAATGGTGTTGCTGTTCGTATGGCAGTCATTTATTTGTTAGCTTCTAAAATAAAACAATAACACAAGTTTTAGCTTTCTAAAAGATTCATGAAAAATGGCGTTAAACATGTTTTAACAAGGTAAAATATGCTGTAAATTTTGTAAATTGTTAGGACATCATAAAAATAGAACCTAAAAACCCTCAAAAACCTTAGCCTATGATTTTAGATAAACAAGAAAACATTCTGATCATAACGCAGGAATCTACAGATACTGTGGAACTTGTGAAAAAAATTGACGCACGTTACGATGAAATGGAAAATGATAATATTATTGTAAACCTTTTTTCATTTGAGAACTTGACAAAAAGTGATTTAGTAGAATTTTTGCAAATTTCTAAAAAACACAGACTCGCAAAGCATTCATTTGTCATTGTTACCAACAAAATAAGTACTGACGATTTGCCAGAAGCGATCATGACAGTTCCAACATTAAAAGAAGCTTTTGATGTCATCGAAATGGAAGAAATAGAACGCGATTTAGGTTTCTAGCTTTCAACGAAAAAAATACTACATAAAACGAGCATTAATAAATTTTTAAAATGTATTTTCAAGCTGTTTTTTAAATTTTTAATGAGAGAACGAAGTGTTTGCACACGTTCTTAATTTTATAATTATACTTTTGTTAAAAAATAAAATTTAAACGTGTGAAATTAACAATACTTGGCTGTTACGCAGCGACACCAACAAAGCATACAAATCCTACGGCACAAGTTTTAGAGATACGGAATCATATCTTTTTAATAGATTGTGGAGAAGGAACACAAGTGCAACTTCGACGTAGCAAAGTAAAGTTTGCACGGATCAAACATATATTTATCTCACATTTACATGGTGATCATTTCTATGGACTGATAGGATTAATTTCTACGTTTATGTTATTAGGTAGAAATACTGACTTGCATATTTACGGTCCAAAAGGACTCAAAGAACTAACATTATTACAATTAAAAATTACTAAATCATGGACAAGTTATAAGCTTTGTTTTCATGAATTGGAAAGTGATGAGTCAGAAATTGTATTTGAAGACGAGAAAGTAACGGTTTCAACAATTCCGTTAGAACATCGCATCTATGCAAATGGTTTTCTATTCAAAGAAAAAGAAAAAGAGCGCAAGTTGAATATCAATGCTGTGCTCAATTATGAAATAGAACGTTGTTACTATCAAAATATAAAAAATGGTAGAGACATTACGCTCGATTCTGGCGAAGTAATTCCAAACGAAAAACTTACGTTCGATCCTCCGAAATCAAAAGGGTACGCGTTTTGTAGCGATACCGTATACTTTCCCCAAATAATTGATCAAATCAAAGATGTAGATGTATTATATCATGAAGCTACATTTCTTGATAAACACGATCAACTAGCCTTAAAAACCAAGCATACAACAGCGAAGCAAGCAGCAATGATTGCTAAAGAAGCCAATGTTGGTCAGTTAGTTTTAGGTCATTTTTCAACACGTTATGATGGTTTTCAAGAATTTAAAGAAGAAGCCGAAACCGTTTTTGAAAATGTGGTACTAGCAGACGATGGAAAAGTGTTTGAGTTTAATTAATTAAAAAAAATATGATCTTACCTGCACGAACGTATAGAATTCTAAGAATTACTATAGGAATTGTGATGCTTCTTTGTTTCTGGCAATGTAGTAAAGAAGAAGTAACTCAGACAATTTCAAAAGATGATGCTGAGCGTTTATCTACTATTGGCAATGTAATTAATGAAGATATACGCAAAGCAAACCAGCTGATAGAAGAATTACTTAGTAAGGCAAATGCAAATGATGATGTATTGTTAAAAGCAAATATCTACTTAAAAAAAGGTGTTTTACTAACGAAAAAGGGAGAATTTACAAATGCGAGAGATACATTAATAAGTGGTGTAAATATGATAAAGGACATCAAAAATTTACCACTAAAAAATCTATTTCTACTTAGAATAGGAAATGTATACGCCTTGGCTGATAAAAGTGATATTGCAATGAACTATTATGCCAAAGTATATGAAGATGCATCTGCAAAGGATAATAAAAAAGAAATCTTCTTGGCTTCTGCTAACATGGCAAAAATAATGCGGAATGCAAAGCGATTTGAAGAAGCATTACTAATGTATAAAGATGCATATACGCAGGCAAAATTATTAAAGATTAAAGAAAAAAATGTTGCGAGAGTGTTGATGGGAATTGGCGGAACCTTTTTAAAAATGCAAGAACCTGATTCTGCATTAAACTATAGTAAGAAAGGTTTTAAAATCAGTCAATCTATTAATGATAAATCTGGAGAAAGCTTTTTTCAACACGATTTTGGAGTTGCATATTATTTAAAGAAAGAGTACGCAAAAGCATTAAAACATCTTGATACAGCAAAAACATATATCATCTCTTTAAAAAATGATGAACGTTTATCTGAAACACTTTTCAATACGGGAAGATGTTATTATAAATTGCAAGAATATGAAATTGCTATTGGATACTTTGATGAAGTGACTTCTATCATGAATCAAGCAGAAAAATTAGATAGTAAAGGATTTGATCCAATCTATTTAGAAGATATGTACGATCTTTTTTCGAAATGTTACCTAGCAATCGGAAATACTTCACAATCACAGATGTATGAAGAACAGCGAAATCAAATCAACAAAGCTAAAAACAAAAAGAATAATCAAATAGCGAAAGCATTACATGAAAGTGAATTCAATATTAACAATGACTTTATCAAAACAGTTTTAGCAGCAAATGAACAATTATTGTCTAGGTACAAAGGAATCTTAATCATTATTGGTTTTCTGTGTATCATTTCAATAGGGTTATTATTTTATTACAAAAAAGAAGCAAAAGCGAATAAGGAAATCTTTGAAAAATTAATTCAAGCGCAAGAGAAAAAAGAAAATCAAGTTGTTCAAAAGCCTAAAGAGATTATCATAAAAGATGCAAAAGTTGAGCAGGTATTAAAACGATTAGAAAAAATAGAAACACAAACCTATTTTCTGGAATCTTCTTGTTCGTTGGCAAACATGGCAAAAAAAGTCAAAACGAATACTACTTATTTGACGCAAATATTAAAGCAATACAAAGAGAAAACGTTCTACGAATATCTAAATGAACTGCGCATTAATTATACAATCGATCGATTAAATACTGACAGCCAATTTCGTAAATATGCTATCAAGCATATAGCATTAGATGTTGGTTACAAAAGTCCAGAATCGTTTACAAAGCACTTTAAAAAAGCAACTGGGATAAATCCTTCATACTACATAAAAGAGTTAGAAAAGCGTATTGAGAATAAGGTGTAATAGACTTTATTTTAGTTTCTTCATGCCTTAAATTATCTAATTTAAGGTTCGTAACAATTAATTAACAAATCATAATTAATAGCTTTAGTGACTAAAACAAACCAATATTAACAATACTAAAAACGTTACGATCATGAAAAAAAAGAAACTTAAAAAGTTGCAATTATCAAAAATTGAAATTGCAAAAATTAGCATCATGCTCAATACTAAGATAATAGGAGGAACTGATCCAATCTCAATTCCTGGACATTTATCGGCTAAGGGATCTCAATGCGGAAACCTAAATTGCCTCTAGTTTTTTGAACCTTAAATTAGCTGATTTAAGGAGGTAGCTTTTTTTATGCTCTTAATTCTTCAATAGATTGCAATATCAATTTACCTACAAAAATTGATAAGGCATAGCCGAAAGCCTTTAACAATAGTAGGCACTATTAAAACTTATAACCATGAAAAAATCAAGAACTTTAAAATTAGATTTAAACAAAAAGAAAATTTCAACTTTAGAAGAAAATGCAGTAAATGGTGGTTGGCATCATACATGTACACCAACATGTACGCAAACGGCATTATACAGTATGTGTGGAAACATGCAATGTCACTAAAATCAAAAAGCAATATGTTGAAAAAGGAGCGTTTATCGCTCCTTTTTTTTATACAATAAAATAATATTTTTAAAAAGGATAGGGTGGTTCAAGTGTTTGATTGTTAGTATTTTGAAAACTTATTAATTCCCTTAAATTGTCTAATTTAAGGTGAGAAGAGAAGTATAAGTAAATCTTAGTTTTTTATATTTAGAATAGAAAATAATTAAAACATATTAGTATGAAGAAATCGACAAAACAAAATCTAAAATTCTCGAAAGTATCTATTGCAGCTATTGATAGACTAATTCAAAAAAACCTAAAAGGTGGAACTGATCCAATATCTGAAGATTTAAAAACAAATCTCCCAGGTAGATATAGGATGACTGATTTACCAGACGAAAATGGTGTTTGCTATGCCATAGAATAGAAATAAAATATAACAATAAAAAGACAGCTTTTAAGCTGTCTTTTTTTATGTCCTTAAATCATCCAATTTACGTTAAACATGTTTTTTTTCATGTGAAATCCTTTCTAATTTCGAAACATTAATCGATTGAAAGGTGTTGCCGAAAACCTATAAAAACGTAGGCAAATAAAGTTATAATCATGAAAAAAGTAAAGACTGTAAAATTAAAACTTAAAAAGAATTCTATTTCTTCATTAGATCAAAAAATGATTCATGGAGCTGGAACATTAGGATGTTCAGCTTTTTGTAGTGTTGGAGGTTGTCAATCAGCAAATAACATGTGTACGGCATATTCAATTCTTTGTGAAAATGGACCTAGCGAGTTTGGCGCTGGCGGATGTACATACGAACAAGAAAATTAATGTGTTAAATTGCACTTAACTAAAAAGGGACAACAATTGTTGTCCCTTTTTTTATACATAAAAGTTATCACAAATACTTTCTGAAAACTTAATATAAATGCAGTTGTTTTTACTTTACATTATGAATGAAAAACTGTAAATTGCATTCACTATCAAATGTTGCTAAAATGCATTAATATAGCCAAATGAAACAAGATTTAAGCGATTACAGAAAATCATACGAAAAAAGCGAATTGCTAGAAGAAAACTGTGTTGAGAATCCAATAGAGATGTTCAGAAATTGGTTTTTAGAAGTAGAAAAATCTGAAACTGTTGCGGAAGTAAATGCCATGACCATAAGTACGCTTGGGAAAGATGGTTTTCCGAAAAGTAGAGTAGTGCTACTCAAAAAATATACATATGAAGGTTTTATCTTTTACACAAATTATGAAAGTGAAAAAGGCTTGGCTATTGCCGAAAATCCAAATGTATGTTTATCGTTTTTTTGGCCAGCAATGGAACGACAAATTATCATCAAAGGAAAAGCAGAAAAGATTGCTAAAAACCTTTCTGATGGATACTTTGAATCGCGTCCACGCGGAAGTCAATTAGGTGCTATCGTTTCACAGCAAAGCGAAGTAATTACTTCTAGAGAAGTTATAGAAGAAAAGTTAAAAGATTTAGAAACTGCTTACGATGGAAAAGAAATAGAAAGACCTTCATATTGGGGCGGATACATTATAAAACCACAAGAAATAGAATTCTGGCAAGGTAGAGCCAATCGATTGCATGACAGAATACGTTATCAATTACAAGAAGACTATTCATGGGAAATAGCGCGTTTATCGCCATAAAAAGAAGCAAAAGTGAAAACACTAATCATTGTTCGACATGCAAAATCGTCTTGGGAACATCCTGTAGATGACAAAGATCGCTCGCTAAAATTGCGAGGAATACAAGATGCACACTTAGTAGCAAATCATGTTGTAGATAAAATTGAATTGCCAGAAGTTGTCTATTCAAGTATTGCAAATAGAGCGTTACATACTTGCGCAATTTTTTGTAGAACATTGAACTACCCATTTGAAGAAATTACCATCAAAGAAGGAATGTATGATTTTGGTGGATCAAGCTTATTGGAAACCATAAAATCTTGTGATGATGCTGTAGATCGATTGATGGTTTTTGGACATAATCATGCAATCACTGCAGTAGTAAATACCTATGGAGACAATTTTTTTGACAATGTGCCAACAAGTGGTCTAGTAATGATTCAGTTTAATACAACTTCTTGGAGAAAACTTGAAGACGGAAAAACAATATTAAAAGTATTCCCTAAAGACTTAAAATAACAATGCAACAATCAAAAAATACATACATAAATAGAGAACTCAGTTGGTTGGAATTCAACGGGCGTGTATTGCAAGAAGCAGCCGATAAAACAGTTCCATTGATTGAACGACTTCGATTCATCGGAATCTTTTCAAACAATCTAGATGAGTTTTTTAAAGTGCGTTATGCAACCGTAAAACGTATTGCTCAAGCAGGAAAAGGTGGACGAAGTGTTTTAGGAGGATCAAAGGCAAAAGACTTATTAGAGCAAATCACAAAAATTGTAATCAAGCAACAAACGGAAAGTTTACGCATCCTGAATGAAGTTCAAAACGAACTTGAAAAGGAAAATATTTTTATTGTAAACGAACAAAAAGTATCTAAAAGTCAAAGTGAATACATCGAAAAATATTTCATCGAAAAAGTAAGTCCAGCGTTGGTAACAATAATTTTAGATGATATTGATGAAATGCCAAGCTTAAAAGATAAAGCAGCATATTTGGCAATTAGAATGGTGTTAAAAACACAAGTCAAAAATACAAGTAAAGTGACGCGTTTCTTTAAGCCAAAAGTAAAAGAAATTCGTCACGCATTAATTGAAATTCCAAAAACAATTGATCGTTTTATTGTATTACCAACTGAAGGAGACAAGCGTTATATTATAATTTTAGATGATTTAATTCGTCACTGTTTGGCAAACATCTTCAGTATTTTTGAATACGAAAGTTTGTCGGCACACATGATTAAAATTACACGTGATGCAGAATTAGACATCGATAATGATTTGTCAAAAAGTTTTATTCAGAAAATTTCTTCAAGTGTAAAAGGTAGAAAAAGTGGTGAACCTGTTCGTTTTGTATATGATAAAACCATTGGAAAAGCTACATTTGAATACCTTACAGATAAAATGGAAATTGACGATATTGATAGCTTAATTCCTGGTGGAAGATATCACAATCGTAGAGATTACATGTCGTTTCCAAGTTTAGGTCGAAAAGATTTACTCTACAAGCCATATCCTCCATTACCTATCAAAGGATTTAGTATGGAAGGAAGTATTTTTGAGAAAATTGCAGAAAAAGATTATTTACAATATGCACCGTATCATACGTTTTCATACGTTGTTCGTTTCTTGCGTGAAGCTGCATTAGATCCAAAAGTAAAAAACATAAAAATCACTATTTATCGTTTGGCAAAAATATCGCATGTTGCAAGTTCATTAGTCAATGCAGTGAAAAATGGTAAAAAAGTAACGGTTCAAATTGAATTACAAGCACGTTTTGATGAAGCTGCAAACATCAAATACGCCGAACAATTACAAAGTGAAGGAATAAATCTAATCTTTGGTGTGCCAGGTTTAAAAGTACATAGTAAAACCTGTGTAATACAACGTTTAGAAAATAATAAAATGGTACGTTATGGTTTTGTAAGTACTGGAAACGTAAACGAATCTACTGCGAAAATTTACACAGATTACACACTATTTACGGCTGATCAAGATATCTTAAAAGAAGTTGATAAAGTATTCGACTTCTTTGAAACCAATTACAAAGTCACGAAATACAAGCATTTAATCGTTTCTCCGCATTATACACGTAACATGCTTTACAAACTTATCAATACAGAAATAAAAAATGCACAAGCAGGAAATGAGGCATATATAAAAATCAAAGTCAATAGCTTATCTGATTATAAAATTATAGATAAACTTTATGATGCGAGTAGAGCAGGTGTAAAAGTACAACTCATTGTTCGAGGAATATGTTGTTTAATTCCTGGAGTAAAAGGGATGAGTGAAAATATTGAAGCGATAAGTATTGTCGACAAATTTTTAGAACATCCAAGAATGTTTATCTTTGGGAATAACGGAGATTCAAAAGTATATATATCGTCTGCAGATTGGATGACACGAAATATTGACAAACGCGTTGAAGTTTCCTGTCCAATATATGATGAAGGCATCAAACAAGAGCTCTTGGATACGTTCAATATTGGTTGGAGTGATAATGTAAAAGCGCGTATTTTTTCATCAAAACAAGATAATGCATATCGTGCCAATCAACTTATAAAAGTACGCTCGCAATTTGCAACGTATGACTATTATTTACAAAAAATGTCAAATTAACACATAAAAAAGAATTTCATTTTGAAGATTAGAAAATTTGCTGCCATTGATATTGGATCGAATGCTATACGATTATTAGTTGCAAATGTAATTGAAGAAGAAAATAAAAATCCAAAGTTCAAAAAAAGTTCCCTAGTACGTGTGCCTATTCGTTTAGGACAAGACGTATTTACGGATGGAATGATTTCTCCAAAAAATGTAGAACGAATGTTGAATGCGATGAAATCCTATCGTTTATTGATGGATATTCATGGTGTAGAAATGTATATGGCTTGCGCAACTTCTGCAATGCGTGAAGCTAAAAATAGAAATGCTGTTGTTGAAAAAGTAAAGAAAAAAGCAAATATCAATATTGAAATTATTGATGGTAAACGAGAAGCGGAAATTATTGCTTCTACTGATTTGCATAATGTAATTGAAAAAGAAAAAGATTATCTATACGTTGATGTTGGTGGAGGAAGTACTGAATTTACCATATTTTCAAACGGAAAAATAAAAACATCACGCTCTTTCAAAATAGGAACTGTTCGGTTATTAAACAAAATGGTTGATGAAAGTTTTTGGAAAGAAATTGAAAAGTGGATCAAAAAGAATACAAAAGACTTAAAACGACTTTCATTGATTGGTTCTGGTGGAAACATCAATAAACTATACAAAATGTCTGGTACAACCGTTGGTGAACCATTATCGTACATCTACCTAAATGCGCAATATCAATTCTTGCAAAGTTTAACGTATGAAGAACGAATCTCAGAATTAGGATTAAACCCTGATAGAGCCGATGTAATCATTCCAGCAACACGAATTTATCTTTCCGCATGTAAATGGAGTGGAGCTAGAAAGATATTTGTGCCAAAAATTGGACTTGCAGATGGTATTATAAAGACATTATTCTTCGAGACATCGAAAAATGACAAAAATGCATCGAATATTTTAAGTTTTTAAATACCCAATACTTACATTTAATTCAAACTAACTTAATAAGTTATATAAATAAATCTATAAGATTAATTTGTAGATGAATTTTATGTGACTTAATCTCAAAAATAAAAAACCAAACAGATGAAAAAAATACTATTACTTTCATTTTTGATATGTAGCTTTAGTGTGTTTTCGCAAGAGTCTGAAAAAGAATCAGATAAAGATGCTGACACAGTTTCATATACAGAAGATGAGCAAGATACTGACACAGAAACTAGATATGGTTTTAAAGCCGGAATCAACCTTTCAAATTATAGTGCTACAAATCTTGATGACCTTCAAGATGGTTTTAATGACTCAAGAATAGGAGCCGTATTTGGCTTTTTAGTAGATATGCACGTTACTGGAAATTTACGTTTTCAGCCAGAATTTCTATACTCAGCGCAAGGTTCAAAACAAAAAGAATTACGTGCCGATTATTTACAAATTCCGTTAATGCTAAAGTATGATTTAACAAACTTTATCAACATTCAAGTTGGACCACAAGTTGGTTTCAAAGTACACGAATTTGAAGACAATTTCAAAAATTTTGACTTTGCTGTAAATGCTGGTTTTGGTCTAAATGTACTTGAAAACGTTTCAATAGAAGCACGTTATAGTCTTGGTTTAGCAGATATGTTTGATGAAGACAGAGCGCCAAATATAGAAGGGAAAAATGCAGTAATTCAAATTGGAGTTACGTATAGACTGTAATATAGACTTTGACCTAAATATCTTATTATTCTTGTCTAGGCAGGAATCTATAATAGTGCCTAAATAAATCCCTCAATAAAAAACGTCAAGCTGAAATTTTCAGTTTGACGTTTTTTTGATCTAAAAACCTAAAGTGTAACGATTCTAATAATCTATATTTTTACAAACTTTTTGATAGCAGTTTTACCATTACTCGTAACCTTTAAAAAGTAAATTCCTGTTTTTAAAGAACTCACATTAATTTGATTTTGTTGTAATGAATTTTCAGAAATTATAATATTTCCAACAAGGTTATAAATTGAATAAACGGTCTTTGCATTAGTTGAAATTCCAGAAATAGAAAGTTGATTCTTTACTGGATTTGGATATAATTTTAAAGCATTTGAAAGCGTTTTATTGTCTTCTACAGATAAAACTTGCCTTCCGTATACAAGTTTTTTACCTGACAAATCAACCATTGTTAAGGATTCGTTAGGAATATCTATTGTGTAGTCGAAAGGATTGGTGTTTAATAGAATAGCCATGTAAGGTGTTTCAAAAGTATCTCCTTGACATAAGAGTAATGTTGCTGTAATAAAAGGTAAGGTGATAGTGCCGTTTGTAGCATTAGCATCATATTCTCCCATAATGAAATTACAAGAACTATCACCTCCTATTGTAGGAAATCCAGGACTTGCATCATTGTTAAAAGTTATAAAAACTGCAGGGTTATCTGTAACTGCTGGAATATAAGTTCTAGTACCATTTACTTCCATGTAATGTAAATACCATTGTCCTAATAAATCAGGATCAATTTGTGCATGTATAGAATAACTTAGAAATAGTAATAAAATAGAAACGTAGATTTTTTTCATGAAATTGTATTTAGATAGTATATTCAAATATAAGATACAATAAGTAATGATAATAGAGTTGTTAGTCACAATTTATAAATCACGATATTAAAGTTAATGTTTTTATAATAAGAAGAGAAAATATCAAAGATTTTACATTCTAAGAGTACAGTCATTAAAAAAACGTTTCCAATAATCTAAGAGCGACATCATGTCTAAAAGAAAACTATCCGTGCATGGTTTCTTTCTTGCTTAAGCCTTTCATGATTTCAGCTTCAAAATCTAATAATGCATCCCATTTTTTATCTACTTCAGTTCTATCTCCATATTGTCTTGCAAAACCTAAAAACATTGTATAATGATTGGCTTCGCTTACCATTAAATTTTTGTAGAAAGTTGCTAGTTCTTGATCTTCTATGTGTTCCGAAAGCAATTTGAAACGTTCACAACTTCTAGCTTCAATTAATGCAGCATATAATAACCTGTGTACTAGTTGAGTTGTTCTGCTACCACCTTTAGGAAAAAATTGCAGCAATTTAGAAACGTAGGCATCTTTACGATCACGACCTAATTTCCAACCTCTGGTAAGAATGTGATCATGCACCATTTTAAAATGACTTATTTCTTCTTTTACCAACGCAATCATAGCTTCCACAAGTTCAGAGTATTCTGGAAAACTCACAATTAATGAAATTGCAGTACTTGTAGCTTTCTGTTCACAAAAAGCATGATCTGTTAAAATCTCTTCAATATTTTTCTCTGCAATATTCACCCAACGTGGATCTGTTGGTAATTTTAAACCTAACATCATTGTATGTTCAATATTAAATTTCTAAATCAAACTCTTTTCGTAATCGTTCTACTAACGGATTGATTTCTTTTAGTTTCTCGTATTTATCACGTGATGTAAACGCATACTTTTTTACAGTAAGCTCGTTTACATCTATTTCAAGCGTAACATCGTAATTATTCAATTCCTTACGAATATATTCCAATAGTGGATATTGAGCACGTTCTATCTCAATACGCATTGTTTCATTTGGTAATTCTATCGTAATTGTTGAATCACCTTTTAACTTCGGAATATCTGTAGATAATAAAGAAGACATAATTTTCTCTCCTTTTCTATCAATTCGTTCCACATAAGCATTCCAAACTTCTAACATGCGTTCTTCCGTAAAAGGATCACTTGGCAAGTCTTTTTGATCCACAACTTTATTTTGTTGTTTTTTCAAATGCTCTTGCTTAGCTTTTATGCTTGATAATGATAAACCAGAAACTTTATTTCGCATTGCAGAAATATTAATCTTTGGTTTCTCCGTAGGAATTACTACTGGTTTTTGTGGAACTGACTTTTCTTCAGTTACTGTATTTGTAACTGCTGGAGTTGCTGTATTTTCGTGTGAATTCGTTTGTTGTGGCGTGCTAACTTTTGCAATAGGGTCAATTTTTTTACCATTTACCAAAAAGAAAGTAGCAGGAATTATGAACCGATCGCTATTTTTTTTTTCTCCATCATAATTGATAGAGGCAAGTTGCATCAAGCATAATTCAACTAAGAGTCGTTGATTTCTACTTGTTTTATATTTCAAATCACAATCATTTGCCAATTCAATTCCTTTCATTAAGAATTGCTGCGTTGTTTTTTGTGATTGTTCTAAATATTTCTGTTTTGTTTGATCACCAACTTCTAATAAAGCAATCGTAGCTTGATTTTTACAGACAAGTAAATCTCTAAAGTGCGAAGCAATTCCAGCAACAAAATGATGTCCATCAAATCCTTTTGATAAGGTTTTGTTGAAATCGACTAATAATTGTGGAATGTTATTCTCTAACATTAAATCAGTTGCTGTAAAGTACGTTTCGTAGTCAAGAACATTTAAATTCTCTGTTACAGCTTGTCTTGTCAACTGTTTTCCTGAAAAACTCACAACTCTATCAAAAATAGACAATGCATCACGCATGGCGCCATCTGCTTTTTGAGCAATAATATGAAGTGCATCATCATCAGCTTCTACACCTTGACTTTCAGCAATATATTTTAAATATTCTTTGGCATCTTTTACACCGATTCGTTTAAAATCAAAAATTTGACATCTTGATAAAATCGTTGGAATAATTTTATGTTTTTCGGTCGTAGCCAGAATAAAAATGGCGTGTTTTGGTGGTTCTTCTAATGTTTTTAGAAAAGCATTAAATGCTGCTTGCGATAACATATGAACCTCATCAATAATATACACTTTGTAGTTTCCAACTTGTGGTGGAATACGAACTTGTTCTATTAAACTACGAATATCATCTACAGAGTTGTTGGAAGCGGCATCTAACTCAAAAATATTAAAAGCAAAATCTTCATCAGGGTTTTCAGTTCCATCCTGATTGATCTTCTTTGCTAAAATACGAGCACAGGTTGTTTTCCCAACACCTCTTGGACCACAAAATAATAATGCTTGTGCCAAGTGACTGCGTTCTATGGCATTCTCTAAAGTATTTGTAATCGCTTGCTGTCCGACAACATCTTTAAATGTTTGCGGTCTGTATTTACGAGCTGATACAATAAAATGTTCCATAGAAAAAAGGTAATCTTATGACAGCAAATATAATAATAGAATTCTAATGAAACATCTCAAATAAGAAGATAGTTCTGCTTTTTTATTAACAGTTTTATATGTAGAAAGCAAACCATTTTAAATCTTCATTTTTTAGCATTACAGCATACCAATCTCAAACAAATGTGTATTTTTGCCGACAGAGCAGGCTACCTTATCGCTGCTTCTTTCGGGAAGGAGAGGAAAGTCCGGACACCATAGTGCATTGTAGCGGATAACATCCGTCCGTCGAAAGGCGAGGACAAGTGCAGCAGAAAGTATGTACAGGTAATGCTGTAGTGAAACCAGGTAAACTCTACGAGGTGCAATGCCATGTATATGAACGTTTAAGAGCGGCACGCTCAATGTTCAAGGGTAGGCAGATAAAAGTTATTGGTAACGATAATTTTAGATAAATGATAAGGCTTAGACAGGATTCGGCTTACGGCCTGCTTTTTTTAATGAAACTCAGGTTTAGAGAAATTCGCTAACTAGCGAATTTTTATTTTTATAGCTTCTATTTTAATGGAATTCAATTTTGCAAAGGTGAATTTTAAGTCTTAGGCAAGACTAATCTTATTGGCAAGTGAAATTTCAAAGTATTTTTATGAGATGGCATAAAAAAGAAGAGAAATACGCTTTTATCAAAAATTTGAAGAAAACTTAGTATTAACTTAATAATTCACATATGAAAAAATGATACAAATTTTTCAGCGAATTCTCTCCTTAATTTATTTATGCACTAACACTCAAATTCAATTTTGAAATAACTTTAAATAAACTAATTTTAATTAGTGTAAATGTACGCTTGGTTTTTGATTGTTGCGTGTAAGAAACGTATATTATTTGTAAGGTAAAACCGTATTTAATAATTGAAAAAAATCTCCCAAAGAATACTTTTTTTTATTATGGACTATTTTAATTGCATCCTTCACTACATAAATCTGTTGGACATACAATGGACCAACAGGCAAAATTGAAAGTACAACCCCAAGTTAGTAAACCATCATCTTGATCTTGTGTCATAAGACCTCCATGTACATTATTTACTTGTAGTTTAGAAACTGATTTTTTGTTTAGCTGAAGTGATTTTAGATTTCTTTTTTTCATGATCGTAGATTTATGATTAATAATATTGATATTAATGATTCATGTGAATTGCGATTTTGTAAAATATTGATTTTTAGAAAATTAATGCAAAACCGATATTTATTTCATTTTTTAACAATACCATAATCCATTTCCTGCGTAGCAATTAAAGCACGTTCCGTTTTGACAAATATGATTTATTGGACAATGTGATGCATTTACACATTCTGCAAGTTTTCTACGTCCTCCTAAAATTTCTTTTTGTGAATTCTTAGTTAGTTTTTCTATTCCTTTTAGATTTAAGATGTTTTTTAACATGATCTATAATTTATTAGTTATAGATTACAATATAATACAATTGATTTTCAGCGCGTTACGGTTGTGCCATAAAAAAAGTCGTTTACTTTTCGCAAACGACTTATAATTTTTTAGATGTGATCTATTTTATTCCGCCATCGTATGATATACATTTTGTACATCATCATCTTCTTCAAGCTTTTCTAGAAGCTTTTCAATATCAGCAGTTTGTTCTTCATTTAATGGCTTGGTAACTTGTGGAATACGTTCAAAACCAGAAGATAAAATTTCTAGTTCTCTGTTTTCTAACTCTTTTTGAATAGTTCCAAAACTACCAAATGGTCCGTATAATAAAATACCATCTTCATCGGCAAATACTTCTTCTACACCAAAATCAATGAATTCTAATTCTAATTCTTCAGGATCTTGTCCTTCAGATGGAATTCTAAAATTACAAGTATGATCAAACATAAATTCTACCGAACCTTGTGTTCCTAAGTTTCCGTCACATTTGTTAAAGTAACTACGAACATTGGCAACAGTTCTGTTATTATTATCGGTTGCAGTTTCTACCAACACAGCAATTCCATGCGGTCCGTACCCTTCAAAAAGTACTTCTTTATAGTTGTCTGTATTTTTATCAGATGCTTTCTTTATAGCACGCTCAACATTGTCCTTTGGCATGTTAGCAGCTTTTGCATTCTGAATTACTGCACGCAACCTTGAATTTGTATCAACATTTGGTCCACCTTCTTTTACAGCCATTACAATATCTTTACCAATACGAGTAAAGGTTTTTGCCATTGCTGACCAACGTTTCATTTTTCGTGCTTTTCTAAATTCAAATGCTCTTCCCATGTGCTAGTTCTTTTTATTTTTTACAAATATATATGTTGTATTACTCTTTTGGAATATGTCGGCTTAAAAATTTTGCTGAAGCTTCATTCCATTGCGTAATAATTTTATTTCGTTCTTTATTTAATTGTGCGTTTGTTTTGTTGAAATCTTCTACGGCTTTATTAATTTCATTCACCATGTTATTATACGTATCAATTTCCTTTTTTGTTCTATCTTTTTGTGATTTTTTTTCAATAGCGTCTTTTATAGTTTGAAATTTTTCATTCAACAAGAAGAATTCTATAAGTTGTGGAACTGTATTTTGAGTTTCATCCAAATAGAATTGCAACGCAACTTTTGTAGCTTTTACCAATGCTTTGTCTTCTTTGTATAAAGCAATTGTATCCACAGCTGTCATTCCTTCTTTGGCAAATGTTTGCAGTGCGTTTGCATTTTGTTGAATTGCGCTAATATCGTTTGAAGATAAAGCACTTAACATAAAACGTTCTTGAATATTGCTTTTGAAAAACACTAAATAAACATCATTTTTATGATCAAAGACTTCATTTGAAATTTTCATTTTTTTGCTCAATTCCGTTTCTTTATCAACTAATCGAATGTTGTTACGAGTCGCATAGTCTTTTTGCGCACTTGCATACGCTTGTTGAGCTTCTTGCATGCGTTTATCTGCCAATTCTTGTGCTAAAATATATGCTTCCATAAAATCGTACGATTGTTCTGCAACCTCTTTCATGTCTACAATTTTAGCATAATCATTCTTTAACAAGCTCGAATACAAATCCATGTATTCTAATACTTGTGTTTTGTATGCGTCTTCACCTTCGTATGCTTTGGCTCTTTTTATTTTAATAATTGCACGTTCAAGTGATTTCAATAATCGTTTTCTATCGCCTTCAATTTTACGTGGACTTTTACTATGTGCTAAAGATTTTGTGTAATTCCACATACTTTTACTAATCTTACCGTTTTCTTTTCCGATAAAACTTAAGTAATCATTCGCGTTTTTTATTCTTTGAGCTGACGCGATTTGAATGGTAAGTACACTAAGTACAAGAATTATAAAACGAAAGTAGTTTGATCTCATAGAATTGTTAGTTGGCAAGTTGTTTTATATAGTCTGAAATAATTTGATACGTTTCTTCAACTTCGTGATCCGTTTGAATGTTTTTGATTGTGTATGAATTTAGCGTGGCTTTATTTTTATTGTAGGCTAAAATTTCTTTGTAATCCTCTAAATTAAGAACTTCAAAAGTGGTGTGTTTCATTTCTAAATCGTCACTTTTTTCAAAAATTGTATCAAAAGTGTCATTGTCTTTTTGAATTCCTTCTACTGATAGCGCCAGTTTTCGATCTTTACTTAAATATGACAATAATTTAGAATTGATTTCTTTTATCGTTTTTACAGATGAATTTTGTTCCATACGTGTCAAACTTCTTGCACGAATATTTTCATAATCAACAGCTTTTGGCATTTTAAAATAAACATCTTTTAAAACAGTATCATTTTGAATGAAGTTAGCATTTCCACTTTCACCATCTTCAATACCTACATGCAAACTTGGAAATACAATATCTGGAACAATCCCAGATGCTTGATGCGTGTTTCCTTTGAAACCGTACATTTTATCAATCGTTATTTTAATAAAACCAGCATCATCTTGCAACGGCATTACAGTTTGAATTGTTCCTTTTCCATAGGTTTTACTACCTACCACAATAGCTCTATGGTGATCGCGCAACGCCGCTGTAATAAATTCAGAAGCTGAAGCACTTCCTTGATTTACCAGAATTACCATAGGTTTCGTGAATAATGTACCACGATTAAAATCTTTAATAATTTCTCTATTATTTCTTGCGTCTCTGTAAATGCCCAATGGACCTTTGTCAATGAACATTCCGGCTAAATCGATTGCTTGTTTCATTGATCCACCACCATTATCGCGCAAATCCAAAATTAAACCATCAATATCAACAGCATTTAGTTTAAACAACTGTTTTGCAATATCATTAGCGCTTCCAAAACCGTAATCCATGTTCGTATAAAAACTTGGCAATGAAATATATCCAATAGTATATTCGCCTTTTAGAATAAATGTATTGATCGCGTTTTGCTCAATTTTCAGATTCTCTTTTTCTAGCGTAATAGTTTTGTTTGTATTTTTTGATGTTAATACATTAATAGCAATCGAAGTATTTGCTTCATCATTTATAAAATCGTACAAGCTCGAAAGTGAAAGACATGTTGTGTTTAAAACAGTGTCTCCAGCACTTAATGAAAGGACCAAATCACCAGCATTAATTTCTTTTTCTTTCCAAGCTTTACTTCCAGTTTGCAAACCAGAAACAATGATTTTTCCATCACTATTCTTAGAAAACCAAACGCCAATAGAGTTTGTTTCTGTTCCAATAGAGTTTAAAAAATTACTATTGTCTGTTGGGTCAAAATAACTGCTGTGCGGATCAAAATAGGAGCAAACTACATCTAAAAAAGTGGTTTCAATAAAAGATTGAATTCCATTAACTGCATTCAATTTATCTTGAATGTAACAGTTATTTTCAGCAATGATTTTAGATTTTATTTGTGCTTTTATCTTTTTAAAATTTGATGGATTTGATAAGGATAAGTAATCGCGAATAACTTCAATTCGGATTTTCTTTGTCCAACGTTTTTGAAGTGTCTTTCTATTTTTTGAAAATTGCGATTCATCTTTGATACTTCCGTAGGTAATATTGTCTTTCCCTGAAAAATCAAGTCTACTTTTTGCTACTTTTTTAATGCTTTTTTGAGCAGCTAATAATTGTTTCTCGTAAGATTTACTGAATTCTTGAATAAAATCACATTCGTTACCCAATAGAAAATCGTCTAGTTTTGTTTGAAGATTTTCAAAAGTAGCAATATCACTTTCAGCAAATAGGATTCGTTTTGGGTCAATCCGCTTGAAAAACGTTTTCAATACATAACTTGAAAAATCATCATCAACTGCTTTTGGTTGGTAATGGTTTTTGTCTAACGTTTCTAATACTAAGGTAGCTTTTTTACAAAATGTAGAATCAGTTTGCGCAAATGCGTTAGTAACTACCAAAAGCAATATGAAACCTAAGATTTTGTGCATGAAAGCGAATAAAAATTTGTAGTGTATCAAAGTCACTAATTTAACAAATCTTTTTTAGCTAACGTAGGAAAGTATTTAAAAAGAGATAGTTTATGAAGTTTTCTTTCCAGAAATATATTCTATTGTTTCCTGATTGCTCGTAGCCAGATGTTTTGGAAGTTTGTTGTCTTTTGGTAAAACGGCTAAAAAACGGTCAAAATTTGAGGTATATACATTTTTAAACATAGGTTTTTCAACATTCATGCTTTTCAATATTTCTGTAAAAAATTCCTCGTGATGTATTAAATCTTCAGCGCCTAAATGAAAAATTCCGTTTTTACGTCTGTTAATCATGTAATGAATTTGCTGTGTTAGCTTTTTATCAGAAATTGTATTCATCACCAAATTTGGAAATACTTCAATAGAAACTTTCTCTTGTAAACATTGCTTTATTTCAAGAATTCGTGGCGAATTATGTCCAAAAACCATTGGTAAACGTATGATTGCATATTTTTTCTGCGGCAAGCGCATGAGCATATTTTCAATCCTGATTTTTAATTTTCCGTAAATACTTTCCGAAAGTGTTTTGTCATATTCATACGACGGATAACTACTATAAGCATCAAAGACATTTGCAGACGACAAGAAAAAGAGTTTACAGGGTTTTGTCTTTACATATTCTGTTAAAAAAATATGCGCTTCAATTTGTGCAGCAAAATCGCCACGCAAAGCAGAAATGATAATTGTAGGTTGTACTTGCAGTACAATTTCATCAATACCATCGTAATCCAAATCGTATCGAAAAAAATGTTGATTCTTCGCGAATGATTTGTTGCTGTAAAAAGTTCCGTAAACATCAAAATAGGAGCAAAGCTCTTTATAAATCGCTTGACCTATATATCCGCTTGCTCCTAATATTAAAATTCTATTCAAATGTAATTTCTATTTTTTATAAAAAGGTAGCTTTACCACTTTTGCAGCAACTCTATTTTTACGAATTTGGATGTAAATATTGCTTCCTACATCTGTAAATACGGTTGGAACATATCCTAATCCAATTCCGATTCCCATTGAAGGTGACATGGTTCCAGAAGTTACGTTTCCTATTTTGTTTCCATTTCCGTCTACGATATCATATCCTTGTCTTGGAATTCCACGTTCTTGCATTTCAAAAGCAACTAATTTACGTTCTACACCAGTTCTTTTTTGTGCTTGAAGGGCTTCTGAATTTGTAAATTCTTTCGTGAATTTTGTAATCCAACCTAAACCAGCTTCAATAGGAGAAGTTGTATCGTCAATATCATTTCCATATAAACAATACCCCATTTCCAAACGTAATGTATCTCTTGCAGCCAAACCAATCGGCTTGATTCCGAAATCAGCACCAGCTTCAAAAACTTTTGCCCAAACTTCGGCAACAACATCATTTTTACAGTAAATTTCAAACCCACCAGAACCTGTATATCCAGTAGCAGAAACAATTACATTATCTACACCAGCAAACTTTGCAATTTGGAATGTATAGTATTTTATATTTGATAAATCAACTTCCGTTAACGACTGCATTGCTTCAACCGCTTTCGGACCTTGAATAGCTAATAAAGAATAGTCATCAGACACATCTCTCATTTCGGCTCCAACATCATTGTGACTAGAAATCCAGTTCCAATCTTTTTCAATATTAGAAGCATTTACAACTAAGATGTACTTTTCTTCATTGACTCTGTAAATAATTAAATCATCTACAATTCCACCATCATTGTTTGGCATACAACTGTATTGTGCTTTTCCGTCAACTAATTTGGAAGCATCATTTGTTCCAATCTTTTGAATTAGTGCCAATGCATTTGGTCCAGAAATTACAAATTCTCCCATATGACTTACGTCAAAAACACCAACGCCAGTACGAACAACTTCATGTTCAACTTTAACGCCTTCGTATTGTACGGGCATATTATAACCTGCAAAAGGAACCATTTTTGCGCCTAATGCTTTATGAATTTCTGAGAGAGCTGTATCCTTCATGTTTGTTTTGTCTTAATTTGATTGCGAATTTATGAAAAATAGATATAAAAAAATGATGAATTTTTACTTGATTCTTAAATTAACATGACTTTTTGAAAATTTCACAAATTTGATTGTTTTTGTAGTGGATTTTAAGAGTTTCTTTCTATCATATATTATTTTGCTTGCTTGTTATTTTTCTTTTACTAATTTAGGACTATCCAAACAGCTTATTATATACAAACGTGTTGACGTTAATTTGAATATATGACCGAACTTTTAGATTATTTTAAAAATTACACTTCTATTTCTGATGAAATAGAAAATTACCTAAATGAAATCATCATTGAAAAAGAATTGGCTAAAGGAGAAGTTGTCCTTTCAGATAATTCTATGAGAAAAGAACATGTTTTTGTTGCAAGTGGTTGTTTACGATCTTTTTATAAAACAGAAGATGGAAAAGAATACACGATACAATTTGCTATAAAAAATTGGTGGATTAGTGATTATATTACACTGTATACAACTGACAAATCGATAGTGTCAATAGAGAGTTTGACAGCTTCAAAAATTTTGATAATAGATAAAACTAAAGTTGAAGACTTTTATAAAAAATATCCTCAGTTTGAAACCTTCCAACGTAAAAATTTTGAAAAGCGTATCGCAACACTTCAAAAGCGAGTTTTAAGTTTGTTAACGCTTTCTGCATCAGAAAAATACAATCAATTTGTTAATGATTATGCTGAATTTGAAAAAATAATTCCTAACTACCAAATTGCTTCATATTTAGGAATAACACCACAGAGTTTAAGTAGAGTACGAAAACAAAGAATAAAAAACTAATTTATTACCATAGGTTCATTTTCACGTTCATGTGATCATATACTTTTGTCATATAAATAAAATATGACAATGAGTTTTTTAGATAAATTAAATGAGCGTTACGCTACGAAGGCGATGAATGGCGAAGTAGTTCCACAAGAAAAAATAAACAACATTTTAGAAGCTATTCGATTGGCGCCAACATCAAGTGGTTTACAACCTTTTGAAGTGTTTGTAGTGACAAACGATGAAATTAAATCAAGTATTAAAGAAATTGCTTGGAATCAATCGCAAGTAACTGATTGTTCTCATCTATTAGTATTTGCCGCATGGGACAATTATACAGAAGATCGTATTAATTATATGTTCGATTTAACAAATGAAATTAGAGGTTTTAAAAATGAAGGTTGGGAAAACTATCGTCAAATGTTATTGTCTTCGTACCCGCAAAAAGATGCAGAAACAAATTTTGAACACGCAGCAAGACAAACATATATTGCTTTTATGGCAGCCATTACTCAAGCAGCGTACGAAGGTGTAGACAGTACTCCAATGGAAGGTTTTGATCCCAATGCATTAGATAAAATTTTAAACTTACGTGAAAAAGGATTACGCAGTACACTATTGTTACCAATAGGATATAAAGATGCAGATAAGGATTGGTTGGTAAATCTTGTTAAGGTGAGAAAGCCAATAGAAAAATTAGTAACTTTTATATAATTAACTAGATAAAGATTAAAGATCATGAAGAAAAAAATAGTAATTAGTTTAGTAAGCATTATTATCCTTGTTTTTATCACGTTATATATAACAACTAGGCCAACGTCTACGGAAGATGGAGCATACACGCCATCTACATTAGCATTAATGTTAGCAACATCTTCTACAACAGATTTTGACAATACTAAATATGAAAATCCGTATACGGGAACTAAAAAAGTGTTAATGATTTGTACTGAGGAAAGAAATATGACCATGGCTAATGGGAAAAAATTTTCAACAGGAAATCACCCTGTAGAAATGCTTCTGCCAATATTACATTTAAAAAATGCAGGCTTTGATGTAGATGTTGTAACGCCAACAGGAAAACCAGTTGCAGTTGAAATGTGGGCAATGCCAGAAGATGATAAAAATGTAAAAGTGATTTATGCAGAATTTAAAAAGAAATTTGAGAACCCAGGAAGCTTGTCAAATTTTGTTCAAAATTCAATGAATGATACCTCAGAGTACGCAGCAATATTTATTCCTGGAGGTCACGGAGCAATGCTTGGTTTACCAGAAAATAAAGATTTAAATAAATTAATTCATTGGTCACATAATAACGGTTTATACACATTAGCTATTTGTCATGGTCCAGCAGCTTTGTTAGCCGCAAGTACAGATGGTGATAAAGATTCGTATATATATAATGGGTATAAAATTGCCTCATTTCCTGATACTGTAGATGCGCAAGGACCAATGATCGGTTATACACCTGGGGAAATGCCTTGGATATATGGAGAGAAGTTAAACAATTTGGGAGTCACAATTATTAATCAAGAAGCAGACAACACTGTTAATGTAGATAGAAAGTTAATTACTGGAGCTAGTCCTCAAGCAGCAAACAATTTTGGGAAATTAGCGGCAACTGAATTATTGAAAGAAGTAAAATAATAACGATCACAAAAAACATAAGAATAGCGATTTGAATTTTAACTCAAATCGCTTTCTTTTTTTAGTTCATTATGCATTCAAAAAACGTTTCAAATCATCATAATCTGCAGCTTGTATTGCTTCTTTCTCTTTATGCATAATCTCCTGAATCTGTTCAGGAATGTCTAATTTTAGACTCAAGGTCGATTCTACTGTTGGTAAAAACTTTACAGGATGAGCAGTTTCTAGAAAAACACCATATGCATCTCGTAAATCATGATTCTTTAAACCTAAATAGCCAACAGCGCCATGCGGATCGGCAATGTAACCATGTTGATTGTATATAGATTTCATGGCAACTTTCGTTTCGTCATCTGTGAAACTGTAAGATGAAAAATGCTTTTTAATCGTTGCTAAATCATTATTATACAATTCTTGAATACGAATAAAGTTACTCGGATTTCCAACATCCATTGCGTTTGAAATAGTTGCAATCGATTTCTTTGGAACGTATTCTCCACTTTCTAAATAATTTGAAACGGTATCATTTACATTCGTTGAAGCGATAAAATGTTGAATTGGTAAACCTAGTTTTTGCGCCATGATTCCAGCACAGATATTTCCAAAATTTCCACTCGGAACAGAAAAAACTATGTCTTTATGTTTTTTGTGTAATGTTTTATAGGCAAAGAAAAAGTAGAACATTTGTGGTAACCAACGTGCAATATTGATCGAGTTTGCGGATGTTAGTGTACGTTCTATTTCTGAATCTAAAAATGCAGTTTTGACCATTTCTTGGCAATCATCAAAAACGCCATCAACTTCTAAAGCTGTAATGTTTTGACCAAGCGTTGTTAGTTGTTTTTCTTGAATATCACTGACTTTTCCGCTAGGATATAAAATGACAACATCAACACCTTTTACGCCTAAAAATCCATTAGCAACTGCGCCACCAGTATCACCAGAAGTTGCCACTAAAACAGTCACTTTTTCTTCTTTATCACGATTAAAATATCCTAAACAACGTGCCATAAATCGTGCACCAACATCTTTAAACGCCATCGTTGGACCGTGAAACAATTCTAAGGTTCCAATATTATCTTCAATCGGAACAATCGGAAAATCGAAACTCAAGGTTTCTGCAATAATTTCTTTTAGAATATCTGTTGGAATATCGTTTCCGACAAATTGTTGAATTACTTCAAAAGCAATTTCTTCATGTGAATAATCGCCAATATTTTGGATAAAATCTTTTGATAATGGCGTACTGTTTTCTGGAAAGTAAATTCCTCTATCGGGCGCTAATCCTTTAATGACAGCTTCTTTAAAAGAAACTTTTGGAGCGTTATGGTGTAAACTGTAATAATTCATTTTTTATTTTTTTAAGCTTCTAGCCGTTTGCTTTTAGCTATTATTTTCTATAAGCGTCAGTTCGAGTGACAAATTTTTAATTTGGCGTATCGAGAACTATTTAGAATTTCAAAGTACTTCTCGATACTAATTTGTTTCACAAATTCACTCGAAGTGACGTTTGGTGTATAATTTTGACCCAAGACCTGTCACATTGAGCGCAGTCGAAATGCAAATCACTCAATAACCCGACAACCATTGGTGTTTATTTTTGAAACATGCACATCGTAATCGATATCAAGTGCTTTATAAGTCTCGGTCATGGTTTTTGCTACTTTTTCCGCCATTTCTTTTCCTTTGCTTAATGCAAATATAGAAGGTCCAGAACCTGAAATTCCTGCACCTAAAGCGCCACATGTAATAGCATTTTCTTTAACTTCTTTAAATCCTGGAATTAAGATAGCACGCAATGGTTCTACAATTTCGTCATGCAATGATCTACTAATTAAATCATAATCGGAAGTATATAATCCACTAATTAAACCACCTAAATTTCCTATTTGTATAATTGATTTCTTTAATGAAATATTCTGTTTCAATACCGAACGAGAATCTGATGTTTTTACTTCAATTTGCGGGTGAATTACCGTAGCAAATAACTCACTTGGCGTTGGAATTTTGATGATATCTAATGGTTTGTAACTTCTAACTAAGCTAAATCCGCCCAAAAGGGCAGGAGCTACATTATCAGCATGCGCAGTTCCACTAGCAAGTTTTTCACCTTCCATGGCAAAAGGAACTAATTCTTTTAATGTAAACGGTTTTCCAAGCAATTCATTCATTGCGTACACAGTTCCTGCCGAACTAGCCGCGCTGCTACCAATTCCGCTTCCAGCTTTGATTTTTTTATAAATTTCAATTTCAAAACCGTGATCTAAATTGAGCTTTTCAAGCATTGCTAATCCTGCAACACCAGCAACATTTTTATGAGTTTCTAGTGGTAAATCTTGCCCGACAAGTTTCGTTATTTTAATACCTTTTTCAGCAGTTTTCCGAATGATCATTTCATCACCAACAGTGTCTAAGCAAAGTCCAAGGACATCAAATCCACAGGATACGTTTGCAATGGTTGCTGGAGCAAATATTTTTAGTTCATTCATTGTTTAAAATTTTCCAATTCTAATTACATCTGCAAAAATTCCTGAAGCAGTTACTTCTGCACCAGCACCAGCACCTTTTACTTGTAATGGTTGCGCAACATAACGATCTGTATAAAATAATACTATATTATCACTTCCTTCTAAATTGTAGAAAGGATGATCAGCAGGAATGTGTTGCAATCCAACTTGTGCCTTTCCGTCTTCAAAAGTAGCCACATATTTTAAACGACAGTCTTTGTCATTTGCTTCGTTATATATTTTTTTAAAATGTGTTTCAAACTTTTCTAATGAAGCATAAAAATCATCATTTGTTGCCGTTGCTAAACTTTCTTCAGGAAGAAATGAGTTGTTTTCAATATCTTCTAATTCCATGATATAACCACTTTCACGCGCTAGAATTAATATTTTTCGAGCAACATCAACACCGCTTAAGTCAATTTTTGGGTCAGGTTCTGTGTAACCTTCTTTTTGTGCCTGAATTACAATCTCACGAAATGTATTTTCAGTACTAAAGTTGTTAAAGACAAAATTTAAACTACCCGATAAAACTGCTTGAATTTTGTGAACTCTGTCTCCAGAAGCAATCAAGTTTTTAAGCGTGTCAATTATTGGCAATCCTGCACCAACATTTGTTTCAAATAGAAATGGAGCATTGTATTTTCTGGAAATACGTTTTAAGTTTTGATAGTTTTCATATTGTGAAGCACAGGCAATTTTATTACATGTTACAACAGCAATATTGTTGCGTAAATAATGTTCGTATACTTTTGAAACCGTTTCGCTTGCTGTAATATCAATGCATATACTGTTACGAAGATTTAACGATTTTGTAGTTTCATGAAATTCAGTCAAACTTGCTTTATCTCCTTTTGCAAGTGAATCTTTCCAAGTGTTTAGATCGATTCCTTCTTCATCAAAATGCATGGTTCTTGAATTTGAAACACCTATAACTCTGATGTTCAATTTTAATTGTTTCAATAAGAAATCATTTTGCTGTTGTAATTGCGCTAAGAAACGTTCGCCAACATTTCCAACACCAATTACAAATAAATTGAGTTGTTTTATTTTTTCTTCAAAGAATTCTTCATGAAGCGCATTTAATGCTTTTTTTGCATCATCACTATTGATTACTGCCGAAATATTTTTTTCAGAAGCACCTTGTGCGATTGCTCTAATATTTACATTATTTCGCCCAAGCGTACTAAACATTTTACCACTTAAACCTTGATGGTTTTTCATGTTTTCACCAACAAGCGCTAAGATTGCTAATTGTTGTTCTACCAAAATTGGGTTTACTTTTCCAGAAGCTATTTCATATGCAAATACTTCATCAATTGCAATTTTTGCTTTGGATGCTTCTTTATCATTAATTCCAATACAAATTGAGTGTTCGGATGAAGCTTGCGTAATTAAAATAATATTTATTTTTTGTGCTAGTAATGTTTCAAATAATCGTTTTGAAAACCCTGGAATTCCAATCATTCCACTTCCTTCTAACGTTAGTAATGAAACATTTTCAATGTAACTTATACCTTTTACAGGCTGTTGTTTTCCGTTTGTATGTTTTGTAATAAGCGTTCCTTCTTCTTCAGGACTGAATGTGTTTTTTATTAAAATTGGAATTTCCTTTTTTAGCACAGGCTGAATTGTCGGCGGATAAATCACCTTTGCACCAAAGTGTGATAATTCCATCGCTTCTTGATACGATATATGTGGAATTGGAGTTGCTTGTTTTACAATTCGTGGGTTTGAAGTATACATTCCGCTTACGTCTGTCCAAATTTGCAATTGTGAAGCATGTACTGCTGCGGCAATTATTGCTGCTGTATAATCTGATCCTCCACGACCTAAAGTTGTCGTTTCGCCATTTTCAGTTGCTGCAATAAATCCAGGTAAAATAACAATTGCATGTTTGTTTTCTTTAAAATAAGTAGCACAGTTTTTAGCTGTGATCTTCATTTCTACTTGTGCATTTTCATAACTGTCAGAAGCGATAATTAATTCGCGACTGTCTTTGTAAATGCTATCAAGTTTACGAAATTTCATAATTTCCGAAATGATATATGAAGATAATAACTCTCCAAAACTTGCAATAGTAGCCAATGTTTTAGGTGTCAATTCGCGAAGCAAATAACAACCTTCATATAATGTTTCTAAATAGTTTAGTAAGCGTTTTGTATGACTTATAATTGCACTTTGATCAGTTACAGGAATTAAATCTTTTACCACTTGCATGTGTCTGTTTTCAATTTCTTGCAACAGTGATTTGTAATGTTCGTCTTTTACAGCAGCGAGTTCGGCAGTTTTCAGTAGCATGTTTGTTGTATTTCCAAAAGCGGAAACAACAACGGCAACTTTTTCATTTTGTGAAGCTTTCGATATGATTTCGATTACTTGACTTATATTTTGTGCATTGGCGACAGAAGTACCGCCAAATTTTAGTACGTTCATGGGTATTGTATTGATATGGTTATTATGGAAACTTTAAAAAGTGTTTATAGATGAGTACGTATTGTATAAATATGTGAATAAACACCGGATGGTAAAATAGCTAGACCCCAAAAGGGGTTGTAGTAGAAATTGTTACAGTTGTAGTGATAACTGTAAAGCAATTAATAAAAGTAATATTGTTTGCTACTAAGCGCATATTTTATTGTATGATATTGTTCAAATGTATTACTTTTATGGTCATTAACAAACTATAAATTTATTTTTCACGGATGTGTAGTGAAAATGCCTTTTTATTAAAAATGCACTAAAAAAGTATAGTAAATTGCAAGTGATTTCATCAAAAACGTAATCCCTTGCTTTAATAAACTTAATACATGAAGATATATTCAGCAGATCAAATCTACGAAGCAATCAATACAACTATTGAAAAGAATAAAATTACGTCCAGTGACTTACTAGAATTTGCAGGTACTCAAATTTTTAACTGGTTTCACATGCGAATGCAAGGTGCACAAGTTCCGATTCATATTTTTAGCGGAATTGGAAATAATGGTGGTTTAGGATTGGTTTTAGGAAGACAATTGCTACATCATGGATATAATGTACATACGTATGTAGTGAATTTTAGTGATAAGCGTTCGAAAGATTTTTTGGTTAATTATGATCGAATTAAAGAATTTAAAGTTTGGCCAAAATTATTGAGTTCAGGAGAGGAATTTCCTGAAATGCAGAAAGAAGATATTATTGTAGACGCCATTTTTGGAATAGGTTTAAATCGTGAAACTTCTGATTGGGTAAAAAGCTTAATTAAATATATTAATGCTTCAGCTGCCTATACAGTTTCGTTGGATGTTCCTTCAGGATTATATCCAGATCATGCACCAGAAGATAAAGAAGCAGTGATTAATAGTAATTATACCTTAACAGGACAAGCACCAAAATTGAGTTTCTTTTTACCAGAAACAGGAGTATATATGCAACAATGGGAAGCATTGGATGTTGGATTAGACTTGGAATATTTACAAACAACCGATACAGAAGTTCAATTAGTTGATAAGTTTGAAGCATTACCATTATATATTCCTAGAGAGAAATATGCACATAAAGGAACGTATGGACATAGTATGATTGTTGGTGGAAGTTTTGGAAAGATAGGCGCAGTAACTTTGGCAAGTTCGGCTTGTTTACGCGTTGGAACAGGATTAGTTACATCGTACATTCCTGAATGTGGTTACAGTATTTTACAAACTGCTTTGCCAGAAGCTATGGTAATTTGTGATAAAGGAGAAAAAAATATTTCGAGTATAAAGTATGATATTGATCCAACAGTTATTGGAATGGGCGTTGGCCTGGGAACTGATGCAGCAACTGTAAAAGCGCTAAAAGCATTTTTGAAGACCAACAAAAAGCCATTGATAATTGATGCAGATGCATTGAATATTTTGGCAACAAATAAAACGATGTTAAAATCAGTTCCTGCAAAATCTATTTTAACGCCGCATCCAAAAGAATTGGAACGTTTAGTAGGTGAGTGGTCTGATGATTTTGATAAATTAGAGAAAGCAAAAGCATTTGCTAAAAAGTATGACATTGTTCTTATTATAAAAGGAGCAAATACTATTACAATTTATGACAACTCTTTATATATAAATAATACTGGAAATCCAGGAATGGCAACAGCAGGAAGTGGTGATGTGTTGACAGGAATGTTAACTGGATTAATGGCACAAGGTTATGATCCGATTACGGCTTCAATTTTTGGAGTGTATTTACATGGAAAAGCAGGAGATATTGCACTGACAGGATTAGGGTATCAGGCATTGACTGCTAGTGATATAGTGAGAAATATAGGTGCTGCATATTTGGATTTATTCGAAAAAGAAGAAGAACCACCACAAGAAGAAGAAGCACAGTAATAAAAAAGCGCTTTGAATAATTTCAAAGCGCTTTTTTTATATTGAGTATGAATGAAAAATTTATATTTTCAATTCATTAAATAGTTCAATTAATTTTGGATTTGATGGTCTTGGAGCATCTGCGTTTACAATGTTTCCTTCTGGATCAATTAAGATAAATCTAGGAATACCTTCAATTGCGTAGTCCGTAACAAATTTAGATTTCCAAGCATTGTCAGCAATAACTTGAATACCGCCTAATTCTTTATCGTCTACCATTTTTCTCCATGTATCATACGCTTTTTTCGTATCAATTGATACTGAAACAAATTCAATGTCTTTACCATGATATTGTTTTTCAACCTTTTGTAATGAAGGAATTTCACCAATACAAGGTCCACACCAAGTTGCCCAAACGTCAATATATACATACTTTCCTTTTAAATCATCTAGTTTAGTTTTTCCACCTTTATGATTTTCATAATCAAACTTAGGAGAGGCTTTTCCAGTTACTAAGTTTTTTACTTTGTCATATTTAGTAGTCAATTCTTTCTGGAATTCTTCTTTATCAGAAATTACCTGTAACGCTTTGTATAATTTATCAGCATTCTCGTTTGAAGGCGTTAACATATAAGCCATTTGTCCGGCTAACTCATTTTTAATATTCTGCGACTTTAGCCCTTTTACCATGTCTAAACTTGTCGTCATTAATGAGTCTTCATATACTTTTTTCATATAATGACTTGTAGTAATTTCTTTATATGATTCATATAAACCAAAAGCTTTTCCGTCGTCGTAATTAAGGTCTTTTAAAGGATTTAATAAATCTTTAGAAGGCTCAAAATTCTCTTTCTTTGCAAAGTATGGGTGATAATTAGGATATCTTGAAAGGTTTGCTAAATATTCATAATTGATATTTTCTTTTTCCAAAGCAACGAAATCAGCGCTTAATCCTTTAGCATTTGTTAACGCTTCTTCCATTTTCGTTTTCGAATCTCCAATTGTTTTTAAGAAATCAGCTTCTTCTTCTGCATAAACTTCTTGAAAATTAAAATCTTCATTTGCTAGAAATTTCGATGCGATATAATTGTTTCTTTCAGCACCTTTTCCTTCATATTTAATTGTTTCATCAAATTTAGAAGCATCTAACGTTACTTTTAATTCGTCACCAGCTTGTGTGAATAATGATGTACGCTCTCTTGCGTGAATGAATGAATAATATCCGTTAGCTTCAATATGTAATGTATCAGCAAATGAACCATCTTCATTTACTTTAATTTCTTTCTTGAAATCGTTTCCAGAAATATTTATTTTATCTCCTTTTGGATTTTCAATTTTCCCAGATAGTAATACATAGTCTACTTTGGGTTCTGTTTTACACGAGAAGATTGCCAATGCCGCAATCAATAGCAATATTTTTTTCATTTTTCTAAAGTTTGTTTGGTCAAATTTAAACGATTCTTTTTTTAATCAATAAATTATTAACAATTATTTGGTTTATACCGTTTGAATTTTCACTTTTGAATTAAATTTATAGCTTCCTTTAACATGATACACAAAATAAGTTCTCAGTTGCTTGATATTAAGGATATTCAAGAATTAGTACTGTCTAACGCAAAGCTTTCTTTGTCAGAATCCGCAATGAATAAAATTGTTGCGTGTCGCGAATATTTAGAACAACGATTGAAAGATCAGAAAACACCTATTTATGGTATAAATACGGGTTTTGGTTCTTTGTGTAATGTGAAAATTTCAGATGAACATCTTTCTAAATTACAAGAAAACTTAGTAATGTCGCACGCTTGCGGAACTGGTGATCGTGTTTCTAAAGAGATTGTAAAGCTGATGTTGTTGTTAAAAGTACAATCGTTGAGTTATGGACATTCTGCTGCCCAATTGGTAACTGTACAACGTTTAATTGATTTTTATAATCATGATATTTTGCCAGTTGTTTTTGAACAAGGTTCACTTGGTGCTTCAGGTGATTTAGCACCTTTAGCTCATTTGTCTTTACCACTCTTAGGAAAAGGAAGTGTATATTATAAAGGAGAAGAAGTTCCTGCTAGTGAAGTTTTAAAAGAATTTAACTGGGAACCAATAGAATTGAAAGCAAAAGAAGGTTTAGCTCTATTAAACGGAACTCAATTTATGAGTGCGTATGGAGTTCATACATTGTTAAAAGCTTATAAGCTATCGTATTTTGCTGATTTCTTTGCATCAATTTCGTTGGAGGCTTTTGATGGACGTATAGAACCTTTTAATGATTTAATTCATTTAATTCGTCCACATAATGGACAATTAAAAACTGCTCGAAGAATTCAAGAGTTTACTGAAGGTAGCCAATTGATTTCTCAAGAAAAGAAACATGTACAAGATCCGTATTCTTTTCGTTGTGTGCCGCAAGTTCATGGTGCAACAAAAGATACATTGACATTTATAAAAAAGACATTTGAAACAGAGATTAATTCGGTAACGGATAATCCAAATATATTTATTGAAGAAAATGCTATTATTTCAGGTGGAAATTTCCATGGACAACCTTTAGCATTGGCGCTTGATTATTTGGCAATTGCTGTGGCTGAATTAGGAAACATTTCTGAACGTAGAACTTTTCAATTAGTTTCTGGTTTACGAGGTTTGCCCGATTTTCTAGTCAATAATCCAGGATTGAATTCTGGTTTTATGATTCCACAATATACAGCAGCAAGTATTGTTAGTCAAAATAAGCAATTTGCTACACCTGCTAGTATTGATTCTATTGTTTCATCTAACGGACAAGAAGATCATGTAAGTATGGGCGCAAATGCCGCTACAAAAGCTAAAAGGGTAATTGATAACGTTGAGCGTGTTTTGGCAATTGAGTTGTTCAATGCTTCACAAGCATTAGTGTTTAGAGCGCCATTAAAAAGTTCAGAATTCATTGAGACATATTTACAAATGTATCGTGAAGAAGTTCCTTTTGTAGATGAAGATAGAGAGTTGCATATTGATATAAAAAATACATTGACTTTTATGCAGAATATGGTAATTGAAGCTGAGGTATTGTTTGGTTAAAATTTCTAGGATGCTTACTTAGTCAATTCTAGAATTATAATAAAGAAATTTAAATACTTATTGTAAATACTCTTTTGCCCAACTCACAGCTTCTGGAAGCGTTTTGAAGATACTCATAGGTTTGTTGAAAAAATGCTTTTCAATTTTAACGTTATGATTGTCAATAAATTTATTCGAAACAATTGCGATAGCTTTTAAGTTTTCAATTTCAAACACTTTTAAATACATCATTGGATCAACTGCATACGAGTTTTTGCGAATAGTAATGTAAGCAAATGGTTTTTTTGGAAAGTGTTTTTGCGCAATTAATATAATTTCATGTACAGTATCAATATTAAGCGTAATACCTTCATTGAGTTGGGCAACCATATAATCTTCATAGATTTTGATTTTCCCAATACTCAAAGTATACTTTTTAATATACGAGTTTTGATGTCCGTTAGTTAACTGCAATGTTCGAAGCTTTTACTAAAGATACTTTTTTTTATTTTAAAACGAATAAATAATAGATGAACTACATGCTTTTTTTGTAATTGCATGTTTTTACTGAAAGAATACGTTTCATTTAGAATCTTTAAATAATACTTTTCTTAACGTTACTACTTTCTTTTTTTAATGGAATAATAGTGTCTAGCCAATTTATTGCTGCTCCGAGTGTAGTGAATAGTTCGTAGTTTCCGTCAAAAAAGTTTTTTTCTACGTGCGCATTTAAAGAAGAAAATTTATCTTCAGATACTACAGCAATACCTTTTAGTAGATTGTTTGCTGGAAGCATTTTATAAATTTGTGGATCAATAGAATACGAATTTTTACGATAAGAGATGTATCCGAAAGGAGTTTTAAAGTTTTCTTGAAAAAATTCAAAGAAAGGAAGCATTTCTTCTATAGATACATGTACACCTTCAAAAATTTCGCCAATAATCAAATCATTATACAAGTATAATATTCCATCATCAAAATTGTAGATGTCTCTTAATTGTTTTCCTGCAATCTGCATTATATGAGGTAGTTTTGTTTTATTTAGATTGCTAAATTACTTTTCATTTTGTAGTATTCATCCTATTTTAGTATACTTTAAGAGTATTTTAGATAAACAACCTAATTTTATCTGTAAAGAGCGCGAAAACAGGTAAAAAGAAAAATCCTGCTTTTCGAAAAAAACAGGATTTAATAATTATTTTTTAAATGTTACTATTAAGATTTAGCAGGCTTTTCTGCTTTTTCAATCTTAATAGTTAAATCATCAGTTTTCTCATCTAAGTCCATGAAAATTTTGTCACCTTCATGAATTTTTGATGTAATTATTTCTTCTGCAAGCGCATCTTCAACATACTTTTGAATTGCTCTTTTTAATGGTCTTGCTCCGTATTGTTTATCAAAACCTTTATCAGCGATATAGTCTTTTGCTTTGTCACTTAAAAGTAAATCATATCCTAAATCTTTGATTCTTGAATATAATTTAGCGATTTCGATATCAATAATTTTATGGATATGTTCACGCTCAAGTGCATTAAAGATCACAACATCATCAATTCTATTTAAGAATTCAGGTGCAAATGCTTTTTTCAATGCATTTTCAATAACACCTTTTGCATGATCATCTGCTTGTGTCTTTTTGGCATTTGTACCAAAACCAACACCAGCTCCAAAATCTTTCAATTTACGTGCACCAATATTTGATGTCATAATAATGATTGTATTTCTAAAATCAATTTTACGACCTAAGCTATCTGTTAAATAACCATCATCTAATACTTGTAATAACATATTGAACACATCTGGATGTGCTTTTTCAACTTCATCAAGTAAAATAACTGAATATGGCTTTCTACGAACTTTTTCTGTTAATTGTCCACCTTCTTCATATCCAACGTATCCTGGAGGTGCTCCAACTAAACGAGAAATCGCAAATTTTTCCATGTATTCACTCATATCAATTCTGATGAGTGTTTCTTCTGAATCAAATAACTCACGTGCTAACACCTTCGCTAATTGCGTTTTACCAACTCCAGTTTGTCCTAAAAAGATAAATGAGCCAATTGGCTTATTTGGATCTTTAAGTCCAGCACGATTACGCTGAATAGCTTTTACAACTTTTCCAACGGCTTCATCTTGACCAATAACTTTTCCTTTGATCAATTCAGGAAGTTGTGCTAATTTGTTACTTTCTGTTTGCGCAATTCTATTTACAGGAATTCCTGTCATCATTGAAACTACATCAGCTACATTTTCTTCGTCAACAGTTTCTTTGTGTTGTTTTGATTCTTCTTCCCACTTTTCTTGTGAAATAGCTAATTCTTTTTCAAGACGTTTTTCGTCATCTCTCAATTTAGCAGCTTCTTCATATTTCTGTTTTTTGACAACAGAATTCTTTAGTTCACGAACTTCTTCAAGTTGGCGTTCTAAATCAAGTATCTGTTTTGGAACATCAATATTTGTGATATGAACTCTAGAACCTGCTTCGTCCAACGCATCAATAGCTTTGTCCGGAAGGAAACGATCAGACATATATCTATTTGTCAATGTAACACATGCTTTGATAGCTTCAGGTGTATAACTAACATTGTGATGTTCTTCATACTTATCTTTAATATTCTCTAGAATTTCAATAGTTTCAGCAACAGTAGTTGGTTGTACCACTACTTTTTGGAAACGTCTCTCTAAAGCACCATCTTTTTCAATATGTTGTCTATATTCATCTAAAGTGGTAGCTCCAATACATTGCAGCTCACCTCTTGCTAATGCAGGTTTAAACATGTTAGAAGCATCTAAACTTCCTGTAGCACCACCAGCACCAACAATCGTATGAATTTCATCAATGAAAAGAATAATATCATCATTCTTTTCCAATTCATTCATCACGGCTTTCATACGTTCTTCAAACTGACCTCTGTATTTAGTTCCAGCAACTAAACTTGCCAAATCTAACGTAACAACACGTTTGTTGAAAAGAATACGTGATACTTTACGCTTTACAATTCTATTTGCTAAACCTTCAGCAATGGCAGATTTACCAACACCAGGTTCACCAATTAAAATTGGATTATTCTTTTTACGTCTGCTTAGAATTTGTGAAACACGTTCAATTTCTTTCTCACGCCCAACAACTGGATCGAGTTTTCCTTCTTCAGCCATTGCTGTAAGATCGCGTCCAAAATTATCTAGTACAGGCGTTTTTGATTTCTTGTTTACTTTTCCTCCAGTGTTAGAAGATCCAAACGGATTTTCTTTAGAAGGTTCTTGCGCTCCGCTATTATCATCATAGTCAGAGTTAGCTTGCGGCGAATCTATATAATCATCATCATTTGTTATCATATACTTAAATTGCTCTTTAACGTTATCATAATCCACTTTTAACTTATTTAAAAGTTTTGTAGTAGGATCATTTTCATTTCTTAAAATGCACAATAATAGATGTGCGGTATTGATAGAAGAACTTTGAAAAAGTTTTGCTTCTAAAAATGTAGTTTTTAGTGCTCTCTCGGCTTGGCGAGTTAAGTGTAAATTTCGCTTTTCGTTAGGAGCGACTGCCACATTTGGATTTGCAGGGCTTAAAATCTCTACTTTTCTGCGTAAATGTGTCAAATCGACATCTAATGCATTCAAAATATTGATAGCCTTGCCATTTCCGTCTCGAAGAAGTCCTAGCATTAAGTGTTCAGTACCAATGAAATCATGGCCCAAACGTAATGCTTCCTCTTTACTGTAGGCGATTACATCTTTTACTCTTGGGGAGAAATTGTCATCCATAAATCTTGTTTCCTTTCGACATTAAAATTAATACTTCGGAACGAATAATACAAAAATTGTTCCGTGATGGAAGGTTGTCAAAGCTAATAGACGAAAAAAAACAGCGAATTCAAAAATTATAATATTAAATTATCAAAAAAACTTATTAAAAATTGTTAATAAAAAAACGTTAAAATGCTGCTAGAAATCCTCGCTGAATACTAGCAAATGTTGTATATTGACCCGATTTGTAAAACTCGAAATATTAAAATATAAAATACATGGCAGAAGGAGAAAAGTTAATCCCTATTAATATAGAAGATGAGATGAAGTCTGCTTACATCGATTATTCGATGTCAGTCATTGTGTCACGTGCACTTCCAGATGTTAGAGATGGTATGAAACCCGTACATCGAAGAGTATTATTTGGAATGCATGAACTCGGAGTTAGATCTAGTTCTGCTCATAAAAAATCTGCAAGAATTGTTGGAGAAGTATTAGGAAAGTATCATCCACATGGTGATACATCTGTATACGACGCAATGGTTCGTATGGCGCAAGAATGGAGTTTGCGTTATATGCTTGTAGATGGGCAAGGAAACTTCGGTTCTATTGATGGTGATAGTCCTGCAGCAATGCGTTATACGGAAGCAAGAATGCGTAAGATATCTGACGATATGTTGGCAGATATTGATAAAGATACAGTAGATCATTCATTAAACTTTGATGATACACTAAAAGAACCAACCGTTTTACCAACACGTGTTCCTGGTTTATTAATCAATGGAGCATCAGGTATTGCTGTTGGTATGGCAACAAATATGCCACCACATAACTTATCTGAAGTTATTGATGGAATTCATGCATATATCGATAATACTGATATTGAAATCGATGAGTTGATTCAGCATGTAAAAGCACCCGATTTTCCAACAGGTGGAATTATCTATGGTTATGATGGTGTTCGTGAAGCGTTCAAAACTGGACGTGGAAAAGTTGTGATGCGAGGAAAAGCTACGATGGAAGAAGTACAAGGTAGAGAATGTATCATTGTAACTGAAATTCCATATCAAGTGAACAAAGCAGACATGATTAAGAAAACTGCTGACTTGATCAATGATAAAAAGATTGATGGTATTTCTACAATTCGTGATGAATCGGATAGAAAAGGAATGCGTATCGTTTATATCTTAAAGCGTGATGCAATTCCAAATATCGTTTTAAATAAACTTTATAAGTATACAGCATTACAATCTTCATTTAGTGTAAATAATATTGCATTAGTTCATGGACGTCCACAATTATTGAATCTAAAA
The DNA here is from genome assembly GCF_056033805.1 of Kordia sp. E. NCBI lineage: Bacteria > Pseudomonadati > Bacteroidota > Flavobacteriia > Flavobacteriales > Flavobacteriaceae > Kordia > Kordia sp. E. Next base: position 377,676 of record NZ_JBRASR010000003.1, read on the forward strand.
GAAATGATTCATCATTTTGTAGAACATAGACATGTAGTTGTAACGCGTAGAACTGAATACGAACTAAGAAAAGCAGAAGAACGTGCACATATCTTAGAAGGATTGATTATTGCTTCTGATAATATTGATGAGGTAATTGCAATTATAAGAGGTTCGCAAAATGCTGAAGATGCTCGTAACAACTTGATCAAGCGTTTTGAATTGACAGAAATTCAAGCCAAAGCAATTGTTGAAATGCGATTACGTCAGTTAACAGGTCTGGAACAAGACAAGTTACGCGGAGAATATGACGAAATCATGAAGAGTATTGAAGATTACCGTGATATTTTGGCAAATAAGTCAAGAAGAATGGACATCATCAAAGATGAACTTGATGTCATCAAAGATAAGTATGGTGATGAAAGACGTTCTTTAATTGAATATGCTGGTGGAGATGTAAGTATTGAAGATTTAATCCCTGATGAAAAAGTAGTAATTACAATTTCGCATGCAGGTTATATCAAGCGTACTTCATTAAATGAATACAAAAGACAAAATAGAGGTGGCGTTGGTCAAAAAGGAAGTGCAACTAGAAATGAAGATTTCTTAGAGCATCTTTTTGTTGGAACGAATCACCAATACATGTTATTCTTTACACAAAAAGGAAAATGTTTCTGGATGCGTGTATATGAAATTCCAGAAGGAAGTAAAGCTTCTAAAGGAAGAGCTATACAAAACTTAATCAACATTGAAAAAGACGATAAAGTAAAAGCATTTATTTGTACACAAAACTTAAAAGACGAAGAATATATCAATAATCATTATGTGATTATGGCCACGAAAAAAGGTCAAGTAAAAAAGACACCTTTAGAGCAATATTCGCGTCCACGTACAAATGGAATTAATGCCATTACAATTAAAGAAGGAGATGAGTTACTAGAAGCGAAATTAACAACTGGAAACAGTCAAGTAATGTTAGCTGTAAAATCTGGTAAAGCGATCCGATTTGAAGAAGAGAAAACACGACCAATGGGAAGAAATGCTTCTGGAGTTCGCGGAATTAGACTCGCTAATGACAATGACGAAGTAGTTGGAATGGTTGCTGTAAACGATATGGAAAGTAATATACTAGTAGTTTCTGAAAACGGATATGGAAAACGATCTAGTTTAGAAGATTACAGAATTACCAATCGTGGAGGAAAAGGAGTAAAAACAATTTCTGTAACTGATAAAACAGGAGAATTAGTTGCTATCAAAAATGTAACTGATGAAGATGGTTTGATGATCATCAACAAATCAGGAATTGCAATTCGTATGGCAGTTTCCGACCTAAGAGTTATGGGACGTGCAACACAAGGAGTTCGATTAATCAACATTAAAGGAAAAGATTCAATTGCTGCAGTAGCCAAAGTAATGAATGAAGAGGAAGAAGAGATCGAAGACTTGGAAGGTGTTGATAACACTGAGGTTTCAGAAGATGGCACGGCTGTTGATAATAACAATGATAGTGACAACGAAACAGAAGAATAATAATAACAAACTCTCAAATTATTTTAAACATTAGAAAAATGAAGAAGACAATTTCAATTTTCGCAGCTTTATTAATTACCGCATTTACTTTTGCACAAAAGAAAGAATTAAAAACGGCTGAGAAAGAGTTAAAAAAAGGAAATACTGTAGAAGCGAAAGCCGCATTGACAAGTGTAGAATCCTTGATTGAAAGTGCTGACGCAAAATACAAAGCGCAGTACTATTTCCTAAAAGGAAAAACGTATTATGAGTTAGCTAAAAAAGGAATGGATACAGAAAATTCTTTTAAAACAGCAAGTGATAACTTTAAAAAATTACTTGAGTTCGAAAAAGGACAAAAGAAATTTAAGTATACAAAGGAAACAAAGCCTTTAATGCAGCAAATGGTCGGTAAGTTGGTAGATAATGCTATCAAAGCGCAGAAAGCAGAAGATTATAAAAAAGCAGCTGATATCTTATACATGACGTATAAAATGGATTCTTCAAACAAAGATTACTTATACTTTGCAGCTTCAAATTCAATTACTGGAAGAAATTACGATGATGCATTAAAGTATTATGAAGAATTGAAAGATTTGAATTATACAGGTGTGAAAACTGAGTATTTTGCAATTAATGTTGAAGATGGAAAAAAAGAAGCTTTTCCAGAAAAAACAGTAAGAGATTTTTCTGTACGAGGTGGAACACATAAAACACCAACAGAAAACAAAACTAAATCTAGATACCCAGAAATCATTAAAAACATTTCTTGGATATACTCAAACCATGTTGGAGATACTGATAAAGCATTGGTAGCTATTGATGAAGCAATTGAAGCAAATCCAGATGATTCATCTTTATTACTATCAAAAGGTAAAATCTACTACGATCAAGGTAAAAAAGATAAGTTCAAAGAAATCATGCAAGAAATCATTACTAAAAACCCTAATGATGCTGATTCACATTACAACATTGGAGTAATTAGTGCTGAGAACGGAGAAGTAGAAGAAGCTAGAAAAGCATATATCAGAGTACTAGAAATTGATCCTGCATATACAAATGCTGGAATCAACTTATCTAAAACATATATTGATGACGCTGCTGATGTGGTAGATAAAATGAATCAACTAGGAAACTCTAGTGCTGATAACAAAAAGTTTGACGAGTTACAAGCAAAGCAAACTGAACTTTATAAAAAGTCGTTAGTTGTATTAGAAGGACTTTCTAAAAATGTTCCTGATAATGTTCAAATCTTAAAGCAGTTAAAAGGTTTATATTCTTTCTTAGGAGAAGATGATAAAATGAAAGCTGTAAAAGCTAAATTAACTGAGCTAGGACAATAGTTTTAGACTACAGATACACAAAATAAAAAACCTCGTTAAGTAATTAACGAGGTTTTTTTATGTCTAAATGTGAATATTTTTTATTTAGATAATCTTCTTAATAACACGTAGTCTGTGTGTATGACGGTTAGTTTCTACATTGAAAATTCCTGAATGATCAATACGATCAACACGAACTTTTCCGTGTGCATGAATGATATAATTATCTTCCATAATGATTCCAACATGAATAATATTTCCTTCTTCATTATCGAAAAAAGCTAAATCACCTGGTTCACTTTCTTCAATGAAACTCAATGCTTCACCTTGAGTTGCTTGTTGTGAAGCATCACGTAATAGTTTGTAACCATTCAATTTATAGACCATTTGTGTAAACCCAGAACAATCAATTCCGAAAGGTGTTTTTCCGCCCCATAAATAAGGTGCGCCTAAATACATATATGAAGTTTTGACAATATTTTCTTTTAAAAGAATTCCGCTTACGGTGTCTCCATCATATTGATGTGAGAATAGCGACAAAGGATTTAAAACTGAACCAATAGGAATCGGCATCAACTGTGTGTCATCTGTAATAAATTCGACCAAATCAGAAGAAAGAAGTAACTCTTCTTTGTCCTTCTCTTTATAAATTTCCTCAGAAACTTCTAAATACTGTTTATTATCAATCCAACCTTCATACTTATCAAATGCAATTCGAATACGACTCCATTTTTTGCGTTTTTCCAACACTTTAAAATGTTCGCCATACAAAATTTGTGATACAAGTTCACTCATATCACTTGGTTCGGCACGAAGCGGAACAATACTCAAATTGCAAATTCCGTATTGCATGTATTAGATTCGGATGATTTTTAGGTTGAAAATATTAAGCTCTTTCTAATACCAAAGCAGAAGCTCCACCGCCACCATTACAGATAGCTGCAGCTCCTAATTTTGCATTATTTTGTTCTAAAACATTTAATAAAGTAATCAAAATACGAACTCCTGAGCAACCTAATGGATGTCCTAAAGAAACTGCTCCACCATTTACATTTACGTTTTCGTCAGATAAACCTAAGATTTTCATATTTGCCAATCCAACGACTGAAAAAGCTTCATTAAATTCAAAGTATTCAATATCTTCTATGCTTACATTTGCTTTTGCTAATGCTTTTGGAAGTGCTTTTGCTGGTGCAGTTGTAAACCATTTTGGTTCGTGTGCAGCATCTGCATATCCTTTTATGGTTGCTAAAGGTGTTAAGCCTAATTCAGCAGCTTTCTCAGCACTCATTAATACCATTGCTCCAGCACCATCATTAATAGTAGAAGCATTGGCAGCAGTAACTGTTCCGTCTTTTGTAAATGCAGCACGTAAAGCAGGAATTTTTTCCATCTTTACATTCTTAAACTCTTCATCTTCATTTACGATAACAGGTTCTCCACGTCGTTGTGGAACTTCTACTGGGACAACTTCATTAGCAAACTTTCCTTCTGCCCAAGCTTTCGCTGAACGTTCGTATGATTGAATTGCAAAAGCATCTTGATCTTCTCTTGAAAAACTATACTCAGTTGCACAGGCATCTGCACAAACTCCCATAGCTACATTGTCATATACATCTACTAAACCATCTTTCTGCATTCCGTCTTCCATCTTAGCAGGACCGAACTTTGTTGCAGTTCTTGCATGGTAGTAATGTGGAATTAAACTCATATTCTCCATTCCTCCAGCAACAACAATATCAGCGTCACCTAAAGCAATTGCTTGCGCACCTTGCATTACAGCTTTCATTCCTGATGCACATACTTTATTTACGGTAGAGCATGGGACAGTATCTGGAATTCCAGCAAAAATTGCGGCTTGTCTAGCAGGAGCTTGTCCTGTTCCAGCTTGCACAACATTTCCCATAATCACTTCTTGTACATGTTCTGGAGCCAAATTTATTTGTGCTAATGCACCTTTTATGGCAGTTGCTCCTAACTTTGGAGCTGGTATAGTGGATAAAGCGCCTAAAAAACTTCCTATTGGAGTTCTCGCAGCTGCTACAATAACAACTTCTTTACTCATGATTTTTGCTTAAAGTTTAATTGCTGCGAATTTAATTATTTTTTAGAAGATATCCGTATAAATTATCAATTTAAGCGATATTAAGACATGCTTAATTTTATTACTTTTGAATATTACCATATATTCGTTTCATGAAGCAGCTCATCAACAAGTTATACAAGAACCAATCACTTGTCTATAAAATCTTTTTATATGTCTTGACAACTTTTTTGGTTGTGTACCTTTTTCCTAAAGGCGGAAAGTTTCAATATGAGTTTCAAAAAGGAAAACCTTGGCAGTATGAAACCTTAATTGCACCTTTTGATTTTCCTATCACAAAAACAGCTGATGAAATAGAAGCTGAGAAAGCAGCAATAAATACAAATGCAAAAGCGTATTATGACTATGATGTAAACATAGCACAGCGTGTTAAAAGTGATTTTAATGAAGAATTTGATGAACTTTTTGCCAGTGATAGTATTGTAGAATCGCAAGCATTCTCAATCTTAAAAACCAAAACAACTAGGCTATTGTCTAACTTTTACAGAAATGGTGTTATAGCTGCAACTGATGATTCTAAAACAGACAAACTAGTTGTGTTGATGCAAGACAACGTAGGACGAAATGTTAGTTACAATAAATTTGTCAAACTAAACAATCTTCAAAATTATATCAACGATTTTGTAGCACGTGAGTTCCTAGAAAACTATGAAACACAGCTATATAGTTTATTTTTTGATGTTATAGAACCAAATGTATCTATTAATACAGAAATTACAAACAATGCGCTTGCGCAAGAATTAAGCAAAATAGCTCCAACACGTGGAAACATTCAAGAAGGTATTCGGATTATTGCCAAAGGAGAAGTTGTTGAAGGAGACAAGCTAGCACAATTAAATTCACTCAAAAAGGAGTATGAATCGCAAATTTGGAATGAATCAAATTACAACTGGATCGTCTTTGGGTACACAATTTTAGTAGCATTAGCTTTATTGATGCTGTTATTATTCATTCGTAAATATCGTCCAGATATCTATGAAAATAATAACAAAGTCACGTTCATTTTTATGAACATTGTGTTTATGATTGTCCTGACGACTTTGGTGGTAAAATACAATGCAAATTATGTATATGTAGTTCCGTTGTGTATTCTTCCGTTAATCTTAAAAGCATTCTTTGATGCTCGATTGGGATTATTTGCACATGTATTGACGGTTTTGTTACTAGGTTTTATTGTGCCAAACAGTTCAGAATACATCTTTTTACAGATCATAGCTGGAATAGTTACCATTTTAACGGTTTCTGAGTTGTATAAGCGTGCGAATCTCTTTATTTCTGTCGGACAGATCACATTAATCTATATAGTGGCTTATTTCGCATTTTACATTACACATGAAGGTGGAATAAAATTCACAGAAGTATTTAGTAAAAATGAATTAGGGAATGTGCATGTCACTTGGATTTACTTTATGCAATTTATGCTATGTGGATTGGCAACATTATTTGTGCAACCGCTAATTTATATTTATGAAAAGATTTTTGGACTGGTGTCAGATGTGTCGCTGTTAGAATTGTCAGATACAAATTCCAAACTTTTGAAACGACTTGCTAACGAAGCACCAGGAACGTTTCATCATTCACTTCAAGTGGCAAATCTGGCGGAAGCCGCAGCAAGTGAGATAGGAGCAAACACAATGTTGGTTAGAGTAGGAGCGTTGTATCACGATATTGGAAAAATGAATAATCCGACATTCTTTATAGAAAATCAGGCAACTTCCGTAAATCCGCATGATGAATTAGCACCAGATGAAAGTGCTGCAATGATTATTGATCATGTATTAGACGGAATTGAAATTGCAAAAAGTAATAAACTACCAGATCGTATCATTGATTTTATACGAACACATCATGGAACGTCAACAGTGTATTATTTCTATCAAAAGGCAAAAGAATTAGATGAGGAAGTTTCTATTGAGAAATTTCAATATCCTGGACCGATTCCATTTTCTAAAGAGACAGCAATATTAATGATGGCAGATTCTGTAGAAGCAGCTTCAAAAAGTTTAAAAGAGCCAACATCACAAAAAATTGATCAATTTGTAGAACGCATCATAGATAAGCAAATGGACGAATTACAATTTATGAATGCAGATATTACATTGAAAGAAATTGTGACCATCAAAAAAGTGCTAAAAAAGAAGCTAAATAACATTTACCATTTACGAATTGAATACCCTGAATAAACGGTAGTTTATTGAAAATTAAATTATTGTGAAAAAAATAGCAAAAAAAGACTAAAAAAACTCATAAATAGTTGCGTCATACAAAATGAACTGTTACATTTGCAACCGCAATTTAAGGATTGCGTAAGTTCTTAAAAACAAAGAATATTGGAGAGGTGGCAGAGTGGTAATGCAGCAGCCTGCTAAGCTGTCATCCTTAGGGATGCCTGGGTTCGAATCCCAGTCTCTCCGCTTTTTTTGAATTATTGATAACTTTTCGGGGTGTAGCGTAGCCCGGTTATCGCGCCGCGTTTGGGACGCGGAGGTCGCAGGTTCGAATCCTGCCACCCCGACAAATATATTGAGAGTTACGGGCTCGTAGCTCAGCTGGATAGAGCACCTCCCTTCTAAGGAGGCGGTCATAGGTTCGAATCCTATCGGGCTCACAAGAGCGGACGAATTAACATTATTGTTTTTTTGTCCGCTTTTTTGTTTTCTTAAACTTTTGAAAATAAATGTATTAATTCAAATATTGAATTTGTTATAGTGGTTCGAACTAGTGCTAAACTAATCTTTTCAATCAAACTTGCACAGGAATAGAAACTTGCATTTTCGCTTTTTTAGCTTGTATCTTTCCTTTTTTCATAATTAAGTAGACGTAAAAAAAACAAATACAAATGATTTTGTTCTAGGTTTGGTTCATAGGCTTCTAAAATACCTATATCTTCTTTGGAAAGTGAATTAAAATTAATTCTCATATAATTTTAGAAAAATAGAGATATACATAACAATTTAGATGAGGAAAGCCGTAAAGTTAGTAAGTTGAATAAGCTTATTTTAAGTGAAAATTTAATTAAAACTTTAAAATCATGGCTAAAAAATCAAGTGGCTTAAAAAATGCGCCAAGTAGTACAGGTAATAAATCAGGTAAAGGACGTTCAAATAATGTGCCAAGAACACCATCAAAAGCAGGTGGTGGAAAGAAAAAATAGAAAAACATTAGTTGTTGTACATATGTTGTACAGAAATGAAAAAAGCTAAGATTCAGAATCTTAGCTTTTCTAATGTTTATAGTAGTAGCGAGAACGAGAATTGAACTCGTGACCTCCGGGTTATGAATCCGACGCTCTAACCAACTGAGCTACCTCGCCGTGTTTGCGGGTGCAAATATATAAACAATTTTTTTTTGAGCAAATAATACTCAATTTTTATTTTTTTTATTGTTTTCTTTTAAACTAAACAATTAATGTATATATTGTCAACAACATAATTATAAATTAAAGTATGTCAGATAGAGTTAAATACGAAATTGAGTTCCCTATACAATCTTCGCCACAGCTTTTGTTCCAATATTTATCTACACCTTCAGGATTATCTGAATGGTATGCAGATAATGTAAATTCTAGAGGAGAGGTTTTTACCTTCATTTGGGATGATAGTGAAGAAACAGCAAAGTTATTGGGGAAGAAAAATAACGAACGTATCCGATTTCAGTGGGAAGAAGATGAAGATACATCAGATTATTTTGAAATGAAGATTGTTGTCGATGAGATTACAAAAGATGTTTCACTAATTGTTACAGATTTTGCAGATGATGATGAAGTGGAAGAAGGTAAGATGTTGTGGGAAAATCAAATTGGAAGTCTAAAACAAGTTTTAGGTTCTAGCTAAAAAAACCATTTTTAAAAACTATATTTGCCTTGATAATATCAAGGCTTTTTTTATGGTAAATTTTAACGGAAATTTGAGCAAAGAAACAACAGTAATCAATGTTGAAAATAGAGGCTTAAAGTATGGAGATTCGCTTTTTGAAACCTTACGAGTTGTAGCAAATAAAATTCTTTTTTGGGAAGATCACTATTTCAGACTCATGGAATCTATGCGAATTTTACGAATGGAAATTCCAATGAACTTTACAATGGAATTTCTAGAAGAAGAAGTTCTTAAAACACTAAAGGCAAACGAACTTACCAATGCACGTGTACGTTGTACAATTTTCAGAGGAAATGAAGGATTGTACTTGCCTAACTCAAATGAAATCGAATATATTATTTCTGCTAATGAACTAAATTCACCTTTTTACTTACTTTCGGAAGTAGCATATGAAGTAGATTTATACAAAGATTTTTATATCAACAAAGGTTTACTTTCTACACTTAAAACAAATAATAAGATTATAAACGTTTTAGGAAGCGTTTACGCGAAAGAAAATGATTTAGACAACTGTTTATTAGTAAACGAAGATAAAAGTGTTGTGGAAGCCTTAAATGGAAATATTTTCTTGGTAAAAGGAAACGTTATCAAAACACCACCAATAACTGATGGTTGCCTAAAAGGAATTTTGAGAATGCAACTAATTGAAATTCTTGAAAAATTGCCTGATTACCAATTAAAAGAGGAAAGTATTTCTCCATTTGAAATTCAAAAAGCAGATGAGTTCTTTGTTACAAACGTGATTAAAGGAATTGTTCCGATTACTAAATATAGAAAAAAGCAATTTACAAATGTGATTGCTAAAGATCTACTTGCAAAATTGAATATGAGAATTCGATTAGGTTAAAATTTTCTATTCTCTACATAAAATGTCATATCGAGCGAGTCGAGATGATGCTTTTCGAACAAAAAAGTGAAAAGAGCTGAGCTTTAGTTGTGACTTGGATCTTCAGGTGCATTTGACCAAATCAAGTATTCACCACCAAATTCCATCATTTTTTTACGCCAAATTGATTTGCATGATTTTGAAATAATCTCTTTTTTGAGTTCATTTTTAACAATAACCCATGAATTTGAGTTTAATTCATCACTTAATTGATTGGCATGCCAGCCAGAATATCCTAAAAAGAACTTAATATCATCTTCATTCAACTTATCTTCTTCTAAGAGTTTTGCAATCGATGAAAAATCGCCGCCCCAATAAATACCAAGCGATATTTCTATACTATTCGGAACTAAGTGCGGTATTTTATGTATAAAGTATAAATTATCTTGTTCTACAGGTCCGCCATTATACACTTTAAACGTAGTTTTTAGGTTGGCAAACTGAGGAATCAAGTCAGATAGGCTTACGTTGAGTGGTTTATTTAAAATAAAACCAATCGATCCTTCCTTTGTGTGATCGGCAAGTAATACTACTGATCTGTTGAAAGATACGTCTCCAATAATAGATGGTTCAGCAACTAAAAGATGTCCTTTATTGGGTTTTAAGGCTACCATTTATGAAATTTTAGGTTACTTAAATCTATTAAAAAAAAATGAAATAATCAAATTTGCTAGCCTTAACGAAAATATAAAGCATTAAAAAAGCGCTCAATTGAGCGCTTTTTATCTGTTGTATTTAGTAAAGTATACTAGTTGTTTACAGCATTTCCTAAATCAGAACCAGCTTTAAACTTAACTACTTTCTTAGCAGCAATTTTAATAGTAGCTCCTGTTTGAGGATTTCTTCCGTCTCTAGCAGCTCTTTCTGAAACTGACCAAGATCCAAATCCTACTAAAGATACTCTTCCGCCTTTTTGTAAAGCTCCTTCTACATTTCCTAAAAATGATTCTAATGACTTCTTTGCTGCCGCTTTAGAAATTCCTGCATCAGCAGCCATTGCGTCAATTAATTCTGTTTTGTTCATAATTGTTGAATTATTAATTGTTGGTTAAACATTATTTTTTAAAAGCAGTACAAATTTATACGGATTTCCTTCTCATGCAAGTAATAGCGCGGGAAAAGCGCTATTTTGTTAATAACTTAACGCGATTGTTAATAAAGGTAGTGGTTTTTTATAGGTTTTCTCTGATATCAGTAGATATAAGGGTTACGAGACTTTTGCGTCTTTTTCAAATTTGAAACCATTCAATAAGGCAGAAATTTCCATTTTACGTTTCCCTGGAAGTTGTATTACCTTTAAAAGTATGTAGCCATCTTTTACAGCTACTTTAATTTCTTTTTTAGAAGATATGATGCTTCCTGCTTCATATGAATGGGATTCTATCACTTTTGCTACTTCGTATATTTTAATAGCATAAGTTTCATCTCCATTATGTAATGTTGTCCAAGAAGCTGGATACGGACTTAAACCACGAATCTTATTATATATATTGTCTATAGAAGTTGTCCAGTCAATCTCACAGGTTTCTTTATGAATTTTATATGCCGTTTTAATATCGTCATTTTGTGGTTGAATTGTCGTTGAAACTTCGTCCTTTTCTATTTGTTGAACAGTCTTTACAACTAATCCACTTCCAATGCTCATTAATTTGTCATGTAATGAACCTGCATTTTCATCTGGATCAATAGCTAATTCTTCTTGAAAAATCATCGCGCCAGTATCAATCTTCTCATCAATAAAGAAAGTTGTAACACCAGTTTTTGTTTCACCATTAATAACAGCCCAGTTTATTGGAGCTGCTCCTCTATAATCAGGAAGTAACGAAGCGTGTAGATTAAACGTTCCATATTCGGGCATTTGCCAAACAACTTTAGGTAACATACGAAAAGCCACCACAATTTGTAAATTCGCGTTTAACGCACGTAATTCTTCAACAAAAGATTCTCTTTTCAAATTAGTTGGTTGCAATACATTCAAGTTATGTTCCAATGCAAATTTCTTTACGGCAGATTGATTTAGCTTTCGTCCGCGTCCTGCTGGTCGGTCTGGAGCCGTTAGTACACCAACAACATTGTATTTAGCTTCTAATAATGCTTTTAATGTTGCAACTGCAAAATCGGGTGTGCCCATAAAAACGATTCTAAGATCTCTCATATATTATATGGTATAAGTATTTGTTTCTGTTAATTTAATTTTTTCTGCTTCCAAAAGTAATTGAATAATTGTTACAATTAGGTTTTCACGATATGGTAAAACTTCACAAATTTCAGTAGAAGTCATCGGATTAGCTTTCAATACTTTTAAAATATCATCATGAATCAGCATTTGTAATTCTCTATCGGGCGTTTTTGTTTTTTTCGTTTTACACACAGAACAAATTCCGCATGGCTTTTTTGAATCTTCACCAAAATAGGAGAGAAGCTGACTGTTTTTACAGATTTCAGTATTCTGAACATATGCAATAACAGCTTGTACACGATTCTTTTTTAATTCATTTTGATGAATGACATCTTTTGCGATTGGACTGATGGTTTTATCATCTTCACGTGCAACTAAAAACGTGATTTCTGCATCGGTTTGTAATTCTTCCAACACTAAAACTTCATCTTTTGCCAATTGTTGAATTGTATCGTTGATTTTTTCTTTAGGTAAGCCTAATTTCTGTGCTAAGAATTTAGTATTGATTTTTATCTTTTGTTCAAAAACGCCACCATATGTTCGTAAAATAGCTTGCGTAATTAAACTCAAATGTGGATGACTATCCAAATACTTCATCAAATTATATTGATCAAGTGTAAATTTAATGATCGTTTTTTGATGAAAATGTTGTGATAATTGTAAAACACTATGTCTGTCTAATAATTGTAAAGCGGCAAATGTTTTTTGTGTTGGAAATTGATACGCTTTGCAGAATTCATAAAATGGAAGCGCATGTTTGGTATTATAACCTTCTCCATAAGCAACCTGAAAGAAGCTACAAAGTTTCCTGAAAACAAGTTTCAAGAAATTAACATCTGGTAAATTATGAATGAATTGTTGTTGTAATTGTTTACTATCGTTTTTATCTGTGAGAATAATGGCGTTTGCATATTCACCATTTCTTCCGGCGCGTCCAGCTTCTTGGTAATAATTTTCTAAACTATCAGGCAATTGAATGTGAATCACATTTTTGACATCAGGTTTGTCAATTCCCATACCAAATGCATTTGTTGCTACTATGGTTTGAACTTTTCCATTCAACCATTTTTGTAATGCAACTTTTTTTTCTTCTGACGAAAGTCCGCCATGAAAATACAAACTCGTAAATCCTTTGCGTTGCAAGGCTTCATGAATCATTACAGTACTTTTACGATTTCGAACATATACAATACATGATTGTGGATATTTGCGTAATGTTTTTTGAATAGTAAGTACTTTATTTTCAGTTTCTAAAACGGTATACGCTAAATTTTCACGTGTAAATGATTGCTGAAAACGTTGTACATCTTTTAAGTGTAAATTTTCTTCAATGTCTTGAACGACTTTTGGTGTGGCTGTTGCCGTGAGTGCAATACATGGAATTGTTGGAAGCAATTCACGGAGTGTATTAATGTGTCTATATGCTGGGCGAAAATCATTTCCCCATTGTGAAATACAATGCGATTCATCAACAGCAATTAAATTTACGGGCATTTGCTTAATGCGTTCCTGAATGATTTCTTGTTGTAAACGTTCAGGAGAAAGGTATAGAAATTTGTAATCGCCATAGACACAATTATCGAGCAATGTACCAATTTCGTCATTTCTTAATCCGCCTGTGAGCGCAATCGCTTTAATTCCATTTGCTTTTAAATTGGCAACTTGATCTTGAATTAAGGCAACTAAAGGAGAAATTACAATACAAATTCCATCCATTGCCAATGCAGGAATTTGAAAACAAACCGATTTTCCACCACCAGTTGGTAATAAAGCTAATGTATCTTTTTTTTCAATGACCGATTGTATGATTTCGGCTTGCAATGGACGAAATGAAGTATGTCCCCAATATTTTTGTAAAATTGCAAGCGGTTTGGTCATTAGTGGTTTTTAAGTGTATTTAGGATGAATAAAACACGTTCTGAAATAGTTCCAAAAGGAACATTAATTAAATTGTAATTGTAGTTTTCATAAGCAGCTGTCAAATACTTTTGAATCTTTTCTGCTTGCTCAAAACTTTCGTAACGTTCGTTGTCTTGCTCATAGATTTCTTTCCAAGGTGCGAGCATAAAAGCAACATCATAAGTATGATTTTTGCATGCATCACGAAACATATCAGGATATTCGTCACCAGTATAATCCATATAGGCAGCTACATCAGGAATTCCTCTGTCATAAAAAGCGTAGTCAATATCAAGATTTTTAGCGTCTTTAAATTGTTGAATTCTGCCTTCTAACAATAATTCACTAAACAATAATGGTTGCGTTAAAAACAATTGTTCAATGCCTTTTTTTTGAGCGGCTGCCGTAACCTGTCTTGAAATTTCATGAAAACAAGTATGTCCTTGTTGTTCTAATTCGGTAATCAAAGTTGATTTTCCAGTTCCTGGTCCACCAATGATGAGTATTCTTTTTGTGTTCAATCTGAATAATTTATGGTGTAAAATTACGGAAAATGTGAGGAATATGAAATAGTAAAATTATAGTTAATTGATTGTTACTGATTGTAAGTTGTTTTTTTACATAGAACAAGATTCAATATTTAATAAGTAAACGAATTAATTTCTAATCAAATCAGCTTCTTAGTAATTCTATCTGTTTTATAGAAACAGGTAGTTTCTACTTATAGAAAAATAAGGAACTATTGCACATTTGTATTGTAATCAAAAGCAAATTAGTTAGATAATTGATAACATTCTGTTTTTGGTTTTACAGGCGAAATCCGAAAAGCCAATTTTAAAGAGAGTAGGAAAGTATAAGATTAATATTATGAACAATTTTGTTATAGCAACAAACTTAGATGGCCGTGTGGAAGCTTTTTATATTGATGAAGCAAATATGGTGGCACATACATGGCAAGTAGAAGCAGGAAACAAGTTAGTATGGTCAGAAGCAAGTGCGCTTTTCGGAACAGCAGAAGGCTCAAATGGACCTTTAAAAGATGCTGTTAGAGTAGCCGCAACAACTAATGGTGAAGGTCAAATTCAAGTAGTTGCTGTTACAAAAGCGGAAGAGTATTTTATATGCTATCAAGTTGATGGAATATGGAATGGTTGGTTTAAAGTTGAACAACAATAAGAATACAATAGGATTTAGTTTATTTTAAAAACAGATTGCATATAATACTTAGGTGTTTTTGTAATCTGTTTTTTTGGTTTCCTATTTTAAAACTTTATAATGCAATAAAAAACAACCCTAACGAAAAGTAATAGATTCCCGTAGTAGAATTTTTTGTGAGTTGTGTAACTTTCGCTAGATTTAAAACCTTACAATTTCGTTTATGAAAACTAGTTTTACGTTTATAATTTGCTTCTTGTTTGTGTGGAATGGTTTTTCACAATCTTACACCAGTTATCAAACAGGGAATGTAACAGATATTGTTACAAATCCTTTAGGTGGATCTTGTTTAATGGGCGGATCAACAGAATCTGATGATGCGATGCAATGGTTTTTAGAACGCGCAAATGGAGGCGATATTTTAGTACTTCGTGCTAGTGGTTCGGACGGTTATAATAATTATATGTATTCTGATCTTGGAGTCACGGTAAATTCTGTGGAAACGATTGTATTTAATAATAGCGACGCAAGTTCTGTAAATTATATTCATCAAAAAATTCAACAAGCAGAAGCAATCTGGTTTGCTGGTGGTGATCAATGGAATTATGTTTCTTACTGGCGAAATACGGAAATTCAAAATTTAATTAATGACGCTATTAATAATAGAAATATAGTAATTGGTGGTACAAGTGCTGGAATGGCAATTTTAGGAAAACATTACTTTTCAGCAGAAAATGGAACGATTACGTCTGCACAAGCATTAGCGAATCCGTATGCTAATGACGCAACTGTTTCAAGCGCTCCGTTTTTAGAAAATTGGTTTTTAAATGATGTTATTACAGATACACATTATGATGATCCCGATAGAAGAGGTCGTCATGTAGTATTTATGGCGCGTATATTAACTGATAATAGTAATGCAGGTATTTTAAATGTGAGAGGAATTGCTTGTGATGAATATACAGCTGTTTGCATTGATGAAAATGGTTTGGCGCGTGTATATGGCGATTATCCTTCATTTGATGATAACGCTTACTTTATTCAACCAAATTGTGAACTTACGGACATGATACCAGAAACCTGCGAACCAAATACATCTTTGCACTGGAATAGAGGCGGAGAAGCTTTAAAAGTATATAGAATCAAAGGAAATACTGGCGGAACTAATACATTTGACTTAAGCGATTGGCAAACTGGTTCTGGAGGAATTTGGGAACATTGGTCTGTAAATAATGGAACATTTGTCGCTTCAGCAGGAACAGGGATTAATTGTATTTTAAGCGTTGGTGAGGTAGCAGAAAACACATTGGAAGTCTATCCAAATCCTATTAAAAATCAACTTAATATATCTTCTGAAAAGCCAATACAATCAGTAGAATTGGTAGATGGTTTGGGAAGATTAATTCAAAAGCAAGAAGGATCAGGCGAACAAACAATATCTTTAAATGTATTACAACTGAGTTCAGGAACATATTTCTTAAAAATTAGAGTAGACAATACAATCCGAATCAAAAAAGTTATCAAATAGTTAAACTATAGAAAGTTTTCAAAGAAGCTGTATCTTTGCCGTTCATAAGAAAAAAATACAGCATGAGTTCAAAAAACGATACAGCAGCGTTTTATGCCAAATTAAAAACACAATTAGAAGATACTACAGAATTCCCTTCACTTTATATGTATAAATTTATTGTTCCTTCTAGTGAAGAAAAAATAAAGCAAGTACATCAAATATTCGACAATATTGGAGCAGTTATAGACACTAAACAATCTTCAAAAGGAACCTATACTAGTGTAACAATTACCGTAAATATGAAAAGTGCGGATGCGATTATTAAGAAATATAAAGAAGCAAGTGCTGTAGAAGGTATAATTTCTTTATAATGAGCAGTGTTTTATAGAATTTTTTACTATTTTGCAATCACAAAATAATCTTCACGAGAACTTTATTTTACTTCATTATTTACCTTACAAACAAATTTCATTTTGATTGACCAGTTAGAGTATAACACAGAGCGTAAACGATTGATTATTCCAGAATATGGACGACATATTCAAAAAATGATCAACCATGCTATAGACACAGAAGATGCAGAAGAACGCAATAAAATAGTAAAATCTATTATTGGCGTAATGGGGAATTTACAGCCACACTTACGTGATGTACCTGATTTTCAGCATAAATTATGGGATCAATTATTTATCATGTCAGACTTTCGTCTAGATGTTGATTCACCATATCCAAAACCTTCGCGAGAAGTATTACAAGAGCGTCCACAACCGCTTGGGTATCCTCAAAATTTTCCAAAATATCGTTTCTATGGAAATAACATCAAACGTATGATTGATGTTGCCAATAGTTGGGATAAAGGTGAAATGAAGGAAGCATTAGAATTTGCAATTGCAAATCATATGAAAAAATGTTACCTCAATTGGAACAAAGACACTGTTGAAGATTATGTGATTTTTAGACATTTACTTGAATTGAGTAACGGTGAAATTGACCTTGCTTCAAGAGAAGAAAGTTTATCTGATGCTTCAAACTTGTTAAAGCAAAAGAAAAAGTTTTCTAACAACAACAACAAAAATCAACAGCGCAACAAAAATAATAATCGTAACAATAGAAAGCGTTACTAACAAAATTCATTACTATATTTTATGGGGACTTTTAAGATTGAAGGTGGTCATCAGTTAAAAGGAAGTATTCAACCGCAAGGAGCAAAAAACGAAGCTTTACAAATTTTATGTGCAGTTTTGTTGACTCCAGAAAAAGTTACAATTAGTAACATTCCTGATATTGTTGATGTAAATAAATTAATCATGCTTTTAGGAAACTTAGGTGTGAAAATTCAGAAAAACGGACCAGGTTCCTATACGTTTCAATCAGATGATATCAATTTAAAATACCTAGAATCTGAACAATTTAAAGAAGAAGGGCGCGGATTGCGTGGTTCTATTATGATTGTTGGACCGTTATTGGCACGCTTTGGAAAAGGATATATTCCTAAACCTGGAGGTGATAAAATTGGTCGTAGAAGACTAGATACACACTTTGAAGGTTTTATAAAGTTAGGAGCACAATTCCGTTATAACCGAGAAGATTATTTCTACGGAGTAGAAGCTAAAAAACTGAAAGGAACTTACATGCTTCTTGATGAAGCTTCAGTTACTGGAACTGCAAATATTGTAATGGCTGCCGTATTAGCAGAAGGTACAACCACAATTTATAATGCCGCTTGTGAACCATATTTACAACAACTATGTAATATGTTGAACAGAATGGGCGCAAAGATAAAAGGTGTTGGTTCTAACTTATTGGTGATTGATGGTGTAGAAGAATTAGGTGGCACGGAACACAGAATGCTTCCAGATATGATTGAAATTGGAAGTTGGATTGGATTGGCTGCGATGACGCGAAGCGAATTAACAATCAAAAATGTAAGTTGGGATGATTTAGGTCAAATTCCTGATGTATTCAGAAAATTAGGAATCACAATTGAACGTAAAGGTGATGATATTTATGTGCCAGAACATAAGGATGGTTACGAAATTCAAAACTATATTGACGGATCAATCTTAACAATATCCGATGCGCCTTGGCCAGGGTTTACACCTGATTTATTAAGTATCATCTTAGTAATTGCAACACAAGCACGTGGAAGTGTTTTAGTACACCAAAAAATGTTTGAAAGTCGTTTATTCTTTGTAGATAAACTAATTGATATGGGCGCAAAAATTATCCTTTGTGATCCGCATAGAGCAAGTGTTATTGGACATGATTTCAAATCACAATTAAAAGCTACAACAATGGTTTCTCCGGATATTAGAGCTGGAATTTCATTATTGATTGCCGCTTTATCTGCAAAAGGAACATCAACGATTCATAATATTGAACAAATAGACAGAGGTTACGAAAACATTGACGAACGTTTACGAGCTATAGGAGCAAAGATTGTTCGTTTGTAATTAAATCTCAAATAAAAATATTCAAAAAGAATTATTAGGCAACTAGTAATTCTTTTTTTGTTTGATGAATTTGAGTTTGAAGTCATAGTTGCTAACTACTCGTACTATTATTTATAAGAATTTCTTCTTTCTCCAAAATAAAATAAGGAGTGACAAAATTGACATAAATCCAATTAGAATATATACTGTATAATTGATTTCAGATTGTGGAAAAGCAACAGGATTATTTGTTCCATTGATAACAAAACCTGCCCAATAAAATGGAGTTCTAAAATTTGGATCATCAGTAGTTTCTAAATAGTGAAGTTTTGCCAATTGTAAGGCTTCAGCTTTTGTTTTTCCAGCTTTTAATTCTGTATAAAATTGGAGCATAATTTTCTGAGTTGCATTATCCGGAACACTCCATAAACTTGCAACTGTTGTTGGAACTCCGGCTTGTGTAAATGCACGATGTATAGAAATCATTCCTTTTTTTACGTCCAAAACACCATCTCCAGTATTGCATGCGCTTAAAACAGCCATATCGGCTTTTAAATTCATACCATATAATTCTTCTATGTATAATTTATTATCAGTATTCCCTTCTGTGAATAATAGATAACTAAGTTCAGGAGTTACAGGATCTACATTTGCATGCATTGATAAATGCAATAATTGTGCGTTTGGCGCATGATTTTTAAAGTTTTCTTTCGTTGCTGAATAATCAGAAAAGGAAGCATTTTTAAATAAATTGGCGAGTAATTCCGATTCCTTCTTTGCGCCATTTAAACGATATTCATTGCCTCTTGTGACTTCAACAACTTCTGTATCTGCAATTTCATCATACGAAGGTGTGAAAATCATAAGATTAGAATCTTGTTGATTTTCATTGTTAACTACAGTATCGTGTTGTAATAAAGAAAGATATGGAGTATAAATAACGGTTTTATCTTCTAACAAATAACGATTAGTAGTACTTTTTAAGGTTTCAAAAGGAAGTTTAAATAGATAATTATCAGGCACAATATTTAGATGTTCAAATGAAAGTGCTGATGTTGGAATTAATTGTTGATATAGTTTTTTTGAAATTTCATCATTAATTATTCTATTAGAAATGCCAGAAACATAACTTTTTACTTGTGTTGAAATAGTTGAAGAGGTTCCAAGATTTAAGAGTTGAATGTTACTTTTGTTAATTACAAATACATACAATGAATCTTGGATATTTTCATAGCGAAGAACCACTTCAGAATCATCTAATTTATTCTGAAAATCAGTAGTCTTAAAGTTTGATAATGCTAATTTGGAATGGTTTGGGTATTGGTCTTTAAAACTTGAGTTTAATTGTTCTAACTTTAATTCGAGTGCTAAAACAATACTATCTTGTTGTTGCTTTCTGGCTTTGACCAATTGACTTCTAAGTTCAACTTCTTCATATTTATAATCATCAATAAAAGTAAGTTCTGAATACTCTCTATTTTGTAAAAATTCTTGCCAGTCTAAAGTATTCTCTATGTTTTCAATAGTTTCCAATAGCTTAGGAATTGTCATTCCGTGTCGTTTATCAGATTCTTTTGTAGTAACAAAATTAGAGATAATACGTTCAAATAGTTTTCTGACTTTAGGTGTTGTTAGTTTATTTTCAATAGAATTTTTAAACTGTACTAATGCGAGTGTATTTAATTGTACAATAAGCTTTTTTGTTTCTATATTAGTGTCTCCTTGTTTTTTAAAGTCATCTGATAAATCTAGGAACATAGATGCATATTCCAGTAGTTGATATGGTTTGAAATTAGAAAAATCTTTTTTTAAGTTTTCTTCTCCAGTATGGAATATCATCACCATTTTATAGACTTCTTTTCGGGCTTCTTTTACTTTATTCATGCGTAATAATAGATGAATACGTTGTGCCCTGTTATAAGCCATTCTTGTTTCTTTTTCTCTGGAAAAATTGATGAGCTTTATATTGCTCTCTATTGCTTCGTTTAATTTATTTTGAAATATGAAGACTTCATTTTTTAAATACCAAGCTATTTTTTTGTAATGGTCAGTTAAGTTATGTTGCTTGTCGTATGACAATACATTATTCAAATGGAAAAGCGCTTTTTTAGCACTATTCTTTTTTCCTTTTTTTAACCTATAAAGATAGAATTCTGACATTCTATTTTGTGTATTCAGGAATTTAGAAGCTCTAAGAATTTCAAGATTAGCATTGATAGGTCTGTTTATATATAGTTCTTTATTTTTATCAAAAATCGCTGTCATTATACTTTCGTCAATGTCAGTATTTTTATAAAAATCTAAAATAGTGCCATAATAATTACTTTTGGTTAAATAACTTAAAGTGTGTTTGTTTTCATTAAAAACTTTTTGCGTCTTTTCTAGGTATGATTTTGCAATAGTATTTTCTCCAAAACTTTTAGAAAGAAATGCAATTTCTCCATAGGTATTTATCAATATAGAAGGAGATATGTTTTTAGTATTCTCGATCAATGAACTTGCTTTCTTAAGTTTTTTGTAAACAATAATGTTTAAGCCTTTTATACTTTCAATAGTTGTACTTTCTGAGATGGCTAATATTCTTAATGCTTTACCATCTTGTGAATTTGGACACATCTGAATAGCGTCTTCGTATGCTTTTCGTGTGTCTAATAAGTTTGCAGAATAGCTGATAGCTTCTGCTTTGTAAAACAATACATTTGCTATAAATAAGCTATCGCTTAAAGAGTTCTCTGTAGTATATTTTTCAATTTCATTACTAATGCGTATTACATTTTTAGCATCATAATTGGAAGAGTATTCATCAAGTACATTTAAGATGCTGTCTCTTTCTTTTGTTTGCGCTAATGCAGATTGAAAAAAAGAACATATAAGAAGAGTAATAAATAGGATGCGCATGGTTTGTTTTTAAGAAATTGTAAGATAGTTATTTTCCAATCGCAAAGAGTTTTATATAAAATCCTTTTATCATGAGTTTTACTTTGTACGGTTGTCTTTTAAGAAATTATAATTCAAATCTACAGTAGCAGTAAACGGAACATAGTTTTTTTCTTTCCAATCGCCTTTAAATCCTTTTCCTTTAAAAGTAATTTGTAGTTGATTGTCCGAAAGTTTTTCCAAACGCATGTCACCAGATGCTGACTCGTATTCTTCATTTGTAGTTTTGTTATGATATGCTAATTGAATACTTCCTTTAGCGATTTGATCTATTAATTTAGTATCTGAGAAATCGACTACTAGTGTAGTTGGGGCAAAAGTTTTCTCATTTAAATTATTGAACAAATCTTCTCTATTAATAATCACAGATACATATTCATTACGATCGTCTCTAGTGAAAAATAGAAATATGGCTTTACCATTTAAAAAATGTACGGTACTTTTTTTGCCGCTCCAACTGTTTATGTTTAACGCTTTGTTGTCCATTGTTGCTTCAAAATTTCCTGTTACTTTTTGTTTTGCCAACTTTTCTTCAAACGCATTAACTTCTTTTTGTATGGCAGGTAATTCCTTTACTACTTCTAGGACTTCTTGTACGTTTTTATCGACTGCTTTTTGCTCTTCTGCGTTTCTTCCACAAGAGACTAAACAAACGATAAGTATTATTTTTATAATTGATTTCATCGTTTTTTGATTTATTATTTTTTTATAAAAAGGAATTATTTTTTAGTTTTCTGGTAATTCTTCTTGTATTTGATAGGTGCTAAAGTTTAAGAAATTTCCTGGATGCGCTAATACATTTTGAAGAATTAAAGGTGAATCTGGTTGAGTTCCTGTGTATTGCGTTTTACCATCCATATTTATATCGTGAATGTTATATCCATTTACGATGTATGTTGGAAAATTAAGGAAGTTCCCTGAGTCATTTAAAACTTCCGATAAAATGCTAGGAACATCAGGATTAGTCCCTGAATATTGCACGATATCATCTCCATTTACATTTCCTGCCCAGAGTGCCATATCATTAGTTGCCAATTGTACTTGTGCATTAGATCCAAAGGTTAAAAATGTACTGTCTGTAAAATTGACTGTTGTTGTGCTTGCTTCTATAAGTGCAATTGGGTTCGCAGACATTACACTTAAATGATTACGGTGTTTAATGACTACATGATGATTGCCAGGAGATACATTTAATACCAATGTGGAGCTACCATCTAATGCAACGACATCTCCATCGCGTTGTAATAATGCTGATTTTGATGCAACTATTTTTGTAGTATCATTTTCAGATCTTAATTCTACCCAAACCCAATCTACAATAGCATTGTTGCCTGTAACAGTAAATACCGAAGCATCTACAATAGCATTATCTGCATATGGACTTGTAGTTGGTATATAATTATTAGAACGCAAGTCGTCATTCATTAAACCCGCATTATTAGTGTTAAACAACGGACCTTGTAAAAACACAATAGGATCTATTTTAATTTTAAAACTTGGAATTATAAAACCTTCAGAAATTTGAAAGCTTCCAGAGAGTTCCTGAATGTTAGTTTCACCAATACTATACACTAATTGTAAATTGGAAGCTGTACTTGATGCGCCACCTGAGTCTATGGAGCTTCGTTCTAAAATTTGGCCAAAGCTAATACTACTACAAAATAAAATGATGAGTTTTAAATACTTCATAATGCTACTTTTAATGTGTGTAATGTATTCTAACTTGTTTAATTGCTGTATCGGAAGTTCCAGACCATGAACCACCCGAAACGGGTTTAATACGTACATAATAAGCTCGGTAAAGGTTCGCGTTAAATCCAGAAATAGGAAAATTTACATTATTCGCAGTAGCAATTCGGTTTGCAGGGCTGTAACTGTCGGTATTTAATTGAGTTCCTACCACAAAAAATGCTTGTGTATTATTGTTAGAAGCATCAAATTGTTGAAATCCTATAGTAAATTCTAACGAACGCCCTGAAATTGTATTAAAGTCTGTATAAATAAATTCTACAGCTGTTATGGTAGCATCTTTAGGAAATTGTATAGGAGCGTAAATTTCCGATACATCACCCGGTACGTCAATATAAGCGCCATCAATTCTATGTCTTGTCATTGTAATACCACCAACTATATTTTCTTTATTAAAATCAAAAGGAGTAATGACTAAAATATCACTTTTTTCAGTAGTTGTTGCTAAAAGATTTCCACTAGCATCAACAGTAACATTACGTGTTCCAGTTCCTGTTAAATTATCAATATTTACTACTCCAGAGTTCATTATTTTAAACGCTGTATTTCTATCATGAAGACTACCATTTCCAACCATAAACTTTGCATTGCTATCATCTACATTATAGGAACCTACT
Organism: Kordia sp. E; assembly: GCF_056033805.1. Lineage (NCBI taxonomy): Bacteria > Pseudomonadati > Bacteroidota > Flavobacteriia > Flavobacteriales > Flavobacteriaceae > Kordia > Kordia sp. E. Next base: position 401,829 of record NZ_JBRASR010000003.1, read on the forward strand.
GCGACTGAACCAGTACCTGAGGCAATTGTGTCATCACCAAGAGCTGTAGAAGCCACACCAGAAGCAGTAGTATCCCAGCCAAGTGCAGTTGAGTAGCTTCCCGATGCTTCACTCTGTAATCCCATTGCTGTCGAAATTAAACCTGTAGCTTGTGTTCCATCACCAGATGCAAAAGCTCTATTACCAGAAGCAGTTGTATTATATCCAAAAGCCGTTGCTATATTCCCTGTGGCACCACCTGTAGTTGATGATACATAATTAGCAGAAAAATCGACGGCATCTATACCAATATTACCATAATTGTTTGCATCTTGCCCAATTAATCGCCAACCATTTCCATTGCCTTCGTCGAGTTGTTCTAATCCTGTGCTAGTAGTTCCTGCATTGGCATCTACGTAGGCTTTTGTAACTAAAGCATTATTTTGTGTAATTTCTGCTATATCTAAATCATTAGCGATGATATTTCCATCAGATTTTACACTTAATACATTTTTTCTAGTTGTATCATCGGCACCGTTTCCAATAATAAATAAAGCATCAGTTTCAACTTCATTCCATTTTCCTAACACCGTTTGTGCATTGATTTGATTACTAGATATATTTCCAAAACCTGCCACTAAAGAATTAGAACCATTTACTGTATTTTGACTTCCTAAAACTAAAGCGTTTGAGCCAGCGACTTGATTATTTACACCAAAAGCAGTCGAAGCAATTCCATTTGCAGTATTGTTTCTTCCACCTGCAAATGAATATAAACCACGATTTGAATCATTCCATTGTGTTCCATCAACTGCACCAGCTCTAAAAGCGACTTTCGTTTTATCAAAAAATAAGCGGCTGTCTAGGTTGATATTATTTTCATCTTCAGTGCTAGTGCTCCCTACTACAAAATCTGCATTTGTATTTACTGCTGTAATTCTATTTGGTGCAGATTCTGAGAAAGCACTAATATCTCCTGACGGACTTACTGTTTCTGCATGTAATGCATATGGAACTGTTTTGAATTCTGTTGTCCCAAAATCAACAAAACCACTTCCTGTATCAACTTCTGTTTTTACAAAATGTGTATCAAATCCCCAATTTATGGTTTGAAAATCTCCTGAAATATTTAGTCCTTCTCCAATACTTACAATCACAATTCCGTTTGCATTCGTTGTCGTTGTATGTGTTTCTTTATATATTTCATTGATCCCCATATTACCTTCTAGAATGGTAAACTGAACTGTAATTGCTTGATTTGCTAACGGAGTTCCGTTATTGTCCGCAATGACAGCTTTATAGTTGATACCGCGTGATTGCGAAAAAACTGTTCCCATACAAAAAAGAATCAGTAAAAGAAGTGAGTATTGTGTTTTCATTTGTGAGTTCATTTTTTAATAATTACTATTCTTTAATAATTTTTTTAGTGAACGTTTTATTATCAGTTTTTATATTTAAAATGTAAACTCCTTTAGCAAGATCTCTAACATCAATTATATTATTCTGTTTGTCAAAATTAAAAGTCATTTTTTGCCCTCTTACATTGTATAGTTTTACCGATTTTATAGCATCTTTATTAGAGAAATTAATTTTTAGTGCTGAAGATGTTGGGTTTGGATAGATAGAAATTTTCTCCTCCTCTATAATTTCAGTACTCAATGTGTTGTCTGATATTTTCCATAATTCTGATCCTTTATCTACGTTGTTAATTTCAAAAGAAGCACTTATATATAAGTTTTCATTAAAGACAATAGGCCTAAGAAAATCAGTGTCTACATCTGTTGCCGTTGTGTTTGGTGGTGAAATTTTTATTGGAGTGTTCGTCAAGTCATATACATATAGGTTTCCTAATGTTGCATTACTAAAATCATTCGTAGTAAAGAAAAGCTTGTCATTGTGGCCAATAAAATAGTTGTATTCGTTCATAGAGTTTCCAGAAGTATTTAAATCGCTAATCATATTAGTACCAGAAGCCGTTCCATCACTCTCCCAAGGTTCTAAGTTGTCTACAATATTTCCTCCGTTAAAACTGTCAGTAGCTTTAAAGTATAATTTGTTCTGGAATACATAAAAAGTTTGTTGTGTACCATCTCCTATGGGAATAGACCATTGGTTTCCTGTTGAATTTATATCTAAAAGCATTTCAGTACCTAACTCAGTTCCATCCGTAAACCAGATTTCTCTACCATGAGTACCATCGTCAGCCAAAAAATATAACCTATTGTTAAATTCAGTAAATTTTGCAAAGCTTCCAATACCTCCTATACTTCCAGTATTGATATCTTTTACAAGTAAAGTTCCGGCCAGTGTACCATCGGTTTGCCAGAGTTCATCACCATATGTATTATCTTCTACATGAAAATACACGATGTTATTAAAAACTGTCATTTCTCTTGGAAACGAATTGGAAGAACCAGGATTAATATCTTTAACTAATGTTGTACCAGCTTGTGTACCGTCTGTTTTCCATAATTCTCTCCCTAAATTGGCTCCATTTGAGTTTCTACCTTCAAAGATTAGAGAACCATTATAGACGCACATGTCTAATTCTATTTGAGAACTAAACCACATTTGAGCTAATGTTGAAATGGGTTTTGTACCAGTATTGGTTCCATCAGATTCATACAGATACGTATTAGAAGCTCCAGGTTCATCTGCTATAAATACAATTTTATTGTTAAAGATTGTAAAAGGTTGGTAGCCTGAAACTACTCCGTCTCCAACACCAGTTAAAATATCTTTAACTATTACTGTACCTGCTTCAGTACCATCTGTTTTCCATAACTCTCTACCCTCTGCACTGGTTTTGGCAGTAAAAAACAATTCACCATTTAATACAGTTAATCGCCTAGGATCTCCACTATTTTGCTGAAAAAAACTTGTGCCAGTATATAGGTCTTTTACTAATACTGTACCAGCTTGTGTTCCGTCTGTTTTCCATAATTCTCTACCAGAATTATCATTAAAGGCATTAAAGTAAATTTCTCCATTAAATTCTACAAAACTATGTGGAGAAGAGTCCCCATTGGAGTTAGGATTTATTTCTAATTCTTCAAAGTTATATTGAGCATTTGCATGTAGCCCTAAAAATAAGAGAAGTCCGAGTAGTATTTTTTTCATTTTGATATTTTTTTGATATTATTTCATTTTAGATTCGTTCACAGAAAAAGTAACTTTTACAGTGGTTTTCATCGTTTTTTCAGATCCATCATCCATGCGAATGCGCATGGTAAGCGTTTCTTCAAAATGACCAGAAACGGTTCTACGTTTTTTGACAATTCCTTCTTTCCAAGGAGAAATTTTTGTGATGGTTGTTTGCGTACAACCAGTAAAATCACCATCAATACGTTTGTACGATTTAGTATTATTCAGATCAATAAAATTCAAGCTTCCACAGCCCGAAGTATTTTTTTTAGGCTTGTGTGTTCCAGCGACTGCTTCCTTCAAAAAATAACGATTGATATAATGCACTTGAAAACCATCTTTGGTCATTAATTTAGAAGCGTTTACGTTGCTTACACCTTCAAATAATTCAAGATTGGCTTGACTTGCATAGTTTCCTTTTTCAGGATAAAATGTGTGTGTCCCTTTTAATGGACCATCACTAAAAGCAATAGTTATGAAGTGTTTTTTACTTTGTGAAAACGCTAGAGTAGTGCATAAAAAGAATAGAGTGTATATAAATTTCATAGTTTTATTTTTACATTGATTGATATACGTTTGTGTCGATTTTTACAGTTGTGTTGGTATCAAGTTTTACTACTTTAATAGTACCACTTTCGTTGGAAGCTTTATACTGTAACTCTAGTACAAAACCTTCAAATGGACCTTCTTTTTTCATTCCAAGAATCGGTACAAATTTTTGATTGATCGGGAAGTTTTTTGTAACCCACGCATGTACTTTTCCACCTTCGTTTTCATATGTATATTCATGACATGTATATTCAAGAATAGTTTTGGTACGTCCCGTTTTTGTTAAATCGTTGTGCTGTGTTATTTTGTCTGCGTAATCGAGTTGTCCTAGCTCTTCTTTAGATACTTTCTTTTTTATTTTCATACCAGGCATGTCCATAAACATCGTACTAGAAGTTGGAGTCATGACGACATATACTTTTCCGTCATTATCATCACCTGCATTGTCAAGTTTCATACAAATAACTTCTGAGTTTTTACTATCAAAGAGAAAATCGATTTGTGCTTTTTCATTGCCTTCAGTTTGTATTTCGAGCGTAATGCTTTGATTAAATGTGTATACACTAGATGTCTTATTTACGTTCGTTGTTTTTTTCTTTCCTAAAACTTTATCGAGCATAGTATCAGCGGCTTTTTCAGCTTCATCCATTGCTTTTTGTTCTACTTTTTCCTCAACCTTGTTTTCTATTTTGTTTTGAATGCGTTTTAGTAGTTGTGCATTCGATATTTGTGTTGTTAAAAAGAAGCTAATACAAATGCTGAGTCTAAAAATTGTTTTCATGATTATTACATTTCGTTTCCTCTTTATATATTTACAACTGAAAAGGTTAACATTTTTTCTTTTTTTATTTTTTTTGTTAACCTTTTGTTTTGATTTTGCACTGAATGGAAAAGAAACAATTAGATTTACAATCGCGATTGCGTAACGATGACAAAAAAGCACTAGGAGAAGTTTACCTGTCTTTTAAAGAGGCTTTTATAAATTATGCAAAACAATATGATATAGATATAGATACAATCTTAGATATATATCAAGAAGCAATTATTGCCATGCATCAAAACTTTGTTACAAAGCAAACAGTACTTAAAAATAGTACTGTAAAAACATATTTATTTGGAATCGGGAAACATAAAATTTATGATTACTTGAAAGCAAATAAAAAAATGTTTGCACTCACAGATACACCTTTACATACAGTTGTAGAAATAAATATAGAAGACGAAGTGCCAACAGCTAAACAGAAGTTATTAGGACTGAATTTCAATAAGCTAGGCGATAGTTGCAAAGAGATTCTAAAGCTATTTTACTATAGAGGATTTAGTATAAAAGATATTGTTTTTCACACACATTATAAAGATGAAAATACTGTAAAAAGTCACAAATCAAGATGTCTTAAGAAGCTTACGACATTCATACATAAAAACTAATGGAGCAGGATATATTAATACAAAAATATTTGGCAGGGAAACTCTCAGAAAAAGAAGAGTTGCACTATATTGAATTAATAGAAAAAGATGTAAGTTTTGCCGAAAAAGTAGCTAAACATACAGATTTACAAAAAGCAATTCAGGCTAGTGAGCGTGAAGAATTAAAAACATACTTACAATCATTAGAAAGTGAAACCACAAAAAAAAGGACTCTATTTTTCAATAAAAAATGGTTGGCAATTGCAGCAGCTTTTATGCTATTAATTAGTATTGGGTATTATCAATTGACAATTAATAATGCTTCAAACGAACTGTATGCAACATATTTTGAGCCGTATCCAAATGCATTATATCCAATTACTAGAGGAAATAATAAAGGGGAGAAGGCGCAACTATTTGCGGCGTATGAAAACGGAGATTACGAAACTGCATTACATGGATTTAAAAAAATGCTTGATAAGAAGTATGATGTAGATATTCAATTTTATTATACAATGAGTTTACTGAATTCAGGAGATATCGAAACGGCTTACAAAAATTTGCAAGCTTTAAAAAAGGAAACCACTTTATTTACACCGCAATTATATTGGTATAGTGCATTGATAGCATTAAAAAAAGGCGACAAAAAGCAGGTGATTGTACAATTAGATTCTTTAGATAATCTTAAATCTGGCTATAAAATGAAAGAAAGTATAGATTTATTAAAGGTGTTAAATAATTAGTTGTTTTAATAAGAGTTTATTCAAAAAAGTACTATCAAATAGTTATAGTGAACTTATGTTATGAGTTGGGTCAAAATATCAATTCTTCGTAACCATAATTTCTACACGTCTATTTGCGCTACGATCTCGACGACCTTTTTCAGGAAAACGTAAAGGAGCTTTAAAAGCATATCCTTTGTAGGTTAAACGTTTTTTTAAAATACCTCTACTTATAAGATATCTATAAATAAAATGAGCTCTATCAACAGAAAGTGTAGTAGTTCCAGTATCACTATTCAAGGCATCTGAGTCATCGTCGCCTCCACAACATACATGACCTTGAATCTCTATATGTACTTTTGGATTACGTCTTAAAAACTGAACAAGTCTCTCAAGTTGTTTTTTTGAAGTTTTTATAAGTGTTACTCTTCCTGTTTTAAAATTGATTTTCCCTAATTCATAGGATTTTCCTATTTGAAGCTTTTCGACAGGAACAGCATAAATGTTTTCTTTACGTTTGGTGATTTTTGGTACATGATCATTTTCTGAAATAGTGATGGAAACCTTACGATGTTTTTTTACACCAATACGTTCGTTTTTCTTTACATCAGGTGGCAATTCACCTTTTGCTTCTTTTTCAATAGAATTGATAAACGATTTGTATGACGCTTCTAAATAATCATATACGGCGCTAGCTCTATTTTTGGATAATTCTAAATTGAAGTTTTCTGTATCAACAAAATCTGTATAACCTTTAATCATAAAGTTATACGTCTGAGTACTGTCTAAATTTGCTATTTGCTCATTGATTGTTTTCTGATGTGCTTTTGACAATGTAAACTTGCCTAAATCAAAATAGACTTCAAACTCTACATGTTGTGCTTGACAAAAAGAGAGCATGAAAAAAAATATAATAATTGGCAATGGTTTCATGAGTGAGACATTTGGGATCAAAAAGGTACAAAATTAAACCAAAAAAATAAGGATAACTATTCATTTTAGTTATCCTTGTGTTTTAAAATAATTTAGACTTACTATTATGAGCCTGGTAAAATAACCTTGTCCACAACATGAATTACACCATTCGCTGCTTGAACATCTGTAACGATAATGTTACCGGTTCTATTATTGGAGTCAGTGAAAGTAGCTCCGCTAACTGTATTAATTGTAAAATTGTCTCCTAATGTATTTACTGTCATGCCATCTGTTAAAGTAGTAGACAATACATTAGCTCCAGCTATTACATGTGTATTTAAAGTAGCTTCTAAAGTTGCTGTTGCAATATCTCCTAATGCGGTTACATTTAACTCTGTTAATAAGTCAACAAATGCTGCATCAGTTGGGGCAAATACGGTAAATGGAGCAGGTGAGGTTGTAGAAGAAAGTGTAGTTACGTATGTGAAACTATTTTCTCTAGTCAATGCTTGAACTAAAATTCCAAATGTAGCGTCAGCAGTAGCAAATGTCACTACAGTTGGTAAGTCAATAACAGTGTTTACTGCATGTATAACTCCATTATCAACAGAAATATCTGCTGCAGTTACCATAGATTGCCCATTAAGCATTACTCCTGAAGTAGTATTGACATACATACTAAGTTTATTACTAGTAGTAACCTCTTCTGCTAATGTTTTGATATAACCTGTACTCAAAGAAGATGAATTGTTTGTACCATTTACAACATGATTTAATAATACTTGAGTTAATACATTTGTAGGTACATCATCAAGACTTGCAAAATTGTTAGCGCTTAAGAAGGTGTCAAAAGCAGCATTATTAGGAGCAAAGACAGTGTATTCAGTTGTTCCAGCTAATACTGAAGTTAAATTAGCTCTTTCTAAAGCAGCTAATAGAGAACTGTAATCAGAATTTGCACTTACAAAATCTGCGATTGTAATACTGGTAACGGCTGTATTGTTATCATCGTCACTACATGAAGTTAATGCGAATAGGGAAATAATAATAGCCATTAAAATTGAAGTTGTTTTCTTTTTCATAACATTTTTTTTATTTAACGATCGGTACAAATATATTAATTTTGTTTAATCATTTTTAAAAAAGTATAAACAAAATATGTTAATTGTTTGTTAAAACAGCATAAACGTTAAACAAAAAAGAGAAAAGACATGCGTTAGCATGCCTTTAATTATAAGTTTATATTGCCTGAAAAAGGTGCAACCGTGAGTTATTTCTTTACTAATTTTCTAATGTATGAACCTTTACTAGTGTTTATATTTACAAAATAGATTCCATTAGATAATGACTCTAAGTTTAGATTTAAAATAGTGCTAGAAGTAGCGTTTGCTGTAAAATTACTGATTTCCTCGCCAGTGATTGAATTTACTTTAACTGAAACATCGATTGCGTTATTTGGTAGTTGTATTGCAACTTGACCAGAAGTCGGATTTGGAAATAATACAATGGAGTCTTTTTTAAATTCTTCATTTGATAATGGAGCACTTCCTTCAGTGATTGTTAATAGTTGATCAATGGAAGGATTTAAAACTTCATCAACTGTACCTGAAGGCCATTTTACAACGACTTTAGTAATAGAAGTATTAGTTGCTAAGCCAAAATGAGTTGTTAGTGAATTCATAATTCCATAACTTTCTCCAGAACGTACTTCTCTGATTTGCGTTCCCCATGAACCATGAAGCTCTATACGCGCACCAATACCATTTGGATTACTCGTAACACCTTCTAATGCTATTTTACTCCAATGATTACTATTTCCATTATTTGTAAATAAAATATCTGCATCTGTAGATGGACTATTGAATCCAGAAGCAAATCCAGCAACGATATCCATAAATCCATCATTGTTTAAATCTCCAGTAGCTGCACTTTGAATATTTAATCCAGAGGTTGGAAAAGGAGCAGTCATGGCAGTAAATGTAAGATTACCATTATTTTTAAATAGATAATGTGATCCTGAAGCTGTTCGTGTAGTCAATAAAATATCTACAAAAGTGTCGTTGTCAAAATCTTCAGCAATTATTTGTATTCCAAATCCATACGAATCTAGTTCTGTAAGAATTCCAGAAGTAGCGGTAATGTCAGTGAAAGTTCCATCTCCATTATTTCTATATAAATTGTCACGAATATCATGGTTGATGATAAAACAATCCATATCTCCATCATTATCAAAATCCTCAAAACTTGCTGCCCACGATTGCCCCATAGGTTGTAATCCGGCTGCACTTGCTACATCAGTATAATTTCCACTACCATCATTTTGAAAAAGTAAATTTAACCGTCTTCCATCCATAACATCAGTAACGCCCAATCTACATTTTGAGATGTATAAATCTTGATCACCATCATTATCATAGTCTGTCCAAATACTTCCATAGTTTCCTGAGTTATCAGATGCAACTGTAGAAGTAGCATTTATGAGTCCAGTATCATGAGTCATAGTACCACTTCCATCGTTATTATAAGCAGCAGAAACGCCATCGTCATGACAAGCAAAAATATCAATAGATCCGTTATTATCAATATCAGCAAAATTTATATTCTGTAAAAATATACTTGGAGTACTTAAGTTTGAAGAAGTTAAGGCACTACCAGAACTATTTGCAGTCAATAACTTTAAATTATTATAAGCACCTCCAACAATAATGTCATTATAACCATTGTCATCTACATCTGCAATTGCAAATCCCCATTCGCTACCTGACCCAGTACTTCCAAATGTGTAATTGGTGAACATTCCCGAAGCTTGTTGGTATTCTATTTGAAGATCACTTGCATTACTAAGTCGTATAATATCGTCTAATTGGTCACCGTTCATATCAGTAACACCAATAGCTACACCACTTTTTAAAGTGGAATTCGTTAAAGAACTAGATCCGTTGGAGAAAGTGACTTGACCAAAGCAACTAATTGAAAATAATAACGTAAAAATAAAAGAGTAGGAATTTTTCATGAGCATATTTTTTCCTCTTAAGATATGCTTTTTTTGGGCGATATTATGTTAAACCTTTTTTATACGTTTCTAAACAGCGTTCGCGTGCGTATTTGTGCTCAACAATTGGTTGTGGATATGTAAATTCTTGATAATCAGAAGCCCATTTTTTAATGTAACCATGTGCTTTGTCAAACTTTTGAATTTGCGTTGTTGGATTAAAAATTCTAAAATATGGAGCAGAATCGCAACCAGTTCCAGCAACCCATTGCCAATTTCCAACATTCTGCGCTAAGTCAAAGTCTAAAAGCTTTTGAGCAAAATATGCTTCTCCCCATTTCCAATCAATTAATAAGTGTTTGCATAAAAAACTTGCCGTAATCATCCGCACTCTATTGTGCATGTAACCAGATTCATTGAGTTCACGCATGCCAGCATCTACTAACGGATAACCAGTTTTTCCTTCGCACCAAGCTTTAAAATCATCTTCATTATTACGCCATTTCACGCCATCATATTTGGATTTAAAGTTATGCGTTACGGACTTTGGAAAATGCCAAAGAATTTGCATAAAAAATTCGCGCCAAATCAATTCCTTCAAAAAAATAGTATTTTCAGATAACAATCCATTTTGAACACATTTCCGAACGCTAATCGTTCCAAAACGTAAATGAGGACTGAGTCTAGAAGTTCCTTCAATAGCAGGGAAATTACGTGTATCTTCATAATTATCTACAATATTCGCTGTCATATTATAAGGCAGCACTTTAATGTCTGAAGTTGTAAATCCAATATCTTTTAAGGAAGGAAAGTCAAAGGAAATTTTAGCAAAATTATCATAATGAGAAGCACAGTTGATACTTGTGTAATCTTCTTTTGTTAGTTTCGTTAACCATTTTTTAGAAAAAGGCGTATATATCTTATACGGTTTTCCATCTTCTTTAACGATATCATCACGTTCAAAAATTACTTGATCTTTATATGTTTTAAATTCAACATTTTGAGAAGATAGAAATTCGTTTATTCCTTTATCTCTAGCAATCGCATACGGTTCGTAATCATGATTTGTATAGACTTCAGTAATATTATGTAGCTTGATTAACTCTTTAATTGTGTCAATAGGATTTCCATGTTTTACCAATAGGGAAGAACCTAGTGTTAAAAGTGTGTTATGTATCTTTTGGAGTTCTTCATGAATAAAATTTACACGAGCATCATCTTTTGCTAATCTATCTAAGATATCTTTATCAAATATGAATAAAGGAATTACTTTCTTTCCTGAAGTTAATGCATGGTGTAATCCGATGTTATCTTCTATTCGTAAGTCTCTACGAAACCAAAAAAGCACATAATTATCCTTCATAAGCGCCAAATAATTCAGTTAATTTTTTAGTACGATATTCAAATATTTCTTTGAGTTTTGGTTTTACAATAATTGGATGAACAAGCCTTCCAAGAAAACCTAATGGTATTTTGTAATCTATAATATCTTCCATTTCAACTCCGCCTGGAATTTCTTTTATAAAATGTTTATGATGCCACATAGTATAAGGTCCAAAACGTTGTTCATCTACAAAATAATGTTGATGTTTTACATGTGTAATTTCGGTAACCCAATGTGTTTTAATATTAAGAATTGGAGTTACAATATATTGTATTATCTGCCCAGAATACATTGGACCAACATTCTCTGTGAGAATATCAAAACTCATGTAATCAGGAGTTATAGTTTTTAAGTTTTTAGGATTTGATAAAAAATCCCATGCTTTTTCAAGAGATATGGGGAAGTTTTGTTTGCTGTGCAATCGATAGACAATTCCTTTAGTACTAAATTTTTGCATGATTTTTTAGTTGTTGAATAGAATATAACCATTTAAAGAAGTGGCTACAATCAACCATATAATATAAGGTGCTATGAATAGTGTAAATTTCTTTAATTCAGATTTGTAGTTGAATGCTATAAATGAAACGATTACTAATAGTAAAATTAGATTTATCAATCCTAATGCTATCATATGTTGATTAAAGAATACGTAGTTCCAACTTACATTTAATACAAATTGTACCGCAAAAAGAATGGAAGCATTTTTTATGTTTTTTACTGTTATAAGTTTAGCCATGTAAACAGAAAAACAAATCATAATAGTTGTCCATGCAAATCCAAATACCCAACCTGGTGGCGTCCAAGGTGCTTTGGCCAATTCTAAGTACCAAGATGTCTGTGGTCCATTATTCATTAAAACCATTCCAATCCCTAAAGCACTAAAATTAATGATTAGGAATAATACAAGTCGAATATAAAACTTCATTTATTATAATTTAAGGCTAACAATTCCGCAATCAATCGTGAAAACTTGCCCGGAAACTGAACGTGACTTATCAGAGATTAAAAAGTCAGCCATATCTGCAACTTCTTGTGGTTCTAAAAATTTCTTTAGTGGATGCCGTTCCGCTATATTTTCTATCATCTTATCATTTCGTAATAACTTACTTGCTAAATCAGTATTTGTAATTGTCGGTGCAATTGCATTTACACGAATTGTTGGTGCAAGCTCAGCTGCCAACGATTTCACCAATCCTTCTACAGCTGATTTTGCTGCAGAAATACTTGCGTGAAATGGCATACCTAGTTTAGTAGCTACTGTACTGAAAAGGACAATATTTGGATTTTCTCCATTTTTTAAAACAGGTAAATATTTCTGAATTGCCTTTACAGCGCCAATTACATTAATATCATAATCCTTTTTGAAATCGTCAATTTTTAAACGTGAGATTGGTTTTAAGTTGATACTTCCTGGGCAATATACTAAAGCATCAATGGCTTCAATATCTGGAAGTTCATCTTCTAAAACATCACAAGTGTAATGTGTGAAGTTGGAAGCATGGATTTCTGGACTAGAACGACTAATATTTAGTACGTTATGATGTGTTAGTTGCGATTTTACAATTGCAGCACCAATACCTTTACTTCCTCCAATTATAAGTATATTTTTCATTTATAATTTGATATTATTAAGTGCCAATTATAATAATACGTAGCAATGTTAACAGTAAATATAACTCTTAACAGTACTACGTATTTCTATAAGTTTTAAATTTGTTTATAAACGCTTCTCGTACTTACGTTTTAAGGTTGTTAGCCTTTTCATCATCTCCATAATAGCTGGATCTTTCTTCTCCTTGTATATTTCATTTAATCCTAAGATCAATCGTTTTGCTTCGCGTGAAGCCGAAATTTTATCACTCCTTGATATGAACTTTGTATTTTCAAAAGCCATAACGTCTGAAAAAATAGGTGCCATAAGTTTAATTATTTAAAAAGTTTTGTAATTCTTGAATTTTTTCAGGTGTATTAAAAACACCTCCATAATATGATGTAATTGTTGTAGAAGAATCATCTTTGACTCCTCGTGAAGAAACACATAAATGTTTCGCGTCAATAATTACAGCAACATCTTCAGTTTGTAAAACATCACGTAATTCCATTGCGATTTGATTGGTCAGCCGTTCCTGAACCTGTGGTCGCTTTGCATAATATTGCACAATCCTGTTAAGCTTCGATAATCCAATTACCTTCCCCGAAGATATATAAGATATGTGAGCTTTTCCCATAATTGGGACAAAATGATGTTCACAATTCGAGTAAAATAAGATATTTTTCTCAATTAGCATCTGATTATATTGATATTTATTATCAAACAGGGCTATTTTTGGTTTATTTTTTGGATCTAAACCAGAAAAAATCTCTTCTACATACATTTTGGCAACTCGTGATGGAGTTCCTTGTAATGAATCATCTGTTAAATCTAACCCTAAGGTTTCCATGATTTCAGAGAAATGATAGGCAATCTTTTGCTTCTTCTCTTCATCAGAGGTTTGGAAAGCATCTGAACGCATGGGAGTTTCCATACCTGTCAGGATATGTTCATCTCCAATTTCATCATGATTGAATCCATTTATTGAGACTGAACTACCATTTAGGTGATCTAAAACGTCAGCAGTTTTCATAAATTTTAAAAATGTTTAATTATTTAATTATAAAGTTAAACAAAACAACGATAATATAAAAGATTCTTCGCCAAAAATATTGATACTAGTATAGATAAAAACTATAATGTTATTAGCGTTTCGATATTTTGTTATTATTTATACTTCTTTGTCGTGAACACTTGAAGCGTCCTTTCAAAAAATCACGTTTTTTTTCATGTTTTGTATTTCTTCCAGAAACACGCTTTCTCCAAAGCTTGAAACTAGACCTCCTTAAGTTAGTTCGCATTAAGTCAATGACTTCCTGCTCTTTGAGTCCAAATTGAAATTTTATTGCATCAAAAGTTGTACGATCTTCCCATGCCATTTCTATAATGCGATCTATTTGTATAAGATTTAAATTGTGCTTCATCCGTAATATTCTGTTGTATTTAAAGCTATATTTTTTTGAGTAACCATTTTTTCAATAAATAATTTATTCTCTACGAAAAATTTATTTTTTTTGAATTGAATAAAACTTCCATCTGCATGAATGCTAAAAAAAGATGATGTATAAATATTCAATTTGTAATACGGAATCATCCACGAATAGGTTTCAAGTTTTTTATGGATATGCACTAAAATTCCTTTCGGACGTAATTCGATATTTCCATAATTTAAATCATCAACACGGTTTAAGTATTGTTTAAATTTTGGACTCGTATCATGAATAATCATTCGTTTTGAACCTATTCCATTTAACTTGATGCGCTTCATTATAGAGAACGAGGTTCCCAAATGTGTATCAATCAACTTTTCAATTTCTTTATCAGTATAGGTCGTTTTGATAATCATTTTTTCTTCACCAATTTGTTAATCATTCCATTAAAAATAATTCCGTGAAAAGGCAATACGGCATACCAATATATACGTCCCAAAATTCCTTTAGGTCTAAATATTGCACGTTGATGCAATTCGTTTTTTATAATTTTAAATTCAAGCCAAGCTTCTCCAGGTAAACGCATTTCTGCAAAAAGTAACAATCTTTTTTCTTCTTTGTTGGCATATAATACGCGCCAAAAATCTAATGGATCGCCAGCATTGAGTTTTGTTTGATGTGTACGTCCGCGACGTAATCCAATACCACCAAATACTTTGTCTAGATATCCGCGAAGTTTCCAAAGAAAGTTTGCATAATACCAACCAGTTGTTCCGCCAATTGCCCAAATCTTATCGAGTGTATCTTCTTCGTCTATAATTTTGCGACGTTTAATATCTTTAAAACAACCATATTCTGGCACTTTTATATAACGAGATATTTTTTCGCGAAAGCGTCCACTAATTAACGAATCCTTCCAACTAGAAATCACACCATTTTGTTCAATCTTGATAAATGCACGTTTTACAGCTTCTTTGTACGGAATTGGTTGAATGCCTAATATTTCATTAATATCACTTGGCTTCCCAATGACTTCAACTTTCATACTATCTACCAAATTGATCGCGAGTTTGTATGAAGTTGTTGTTATGAAATACAACCAATACGATGACAATTTTGGAGTCATTACAGGAACTGAAATTATGGTACGTTTAAAGTTTCTAACTTCTGCAAATTGCAACATCATTTCTCGATAAGTCAAAGTGTTTGGTCCATAAATGTCATAAGACTTGTTATATAAATCTTCGTTTCCAATCGCTTTGGATAAGTATGATAATACATCTCTAATGGCAATAGGTTGCGATTTGGTTTTAATCCATTTTGGAGCAACCATTATTGGTAATTTCTCGGTTAAATCTCTTATGATTTCAAAAGAGGCGCTTCCGCTTCCAACAATGATTCCGGCTCTAAAAGTTGTTAATGCATAAGAGCTAGAATGCAATGTTTCCTCAACATTTTTTCGCGAAAGCAAATGCTTTGATAATTGTTTATCATTTACAATTCCACTTAAATAGATGACTTGCTTTACGTTGGTTTGTTGTTTTAAATACGTTTTGAAATGTACAGCACAATCATATTCCATTTTTTCAAACGCTGACGAAGACGACATAGAATGAATTAGGTAATAGGCAATGTCAATATCTGTTGGAATTTTGTATAAACTAGAAAGATTTAAAAAATCAACTTCTATAATATCTATACGTTCATGATTTGCAATTTCGTCAGGAACACGTTGTTTATCTCTTACACTGCAAACTAGGGTATGACCCAATTCCAATAGAATAGGAATCAGTCGTTTTCCAATATAGCCAGTTGCACCTGTAAGTAGAATTTTCATTTTTATGTTAATTTAGGTCGTTGATACGGATGACGTATATGTTCTTTTGGTACGGCATATGCATCAAGTCCATTGACGGTTGCGGTTTTTGCTTTTGCAAGATTTATAAAACCATCTGTTTCTAAAATTGTATCGTTTATATATAGTTTTTCAATTTCACCTATAACTAAAATAGTTCCGTTTACTTGAAGATTGTATTCTTCAACATAGCGCATTCCAATTTGCACATGACAACTATTTACAAAAGGAGCAAAGAAACCTTCTCTATATTTGATTTCTAAATCAGTTTGATCAAATTCAGAAATTTCTTTTGGATATTTTGCAGATGTATGATGTGCATCTTCTGTAATTCCTTGATGAATATGATTTATGGTGTAAAAACCAGTCTCTTTTATATTTTTATAAGTATTACGAGGAACTACATTCGGACGCATAATGAAACCTAATAATGGAGGATTGGAACCCAAATGAGTTACGGAACTAAAAACAGCAACATTTGTGTTTCCATCATTAGATTGTGTACCAATTAGATTTGCTGATTTGTAACCAGAACAGCTATTGATAAGATTGATACGATATAACTTATCCATATTGTCAATATCTGTTCGTGTTAGTGTTATCATTTATAAATTTTTAAAATTGTTGATTTTAACGTCTTTTGCTTTTAAATCATGCAATAAATTATAGAGTCCAAAAAATGTTCTATTCATGTAAATAAAGTGTTTAGAACCTCTATTAGCATTCATGCTTCGCAATTGTGTATTTTTTGAATAACGTTCTCCGATATCTGCAATTTTTCCGAAGAAATCTTTATCAGAGAAATCAAATACTTCAGAATTAAAAGGTGTTGTAAATAAGCCTAATAATTCATGAAACATCTCAGAGAAAAATGCTACTTCTTCTTTTGAGTCATCTTCTCGAATAATTTCTAATTCGTATAATTTTTTAGTAAATAATTCAGGATTATTTAGAGTTTCTCGATCGGATAATTCAAAATAAGGAACATAAAAATCTTCTGGAATTGCTTTCATACAGCCAAAATCTAGTGCAATGAGTTCTGTGTCTTTTGAAACTAAGAAATTCCCTGGATGCGGATCTGCATGTACTTTACGAAACTTATGAATTTGAAACATGTAAAAGTCCCAGAGTGTTTGTCCTAAAAGATTTGCCTTTTCTTGATCTGTGTTTTTATCTGTAAACTCGGATAAATGTTCACCAGTCATCCAATCCATAGTGATGATTCGCTCCGAAGAGAGCGAATCATAATACGTTGGAAATTTAAGATTTGGCAAATGTTTACAAGCTTCAGAAACGGCTTTACTTTGCTCAATTTCGAGTAAGTAATTTGTTTCTTCAATCAACTTATCTTCTACTTCTTTAAAATATTTATCAGAACCTTTTCCGGTAATGTTAAACATGCGAATTGCGATTGGCTTTACGATTGCTAAGTCTGAGGAGATGCTTTGCGCAACTCCTGGATATTGAATTTTCACAGCAAGTTTTTTCCCATCCTTTTCGGCAACGTGTACTTGTCCAATGCTTGCAGCATTTAAAGAAGTAGAATTGAATTTGTCAAAAATTTCACTTGGCGTTTTGCCAAAGTATTTTTTAAATGATTTTATTACTAATGGAGGCGATAATGGCGGTACTGAAAATTGAGATAAAGAAAACTTTTCCACATACGCACGTGGTAACATGTTCTTTTCCATACTCAACATTTGTGCAACCTTTAGTGCACTTCCTTTTAAGCTTTTTAATCCGTCATAAATATCTTCTGCATTCGATTCGTCTAAGCGTTCTTTTGCTTTTTGTTCCGAATTGATAAGCTTATCTCCATAATACTTTAAGTAATTAACTCCGACTTTAGCGCCAGTAGTTACTAATTTTCCAGCTCGCTGGATTTTACTAATAGGAATTCTATCAATTGTTTTCATTATGATCTGATATCTAGTTTTTCTTTTAAAATGAATTTCCCAAAATCTATAATACTTTTGAGAGGTGTATTATCAATTAAATCGAAACTTGCATTCACAGATTTTTCGATATACTGATCTGTTTTGTCAAAATTCTTAGAAGTATCGTCTAACCAAAACTTTATGGTCAACATAAGTTGTATCCAAGAAGTTTCTTTAATGGCTTTATTTTGAAGATTTTCCAAACGTTCTTGATTCAGATCGAGCGTTTTTACATCCAAACTTTCAACAAAAGAAGCAAACACATGTTTGAGTCCTTTAAGTCGTTTCATGGATTGTAATGGTTTCTTGTCAGCTGTTAAGCTATGTACAACATAACTTCTGTTGGCAGTTAATTGTTCGAAAAAGGTATAGTAGAAACTCAATAATTTATTTCGTGCATCAAACGTTTCAAATTCTTCACTTTTAACTAGTAATTCAATGGTGTTTGCGCCGAATATTGTAAAAATTTCTTCTTCTAAAACATCAAACGAACTGAAGAATTCATAAAATTTTGATTCTTCAAAGTTATTTTCTTTTGCAAATGAATAGACGTTTTTAGGTTGTTTGCCATGTGCTAACACATAGTCCATGTAGAACGAAACTACAGTGTTTGAGGTTATATTTTTTTTCTTTGCCATGATTTATATTTTAAAACGGTATAAAAATACAAAATTTTGTTTAACTTATTTTAAGTTTAGTTAAACAAAAAAAATGAAAGCATTGTTAAAGTTTTCTTAAAACGAATAGTAAGAAGGCAAAATAGTAAAGAAGAGAAGTAGATTTTTGCAGGCTAACAGTCAGTATTACAGCAGTTTTCGTCTTTGACTAACTTACAGCTGATAACTGCAACAACTGCTCCTAAAATTGGTGCTAAGATGTATAACCACAATTCTGAAAGGTTTCCAGAAACCAAAGCAGGACCAAGAGAACGCGCAGGATTCATAGAAGCTTTCGTTATAGGACCTGCAAACATGGCTTCAAGCAGTACAATTCCACCAATTGCAATTCCTGCCATGGTTCCAGTTTCTTTACTTCCGGTTGATACATTTATAATGACAAGCATTAAGAAAAAGGTAAGTAGAAATTCCATGATAAATGCTTTCCATACAACAACTGTTGGAATTGTTGCACCTAAGGTTTCGCTTTCTGGCCAAAACATAAAAACGAGTAAACTAGCGCAGATAGCACCTAAACATTGTGCTAAAATATATTTTGGAACTTCTTTCCAAGGAAACTTTTTCGCATATGAAAAGGCAATCGTTACTGCTGGATTGAAATGCGCTCCTGAAATTTCAGCGAAAGCGTAAATCATCCCCATGACAATTAATCCCCAAGTAATAGCAACACCTGGATGTGTTATAACTCCAGTTAAATCATTTACAACCATAGCAGCTGTTCCACAAAATACCATGGCAAACGTACCTAAAAACTCAGCGATATAATTTTTCATATTAAAAAAAGTATGATAAGAGTTCAAAAATACTATTTCTTATTTTAAGTATTTGTTAACATTTGTACGTAAGGTTTCTGCGTAACTTCGTCAAATCAAAAAAAACTAAAATAATAATAAGATGAAAAAATTACTTTTAGCATGTTTCTTAGCTGCTGGAATCAGTGTTCAAGCACAAATAGAAACTCCACAACCTAGCCCAAGCGCAAAATTAACACAGACTGTTGGTTTAACAGAAGTATCTGTTGAGTATTCAAGACCAGCAATGAAAGGAAGAAAAATATTTGGTGAGTTAGTACCTTACGGACAAATGTGGAGAACTGGAGCCAACGCAAATACGAAAATTTCATTTAACGATGATGTAACTATTGGTGGAACTTCTGTAAAAGCAGGAGAATATGCAATTTTTGTAAAGCCAACTGCACAAACATGGGAAGTTATTATTTATAATGATACTTCAAACTGGGGAACACCAGGGAAATGGGATGACGCAAAAGTAGTTGCAAAAGCTACTGCACCTGTAAATACATTGCCATATGCGACGGAATCATTTACTATCGCAATTGAAAACTTATCTAATGGTGGAGCTGATTTAGCATTCAACTGGGATAAAACATATGTAGTTGTTCCTTTTAAAGTTCCTACAGACAGAAAAACGACAGCTAGTATTGATAAAGCAATGGCTGGACCAACTGCTGGAGATTATTTCTCTTCTGCTCGTTATTTCTTAGAAGAAGGAAAAGATATGTCAAAAGCTAAAATGTGGATTGACAAAGCTGTTGAAATGACAAACGAAAAGCCAAGATTTTGGTACTTAAGACAACAATCATTAATCTATGCTAAAATGGGTAAGAAAGCTGAAGCTGTAAAGATTGCAAAACAATCAATGACGTTAGCTCAAGATGCTGGAAACGGTGATTATGTGAAGATGAACAAAGATTCTATCAAAGAGTGGTCTAAGTAATACGACACTTTTAAAATTATATAAAAAAGCCTTTCCGTATTGGAAAGGCTTTTTTTATGAATATTTTTTTGGTAGAATTATTTCCAATTTTTTAGGTATAGTCTTAAAAAATAAATTAATTTGACACCATATTAAAAAAACTTACCAAGATGAATCTATCATTTCGCACCTTTTTAGTCTGTACATTAACGATATTTTTATGGAGTTCTTGTACCAATGAACAAATAGATGTAAGTGTACAACCAACGACTCCAAATACTATAGATACTTCCACACAAGTAATTTTAGACTGGAATCAATTATGGTGTGAGCTAGATCGACATGCAACAGGAATGCGTCCAAATGCTTCTACACGTGCTTTAGCATACATTCATTTGGCTGCTTTTGAAGTTTGTGTCGAAGATATGTTAGGATATACTTCTAACAAAAATAGATATGCTGAATTTGATATTGATTTCTCTCAGAGAGAAGCGAATGTTAATGTAGGTTTAGCTTTAAACGCATGCTATGCAAGAGCAATTGATCATTTTATGTATAATGTACCAGCAGCAATTGATACTAAAATTGGGTTGTTGAATCAACAAAAACAATTAGCACTTTCAGAGAATGTAAGTGAAGAAGTTGTTTTAAACTCTATTGATTGGGGAAATTATGTAGCTGATCAAGTAATTGCTTATAGTTTAACGGATACTGCAGCGGAAAGTCAAATAGGAAGTCCGCAACCTACGTCATATGAACCACCAGTTGGAGTTGGTTTTTGGACGTATAGTGATGATGCAGAAAGAGCTTTATTTCCATATTGGTCTTCCGTAAGAACGTTTGTGATTTCTTCAAATGAAACTTCTTCTGTTCCACCATCATTAACATATAATGAAAATACTACGAGTGAATTTTATACAGCAATGCAAGATGTTTATACAGCAAGTGAAGCTGCAAGAACCACTGACACAGAAGGTTTATGGATAGCAGAATTTTGGTCGAATGATGTAGAAGGTTTGATGATGGGACCACCTGGGAGACAAATTTCTATCGCAAATCAATTGATAGAACAATACAATGTAGATCATGAAAGCGCATTAGTTTTGTTGCTTAAATTAGGGTTTTCTTTAAATGATGCAGCCGTTTCTACTTGGGCTGATAAGTATGAGTATATGGTGATGCGTCCAAGTGTATATATTCAAGAATTTATTGATCCAGATTTTCAAACAAATTTATATCCATACATTTCATGGCCAAATCCTTCTTTTCCTAGTTATCCATCAGGACATTCTACGTTTGCTTCCGCTGCAGCGGGAATTTTTATTCATCATTTTGGAAACAATACAGATTTTATAGATCGTTCTCATGAAGGAAGAACAGAATTTAATGGTACACCAAGAGCCTATACAACGTTTACACAGATGGCAACAGAGAATGGATTTTCACGTTTACCACTAGGTGTACATTTACGAATGGATTGTACGGAAGGATTGCGTTTAGGTTATGAAATTTCAGATGCAGTAAATACGTTTGATTTGTCACTTTAAACTAAAACACATAAAATTTAAAAGCCTTTCTATGATGGTAGAAAGGCTTTCTCTTTTTCTAATTCATAACAATTATTGACTGCAATTCCCATCAATAATATCTTGTGCTGTAGGATTGTAACCGTTATTTTCGATTAGTATTTCTACATTTGGATTTGTACCATTACCATTTATAAATAGGTTTTGTAATGCGCATAAATCTGTTAAATTTGGATTTGGTGCTGGAGCAGGAGGATTATTAGTACCATTAAATTTTAGCCCAATATAGACTTGAGAAGAAGCCGTATTTGGATCAAGATATACAAGATTTTCTAACCCATTAAGATTTATTAGTGCACTATTGTCTTCTATTCTGATAATATCTAAAGCTGTGATTTGTTCTAGTCCAGTTAAGGTTGTCAAGGAATTATTACCTTCTATAAGTAATTGATCTAAGGATGTTAGATTTTGCATTACTGCAATGGAACTTAAAACATCGTTATAATGAATTTGTAATTTATGTAAACTGGTAATACCTTCAAGGCCTGCTAATGATGTTAAAGAGTTATTACGACCAACAGATAAGCCATTTTCAATTGTTGTTAAATTGCTTAAGCCTACTATAGATGTTAATGCTTCATTATCTCCAAATGATAAATTACGAACACTTGTTAAGCTAGCCAAACCATCAAAAGAAGTTAATGCATCATTATATATAATAGTAAAAAAACCTTCTATGGTTGTTATATTATGTAAGCCATCTAAACTTTGTAAATTTTCATTGTAAAATATATCAACGTCTCCGTAAATATTTTCTAAGGTATGTAAAGATGTCAAATCTACAATATTGGTAGTTTCGGGATAATTTATACCTATTACAACATTACCATCAATAGCAGTGAAACCAAACTGTCCAAAGTTATCTACTTCTTCTTGACTTTCTAAATTTACATCTCCATTATAAATACCACCAGTATCTTCACAAGTGCTTATGGTTCCTAAGTTGAAACTATTCCCATCTAATGGAACATTGTTAGCAATTAACCATTGACCAGATGCAGCATCAAATATTTGAACTGTGATGATATCATCGCTACAATGTTGAACTCCAATATTTATGATTCCATCTGTAATGCTAAACATGTTTGCTTCATCAATAAATATGTAACCATCTATAATTGGATTTCCATTACAATCATTAGCTATTCCAGTAATGTTTGTTGTTGAAATTTGATTTGTAGTAGAAAATGAGATATCTGTAGTTGTATCTGTAGTATATCCACCAAAAACTTGCTCGTGCATTAATTGCCCATAACATGTTCCTGCAAGTCCGTAAATGGACACAGTTACATCTTCATTTTGAGGAATTCTGCCACATTCTATTCCATCATTTGCTGTTACAATTCTAGAAAATAATAATTGATCATTTGTGTTTCTTCTAATTAACACATAGTAAGGAGTTTGAGCAGTATTGCTTGTTTCAGTTAATGAAAAGCAAAATTCAATAGGATTAAAAGGAACATCAACATTCCACCATGTAAAGTGTGTGACTTCAGCAGTGTAAGCGTTGCCATTTTTCACAGCTTGTCCATCCTCTTTCCAATAACCAACAGCTTCATCAAAATACCATAAATTTATGGTTTCGGGAGCGATGCTTGTTTGTGTATCATCTACAGGAAATGTTAGTGTTGCAGGACTATTTGAGTCAATATTTAATTCTTCGCCAGAAGGAGAAAATAGATTTACAGCTAACATTCCGTATGTTTCCAGGTTTCTTGCTTCGTTTGCTTCATTTTGAGCCAACAAACTACCAGGCATTTCTGTATATGTTGTTATTGAGTTTGGAGAAACGTAATGTAAAACTACTTCTACTTGACCGTTATACGAATTTCCATCTGCATTTATAAAATTACCACTAAAGTTTACTTGTCCACCATTTTGCAAAGATACTTGTGAAGTTTGCCCAGAACTTACAGTTGCTGTAACTTCTTTTTTTAGTAAAACGATGTTTATATTGTTTACACCATTCGTTTTCGGAATTACAACTCTTGAACCATCAATATATCCATCTTTCTTTGCTTTTATGTAAGCGAAGTTTTCATAAACATTTGCATTATTCATTACAAATACTCCATTCCGATCTGTCATTGTTGTAATGGTTCCAACTGTGATAAATACATTTGCTAATTTATTTCCTAATATATCTGTAACAGCACCTATGAAATTTCCAGTAGTAGCATTTCCAAAGTTTTCAGATTGAAAAATATCGTCTTTTAAATTTAATTGAGGAGCATTATCGGTATCGATTGAGTTGTCAAATTCATCGTCTTGACAATTTTGCAGTGAAAAGGTGAGTAGCAATGCAAGAATTAGTTTGGTAATTTTCTTCATTTGGTTTTATTGTTTACATAACAGATACAAATAAACTCAAATGGTTGCGTTGAAAATTCTCAGGAAAAATTTATTTTCAATACTTTTTCAGCTAAATTATTAGTTTAAAATTATTTTTATATTTAAAAATAAATGAAGTTATATTGTTGAAAATCAATTACTTTTCGTTGGGTTGAAGATGTGAGTTATTACTTTAACTTACTCAATAGTTTTTTAGCTTCTTTATATTTATAATTTGCCGGATCTTTTATGAGATTTTCTAATGAAGCAATAGCTTTTTCTTTGTTATTCATCTTAAAATGTATCAACGTTTCATACCAATATCCTTTTGAACTTTCATTTGAATTTCCAAGTTTTGAAAGTTGTTGAAATATAACAATAGCCTTTTCATTTTGATCTAGTAAATCATAAGAAGCGCCCAAATATTGTAAGCTATGTCCATATAATTCATGTGTAGTTTCTATTTGTGTAAATTTTGTAATAGCTTCCTCATAATTTGAAGCTTTAAAAGCGAGTTCTCCTTGCGAAAATAAATCTTCTTGCTTTCCTTTTTCAGTAAACGAAGGTAGTTCGCTCCAATTCACATTTGCTTCGTAATAAGAATCTAAAGAAGCATTAACCTGAGAAAAATAAATTCCAAAAAACAAAACCAATACAGCTGCTATTGAAATGTATTTGTAATAATTTTTACGAGGTTTTACAGTTGTTGTTTCTTCTAAATAATCTTTTCCAACGGTTTTAATTGTATTAGATAACGCTTGATATTCGTCACTTCTCAATTTTGTTTTTACTTTGGCAAGTTCTTCATTTTGCTGATTTCCAGAAAAAAGATTGTATTCATTATTTTCATTTAAAACTTCTTTAAGTTCTGTTTCAAGAGTTAATTCTTTCCTAAGTTCTTCATCGTTTTCTAACTTTTGTTCAAAACGTTTGCGTTCCAATTCGTTCATTTCACCGTTGAGGTAACGATTCATTTCGGCTAAAAGTGCTTCGGTTAGTTCTGACGCCATCTTCTTATTTTTTGGTATTTATTGTCTTCTTTTATTAATTTCACTAGTTTGCTGCGACATTTAAAAACACGTTGTCGTACTGTATTAACAGAAGCATATGAATGTTCTGTTACGATATCTTCATAACTCAATCCATTGAAATAGCTACTCAAAATTTCTTTACAATTGTCGGATAGTAAATCAAATTTTTCGATATAAAAATCAAAGAGTTCTTGCTCCAAAATATGCGCACCTAATTCGGCTTCCTTATCTACTAGTGTCAAAGGATCGGTTTTTATTACCTTATTTTTTAAAGTTCTTTTCCAAATATTTTTACAAATGACAAATAGATAGGCTTCAAAAGATTTTATTTCAGTCTTTTTTTCTTTTTGCGTAACAATAATATACATAAGTCCATCATGAAAAACATCAGATGCATCTTGTGTATCACCTCTGTTTTTAAGTACAAAGGATTTGATTTTAGGAAATAATTCAGTGTAAATTTCCTTTATAATCCGTTCATCTCCAGATGTAAGAGCATTTACGAATCTTTCACTATCTTTCATAAATCTTAAAAATAATTAAAAAAAATGGGTAATGTTTCATGCGTTTGTTCCCTACTATATGAACGCAAAATTTTAATAAAATGAGAAATATACAAAAACTTATTGCAATCCTTTTGTTGACCAGTAGTATGTCATGCACAAAAGATGATACTTTTATTGATACTACACAAAATGCAATTGCAAAAAATAGTAATGCAACTAATAGTGGAAATAACGCACAAGGCTTCATCCCTGGAAATATGCCTGTGTATTCACAAAATGAATTAATTATTCAATATATATCCGGGACACCAGAAGCTGTAAAATATGCCATTAGAGAAAGTGAAGGAATTGATGGGGATAATATAAATCCACTACAAGGTTTCGGAATATTTGAAATTTGTAGATGTGATAATCAAGACATTGAAAAATGGATTTTCCCACCTGGAACCATAGGTATAGAGCCTAAAAAGCAAGTAATAGAAGGTAAAATAGGAGGCGAAACTTTCGATGTTCTTGATGTAGATTATGAATTTACTTTTGGATTTGATGTAGATAGCCCAACCACAGGAACTGATGCTGATACTTCGTATGAAACGCACATAAAACCTGTAAATGAAGGAATTACAGTTGCCATATTAGATACTGGTTTGGCGGCTTCACTTACAGTTTTCGATTCAACTTCAGCTGATGATAATCTATTTTTATACAATGCAGCGCTAACTGCTGTCGGTGAAGAATCGTCTAGTTGGGATTATGTTAATGGAGATCATAATGTATTTGATGATGATCCGTATATGCATGGAAGTATCATTGGAAATCAAATTCATTCTGCATTAATCAGTTTAAATATAGATCATCAATTATTACCTGTAAAAATTTCAAATGCAGCAGGAAACATAAGTTACTTTGATATGATTTGCGCATCTGTATATGCTGGGGAGCGTGCAGATATCGTAAACATGAGTTTTGGCTGGCAAGATGATCCTTTTGGAGATTTTGGAAACACCATTTTTCAAAATATACTAACGATGTTCCCAGATGTAGTATTTGTTACTTCTGCAGGAAATACAAGTCATAACAATGACATCATCGCACACTATCCTTCGTCGTATGATGCTGACAATATAATTGCTGTCGCTTCATGTAATCAAGGCTATTCACATGCCTCAGATTTTTCAAATTATGGCAGTAGTGTAGATTTTTATACAAAAGGAGAAGGAATTTCTTTTTATGGCGGTACTGTAAAGGGAACTTCTTTTGCGGCACCACAAATTGTTATTGAAGTGGCAAAAATAATAGATTCAGGAGAAACTTCTGATTTACCAATGGTTGATAGAGTTGCAATGCTAGGATTACCTGCTACAGGAATTTTTCAAACCGTAATAAATTTCTATACAGGCGAAGAAGAAATTAAAAATACATTACACAATAGATACATTATAGCTGAAGATTAGAAATATTTTCTAATTTTAAAGGAAAAAAATGATATCGCTAAGAAAATTATTGTTATCTACTTGCTTACTTTTTGTTTGGTGTATGAATGGGCAAAGTACACTAAAAATAAAAATTGACAGCATAAAAGGATTAGAGGTAGTAGAAAACAAAATTGAAGGATTCCAAAAATTACTTCAATTACAAGATACACTTCAATATACAGAAGACTTAGGGACGCTTTTTCATAAACTTTCTGCTTGTTATTATGAGCAAGAGGAATATGATAAAGCGCTTCCTTTGTGTATAAATGCAATTGCCATACGATCAAAATTTAACGATAAGGTCGCTTACAATCAGAGTAGATATCATAAATCACGTATCTATGCGAATAAGAAAAAGTTTGAAAAAGAACACGCACTGTTACTCAAAATTATCAATGATGAAGGAGATGACAAGTACACATCATATGCGTATCGTTTTTTATCAAGAAACGCGAAAAAAAGGGGTGATATTCCATCGGCATTACATTACCTAAACTCTGGTTTAGCAAATAAAAAATTATGCAAAAATCCAAAAATTGAAAGCAATTTACGATTTGATATCATAAACACGTATGCGAAAAAATATGAAAGTATATATACAATTAACGATAGTAATAATGACTTAAAAATTATTACTGAGCATCAAAGATTAATACAAGTTGATAGTTTAGTTCAATTCAATAGAGTTGCATTAAATAATGCTTTGGCTGTTGTATATGATGCTTTTAAGGATTTTGACCGTGCATTATTTTTCTATAAAAAAGCAGCAAAAGGTTTTGTTGAAATAAACAAAAATTCTGACGAATTAGATGTTATTACGAATATAGGTATCATTTACTCAAAACAAGAAAAGTATGAATTAGCAGCACAATTTTATAAAAGAGTTTTAAATGAATCTGATGATGAAGAACAAATCGCTACAGCTTTGGACAACATGGGTTATTATCTTGATTCGGATATTGCCAAAGAAAAAATACCATACTTTGAAAAAGCAATCACAACAATACTTGAAAAAGACACAAAAGAAGCTTTTCAATTTCCAACACTAGATGAGATTAGAGATTCTGATTATGGGCAAGATATATTGACTTATCTAATAGATTTAGCAGATCATTATGTGCAAGCGTACACACAAGAACAAGAAGTAACGTATCTTCATAAAGCGAAAAAAACAGTGCATATTATTGACCAATTAGTATCGTTAATTCGGTATGAAATGGATACAGAAGCGTCAAAATTATTTTGGATTGAAAAAGGTGTGAATACCTACATGTTAGCTGTGGAAGTTTGTTATTTATTAAACGATCCAGTAAGCGCATTCTACTACATGGAAAAGAATAAAGCATTGTTATTACAGGAAAATATAAAAACACTTCAAGCGAAATTAAAACTAAATATTCCAGAAGAATTAGTTGCGCGTGAGCAGCAATTGCATTACAAAATATTAGCATTGCAAGATGAATTTCAGAAAAATATACAAAACGAAGTTTGGCAAAAAGCATATGCCAAAATGAATGAAGAATATCAGCAACTCGTTGATTCCATGCAACGCGTATATCCTGAATACATGAAAACCAAACAGGAAGTTGTAATTGCAAATTTAAACAATATCATTAAAAAATTCACACAAAGAAAAGAATCGTTTGTTGAATATATTTTAAATGAAGCAGATGGTTACGGAATTTATTATGATAGTGGCAAACCAATATTCTTTAAAATAAACAACACACCAATATTTCAAGAAAAGTTAGAAATATTAAAAGCTTTTCTAACGCGACGTTCATTAAAAAAAGAAGAATTACAAAACTATCAAGAAGTTGGGTATGCAGTGTTTAAAGAATTATTTCCATTTGAAAATGCCGCCGAACGTTTGCAAAACAAAAAACTTACCATTGTTGCCGATCAAGCATTGCAATACATACCTTTTGAAATTTTGCCAATTAGAAAAGATGGCAAACTCGTTGAAAATTACTTAGTAAATAACACGGAAACATCGTATTTACAATCATTCTCACTATTTGATCAAATTCAACAAAAACAAAATAAACCAACGCAAAAACTACTAACAATTGCACCAGAAGAATTTAAAGATGCACAATTACCAACTTTAACAGAAACTGAAAGTATTATAAAGTTAGTTGCAAATTTTGGTAAATCAATTGTACTGACAAAGCAAGAAGCATCAAAAGCTAATTTTCTAAAACAGCAAAAGAATTTTGAAATCATACACTTCAATACACACGCTGGTTTAGATAGCATTACACAAAAACCTTGGATTGCTTTTCATGAAGATAAAATGACACTGAACGAACTCTTCGGGTTGGAAAATCAAGCAGATTTGGTTATTCTAGATGCATGTCAAACAAATGACGGAATCAATATATCGGGAGAAGGCGTGATCAATCTTTCAAGAGGATTCTTTTACAATGGAACGCAAAGTGTCATGGCTTCTCTTTGGAATGTAAACGAACAATCAGGAAACGAAATATTACAAAGTTTCTATCACGAACTAGCAAGCGGAACTTCAAAATCAAAAGCATTACAATTAGCTAAAAAAGAATACTTACAACAACATCAATTTTCACAAAATGAACCCTATTATTGGGCAGCTTTTACGCTTACTGGAAGTACGAATACGATAGAAGTTGAAACAGTATCATACACTTTATATATAATTATAGGAATTGCACTAGGTGTAATTTTAGGAATATATTTTATGTATAAAAAACAATTATTTTATAAATCGTAATTAATTGTTTTTCACGATTTTAGGTTGATAATTAAAAATAGAAATATAAATTTTCATTTTTAATTGGGTAATGAATCTCTCAAAAAATCCCTTATAGATAAATAGATCTATCAAGGGAAAACTCGAAAACCTTTCAAGAGAGTAGAGATAATCATTAATAAAACAATCATGAAAAATAAATTACCTTTTTTAATCCTTGCATTGGGATTATTTATACTATCAAATAGTAACGCTCAAACAAATTGGGGAACAAATACAGTTGATCCTTCTTCTTCAGCTTTAGGAGATGGAAACCTAGTATTAGGAAATACTTCTACAGTAGTTGGTACAGAAAATAACATGAACCTTAATACAAAAAGATCTTCATTCATCGCAGGACATAGAAATACAGTAAATGATAGTTATTCATTTGCTTTTGGAATGTCAAACGCAGTGCAAAACATGCAATCAGGAGCTTTTGGTGTAAATAACTATGTAAACTCATTAAACTCGTTTGCTATTGGACATAGTAACAAAACGAATGGAAGTTTTTCATTCGCTTTAGGTCATACGAATCAAGCAAATGGAGCTTTTTCATTTGCTATTGGAAGAAATACGGTAAACACAAAAAACTATTCATTCCTAATTGGGTTCGAGCATCAACAACCTGTATTTATGGCAACGAAAGACACTACTATTGGAGCAAAAGTAGGAATTGCTACTGATGATCCACAAGCGCGTTTAGACGTTCGTTTGGGTGACAAACAAGAAATTAGAATACAATCAGAAATACCAAATACGTATGGAGGAATTTCTTTTAAACATAGTGATGGTAGTGAAAATTGGCGTATAAGAGCATATAGTAATTTTCATGGTGGATATGATAATATACTAGGAATTAACAGTAAAGGAGGTAAAGGAAGATTGTGGATAAATGCAAAAAAGACAATGATTGGAGATTGGTTCGATTTTGATCCTTGTACTGACTGTGACGAATATAAATTATTTGTAAAAAAAGGAATTCGTACGGAAAAAGTAAAAGTAGAGTTGGCCGCTGGTGTTTGGGCAGACTATGTATTTCATAAAAATTACAACCTAAAACCATTAGAAGAAGTAGAAGCATTCATCAATACAAACGGACATTTGCCTAATGTTCCATCTGCTGCAGAAGTTGAAAAAGAAGGACTAAACTTAGGAGAAATGGATGCAAAACTATTAGAAAAAGTGGAAGAACTTACCTTATATGTTATCGAATTAAAAAAGGAAATCAATGAACTAAAGAAGAAGAAATAATGAAAAACAAGAGCAAACTAATACTAGCAGTATTCTTGTTTTTTGGATGGATGTCTTTTGGACAAGATAATATGATTCATAACGCAGTTGCGGATCAACCGACGTACAATGAAACACCTTTTTATTTAGCTTTAGTGGATGATTATTCTCCAAAAACATATACATATTCGGGAGGATGGAACACTACAAATCATGGAAATCAAGAAGGTCTTTCTGTATGGGAAAGTGACATGAAAACTGTAACAAAGGTCATTACTGCACCAGGAGAATTACCAGAGAAAATACAATTCAAATTGCATTCGCCAGATTGGTATATGGTTAATAAATATGCTGGTTATGAAAAACTAAGACTTTCAGAAGGTGGAACGGACATTATGCCACATGCTGGACTCGGATATATGGGAATGGGACCAGGGGAATTGGTGCAGCAAAAATTCTTTGATGCCAATAAGTTTGAAGAAGGAGAAACGTATACATTACAATTTTACATACGTTCTATTGATGATCCATTGCGTGATTGGTCTTCAGGATTAGATTTAAATGTGTATTTCAGGAAAAATGATATGGAATATTCTATTGGAGCAAATCAATTTAATAACCGATGCGATCCAAGTAAATATTACAACAAGGAAAGTACGTCAAACACATTA
This sequence comes from Kordia sp. E, assembly GCF_056033805.1. Classification (NCBI taxonomy): domain Bacteria; kingdom Pseudomonadati; phylum Bacteroidota; class Flavobacteriia; order Flavobacteriales; family Flavobacteriaceae; genus Kordia; species Kordia sp. E. The sequence goes on from NZ_JBRASR010000003.1 coordinate 433,727, forward strand.
CAAGTGTTAAACAAACCTATTGACCTTGTAAACTATCCAACTGGTGAATGGTACCCAATTACAATAGAATTTACAGCACCAGCAGATAGTTATGATTGGATTGTAATAGAAACTGAATCGGCAAACCTTTGTGATGGACCATACATACTTTTAGATGATTTTAAACTAGTAAAAACATGCGAATTTCCAAGTTGTAGTAGACTAAGTGGTGAAGTGTATCCAAATCATAACGGATTGGTGTCAACAACAGTTCCGTTAGAAATTACAAACTTAGACAATGTGCAAACTGTTTCAACAGAAATATTTACCATGCTTGGAACATCAATATGGAACTATTCTGTAAGTTGTACAAATGGTATTGTAGATCCAATTTATTGGGATGGAAGAGACAATACAGACGGCTTAGTAGCAAATGCTTCCTATTTACTAAAAGTTACATACACAAACGATTGTGGAACAGAAACAAAAACATCAGTAGTTGTAAAAAGTGGAAATCATCCGCCTGTCGTCAACAATATAATATGTAATACTTCAGGAGTCATCACACCAGCGCCATGTTGTGTATATGAACCAGATTTAATTATAGATAATACATTACTTCCAGGAGTAGGTCTATTAGATTATCGAGTAATAAGTACAATTGATGTAGCACCAGCATTCAATGTAACGGTAACGAGCAATGCAGATGTAGAAATGCGTGCAGGAACAGAAATCATGTTAAATGCAGGATTTACTGTTGAGCCAGGCGGAAATTATTTTGCAGAAATTGTGCCTTGTGAAAAAATGCGTACAGCAATTGCGGAACCTATATTTGTAAAACCACAACAAGTTCGTGAAGATATAAAGTCAGACAGTAAACTTGATGAAAATGCAATAGGACTCTATCCAAACCCTACTTCGAATGAAGCAACTGTTGATATAAAAAATTATGAAAAAGGAATAACTTATGAAATAGCTATTCATAATATTCAAGGAGTACAGCAATTAAAATTCAATACAAAAACGCAAAAAACAGTATTGAACTTACAGCAATTGGCAACAGGTATTTACTTTGTGAAAGTTTCCAACGGAATCAATTCGTATACGGCAAAACTGATCAAACAATAAACACCAATTACCCAAATTATGAATCATTGAAGACATATGTATGATGGATACAATGAAAATCAGACCAACTGAAAAACTTGTATCATTTTTTGCGTTGATTATGCATATTAAGAAAGGCTTTCCTTCATTGGAAAGCCTTTTGAATTTAGTGAAACTCAATTTTGAGAAGTCTGAAAGACGCACACAAAATTGTAAGTTGAACTAATCTTATTGTAAAAAGAGATCAGAGAATTTAATTGTTCTCAAAAAATAATAAAAGCATTTCATAAATTATGTATACTTTTATGCGTCAAACACATTACGAAGTACATCAATGAAGATACTCATCACGGGAATTGCTGGATTTATTGGATCACATGTCGCAGAATATTTACAAAATGAAGGACATACGATCATTGGAATTGATAACTTTTCAGATTATTATCCAGTTGATTTAAAAAATAAAAATGCTGCCGTACTCAAATCGAAAGGTATTGAAGTTCTACAAGCAGATTTACGCGATGTTTCTTCCATTGAAAAACTTCCCGAAAACATAGAATACATCTTTCATTTTGCCGCACAACCCGGAATTGCCGCAACTTCTACGTTTGAAGATTACCTGACAAACAATGTAATAGCTACTCAAAATCTAATGAATTACGCATTAGAACAAAAAGAATTGAAGCTATTTGTAAACATTGGTACATCGTCTATATATGGTTTAAATGCTACTTATCCAGAATCCGTGGCGCCGCAACCAGCTTCACACTATGGAGTTACAAAATTGGCTGCCGAACAATTAGTGTTATGCAACTCAAGGTTGAATAAACTCAAAGCATGTTCATTACGATTATATTCGGTTTACGGTTCGCGCGAACGTCCAGACAAACTCTTTACAAAACTGTTAGATTGTGGTTTAAATACTAAAACATTTCCACTATTTACAGGAAGTTTGAAGCATTTGCGAAGCTTTACACATGTAAGCGATATTGTAAAAGGAATTACAAGTGTTATTGGTAAAGAAGATGTATGTAATGGTGAAATATTCAATATTGGAACGGAAGCCGAATATACTACCCAGCAAGGTGTTGATGCAGTTGAAAAACTATTAAACACAACAATACAATTTAACGAATTGCCACCACGTTCAGGTGATCAGCAACGTACAAAAGCTAACATTGATAAAGCTCGTAAACTCTTAAACTATAATCCTACAGTAACGTTGGAAGAAGGTGTTGCGGAGCAATTGACTTGGTTTCGTAACTTATAATTTTGCACTTTATTTTTTACCGTTTAGCTTATAATTCACCATAGCATTTTTACAGAAAAGCCTCACTGTTTTTCAAGTAGAACCTTGTAACTTGTTAATTATTAATTTTTTTAAATCTACCATAATGAAAAAGAAAAATTTAAACAATTTAAGTCTTAACAAGAAATTAGTGTCAAACTTGAGTGAGACACTTAGTGTAACGGGAGGAAGCGGTAACATGCTATGTGTAACTAACGGATGTCCAACAAATACATTAATTGCTGCATGCTCTAATCATATGTGTGATTCAAGATTAGGTGGATGTGTAACATATTATTGCGGATCTGGCTCTGGATCTGGTGGTTTACCAGTTCCAATGTAGGAAAAAGATAATTAAATTATTTTTTAAAATGGACCTTCTGACTATAACAGTTTGAGGGTTTGTTTTTGATATATAAAAACCTATTGAAGCTAAAACTTTCAGTCTTTTCAATCCTTTAATTTCTTTCAACCAAATACATTTCTGTGCGTAAACGATCTTTATAACCGCCTTGAGAACTGTCAATAGGATTCAAATCGAAGGTTTCTTGATAGGTAACTTTATAATTTGGAAATGCTTTTTCTACCCCTTTTTTTCCATCAATCATCACCAATACTTTAAATGAATCTTCTTTTGGAACCTCTAAAGCATGACTATGCACTAACGGAATCATTCCTCCATAATCCCACACCAATTCAGGCGATTGAATATTGAACATATACACAGGAATTTTTTCTGCTGTCGCTTTGCGCGATATGTCTTGTAACGAATTATACTTTGGATTGTCTAAGAAAGCATTTGCCAACGGAAAACCAAGTACAATGGTTGTCATCAAGAATAAAATGATGAGGTAAAACGTTTTTTGAATTTCTTTTTGATATAAATATTTCAAAATATAAAACCCAATCGGAACTAAGGCTACTGAAGTAATGCCAAATCGTGTATAAAAACCGTCTAATCGATCTTTTAATAAAATATAACCAACGATAGGGAAAACTAAACTAATCAAGCCTACCAGTCCAAAATTTAAGTATAATGGAACTGTTTCAAGTTTTTTCATACGTGTTTTAAACGATCTGAATGCATATTCAATAAAAAAGCTTGTTGTATATGCTAACGGAATTAAAACAGGTAATAAGTAGCGTGATTTCTTTTCCGGAATCACAGACAATAAAATGACTGCAAAAAGTGTCCAAAATAAGCTGAATTTATAGGCTTTTAAATTCTCAACTCTCGATTTTAAATACGGATACAATAAACTCACAAACGCAACAACTGTCCAAATGCCAGATTGTACAAAGAAACTCCAATAATAATAAAATGGACGCACGTTTCTATCTTGCCAAGCGGTCGTTTCTTTTTCAGCAATAGCTTTTGCAGTATCGCCATCAAACATATTTACATAATATGGCCACCAAGATGATAAAAGTATAGTAACAACGAGTAAACCCAGTAATGGCAACCATTTTTTCTTAAAACCTTCATATTTGTACACAACACTGTACGCAATAATAAAAGGTAAAAATAATGCAAAATGTGAAACAGGACCTTTACTCATAAAAGACAATCCTATGAAAAGTCCGGCTAATAAAGAATTTCTCCAGATGTTTTCGATGGATGAGAAGAATTGAAAAATATAGTAAATTCCAACAATCATAAAACCATGTGCAAAAATATCCCACGTTCCGTTTCGTCCTGCAAAAATGATATAAAACGAAGTTGCAAGTATCAAACTATTGATAAATGCCTGTTTTTTATTTTGAATGAAATAAACACCAAAACGATATGAAAATAGCACTAAAACAAAGGTGATAATTGCTGAAGGAATTCGTAATGCCATCAAACTTTTAAATCCGAAAAGCATTCCTGAAATTGCAGCTAACCAAGTAGGTAAAGGCGGTTTTTCATAACGCGGTTCACCATTCATAGTAGTCAATAACCAATTGCCATCTGAAACCATTTCACGCGCGGTAATAAAGTTTCGGGCTTCCATAATATTTGGATACAACACATCTAGGTTTACAAAAAATATTGCAAAGCAAACAATGATTAAAATCCAAATGTAATTTTTTTCTTGTATAAAATTCATGGTTGATTTCTTAACAACATTATATTTCTCACATAGGTAACAATTCCGAAAACGTGTCCTGCAATTAAAATTGGATCAATTCTAAAAATTGCATAAATAAATATCAAACTTGAACCGAGCAAACTTAACATCCAAAAACCAAACGGTAAACTAGATTCTTTGTTCTTTTCGGAGTAAATCCATTGGTATACAAAGCGTAAGGTAAAGATAATTTGTGCAACGATACCTAAAATTAATAACCAATCAGGAATGGCTTCATTGTTTAATAAATTGTCAATATCTTGTTTGTTATTGTTAAATCCAATTGTGATAATAATGGCAGGAAACATTAAAATAAAGAAACGAATGAATCGATGCATCTTTTTCCATTCGCCTTGCAACTCCATATTTCTTATGTAGATAAAATATGTTAAAACTTGTCCAAGCATAATGGAGAAATCTTCACGTAAATACCCGTAAATGAACATGATAAAGGAAGCAATTAAGCTTAACTTCCAAAAAAGAGAAGGTGTTAATACTTTTTTATTCTTTTCAGAAACAATCCATTGTAGCAAAGTTCTTCCTGAAAATAACAATTGCGCAAGTGCGCCAACACCATAAATAAACCAAGTCATCATCCTTTCTTGGCAATAGAATAATTGATGTACTTTTTCTTCATCCAAACATAGGCAAAGCAATCCATTAATGGACCCAACAAACGGTTCCATAAACCGTATTTAGCTTCTCCAGCAATTCTAGGGAAATGTTGCACAGGAATTTGTTTCACTTTTCCATCTTGTAATAAAATCATGGCAGGAAGGAAACGGTGCAATCCTTTAAACATTGGAATGCGTTTTGCAAAATCAGTTTTAATGATTTTCAATGGACAACCTGTATCGTCCATGCCATCTTTAGTAAATGATCTACGAATTCCGTTGGCAATCTTTGAAGACATATTTTTTACAAACGAATCTTTTCGGTTGGCACGAACGCCAGTTACCAAATCGTTTTCTCCAATATGTTCTAACAATAAATCAAAGTCAGCAGGCGCAGTTTGCAAATCGGAATCAATATAGCCAACTAAGCTAGTTTGCGTTTCATCAAAACCTGCTTTTATAGCAGCGCTCAAACCACGATTTTCTTTGAAACTAATAAAATTGAAGATGTCACTATCAGTACAGATTTTTTCAATCATTTCCTGACTTTTATCTTTAGAGCCATCATTTACAAACAAAACTTTTACGAGAATCTTAGCGGCTTTTGAATAGTCAGCCAACTCTTTTTCAACTCGTTCTAAATTATCTTCCTCATTATATACAGGAACAACGATGGTTAGTTCTTTCTCCATTTACGAATACTTTGTTTCTAAAAATAGCTTAAAAATATCCGCCAAAGTTATAGTTTTTTTATAATATCGACGATATGAATCTAATTTAATCCTGAATTATGCATTAGGAATGTATTATATAATTTCTAATGCATAATCTAGGATCATAACTATTTCTTAGCAACAACCTGATTCTGGCGTGCAACCACCATTCATTTGTGCTTGTAATTCTGAGAGTTTCATTTTTGGTTTTCCTGCTGGAATTTCACATTTATCTTTTGCCAAACAGTCTGTAAACTTTGTTGTTAATAAGAAATGTCCGTTGTCAAAATCTAATCCATACTTACCAATAGTTTCTGCTTGGTATTCTACTTCAACTTCTAAATCTTCAATACCTAATGTATTTTCAGAAAGTGTAATGATATTCATCAACTTCTTTGGTTCTAATCTATGATCAACATCATCAGCAGACCATAATTGAAAATTCACGACTTTCTCATTGCGGATTTTTCCACCACAATCAATAAAGTTTTTAGTAATCATACCAACTTCTGTTACATGAAAATGACGTTCTACCTTTTGAGAATTAGGTAAAACAAAATCTAATTGTTCTATATTTTGCAAATGTGCTTTTACTTCTGATAATTTCATAATATTTTTTTTAGTGTAATTAACATTTTTTTGTTGTGAATAGGGAAGTAGTGATCATTTTTAAATGCTGTATAACTTCTTCCCATTTTTTTGGATTAATGCAATAGCAAATATTCTTTCCAGAGATTTGTCCTTGAATCAATCCAACACGTTTCAATTCAGACAAATGCCTAGAAATTGTCGGTTGTGCTAACGGAAGTTCTGCGACCAAATCATTGCAAATGCATGATGGACTATTTGCTAAAAATTCCATAATGGACAAGCGTGCAGGATGACCTAATACTTTTAAAATGTCAGCCATCTGAATAATATCTTCTGAAAATCCAATTGTTTTTGTTATTCCCATATTGCAATATTACAATATGTTTTTTAATTAGATGTTATTTTTGAAGATTTAATTTTAAAAAAGTTTGGAAAAAGGGTATAAAAAAAAGGAAGGCCCTACCATAAACCTTCCTTTTATAAGAGTTGTATTTGCATACAACAATAGTGAAAATTTGTTACCAAACTTTCATTTGCTGTTTTTCTGAATATTCATTTGTAGTTTTCGGCTTAAAAAAATTACAAACGTATGTGTTAGAATGATTGAGTGTTATGTGCAATAAATAAATTAAAGATCCTCATTCTGAATTCAGTCGAACAAATCTATAGATAAGATTAGATAATTTATTGAATTTTGAATTTACATTCTATAAACTCCACATATAATCGTTTAAAGCTACTAATTGTAGGATTTTTTCTATATAAAAAAATAGATATTTTTTATGATAGTAAAAGACTAGAAGTACTTATTTGAAATAAATAGCATAAAAAAAGCCGTGCAAAACTACAAGCACGGCTACATTTATCGTTATTTACTAGTTATCTAAAAACCAATACCCAAATTTATAGGTTTGATATGCTTAAAAGGTATTTATGTTGTGAAGAATATGTTGAATCGTTAAAGTGTATCTTTTATTCGATATGAAACATTAATTCGATGAAAAATCTTAATAGTGAATAGTTTTTTGAAATTCACATAACCCTATAAAAGAAGTAAGGGGAACTTAATTAAAAGTTCCCCAAAGTATAGTGGATTCCCCTAAATCCCTAAAACTGTATTGCATGGTTCAAATGTAGGCAGAAGTCTTAAGTATGAGATAAGGTGTGTGATTATAAATGCTACGGTAAAACCGTAAAAACGATTTTCTTGAAGTATTTCTTATGCTTTTTTGCAATGAATAACCGCTTTTTTTCCAGTAAATACGGTGGTTAAGAACAAAAAGTCGGTTCCGCCGTCGGCAAGTGTTAATTTTTTGCGAATTGTTGCAACTGATTCTGGAAAGTTTCGAGTTGTGATATTTGCCTTCTTCAAATTTAGCTCTTTTTTGATAATCTTTTTTGTGTATGGCAATACTTTTTCTACCGTAAAACATCTTCCTGGAAAGGAAACCAATGTATTAGATGTATATAAATGTGAATGTTGATGCAGTTTTTGAAGTTTAAAAGTAGTTGCAATACTCAAAAATCCACCAGCTTTTAAAATCGCAGCATTTGGTTCGTACAAGTATTTTTTTGGAAGTGCAAAATCTACGGTTTGTTCTTTTTCTTCAGATAACTGAAAATCGAATGTTTCTGTTGCTTCCTTTTTGAGATTTACGGTTTTAATACAAACGTCCTCAGTAATTGTATTTTTATCTAACAACCATAATAACTCCTTCACTTCGTTATGTACAGCAACCACATGAACTTCTTTTACATGTTGTAACGAGCGCAAACCATTGGTGATATCGAGCAGCGGAGATGTTTTAATAAGGATGTTGTCAGTATATTTAAATAATGTTTCTTGATGCGTAACAACGTCAGGCAAACAATCTTCTAATAAAAAAACTTTTCCTTTTACATCATTTCTACGAGAAGGATCAATATATATCCAATCGTAGGTTTGTTGTGCATTTTGTACATATGCAATTCCATCTTCATTGATAGTTTTTATATTTGGAACTTGAAGCGCTTTGCAATTATGTGTCACGATTTCGGATAACTTTTGCGAAATTTCACAATGCGTTACTTCTTTAAATTGTTTTGAAAAGGCATAACAATCTACACCAAAACCGCCTGTTAGATCAATGATTTTAGTTCCTTGCATCAAACTAGCTTTGTAATTTGCTGTTTGTTCAGAGGAAGTTTGTTCAATGTTTAATTTGTTTGGATAATAGATATTTTCGGAAGTAAACCAAGTTGGTAACTTTTTTTGACATCGTGCTTTCGCTTCAATTTGCTCAATAATTTCAGAAAATGGAATCCCTTCAACTGTTTTGTATTTCAACAAAAGTTTTGTCAAATCATCATGAAGATGTTCGTTGATGAATTGTTGAATTTCAGAAGATAATAATGCAGGATTCAAGATTTATAGATCTTTTGTGAGCGATTTTACAATTTTATTATCGGATAAAAACTCCTTCAAAATTACTTTAATCGCAGTATATGAAGGCACGGCAACAACCATTCCTAAGATTCCAAACAGAATTCCCCAAATGATAATAACCAAGAAGATTTCTAGCGGATGCGATTTTACAGAACTTGAAAATATTAGTGGTTGACTCAAGAAATTATCGATCAATTGTCCGATAAGGAAGAAAATCATCACACCAATAGTGTTTGGTAAAATTACGGTACTAAAATCAGCTTCTAAATTACTTGTCATACATAATAACAACATCAAAACTCCACTAAATAAAGGTCCGATATATGGAATTAAGTTTAACAAAGCACATAAAAAAGCAATTACAATAGCGTTATTTATTCCAAAAATTAAAAGTGCGATTGTGTAAATAACAAATAGAATTAGAATCTGAAAAACCAATCCTACAAAATATCTTGAGAGTAAATCTTTAATCTTTTCAAATGATTTGCTCAATCTTGATTCTTTACTATCTGGCACAAAAACCATCACGCCATCTTCTAGTAATTGGCTGTCTTTTAGTAAAAAGAACGAAATAAATAATACAGATAATAAACCAATACTAAAGTTTCCTAAACCACTGACGAGCGAATTAAAAAAGTTTGGAATAATGGTGTAATCAAAACTTGAAAATATTTTTGACTCATCTAATGATCGTTCAAAATCTATATTTTTAGCCGCTAAGTATTCTGAGATTTGTGCGTATAAACTTTGTACATTTTCTTGTAATTTGTCAATATCTACCAACGATAAGTTATGTCCTTGTTCAGCAATTAGTGGAATAAACATTGAAATTAATCCAACTAATAATCCAATCATAAGTGCCATTGTAAAAACGACGGCCAATGTGTTTTTGAATTTTAAACGTTTTTTTAAGAAACGAATAATTGGTCGTCCAATTAGCGAAATTACGGCAGCAATAGCAATATATACAATCACTGACTGAATTTTATCGAGAAAATGGTAGAGTAACCAAAGTGCAAAAATAACTCCCGCAGCTTTTAAAATTCCGTTTGCAATTGTATTTGATGAAGTCATAAAAATTGGTTTGTAGATAAAAATAATACAATAAAATTAGTTCGCAACATGTTGACGCGTTATTTCATAAAGAACAATATTTGTAGCTTGTACAACATTCATACTACTATTTTGTCCAAACATTTCTATATGAGTTATAATGTCTGATTCATATAAAGTTTCTGGATTTACACCAAAATTTTCATCGCCAATAACCAATGCTATTTTTTCAAACTTAGAAAAATCAATAGTATGAATAGATTGGCTTTCTTCTGTAATCTCTAACGAAATAATAGTATATCCTTCTTTTTGTAATTTTGAAACAACTTGATGAATATCTGGAATTATCTCAAAAGGCATAACTTTTTCAGTTGCACGCGATGTTTTCGTCATCTTTCGTCCAAAAACAGGAATTTCATCACCACAAAAAATAATTTTTTCCACACCAAAAGCATCACAAATACGAAACAATGAACCAATATTTGGCGCATTTGATACTTGATCAGAAACCAAGGTAATTGGAAATGTTCGTTTGTTAAAATTGGTGGTATAATGTGTGAGTTGTGACATGAAAGGTATTTACTTAATTGTTAGTGCCTTTTCTAAAGCATTAAAAATAATTCCCGAAGCAATATTCTTTTTTGTTGAAGGAATAGTTTCCGTTTTTCCGGGATAGATAGCATTTTCCCAGCCATTTTCAGATTCAACATACTCATGTGGAAAATATTGAATGACTTTAATAATATCATCTATACTGTCAAATTCTTTTTTAGCAATATAGTATACTTTTTTTAGAAATTCTTGCTCGTCTTTGCTAACTGCTTTCTTATCATAAATAAACTCTAAAATCATATATAAATATTGCTTATTAAGTATTCGATTTTAAATGTTTGATGTAATTGTTCAATAAACCTTCAATTTGTTTCGTTGCCACAGGATTTGCAGAATGGACATAAAAGTCTAGTTGTGTTAAATCTAACCCAGAAGTGTATACCAACCATTTTGCAGCTGCATAACCATCTTCTGCAACTTCTCCATCTGCATTTAATCCTAAATCATTATCAAAACTAATATATTTTGGAAGTCCATTTGTTTCAATATACGTTACAAATTTTTCATACGTACGTACAATCACAAAGTTATAATCATCAGGATTCCTATAAACCATTTCTGGTACGCGAATATCATCTAAAAAAAGGTTGTAACTCATAAAATTTAATCTAGCATCAATTTATTAAATTTAGTAGCTCTTCTTTTTTGATCAAACCAAAAAAATCCTGGAATACCAAAAGTTACTGCGCCACTAATAAAACCTATATTCCAAACAATAACTGTAAGTATAGCAGCAATAAGGAAAGCAATCCATACAACTGTCATATCCATTTCTCCGTAAAGTCTATTGATATGTTTCTTGGTATGTTTTCCACAATGTTTGCAGCGTTCATTGAATTCTTCACCGATTTCGTCCTTCAAATCATAGCGATTATCAGATTTCACTTTGATATAATTTATCTTTCCACAAGAAGTTGAAGCACAATAATAACTAAGTTTCATAACTAAATCTTTAAGAAGTTTTAATTAATGTTTAAAAGCATAGTTCACAATATTTGCGCCCATCTGCAAGGCTTTCAAGCGAACTTCATCAGAGTCATTGTGAATTTCTTTGTTTTCCCAACCATCACCTAAATCACTTTCAAACGTGAATAATAAAACCAATCTATTTTCATGAAACATACCTAATGCTTGCGGACGCAAACCATCGTGTTCATGAATTTTTGGTAATCCTTTCGGGAATGAATATGGTTGCTTAAAAATTGGATGTGTCGCGGGAATTTCTCTTAATTCTTGATTTGGAAATACTTTTTTCAGTTCCTTTCTAATATATTGATTCATTCCATAATTATCATCAATATGTAAAAAACCGCCAGAAGTTAAATACTTACGTAAATTTTCAGCATCTTCTTCTGAGAACAAAACATTTCCATGTCCTGTCATATGTAAAAACGGATATTGAAATATGTCAGTACTTCCAACTTCTACAGTTTTTGGTTTTGCTTTAATAGCAGTATTTATATTCTGATTACAAAACTTAATCAAATTTGGAATCGCAGTGGGATTAGAATACCAGTCGCCGCCGCCGCCATATTTCAAAATGCCAATTTCTTGTGAATATGTAAGCGAAATGCTCAATAAAAATAAAAGTAACGTAAGCTTCTTCATGTAAAATCGTCTTATATCAAATAGTCTTTAAAATGATTGATAAAAAATTGAATTATAGTTGCTTTAGATGAAATAGAAAATATAAGCATAGCCTTAGCTACGGTTCTGTTTTATATTAAAATATAAAGTAAATAAAAACGATTTTAAACGCTCATTTTAAAGTTTATTTGGTATTATATATTGCAAGTTAAACTTTAAGATCATGAAACGAAAATATTTAATAACACTTTCACTTTTTGCCGTATTCTTTTTTGCCTCTTTTGTAGATAATGAGGATAAAAAACAGGAATCTGTGGTTGTATTGGAGCTATTTACATCCCAAGGTTGTTCAAGCTGTCCGAGTGCAGATGTATTATTAGACAAGGTTGGAAATGAATATAAAGCTGACAATGTATTTACGTTATCGTATCATGTTGATTATTGGGATTATATCGGTTGGAAAGATCCGTTTAGTCAAAAGAAATTTACAGAAAAACAACGTTCATACGCACGAAAATTTAATGACAATAGAATATATACACCAGCAGTTGTTGTCAATGGGAAAGAGCATTTTGTAGGTTCAAACCGTTCAAAAATGTATGCGAAGATTAAAGAATATAAAAAGAAGTCTTCTAAATATGGTATTTCGCTTAGCGCGAAAAAACAAGTTGAGAATTCGGTTCAGTTCAATTATACAATTGAAGGTGATATATCAAATACAAAGGCAAGAGTTGTTTTAGCTATTCAAGAACGTACAACGGAAGTGAAACGTGGTGAAAATGCTAGAAGAACCTTGAAAAATAACAATATTGTTGTCGCAGAGAACTATCTGACGGAAGTCAAAAAAACAGGAAACTATACATTTCACATTCCTGAAATTGTAACTAAGAATGATAAATTAACGGTTTTATTAATTCTTGAAAACGAACGAAAAGATATTTTGAGTGCACAAAAGTTGACTCTTTAATATTGCTTTGCTCTTGGTATTTAGGTAGATATAGATACGTATTGTTTTAGAAACTAGCGTCAAGCTGAACTTGATTCAGCTTCACATAACAGTAAGGAAATATTTTATGAGATTCTGAGTCAAGCTCAGAATGACGTACTATTGTATAAGTCCATAATAATTCTCAAATTATCAAGTAAGTATCATTACTGATTCAAAAAAGCAACACTATGACACGCTACAATTGCAGCAGTTTCGGTACGTAAACGTGTGTCACCTAAGGTAACAGGAATATAATTATTTGCTAAAGCAAGCTCAATTTCTTTCGGAGAAAAATCACCTTCTGGACCAATCAAAATGGTAACATCTTTTTTTAATTGCAATGCTTGTTTTAACGATTGCTTTTTGTCTTCTTCACAATGCGCAATAAACAATTGTTCGTCTCTATGTGTTGAGATAAAGTTTGAAAACGAAATTGCAGATTTCAATTTAGGAAAATAAGCACTTAATGATTGTTTTGTTGCAGATTGAATAATCTTTTCAAAACGTTCTGCTTTAACCACTTTTCGTTCCGATCGATCACAAATAATCGGTGTAATCGTATCAATTCCGATTTCGGTAGCTTTCTCTAAAAACCATTCATATCTGTCGTTCATTTTTGTCGGAGCTACTGCTAAATGTACTCGATATTTAGTACGTTCTTGAAATTCGTATGATTGTATTTCAATCATGCAATTTTTTTGATCCGCAATGGTAATTTGAGCAGAAAAAATATATCCTTTTCCGTTGGTGATATGTAGAATATCATCTTCTTTTTTACGTAACACACGCACAATATGTTTGCTTTCTTCTTTAGAAAACGTGTAGTTTTTGGTTTCGGGTGTTAATTCTGGTGTGTAAAAAAGTTGCATTTTCGAAAATTATCAATTGTGAATGCTAAATTATGAATTATAAATATTGAATGTTAAATAAATAGGATACTTTTTAAGAGCCAAGAGCCAAGAGCCAAGAGCCAAGAGCCAAGAGCCAAGAGCCAAGAGCCAAGAGCCAAGAGCCAAGAGCCAAGAGCCAAGAGCCTTATTGCTTCAATTTATACTTCGCATGTTCCAAACCGAGTTCAATCCATAATAACAATTGATGTTCGGTTTCACAACCTTCAGGCGAAACATAAATAAACTCTTTCATTGGTTTCTTTGTAAAATCCATCGGACGCACAAAATTTTTTGCTAAGTTTTCTTCCATCTTTTCAGATACAACACGAACCATTAAATCTTCTTTCACAATACCAATGGTCATTTTTCCTTCATACAAAAAACAAATACCACCAAACATTTTCTTCTCTGTAAAAGACTCAGAAAAAAAAGTAAACTGTTCTCTAATTCTGTTTGCTAAACGTTCGTTAAATGCCATGTTTTTATTGAGATTTTAAATGCTAAATGTTGAATTCAAAATAAACTATTCGTCTCTTCGAGTGACGAATCTACGATTCGTTGTATCGAGAAGTATTAGTTTCTTAAACCATATAATAAAAATACAAATCCGTTTTTAAAGTAGTTCTCGATACAATTTTCTATCGAAAATCACTCGAACCGACGTTTCTATACTTTCTAGAAACTAGTAATTAAAAACTCTCAATACTCAATACTAACTTCTCAAAACTATATTTTAATCCTAGAATTCGCCGTCACAGCTTCATCAGTGAAATCTTCTTGTAAATATTTCAAGTAGCCAACGATTCCAATCATTCCGGCATTATCAGTTGTATATTCAAATTTTGGAATATGTGTTTTCCAACCAAATTTATGTTCTCCATCTTTTAATGCTTTTCGAATGGCAGAATTCGCGGAAACGCCACCACCAATTGCAATGGTTTTAATTCCAGTTTGTTTGACAGCTTTCTTTAGTTTATCTAAAATAATATTCACAATTGTATATTGAATAGACGCACAAACATCAACTAAGTTCTCTTCAATAAAATTTGGATTCTCTTTCGTTTGTCTTTGAATAAAATATAAAATAGCTGTTTTCAATCCTGAAAAGCTAAAATTTAATCCTTGTACTTTAGGTTTAGGGAATGGAAACGCTTTTGGATTTCCTTGTGTTGCCAGCTTATCAATTTTTGGTCCAGCAGGATATTTCAATCCTAATATTTTTCCACTTTTATCATAGGCTTCTCCAACAGCATCATCAATCGTTTCACCAATAACTTCCATATCAAAATGATTACGGACAACCACAATTTGTGTATGTCCACCAGAAATGGTCATTGCTAAAAAAGGAAACGTTGGAATTTCTTGTGAATCATCTTCAATAAAGTGCGCTAAAATGTGCGCTTGCATATGATTTACTTCAATCAATGGAATATCCAAACCAAGTGCTAACGACTTTGCAAAAGAAGTTCCAACTAACAAAGAACCCATTAATCCAGGTCCGCGCGTAAAAGCTATGGCAGTTAGCTGTTTTTTATCGATATTTGCATTAGCTAATGCTTGATGTACGACAGGAACAATGTTTTGTTGATGTGCACGCGAAGCTAATTCAGGAACTACACCTCCGTATGCTTCATGAATTTTCTGATTTGCAACAACATTTGATAAAACTTTTGCGTTCTTCAATACCGCGGCAGATGTATCATCACACGATGATTCAATAGCTAAAATATATACATCTTTTGTGCTCATAAATTTTGAAAGGCATGAAAATTGATAATAAGTTCACAAAGATATGCTAAACATCGTGTTTTTTATTATTTTTTTATGAATTTGCACTGTCTAACGAGATATAACATTTAATCCTTTACATCATCAAAAGAGCCTGGAAAATAATCAAACGTATTCTATTAGCAATTCTGCTAATTTTTATGTTTTTATTACTTTTCTTTTCGATTCCAGCTGTGCAGACTGCCATTGGACGAAAAGTGACGAAAAGCTTGAATGATCATTACAAGACAAATATTAATATAGATCGTATTGGATTGAAATGGAATGGTGATATTTCTTTGAAGGATATTTACATTGAAGATTACCTAAAAGATACCTTGATTCATGTGCAAACACTTGAAGCTTCTATTTTAAGTGTAAAAAATGCAATTAATAGTAAATTAGAGTTTGGCGGTGTAAATATTGATGGTTTAACATTAAATATAAACACAGAAAAAGATTCTATTGATACGACTTTAGATGTTTTTATTGCCAAACTAGATTCTGAACCTTCTGATGGAACTCCTTCTAATTTCTTATTGACGACTTCCAAATTAAAACTTACGAATAGTAAATTTAGATACAAAGATCAAAACCATCAAAGTACAAATATCCTTGATTTTCAAGAGCTTTCAGGAATTGTTCATGATTTCAAAGTACAAGGTCCAAATGTGTACGGAAATGTAAAGGGTTTAACATTTTTAGATCATCGTGGATTGCGTGTGGATAAAATGAACTCTAAGTTTCAGTATACGTTGACACAAATGCGTTTTGAAGATTTAGTAATCAAAACAAAAGGTTCGGAACTCAACGGATTTGTTATTTTTGATTATGATCGAAAAGATTTTGCAAACTTTTTAGACAAAGTGAAAGTTACTGCAAGTTTTAATGATTCTAAGCTAGATTTCAACGAACTGAATCACTTCTATGATGAATTTGGAAACAAAAAAGGAACGTTTTCTACAGATATAACAGGTGTTTTAAATGATTTTACAACGAAAAATTTCAAATTCAATTCACCAAGTACAGTCATCAATGGAGATGTTCGTTATCAAAACCTATTTACGTCACAACGACCTTTTTATATGAAAGGAGACTTTGATCGATTGTCTTCAAATTATTATCAATTACGAACTTTATTACCAAATATACTTGGACGAACCTTGCCATCATCATTTCAAAAGTTTGGACAATTCAATATACGTGGTACAACAGAAATTACGGAAGAATCGATAGATGCTAACTTAATTATAGATACAGAAATCGGTGGTTCAGTATCTGATTTAAAATTAACACAAATTGATGATATTGATAATGCTTCCTATGTTGGGAATATTACGTTAGAAGATTTTGATTTAGGAGTTTTTATTGATGATCCAACGATTGGGAAAATAACATTAGACGCAAATGTTGATGGAAAAGGATTTACACAAGAAAAACTAAATACTGAAATTGTTGGACGTATTTTTAAGCTAGAATATAATGAGTATGAATATCAAAACCTGAATGTTTCTGGAGTTTTAAAAGATCAATTATTTGATGGGAATTTAGTTTCAAACGATCCAAATGCAAAATTCAACTTTCAAGGATTGGCAGATTTATCAGGTGCTGAAAATGAATTTCGTTTCAAAGCATCCATAGACTTTTTAGATTTACACAAACTAAATTTTGTGACAAGAGACAAAACGTCGATTCTAAAAGGAGATGTTGTATTGGATGTTGTTGGAAACAATATTGATAATATGGCTGGTGATATTTTCTTCAAGAAAATTGCATATACCAATCAGAATGCAACCTATGCTTTTCAGAATTTTAATGTGAATTCTGAGTTTGACAAAGACATTCGGAAAATCACGGTCGATTCACCCGATATCATTCAAGGAACGCTTACAGGACGTTTTCATTTTGATGAAGTTATTGACTTGGTGCAAAACTCTGTCGGAAGTATTTACGCCAATTACAGACCTATAAAAGTGCTTCCGAATCAGTATTTAACGTTCAATTTTAAAATTTATAATAAAATTGTAGATGTATTTCTTCCAGATGTAGAGTTATCAAAAAACACATCGCTTCGTGGAAGTATTAGTGGTGATGAAAACAAATTTAAACTGACTTTCAAAACGCCACAAATAGTTGCTTACGGAAACAAAGTTGATAATGTAGAGTTGCAAATAGATAATAAAAATCCAGTATTCAATACATATCTTGAAATTGCAGGAATCACTACAAAATGGTATGACGCAAGTGAATTCAATCTAATTAATAAAACCATCAACGATACATTATTCTTTAGAACAGAATTTAAAGGTGGAAAAGGATTTGATGATATTTACAACCTGAGTTTCTATCATACAATTGATAATACTAACAAATCGGTTGTCGGACTCAAAAGATCTGATGTTTCATTTAGAGGAAATAAATGGTTTGTAAACAATGAAAACAATCGTCAAAACAGATTCATCTTTAATAAAACGCTGGATTCTATTTTCATTGAAAAAATTGTCATGAATCATGAAAATGAAGAAATTGACTTAGAAGGACAGTTATTTGGGAAGAATGATAAAAGCATTCGATTGCAGTTTATTGATGTCGGATTAGAAAAAATTACACCTTCTATTGATAGTATTCGCTTAGGCGGAAAAGTCAATGGGAAACTTGATATTAAGCAAATAAATGGTGGTTATGTGCCAAAATCTAAACTTGATATTGCAAGTTTAGAAGTGAATGATAAACTATTAGGAGATTTAAATATTGACATCACAGGTGACGAAAGTCTTGAAAAATTTGATGTCAACGCAAAATTGGTTAACGAAACGATTGAATCGTTAGTGGCTGTTGGAAACATTAACATGTCTGGAAAAGTCAATACGATTGATGTAGATGCAAAAATTGACAAATTTGACATTTCTCCATTTAGCCCATTAGGCGAAGACGTTATAACGGAGATTCGAGGATTAATTTCGGGTGATGCTAAAGTGGTTGGAAATCTTAACAATCCAGCAATCAATGGAGAACTCAGTATTTTGGCTGGCGGATTGTACATTCCATATCTCAATGTAGATTTAGATTTGGCAAACAGTTCTATTGTAAAATTATACAATCAAACATTTGAATTTGATGATGTAACCATTCTCGATACACAAGATTATACTAAAGGACAACTCAACGGAACCATTTCGCATACATCATTTGGCGATTGGATTCTTGGTTTAAACATTAATACAGATCGTTTATTAGTTTTAAATACAGACTTGGATGAAGATGAAGAAGCCTTATACTATGGAACAGGTTATATCAGTGGAGAAGCTTGGATAGAAGGTCCGACAGACGAACTTTTAATCCGTGTAGAAGGAAAGACGGAAAAAGGAACGTCGTTAAAAATCCCTATTAGTGATGTGGCTTCCATTGGTGATGCATCATTTATAAAATTTGTATCCAAAGAAGAATTCTACGATCCAAAAAGTCAAGCAGAAAATGCTTTAGATGATTTCAAAGGATTGGAATTAGAATTTGATTTAGATGTTACACCAGATGCCGAAGTTGAAATTGTAGTTGACAAAAGTACAGGAAGTACCATAAAAGGAAGTGGAGTAGGAAGTTTACTAATGGAAATCAATACCAATGGTAAATTCAATATGTGGGGAGATTTTATCACATACAAAGGTGAATACAACTTTAAATATCGTGGAATCATCAATAAAAAATTCACGGTAAAACCAGAAGGAACCATTACTTGGGAAGGCGATCCATTCAAAGCGCAATTAAATGTAGAAGCGGTTTACAATCTAGAAGCAAATCCTGATGTATTATTAGACAGTCCTACATTTAACAAAAAAATCCCTGTAGAAGTTGGCATTCGATTGACAGGAGATTTAATGAAGCCAGATCCGTTATTCAATATTACGTTTCCAACAACGCGTGGTGTTGCACAGTCTGAGTTGACAGACTTTTTATTAAATGATGACGACAAACGAAGATTACAAGCATTATCCTTATTATCGCAAGGTCGTTTTGTAAATGATGTAAACATCAATCAAAATGTACTCACAGGAAACTTAATAGAAACAGCAACAGGAATCATTAATGATGCACTTTCTGGAGATGGAGATGGTAAATTCAATGTTGGTGTAAATTACAGTCAAGCTGATCGTTCCTTAAATTTAGAAACGGCGGATCAATTAGGTTTAACTGTTTCAAGCCGAATTAGTGATAAAATTACTTTTAATGGACAAATAGGAGTTCCAGTTGGCGGTGTTACACAAACGGCAATAGTTGGAGATGCAGAAATAGAAATCTCATTAAATGAAGATCGTACGCTGACAGCAAAAATATTCAATCGTCAAAATCAAATTCAATATGTTGGAGAAATTCAAGGATTTACACAAGGAATTGGATTATCATACCAAGTAGATTTTGATACCTTAAAAGAATTGGTCGACAAAGTTTTTAAGGGGAAAAAGAAAATGGCAGAAGAAAAGAGGAAAAAAGATGAGGAAGAAGCCAAAGCTGGAAATGGAGTCGTAGAATTTGTGAATAAAAACGAACCCAAAAAAGACGCCAAAAAAACTACAGACAAAAAGAAAACTGAAAAAAAAGAAGATTCTAAAAAATCAGAAGCTAAGAAGACTGAAAAAGATCAGTAAAAAACAGCATCTTTTTATTCAAGAAAGTAAAATTAAAACTCTCCAAAAAATCAATTTTCACTTTCAGAAAAGTTTGATAAAACTGAAAAAAGTAGCGATTAAAACGTTAAAATTCTGAGAACTTATTAACGAAAACGTTTGAAATTTTCGAACACTATAAAATTAGTCTCAAGCGTACTATAAAATCAAAATAAGTTTACTAGCTTTACTATTCAAATTAAAAATTGCATGCAAAGTAACATCAAAAAAATAGGCGTAATGACCTCTGGAGGAGATGCTCCAGGAATGAACGCAGCCATCAGAGCTGTAGCAAGAGCATGTTCATATTACAATGTAAAATGTGTAGGATATTATAGAGGTTATCAAGGAATGATTGAAGCCGATAGTGTAGAACTTACTGCACGTAGTGTGAAAAATATTGTGAGCAAAGGTGGAACGATTTTAAAATCGGCACGTTCACTAGAATTCAAAACCAAAGAAGGACGAAAAAAAGCATATGATAACCTTAAAGAAGAAGGTGTTGAAGCAATGGTACTTATTGGTGGAGACGGAACATTTACTGGAGGAATGATTTTTAGTAAAGAATATGACATTCCTGTAATTGGAGTTCCTGGTACAATTGATAATGACATCTTCGGAACAAAATTTACAATTGGTTATGATACAGCATTAAATACAGTTGTAGAAGCCATTGATAAAATTCGTGATACAGCAAGTTCACACAACCGATTATTCTTTGTGGAAGTAATGGGACGTGATGCTGGATTTATTGCTTTAAACGCTGGAGTTGGAGCAGGAGCAGAGGAAATCTTAATTCCTGAAGAAGACTTAGGATTGGACAGATTATTAGAATCATTACAAAGAAGTCGCAGAAGCGGAAAATCGTCAAGTATTGTAGTGGTTTCTGAAGGAGATAAAATAGGTAAAAATGTATTTGAATTAGCAGAATATGTTACCGAAAACTTACCAGATTATGAAGCACGTGTATCTGTATTAGGACACATGCAACGTGGAGGAAAACCAACATGTTTTGATCGTGTATTGGCAAGTAGACTTGGTGTAAAAGCTGTAGAATTAATTTTAGATGGACAAACCAATGTAATGGTTGGTTTATCAGATAACAAAGTAGTCGTAACAAGTATTGAAAAAGCTGTAAAAGGCGAGCATAACATAAATAAAGAATTATTGAGAATATCTGATATACTATCAGTGTAAAGTAAGAATAGAAAGAAAAAAGAGAATAAAATGACAAGATTAGGAATTAACGGATTTGGAAGAATTGGAAGAATAGTATTTAGAGCAACAATAAAGCGTGACAATGTAGATGTAGTTGCTATTAATGATTTATTAGATGTAAATCATTTAGCGTATTTATTAGAGTACGATTCTGTTCATGGAAGATTTGATGGAAAGATTGAAGTAAAAGATGGAAACCTTGTTGTTGATGGAAAAACAATTCGTGTTACAGCGGAAAGAGATCCAAAAAACTTAAAATGGGATGAAGCTGGAGTTGATGTAGTTGCAGAATGTACTGGAATTTTCACAACATTAGAAACTGCTGATTATCATATTCAAGCTGGAGCTAAAAAAGTTGTAATCTCTGCACCTTCTAAAGATGCACCAATGTTTGTAATGGGCGTAAATCATAAAGATGTAAAAGCTTCTGACAATATTGTTTCAAACGCTTCTTGTACAACAAATTGTTTAGCGCCTATGGCAAAAGTATTAGATGATAACTTCGTTATTGAAGAAGCATTAATGACAACAATTCACGCAGCAACTTCTACACAATACACTGTAGATTCTCCATCGAAAAAGAACTATAGATTAGGTCGTTCTGCAATGAACAATATCATTCCAACAAGTACAGGAGCTGCAAAAGCAGTTGGAAAAGTAATCCCTAAACTAAACGGAAAAATTACAGGAATGGCTTTCCGTGTACCAACAGTTGATGTTTCTGTAGTTGACTTAACAGTTCGTTTAGAAAAAGAAACGTCATACGAAGAAATCAAAAAGGCATTCAAAGATGCATCTGAAGGAGAATTAAAAGGAATTCTTGGTTATACTGAAGAAGCAGTTGTTTCTCAAGATTTTGTAAGTGATGATCGTACAAGTATCTTTGATGCAGGTGCTGGAATTGAATTAAATTCAAAATTCTTCAAAATCGTATCTTGGTATGATAATGAATTTGGATACTCAAACAAATTAGTTGATTTAGCATTATACGTTCACAACTTATAATATAAAATGTCAATAAAGCGCAACCGAATAGTATCGATTGCGCTTTATTCGATTTATAAATAATACTTCTTTAAAAAAACATTTTCTGTAAACAGGAAATTTATTTTATATTCATCCTATGATTTTAGTAGTAGACAGTGGTTCCACAAAGTGCGATTGGATTGCAGTGGACAAAGATGGAAATCAATTATTAGATAAGCTTCGTACAAAAGGGTTAAACCCTGCGATATTGGCAGAGAAAAAGCTAAAGAAAACCATCAAAAAAAGCAAAGAACTTTCAGCACATCGTCATACGGTAACACATATATTTTTCTATGGAGCCGGTTGCGGAACGGAAAATCCACGCTTATTACTAAAAGGAGTATTAGAAAACTTTTTCCCAAATGCACAAGCTTCTGTAAACGAAGATACCTTAGCTGCGGTTTATGCAACTGTAAATAATGCTTCTGAAGCTGCGGTTGTATGTATACAAGGAACAGGATCTAACTGTAGTTATTATGATGGTGAAAAACTACATCAACGTGTAAATTCTTTAGGCTATAGCCTAATGGATGACGCTAGTGGAAACTACTATGGAAAACAATTAATCCGAGATTATTACTTCAATAAAATGCCAAGTTCAATTCGCGTTGCATTTGAAGAAAAGTACAATCTTGAAAGTGATTACATCAAATACAACTTGTATAAACAACCCAATCCGAATGCATATTTGGCAAACTTTGCAGAATTCATGTTTTTAAACAAAGATTCAGAATACATTGTAAACCTTATCAAAAAAGGCTTCCGCGAATTTGCTGAAAACATGATTATGCAATACAAAGAAGAACTAAAAACGGTTCCTGTTCATTTTGCGGGTTCTATTGCGTTTTTCTCAGAAAATGAAATCAAAGAGGTTGCAAAAGAATTTGGTTTTACAGTTGGTAATATTGTTAGAAGACCAATAGAAGGTTTAGTGGCATTTCATACAAATGCTTTAAAAAATAGTTAAAAAGTTATTTTAGTTTATTGATTTGAAAGGAATATCTAGAACCGAAAAAAAAGTCAATAAAACTATAAAAACAAAAGGCTAAATGTAAAAGTATTTTTACTCAATACTCAATACTCAATACTCAATATCTAAGAATACACTCTATTCTCTTGCTCCGATACACGAATAAAAGTAGTACGTTTGGTTAACTCTTTCAGTCTTGGTGCGCCAACATATGTACAGGTACTTCGAATACCTCCTAAAATATCTTGAATCGTATCAGAAACGTGACCTTTCAAAGGAATTTCAACCGCTTTGCCTTCGGAAGCTCTATATTCTGCAACGCCACCAACATGTTTTTCCATTGCCATTTTAGAACTCATTCCATAGAATTGTTTGAATTTTTCTCCATTACGTTCTATCAATTCACCACCACTTTCGTAATGTCCTGAAAGCATTCCGCCAAGCATTACAAAATCTGCACCAGCACCAAAAGCTTTTGCCAAATCTCCAGGAATGGAACAACCACCGTCAGAAATAATTTGTCCGCCTAAACCATGTGCAGCATCAGCACATTCTATAATTGCAGAAAGTTGTGGATAACCAACGCCAGTTTTTACACGTGTAGTACAAACCGAACCTGGACCAATTCCAACCTTTACAATGTCAGCGCCCGAAAGAATTAATTCTTCTACCATTTCGCCTGTAACCACATTTCCAGCAATAATAACTTTACTAGGAAATTGAGCGCGTGCATTTTTTACAAAATCTACAAAATGTTGTGAATATCCATTAGCTACATCAATACAAATAAATTTGAGTTGCGGATGTATAGTGAAAATTGCTCTTAATTTATCATTGTCTTTTTGACTAGTTCCAGTACTAACAGCAATATATGGAATATAACTTTCAGGAATAGACGCTATAAAAGTACTCCATTCGTCAATACTATAATGTTTATGAATAGCTGTAAATAATTGTTTGGAAGCCAACACTTTTGCCATTTCAAATGTTCCTACAGTATCCATGTTTGCTGCCATAATAGGAATTCCTGTCCATTCATAAGCGCTATGTAGAAACTTAAAGGTACGTTGTAATGAAACTTGTGAACGACTTTTTAAAGTAGAACGTTTTGGTCGAATCATAACATCTTTGAAGCCTAACTTTATATCACTTTCAATGCGCATATTTGGTTGTATTTGGTTGTTATTAAAAGTAAAAATTAATCTTGAAAAAAGGGAACTTGCCAATATTCTTTTTCAGAAAGTTTATCAACAATGTTTGATAAGAAATTAGTGAAGGATTAAGTGCATGCGTTCCAAACTGGATCTTTAGGTAAAGGCGCAATAATTTCTAATGATTCTTTCTTTACAGGATGTGTAAACACAAGTTTTCGCGCATGTAGATGTATACTTGCATCTTTATTAGAACGATCAAATCCATACTTTAAATCGCCTTTAATAGCACAACCAATTGTTGCCAATTGCGCTCTAATTTGATGATGTCTTCCCGTATGTAAAGCAATTTCTAATAATATATATCGATCTAGTCGTTTCTTTACTTCGTAGTCTAAGATTGCTTTTTTGCTTCCCGCAATTTCTTTTGCAAATGCGGTCGATTTATTATTCTTTGGATTCTTGCGCAGCCAATGTGTTAAGGTGTCGTGTGTTTTTGGCGGTTCATTTTTAACAATTGCCCAATACGTTTTCTTTGCTTTTTTTTCTGCAAACAATAAATTTAATCGAGGTAAAGCTTTCGAAGTTCTTGCAAAGACGATAATGCCAGTTGTTGGTCTATCTAAGCGATGTACAACGCCTAAAAATACATTCCCAGGTTTGTTATACTTTTCAGCTATATATTCCTTTACAACATCACTAAGTGGTTTGTCACCTGTTTTATCACCTTGTACAATATCACCTGCACGCTTATTGACAATAATCATATGATTGTCTTCAAAAAGTACTTGGAGATTGTTTTTGTTTGAAATTATTTTAGACATTTTTTAGACTACTTAGATTTTAAGTATTTCTCGATACAATTTTTTTAAAAAATCACTCGAAATGATGATTGGGAATTTAAAAAACATAAATTCCTCAATACTCAATACTCAATACTCAATACTCAATACTCAATACTCAATACTCAATACTCAATACTCAATACTCAATACTCAATACTCAATACTTAGTACTGTTCTTTCTCGTTAGGAAAATCAACAGATTTTACATCAGCAGCATATTGTTTAAAAGCATTTGTCATTTCTTCATACATATTCAAATAACGACGTAAAAAACGCGGATTGAATTCGTGTGTCATTCCCAACATATCATGTGTTACTAATACTTGTCCATCAACACCATTTCCGGCACCAATTCCAATTACAGGAATCGTAAGACTTTCGGCAACTTCTTTTGCTAATGTAGCAGGAACTTTTTCTAAAACAAGCCCAAAACATCCAGCTTTTTCAAGCATTTTAGCATCTTCTTTTAACTTTTCAGCTTCAGCTTCTTCTTTCGCACGAACTGTATACGTTCCAAATTTATAAATAGATTGTGGCGTTAAACCTAAATGTCCCATAACAGGAATTCCAGCATTTAAAATACGCTTAACAGATTCTTTAATCTCTTTTCCACCTTCAACCTTTACGGCATGTCCGCCAGATTCTTTCATAATTCGAATCGCTGAACGTAATGCTTCTTTAGGATCTGATTGGTAACTTCCAAAAGGCAAATCGACAACAACCAAAGCTCTATCTATAGCTCTAATTACGGAAGATGCATGATAAATCATTTGATCCAATGTAATAGGAAGTGTAGTTTCGTGCCCTGCCATTACATTACTTGCAGAATCGCCAACAAGAATAACATCAATTCCAGCACCATCTACAATTTTTGCCATGGTATAATCATATGCAGTCAACATGGAAATTTTTTCTCCATTGTTCTTCATGTCTACTAATGATTTTACGGTCACTCTTTTGTACTGCTTTTTTGCTACTGACATATATAAATTTTTGTAAGGCTATAAAAATAATATAAAAAACCTAGTGTTAGCAGATGATGAGAGAAATAATTTAAAAACGGAATAAAAGTAATAGGCACATTTTGAATGTAGAAACATTGATAATTACAGTTTGTCCGTAATTAGAAGGGCGTTTTTTTTATAAAATTTACATGAATATAAAGTATCTTTATTTAGTATTTAATCATAAAAATTAAACAGTTTACACATGTTGAATTAATATGATTTTGTATAACAAGTTTACTTGTTACTAGCATATTATTGGCTTTGTACACAGCTTTGCTTTTAATATTCTATGAAAACAATGTAATACAAGTTAGTTTAGTTAATCCTAGGAATCTTACGGTGCGATTAGTAAGATTTCTAGGGTTTTTATTTAACAATACTTTCTTTTAAAAAAGCAAATGCTTCCGATGTTTTACTAGGGATAAATTCAGTTACTTCATAAGTTGCTAAATCATGTATTTTAAAAGGGTCTTTTTCTAAGACATTCATCAAACTTTGTTTATCTTTTATTGTAGATAAAATAATTCCACCAGTTCTAGGAACTTTTCTGCCAGAAGCTTGAAAATTTCCCAATTCGTATTGTTGATCCAAATAATGAATGTGAGCATCTAAGTGCTGATTCACAATTTTTAACGGAACTTTATAGGTAATTGAAATGATGTACATAAAATGTAGTAAAAGATAATTTATTTAATTCTTTTCTTTAATCGGAATCCAAACTTCTTCTTCAGAATCTTTACTCGCTCTTTTATAGCGTTCGCCTAAAACTTCAAAATGTGGTCTATTATCTAAAGTGTACATAGAATTTGGTAACCATGTTCCAAAAATATAGTTTGCGAATTGCGCAAAATCTTCAGGTAAACCTTTATAGATAAAGACCGCATACAATCCAGATTCGATTGTCAACGTTTCCATTTCATCAGGAATCAATTCAACATCAGTCACTTCTGTCATTGCTAATTTTGTAAACGTTGCTTGCGGATTGAAATTTCTAAAATATGATAAATCATCATACACTTGAATTGAATACAAATCTGTGCCAATTGCATTTTTGATACTTTTTCGGTTTTGCATAAAACTTTTCCAAAGTATTGGAGTTGTATTTTGTATTAAAGACATGCGTGCTGATTTCCCGACGAGTTTTTTCTGCGGAAGCGTTTGTATTGTTGGTTCGTTTTTCATGAATTATTCTTCTGTATCTTTTCGTCTACCAAAATACCACATTAAAATACTTCCTGTAACAAACATCCAAATAGAATAGGCAACAATAGGAATTGCCATGTCTAAATTATTCAAAATTGTAGTAGCAATAACAATAGCAAGTGTTCCGTTTTGAATACCACTTTCCACGGTAATAGAAATAGAATCTTTTAAGTTTAACTTAAATAGGCGAGCAGTTACATATCCTAATGCCATGGTTGCAATATTAAGAACTAATGTAACCAAACCGACTTGTTTCATGGCGTCTCCTAAAAACTTCCATTTTGCAGCAACAATAGCGACAAAAATTAAAATAAAAATTACTGTAGAAGCAGTTCGCATTGGTTTTTCCATGCGTGTTGCAAACTCAGGTTTATAACGGCGAATAATCATTCCAATCGTAATAGGAATTACAATAATGACAAGTATTTGAAGTATAATATCTACTATAGGTAAGTTAATGACAACCTCAGAATTGCTTCCAAAATAATCAAGCGCAAATGATAATATAGCAGGAATCGTCAAAATAGTTGCAAAACTGACAATAGCTGTCAATGTTACTGATAACGCGATATTTCCTTTACAAATCTGTGTAATTAAATTACTTGTTGGTCCACCAGGTGCGGCTGCTAAAATCATCAATCCAATTGCCATCGTAGCATCTAAATCGAATGCAATAGCTAATGAAAACCCAATAATAGGTAAAAATATAAGTTGATTTACAATACCAATAAAAGCAGCTTTTGGATATTTTGTAATTCGTGTAAAATCTTTTGGAACTAAGGTCATTCCCATACCAAGCATAATAATACCGAGCGATAAAGGAAGTAATACTTTGGTTAAAATAGTAGTAATCATTGGTTAAGTTATTTTAGAAAAACAATGTAGTGATAATAAATGAAATGAACTTTTGTAAGACAGTATCTTTTGAACGCTACATCAAACTATTTTTGTCTATTAAAAATTATATTCTGTTAAAAATCTTAAAACTATGATAAATCTCTACTAAGTTTAATTTATTTAAGTTAATTTCCTAAAAAATCAATCAACATGAAACCATATATATTCTTTCTAATTTTAGTTGTAAGCTTTCGCTTGAATGCACAAACGGATGACGAAAAAGCAGCAAAACAAGCAGTTATTCAATTCTTTGAAGGATTTCATCAAAAAGATTCTGTCATGATGCAAGCAGTCGTTCATAAAGATATCATTCTGCAAACAACTTTTATGACCAAAAAAGGAGAAGCAGTATTGCGAAATCAAAAAGCAGATGGTTTTATAAAAGCAGTTGTAACTAGAGCTGACAGTCCAACGTGGGATGAACGTATACAATCATACAACGTGCAAGTTGATGGAACCATGGCAAATGTGTGGACGCCTTACGAGTTTTGGCTCGATGGAAAATTTTTACATTGTGGAGTAAATTCGTTTCAACTATTTAAAGACAATGGAAAGTGGAAAATTATTTATTTGATTGATACGAGAAGACGTGATAGTTGTGATGTTAAAGAGTGAAGTAGAATGTATCTAGATAAAACAAAAAAAGCGAACCGAAGTTCGCTAAACTTTAAAATATAATGTGTTTAATAATGAATTACATTTTATTTGGGTCTAAAGGAACTGGAAAATCTGGATCACACATGGTTTCAAATACCGTTGGACCAACAGTGTTCGTACCACAAGTTGGATACTCTGAATCTTGGCATACACCACAAGATCCTGACCCACCAACAAACTTTAAAATTTCAAAATTTGAAATTGATTTTTTGTTAAGCTTTAATGATTTTAAATTCTTTTTTTTCATAAAACAAGGTTTTAATTAGACAATAAGTCAAAACTAATTCAAAATAGATAAGGCAAAAAATAATATTGCTCGCTATTTATAAATAACGAGTATAAGTGCAAAAAAAAGCGAACCGAAGCTCGCTTAAACATACTGAAAGATTAACATCTAGATTTGCAAACAGCAAGACTAGCTGCGCAATGAGAATGTCCATCTTCTCTGCAGTCTACAAAATCTTGACGACATTGACGTATACAACTGTTTCCTCCTCCAAGAATTTTTACTTGTTCAGATTTAGCTATAGTTTTAGCTCCATTTAAATTTAAAATGCTTTTTAACATGATATAAAGTATTGATTATTATTGGAAGAAAATTAAGAAAACCAATACTTGTAGAAAATAATGATTACCCGAAATTCTTTAATTTCGGGATATAAAATGGACTATTAACAATCTGCTAAGTTTACGCCAACTGCCAATCCACCTTCAGATGTTTCTTTGTATTTAGAATTCATATCCTTAGCCGTTTCCCACATGGTATTCACAACTTTATCCAATGGAACTTTTACATCTTCAGGATTTGTTTCCATAGCCAATTCGGCAGCATTAATAGCTTTAATTGCGCCCATAGAATTTCGCTCAATACACGGAACTTGTACCAAACCACCAATTGGATCACAGGTTAAACCTAAATGATGTTCCATGGCAATTTCGGCAGCAATCATTACTTGTTCAGGTGAACCACCATACAATTCTGTCAATGCGCCAGCAGCCATGGCAGAAGAAACGCCAATTTCAGCTTGGCAACCGCCCATAGCCGCAGAAATAGTAGCACCTTTCTTAAAAATACTTCCAATTTCGCCAGCGACTAATAAAAATCGTTTGATATGACTAAAATCTGCTTTATGGTTTTCAATCACCATATAATACATTAAAACAGCAGGAATTACGCCAGCACTTCCATTCGTTGGCGCTGTCACAACTCTACCTAATGAAGCATTTACTTCATTTACGGCAAGCGCGAAGCAACTTACCCATTTAAAAATTTGACGAAACCTAACGGTTGTTTTTCGAATCTTTTGTAACCAATCTTCAGGAGTAGTATACGGTAAATCGCCTTTTAACTTTTCATGAATATCAAAAGCTCTACGTTTCACATTCAATCCGCCAGGCAAAACTCCTGTCGTATGACAACCTGTATACATACATTCTAACATGGTTTTCCATACACGACGCAATTCGGCATCAATTTCTTCAGGAAAACGTAACAAGGTTTCATTTAGTAACACAATCTCAGAAATCTTCTTTTTTTCTTGATTACAGAAATCAATTAAATCTGTAGCTTTATTTATAGGAAACGGAAAAATACGAATTGGATGATCAGTATTATCATGACTCTCTTTTTCTTTCACTACAAATCCGCCACCAATAGAATAAAAAGTTGACGAATGTAATTTATGATTTACAATTGCATGAAATGTAATTCCATTAGGATGAAAAGGTAAAAAATCTGAATTGAATATAATGTCTTTACTTGGCGTAAATGGAATCTCTTTTTCTTTATTAAAGGATAGAATATTTTGTTCATTGATGGTATCAACAATAGTCTGAATCTTTTCGGTAGGAATCGTTTCAGGGTCAGCTCCATACAAACCAAGCAGCACAGCTAAATCTGTAGCATGCCCTTTTCCTGTTAAAGATAATGAACCGTATAAGTCTACTTTGACAGAAGTCACGTCATCAAAAAGATTGGAAGCTTTTAATTCTTTAATCCAGCTTTCAGCCGCTCTCCAAGGTCCTAATGTATGTGAACTTGAAGGACCAACGCCAATTTTAAGCATATCAAAAACACTGATGTATTCCATTAGATATTCAATTTAGTAAAACAAATATATAGGATTAAGATTAACAAAATGTATGTATTTCATGAAATTTATCTATGAAACGAGCATGGTAAGAAGTTTATCATCTAAAGAAATGATTAATAACGAACAGCATATGGCTGATAAAAAACAAAAGTTCTGCCAACCTGTCATTCAATCTTAGCATAATCGTAAATCTGTCTGACAAAACTTTAGCATTTTAGGGTTGGCATAGTCATTGTCTTATTGGTAATCAGTTAAAAAAAGTGAAATCACAATACAATAGATAAAAGTAAAAAATAAGATTATGAGTAAAATTATTGGAATCGATTTAGGAACTACCAACTCATGTGTTTCCGTAATGGAAGGAAATGAGCCAGTAGTAATCGCAAACGCTGAAGGAAAAAGAACAACACCTTCTGTAATTGCTTTTGTTGAAGGAGGAGAAATCAAAGTTGGTGATCCTGCAAAAAGACAATCTGTAACGAACCCAACAAAAACGGTTTATTCTATCAAACGTTTTATGGGAAACAAGTTTTCAGAATCTTCTAAAGAAGCTGGACGTGTTCCATATAAAGTAGTAAAAGGAGATAATGATACACCAAGAGTAGATATTGACGGACGTTTATATTCTCCACAAGAATTATCTGCAATGATTCTTCAAAAAATGAAGAAAACTGCTGAAGAATTTTTAGGACAAGACGTTTCAGAAGCTGTAATTACAGTACCAGCATATTTTAATGATGCACAACGTCAGGCTACGAAAGAAGCAGGAGAAATTGCAGGATTAAAAGTTAGAAGAATTATCAATGAGCCAACTGCTGCGGCATTAGCTTATGGAATGGATAAGAAAGGACAAGACCAAAAAATTGTTGTTTTTGACTTTGGAGGAGGAACACATGATGTTTCTGTTTTAGAATTAGGAGACGGAGTTTTTGAAGTTTTAGCAACAGATGGAGATACACACTTAGGTGGAGATGATGTTGATGAGAAAATTATTAACTGGTTGGCAGATGAGTTCAACAGTGAAGAAGGAATGGATTTACGTAAAGATCCAATGGCGTTACAACGTTTGAAAGAAGCTTCTGAAAAAGCAAAAATTGAATTATCAAGCACAACTTCAACAGAAATTAACTTACCATATATTACGGCAACAGCTAGTGGACCAAAACACTTGGTACGTACATTATCTAGAGCAAAATTTGAGCAGTTAATTGACGATTTAGTAAAAAGAACAATTGAGCCTTGCCAAACAGCATTAAAAAATGCAGGTTTATCAACTGGAGACATTGACGAAATTATCTTAGTTGGTGGTTCTACACGTATTCCAGCTGTACAAGAAGCAGTAGAGAAATTCTTTGGTAAAAAACCAAGTAAAGGTGTAAACCCTGATGAGGTAGTAGCTGTAGGAGCTGCAATTCAAGGTGGAGTTTTAACAGGAGATGTAAAAGACGTTTTATTATTAGACGTAACACCACTTTCTCTTGGAATTGAGACAATGGGGAATGTAATGACAAAGCTAATTGATGCTAACACTACAATTCCAACAAAGAAATCTCAAGTATTCTCAACGGCAGCAGACAATCAGCCATCTGTGGAAATTCACGTATTACAAGGTGAGCGTCCAATGGCAGCAAATAACAAAACAATTGGTCGTTTCCATTTAGATGGAATTCCACCAGCACAAAGAGGAGTTCCTCAAATTGAAGTAACATTTGATATTGATGCTAACGGAATTATCAATGTTTCTGCTAAAGATAAAGGAACAAATAAAGAGCAAAATATTCGTATTGAAGCTTCTTCAGGATTAACAGAAGAAGAAATCGAGAAAATGAAGCAAGAAGCGGAAGCAAATGCGGAAGCGGATAAAATAGCTAAAGAAGCTGTTGACAAATTGAACGAAGCTGATTCAATGATTTTTCAAACAGAAAAGCAATTAAAAGAATTTGGTGAGAAATTATCTGATGATAAGAAAAAACCAATTGAAGATGCTTTAGAAGAATTGAAAAAAGCATATGAAACAAAAGATGTTACAATTATTGACCCAGCTTTAGAGAAAATTAACGAAGCTTGGAAAGTAGCAAGTGAAGAAATGTACAAAGCGGAAGCTGAAGCACAACAAGGTGGAGCTGCTGGACCAGAAGCTTCAACTGGTGGAGATGATAAAGATGGAGAAGACGTTCAAGACGTAGACTTCGAAGAAGTGAAGTAATTTACTTTAATATATAAAAAAGAAAAGCTCCTCAATTGAGGAGCTTTTTTTATGCGTTACTTTTTCAAAGTACTATTTTATTGTTATATCGAGCACAGTCGAAATAAAATATAAGTTTTTTAATTTTTCACGATTCGTTTCACAGCTATTCTATTGTCTGTATCTTCAAGCTGCATAAAATACATTCCTGCGGCAAGATTTGAAACATCAATTGTTTTTCCATCTGCTAACTGTCCAATGTTTGAAACGGTTTGTAATGTTCTACCATTTAAATCAAGAATACGGACAGCGTTCAATGAAATATTTGTAACACTATTAATCGTAATTACATTCTTTGTAGGATTCGGCGAAAGCCTTATACTATTTGAGAATGCATTTTCGTCAACACTTAAATTTTCATCTATCGTCACATCAAATGAACACATGACAGCGTTTCCTGCCAAATCAGTAATTGTAAATGTATTTGTAGTAGTTCCTATCGGGAAATCACTTCCACTAGCCAAACCAGCTGTTTGCGTAGGAACATAATCAATTTCTAAAAGATATCTGTATGCAGTACCATTTGTTACGTCATTCCAGCCACCGCTAGATTGAACTACTGTATAATCTTCATTTCCGGCATTATTTGGCTCACCAGGATTCCAATTGTCGTACGTTGAAGTATCGCCACTTTGCCATACAAAGCTTCCTTCAGTAGCTGTGTCACTGAAACCAATAAGTACGTCTCCAGCTCCTCCAACAGTATTGATGGCTTCTGTAATCGTTGTATTGTCTGTGGCATTTCTAATAGTACCAACAAATCCACCTTGTGCAATTGCATCAGTAAAAGCATTGTCTGGCGTAAATGTATTGTCTGATAAATAATATGCTTTTCCGTTAATATTTGTCAACGGTGTAAAGTTTGTCAATGGATTAATTAATACACAATTATCAGTTGGCGTTAAAGCGTAATTGACCACAGCTGTTGTATCTCCAAAGTTTGCAGCAGTTTGCATAATATTTGCAGGACAACCAGCAACAGGATCTTCATTGTCAATAACTGTAACCGTAAAACTACAGCTAGAAGTATTGTTGTCAGAATCAGTAACGCTCATAAAAACTTCTGTTACACCTACTGGAAATGTAGCTCCAGAAGCTAAACCAGAAGTAACTGTTGGAGTCAACATTCCATCTTCAGTATCATTTGCTGTTACATTATAATTTACAACAGTATCACATTGTCCAGGAGTATTGTTAACACTAATGTTTGCGGGACATGTTATTACTGGCGAATCTCCAATAGACTCAAATAATTGGACATCCGCAATTTGATTAATGGATGAAGTTCCACAAGTTCCTGTAAAATTCACTCTATAATATGTGTATGAATTTGTGTTTGTAAATGAAAATGTTCTTGAAAAGAAACGTGTTGAAATACACGGAATTGTTCCAGTTGCAATGCTTGTATACATCGTACCATCATTAGATCCTGAGATTTCATAGTTTGTAGGATCTCTTTCGGGCGCATCGTTTGCTGTTACGAACTCCATGGCGATAGCAGTTTTGGCTACGCCTAATAAATCTACTTCAAAACCGATACCGTCAAAAGCATTGAAATCTAAAAATTTAGTATTAGAATTCTGGTCAATAACGTTTTGTACAGCTTCTCCACCAGGCGAGTTTACACTTCCAAAATTGGTAGCTGTATGAATGGAATCGTCAAAAATTCCTTGTGCATAGGTAAAAGAAACTCCTGTACAGAGCAGGAGCAAAAAGAGTAGTTTTTTTTTCATAATTGGTTGGTTGTTAGTTTTAAATAAATTAAAGACAGGAAGTTAGCTGAAATTTATAAAACTATCAAATTTTTTATCGAAAGTATGAAAAGAATAAAACCAGGAGGAATACTAAAGAATAGTAGAGTAATACTGCTAAAAAAATCCTTTAGTTGCTATGGATGTACTTTTAAAATGACTATTTTTTTCAAAAAGGTTAATACGATTGATTATGCTTCATTATTTAAAACGGTTAATCCAACACGAATTGTAGCATACGGAATTGCTTCTTCAAAATGCTCAAAATATGCTTTCAACGTATCTGGATCTCCAAGTGTTTCTTTTGCTTCTCTAATACTCTGTAAATCGTGCTTTTCAATAAATTGCATCAAATTGATATCTTTTCCTTCATCATACAATTTAGAAATATGAGAAAAAATAGTAGTTTCGGCAAGTTTTCGAACTTCCGCAATCTCAGGGATTGATAAACCTTGTTGGTATAATTCGTAGGTCTTTTTTGTAGTTTCACCTTTATTACGTCTTGGCTTTTTTTCTTTTGAAAATGCTATAATTTCTTTGATGAATTGGTATCCATAGTTTTCTAACTTTCTACGTCCAACACCATTAATTTGTATAAACTCTTCGTCCGACATTGGCCGCTCTATCTCCATTTCTTTTAATGTAGCATCACTAAAAATTTGATACGCAGGAACTTCTTCTTCACGAGCAATTGTAAGTCGTAATTGACGTAAACGTTCAAACAATGAATTCTTCGATGCTTTTGGAGTTTTTACTTTTTGTTTTTCTTCTTCTTTTTTCGCTTCTACTAAATTTGCTAAATCAACTTTCTGTGCTTTAAACAGTACATCTTTTGCAAATTGCGTGAGCTTTAATTTATTATTTTCATGAAAAGCAATTTCTAAATATCCTTGATTAATTAATTGTGTCAGGTATTGTTTCCAGTCAAGCCAAGCTATTTCTTTTGCAATTCCATAGGTTTTTACATTTTCATAACCTTTTTCAAAAATGGTGCTATTTTGTGCGCCACGCAGTACGTCAATTACAGTTCCAATAGGTTCTTGTCCGTCTAAACGAGCAACTGTAGATAAGGCTTTTTGAGCTATAATAGTTCCATCAAAAAACTGTGGTGGATTTTCACATACATCACAATTTCCACAATCTTCACTAATTAGTTCTCCGAAATAACTCAATAAAATTTTTCGACGACAACTCAATGCATCTGCATATTCTTTCATGCGATCCAACTTCGCAAGTTGTACATCTACATTTCCAGAATTTTGCGCAAATTTCTGTAATTGAATCACATCACCATAACTGTGAAAAAGCAAGGTGTTTGAAGGCAATCCGTCACGACCAGCACGACCAATTTCTTGATAATAACCCTCTATGTTTTTGGGTAAATTATAATGAATAACCCAACGTACATTCGATTTGTCAATTCCCATTCCAAAAGCAATCGTAGCACAAATCACTTGACATGCATCATTAATAAAGTCTTCTTGAATTTGAGAACGAATATTATGTGCAATTCCTGCATGATATGCCATGGCATTTACATTAGAAGCTTGCAATTTCTCAGCAACTGTTTCGGTAGCTTTTCGACTTAAGCAATATATAATTCCACTTTCGTTTGGACGATCTTGAATAAAATTAATAATTTGTGTCACACGATCATTTGCAGGACGAACTTCTAATTTTAAGTTCTTACGATCAAACGAGGCAATATGTTGTGTTGCATTTGGGATATTTAGTTGATTTGCAATGTCTTCACGAGTTGCTTTATCGGCAGTTGCTGTTAATGCAATTACTGGAATATCTGGAAAACGATTCTTTAAATAACCAAGATTTGTATACGCAGGACGAAAATCGTGTCCCCAAGATGAAATACAATGTGCTTCGTCAATAGCAATTAGGCTAATTTTTTGACTTGTAAAAATGTGTTCTAAGTATGATAAACTTTCAGGAGCTGTATATAATAACTTGATTTCGTTTGCTGCAATTTTGGCATAAATTTCTTGTTGTTCACTTTCTGACTGACTACTATTAATATACGCTGCGGCAATTCCGTTTGTAGTCAATCCATCAACTTGGTCTTTCATCAATGCAATCAAGGGAGAAATAACAATTGTAATTCCTTCTAATAATAGTGCTGGCAACTGGAAACAGATCGATTTTCCGCCACCTGTAGGCATAATAACTAAGTTGTCATTTCCTTCAAAAATTGAATGAATAATTTCTTCTTGCAATGGTCTAAATTGGTCGTAACCAAAATATTCTTTTAGGGTACTTTTAATTTTATTTAGGGCTATCATATCTTACAAAGAAAACAAAAAATAGCTACTTATGAGTAGTTTTATTTTCATTAATTCTAAATAATATTCAATACAAACGAAGCGATTTTATGACAAAAAAATGACAAACGTAAAAAAGCACAACGTTTTATAACGTTGTGCTTTTTAAGATTGGTTGTGATTGGTTATTTGGTCGTTGTTGAGTTAAATTTAGGTTTTTTAGGAAATCTTCAATTTAACTCAATATTTTTTTGATGCAGTAAACTTATATATAAAATAACACTTTGCATTACGTGATCGCCGTACAATAGGTAGGTAATTTTCGTAAATATTTATTAATCAGCAAGTTCTAAAAGTACATTTCCAGACATTTGATGCGTACCTTCATAAGTGTTGAAAAAGTAATTATCTCCAAACAATAATTGCATCTTTTCAAGTTCTTGTCGCATGCGTTTTTCAGTAAAATATTCATCTTTATCTCCAACAATATTAATCACTTTGGTTGTATTGTGATTGATAAACTCAAAATCTTCAGTTTTTAATTCATGTGGAATACTTCCTGCGTAAATTATTAATTTGGTACATGGAATTTTATAACGTGCAACCCAACGCAACGCCACAGAAACACCTTGCGAAAATCCTAAAATATAAAAATTTACATCATCAGGAATTTGCTCTGAAGCATAAATAGCATTTAAATTTTTCATCACATTTTCAATTTCCTTTTGGGTATTTTCTTTTGTGAGCCAACTAGCACCAACATGTTTATATTCGTTTTTTAAATAATACTTTGATGAAGCTTGTGGAGCAATAATATAGTTCTCTTCAGGGTTTAATGCTCCAAAATAAGCTGCAAAATAGCGACTTAAAAAACCAATTCCGTGACAAGCAAACCATACATTCTTAGTTTTAGAAGTAAGTTTGTTAACTGTCGTATATGTATTTGTGATTTCGTATGATATTTCTTTTTCGTTCATCATTAAATTTGCGCTAGTGTTTTGTATTTTTGTAATATCAAAAAATGATTGTTGATACAATTCTATAAATATATTAAATGAATTTAAAAAAAGACGAAATTCTGAAACAACTCAATGCAATTGTTCCAAATACATTGCTTGAAACGCTTCAAATTTCATATACAGATGTTGGAGAAGATTACTTGACTGCAAAAATGCCCGTAAATCCAAGTGTGCATCAACCACAAGGATTACTGCATGGTGGCGCAACTGTTGCGTTGGCAGAAACAGTAGGAAGTACAGCTTCACATTTATTCATTGATGCTACAAAATTTAAAGTAAAAGGATTAGAGATTTCAGCAAATCATTTAAAAAGTAAACGTGAAGGAGAAGTATTTGCTACTGCACGACCAATTCATAAAGGACGCACAACGCATTTATGGGAAATTAAAGTAGAAGATGAAACAGGAACATTAATTTCATTGTGTAAATTAACAACGATTGTATTGCCTAAATAATCTCAACGGATATTCATGATTGAAACTTTAGCTGCACACTTTAAAAAAAACTTGCCTTTTGTTGCGTATCGTAAGCCGAATGCGACGTTGATGAGTAGTATATTTCAACATGATGATATTGTACATGAAGTTTCAAACTTTACGGAAAGCGGATTTGTATTTGCTCCGTTTGATGCAACAAAACAAGCAGTTTTAATTCCGTTTAGAGCTATTCAACAAACTACAATTGAGGATATTTCAATACCTGAAGTATCAGTTATTTCAGAGAATATTTCCGCGAAAGCGCATCAAAAACATATCAATTTAGTTGCAAAAGGAGTTGATACGATTCAAAACTCAGATATAAAAAAAATTGTATTATCTCGAAAAGAAGAAATTACAACAGAGAAAAATCCTTTTACCTTATTTCAACAATTGTTGACTACATATAAAACAGCATTTGTATACATTTGGTTTCACCCGAAAGTAGGAATGTGGCTTGGCGCAACGCCTGAAACTTTAGTACATGCAAAAGGAAGTACATTTACAACGATGTCTTTAGCAGGAACACGAAAACTAGAAGAAAATGTAGCAGTTTCTTGGGATCAAAAGGAAATAGATGAACAACAAATTGTCACAGATTATATTGTAGATCGATTACAAGATGTAACGTCTAATGTTACGGTTGGTGCGGTCGAAACACATCAGGCTGGAAGTTTAGTTCACTTGCGTTCGATGATTTCAGGACGAATTTCACCAGCAATCAATATAGGAGATATCATTACAACTTTACATCCAACGCCAGCCATTTGTGGTTTTCCAACGGTTGAAGCAAAAGCATTTATTTTGAAGGAAGAAGATTATGATCGTAAATTTTATACAGGATATTTAGGCGAATTGAATGTGCGTGAAGAAACTTCAAGAAATAGAAATCGAAAAAATCAAGAAAACAGCGCATATAGAGCTGTGCGAACCAATTCGGAATTGTATGTAAACCTTCGTTGTATGGAGTTAAACGATACAAGAGCAACACTTTACATTGGCGGCGGAATTGTCAAAGATTCAAATCCAGAATCGGAATGGCAAGAAACACTTGCTAAATCACAAATAATGAAACGAGTATTATAAAAAGTACATTGAAAATTGTATTTTTGTCATACAAATGATATACTCAAAAATCCCACTTGCGCAAACCTTAGTTGCGCTTTGTATTGCCAAAGGAATTAACCATATCGTGATCTCTCCGGGTTCACGAAATGCACCATTAACCTTGAGTTTTTCACAACATCCAGAAATTCACGCATATAGTATTGTTGACGAACGTTGTGCAGCATTTTTTGCATTAGGAATGGCACAACAATTGGGGAAACCTGTAGCTGTTATTTGTACTTCGGGTTCGGCAATGTTAAATTATTATCCGGCAATTGCAGAAGCTTATTATAGTAATGTTCCTGTTGTGGTAATTTCGGCAGACCGACCAGCTTATTTAATTGATGTTGGAGACGGACAAACGATTCGACAAAAGCATGTGTTTAAAAATCATATCAATTATGAAGCAAATCTAAAGCAGGATATTGTTCATAAAAGCACAATTTTACGTGACACACATCAATTATCGAAGGAGATGGAACGTGAATTACAGAGTAAAGTGCAAACATACAATGAGCAGGAAATTAACATGGCATTAAATGCTGCTGTTGAAACAAATGGACCAGTTCATATCAATGCTCCTTTTGATGAACCTTTGTATACAATGCAGGAAACGCAAGATATTTTGCCAAAATTAATTCCTGAGAAACCAAAAACATCAATAGAACCTTCAAGAATTACTACTGCTGCATCAATTTGGAGTCAGGCAAAAAGAAAGTTAGTATTGGTAGGTACATTACCGCCGAATACAATTCTAAAAAAGTACTTAGAAATCTTAGCAGAAGATCCTTCTGTAATGGTGTTAACCGAAACGACTTCAAACTTACGTGATGAACGATTTTTTAATGCGATAGATCAACTAATTTTACCTATTGAAAAAAACGAAACATTGCTTGATGAGTTTCAACCAGAAATAATGTTGACACTTGGCGGAATGATTGTTTCCAAGAAGATAAAAGCTATCTTGCGAAAGCGACAACCGAAGCATCATTGGCATATTCACGATAATAGAGTATTTGATACGTTTTTTTGTTTGGAACATTTCTTTCAGATGAATCCGAATGATTTCTTTGAATCATTTTTTGGACAAATAATACCAATTGAAAGTTCGTATAAACATTTTTGGAATGCGATAAAGATTGATCGTGAAGCAAAACATGCACAGTATTTACAACAAATAGAGTTTACAGATTTAAAAGCATTTGAAACTATTATTGCTTCTTTACCAACATCATTAATTTTGCATTTAGGAAACAGCTCTACTGTGCGATATGCACAATTATTTGAAATAGATTCAAATATTGAATTGTACTGTAATAGAGGAACAAGCGGAATTGATGGTAGTACGTCTACAGCTGTTGGAACTTCCGTAGTGGCAGACAAACAGACGATGTTAATTACAGGTGATTTAAGTTTCTTTTATGATAGTAATGCACTATGGAATAATTACATTCCGAAAAATTTTCGAATCATTTTAGTGAACAATAGTGGTGGTGGAATTTTTAGAATTTTGCCTGGAAATAAAAATACAGTGAACTTCAATACGTATTTTGAAACCATTCATTCACATACGGCAAAACAGTTGGCAGAAATGTATCAGTTTGAATATCTAACGGCTACTGATCAAGAGACACTTAAAACCGAACTTCAAACTTTTTACAATGAAAGTGAGAAACCTAAGATTTTAGAAGTTTTTACACCACGAATTGACAATGATGTTACGTTGATCGATTATTTTAAGTTCTTCAACGAAAATTAATAACTAGTTATTCCAAAAAAGAAGGAATATTTCTACTTCTAGTACATTTGAAAATAGATATTATTAATCATTTTATTATTAAAAATTTCAAAGTATTATGAGTAAAAGAGATGAGTTAATTACAAAGTATGCTGCAGATTTAAAAGATAAATGCGGAGTTACTGCTGATATGGATTTATTGACAAAAGTAACTATAGGATGTGGTCCA
This sequence comes from Kordia sp. E, assembly GCF_056033805.1. NCBI lineage: Bacteria > Pseudomonadati > Bacteroidota > Flavobacteriia > Flavobacteriales > Flavobacteriaceae > Kordia > Kordia sp. E. The sequence continues at coordinate 476,018 of NZ_JBRASR010000003.1, forward strand.
GCTATTTACAATAAAGATGCTGCTACTGTTTCAGGAACTGACGAAAAAGAGTTAGCTACTGTAAAAAACAATTTCTTAATTAAAAAATTAGGATTAGCAGATAGCGCTGATTTAGATAAGGCAATTGATGCAGTTATTGAAAAGTATGGTCGTTCAAACAGAAATAAATACAGAGCTGTTGTATATTATTTACTAACAGTACATTTTGGAAAACAAGAAATATACAGTTAAGAGTACTATTATATATGTTTTAATAAGCGCTATCCTTCACTAGGATGGCGTTTTTTTATTGTAATAGTTAGATAAAACGTACCTTTGGCGAAAATTTACACATAATGATTCATTTAGGACAACTTAATACATTAGAGATATTACGAGAAACGCCTCCAGGACTTTTCTTAGGCGATGATGAAGGAAATGAAATTTTGTTACCGAATAAGTATGTGCCAACTTCTTTTGAAATAGGAGATAAGCTTTCTGTTTTTGCCTACTTAGATAGTCATGAGCGTCCAGTAACAACAACGCTAAAACCACACATGAAAGTAAATGAATTTGCTTTATTACGTGTAACTGCATTGAGTGATTATGGAGCTTTTTTAGATTGGGGATTAGAAAAAGATTTGTTTGTGCCGTTTAAAGAACAAGCGCGCGACATGGAAGAAGGTAAATGGTATGTTGTATATTGCTATTTAGATGAAGAAACTAATCGTTTAGTAGGTTCGAGCAAGACGAATAAATATATAAGCAATGAGGAATTAACTGTAGAACGCTTTGAGGAAGTTGATTTAATTGTTTCTCGTTTTACTGATTTAGGTGTAGAAATGATTATCAATCAAAAACACAAAGGATTGGTATACAATGATGAAATTTTTAAGGATTTAAAACTTGGGCAAAAGCTAAAAGGTGCTATCTCAAAAATTCGTGAAGACAATAAAATTGATTTATCGTTACAACTTATTGGGTACAAAAATATAGAACCTTCTGGGCAAATAATTTTGGATGCGTTAGAACGAAATGGTGGAACTTTGCCATTACACGATAAAAGTGATCCAGAAGAGATAAAAAAACGCTTAAAGATGAGTAAAAAGACCTTTAAGAAAGCGATTGGAAGCTTGTATAAAGAAAAGCAAATTGTAATTAATTCTGACGGAATCAAATTAACATAATATAAAAAAGGCGCGTTGAAAAACGCGCCTTTTTTTATGTTTTGTTTTTGTCTATTTATTGTTTGTGTAAGTATTCAATAAAATCTAAAGACTTTGCTTCACTATACATACGCAAATCATCAATACTTCCTTGAAATGGATTCTTTCCTGTTGGATCATTTCCTAAGATCAATGGCAACGATGAGGTAGATAACTCGCCATCAATATATTTCAATACGGCAGGTTTTCCATTAATATACAAATACATGATGTCATCTTTTAAAATGCATGTAATCATATACCAAGTTTCTTCTTCATAATCGAATTTTCGTAATTCTTGTACAGTTCCATATGGAGCAATAGAGAAAATGATATCGTTTGTGGCTCTTTGAACTCGATCTTTTGGTGTGTGACCTAATGAAATGCCATAAGCAGCATTTAATTGTTTATCGTCTGCTACATTTTTGTATAATACTTGTTGTAAATGTGTTGCGTCCGTTTTTACCCATAAATTAATAGTAAACTCATTTGTAAAGTTGATATGCTCATTTGCAGGAATTACAATTTTATCATCGTTCCCGTCAAAATAAAATGCATGTCTTGGATTTGCATATCGGTCATATGTAAGTTTTACACCGCTAGTTTCCGCAGTTACATTAAAAGTACTTGCGTCTTTAGTATTTCCGTCAAATGCGTAATGTGCGACTAATTTTTGAGTTAAATCAAATGTTTGTTCCTCTTCTTCGATGCTGCAACTACTAAAAGCCAAAAGTGCTATAAGGCAGCTAATTAGATATGTGGTTCTCATGGTAAAATCAGTTTTTTGATGAATGATGATTGATTTTTATAATGCATCAAAAATGATACCAAAATAGCATATTTTTTAATTAGTGTTCAAATTCAGGGAATTTATCTTCTAATCCATTATAGAATATTGGAATTGGAGGCGGAAAAGAAGTTTTGGAATTAAAAAAAGGATGATGATTATAAGTACCTAACTTTTGAAGATTATATAGTAAAAAAGAAGTTTGACTATACATTATATCATAATCACGATTCAATCCTGGTAAGGTATTATTGTATAATAAACTACTTTTGCCTCTAATTGAAGTGTCGATTTCTACAATATCATCATTGTATAAATATGTTCCTACTTCATGGAAAGTTGCTATTAAATTTAATAACTCAGTAGCTTCGTATGAATTTGGATCTACTTTCCTGAGTTGTTCATAAACTTTAACAGGAGTTGTGTATGTGTATGGATTGCGAATGTCTATATAATATCCTTTCATATTGTGAAGCAATATTTTTTCTAAAACTATTGTGTCTAGTGATACTTTTCCATCAATATTAAAAGCAAGACGTGTTTTTTCTAATAAACTATATGCTCGTTCAGTGCGTAATTCTTTTAAAGTATTAATAGTTTCATCAGAAAAAGTAATATTGTAATTACGCTTCGCCTTTTCAACTTCATTTTCGATATAAGTGATTTCTTCATCATGCATTTTTCTAAAAGCGATTTCTCCTATCTTATAAGAAGAAACATCAATAAAACTAAATAACACAACAAATAAAATAGTCATAACAAAAACATAGAGCATCCAACGTTGCGTCTTAATATATCTAGAAATCTCTGTCCAAGAGATGTAAAATAAGTACACAGGAAATAAATACAATACATACCCATATTCATTAAAAATATTAATATCAATAAATGGCGCATATAGTAAAAAACGAGTGATAAAACTTAGAGCTCCAAACAATACAACATATTCTATAAATAGTGAATAGTTAACAATACGTGCAGAAGTATATTTATAGGTTTTAGTAAGATATTTTGAAGGTCTTACAAACCAATATTTAAGCATTGTATTGTTTCCAAAAGCAATAGAAAGTGCTAATAAGAATAGCTTTTCAAACTGAAGTTGTTTTTTATTTTTTATACTGAAGTCAAAATTTTGAATAACTCTAAAAAGGTCAACGAGTTCTAGTATATAAAAGATAAAACCAAAAAATAAGAGCGCACTAAAAACACCCAAACCAATACCTGTCCAAAAACGAAGTTTTCCGATACCTGCAATACTTAGGCGTTGTTTAAGCTGTATTCTTTTGTTCGATTTCATATAAAATCAGTATGAAATCTAATAGAAATGTTACAAATTCAATTTTTGACGTAATGCTTTTGGTAATGCATCTTTATGAACCATTACAGAAATAGTTTTCAATCTAAAAAATGCTTCACTCATATTCACATGTCCGTCATTTGGAACACGATCAGTATTACTTCCCCAAGAATTTTTTACTCGGAAATAAGTATTTCCATTTTGATCAGTTGATAACCCAGTAATGTGCATTAAATGATCGTCTGTAGTCGTGAAATTTTCAAACTCTTGCTGGCGATAATCAGCAGTAATCGTTTTTTCTTTACGAATTTTCGCAGAGAAATCTTTTCTACTTTTAACTGCTTTTTCAGGAATTGTTGCAACTGCATATTTTGAAGAAAATGTAGCTTCAGAAACATCGCAATCCAACTCAACAGTATAACCAGTTTTCAATGCATTTTTAGTTACAGCAACCAATTCGTCTAAGGTTACATTATAAAAACTTCCGTTAGAAAAGTTATCAGGAATATTTAAAACAAATGATTCATAATACGGTTGATGCGTAAAAGATGTAATCGTAACATAATCATCCGGATTAATCTTTGTCATTTCTAAAAATGATTGTGGTGTATACGTTTTTCCTTCAAACTTGAATGATTCTGGGCGTTTTCCTAAATATACATTCAATACATTTTCAATAGCGGGTTTCCAATTAGTTGATAATTTCTTTCCAGGATTTTTGATATAGACATTCAACATTGCTTTCAAAACAGCAACCATTTCAGCATGATTATGTGTAGTTTCTATAGCTTTCAAACCGGAATACGCACTATTTGGAACCAGTCCGTTAGCAGCAACTGCATTGATAACATCATGTGCCAATCCACCTTCACTAAATTGTGTTTTTCCTTGGCGCATTACGTAATTCCAGGCTTTCTTTGGATACGTATTTCGTACGTTATACATCTCAGAAATATTAATTTGCTTGCCGGTCAAACGAATGATTTCAGATTCTAAAAAAGAAGAAGCCGAAAAACTCCAACAAGTTCCTGTACGTCCTTGACTAATAACAGGTGTTGCTTCTAAATCAACAGTAGTTTTAAACTCATAATCTTGTGCAAAAGTGCTGATTGAAAAACTCAGTAAGAAAACGGATAACAATATTTTTTTCATCGCAAATAGGTTGGTTTAATAAGTATTACTTTAGAAGAATTTGAATCAATAAAATCTTGAAAAGTGTGTAAAATGAATTATTTTTACGCAAAATACTAAAAAATATGAGTAAACCTGATTGGAAAACGGTAAAAGAATATGAAGATATCACATACAAAAAAGCTGATGGTGTTGCCCGAATCGCTTTTAACCGACCAGATGTTCGTAATGCATTCCGTCCGCATACGACAAGTGAGTTGTTAGATGCGTTTAGAGATGCACACGAAGATGTAACTATTGGTGTAGTTTTACTTTCTGCTGAAGGTCCATCAAGTAAAGATGGCGTATACTCTTTTTGTAGTGGCGGTGACCAAAAAGCAAGAGGAAATCAAGGATATGTTGGACAAGATGGTTACCATAGATTAAATATTTTAGAAGTACAGCGTTTAATTCGTTTCATGCCAAAAGCAGTTATTTGTGTAGTACCAGGTTGGGCAGTTGGTGGTGGACATAGTTTGCACGTTGTATGCGATTTAACGTTAGCAAGTAAAGAACATGCAATCTTCAAGCAAACGGATGCAGATGTAACAAGTTTTGACGCAGGATATGGTTCGGCATATTTGGCAAAAATGGTTGGACAGAAAAAAGCGAGAGAAATCTTTTTCTTAGGAAGAAACTATTCAGCACAAGAAGCGTATGAAATGGGCATGGTAAACGCGGTAATTCCACATGACGAATTAGAAGATACAGCTTTTGAATGGGCACAAGAAATCTTAGCAAAATCGCCAATGTCTATAAAAATGTTGAAGTTTGCCATGAATCTTACGGACGACGGATTGGTTGGTCAACAAGTATTTGCCGGTGAAGCAACACGCTTAGCATACATGACAGAAGAAGCCAAAGAAGGTAGAGATGCATTCTTAGAAAAACGCAAGCCAAACTTTGAGAAAAAATGGATTCCATAGGCTAGTATTGAGATATTAGTTGTTAGTATTGAGATTTTTTGTTTCTGTTTAGTGACTGAATTTATTGAAGAGAAAGCAGCAATAAGCCTCTGTATACACTATAGATATTTTAAATAATTTCTCTTTCAATAAAAAGTACTCTGTGGCGTTATACAAACAAACGAATAACAAACCAACAACAACTACATGAAAAAACTCATCATCCTTTTAGTATTTCTAAGTTTTCAATTGGGAAATGCACAAGATCAAGATACAGTAGCTGTTGAACCTTTATTTGATGTCGGATTACATTACCCGTTATCTACAGGTGATAACTTTATAGCGAATGGATATGTAGGTTTGATTGGAGCTGACTTTCGGTATCAATTTGCAGATACACAGTTGGTTTCTGTAAAAGCAGCTATAGCTGTAGACTATTTTGATTACACTTTTTTTGATGATATAAATGGAGGTGCATTTGTCATTAAACCAGAAATCATTGGAGAATTCAACATTACCAATCTTCCAAAACTAAAACCATACGTGTCTTTAGGATATAGCTTTTATACAGTCTCGCTGAAAACGTCAACTACGGGTTTTGATATTATTAATAATCCTGATCCTGGCGTGCAGCCAAATGGTGAACGAGTTACAGATACACAAAGTGGAATTAGCTACGGATTTGGTGCAGCATATGACGTTACAGGTCGATTTTTTGTAGAAGTTTCGGCAGATTTTATAAAGCTTTCGCTAGATGGAGAAATTTCTGGGAACAGATTCAACGAAAACATTCATACCGTAAGCATGGGAATTGGTATGCGACTTTAAGTGTGTTAAATGTATTTCAGATTTAACAACCAAGATCCAATTACGAATAACAAATCAACAAAAGTTAAGAGTTAAAAGTGATGAGTTCAGAGTGTAACAAACTAACGAATCAACAAAGAATAAATGTCGAATTTAAAATGTAAATGTATTTTCAACTGATAACTGATAACTGATAACTGATAACTATTACTTCTTCCAAACAAACGTTTCCCAACCATCATATTTACCATAATATTTTTTGGAAAATTCGATCAGTTCTGTGGTAATCTTAGAAATACGTTCCATTGATGTTTTATCATCTCTATGAAACTTTACTTCGTACGGACGTGACTCATCATCAATAGTTTTTTTGTATTCAATCGTGTATGAAAGCTGTTTTATGTCTGCAATAAACTTGGTTCTATCCTCTTTTGTTGAAAATTTTGCGTAGTGTTCTATCTTTCTTGCATGCTCAGCAACATCGCCCACATTTCTAAGTTGAATCAGCGTATCACGATTCGACATAAAGTTTTTTATTTCATCATTCGGATACAAAAAATCTTTGTATAATTCCCAAGAACTATCTTCTCGGACGAATACTTTGTACTTTTCTCTACTATATTTTTCGCTAAATAACTTGTCAATTTTATCTTCAAGACCTGAAGCATCTTTTACATAATAATACTCAAAACGATTGCCATCATACATAAACGAACCTGCATAATATGTGTCTGTATTACCGTTTACCGTATCAAAAATAGCATCTTTAATTTGGTATAATTTTTTCAATTTATTTCCTATCGGGAAATCACTCTCTTTTGTAACACGATAGTCAATTTTTACATAAAAAAGAAAGTCATAACCATTTATAGGCGCTTTCTCAATCAAATCCATTCGGACATTTGTAGAACTTACACCTTTTTCTTGTTTTGCCTGATACGTATTCCAAACAGCTCCATCTTGCGCAAGCATAAAAAACAGTGGAAAAAGTAGAAATAATAAGCTGAATTTCAATTTCATAGATGTAAAATAAAAAGTAAAACGCAATGTACTCAAAACTGAGAATTGTGTGTGCAAAATTAATAGAATATTATGATAAAAGAAGTAAATCAAAAACAATACCATTACCTTTTTCAATATTTTTTGAAATTGTATATTTACAAAAATTAGTATACATGATAAAAGCATGGCTGGCTGCCGCTCGATTACGAACTTTACCTTTATCTATTTCTGGAATTATAATAGGTTGTTCATTAGGTAATGAATATAGTTTATTGAATGAAGGCGGAGTTTTTAATTGTTGTTTTGGATGTCCACAAGTATGGATGTCACTACTTTTCTGGTTATGTATTCTAACTACAATAGGTTTTCAAGTATTATCAAACTTTGCCAATGATTACGGAGACGGAATTAAAGGAACAGATGATGATAGAGAAGGAGAAAAACGCATGGTAGCTTCGGGGATTATTTCGCCAAAGCAAATGAAAAGTGCCATGATTATTACGGCAGTAATTACGCTAATTTTAGCATTGTCAGTTATTTATGTTGCATTTGGAAGCGAAAATTTTAGCTATTCAATACTATTTTTCTTCTTAGGAATAACCTCAATTATAGCAGCTGTAAAATATACAGTTGGTAAAAGTGCGTATGGATATTCAGGTTTAGGAGACATTTTTGTCTTTCTCTTCTTTGGTTGGTTAAGTGTTGTGGGAAGTTACTTTTTATATACAAAATCATTAAATTTTGACATTTTCTTGCCAGCAACTGCAATCGGATTGTTGAGTGCAGCCGTGTTGAATCTTAACAATATGCGTGATCGTATCAAGGATAAATCGCATGGAAAAAACACGTTGGTTGTCAAAATAGGAAGTCAAAAAGCCAAATTATATCATTATGGTTTAATTATTGGCGCATTGATTTGTTCAATAGTATATGTAAACAAAAATTATCATTCACCAACACAATTTATATTTCTCATTGCATTCATTCCATTAGTAATGAATATGATTGTTGTTGGAAAAAACATCATCCACAAAGAACTAGATCCTGAATTAAAAAAAGTTGCGTTAAGTACATTTCTATACGCTATTTTATTTGCGATATTCAATTAAAATCACACATGAAAAAAACCGTAGTATTAGTATTATGTTGTCTTTTGAGTTTTGTGTTAAACAGTCAAGAAGAAGTTACCACAAAATTGAAAATTACAGAAAGTGCTCAATTCAAAGATGAAGTAAAAGTTGGCGGAATTGACGTTATGTATACAAATCCAGCAGGAAAAACGGCGATTGTTCGTTTTGGAAAAAAGAATATCTTATTAGATGTTTTTAATGGTAATTTGGATAAAGAATTTTTCAAAATCATCAAAAAAGATAAGAAAGAAGTATACAAAGGTCATTTGAGTTTTGATAATGAAATTAAAGTGTTTACAGTCTATTCCCCTAAAAAGAGAGAACGAATTCTATACTGTCATACTTTCAATATTAAAAACAATACACACAAAAAAACAAAGCTTTTTGAGGCAAATGTAAAAAGAGGTAACGAACTCTTCTCAGGAGGTAACAAACGTCAAACGAGTTTTGCAATATCTCCCAATCAACAATACATTGCTATTGCAACGGACAATATCAAGAAGAAAAGTAATTCATATCGTATTCATGTATTTGAAACAGAAAATTTAAATCTTGTATATAATAAGTCCTATCGCGATCATGAAAAACAACATTTTTCACACAACGATTTAATTATTGATGATAAAGCAACAGTGTATAGCTTAGGAAAACTATATCTTGATGGGAAATTTGATAAGAAAAAAGGGAAAGCTAATTATGAATTTGTATTGCACAAAATTTCTCAAACCACTATCTCTCAAGTAAACGTAACACTAGATGATAAATTTGTTAGAACATTAATCATAAGTCAAAAAAATAATCAATTGCATTTGCTTGGTTTTTACTCTGAAAAAAACTCTGGAAGACTAAAAGGCGGTTGTAACTTCGTTATAAATGAATCCGATTTAAAGGTAGCTTCCAAAAGAGTAACAGAATTGCCAAAGCAAGTATATGAAGACTTATATGGATATCGAAGAGGAGAACGCAAAAAGAAAAAGGCAAAAGAATTACGTAACTTTTACGTTGATTATACGATAGAAGATACACAAGGAAATACGTATATATTAGCGGAGGAATTCTACATCACAACACAATATGTGAGCACAGGAGTGAATGGAGGTTATTGGCGTTCGGTTCCACATTATGACGATATTTTAATTTTGAAATTTAATGGAAATGGCGAACTAAGTTGGGGAAGAAGTATCTTTAAAAGATCGACGGCACCTTCGTATAATGTGTTTTTAAAGAATGATGAATTGCACGTGATCTTAAATTCGGGTAAAAATTTGCTAGAAAAGAAAGATGGTCGTACCAAAGTATCAAAAGGCTGGTTTGAATCTTCATCGCTATACGATATTGTATATTCTAGTGACGGAAAAGTTACATATGATAAAATTCAAGATAACAGAGGAAAAGTATATTATATGCCTTTTTATGGAACGTTTACCGATGGAAAATTTATCACAACGACAACAAGAAGGAAGAAAAAACAATTTCTAGTATTAGAATAATTTAACACTAAAAAAAACACAGCATGAACATTACATATTTAGGACACGCTTCTTTACATATTGAGTTTGGCGCTACAAACATTATTGTTGATCCTTTTATTTCAGGAAATCCTATGGCTGCTCATATTGATATAAATGCCTTAAAAGCGGATTATATCTTAGTGACGCATGCACACCAAGATCATATATTAGATGTAGAAACCATAGCTAAAAATACAGGCGCAACGATAGTTTCTAACTATGAAATTGCAATGCATTATGGAGGAAAAGATTTTAAAGTCTTTGGAATGAATCATGGCGGAACGTATAAAACAGAAACATTCTCAGCAAAATATGTAAATGCAATTCATACCTCATCATTTCCAGATGGTTCGTATGGCGGACAACCAGGCGGATTTGTCTTAACAGCTAATGGAAAATCAATATACATTGCTGGCGATACAGCGTTGACATACGACATGAAGCTCATTCCATTACAAACAAAGCTCGATTTAGCAATCTTGCCAATTGGAGATACATTTACAATGGGCATTGATGATGCAATTATTGCAAGTGATTTTGTGGAATGCGATAAAGTTTTAGGATATCATTACGATTCATTTCCACCAATAAAGATTGATCAAGCGGAAGCGAAACAAAAATTTGCAGACAGACATAAAGAACTAGTTTTATTAGAAATAGGAAAAAGCATAAAAGTTTAGTTTATTTTCCCAAAACCCAAAACCCAAAACCCAAAACCCAAAACCCAAATACCAACATATCAACAAATTGAAAGCAACATATCACAAACATATCTTAGATTTTAAACGACCAAGCGGAACGTCGCGTGGTGTATTAAAACAAAAAGAAACTTGGTTTATTCATCTTATTGATGGAGAAAAACAAGGAATAGGTGAGTGCGGTATTTTGCGAAGTTTAAGTATTGATGATGTCCCAAACTATGAAGAAAAATTACGTTGGACATGTGAAAATATACAATTAGGTAGAGATGTTTTACTAAAAGAATTAATAACATTTCCATCGATTCAATTTGGAGTAGAACAAGCATTTTTATCATTACAATCTGAAACTCCATTTTTGCTAAATCCATCTTCGTTTACGCAAGGAAAAGAAGCAATAAATATCAATGGTTTAATTTGGATGGGCGATGCAGCTTTCATGAAATCGCAAATAAAAGAAAAACTCGCAACTGGTTTTTCATGTATCAAAATGAAAATTGGTGCGATTGATTTCGAAACAGAACTACAACTATTGCAAAGCATTCGTAAGGAATATTCAGTAAATGACATTGAATTACGTGTAGACGCAAATGGAGCATTTACACCTGCAACTGCTTTGGAAAAGTTAAAACGCTTGGCAGAATTTGAATTGCATTCCATAGAACAACCAATCAAGCAAGGACAATATGAAGCAATGGCAAAACTCTGTAAAGAAACACCATTGCCAATTGCGTTAGATGAAGAATTGATTGGTGTTTTTCATACAGAAGACAAGAAAAAAGTACTCGAAACCATTCAACCACAATATATTATCTTGAAACCAAGTTTGGTTGGTGGATATGCAGGAAGTTCAGAATGGATTTCATTAGCATCAATGCAAAACATCGATTGGTGGATTACAAGTGCGTTAGAAAGTAACGTTGGACTCAATGCTATTGCACAATGGACACATACATTGCAAAGTAACTTACCACAAGGTTTAGGAACAGGAAGTTTATATACAAACAATTTCGATTCACCATTAACTATAAAAAATGGTGCATTACAATACAATGCAGAAAAAGTATGGAATGTACCATACATAAAAAAATAAAACAACTATGTTTATTAAACAAGCTTACAAAGGTTTATACGAATTTTGGCGATACATCATCGGAACGTTGATTACATTTATTACATGGCAACTCATAGGCGCAATTCCATTAGTGATTGTATTATTTGTCAAAATGTTTCAAAATGCTAGTGAATCAGGAATGAGTGTTCAAGAAATAATGAACTCAGATCTAGCACCAACATCTATCGGCGGAATGGTTGAGCTAATGGGAAGTAATTTATTCCTATTTATGATGATTGTTTCCTTTGCTTTTGGGTTGGCCGGTGTATTATTCTCAAACAAAGTATTGCACAAACTATCGTTTCTTTCACTAACAACTTCACGAAGTAAAATAGATTGGAAACGAATATTTGTAGGTTTCTTTCTTGTCGTAATTTTCAATTTGATAATCTTTGCTGTTAGTTATTATTTATCGCCAACTGGCTTGGAATGGAACTTTAAACTAGGTCCATTTCTCACCTTATTAGTTATCTGTTTGCTATTTCTTCCGATACAAACAAGTTTTGAAGAATACCTTTTTAGAGGGTATTTGATGCAAGGAATTGGCGTGAATCTAAAAGAAAACAAATGGATTCCTATTTTGTTAACTGTCATGGCAATAGCGCCTGTAGTATACTTTATTTTATATGCAAATCTAAAACTTGAGTTTTGGCCAAACATAGGAATTACTGGGTTATTGATGTTGTTAATAACATATATCTTGGATCATGAAAGTAAAAAAAGACCAACGATACTACACAGAAAATGGGTGCCATTATTATTCACTTCTGTAATTTTTGGTGTCATGCATGCCGCTAATCCTGAAGTAGAAAAACTCGGATATATTTCAATGGTATTCTACATTGGAACAGGATTAATTTTAGGAATCATGACGCTAATGGATGATGGAATGGAATTAGCACTTGGATATCATGCAGGAAACAATATCTTAACTGCATTACTAGTGACAACTAATTGGTCAGCATTGCAAACAGACGCAATATTTGTAGATACTTCTGAACCTTCTGCCGGATTCTTCGATATCATTTTTCCTGTATTGGTAATTTATCCATTGATGCTATTCATCTTGGCGAAAATCTACAAATGGAAAAACTGGAAAGAAAAACTCTTTGGAATTGTTCCTGATAATAAAATTGTTGAAAATGAAATAGCAGAAATCAACACAACTCCAGAAGTATAAAATTATATGATGAAAAGGTGGTTTTTGTTCGTACTTTCTTTTATGATCTTTCAAGTTGGTTATGCACAACTTAGAGTTTCTGACAAGGAAGAAATACGAAAAATACTTTTCAAAAAAGTAAACACCTTACGAAAAAGTCAAGGTATACAACCACTTATCTTACATGTAGATTTACAGAAAGCGGCACAATTGCATGCAAACTATATACAGAAAAACAGGAAATTGTCGCATGAACAACGTATTGATTCGTTACGAACTCCAAGAAAAAGAATCGAACAATTTTCTAAGGAATTCAGTGTGTTCGGCGAGAATATTCTATATACAAAACCTAAAAAAACACCGATAAAAAAAACATTACTTAAGCGTATTGCACATGAAATGTTTATTGCTTGGAAAAATTCTCCTGGACATTATGCAAACATGATTTCAGACAATTATACACATGGCGATTTTGGCTTTGCCTATGACAAAAAAAGCAAGCGGATTTTTGCAGCACATGTATTTGGCGGCATGGGAATTAGCATTGAAGGACAACTTTCTTTAAACGCATTTGAAATAAAATCACCAACAGAAATCGAAATGCTTGATTGTTTTAGCTTAATGGGAAACGAAAGGAATATTGCTATAAATCTTGGGAATTCTGTCAGTATTGAAGGAAAAGATATTTTTTTGTATTACCATGATAAACGCGTTGTTGCTGAATTAATAGAAAATGAAAATGACGGAATTGCAATAGATATTATACAGCGAAATCAGTTTGAATGTGGAAAGAAAAACAATTTAGACGTTTCAGAGATATACGATGGTATTCTGCTAAGACCAATCTATAAAAAAGAGCTTTTTGCAAATAATAGTTCAAAAAGTACCTACAGGTTGATTACTAAAATTGGTGAACTTCCAGATCATTTAGTCGGAAAAGATATTCAAATGAGCATGGTACTCATTAAAAGTGGCGTTAAATGTGACTATAATTATCCGATAACAATTTCCAGAAAAGATTACGATTTACTACCATTTCCGCCAAACTTGCAACAAGAAACGATCGATTTTGTAACAGAAGGAATTATAGGAATGCAAGATGTATATTTTAACTTTGATCGAGATGAAATTATAGCGACAAATACTCCAAAGTTACAGGCGAAAATTGGAATTCACAGTATTGAGATTATGAGTTACAGTTCTGTAGAAGGAAACGAAAATGATAACAATACACTACACATAGAAAGAGCAAAATTCATCAAAAAGTTCTTGTTAGCTGAAATTGAAAATAAAGAAGTAACTATCAAATCTGATGCAAAAGAGAATTGGGAATTGTGTAAAATTCAACTAGAATTATTTGGCTTAGATGATTTGGTTGATGAAGAAAAACAAGTCATTCGTAGGTATATCAATAAAAATAGTAATAAGCAATGGAAAGCAGCTTTAGAAAAGCAACGTGTTTCCAAAGCTAGAATATTTTACACAGGCACATTAGCGAATTCAAACGATTTATTTTTAGAAATGAATTTGCTTACAGGTGTAAAAAGTAACAACTACAAACTTGTCAATGAGGCATTGTACGAATTATACAAAGCAGATAAAAGAATTTCATTTTTTAATAATGGTGAATGGTTACCTGAATTTTTAGAAGCGTCCGAATTGGTTACAAATACATCAGCAATGTTATTGAAAGATATAAATTCATATGATACAGAGATGATTGCTTTGTATGTTCGGAATTGGTTAAAAAAAGCACCCGAATTATCAAAAGAAGCCACGGAAAATCTATTGAATTTATATGCAATTACAACAGATAGATTATTGAGTTTTTGGGATGTAGAAGCCGAAAAGATTGCGCGAATCATGCATCCTGATAAAACGTCACTACTGTTAGAAGAATACGACGATTCAAAGGAAACACATCCGTTGTTGCTTAACTTTCATATTGCTACGATCAATTACTATTCGCATGTTAGAGATACTGAAAAATTAATCTACGCATTTCAATTTATCTCTGAATATTACAAAAAGAAAGCACTAACCATCAAAGACAAAGTAAAGCTGGCATTGTTCTTTAATCATTGGAGTTCATTTAGATTGAGTCATAATTTATTACTAGACAGTTTCAAGAAAAAAACACTCAATAAAGAAGGAGCATTTATATTAGCGCAAACGACAATGATGTTAGAAGTTGATGAAAAAATCATCAATGGAGTTATGAAAAAAGCTTATACATTTGATGCACAAAAATGGTGTGATTGGATTCAGAATGACTTTCAATTATTGCGTAATAAAAATGTAAAGAAAATGTATTGTGAGAAGTGTTCAAAGTAAAACAATGAACTTCATATACAATATTGATTTACTATAAATATTAAAAAACCTACTTCTTAATATGATTTCACATGAAATTCTTTTAATTTTAGTTTCTTAACTAAATTATTAGATTCAAAAATATGTTGTAACACATTTGACCAAACCAAGAAACATTGAGTACACTAAAGAAATTAATAGATAGAATTGTTGAATTTAGGACAAATGAAAAACTTGAATCCGAAAACAAAAAACTAGAAATTCAAAGACTATTAGTTGGAATTTACGCTGAATATCTGAAAGTAGAAACGGAATTTGATGAGACAGATTATGAAGAACCGATTAATTTAGATTATGACGGAATGAGAAGTATAGTAACAGAACATTTTCCAGATTTCGGCGGTATCATTCAGTTTGGGAAAGTCATAAAATTAATGAAGATGCTGAATTGACAACAGGAGATTCAATCGATGATTTGACTGACATAATAAAAGATTTAATTGAGATTCAGTGGAGATTGGAAAATAACAGCGAAAAAGATGGACTTTACCAATTTGAGTTTTTAATGAAACATCATTCTGAACAACATCTTGTGAATTTATTGAAATACTTAAAAGATAGAACTGAATAAAAATGTTTCCAACAGATAGCGAATTTACAACTCTTTATATAGCATATTTATTAATGTTAATGTATCTAATTTTTGGTTTGTTAAAATCAAAAAATAAAGCATTCTACAAATGGAATTTTCTTTTTTTTGGAATCTATTTAGTAATAATGATTTATGTTTTTTTAGATTCAGAAAATTTCAGATATGGCAATTCACTTGTTGTCTTGTTTTATGGAGGAATATTTGTGCTTTTACACTTTATAATAATCGGAATTATAAAACTATATAAATTAGTAGCCAAAAAATAAAAACGTGTTACAACATCGTATAAAATTAATACTTAGTAAGAGTCAGTGCACTTTTGTTACGTCTGATTTTCCTGCGGAAAATCCTCGCACACAAAACCGCACTATTCTTATACATAAACGTTGTAAGTAATATGATCAACGAAATTCCAAATATAGCATTTGAGTCAAAAAATTCTAAAATTAAAGGGATTGAGATTATAACTCTAGAAAGTTTAATTCAACGAAAAGACTATTTAGATCACTTCCCAGAAAAGGCGCATCAACTAAATTTTTATATGTTGGTGATGTATACAAAGGGAGTAACTGAACACCTTGTAGATTTTGTTTGGCATAAGGCACAAAAGAATAGTATTTTTTATTTATCAAAAGGACAAGTCAATGCCTTTAAGTTCAATAAAGAATTGAAGGGTTTTATTATTCTATTTACTGAAGAGTATTTTAAAACACAATTAAATAGACTTACAAAAAATGCTGTAATACGCCTATTTACTTCACATCTATTTTCACCAAAAATTCAAATTCCAGAAAATTCAAACACTTCAAATTATATACAACTTTTGTTTGGTGAGTTTTATGAAAACAAAGATGAATTCAACAAAAAATATATTGTTGATGCTTTATACACTATAATTTTTTCAAAATTGGAGCAACTCAAGCAATATCAGACTTTTCATTTAAAAGAAAATAGCAGGTTAGAAGCTTTTTTAAAATTCAAATCACTTTTAGAACTTAATTACACAGTAAGTAGAAATGCAGATTTTTATGCTCAAAAAATGAACATTACTTACAAACACCTGAATGTCATTTGTAAAGAAATTGTGAATACAACAGCAAAGCGATTTATTGATGAGTTCATAATATTAGAAGCAAAGCGAAAATTAATTAATTCAACAATTAAAAGTACCGAACTCGGTTATTCTTTAGGTTTTGAAGAATCTACAAATTTCGTAAAGTATTTCAAAAGACATACAGGATTAACCCCAAATAAGTTTAAAAAACTACATATTTAAAATAATAGGTTTGATATTTACCCTTTTGATCTTCATTTTTACCAGTAAATAGCTTCTACTCTTTCATAATTTTGCATCAAGTTAAACTTTAAGTAGTATGAAAAACATCAGAATGGTATTTGTGTTAATTATCACATTTACCGCTTGCAAAAATGAAAACAAGAAAGAAGTAATTACTAATTCACAAAAACAAGAAGAAATGGAATTATCAAACAAAGAAAAAGGAGTGGCTTTATTAAGAAGTCTAGAAACTGGAGACCAAACGCCAGTCGGTTATATCAATGCAGAAAATTATACACAACATAATTTGGCTGTAGCCGATGGTTTAGAAGGGTTTGGAGCAGTATTACAAAATGCACCAGAAGGAGGTTTTAAAGCTAATGTTGTAAGAGCTTATCAAGATGAGAATTACGTATTTACACATACTATATATGATTTCTTTGGACCAAAAATTGGATTTGATGTATTTAAGTTTGAAAATGGTTTAATTGTAGAACATTGGGATAATTTAATTGAGATAGCTTCACCGAATCCAAGTGGTCATACGCAAACTGATGGTCCAACAACATCAAGAGATCTTGATAAAACTGAAGTAAATAAAGCAATGGTAAGTGACTTTATTTCTACGATTTTAATGAAAGGCGAAATGGATAAATTAGGAAACTTTATTGATGGTGGTATAGAAAACTACATTCAGCATAATCCAGCAATTGCAGATGGATTGTCTGGTTTAGGTAAAGCATTAGAAGGTATGGCAAAACAAGGCATCACAATGGAATACAAAACAGTTCATAAGGTTCTTGGAGAAGGAAATTTTGTATTGGCTATTAGCGAAGGTGCATTTGCAGGAAATCCTACTTCATATTATGATTTATTTAGAGTAGATAACGGAAAAATTGTTGAGCATTGGGATGTTATAGAAACTATCATGCCAGAATCTGAATGGAAAAACTCTAATGGAAAATTTAATTTTTCGAAATCAATGAACTAAAATCGAAATTATGGAAGCAAGGGTATTTGTTCTATTATTTACAGCTTTACTTGTAAGTTGCTCACCAAAAAATGCTGAAATTATGAGACCATATGTTATAGAAATAGTAACTTTTAAAATTAAACCGTCTGTAAAGTCAGTAGATTTTTGGAAAGAAGATTCCGAAATTCAGATAAACTATACAAGTCAACAATCTGGCTTTATAAGCCGTGAAAGTGGTTACTCGAATGAAAATAATGAAGTACTTGTTGTTGTAAAATGGAAAACAAATACAGATGCCGAAGCATCAATGCGAAAGTTCATGGAAGATAAATCTGTGACAGATTTTGTAAATATGATTGAACCAAATACAATGCAGATGAAAAGGTACGCAGTGAAATAAATACTATCTTAAGCTGTATGTACTTAATTGCTTATTTTTAGGTTGTTTACAAAATTCTCTATTCAGTTTGTATTTGCTAAATTAGTGGTGTAAAACGCAACTAATTATACACAAACTATTGGACACGTAATTTAAGTATGAAAGAACTTAATTTTAAATTTATTTTCCAAAACGCATTTGAAACTTTCAAAGTTTTTGAAACTATTCCGATTGAAATTAGCGGAATTTTAATAGAAGGACATTCTAAAACTATTTGGCAAACACTGAATCATTTAATACGCTGGAGAGATTTTCAAATACAAAAACTCAAAAATAGTAATACAAAAATTGACTTTGTCGAATCTGAATCTTGGATAGCAGAATCAAAACCGAAAAGCTCAGATGAGTGGAGAATAAAACGAAAGAAATTTAAAAATCAAACTGAACAAATTGAAAATTTAATAGAAAATCTTGATGCATCGGATTTGAAATTAGAAGCGAAACTTAAGTTAATTCAAGATTCAAGCACACATTTATCATTTCATTTAGGAGAAATAATATTGATTGCAAGACAAAAAAATAAATATCCAAAACCGAGCGAGATGAGTGAGTTTTTATATGGATAAAGTGACACTGTAACAATATATAAAAACAATGAGCTTTCATATTTTACGTGCATAAGATTTTTCTTTAATTCTTTTCAATTTATTAACTTTAACCAACCATAATTCTATATTGAAAACAATTGAACATAAACAAGGCACAAATAAAAAAAGAGTTTCAGGAAAATTTCAGGTCATTACGAAAGCTATTGAATTCGTGGGAATTAATTCCTGGTGTTCCAAAAGATGAATTCACTTCATTAAATCATCAACTATTAAGTCATTTATATAAAGGCGCAGATTTTGAGAAAATTTCCCGCGTTATAGGTAGTGAATTGATAGTAACCTATGGATTGTCATGCAATTTAGAAGATTCAGAACAAATGGCTGAAGAAATCATAGAATGGTGGAATTTTAGGAATGAACATACCATTAGATGAAAACAGTTTTAATAACCTTAGCAATACTTATTGGAATCATTGGATTGATTTTTCTTGGATTGGTAATTGCAGCAAGAAGAAGACGTCCAAAGTATACTACAAAAGGATTTACATCATTAGAGAAAAGTTTGCTGTCGGAGTTTTATAGTTTGTTTGACACAGATTTAGCAACGAAGTTAAAAACACAAGTAGCGTATCTGGAAACGAGACAAAAATGGAGACAGTATTGGGAAAAAAGCATGTCTATAGAATGTTATGAAACTGCAAATATTCCATTGTCAGATGAACATCGATTTAATAGAAAAGACGAAAGTAAATTAGCAACTATTAGATTTAAGGCGCAAGAAGAAAAATACACAATAGAGTTTAATAGTTATAAAGGACGATTGTGGGGTTGGAAAATAAGACCGAATCCTAAATCTATACAAAAGCTGCAATCGGTTGTTATTACAAGCAAGAAAATTAATAACGATCCAAATTCATTTACACAACCAGTGTATGAAAAGGAAAAAATAACATCGACTCCAACGTTTCATGGTTGGCTACAAGAGTTAACTGAAATTGCTAAAATAAAAGATGTATTTCATCCAATAGATCCATCATTTCTTACGAATTATACAAAAACGATTACGGCAGTATTACCAAATGATTATTTAGAACTCATCAAACAAGCAGAAGGAATTGACTTTGAACAATTCTGCATTCTTGGAGTTTCAGAAGTACGAACAACTTCACTTGATGATGGAAATTATTATCATTTAGCCGAATTTGATGACGGAATCATTGCCGTAAAAGAAGATGAAAAAAGCGGAATGTTATACTATTGTCATTATTCAGGATTAATTGATGAGTTGAGTACTGATTTTAGCAAAATCATTATAAATAAACTTAGAAGTGAAACAGTATAACATGTTATTGCTTTAATCTGAATTCAATATAAATTTCAGTTATTTATTTTCGTTTTCTTTGCTCACACAAAGAAAAGAAACAAAAGAAAGTGTGCTTTTCCAGAGGTATTTTTAATTTTTTTTAAGGGAAAAATTAAAACTGCAGTGATTTTTCTAAATTTTTTCCAAGGCTTCAAAAATTCTTAACGAAAAGTCCCTGCTATACTGCGGAAAAGGAGAAAATAACTCTCAATGTTTACATCAAAGTCACATTACTTTACATTAATTTCAAACAATTTTGTTCCTAACAAGCCATTTCCATTTGTTCCTTCAAGCTTTCCTGAAAATATAGATTGAATGTCTGATGTGTGGAAACTAACATTAATTTCTCCATTTTTATCAGAAATTAAATTTGGTGCCCAAAACAATGTTTTTCGGTTATCAGGAAACAATTTATCTTCCTCTTTATCATACAAAGGACTGTAAAATTCTTTCGTTGGATAAAAACCTTTTACAAACAGAAAATTATTTTCTTTAGCATTTTGAGCAAGCGTTTCTTTTGAAGCTTTATATATTACTTCAGTTCCATCATTTAATTTATACTTTTCTCCATGTATTGGCGCTGGTCCAGAATAATGATTTTCACAATTTAAGATATTATATTCTATACAAAGATAATCACCTGAAACACCTTCAAAAATCACTTTATCACCACGATCTTTATCACGATCTTTAAAACCTGTCAACTCAACTTCTTCTAAGTAATTAGTATCTGTAAAACTAAAAGAAGTATCATACGAAGATTGTTTCTTTTCATCTATCATACGATCATTTTTCGGAAACATAAGTTGTTTATTTATCGTACGTTGGAAGATTTCATTAAAAGGTTCTTTAATTTCTAAAAAAGCTTGATCAGGTGATGCATGTTTTCCTTTAGTATCAGGAGTTGATTGAATTATAGGTAACAACGTGAGACGCGAACCAGTTGAAGCCTTTAAAAAATTTAGTGGAACACTAAAATTACCGCCTTTATCAGCAGTAATGGCAACGGCAACCTTTGGTAATAATGCTTGTACAATGGCGCCAGCACCATTTTGTAACGTACCTTTTTCCGTACGATAATAGGCACGACCTGTGATTTCTTCGCTAAATGGATCTACTTTATCATACATGTTTTTGAGTAAATTACCTGATGTCCAATTGTAATTTCTCCAACCTTGCGTTAATAATACCAAATCTAAATGTTGTTCTCGATCTTTATTTTTTTTATCAAAATAATAAGATGCATCATATACGTGACCTCGCAATTCTGAGAATAAATAATAATATGGCATCATTGCATAATCATTATTTTTCTTTGTGTATAGTTGATCAGTAACACTCAAGCTAAAATGTCCAACTGCTGGTTTCCCAAATTGATCTTTCACAGAGAACTTTAAATCTACCTTATCTTTTTGTCCGTATAAAGACTTTGACATTTCTACAAGTTCAATATGTAGTTTATTGTACATATTGGTGTATACTAAACGTTCTGTTAATGGTTGATATCGATCATTAAATAAGGTGATTTCTGCAATTCCTTGCGGCAATTTTTCCAATGGAACTTTAAATCGAACATAATCATTAGTAAGTGATGCTATTGCCATCCAATATACATAACCGCGACTTTGTGCTCTTATATACACTTTGTCAAGTGTAACATCTTTTGTTTTGGTAATGCCAAATTGTATATATTCTGGATCTCGTTTTTCTACGTGTAATCGAAGTCCTTTTTTCTTAACTAGTGGTAATTGAAAAACACTATCTAGCCTTGGATTCGAGAGTTTTACCGTGTATTTTTTATCTGGTTTTGGTGTAAATAAAAATGTCCCCATTCCATAATGAGTTGCTTTAAACGAGCGTAATTTTTCTCCATCTTCATACAACGTTCCTTTTACATTCAAGGGTTTTCCATGATGATTCAACGCTTTGAATGCTACAGTATTTGGTAAGTTTTCTATCAAACTTCCACCTTCAGGATACATTCCAAATTGAATTGCGGCAGGTTTTTTAAACGGAATATCTATAATATGATATACAATATCCTTTCCATATTTTACGCGTAATTCTATAAATTCAGCTTTAGCGGTTTCTTCTTCAGTAAAAATAATTCTGGCTTGACCGAGTGAATCTGTTTTTATCTTTACACGAGCGAGTCTATCTTCGGTAGAGTAGATGTCAGCAGAAATAGAAGCTTCTTTTAGCGGAAGTCTACTTCTTGAAAATACATCTGCATCTAGTACAACTTCATCGTTTCTATCGTATGCATCTTCTAAGAACTCAGTATCGATTAGTATTTTGGGAATAATACTCTCTCTAATTTCAAAACGTTTGATGGCAGTGATTTCATCCGAAGTATTTTCAAGTGTATTTTTGGTATGAATAATTAATTGATAGTTTCCTTCTTCCAGAATTTCCGCTAGGAATAAATAACCACTTGCGAAACCATTTTTTGCAGTATAAATTTCTTTGACGATAATACTTTCTTCATTTTCTTCTTCTTTCAACAACTCTACAAAAATGATTTTGGTATCTTTTGATACTTTCAAATTGTTTGCATTTAAAATATATGCCTTGAACCAAATATTTTCGCCCGGTTCGTATATATCTTTATCAGTGTGAATGTAAATGTTTTCTTTGAGTTGCTTTTCGGCAAGTGATTCATGACGTGCAACTAATCGTTCATTCGCAAAATCATCTAACACTTGTGCGTGCGAAAAAAAACAGCTAAAAAGTAATAAGCTGATCCAAATGGTATAGTATTTCATAGTCTTAATGTATGCTACAAGTCGGTTTTTTTAAAGATACGGAATATTCTATTTTTCAATTCTTGTTTAATGTATTGAAATTATAATTTTAATAAAAAATTAACAGTTTTTTGATTGTATTTAATTCACATTAAACTGAAAAGAAGTTGCGCCCAGTAATCCGTTTCCATTGGTTCCTTCTAGTTTTCCAAAAAATGTTGTTTGTATATCAGATGTATAGAAACTTATATTGATTTCTCCTTTTTCATTAGAAATTAAATTTGGTGACCAAAACAATGTTTTTCTATTATCAGGAAATAATTTGTCTTCTGCTTTGTCGTAAGTTGGATTGTAAAATTCTTTAGTTGGGTAAAAACCCTTGACCATTAAGAAACCAGTTTTTTTCTCATCTTTTTTAACTTTGGTATTTCCGAACACAATATATTGTCCACTATTAAGTATGTAGCGTTTTCCTTCAATTGGAGGAAAACCTGTACGGTGATTTCTACAATTCAATACACCGTATTCATGACATACATAATCTCCGCTAGGGAAGTCTTTATAAATAACATTTTCACCACTGTTTTTATCACGATCTTTATAACCTGTTAGTTTTACTTCTTCTAAATAATTGGTTTCGTTAAAACTAAATTTTGAATCGTATGATGACTGTTTTTTTTCGGAGACCAAACGATCACTTTTTGGAAATAATAATAGCTTTTTTTTGGTGCGTTTGCCAATTTCATCGAAAGGAAATGTTGCTTCTAGTATAATGCTTTTAGAATCAATAGGTAAAAATGTAATTTCATATCCACGACCTATTCTTAGGTAATTAATAGGAAGTGCAAAATTCCCGTTGCTATCCGTATTTATAGAAGTAATTTGTTTTGGAAGAACTACTTTGATTTCAGCACCTTTAGCATTCTTCAAGGTTTTTTCTTTTGTTACTTGAAATGCACGTCCTGTTACTTCTTCACGAAATGGTTTTACAAAATTATGCCCGTTTAATAAGTTTTCTGGATTCCAATTATAGGTTCGCCAACCTTGTGTTAATAATAATAAATCAAGATGTTTAGCACGATTTTTATTTTTTTCATCAAAATAATAGGATGCATTGTATATATGACCTTTCAATTCTGAAAATAAATAGTAATGTGGTAACATACTATAATCATTACCTTTATTAGCATATAGATGATCGAAAATACTCAAGCTAAAATGCCCAATAGCTGGTTTTCCATATTGATCTTTTACAGTAAACTTTACATTAACTTTATCCTTTTGACGATATAAGGATTTAGACATTTCGGCTAATTCAATTTGTAGTTTTTGATCAAGATTTGCATAGATCAATCGTTCTGCTAAAGGTTGAAAATGTTCATTGAAAATAGTGACTTCTGCAATTCCTTGTGGAAGTTTTTCAAGTGGAATTTTAAATCGAATACGATCTTTTGTTAAGGAAGCTGTTGCCATCCAATACACATTTCCACGACTTTGTACTCTAATATATACTTTTTCAAGTGAAACATCATTAGTTTTTGTAATACTAAAATGTACATTTTTTTGATTGCTTCTGTTTACTTGTAATTTGATACCGCTTTTGCGAATATTTGGTAATTGAAAAATAGAATCAAGTTGTGGATTTGTAAGTTGTACAGTATACTTTTTATAGGGTTTTGGTACAAATGAAAACGTTCCCATTCCAAAGTGAGAAGCTTCAAACGAGCGTACTTTTTTTCCATCTTCATATAAAACACCTTTTACATTTAATGGTTTTCCAATATGACTGATTGCTTTAAAGGCAACGATATTATTTAAATTTTCTATTAAATTTCCACCTTCTGGATACATTCCAAATTGAATTGCCGCAGGTTTTTTAAAAGGAATTTTTATAGTATGATATACAGTTTCATCTTTGTATCGTACGCGTAATTTAATATATTCAGCATTTGCAGTTTTTTTGATTGGAAATAGAAATTTTGCTTCTCCTTTTTCATTTGTTTTTACTTTTACACGACCTACCTTTTTAGTTGTTGAAAATAGATCAGCAGTCACTGTAGCATTTACATATGGAACTCTACTTCTTGAAAATGTATATAATTCCATGACAATTTCATCAGTTCTTTCATAGGACTTTTCAGCAAACTCTGTGTCGATCAATATTTTTGGGATAATACTTTCTCTGATTTCAATTTGTTTGGTCCCTAAAATCGTTTTGGAAGCATTTTCTAAAGTGTTTTTTGTGTGAATGATTATCTGATAAGTTCCATCTTTTAAAATATCTTCTAAAAATAAATGTCCACTTGCAGTTCCATTTTGAGCCATATAAATTTCTTTAACAAGCACATCTTCTGTATCTTTTTCTTGCTTGATTAATTCTACAAAAATCATAGTAGTACTTAAAGAAATTTTTAAGTCATTTGCATTTAAAATATATGCTTTAAACCATAAGTCTTCACCTGGTTCATAAATATCCTTATCAGTGTGGATATAAATATTTTCTTTGAGTTGTTTTTCGGCTAGTGATTCATGGTTGACAACCAAAGTTTTGTTTGCAGTTTTATCTAAAACTTGTGCATAAGTAGTTAGGTAACTTATTAGAAATAAGACACAAATACAATAAGATTTTTTCATAGTTCCTGTTAAAGCAGGTCGGTGTCGATTATAAATATACAAATTTTTCTCCTAATTAAAGTTATTAATTCATGTATTGAAGTACCAGTTTTGATAGCTTCTGATTTTAATTAATTTACATTAAACTGAAAATTTTTTGCGCCTAATAATCCGTTTCCATTTGTTCCTTCGAGTTTTCCGAAAAATGTTGTTTGTACATCTGATGTATAAAAACTTACATTAATTTCTCCTTTTTCATTTGAAATTAAATTTGGCGACCAAAACAGCGTTTTTCGATTATCAGGAAATAATTTGTCTTCTGCTTTATCGTAGATTGGATTGTAATATTCTTTTATGGGATAAAATCCTCTTACCATTAAAAAATTCTTTTCAATATCATCTTCGTCTTTTATTGGAGCTCTGTATTTTACAAGCGTTCCATTGTTTTTATAATATAGCTTACCGTCAATAGGTCTAGAACCTGAAGTGTGATTTGTACAATTCAAAATCTCATATTCATAACAAACATAATCTCCGCTTGTGATACCTAGTGTAAATTTTGCGCCTTCACCTTTGTTCTTTTTTCGTTCTTTATATGCTGTTAATTTTACTTCTTCCAAATAATTGGTTTCGTTAAAACTAAACGACGGATCATAAGAAGATTGTTTTTTCTCGGCAATGCGATAATCACTCTTGGGAAAAAGAAATCTTTTATTTTGGTTACGTTTTAAAATCTCATCAAAAGGCAAATAGGCTTCTAAGGTATACTTTTCATTATTTACAGGAGCTAAAAGAATTTTTTTTCCGCGTCCGAATCTTAAATAAGTCGATGGTAAGACAAAATTTCCTCCCAAATCGCCTTTTATCTCAGCTATCATTTTAGGAAGCATTATATTGATCGGAACATTTTTCGCGTTTTTTAAAGTTTGATCTTCAGTCTTTTCAAACACTTGTCCTTTTACATCAACACTAAAACTTTGTATTTTATCTCTTGAAAATTTTTGAGGATTCCATGTGTACGAACGCCATCCTTGTGTAAGCAATAATAAATCTAGTTTTTCTTCACGATTTTTATTTTTTTCATCAAAATAATAGGATGCATTGTATATATGACCTTTTAATTCTGAAAACAAATAGTAATGTGGTAACATACTATAATCATTATCTTTATTCGCATAGAGATGATCAAAAACACTCAAGCTAAAATGTCCAATAGCTGGTTTTCCTTCTTCATCTTTTACGGCGAATTTCAAATCTACTTTATCTTTTTGACGATATAGTGATTTT
Source organism: Kordia sp. E (assembly GCF_056033805.1). Lineage (NCBI taxonomy): Bacteria > Pseudomonadati > Bacteroidota > Flavobacteriia > Flavobacteriales > Flavobacteriaceae > Kordia > Kordia sp. E. Next base: position 502,990 of record NZ_JBRASR010000003.1, read on the forward strand.
GACATTTCTGCCAATTCAATTTGTAACTTTTGATCAAGATTTGTGTATACCAAACGTTCTGCTAATGGTTGAAAGCGTTCATTAAAGATGGTGACTTCTGCAATTCCTTGTGGTAGTTTGTTGCAAGGAATTTTAAAACGAATACGATCTTTTGTTAAGGAAGTAGTTGCCATCCAATAAACATTACCACGACTTTGCGCTCTGATATATACTTTTTCAAGTGAAATATCTTCTGTTTTAGTAATGCTAAAATGTACATTTTTCTGATTGTTTTTGTCCACTTGTAACTTGATACCGCTTTTGCGAATATCTGGTAATTGAAAAATAGAATCAAGTTGTGGATTTTTAAGTTGTACAGTATACTTTTTAAAAGGTTTTGGAGTAAATGAAAATTTTCCCATTCCAAAATGAGTTGCTTCAAATGAACGTACTTTTTTTCCATCTTCATAGAGCGTACCTTTTACATTTAATGGTTTTCCATGATGATCAATTGACTTAAAAGCCATTGTGTTTGGAAGGTTTTCAACTAAATTCCCACCTTCTGGATACATTCCAAATTGAATCGCAGCAACATTAGTAAACGGAATATCTACCGTATGATATGCAGTTTCGTCATTGTAACGTACGCGTAATTTTAAAAAGGCAGCATTGACAATTTTTTTTACAGGAAAAATTAACTTGGCTTCTCCTTTGTTATCGGTTTTCACTTTTATGCGTCCAATTTTTTTATCTGGAGAAAAAATGTCAGCTGTAATAGAAGCATCTGTGTATGGAACTTTACTTCTAGAAAATACGGCAACTTCTAATTGGACTTCTTCTGTTCTGTCATATGATTTTTGATGAAATTCTGTATCAATCAATATTTTAGGAATAATATTTTCTCTGATTTCAATTTGCTTGTTAGCCAAAATAGTTTCAGAAGCGCTTTCTAAAGTGTTTTTCGTATGCACAACCAATTGATAAACATCATCTTTTAATATGTCTGCCAAAAATAAATGCCCACTAGCAAAACCATTGGCTGTACTATAAGTTTCCTTTGTAATAACTTTTTCTTCTCCTAGTTTGTATAACTCTACAAAAATTTGTGTAGTTTTTTGTGATATTTTTAAATCATTTGCATTCAGAATATAAGCTTTGAACCACAAATCTTCGCCAGGCTCATAAATATCCTTATCAGTATGAATGTAAATATTTTCTTTGAGTTGTTTGGAAGCGACTAATTCATGTTGGACAACAAGTCTGTGGTTTGCAGTATCATCAAGAATTTGTGCGTGGGAAAATAGACAGCCTGTAAGGAATAGGCTGAGGAAAATGGTAATTTTCTTCATAGTTTTTATTTGGTATCATTAGTTAATGCAAATAAATACTATCAAAAAACGCTCCATAATTTAAAAATCATGAAGCGTTTTTGTTTTATGTTCAAAATTTACTCTTTCGGATTCATTAAAATAGCAGCTTTGTTAAAGTCTGAAGCTGCATTAATTACATTTCGGAATGTATCATATTCTGCAATGTCATATTCACTTGTTTTGTAGAATTCTTGAATGATGATTGTTAGCTTATTTCCATCCAATGTATAATTAGATTCAAATTTACATTTTTGGTTTCCTTCTTCGTCTAACAATTCTTTCTTGATAATTAACGATTCTAAACCTTCAACATCGTAACCATCCGGAATGGTCATTACAATTTCGTAATCGTAATGATTAGGATATTGCATTAATATTGGGTTTACGCGTTTCGTTTCTTGATACAATTCACTTTGCGTTCCAATCACTTTTCCAACTTGAAATATATAACTATCACCAGCTTCTTCTAGTAATGATTCTGAAGTGATTACAGAGTTTACAATAAATGGTTTGTTGTATTCTAATTGCGTGATGTCTTTATTTTCGGTTGTATACGATTTTACAACTTTGTCTTCAATTCCAGAACCTGTTAAGTAATCTTCAAATTCTTTAATAGATTTGTCTGGCGCTAAGTTTAACACAGCTCTGTTTGTAATAGACCAAAAGCCATAATATTCTTGCTTTTGTGCAATTTTTACAGATTCGACTTCATCTTCAAATGAAATATCCATATTGCGAACAACACGACTGTAATCTGGATCACTTTGTTTCGTTTTGTAAAAACTGTATTGTAATTTATTATTGATAAACATTCCCGTGTTTCCTAGAATATAAAATGGAATTTCACTTAAACGATACTCAATACGATCAGGCGTAATATAGTTTCCAGTTTTTGGAACATAGATTAAAAATTCGCGCAAAGCACTTGGATTAAAAAATTCTGCATCAAATCGATGTTGGTAAATATTTGCCGTAATCATTGGTAAATATTCCACATTTGCTGCTGTTAAAAAGTGTCCGTATACTTTTATAATTCCTAAATCACTTGCCGATTTATTTTTAAGAATGTATTCAATATCAGAGAGTTGATTGTTATTATTTTTGATAACGGAGAAGTTTCTCTTTATATAATCATCAATTAAATATGCTTTTGTGAAATCGTCTTCTTTTTGATCTTTTAAAATTTCAGCAACCAACTTTTTAATTTCTTCGTTTGGTACCTCAGGAAACATTCCTTCTGAAATATTAGAAACTACATTGTTCCACAATAACGCGTCTGTTACGCCAGTGCCTTTTCCAAAGCATTGATATGCAACTGCTATTTTGTTTGCGTCTGATGTAGAATATTCTTCTTCAATCATCGGAACAATATCATTCAATATTAATTTTAATGCTGCACGATTGTTATACGCAGTTTTTTCAAACTGACCTGCTGTATTATACGGTTTAATTTGTCCTTCTAAATCCCCATAAATAAAATGATATTCTAATGTTTTAATCGGATAGTTTTGTTGTAATGTTTCTCTACCAAAAGCCGAATAATCTTTTTCTAACGTATACAAAACTTCAATTTCAGAATCTTTTTGAGCACCTTCAATAGCAAAGATTTTAAAATCACCATATTCTTCTACATTCTTTACTTCTTTAATGTTATCCTTATTCAGCAGTGTCACTTTTCCGTCTGGCGAAATCGTACGTGCTTTGATATCAACAATGTTTTTTACACCATACATTGGAATGTACACTGTATTATGTGTTTTGATTCCTTTTTCATCATGAACACGTGTAATGGTGTGATTCGTTTCTAACTTACTGATACGTCCATCGTCAGATACATAATATTCAATAATATATTTTTCTACAATGGCAATGGAAGATTCATTCGCTTCCTTTTCAGAAAGTTGATGCAGCTTTGGATTTTTCTCCCAATCGTAATCTTTATAGTATTGTGAAAATGCTTGTGTTGAGCACAAACATAAAAGGATAACAATTAATGCTCTCATATTTTTAATTTTACTTTTCAATAATAATACTTTTTTTGTAGGCTTTTATTAATTTTTTCACAAAAGTATTCCAAGCTTCAAAATCTTCTTTTTCAATGCGTAAACTATTTACATAAATATTTTTGTGCTGAATGATATTGCCTTCTTTTTCTTCATATGAAATAGCAAAGCCATACGCTTTTCCATCATATTTGATAGGCTTTGGCACAGAAGTCACTTTGTAACCTTCAGGAATTTTGAATGTTGTTGTGTATTCTTTTTGAAATTGATGATCAATCTTTTTAGTGTATTTACGATTATCAATGTCAATCTTTTCTTTGGATAAAGCACGATCAATATTTAGGTTTAAAATTGTTTTTGAACCAATTGTTTTTACATAACTTTCTATCACTAAATCAAAGGAAACTGTTAATGATTTATGTTTGGATTCCAGCGGAGAAACTTTAATATTCTGATACTTTGTTTTGTTGTTTCCTAAAGCCAATGTTGTGTTTAAGAACTCTTCTTCTGTATTGTCTTTTTTCTTGTATAAATAGTCGGTGACAAAATCAACTCTTTCATAGCCTGTTAATACACGTTTTTCTTTTGCATTTATTTTTCCATCATCAAATGTAATCGTTGTATTTACGATAGCTTTACTTTTTTCAGAAGGTTGTTTTGGAACTTTTTTCAAGATGAATTTTTCAGGTGAAATCCCGATTAAAGCTTCTTTTGTTTGTGTAAATGAACTCGGCATACCAAAATTGACATAACTGTCGGTTCCATCAATAAAAATAGTGTCATTATCAATTACAGTTGCCGTAATCATATGATTATCTACCATTGGTGTTGGTACTTCATCGTATAAATATGGACGATCGCGTGTACCAATCCAAGTTCTAAATGAAGGAATTCCAATATGATTTAACATTACATATAATAAGTTTGCCATGTCTTTACAATCGCCATAACGGTTTTTGCAAACACTTGCTGCACCACGTGGAATAAATCCGCCTAAGCCATCTTCAAAAGCGACATAAGTAATGTTTCCTTGAACCCAATTATATATTGCTTCTGCTTTATCAATATCTGTCGTATGTTTTGATGCAATATCTTCTGCAATTTGATACACTTTTTCCAATTCATTTTCATCAACTTGCTTGGCCAAAGAAGCATACCAACTATACAAATCTGTTACATTACTCAACACAGGAATTGTTTTTCCTTTTTCCTTGTAATTTTTAACGTGAATGATGATATGTGGTAAATAATACAATGCTGATTCTGCATCTTCTTCGCTAGAAAATTTTGCTACATTTTCAACATTCCATCTGTATATGAATGAATTTTCAGTTTCTTCTTTTGTGAAATTTACAGGAATATTTTCAGTGTGAAATTCTTTATATCCAATTTGAATATTTTTAGGAAATTCAATAGAAAGTTCTGCTTTTTTTGTAGGTGCAAATGTTCCAAATCGAAACAATCCTAAAAAGTGTGGATCAGAAATAACTTCTTTATACTTTAATTCAGTAATAGCGCCTTTGGTAACAGCCGGAAACGTAAAGTTTTTGGTTTGCTGATCACTGTAAAAAATACCATCATCAAATTCATGTTTTGTTTCTATATAATCAACAACAACTTTTTTTCCATCAGGTAAATGTGTCGTAGCTTCAATATCTTCAAGCTTTGTAAAACTATCAAAACCTAGTACTTCATTGGCAAAATATAACTTGTTAGAAGTAATATATTCAGCTTTTTCATGCACACTTTTTACAATAGTAAATTGGCCTTTATTTAATTTTATATGAATAGCCTCATTTCGTTCTAAAAATTGATAATCTTCAGAAGTATCATTTTGTGCCATGCAAATACTTGCACACAAAAAAAGAATCAAATAAAAGAATTTTAAATACGATGTTGTCATAAATTATAATTTAAAATCGATGTGGAGAAGCTAACGTATAAAACTAACAATACTTATGGGGAAATATTGTGTGAAAACGCAAGCGTAAACCACTAAAATACTAAAAACTTACCTAGAAAACATTGATTTTTTCAAGCTTATTTTTAAATTTACAGAAGAACTATAACAAAAATGATTCCAAGCTTTAAAAATATACATCTAAAGTTTCAACTTGATGGTACTTATTTCAATCGAGAAGAACTAAAAGAAGTAGCATATAGCTTTGTAAAAGAAGGAAATTTGCATGAAAAAGAAATTGGAAACTTTTTGATTGATTGGTTAAACGATCATGCTGTTATTGATGTCTTTACGTCAGGTTCTACAGGAAAACCAAAGTCAATCCGATTGGATAAACAAGCAATGGTGCATTCGGCATTGGCAACAGGCGATTTTTTCGGAATTAAGCCTGGAGATTCAGCTTTACAGTGTTTACCTTCAAACTTTATTGCAGGGAAAATGATGTTGGTACGTGCTATGGTTTTAGGGTTGTCAATTGATTTAGTTTCGCCTTCAATGCATCCGTTAGCGGAAATTCAAACGAAGTATGATTTTTGCGCAATGGTTCCGATTCAAGTAGAGAATTCGCTTGAACATTTACACAAAGTTAAAACATTAATTGTTGGTGGCGCGCCAGCTTCTTCTAAATTAATAGAACAATTACAGAACATTTCTACGAATATCTTTGCAACGTACGGAATGACTGAAACCATTACACATATTGCAGCAAAACCATTAAATCATCTTCCGAAAGGAACAAACGCACATTTCTCAACTTTATCAAATATTACGGTACAAAATGATAATCGTGATTGTTTAGTGATTCATGCTCCAAGAATTACAGCAGCAGATATTATTACAAATGATGTTGTCGAAATTATCTCAGAAACACAATTTGATTGGTTAGGTCGTTTTGATAATGTAATCAATAGTGGCGGTATTAAATTACATCCTGAACAAATAGAGGAGAAGCTGAGTCCTTTTATTTCTGGCAGATACTTTGTCACAGGAATTGATGATGTTCAGTTTGGAAAAAAGTTAGTTCTTTTAATTGAAAATGCTCAAAAGGCGATTGATTCAGAACAGCTTTTACAGGAAATAAAAATGTCAAAAGCCTTCACTAAATTTGAAATTCCTAAAGAAATACATATACTTTATAACTTTATAGAAACCAATACAGGAAAGGTACAACGTAATAAAACGCTTGCTTCGCTTGGCTTGTGAATGTACTAGTTTAGTTTTTCAACATTCAACATTCAACATTCAACATTCAGTATTGTGATGCTTTAACTACCATAATTTTAGCCCTGTTTCTCCTTTACCAAAACTTCTGGGTCTATTCTTCATTGCTCTAAGGTAATGCTCTGTTGTCCATTCCAGCCAATTATCAACAGGTTGTGTGCGATTTTCAGCACCTCGGTTTTCATATCGAACAAGGTTATCGTTTTTCCCTTGTTCAGCATTTATGTCAAATTTACCCATTGCCCCCGATACGCGACCAGTTGGGCCAGAAAGATAATCACTTCCATTGACTATACTTGTAAGCCACTTATAAACTGTTGGGTTAATTCCTTTTGAGCCTTGTCCTTTAACAAATACTTCTGATGATCTATCGAGTAACATGGTTGGAAGTATGCCTTCCGTTGTACCATTCACTAAAGTTTTGAATATAGCTCGATCCGTATCAGTCAGATTAGAAGATTTATAAATCGACCCAAAGTTAGTTCTGTTCATCAATTTAAAAGCTGCTTTGGCATAATAAGGTGTCTTTCCAGGTCGCTCTAGATTAACAGACCTTGCCCGATGTATGAAGTAAACGACCATCATTAGAAAGTTTTGCAGTTCCTTTGATCCACCTTTTGCACTTGCGAGAGCCATTAACGAATCGGTTTTAAGTTTTACAGTAGGCTCAGCCGCTGGGTGATTATCTTTTAAATATGAATCAAATTGACCAAGTTCAAAAGATTCTGATACTTGAAAATCTGCCTTCCATGATGTATCACCTACTTTAATAAGTAAATATTCGTGGTCTTGTAGTTCTGTATCTATATTAACTTTGTCGGAGTTTAGCTCGCTCTCATACCTTTTCGTTTCAAGTTTGGTACTTCCTTTCCAGATCCATCCGTTAATACTAGAGCTTTTAAACTTAAGCCATTTTCCATCACTGGACTCTTCTTTTACTTTAAGTTTATTCCCTTGTTTTAATTCCCCAATTTTATTAAATTCTGGATCACTTTTCTTATACTCTGGAGAAGAACGCACGTTTTCTACAGATTTTGTAACAACTCTTTTTCCTGTATTTTGAGATCTATCCCATCTTGAACCAGTCGTTTTAAATCCTTGACCCGGAGCTAGGTGTTCTAGTCCTAAGTGGCTTGCTGGAAACTTTCTGTAAGAAAGACCATCACTGGCTTTCTCTTCTTTAACGGTATTAATATTACGAACCATTTGTTGAGCTTCTGAAACTTGCATTGCAAGCTTTAGCCAAGTTCTCTCCCAAGGAGTTTCAAATTCAAGTTTCCCTCCTGTTTCAGTTTCGAGTCTTGCTCCTGATTTAGTTTTTGTGACGAAATCTTCAGGGCCAAATTTTCTAGGAAGTTCTTGCACTTTGGATCCTGTATCTCTATACATTTTGTTGCTATTTTTCGTTTGCCACTCATACTTCATTGCACGTTGAATTACTCCATTTCTGGTAGCATTTCTATTATTTTTTGCTTGAATGGGAGCGTCTTTTGATTTCATTTGAACTGCTTTTTCTCCCATAATATCTGCTTCTTTCTCTAAGCTAGCATCATTATTAATGAGCTTGTTTTTTTGCTGAATAGTAGGCTGTACTCTTCCTTGTTTTTGTTGTACAACGTGCCAACCTTCGTGAGGAAGATGTTTCTCCTGACCTTGTCCTAGGTAAATGTTTTCTCCTTGTGCGTAAGCATGTGCACCAATTTTATCTGGTTTAGATGAATTCCGATGTACACGAACTCCAGATAAATCTTCTCCAGAAAGATTCTCAAGTCCAGATTTTAGACTTGAAGGCATTCCTGTTTTATTTTTTGTTTGGGAGTTTCCTTCAGTGTTAGAGGATTGAATTGTAGATGGACTATCATTCTTTGCTTTTGCCTGAATAAAAGCTGGTTCACCAAAAAAATCAGACTTAACTCCTGAATCGAAACCAGAATTCGTAACTTTTTTGTCGGGGTTTTCCTTGTTCATTCGTGTAGCCTGAGTTGAAGATGGACGTACAAATGTATCATTTGATTTATGAGTAGAAGGATGTGATTTATGTTGTTTCTTAAGATTCATTACGTTACCGAATTGGTTATCACTAATTTAGAACTTATTAATTGAAATAACAATAGTACAGTTACTTGTTTTATAGTGTAAAAATTGCAACTGATCATTCATCATAAAATGTATTTTGGTTTCCTAGATTATTATATAGTATTAACACTAGTAGTACTTTTGTAGAGCACCGAAATTGAATGAAATCGATAGTTTTTAGAATTCCTTAAAACATAAATTACAGTTAATCAATATGTATAAAAAAAAGGATTCAATCTTCAACATTCAACACACCTTTCCCTCATCCAAACAGCCATTTCACTCAATGTTAGTTTTTTAAGAAATCTTCACCTAGTAGTTTAGCTAAGAATTTAAAAATTAATAAAGATGAAAAGACTCATAATATTGATCGTATTCCTAGCAATAAGCAGTACTGTAATTGCGCAAGAAATTTTCGTAGAAGGAATTGTATCAGATGATGTAGGCTTGCCATTACCTGGCGCTTCTGTAATCATTAAAGGTAGAACTATTGGTACAACAACAGATTTTGATGGGAAGTATAAAATAAAAGCAAGTCCTAAGCAAACACTAATATTTTCATATGTAGGCTATAAGTCTAAAGAAGTCTTTGTTGGAAGTTCATTAAAAATAAATGTTCAATTAGAAGTAAGTAATGAATTATCTGAAGTTGTTGTTATGGCGCATGGAAGTAAAGGCTATAATAACTATAGAAGTCAACAAAGAAAGCGAGCGAGACAAGAACGAAGAGCAGCACGACGCGCTAAAAGAAATGGTCAAGCTAGCCAAATACTTCAAGGGCAAACTGCTGGACTTACAATTAATAGTACTTCTCAAAGCCCAGCACAACAGGTTATGCATCGTGGAATGGCTTCTTCAAATACTATAAATACAAATACTGAATCATATAAGGAAATCAATGAAAATACTTTTAAAAGAACAGCTTTAGCGCCTTTATCTACGTTTTCTATTGATGTTGATAAAGCGGCATATAGTAATATTCGTAGAATGATTAATAATGGGCAAGAAATTCCTGTTGATGCAGTGAAAATTGAAGAAATGATTAATTATTTCAATTATGAATATAAGCAGCCGACAGATGAACATCCTTTTGCAGTTCATACAGAATTGGCGACAACACCTTGGAACAATCAAACTAAATTATTAAAGATTGGATTGAAAGGAAAAGAGATTCCGTTAGCGGAAATTCCAGCATCTAACTTTACTTTTTTAATAGATGTTTCAGGTTCTATGGGAAGTCAAAACAAGTTACCATTACTTAAAGAAGCTTTCAAATTAATGGTAAAAAAGTTGAGACCACAAGATAAAGTAGCAATTGTAGTATATGCTGGCGCTGCAGGTTTGGTGTTAGAACCAACTTCTGGAGACCACAAAGAAAAAATAGTTGCAGCATTAAATAATTTAAGATCTGGTGGTTCCACTGCTGGCGGACAAGGAATTGAATTGGCTTATAAAATAGCTTCAGAGAATTTTGTGAAAGATGGAAATAATAGAGTGATTTTAGCAACAGATGGTGATTTTAATGTTGGAAGATCGAGTGTTGGTGATATGGAAACATTGATTGAAGAAAAACGCAAAACAGGTGTTTTCTTATCGGTATTAGGTTTTGGATACGGAAATTATAAAGATGATAAACTTGAAGCGTTAGCTGACAAAGGAAACGGAAATCACGCATATGTTGATACGATGCAAGAAGCCAATAAAATATTCGGAAAAGAATTTGGCGGCACATTATATACGATTGCAAAAGATGTAAAACTACAGTTAGAATTTAACCCAACAATTGTGCAAGGATATCGTTTAATAGGATATGAAAATAGATTATTGGCAGATGAAGATTTTAAAGATGATGAAAAAGATGCTGGCGAATTGGGCGCTGGACATACAGTTACAGCGTTGTATGAAATTATCCCGGTTGGTGTAAAAACTGAATTTTTAAAAGAAGTTGATAGTTTGAAATACACAAAAACGACAGCAATAAATACTTCATATTCAGGTGAACTACTAACAGTAAAGTTACGTTACAAGAAGCCAAGCGAAAATACTAGTATCGAATTAAAAGAAGTAGTTGCTAATACTTTGACAGAAAATTTGTCAAGTGATTTTAATTTTACGGCAGCTGTTGCTTTATACGGAATGCAATTAAAATCTTCTAAATTTCACAACAATACAAATTTAGAAACAGTAGTAACTTTAGCAGAACAGGGAAGAGGAAAAGATAGCAATGGATACAGAGCCGAATTTATCAGGTTAGTATCTTCTACTAAATAATGAAGGTATTTCACTCATCAAAACGACGTGTTCCCTCATTATAGGTTTCAGAATCAAAGTCAGTGCTGTACTTTTAAAATATATTTAACACAAGGTTGGTTGTTTAGTTGTTTATTCAGGAAAGCCTAGTAAATTCATAACGTATTAGGTTTTTCTGATTGTGTTAAAAAAAGCATAAAAATATTAAAGATTGGCATAGAATTTGTGACTTATCACGCAGTAAATCTTTGCCTTCTTACAGGAATAAAGATTAGGTTATTTTAGGTTTTTTAGGGAGAAAAGGTCTGGTATTTAGTATACTAGGCCTTTTCTTATTTGTTTGAAAAACTTACTTAGTGATTGTATAATTTACTGACATTGCTCTTATAAGTTAGTCCGATTGGTATTTTATGATTCGCTATTTGAATTCTATTTCCTTCAATCAGCTTTATTTTATCTATAGAAATGATGAATGATTTGTGCACTCGCAAAAAGTTTTTTGCATTTAAGAAAGTTTCATAATGAGATATTTTTTCATGACTGATAATCATTTCATCTTCAAAAAATATTTTTGTGTAATTTCCAAAAGCTTCAATAAATAGAATTGTACTTGCATCTATATAATGCTGTTTTTTATCTCCTTTTACAAAGAACTTTAATTGCTCAGTTTTTGTAGTGCTAATTTCTTTCTTACCTGAAATTGTATTACTTATAATTACTTTGTTGATAGCTTTCACTAAACGATCAAAACTAAACGGTTTTAAAAGATAATCGGCTACATTCAATTCAAATCCTTCAATGGCAAACTCCTTATAGGCAGTTGTAACAATCACTTTAGGCGGATTGGTTAATGTTCTTAAAAAGTCCAATCCTTTTAATTTGGGCATATGAATATCCAAAAACATAAAATCTACCGTATTTTCATTTAAAAACTGCATGGCTTCTATTGCATTATAACAGTTTTTTTTCAACTGTAAATATGGAAGCATGCCGCAGTATTCTTCGATGATTTCATGAGCTAAAGGCTCGTCATCTATAATGATAAATGTATTCATATAGGAACTTTTAGTGTTACTTTATAAATGTTGTCTTGTTGTGTAAATTTTAATTGATGCGATTTTGGATATAGCAATGATAATCTTCGTTTTAAATTTGTTAATCCAATACCAACGGTTTCATTTTTTACTTTTTCATCAAAATTATTTTCAATTGTAAAATAGATGAAATTAGTATCATTTGTCAATTCCATTTTAATAAAAGCATTTTCCGTCAAAGTATCAACACCATGTTTAAAAGCATTCTCTAAAAGATTGATAAATAACAATGGAGGAATAGTTAGATTTTCATTTATAGTATGATTGAATTGAATAGAAACAGGTTTTTTGTACCTGATTTTATGCAGCTCTATATAATTTTCTAAATACGTAATTTCATCTTTAATAGTAACATTACTTTTTTCTCCTTCATAAATTGTATAGCGCATCATTTCAGATAATTTCAAAATAACTTCTGGCGCTTGCTTTGAGTTCTTTATCGTTAATGCGTATAGATTATTCAACGTATTAAAAAAGAAATGCGGATTTAATTGACTTCTTAGATGTAATAATTCTGCTTGTGTTTGTTCATTCTTTAAACGAACAGTATTGTTAAGATGACTGATTAACCATTCTGTCAAGAAAACAAATAAAAGGATAAAATAATAAGGGTCTAAATATTTTGTTGAAGGTCTGTATTCTTTGAGAACAGAAAGTAATAAGAGTACTGTAACTGCAATAAAAAACATGCGAAAACAAAACCGAATGATTCCCCATTTTTGAATGATACTTTCACTATTTGCAAGTTTATTTCTATTTCTAAAAGTGAAATAAGCGTATACATGAAGAAATGCAAGAAGCTCGGCAAATACAAGAATAAATATAAAGTTAGGACTTGATTCTATCATTCCAAAAAAACTAATCAAACTAGCGAGTCCAAAAAGTATTCTACGATCATACCTGAGCCAATTACTTGTTTCTGGTAGTGTACTTGTTTTAAAAAACAGCAACGATACAATAAGATATGAAACAGTAATTAGTAGTATGTTACCTGTTATTTCATAACCTTTCGTCATAGCAAATATTCCTAGTGCACACGTTACTAGAATGGTGATAAAATTAAGGATACTATGTTGCCTAATGTGTTGCTTCATGTAGATCAATAATACATAAATAAAACCATATAGAAATATAAAATGATGAACATGCAAAATTTAGGCATAAACGTTATAGAAATAAGGCTGAACATTATTTTATGTCAATTCATATTCTGTGTATGCCAAAAACAAGTTTGTATGTCATAACTATTTCTTCTTCAGTAAGATTGCTGGTAAGTTAGCATCGAATTAAAATAATAGAGCACTTTTTATCATAAGCAATCAAAAAACGAACAGTTATGGAATTAATCATCAAAAATCTATCAAAAACATATAAAAATGGAGTAAAAGCCATTGATTCTATAGATTTAGAAATAGGAACAGGAATGTTTGGATTACTTGGTCCGAACGGCGCAGGGAAATCTTCTTTAATGCGAACAATAGCAACATTACAAATTCCAGATTCTGGAACGATTACGTTTGGAGATATTAATGTTTTAGAAGATAATTTAAGTCTCAGGAAAGTACTAGGATATTTACCACAATCATTTGGCGTGTATCCAAAAATGTCAGCAGAAAAGTTGCTAGATTATTTTGCCACATTAAAGGGAATTAGTTCAAAATCTGATCGAAAAAAAATAGTAACTGAAGTATTAGAAATCACCAATTTATATGAGGTTCGTAAAAAATATGTACATGATTATTCGGGAGGAATGAAACAGCGTTTTGGAATTGCACAACTCTTATTGAACAAACCAAAACTTATCATTGTTGATGAGCCTACAGCAGGTTTAGATCCAGCAGAAAGACATCGTTTTTTAAATGTTTTAAGAGAAATAGGAACGAACAATACGGTCATTTTTTCAACCCATATTGTTGAAGATGTGAAAGAATTATGCAATAAAATGGCAATTCTAAATGGAGGACGAATTCTGTCAAATACAACTCCAACAGAAGCAACTTCAGCGTTAAAAGGTCAAATATGGAAAACTGTTATAACTAGAGACGAATTAGAATTAATGGAAACTAATTTTGATGTGTTATCCTCAAATTACAATCAAGATAATTCTATAACGGTTAGAATATACTCAAGTACAAAACCAGACGGAGATTTTAGAGAAGCTACACCGCAATTAGACGATGTGTATTTCATTGCTTTAAAACAAGACGAGTCTGTGCTTATAAACTAATTCAACTTTCATCATTTAAACACACATACAAATGTTTTCTACAATATTTAAATACGAACTAAAATACTGGTTTAGAAACCCTTCTTTCTATATATACGTGTTTTTATTCTTAGTAATATCGACCTTACTATCGGCTGCTTCTGCAGGAATTTTTGAGAGTACTACTGCAACTAATGGAACCTCATTCATTGTAAACTCACCAATGCGAATTGGAAATATGTTTAGCACTTTAGCGACAATCATTTTCTTCTTATTTCCATCTATTATTGGGTTTTCTGTGTATAGAGATTATAAAAGTGAAATGCACACGATTCTATATTCATATCCTTTTACAAAAGCCAATTACTTATTTGCTAAATTTTTTAGTAGCGTATTGATTGTACTAATTATAGTTTTATTTGTTGGGATAGGCCTTTCTATTGGATATAGCTTGCCAGGAACGAATCTGGCTCTTTTGGGAGAATTTAGCATAATGCCTTACCTACAAACGTATTTCATCTATTTAGTGCCAAACATTCTATTGTATGGAGCAATCATATTTGCTGTTGTGGTATTTACTAGAAAAATTGTAGCTAGCTTTACAGTTCTTATTATTCTAATAGTATTGCAATCTACATTGATGGCATTATTTTCTAATCCAGGATATGACTTTATTACAGGATTATTAGATCCAAGTGGAATATCAGCTACCGAATATTATATCAAATATTGGACAGTTGCAGAACAGAACTCAGTAGCAGTTCCAATAAAAGAATTAATTATATATAACAGACTCTTATGGACAGGAATTGCAATTTTAATCTTTGGATTCGTTTATAAATACTTTAAATTCAATCAACAGCCAATAAGCTTATCATTCAGGAAACAAAAAGGAGAACGTACTATAAAAAGTAATTTTGGAAGTATCATACGTGTACAATTGCCAAAAGTAAACTTTGATTTTTCATTCAAGCAATACCTAAAAACTACGTGGAAACTATCCAATATTGATTTTAAATACATAACCAAAAGCATTCCGTTTATCATTATTCTTTTAGGTGTAACCATAAGTTTATTACTGGATTACTTTGAAGGAAGCAAGTTTAGAGGAACTTCCAGATTGCCTGTAACTTGGCGAATGCTCGATTATGGAGAAGCTTTTCAATTAGCTATTATTATTTGTACGTTTTTATATGCTGGAATATTAAATCAAAGAGCAAAAACTTCAAATATCAACATATTGGTTGATAGTATGCCGATTCCAAATTGGTCACTTCTGTTATCAAAACTAATAGCGTTGTTCAAGATGCAATGGATACTATTAACTGTTATAATGATTACGGGAATTTCTTTTCAAATTTATAACGAGTATTATCAGTTTGAAATTGGACACTATCTATTCGAATTATACGTGTTAAACTTCATATATTATGCTTTATGGGCAATGATGGCAGTATATGTACAAACGCTCATAAAGAACACATATATAGGGTTATTTTTATTATTCATCCTATTTATTTTTGTAAGCACAGCCATACCTAATTTAATAGGTATTACACAAAATATATTCCTATTCAATAAAGGAACTGTTGGATATAGTTATTCAGATATGAATGGTTATGGAAGCTCTTTATCAAGCATTTTTATCTACAGTTTTTATTGGCTTTTATTTGGAACCTTATTAATCATAGGCGCAGGATTATTTTATAGCAGAGGATTAGTAGGTTCACTTAAAGAACGTGTAGCTATTGCTAAATCGCGCTTTACTAAAAAAGTAGTTTTAGGAGTTGGAATTGTTTCTATGGTTTTTGTGAGTACCGGATTTTGTATTTATTATGAAAATAATGTGATCAATACAACAGTTTCTGCAAAAGATATGGAACTGCTAATTGTGGATGTAGAAAAGAAATATGCCAAATATGAAAATTACGTACAACCAAAAATTGTTGCAGTAAATATTGAATTAGACGTGTATCCGAAAGAATTAAATTTTAACTTAAACGGAAGGTATGTATTAGTAAATAAAGCTACGATTGCTATTGATAGTATATTAGTAAAGTATAAAAACTATCCGAGTACATTTAAGTTTGATGAATCAAGTACTTTGGTGTCTAAAGACAGCCTTTTTCAATTTAATATCTATCGTTTAGAAAAAGCGCTGCAACCTGGAGATAGTATTCAACTAGATTTTACGGTCAAAAATATATCTAATACAATCCTAAATACACATTCACCTGTATTAGAAAATGGTACATTCTTAAGTAGTTTAAAACTAGTTCCTTCTATTGGTTACAAAAGAATAGGATTGACTGATCCTGACGTTCGTAAAAAACATGAACTTCCAGAAGCTGCATTGAAAGCACATCCTTCAAACGCTAGTGCTTTAGGTACAAATAGTTTAACAAGTGATGCCGATTGGATAGATTTTGAAGCAACGGTAAGTACTTCCAAAGATCAAATTGCGATCGCACCAGGGTATTTGCAAAAAGAATGGATTGAAAATGATAGGCGTTATTTTCATTACAAAATGGATCAAAAAATGTTGAATATCTATTCGTTTAACTCTGCACGTTACGAAGTAAAAAAAGATACCTGGAATGATGTTGCGTTAGAAATTTACTATCACAAAGGACATGACAAAAACCTAGATAGAATGATGGCTGGAATGAAAGCATCATTAACATACAACGCTGAAAATTTTAGTCCATATCAACACAAACAAGCGCGCATCATAGAATTTCCTAAAACCTATGGAAGCTTTGCACAATCGTATCCAAATACAATTCCATTCTCTGAAAGTCACGGATTTATTGCTGATGTAGACGACAATGATATTGGAGGAATTGACTATGCATTTGCGGTAACTTCACATGAAGTAGCGCATCAATGGTGGGCACATCAAGTAATTGGAGCAGATGTTTTGGGCGCAACAATGTTAACAGAAAGCATCTCTGAATATGTACGTTTAAAAACATTAGAACGCGTATATGGAAAAAACAATATGTATTCATTCTTAAAATATGCTTCAGATCATTACTTAAGAGGAAGAAAAAATGAAGCAATAGGTGAAGATCCATTGATGTATATTAGCGGGCAACCGTATATCCGTTATTCAAAAGGAGCAGTTGTATTTTATGCATTGAGCGATTATATAGGCGAAAAAAACCTAAACAAGGCACTGCATAAATTCGTAGAAAAAAATAAATTTAAAGAACCACCGTATACAACTTCAATAGAATTGGTGAATTACATAAAAGAAGTAACTCCAGATTCTTTACAATATGTAATCAAAGATATGTTTGAAACAATAACGCTTTATGAGAACAGTGTGACAGATTTTAAAACCACAACATTAGCTGATGGAACTTATAAAGTTGATATTAATTTTACAGTGAGCAAATACAGAAGCGATAGCAAAGGAAATCGATCATATAGTGATACTGAGTTAGAATCTTCTAATACTACAGATGATGAATTGAAATCGTTACCATTAGCTGATTACATTGATATAGCTGTCTTTACTGAAGAAGAAATCAATGGAGAAAAGAAAGAAGTTGAACTATACCTGAAAAAACATAAAATTACTAGCATTCACAATACAATCAGCATTATTGTAAACAAGAAACCAACTGCGATAGGAGTAGATCCTTATCTTAAACTAATTGATACAAATTCAGAAGATAATCGAATGAATATTGATTAATAAAATCCTTTCAATTTATGTAATGGAGTAAATTATTGTTCTACGTTTGTAGAGTTAAAATATTACCTCTACATTTGTAGAATAAAATACATAATATGAAACACACAAAATTACTAGTAGTATTATTCTTGATGATGCCATTATTACACTATGCGCAGTCAAACAATGAAATTGTAAAAGAAGTTCAAAAACTACTATTAGAAAATTATATTATTCTCGATAAAGCGAAAGAAACCAATATTCATTTAGATAAATTAATTGAAGAAAATTATTTCAATAAATTCAAAAACCCGAATGAATTTGCCAAAGCGCTAAGTAAAGAAATGCAAAAAATAACAAAGGATAAACACTTGAATGTTGCGCCACCAAGACCGCCAAGACCACGACAAACAAGTTCTGAATTTGTAGAAAGGCATTTACGTAATATGGTACAATTTAGAACTAGAGGTTTTGGTGAATTGAACTTATTTGAAGGAAATGTAGCCTATGTTAACTTAATAGGTTTTAGAAGAGAAGATCTTTCAAAAGTTGATGATATAATGAGTTTGTTTTCTACTGCAGATGCCATCATTATTGACTTACGTGAAAATGGAGGAGGAAGCGTTTTAGGTGAATATTGGAGTAGTTATTTCTTTAAAGAAGGAATACATTTAAACAGTAGATATACAAGAGTAACGAATAAAACAGTGGATTATATAACAGAAAAAGTAAAAGGTAGAAAAAGGCTTGATATGCCTATTTTTATACTCACAAGTAGTTTTTCATTTTCTGCCGCTGAAGCTTTTGCATACGATTTGCAAAGTAGAAAAAGAGCAACCATTATTGGAGAAAGTACGGGCGGCGGAGCACATCCAGTTAATTTTATTCCCTTGCCAAAAGGATTTGGACTTATTGTACCAGATAGTGAATCACTCAATCCAGTTACAAAAACCAATTGGGAAGGAACTGGTGTAATTCCAGATGTGAAAACGTCTAAAGAAGAAGCTTTAAACAAAGGAAAAGAATTGGCGAAAATTGCCGCTAAAAAGTATAGAGAAACACCATTTAATACGTTAAAAACTATTTTAGGTAAAAAGAAGATTTCTATAGCAGATGAAAACAAAATAAACGAACTATTTTCAGTATTGTTAGAACGAAAACATCTAGAAGATTTTATGATAAACAATATGGGATATTCCTATCTAGATAATGATAATATAACGACTGCACTTGCTGTTTTCAAATCGAATCTTACGCTTTTTCCTAATTCGCCAAACGCTCATGATAGTTATGCGGAAACACTCGCAAAGAATAAACAAAAGAAGCTAGCATTAAAACACTATAAAAAGGCGGTAGCACTGGCAAAAGTGAACTCCGATCGTTCCTTAAATCGTTTTGTAGAAACACTAGAAAAGTTTAAAAAAGAAAACAATTTTGAGTAATTGTTTTTAGATATAATCAGGTAACAAAAAAACCGCTTTACAGGAATGCAAAGCGGTTTGTTTATATATTTTTTGTTGTACTTATACTTGAATTACGCCTAAGTTAAATGGTTTCTCAATTGGAGCTTGATTGGCAGCTTCAATTCCCATAGAAATCCAAGTTCGTGTATCTAACGGGTTTATAATACCATCTGTCCATAAACGTGCAGCTGCATAGTATGGAGAGATTTGTTTGTCGTAACGTGATTTTATTTTATTGAATAATTCTTCTTCTTGCTCTTTGGTAATTTTTTCACCTTTTTTCTTCAGTGAAGCAGTTTCTATTTGTAATAATACCTTTGCGGCAGAATTTCCACTCATTACCGCTAATTCAGCACTTGGCCAAGCGGCAATCAGTCGTGGATCGTATGCTTTTCCACACATGGCGTAATTTCCTGCTCCGTATGAATTTCCAATTACAATTGTAAACTTAGGAACCACACTATTACTCACAGCATTTACCATTTTGGCACCATCTTTAATAATACCACCATGTTCAGATTTACTTCCAACCATAAAACCAGTAACATCCTGTAAAAATACCAACGGAATCTTCTTTTGGTTACAATTTGCAATAAATCGTGTGGATTTATCAGCAGAGTCAGAATAAATTACTCCTCCAAACTGCATTTCACCTTTCTTCGTTTTTACCAACTTACGTTGATTAGCAACAATTCCAACTGCCCAACCGTCAATTCTAGCGTAAGCGGTAATAATACTTTTTCCGTAACCTGCTTTATATTCATCAAACTCAGAATCATCTACAATTCGCTTGATGATTTCTTTCATATCATATTGCTCGTGACGTGCTTTTGGCAAGATTCCAAAAATCTCTTCAGGATTCTCTTTGGGTTTAGCCGCTTTCACACGATTATATCCTGTTGGCGTATAATCACCAATCTTTCCAACAATATTCTTAATCGTAGTTAAGGCATCTTTATCATCTTTCGACTTATAATCTGTCACACCCGAAATTTCACAGTGCGTAGTTGCGCCACCTAAGGTTTCATTATCAATACTTTCGCCAATAGCCGCTTTTACCAAGTAACTTCCCGCAAGGAAAATACTTCCTGTTTTATCAACAATTAGGGCTTCATCACTCATAATAGGTAAATATGCACCGCCGGCAACACAACTTCCCATTACAGCAGAAATTTGAGTAATTCCCATACTACTCATTACAGCGTTATTTCTAAAAATACGTCCGAAGTGTTCTTTATCGGGGAAAATTTCATCCTGCATTGGCAAATACACACCAGCACTATCAACTAAATATATAATTGGTAATCTATTTTCAATAGAAATTTCTTGTGCGCGTAAGTTCTTCTTTGCAGTAATTGGAAACCAAGCACCAGCTTTCACTGTAGCATCATTGGCAACGACAATACATTGCTTTCCTTGTACATAACCAATCTTTACCACAACACCACCAGAAGGACAACCTCCATGTTCTTCGTACATTTCATCACCAACAAAAGCACCAATTTCAATAGCAGGTTTTTTGTCATCTAACAGGAAATCAATACGTTCACGCGCAGTCATTTTTCCTTTGCTATGATGTTTATCAATGCGTTTCTGTCCGCCACCTAAGCTTACTTTGACTAAGCGACGACGTAATTCTGATACTAAAAGTTTATTGTGATCTTCGTTTTTATTGAAGTTAATGTCCATGGTTATAAAATTTTCCAGCGCTAAAATACGAAACAATTATGGCTATTGAAAGGAACCAAGTTTGAAAGTTTTCTTAAAAAACCGATAATTAATTTACATGGAAATAGTTTCCTTGGAAAATAAAAATATTATTTGTAGATTTGCACAGTAATTAAAAACTAACAAACATGAAAACTCAAAAAATAATTTATTACGCAGCTACAGGATTATTATCTTTATTAATGTTATTCTCTGCAGGAATGTATTTTTTCAACAATGCAGAAGTTGCTGGAATGTTTACAAATTTTGGATATCCAACATACATTATTTATCCGTTAGCAATTGCTAAAATATTAGGAGTTATTGCAATTTGGCAAAGCAAAAGTCAAACACTAAAAGAATGGGCATATGCAGGATTCTTTTTCGATTTAATCTTAGCCTTTTTTGCACATTATATGATTGGCGATGGAGAACAAGGTGCTTCAATTGTCGGAATGGTATTCTTAATAGCATCTTATTATTTTGCGAAAAAAATTGCAAACAATTAAAATTACAATAACAAACGAACAAACAATAAAACATGAAAACAATAATTGCCTTCGCAGGAAGTGACAGTAAAGCATCAATCAATAAACAATTAGCAACATATGCAGCAAGTTTAGTTGATGGAGCTGAAGTAAAAGTATTAGATTTAAACGATTACGAACTTCCATTGTATGGAATAGATAGAGAATTGGAAAGCGGAATTCCTGACAATGCACACAAATTTTTAACAGAAATCAAAGAAGCAGACGGAATTGTTTTGTCTTTAGCAGAACACAATGGCGCATATGCAACAGTATTCAAAAATATCTTTGATTGGATGTCACGAATTGATGGAAAATTATGGTCAGACAAGCCAATGTTATTAATGGCAACATCGCCAGGAGGCAGAGGCGGACAAACTGTTTTAGACATTGCAAAAGGAAGATTTCCATACATGGGAGGAAATATTGTAGCTGATTATTCATTGCCATTTTTTGGAGATAATTTTTCAGAAAACGGAATAAAAGATGCCGAATTGAATGCAAAATTAGGAAAAGCTGTTGCTGCTTTGTCAGTGGCAACTAAAGGGTAAATCAAGATGTTTTTTTAGTATCTTTAAGAAAGTTAACCAATTAAAAACTATAACAACCATGTCGAAAAAAGAAATCATCAAGGAATATAGTAATGAGGATATTACAGTAGTTTGGAAACCAAGATCCTGTATTCATTCTAAAAAATGTTGGAAAGATTTACTTCAAGTATTTGATCCAAGAAAAAAACCTTGGGTAAATATGGAAGGTGCTACTACAGCAGAAATAAAAACACAAATTGAAGCATGTCCATCCGGAGCATTATCATACAGAAGTAATAAAGCAGATGACCAAGAAGAAGTGCATCTAGAAACAAAAGTTGAAGCTTTAGAAAATGGACCATTATTAGTATATGGAACATTACATATTACGAATTCTGATGGAACTACCGATAAACGAAATAAAACAACAGCATTTTGTAGATGTGGTGCTTCCAAAAACAAGCCGTATTGTGATGGAGCTCATGTTGAAGCTGGTTTCAAAGGATGATTTAAAATAAAATTACTGATAAATTATAAATGGGAGATATTTCTAAAGACATACAATCAACATTTCCATCTGAAAAAGTGAAGGCTTTCATCAACATAAAATATACTGCGAATTGGTTAAGTAGTCAAGAGAACGAATTTTTCAAGCCATTCGGAATCTCACCACAACAATTCAATATTCTAAGAATCTTAAAAGGTGCTGGAAAAGCAATAAAGGTGCAAGAAATCAAAGATCGTATGATAGAAAGAGCACCAAATGCAACAAGACTTATGGATAAACTTTGTGGAAAAGAGCTCATTGAACGAATCTCATGTCCAGGTGATAGAAGAGTAGTTCATATAGCAATTACTGACAATGGAATCAAACTCTTAGGGAAGATTGAGGTAAATTTAGACAGTATAAATCCATTGAAAAATTTATCAAATAAAGAAGCCATTTTATTAAGTGATTTGCTAGACAAAATCCGTTAATATTATAAATGATTTATACTGAAGAGTTATAATTCATTTGACTAAATATTTTCCATGGAAAATAAAATAACAATTAAAAAGTAGAAGAAAGGAAAACAAAATGAAAACACTACGAAGCATAGCATACAAAGGAAAAAGTGACTATGTAAATATGGGCGGAAACTTAATCCGTCAGCCATTACCAACAGAAAGTTTAGATCAAGTAGATCCATTCTTATTGTTACATCATTACAAATATGATGTCGGACCATACAGTCCAGGATTATCACTATCACCACATCCTCATCGCGGATTCGAACCTGTAACGTTTATTTTCAAAGGAGAACAATTACACAGAGATTCACTCGGGAATGAAGGTATTTTAAATGCTGGTGATGTTCAATGGATGACTGCAGGAAGCGGAATTGTTCATGATGAAGGACCAAGCAAAGAATTTGTTGGAACTATGGAAGGAATTCAATTGTGGGTAAATCTTCCGAAAAAGTTCAAAATGACAACACCGAAATACCAAGATGTAAAAGCGGCGAAAATGCCTATAATTCCTATAGAAAACAGCAAAGGAACCATAAAAATAGTGGCAGGTGAACTCAATGGGCAAAAAGGACCTACGAGTACATTCACGGAAATCAATGCATTTGTGGTGAACATAGAAGCAACTGGAAAGAGTACAATTCCAATTCCAAAACATCATGAATTATTAGTATATCTATTAGAAGGAGAAACACGTGTAAACGATGCACAAACTTTAAAAGATGACAAATTGCAAATGCTCACGTTTGATAAAGATGGAGAAGCAATCAACTTAGAAGCGAATAAAAACAGTACACTTCTAATCCTTTCTGGCGAACCAATAGAAGAAGAAGTAACTTCATGGGGACCATATGTGATGAATTCACAAACCGAAATCATGGAAGCAATGCGCGACTATCAACAAGGAAAAATGGGACATCTTTACTAAACAATTTGTCATTCCTGCGTAGGCAGGAATCCAAAAATATTGAGAGCTTAGTATTGAGAATTGAGGAGTTTCGAAATATGTTCTGAAGCTCTAAACAAGCAAATCAACTCGTCACTTCGAGTGAAATTTTAGCATAAAATTTAGTATCGAGAAGTATTTTGAAAACAGAGCAACAATTAATATAAATAGTTTTTAGGCGTAACTCCCGAGAAAATCGGGAGTCGCGCTTTCAAAAGTCGCTCTCTACGAGGAGCTTCAACAAATTTTTCAATCGCTTACGCGAAGTTAGAAATGAGATGTTAGTATTGAGAATTGAGACGTTTCTCATAAACAAATTAACAAATCGACAAAAGACAGAAAGAAAAACAATGAAAACAACATATCATCCAGCAAATACACGTGGAAAAGCAGATCATGGTTGGCTAAAAAGTCATCACAGTTTCAGCTTTGCAAGCTATCACAATCCAGACCGAATGGGATTTGGACAACTAAGAGTATTAAATGACGACATTGTACAACCAAAAATGGGCTTTGGTACACATCCACATCAAAACATGGAAATCATATCTATTCCATTAAGTGGCGCATTGTCACATAAAGACAGTATGAACAACAAAAGAGCGATTACTACAGGAGAAGTACAAGTAATGTCTGCCGGAACAGGGTTGCAACACTCTGAATTCAACGACAGTAAAACTGATGAGGTAAACTTTTTACAACTCTGGATTCAACCACAAGAATTAGGAGTAACGCCGCGTTATGAACAAAAAGAATTTGATTATACAAAGCATGAAAACCAATTTCAAACGTTAGTTGCACCAAAAAATAACGTCATTGGCGATGCACTTTGGATTCATCAAGATGCGTACATTTCTATCGGAAACTTTGATGCAGAAAAAACAATTGATTTTAAACTCAACAATGCTGCTCATGGAATCTATATATTCTTACTAGAAGGCGAAATTGCTATTGGAGACGAAACTTTAACTACTAGAGATGCTTTAGGTGTTTGGGAAACGAAGCAGGTAAACATCAGTATAAAAGAAGATTCTAAAATTCTAGCGATTGAAGTTCCAATGAATTAATAAAACAAGCATAAATTTATAGTAAAAAGACTATCTAGAAATTAAAACTACAGATAGTCTTTTTCTTTTTCCGAAATATTAAGACATCCATCATTACTAAAGGTTATTTCTTTTATACGTATCTTTTAAAAAAATAAAACCAACCATGAGCAACACCAATTCATTATTTGGTGGCAGTGATATGATGGGCGTATGTTACGCTCCTTATCATCAAGCTGCTACCGTAAAAAAATCAGCCTATACCAAAGCAAATGTAGATGCAGATTTAAAGATTATCAATGACTTCAACATGACATTTATTCGTACCTATACGGTACAAGGATGCCAAGAACACTTACCAGAACTGTGTGCTAAATACAGTATAGGTGTCGCTTTAGGAGCATGGATTTTTCAGGGCGATAGTGCAAGTACACAAACAGAAATAGACACTGCACTTAAGCAGGCAAATGCATATCCTGGAAAGGTAAAAGTCATTGTAATTGGTAATGAAGTAGATCTAGCTTCAAATGGTTATAAATTTGATGAAGTAAAAGCTGCTTTTGAGTATGCAAAAAAAGAATTAGTCAAATATCCCAAAATTGCTAATGTTCCTTTAACCATTTGTATGACTGGTGCTGGCCCAATGAGTGCTACTTGGTCACCATTATTGAGTATAATGCAGAGTTATGCGTTTCTCACTATTTATCCGTGGTATGGACAAAAAGGGAATCATGAAAGCAATCCTAAAAATTTTCCAATGACTCCTGGAGAGATTACAGGAAATATGCAGTATTCCTATAACAACGGAATGGCGCAAGCTATAACAGCTGGATTGGAAGTTGTAATTGCTGAAATAGGTTGGCCAAGTGATGGAGACAGTAATGCTGATACCAATTGGAAAGCTGAAGTGACCAATTTTAACGCTACATGTAAATGGGTTAATGGTACAAATATATATAAGAAGGCTTTTATTACGATGTGGTTTGAAATGTTTGATGAACCATGGAAAACAGCGGAAGGCGCTTGGGGACCACATTGGGGAATTTATGGTTCTGGGACTTCTCCCGTAATTAAAACCGATGATTCAAAAACGACTTTTACGAAATGTAGTTAATTTAAAACTATTAATCATACCGAATCTGTTGAACAGAAATCTGAAATGACATAATTTGCTTTTATACATAGTATAATAATCTCAAATTAAACTTATCAAGCCTAAGTCAAAACTTAGGCTTTTTCATTTCAAACAACTACAATTCTAAAGCAATCAACGAATAATCTTCGCCAAGTTTCAAAATATTACTTATATTGCAATATATTATGCGTGCATAATAAAATATAATGCTTTATTGATAGAATTGCACTATATTTAATACAATCAGTAAAACCATTGAAATACATGAAGTACAAGCATATTTTTGAACCATTAGACTTAGGATTCACAACTCTTAAAAATAGAGTGTTAATGGGATCAATGCATACAGGTTTAGAAGAAGAGAAAAATGGATTTGAACGATTAGCTACATTCTACGGTGAACGTGCAAAAGGTGGTGTAGGATTGATTGTTACTGGAGGAATGTCACCAAGTGTTCGCGGTTGGCTAACACCTTTCTCATCCCGAATGAGCACAAAAAAACATGCCAGGAAACACAAAGTTATCACAGAAGCTGTTCATAAAAATGGAGGGAAAATATGTATGCAAATTTTGCATGCAGGTCGTTATGGATATCATCCGCTAAATGTAGCACCTTCGGCAATTCAATCTCCAATAACACCTTTTAAACCTAAAAAACTTAGTAATTCAGGAGTTAAAAAAACTATCAAAAACTTTGCGAAATCTGCTTCATTGGCACAACTTGCAGGATATGATGGTGTAGAAATAATGGGTTCTGAAGGATATTTAATCAATCAATTCATTACTGAAAGAACAAATCAACGTACTGACGATTGGGGAGGGAATTATGCAAATAGAATGAAATTTGCTGTACAAACAGTAAAAGCAGTTCGTGAAGCAGTTGGTGCCGAATTCATCATAATATACCGTCTATCAATGTTAGATTTGGTAGATAAAGGAAGTAGTTGGGAAGAAGTAGTACAACTTGGAAAAGCGATTGAAAAAGCAGGAGCAACAATTATAAATACAGGAATTGGTTGGCATGAATCACGAATTCCTACAATAGCAACGTCAGTTCCAAGAGCAGCATTTACTTGGATTACGGAACGAATGAAGAAAGAAGTAAGTCTGCCTTTAATTACTTCTAACAGAATTAATATGCCAAGTGTTGCTGAAAAAATTCTTGCTGATGGACAAGCAGATATGGTATCAATGGCACGTCCATTTTTAGCAGATGCTGAATGGGTAAACAAAGCAGCAGCAGAAAACGATGATGAAATTAATACATGTATTGCTTGTAATCAAGCATGTTTAGATCACATATTTAAGCAAAAAGTAGCAACTTGTTTGGTAAATCCAAGAGCGTGTCACGAAACAGAATTTGATTACAGACCAGCAAGTATCAAGAAGAAAGTTGCCGTTATTGGTGCTGGTCCAGCAGGATTAGCGGCTGCAACTATTGCTGCACAGCGTGGTCATGAAGTAACCTTATTTGACGATAATAAGGAAATTGGTGGACAATTTAATATTGCAAAACAGATTCCAGGAAAAGAAGAATTTTACGAAACAATTCGTTATTTCAACAAACAAATTGAATTACACAATGTTGAATTACAACTTGGTAAGCGTGTAAATGCTGATGAACTTTCACAAGGTAACTTTGAAGAAATCATTTTGGCAACAGGAATTAAACCTAGAACACCAAAAATTGAAGGAATTGAACACGAAAAAGTATTAAATTATATAGATGTACTAAAACATAAAAAACCAGTAGGAAAACGTGTTGCAGTTATTGGAGCAGGAGGAATTGGTTTTGATGTTTCTGAATACTTATCACATGAAGGAGAAGCAACTTCGCAAAATATTGATGCTTGGTTAGAAGAATGGGGAATTGATAAAACTTTAGAAGCACGTGGTGGAATTGAAAATATGAAGCCTAACTTTCACGGTTCGCTAAGAGAGATTTACATGTTTAAACGAAGCAAAGGTAAATTTGGTGGTAACTTAGGAAAAACTACAGGTTGGATTCACAGAGCAAACCTGAAAAAGAAAAAAGTAAACTTCGTAAATGAAGTTCAGTATACAAAAATTGACGATCAAGGCTTACATTATACACAAAATGATGAAGCTAAAGTAGTAGAAGTAGACAATGTTATAATTTGTGCAGGGCAAACGCCATTAAAAGAATTATTAGATCCTTTACAAGCGAAAGGAATGACAGTTCATGTAATTGGTGGCGCAGATATTGCTGCCGAATTAGACGCAAAACGCGCCATTGATCAAGGAAGTCGTTTGGCTGCGAAGTTGTAAAAAGATAAATTACCACACATAAAAAATCCGCAACGTTCACTAGAATATTGCGGATTTTTATATTTAAAAAAGGAATTTATAGTACAATCAAGTTGCGAAGCAACTGAGTAATCAACAACAAATAATCTAACAGCGAAGCGATCTAACATCTAATAGCGTAGCGGTCTAATTTCTGGTTGTGAAAGCAACCTAATACACAGCCTCAACCGTATATCCTTGTTTTCTCAATAAATTTATCACACCTTGATCTCCAGGTAAATGCAATGCGCCAACACCGATAAATGTTGATGTTTCTTTCGTAATTTTTGAAATTAATGGAATCCAATTTCTATTGCGTTGATCTAATAAGTTTTCTTGAAAATCACCTTCAAAACCTTGATCAGCGGCTACTTTTTGTAGACCTTCTAAATCTTCAGCGTTGTAATACTTAGTCATTTCGGCAAATTCTTCTTTGCTTTTTTCAAGTCCTTTCTCTGCCATTTCCACAAGTGTTTTTAATTGTTCTTCATATGAAATATTATCAAAAGCTTTTACCTGATCAGCAATAGTTTCCAAGCCTATTATTTTTTCGTTTTGCTCTTTTGCTACTTTCATAAACTCAGTTTCATATGCTGTTCCTGTTTTACAACTTGCCATTTTTGAAGTGATTGTTGAGGTAATAGCCAAGGGTTTCATGGTGTTGAATAATTTTAAATCCATTCCGACTTGTTCTTTAAAAAAAGTTGCCAAAGTGGTATAATCTTCTTTACTCAAAATACTTTGAATTGTTTTTCCATTTTCCATAAATATGAGTTTCATCATATCTGCTTGTAAACTTGGATTGGACAAATCAACTTCTAAAACTAATTGATCCGTTTCATCAAAGGCTTTTTTTAGCTTATCTGTAAAAACATAATCACACGTTAAATGAATTGTTCCGTATAAATATGAAGGTTTTTCAATACCATTCCCTGAGATTTTCCAAAGTAATGAGTTTTCTAGTTTTGGCGTTTTTGACTTACTAGTAACTGATTTTGTAGAATTACAACTAATAAAAAATGTAAGTATGCAAAGTGTTAATAATGAAAGCTTTCTGTACATGAGAATGATTTAAATGTATGTGTATTTGAATAAATTTTTCGAAAGATACTAAAAAAACATAGCGAATTATTTGAAACAGCGTAGGAAGTCATTTTGAATTGTAGCTATTAAATTTTTAGTTTTTGAATTAAAAATTAGATATTTGTAGTTCATAAAAGCGCAAAGGATAGAGACATATGTTGAAGCTCCTCGAAGAGAGCGACTGTCGAAAGCCTGACTTTTATGTATGCTGAGGCAACTCTAAGCATATATAAAAGATGCGCCCAAACAAATAACATATGGGAATGAACAAAAATACAGTATTAGCATGGGCAACATGGGTCATGATAATCGTAGGAGTTGGCTTGATTATTTTAGGGATTCTAAAATATGAAGAAGTAGCAGCTATAGGATTTTCAGCAGTAGGAATAGGATTCTTTGCCATTGCATGGGTTTTCAATGCCTTGAAAGGTCGCGTGTAAATACTAAAAATTTAAAAAATATAAAAGCTTCATTTAATGAAGCTTTTTTTATGCCTAAAAATGAAAAAATCACACTAAAAAATTGTAGATTTAAGAATCAAAATTAATTTCTTTTTCAAGAGGAAAAATATAGCTGATCAATTGTATGTATGGAGTTAAATAAACTCATAGAAAATTTTCAAAATAAAGACGCTAAAGCCTTTGAATCATTATATGTGATGTATAGTGAAAGTATATTTGGTGTTATACATACAATTGTAAAAAATGAAGATATTGCTACGGAAATTTTGCAAGATGTATTTATAAAAGCATGGAACAAAGCAGATACTTATAATGTAAGTAAAGGACGTTTTTTTACATGGTTGTTAAATATTGCAAGAAACGCAGCAATTGATAAAACACGTTCAAAATCTTTTAAGAACGCACAACAAAACCTTGATATTGATTTTTTCGTACATAGTATTGAAACCAATGATAGTTTGGATCAAAAAACAAATGCTATTGGTATCAAAAAATACGTAAATGCCCTTGCTGAAAAATGCAAAAAAATTATTGATTACCTATATTTTAAAGGATACACGCAAAAAGAAACGGCAGAAACCCTAGACATTCCATTAGGAACGATAAAAACTCGAAATAGAAATTGTATTAACGAACTTCGAAAAATGTTGGAAGTATAACAATGAATAGTAAAGAATACATAGCATCAGGAATATTAGAGCTGTATGTAGCTGGCACGCTTTCCGAAAAGGAAAACGCAGCAGTGCATGCAATGATGCTAAAATATCCTGAAGTCATGCAAGAAGTCTTGGAAATTGAAGCAGCTATTGTAAACTTAACTGCTGCAACAAGTTCAAAGGAGACTTCTGCTGTATTTGATGTTATTAAAGAAAAATTACAACTAACTGATTTAGAAACTTCAGAAGAAACAAAAGTAATTCCGATTCAAAAATCACGTTCTATTTTCCGTTATGCAGGTTGGGCAGCCGCTGTGGTATTAGGTATTGGATTGATATATACTGTATTAAAAACTGGAGACTTGCAATCTGAAATTGATACTGTAACAGCTGAAAAAGAAGCATTAAAAGAACAAATTTATAAAGCAAATAGTGACTTAACAGCTGCAACGGAATTGTTAAGTGTTTTGCGTACAAAAGATATCATTTCTGTTCCACTTGGTGGACAAGCAGTTTCGCCAACTTCGTATGCAAAAGTATATTGGGATAAAAAAGCGAATCAAGTGTATTTAGATTTACAAGGATTGCCAGAACCGCCAAAAGGTAAAGTATATCAAGTTTGGTCGTTAACATTAAATCCATTAACACCAACAAGTTTAGGAGTTATAGACGATTTTACTACAGACAAAGACAAAGTGTTTGATCTTTCTAATGCTAATGAATCTGAAGCTTTCGGAATTACATTAGAACCTGAAGGTGGAAGTGAATCGCCAACGCTTGAGCAATTGTACACACTTGGTATAGTTGCTTCGAATCCTTAAAACATACTTTTTAGACATAAAAAAAGCGAACCGAAGTTCGCTAAGAATTAATCCCAATCTCCACAATCACCACCGTAACAGGAATAACAAGTATGATCAACAAGCGTTTCCATATCATCACTGGATTTTCCTGCATTGCCGCTAGAACCTGCGTCACCACCTAAAATTTGATGCTTACCGATTAGTGAAATTGATTTTTTGTTGAGAATTAATAACTTAAAGCTTCTTTTTTTCATGATATATAATTTTATGTTTTATAGGAACATCCCATATTACTATAGACGTTACAAAAAGGGAAAAAGTTCCTGAAAATATAAAATCATTTGTCTAGTTGAGGCAAAGTTGATTTTACTTTTGATGCATGTTTAGACTTGCAGCACATCACTTTTTTTAAACAAAAGAAAAGCGAACCGTTAGAATCCGCTTTATGTTTAAGAAAATGTATTTATTAACAAACCCAAGGACAACTATTGTATAATGATACACAATAGTCATTTCTACATTCTGTAAGTCGGTCACTTGCACCACGACCTCCAATTTTAGATTCTTTAACTTCTAAATGAGAGATTGCTTTTTTGTTTAATGTCAACGATTTAAAATTTCTCTTTTTCATGATTTCTTTTTTTTGGTTAAATGTATTTATAAAATAAAAAGAACAAGTCAAGATTGCTTACGGTATTGCCGTAATTAACAGTGTTGAAGTAAAGTTTTTATAACACAAAAAGACACTTTAGTATAAAGTGTCTTTTCAATCAATAAAAACCAATCGTCTAACTAAAGTTAGTTCAGTATATAGCCTACCAAAACTATAAGCGCTGTATTTTTTCTGTAAGTACTGGACCAACTTCAAAACTACTTTCCAATAATTCTGATTTAATCTCTAGTACATTTTTTGTGTTTCCGTTTGCTTTTAAAATTTCTGCTACATGATACATGGCAACAGGTTCAAACGTTTTATCTATGACATGATTTTGAATAATTTCTAAGGCTTTTGC
The DNA here is from genome assembly GCF_056033805.1 of Kordia sp. E. Lineage (NCBI taxonomy): Bacteria > Pseudomonadati > Bacteroidota > Flavobacteriia > Flavobacteriales > Flavobacteriaceae > Kordia > Kordia sp. E. Next base: position 535,516 of record NZ_JBRASR010000003.1, read on the forward strand.
AGAATTTCCTTGTAAATGATAGGTCCAAGCCAATAAATCATACGATTGTGCGGTTGGGCGTAATGCAACTTCTTGTTGTGCAATTTTGAGTGCTTTCTCAGTATTATTTAATTCTTCTGAAAGAACAGAAACTGCATAGGAAGTATACATAACTCCATAATTTTTATCTTGAATAGCTGTCATAAAAGCTTGAATATTTTGTTCTTTTTCAGCATTTTCTCCCATGTATTCGGCAATTTCAGCTTTCAATAAATAATAATCAGGTGCTTTGTGTTGTATCATAATTGTATTTAAAATACGTAAAGCTTCCGCTGGATTTTTCTCGTGTGAAAACACAATCCAAGCAATTCCTTTTTTTGCATATGCATCATTTGGATCTAATGCTAAGGCTTTTAAATAATGCTCGTAAGCGTCTTTGATTCTTCCGGCATGACCGTAAAAATCTGCCAAATTTGTATACGACCATTGTTTTAAATAGTTGTTATTTGCGTCTTCAGCTTTCAATTTTGCTCTTTCCATTGCTTTAATGGCTGCCATCAACTTGCCTTCATGATCATACCATTTTGATAAACGAATTAATGCATCAAAACTATTGTCATCTTTAAAATTTGCTAAATACTGTTCGGCTTCTTCAATATTTCCGAGTTCTAAATGTATATCGAATAGCATTTTCTGTGTTGCATCTAAATTTTCACCTAACAGTTCTGCTTTTTTCAATAAAACTAATCCTTCCTGAAAGCGATGTTGTGAAATGTAATTCCGAACTAAACTTCTAATGTAACCTGCGTTTTGATATTTTGTTTTTTCATTTAAAACTTCTAAATGATGTGAAGCTTCCATCAAATGAGAAATTTCACCAGTAGCTTTAAATAACTGCGAATGCGAGCTAGCTATTTTGGCATGATATGGATATTGATTTGGAGTATTTTCAAGCTTTGCAGTCCAGAATTTTTTTATTTCAGATGCATCTATAAGTAATTTATTTTCAGCAATTTCTAAATATGAGTCATATTCAGCGGAAGCTGTAACCTTTTGAGATGGAGTAGACGTGCAACTTATAAGAAATGCACAGATTCCTAAAATTTGAAAAACGATTTTGGTATTCATATTGATGATTTTTTAGATGATTAAAAATAATTTGAATTAAAAAGAGAGCATCTAGCGTGATCGTTCAACTAAATAACACGTTAAATTGCTAAAAACTAAATGCTCTCAATAGCAAATCAGATTACCACGGTGAGGCTAAGTATGGAAATGAGGACAAAAAAGGTTTGTCATTGGCGTCAACATGATCATCAGAAAGATTTGGGTTTTCTGTGAAGTCTTCGCCTCCAAAAATTAATAATAATTCAACCGTAATTACATCGTCGGCTAGTGCACGACCAGTTAATACATTTGTTCCATCATAAAAGGTTGTTGTGCCGTCTAAAGAAACATTTAATACATCTGTAGCTAATAATCCTGTAAAAGCAGCTGCATCTTGTCCTAAAGCATTTTGATCTCCAGGATTTGCAAATGCTGGACTTAATCCTGTTAAGTTTGTTTGAAACATTCCTTGAAACGCTGCATTTTGTAGAGAAGGAACTGTGATATTAAATGCATCTTTATTCGCTTGAGAAACAAAAACAGTATTTACTGCAGGTCTTCCCATTTGATCTTGTTGTGCGAACGTTCCTGAAAAATCAGGTCCGTTATCAACAATAATTATATTGTCGTCTGAAGAACAACTTGTTAATGTAAGCATACTTACGAGTACGATTCCTAAAATTGCTTGTATAGTTTTCATGTTTTTTCTGTTTAAATTGTGAATTTTATAGATTGATTACAGTTAAATAAAACGAATTGGATGTTTTGTAATTCGTTTTTTTCTGAAGTATAGAAATGGTTTTGCGTTAAAAATTTTCGAAACCTTGGAGAAAATTTAGCAAAAGTTTTTCGGTTTTAGTTTTCCATCGAGAAAACTTAAAATACCTGCCAGAAAAATGCCTTTTCTTTTGTTTCGTTTTCTTTGGGCATGCAAAGAAAATGAAATTTAAAAGTCAATAATGAACTGTATAATCGAGTTTTTGTTAAGATTTTAGATTTTGTATTGATATAATCATTTGAAAATAAAATAATTATTGCTTTCCTTTTGCTTCTGCCCAAACATTGATTGTTCCTGAGCCACCAATTTGAGATTTTGGTACTTCTACAACAATGGATAATACATTTGAACCTGCAAAAGTGTCTGTACCAGGATCGTTAAAAGTTGTTGCGTTTCCAGTGATGATTTCTCCATATTGAGCAAAATCCATAAAGAAAGGATCATCTCTTGGTCCTGCGAAAAATTTCATTCCATTAGTATCTGCTGTAATTGCGTTACTTCCGTAGGCTGTAATATCTACTGAAGAAGCAGTTCCTGAAGTTTCAATAACGCTATTCAATCCGGATGCACTTGGTGAAACTGGACCAAAGAAATACATTTTGCCATCTCTTGGAATTGCTTGAATCACCAAGTCTTCAATGTTATCTCCTGTATTATCAATATTAATTTCTATTAATGTATTCTCATCAAATGAAGCTCCTGATGTTGCTGTAGGACTCAATAATCCTTGTGTATTAACTACAAACGCAATTGTATTTGTGTCTTCTCCTTGAAAAGCATAGAAATCTGTAATATCAGAAGTTGTTCCTTGTATAGCTGGCGCGTCTATATGATCGGCTGCAATTAAAAAGAAACTACCTATCAATACAATACTGATTCCTAAAATGGTTGTTACTCGTTTCATAATCTTAAAAGTTTAATTAGATTTTTATTGTTTGAAGGTATATACGAGAAGAAGGACAACACGGTTTCCTAAAAAATAAAAAAGATTTGAAATTAATAGATTTTAATGTTTAAATAATTGATTGTCAGTGATTTTAAGTTGAAAAATAATATATATTTATTTAATTTTTTTCTTTTTATTATCTTAGTACTTATTGAAATTAACTGTGAATGAATAAGTTCTAATTCTAATTCAATACAACTATGATAAAACCAATAATCTTATTTTTAGTACTCTTACTTTTTGGCTGTAATGGTTCAAATAAAAGAGAAAATGCTTCTTTTTCAGATGTGAAAGAGAAAAGTAACAATTGTGTGAAGCAGTTATTTGAAAAAGACAGCATCTTTGGTGATATCAGAAATCACGATTCTGAGAAAGTTTCATTAAGCGAAGCAATTAATAATTATGCTAAGAATTCAAAGTCACTTGATTATTCTAATTGTCCAAAAGGACTTGAATCAGCATTTGATAAACATATTGATGCTTGGCTAGATTTTAGAAAAGTATCAGATAAATATCCATTACTTCGTGGAGAATTACATGATATTTTTTCTATCATTGAAAAAAGTAAAGATTCCACAGAGTTTAAATCAAGATTGAATCAAATTTTGGAAACTTGGAAAATAGTTAAACAGACTTCAAATCAATAAAAAGCAAATGTCAATAGAAAACATACCAGAAATCTACATTAAGGATAAAAATGAAATTCCAGATGTATTTGTTTATGATTTTAAAATGACTAATGATGTTGTTAAAAGTAAAGTCAATTTAGGTATGAATATGTTCAGCTTTTTACAAGTTGGAAAAAAGCAAGTACACTTTGCAGGAACATCAGTTGCTGTAAATAAAGACCAATCATTATTACTAAAAAAAGGAAATTGGCTTTGGACAGAGTTGTTAGATACAGAAGCAATTTATTATTGCAAGCTTCTGTTCTTTTCTGAAAAAAAACTCAAAGAATTTTTAGAACGACATACAGAAAACATTCCAATTGTAAAAGATGAAATACCATATTTCATAATTAGGAATGATTCATACATAACTTCATATTTAAACTCATTATCAACGATTAGTGATGCTCCAACGGTTTTTATGGAGAATTTACTTTTAGTGAAATTTGAAGAATTGATGTTATACCTTCTTCAGAAATATGGAAAGAAATTTGAATTATATCTCCATTCTTTAATTGTTAAAGAAACGTCTCCTTTTAGAAAAATAGTTGAAAGTAAAATACATTCTAATTTAAAATTAGAAGAAATTGCATTTTTATGCAATATGAGCTTGTCTACTTTTAAACGTCATTTTGTTAAAGAATATCAAGTTTCACCTGGAAAATGGCTTCAAGACAAACGACTTCAAAAAGCAAAGGAAACACTAGAACAAGGAGATCTAAAACCATCAGACATCTACTTAGATTTTGGCTATAACAACCTTTCTAACTTTAGTATCGCATTTAAAAACAAATTCGGTTTTAGTCCAAAACAAACTTCTATTTAAAATACTTCTTTTAAACTTGACCTGATTTCATAAGTTATTGACCTGTTTTGGTAACTAGGTAAAATGACTTATGGAATACATTTGCATCAAATTAGAAACAATACTAAAACAAAAAAATATGAATATTACATTAGCACAAGCTGAAAAAATTATTTCAGAAGCAAAAAAGAAATCTATTGCAATTGATACAAAAATGAATATTGCAGTTGTAGATGCAGGAGCAAATTTAGTAGCATTTGGTAGAATGGATGGCGCTTGGTTAGGTTCGCTTGATATCTCTATTAAAAAAGCAAAAACAGCTCGTTATTTTGATATGAATACTGGAATTATCGGAGAATTATCTCAACCAGGAGGCGCTCTATACAATATTGAGCATTCAAATAATGGACTAATTACTTTTCCAGGAGGTGTTCCAATTAAAAATGCAGCAGGAGAAGTTATTGGAGCTATTGGAGTAAGTGGTAGTTCGGTAGAAAATGACCATACTGTTGCTGAAGCTGGAGCATCAGCAATTTAATAACAAACTAATTTTAATGTAAAGAGGATGATTAATTTTGATTATCCTCTTTTCTTTTTATGGATCATATGAAAAAATATCTAGCTGAATGTATTGGCACATTTGCTTTAGTTTTTTGTGGTACAGGATCGGTAATTGTAAATGAACAAACTAATGGGGCTTTGGGTTTAGTAGGAATTGCTTTAGCCTTTGGAATTATTATTAGTGCTATGATTTATGTTTTTGGAAATATTTCTGGCGCACACATAAACCCAGCTGTTACAGTTGCTTTAACAATAGGAAAGAAAATAACAAAAACAGTTGCAATGTTTTATGTTGTTGCTCAAATTTTAGGAGCAATATTAGCAAGTAGTTTTCTTAAACTTATCTTTCCTCAAAACTTAACATTAGGAGCAACAATTCCTTCTGGCGAATTAGTACAATCCTTCATTATTGAGTTTGTATTGACATTCTTTTTGATGCTTACTATCTTGGGGATAACATCTAAAAAGGAATTTTCTAATATGACAGGACTCATAATAGGATTGGTCGTTACTGGAATCATATTATTTGCAGGACCAATTTCTGGCGGTTCATTTAATCCAGCAAGGAGTTTGGCTCCAGCAATTGTATCTGGAAACTTTACGGCACTTTGGATTTATATTATTGCACCAACAGTAGGAGCAATAACAGCAATGTTAACTTGGAGATTATTTAATAAAACGGAATAAAGGTAAATTTTAATCATTCAATTTTTCAATAAGTATTTATATATGAGAATGCTCGTACAATTATGTATATTTGTGGCATAGCAATTAAATTTAAGATCAATTATGTCAGACGATAAGAAAGTTATCTTTTCCATGAATAAGGTTTCTAAAACCTATCAAAGTACCAACAAACAAGTTTTAAAAGATATATACCTAAGTTTTTTCTACGGAGCTAAAATCGGGATTCTCGGTTTAAACGGTTCTGGTAAATCTACTTTACTAAAAATTATTGCAGGAGTAGAGAAAAACTATCAAGGTGATGTTACGTTTTCACCAGGGTATAATGTGGGTTATTTAGAACAAGAACCACAATTAGACGAAACAAAAACTGTGATGGAAGTTGTAAAAGAAGGAGTAGCCGAAACGGTTGCAATTTTGGATGAATATAACAAAATCAACGATATGTTCGGATTGGAAGAAGTATATTCTGATGCTGACAAGATGGACAAGTTAATGGCGCAACAAGCAGATTTACAAGATAAAATTGATGCTTCAAACGCTTGGGAATTAGATACCAAACTTGAAATTGCAATGGATGCGTTACGTACGCCAGAACCAGATAAATTGATTGGTGTACTTTCTGGAGGAGAACGTCGTCGTGTTGCATTATGTCGTTTGTTATTACAAGAACCAGAAATTTTATTACTTGATGAGCCTACCAACCATTTGGATGCAGAATCTGTACATTGGTTAGAACATCATTTAGCACAATATAAAGGAACCGTAATTGCGGTAACACACGATAGATATTTCTTAGATAATGTTGCTGGTTGGATTTTAGAATTGGATAGAGGAGAAGGAATTCCTTGGAAAGGAAACTATTCTTCTTGGTTAGATCAAAAATCTACGCGTATGGCGCAAGAAAGTAAAACAGCTTCCAAACGTCAAAAAACATTAGAACGAGAATTGGAATGGGTTCGTCAAGGCGCAAAAGGTCGTCAAACAAAGCAAAAAGCACGTTTGAAGAACTATGACAAATTGATGAGTCAGGATCAAAAACAAACGGACGCAAAATTAGAAATCTATATTCCTAATGGTCCACGTTTAGGAACCAATGTAATTGAAGCTACTGGTGTTTCAAAAGCATTTGGCGACAAATTATTATATGAAGACTTAAACTTCAACTTGCCACAAGCAGGAATTGTTGGAATTATTGGACCGAATGGAGCTGGAAAAACAACCATTTTCAAAATGATTATGGGAGAAGAAGAAGCAGACAAAGGAAGCTTTACGGTTGGTGAAACTGCAAAAATCGCATATGTAGATCAAGCGCATTCAAACATTAATCCAGAAAAATCAATTTGGGCAAACTTCTCTGATGAGCAGGAATTGGTAATGATGGGCGGAAAGCAAGTGAATTCTAGAGCTTATTTAAGCCGATTTAACTTTGCAGGAAGCGAACAAAACAAAAAGGTAAATACACTTTCTGGAGGAGAACGTAACCGTTTGCATTTAGCCATGACGCTAAAAGAAGAAGGAAATGTTTTATTACTGGATGAGCCAACAAATGACTTGGATGTAAACACATTACGAGCGTTGGAAGAAGGTTTGGAAAATTTTGCAGGTTGTGCAGTAGTAATTTCGCACGATAGATGGTTCTTAGATCGTATTTGTACACACATCTTAGCTTTTGAAGGAGATTCGCAAGTATACTTTTTTGAAGGAAGCTTCTCAGACTATGAAGAAAACAAAAAGAAACGTTTAGGTGGTGATTTAATGCCAAAACGTATTAAGTATAAGAAGTTGATTCGTTAATTGATTGACTTTGTCATTCCTGCGAAGGCAGGAATCTACATCATATAACCAAAAACCCTCGCTATTTGCGTGGGTTTTTTGTTTATCTTTTTAAAATAGGCTGCCTCATACTCTGATGCTAGCGCGAGTTTGAAACTCGTGCCGTAATGAGTAAGACTAATGAAGTAATTTTTTTATAATGTATGATATGAGTTTATGCATTTAAATTCACAATTATTTTTAGTTTGTTTATCGACACGAGCTATAAACTCGGGCTAGTGAGGTGACATTATAGTTTTAAAAAACCATATGGTTTATCATCTTAAGGTTGGATTTCTCATACTAGTTTTTCCATTACTCCTTTTTCCTGTTTTATGGCAATAATTTTCGCCATAGTCATAATTTTCAAATTGACTCCATTTTTTGTAAGCATTATATGAGAATGGCCTTTCTGGATTAAAAGGAATTTGTTCTCCAGTTCTTATACAAAAACCATGAGCTTGTTTCTTTTCTTTTCGTTGATATTTTGTTTTAGTAGAGTTTTTTTGTTCTGAATGATCTTGCCTTTGAGGCTTTTTATCAAAAATCACATCTACATCAGTTACATGTTCATCTTCAAAGTCGCATAAATTCTTTGTATCATACTTTCTACCTCTAAAAAAGTTATCTGAAACATCAAAAATTACAGATGATTCTTGGTAAGATTTAGTTAAGCCAAACATCTTTTTTTTATACCGAGGTCTTTTTAAAAATACAACCTCACTTTTTTCAAAAATTAAATCATCAGTAAATGCTTCAGTTTCTTCAAATAATTTATCTATAGGGTTAAGTACAGTTTTGTTAAAATGAACTCCATATTCTATATTATTTATCATGGAATAATCATATAGATTTAGAGATGTAATCAATCCTTCCTTTTCATTACAATAATGTTTAGCATGTAAATCTTTTAAATATAAAATTGAAATATTTTTAAATTCTTTAAAATACTCAAAATCACTTTTATTGAAACTACTATGTTTAGAATCTTCATTCTTTCCAAAAATCAAATATATCTTTACTTCATGCCCAGTTTTAATTTTTTCAAAAATGCTTTTAACATGATTGTCTAATTTTATGTATGGAGAAATAATTACAACATATCTTTTGGCATTCCATATGATATCAGTAAGCTTGTCTTCAAGTTTTTTACCTGTTAAGAAATAACTCATTATTTTACTTTATTTTCTATAAAAATAAGATAAAGATTACAGCTATACAATGAGGTTTTCCGTAAAGAAAAAAGAATTATACTATTTTTTAACTCCAGCTTCCTCAAAAACTCCAGTCAACCAATCATTTACAATGCAATCTAAAATAATGTGCGCGCGTGGTTGGTCGCTGTTATTTTTGACTTCATGTTCAAGGTGAAAATTACAATACCAACATTCGCCCTCTTTCATTTTTATAACTTCGTCGTTTACTATTATTTCTACCTTTTCATTTGTGTATATAGGAATATGAAGTCGCACTTGTCCCATTTCAAAACTATAACCAGTATCTCTATGTTTCATTATACTTGCACCAGCATCTAAGGTGTGAATTCGAAAAGTTTCTACCTGACATTTAAAAGTTTCGAATATAGAAAGTAGATATGGACATTTTTTGAGTGCCTCATTTGGTAAGAAAATTGGAAGTCCATCATCGCCGAGAATAGGTTCTATAAAATGTATAAGCCACAAGGTTTCCAACATGACAGAAGAATTATAAATATCTTGATAGTCAGTTTTTGAAAACTGAGAAAGTTCTTTTTTTATAATCTCTACATCAAATTCAAAAGGTAGTTTTAGTGCGTTCATTTTTCTAAGATACTTTAGTTTTTATTTGGCGAACACTTCGTTTTCATTTGAAAATGCTTTAAACTCTAACGGATTTCCACTAAAGTCAAAGACAAACATGGTACGTTGTTCTCCAGTTTGTCCAGCGTAACGTGTTTGTGGTTTTACGACAAATTCTATATTATTAGCTTCAAAAGTTTGTTGTAATGTTTCAAATTGTGAAATCGTTAATACACAACCAAAATGTGGAATTGGAACATTGACACCATCAACTTTTCCGCAGTAATCTAACTCTGGAAAGTGCTCACTTACATGACCAGATAATTGATGTCCGTAAAAATCAAAATCTATCCAGTTTTCAGTTGATCTACCTTCTTTACAACCTAATAATTCAACATAAAATTTACGTGTAGATGTTATGTCTTTTACTTTGAAGGCGTAGTGAAAAATGTTCATGAGTGGTTAGTAATTGTATTACTCTCTAAAAATAAGCGAAAGATTAATGTTATACAACCTTAATAATATTATAATATATTAAGATCCTCATTTTTAATCAATAGAAAGTATAAGAATGTTACACTATCTTATTTTTTTGTATTTTGTAGATGAAATAACCAAAGCCTCTATTTTTGAAATTTAAATTAGCGCCTACCATACTATGCTTCTTTTCTGTGCTCTTCTTGCAAAGTCAGGATATAGATAGCACAGCTATAAAAGATAGTATAAAAAAATACTCTTACGAAGTTGATGATAGCTTTAACAGTTATAACTATAAAGAATCATTAGAAGCCGCAAATAAAGCAATTGAATTTGCTGAACGGATTGATGATGATTATAATTTGTCAATATTATACAATGATTTGGGATTAGTTTATGAAAGTTTTTCCGAATTTGACAAATCAAAATCTAATTACCTAAAAGCATTAAAATACGCAAAGCGCGTCAAGAATGATACGCTAAAGTGTTGGTATTATAATAACTTAGGAAACATTTATTCAGAAGGTTATAAAAATACAGATTCCGCCCTCTTTTATTATAAAGAGTCTTTGAAAATTGGTTTAAAACTGAATGACACTGTCGAAATTTACACACCGGTTTTAAATATTGGATGGACTTATATGGATCTGAAAAAGTACAATACTGCGTATCCGTATTTAATAGATTCTGAGAAGATGATCAATACTGAGCATGGTGATACTTCTGCAAAAGCTCAGATTAATTTCTTGTTAGGACGTTTTCATACGCATAAAGGAAACTATGAAGTAGCTAATAACTATTTTAGAATATCAATTTTATATGCTAAAAGAGAAAACTTATTGAATGAGCTAACAGAAATTTATAAATCATATTCTCAATTAGCGAAGAAACAAGGTGATGCAGACGAAGCATATATTCGATTACAAGAACATCTACGGTATAAAGACTCTTTATACAGCAAAACAAAATTACGTGAGTTACAAAATGCGCAGATAAAGTTTGAAGTAGAAGAAATTAAGAAGAATTATAAGTTAGTTGAGGCTGAGAAACATGATCAAGATATTATTTTGCAGCAATCGCAGCAGATATTATATATTTTGATGATTGCAGGTTTTATTTTGGTATTGCTACTGATAAACATGTTTAAGAATTATAAATTTAGGAATAGAGCATTGGCAAAACTACGCTTGAAAAACTCTGAATTACGAGCGACTAAAGAAGAAGCAGAGCAACAAGCTAATCTAAAATCACAGTTCTTTTCTACAGTAAGTCACGAATTGCGAACACCTTTATATGGAGTTGTTGGTTTAACTTCATTATTGTCAGAAGATTTCCCGAATTTGAAACAAAATGAGAACTTTAAATCGTTAAAATTTTCGAGTAAATATTTGTTGTCATTGATCAATAATGTGCTTCAAATTAATAAAATAGAATCTAAAAGTGTAAAGCTAGAGCGTATTCCATTTGATATTAAAAAATTAGTCAATGAAGTTGTGAATTCGTTTGGTTTTGCAATCAATCAAAATAATAATAGTGTACATAAAGAAATAGATACAAAGATTCCCGAAATACTTTTAGGTGATTCGGTTCGATTGTCTCAGATATTAATGAACTTAATTGGAAACGCAATCAAATTTACTGAATCTGGAAACATATGGATTCAACTCGATTTAGTAGAGATTGAAGGATCACAACACACTATAAAGTTTACAATTAAAGATGATGGTTTAGGAATTCCAAAAGAAAAACAAGTTGCCATTTTTGACAAGTTTGTACAATTGCGTCCTATTGAAAAAAATTATCAAGGAACTGGTTTAGGCCTGCCAATTGTAAAGAGCTTACTTGAATTATTTAATAGTAATATCTCACTGAAAAGTGAAAAAGATAAAGGTGCAGCATTTACATTTTCTATTGCTTTTGAGGAAAGTAAAGAGTTGTTAGAGAAAGTTTCTTTAACTTCTAAAGATACTATTGAAAATAATAAAAAGAGAATTTTGGTTGTGGATGATAATAAAATTAATCGTGTTGTAACCAAGCGTATTTTAATGAGTAAAGGTTATCAAAGTGATGTTGCAGAAGATGGTTTTCAAGCATTAGAAAAGATAAAAAGCAATGTGTACGATTTAATTCTAATGGACATTAATATGCCAAAAATTGATGGAATTGAAACGACAAAGCAAATACGAGAACTAGAGATTGAAACTCCAATTATTGCATTAACTGCCGTTGAAGAAGAACAAATTAAAGGTAAAATTTATGAAGCTGGTATGAATGATTTTATCATCAAACCGTATGATATTGAAGAGTTTCATCAAATTATACTGAAAAATTTATACGTGAATATTATATAAAATAAGCACTTCCGTACACGTATAAACTACACAAAATCAATTCTCCAATAAAAATACTAATTGCAAAAACGATTGGGTTAATCTTCATTGCGCCAGCTGTATAGCAGATTAAATCTGTTGGAACAAATGGAAAGAACGCCCAAAATATAATAAATAGTGGACCGTATTTTCCAGAAAGTTTTTCTTTTACAAGATTTGTCGTTTTGGTATTCTTGTCAAAAAGTTTGGCAAATCCCAATTTATCTGAGAAGTAATATACAATCATTGAAGAAATTACAATTCCGATCACGGAAAGAATTAAGACTAAAAATAAATCATTCGGAAATAGAAAAACACCTGCAAAAATTAAGGCTGTACTTGGCAACATTACAAAACCTCTGATAAGGTGACAAAAGAAGAAAATTGCTAAGCCATAATTTCCAAATGCTTGAATATTTGTGGCTATGTTTTCTCTGGAAAACGTTTCTGGATATATAAAATTATACGCTATAAACGCAACGATTATTACAATCCAAAAGCGTCTAAAAAATGTAATGTAACTTTCTTTCATTGATGATTTAGAATTCAATACGCATACTAGACGATAAAACTACACAAATGTTACGAGAAGAAATTATTTTATTTTAAATGTCGAATTTAAATTGTAGAAGATTTACGTTTTAACAAATAAATCTAATGAGGTCTAAAACCAAAGAAATCTAACGATCTAAAATTAATTCCATCTTAATATCACCACGTGCATACGGATTGTCGTTTTCTATTGGAATTTCTACAAAGCCATATTTTTCATAGATATAAATAGCGTTTTCAAGTTTTCGATTGGAATAGAGTAGAAGCTTTTCAAATTTTTGTGCTTTGGAAAAATCTAAACAGTATTGTAATAATTGTTGCCCAATTTTTTTACCTCTAAAAGAAACACTAACTGCCATTTTACTCAATTCAAAAATTCCATCTTCTATTTTTATAAGTGCTACTGTTCCTGCAATTTTGTCTCCTATTTTGGCAAAAAAGATATGACCGCCATTATCAATGATATAACTCTTGGCCTGACTAAGTACTTCTTCATCATGTGGTTCTACATAGAAAAATGTTTCTAACCATTCAATATTTAAATCGTAAAAATCTTTTGCGTACTGTTCTTCAAAAGAAATGATTGAAACTTCTGTTTGTGCTGAATTTTGAATATGTTCCAGCATAGTTTTACTCATATCTTTTTGTATAAACTTGCTTTCCAATTTGTCTAAATGTTCTACTAATGAACCTGATGAATGCGTCGTATAATCATGCAAAACTTCATGCATGCTATTCCAAATAGGAATGATTCGAATTAAGAGTTTTTCTCCTTTAGGTGATAAGCAAATGTTCTTTTTGCGTTTATCGGATTCATCCGCTTTTATAACAATCAATTCTTTCTTTACTAATTTGTTTAAGGTCTGTGTAATTGCAGGTTGTGACACATGCAATACTTCTCTAAGTTCTGTGTTTGTTGTTCGGTTTTCAAGTGAAATCATTTTGAAAACTGGAAAGAGATATGGATCAAAATCTATTGCAAGTGTATCATATACTTTTTGCGTTTCTTTCATCATATATTCACTGACACGTGTCAATCTTGAACCAATTCCTATTTCTCTAAAATTACGTAATGCATCCATTTAGATAACTGTTTATATAAGTACTTATGTAAAAGTATAAAGTTTTGTTATAATTTCCAAATGAAATAACTTATTTACGCATAAAATCTGTGATAAGATAACTTAATAATTTTCCAATTCGATACATTTCATTTGTATCATTTTCATTTGGTGCAGCTTCGCATAAATGTAGATATGCAGCATTTTTATGTTTACCAAAGAAAGAAGAAAAAGCACGTGCTTGATTGGCGCTAAAACCACTTGGTGTCATAGCGCTGCTTGGTACATTTTCGATAGAATCACAATCAATTTCTACACCAAAAGGACGATTTTTGATAAAGTCTAATGCTCGATTCATTTGAAATGAAAATCCTTGTTCTTCACGAATTTCAATACTTTCAAATGTATTGTATTGTAAGCGATCAGGATATTCTTCAATTGTATTGAATATTTTTTTGGAGGTATAATTTTCATGCAATCCAAACATAAAATAATTCTGTAGGAAGTTTTGTTTAAATGCATAACTAAAGCCATTTCCACTATGTCTTCCTTCTAAACTTCTAAAATCGGTATGCGCATCAAAATTCACTACATTAATTGCTTTGCTATGTCCAAGTGCAGTTCCTTTTATATTTCCGTAAGCATTGTTGTGTCCACCACCAATAATGATTGGTTTTTTTCCAGCTTTTATAATTTGAAAAATCAAATAGCTAACTTCTTCATCAATTTTGCTGACTAAACTTGAAAGTTGTTTATAATAATCAATTGCAGTTTTGTCTAAATTTTTTGCAGTTTGGAGGAATTCAGAGAAGTCTAAATGACCTAATATCAACACCTTTTTTCCATTGTTGATCGCATTGTGCTGCGTATTTAATAAAGAGCTCAAAGCGGCTTTCCATGCTGTTGTAGCACCAGCTTTCCCTCGGTTTGCCAATACGCCAATATCTTCAGGAATTCCAAGTAAAACATACTTCGCATTACTTTCTTGTAATTGTAGTTCTAAGCTTTCTTGTAGGTAAAGTGTTTCTACTTTTTCGCCAAATTTCGTTTCGCCTTTGCGTGGACTGATAAATGTATCAAGTGTAGCTTTTGTGTAAAATTGTAGCATGGGTTTTTAGTCAGTTACGTAAGTGCTAATGTACGTTTTTATATGATTTGACGTATGATTGTGAGTTGAAAAAAATAAATATGTAAATGAAAATATAACTATTCCGAGATTGCTGCAATACATTCTTCACGAATTTTCCATATTTCATTAAAAGAATAGGAGCGTTGTTCGGCAGAAATCCATTGTTTGAGGAAATCTTGATGCCAAGTTACTTTGTAATCCGCAATTTGATGTGGAAGAATTTGTTCTTCTTTTAGTAAACTATCTTCAAAAGAAGTACTGTTTTCCGTTGTTCGCGTAATATCAAGTAGATTTCCGTTGATTTTAAGATATGTATGTGCTTCTGGAATATAATTGAGCTGATATTTCGTTAAAACGCTTCCAACACCTTTGGTATTGATTTCATTCATTTGATAAATTCCAATGAATAATTCTACTGTTTCCTGATTATTTTCAATTGCAAGTTGCTTCAAGAAAGCATGTTTTGTAGAACAGGTTCCTTTGTTTTCAGGAATGATTAAACGATAATCGCTACGATCAGAAGTGCGTCCATATGGCAATTGATTTACGTATGCAATTGCGCTTTTGAAATCTATAATTTTCTTATCAAGCAATAACTTGGAAAGTGGCGAATTCAGCGAAAGCGAGAAATTAAACATTGTGATTATTTATATAAAGTGATACTATTTTACAACAATTGACTACGATAAAAAATAGATTCCTGCCTACGCAAGAATGACAAACATCCAAGAATTCAAGAAGTCTAAGTCTGTCTAACAATCTAATATAGTCTAGACAATAACTTTTCCATTAATTAAAACGTACTCAATATTGTTATCACCAAATGCATATGGCAATACATTGTACGATTCAATTTCTTTAGTGATAATTAGGTTTGCAGCTTTTCCAACTGTAATACTTCCATGTGTTTCCGAAAGTCCCATAGCATATGCGCCGTTAATTGTAGCAGCATTGATTGCTTCTTCTGGTGTCATTTTCATCTTTATACACGCCGTACTTACTACAAAATTCATGTTTCCAGAAGGCGTAGAACCAGGATTGTAATCAGTAGCTAATGCAACCGGTAAACCAGCATCCATTAATTTTCGGGCTGGCGTATATGGAATACTTAAAAAGTAAGAACATGACGGTAACGCAACTGGCATTGTATTACTTCCTTGTAAAGCCAAAATATCATCGTCATTGAGTTCTTCTAAATGATCCACGGAAAGTGCGTTGTATTTCACGCCAAGTGCAACACCTCCAAAAGCATTGAATTGATTTACGTGTATTTTCGGTGTAAGATTGTATTGTTGTGCAGCTTTTAAAAGTCGTTCAGTATCTTCCAATGTGAAATATCCTTTTTCACAAAAGATGTCTACATATTCAGCAAGATTTTCCTTAGCAACTTTTGGCAACATTTCATCAATTACCAAATCCATATAACCATCTTGATTTCCTTTGTAATTTGCAGGAATGGCGTGTGCGCCTAAAAACGTTGTTTTGATTGGAAAGTTATAAGTTTCCTTTAAACGTTTGGCAACACGCAGCATTTTGAGTTCGGCTTCAGTTGTTAACCCGTAACCAGATTTGATTTCTATAGCGCCAGTTCCCATATGCATTACTTCTTCTAAACGCTTGGCAGATTGTGTAAATAAATCATCTTCGGAAGCTTCTTGCAATTTTTTAGCTGAGTTTAAAATACCGCCACCACGATTTGCAATTTCTTCATAACTCAAACCATTGATACGATCTACAAATTCTTGCGCTCTGTTTCCAGCGTACACTAAGTGTGTATGACTATCGCACCAAGTTGGTAAGACAACCTTTCCTGTACAATCAATGATTTTATCTGCGGAAGCGATTTCAATTTCTTTCATAGAACCGTAACTAGAAATTACATCATCTACAATATATACATATGCATTTTCTATAATGGGAAGCTGTTTCATGTCAGCTCCAGAAATTTTAGAAATAGCTGTTTCTCGAACTTGAAGTAATTCTTTGATGTTGATTAATAAGGTTGTCATATGCTAAAAATATATATGTGCAAAAGTAGAAGCAAAGCGAATAAATCCCTAATTTTAGACTCATAAATTCACAATCATGCAAACTATTGGACTTATTGGTGGAATTACGTGGCAATCTACCATTTTATATTATCAGGTTTTAAACACATTAGCCGCAGAACGACTTGGCGGAAAACATACTGCAAAAAGCATTATTTATACTGTACAATTTGAAGAAATACATAGATTACAGACCGAAGGTCGCTGGGATTTGTTAGATGAATTGATGGCAAATGCAGCAAAAAGTTTAGAAAATGCTGGTGCAGATTGTATTTTAATTTGTGCAAATACGATGCACTTAACAATTGACGCCGTACGAAAGCATACTTCTATTCCTGTTATTCATATTGCAGAAGCGACTTCAGAAAAGATTCAAGAAAAGAAATTAAAAACAGTGGCTTTGTTGGGAACAAAATATACAATGGAGAAAGATTTTTACAAAGATGTATTGTCTTCTTTCGGTATAAAAACCTTGATTCCGAATGATGAAGATAGAGATGAAATTCATCGTGTTATTTATGACGAATTGTCTAAAGGAGAATTAAAACCAAGCTCTAAAGAAAGGTATTTAGCTGTTATTGAACGCATGCGACAAGCTGGTGCGGAAGGAGTTATTTTAGGCTGTACCGAAATTCCATTGCTCATAAAACAAGAAGATGTTACAATTCCTGTGTTTGATACTACAACAATTCATGCTACCAAAGCAATGGATTTGGCGTTGCGTTAGTTGTATAAATAGTTGTGAAACAATTTTTAGAAATAGAAAAAAGTGTATACTTTTATAAATAATTACATTATTACTGGCATAATTGTGTAATATAAAAAAGCTTCGGATGTACGTTCGGAGCTTTTATTTTTTTAGTAAGATTGATTTTATTGCCTGACTAATTTGTGTGTGCTGATTTTATTTCCAGATTGAATTTTCACAAAGTACACACCTTGTTTGATGTTTTGAATATCTAGTTGATTGTTAAGGATTGTTGTATAGGTTCGTATATTTCTACCATTTATATCAAAAATTGAAACTGTATCAATAGTTTGATTGTTTTTTGTATCAACATATAATGAATTTCCTTTTACAGGATTTGGGTAGATTTGGAAACTGTTTGTTTCGACTTCTTCAGTATCCAAAACATATAAAAACGCATATCCAAGGTCATTTGGACAACTATTTGTATTGTTGCTACTAGGAAACCACCTATATGGATTATATGTTGTATTAGGTAATCCATCATTTACCATAGTTGTTACTTTTGCATATGTATTATAATTCATTATCGTAGCACTACTACCAAGTTCTCCAATAATATCAATGAGCACATCATTTTTAAATAAACCAATAACATCATTTCCATCAAAAAAAGTGATAATATTATTATAATCATCAACTCTATCTGCACACATCGTAATACTTGAATTACCAATAACAAAGGTATCCTCAACTGAAAGAGTTGTATTGTTAGGAAATGTATACACTAAATTATACCAAGTTACTGATCCATTAAAACTAATTTTCAAAGAGTAAGAAGATAAGTCAATATCATTCTCTGTTAAATTTGTAATTTCAATTATTTTATTATTTCCTGAATAATTCATAATTGAAGATATGTATAAATCGGTAGGATCTGGTACACACCAAGCACAGTTTACAGAAAAACAAATTTCATTTGTAAAATCGGAACTATTTCCAGCAGCGTCTTTTGCTCGTACTTTATAACAATAAGTACCATTTGTTAAGCCTGAAAAGCCTTCAGTCTGTATAACATCGTTACTATCAAATGGCACGGTTTCAAGATATTCTCCATTAACATATATTTCATACTCGGTTACACCAATGTTGTCTGTTGAATGTTCCCATTCTATGACAGTAGCTTGTGGACCAGATACACCAGAATAATAAGGAAATTCAAAATTAGTAGGTGTTGTTGGTGATTCTGTATCTTGCGCAAAGCCACAAAAACTTATAAAAAGAAGTGTGATAAATAGCGTAAATTGGTTCATTAGTCTGAAATTATTTACGTAAGTATAAGAAAAAAATGGCTCTATAAGAATTTACAGAGCCATTATATTATAGTGGAATTTATATTTTATTGCTTTATTAACTTCTTGTTAATCGTTTGATTTCCAATGTTTAATTGTAAAATATACAATCCGCGTTCTAAACTTTGAACGTTAATTTTGTTTGTAGAGTTTACTTGTGTTAAAACTTGCTTTCCTGTCATATCATATACATGTACAGAAGAGATTTCTACATTATTTTTTGTGTTGATGTATACAATATCTCCATTTGTTGGATTTGGGTACACTGAAAACGTTTCAGTATCAAATGTAGTTACACTAAGTGTTTGTGTATGCATTCCTAAGTCTGTACATGTATTTGAAGCAGAACTATCCCATTCAGAAGCTGTGTATGTTAGGTTAGGTATACTTATATCTGCTTTTCTAACTAAAGTAGTATTTGAAGCAAATGTTGTTCCATCTCCTAAAGTTCCAATTATATCAATTAATACATCATTTTTAAATAATCCAATCGCATCATTTCCATTAAATCCTGTGATTGTATCATTAGAATCATCTACAACACCTGTACAAACAGCCAAACCAGTATTTCCAATTACGTATACGTCACCATCATTGATCATTGCTCCCATTGGAAATGTGTAGGTAGAATTCCAAGTAGCACTTCCGTTGGTACTTATTTTTAAAGTATAAGTATTTGCAACATCATTAGGATCAACAATTGAACCTGTATAATTAGCAATTTCAAGTGCTTTGTTGAACGAACTACCTTCCATGTATTCAGATAAGTATAAACTTGAACCTGTTCCGCCTCCGCCACCAGCTAAAGTTGTACCATCTGTTGAAGAAGATTGTGCTGAATTGTTTCCAGCAGCATCTTTTGCTCTTACTGTAAAACCATATGTTGTTGAAGCAGCTAAACTACTTACTGTTGCAGTTGTTCCAGCTACGGTTTGATTGAACATTCCATCTACATACACGTCATATCCAGTTACACCAATATTATCTGTAGAAGCTGTCCAAGAAACATCAATGCTGTTACTTGTTTCGTTGCTTACCATCACATTCATTGGAACAGTAGGTAATTCTGTATCAGTAGTAAAAATTCCCCAACGATCTTCTGCTGGAGTTCCTCCCCAAATTTGAGTTGCCAAACGTGGATTATCAATAAAAGGATTACGATTTCCTTGTGCAGTTGAGTTGGCAATATTTTCATGAAATGTATTACGAGCATCTTCATACGTAGAAACAGGATCGGCAGCATTCCAGTCTAATAATAAGTTAATCATATTTGAATCTACGCTGTTTGTAGTTCCGTTTGAAACTAAATTTGGCGCACATTGATTTCCATAGCGTAAGTACATATACATTACAATTCTGGCAACATCTCCACGCCAGTCAGTTCCACCAGTTGTAGCATCACCAGGATACCAAAACGCACCAACAGTTCCAGAATTTCCAGAACCAGCAGAAAATAAACGACTTCCACGTTGCCCATTTCTTTGTACATCAGTAGAACGTAAATTGTGAGCATCACTATATGGAGGCCCACTTTGTCCAGAAGCATCTAAATCAGGACTAGCCAATGAATTTGCAAATGTGTGTTCTCTATTCCAATCTCCAACATTTCCACCATTATCATTTTTACTTCTAAATAAGTCATTAGTCACATCTCCGTCACTTCCATTCTCCCATCCGTAAAGTAATAATACATTATTTGAATTACTTGGATCTAAATCAGTAACCATAGTTGCTGTCCAAATTTCAGAATATGATAATGAATTTGAATGTGTGTTAATCACTTTCGTTGCTAAAGCATCTCGTAATTGTGTTCCTGTAAGTGTAAGATTTACATCATTATAGTAAGCTTGTTGTGAAAAACCTACAAATGAAATTAATCCGATTAAAATAAGTATTGTTTTTTTCATTGTAAAAATATATTGAAGTGATTTAGGGTTCTATTTTCGTTCTAATAAAGCCATGTAAAAACCATCAAATCCTGATTCAGAAGCTAATAGTTTTTTATCCTCTACAAGTGTAAAATCTTCATTTGAAGCTAAAAACTTTTCTACTTGTTCTTGATTTTCAGATGGTAAGATAGAACAAGTAGCATAAACTAATTTTCCACCCGATTTTACCATACGTGAATACCGTTGTAAAATATCTTGTTGTGTATTTTTTACTTTCTCTAAAAATTCTGGTTGAATTTTCCACTTTGCATCTGGATTTCTACGTAAAACGCCCAATCCAGAACAAGGTGCATCAATCAATACACGATCTGCTTTGTCATATAATTTTTTGATCACTTTCGTGGAATCAATCACGCGTGTTTCAATATTGTGTACTCCGTTTCGTCGTGCTCTACGTTTTAATTCGCGTAGCTTTCCTTCATAGATATCTAAAGAAATTAAGTTTCCTTTGTTTTCCATTAAAGCGGCTAAGTGCAATGATTTTCCACCAGCACCAGCACAAGTATCTACAACCTTCATTCCTGGTTTTACATCTAAAAACTCAGAAACTAATTGCGAATTTGCATCTTGTACTTCAAAGAAACCATTTTTAAAAGCCTCATTTCTAAAAATATTAGCGCGTTCTTTTAATCGTAATGCTACAGGATGTCCTTTTATAAACTCTGTTTCATTTTCATATGTAGCTAATAATGCTTGTAATTTTTCTTTGGTAGTTCGTAAGGTATTTGTTCTAAGAACAACATCAGCTTGTTTGTTTAAAGCATTAATTTCTTTTGTCCAAACAGCTTCGCCTAGCTCAGAAACACCTAATTCATCTAACCAATCTGGAATAGATTCTTTAATCTTTCTGATTTTAGAAACTTCATCAAAACGACCTTTAATTCTTCGTGTTGGTGTTCCAGCTAGCTGGTTCCAGTCAGGTAATTCAATTCCTCTAAGCGTCGCCCAAACTGCAAATATGCGCCATAAATTTTCGCGAGAATAATTTTCTTTAATATCTGCTATTTCAGCGTATAAACGCTTCCAGCGTACTATTTCATAAGTAGTTTCTGCAACAAACTTACGATCACGACTTCCCCAACGGGCGTCTCGCTTCAGTAGTTTTTCAACTACCTTGTCTGCATAATCTCCTTCATTAAATATTAAGTTTAGTCCATCAATGACCGAAAAGACTAAATTTCTGTGTAATCGCATGTGATAAAAATTAAACCGCAAAGGTATTGTTTTATGTTTAGAATTTTTAGTTAATTTAAACAATCAAACAAAATCATTGAGCGAAACTACTTTTATAGCAGATTTACAAGCAGGAAAACGTGAAGCATATAATCGTTTACTAGACGAATATGAGCAACAGGTTTTTCATGCGTGTTTATCTTTTGTGCCCAATAGAGAAGATGCTGAAGACATTGCGCAAGAGGTTTTTGTTGAAGTTTTTAAATCGATTCATAAATTTCAAGGAAATGCAAAACTTTCTACATGGATGTATCGTATTTCTGTAAATAAATCATTAGAATTCATTCGAAAGAAAAATACAAAGAAGCGGTTTGCGTTTATGCAATCGATATTTGGAAATGATATTCCAATCGATAAAACAGCATATTTTACCGAAATGAATCATCCTGGGATTTTATTAGAAAATAAAGAAAAAAGTGAAACCATTTTTAAAGCAATCAATCAATTGCCAGAAGCACAAAGAGTTGTGTTTACTCTAAATAAGGTTGATGGTTTAAGCTATAAAGAAGTTGCCGAAATTACAGAAAAAAGTGTTTCATCTATTGAATCATTACTGTTTCGAGCAAAGAAAAATTTACAAAAGATTTTAAATAATTTTTATAAAAATTCAATCTAACGCAAGTTTTTAAAAAATATTGCATCTAACTAATAGTTATGAAGACACATAAAAATATAAACGAACAGATTGAAGCTACATTTGATGTTTTAGAAAACATCGATGAAGTCAATGTTTCTGGTTTTTTTAAAGATAAAACAATGCAACGTTTATTCTCAGAAAAAGAAACAATAGTTTCAACAGGTTTTGGTTGGTTTACACCAAAACTACAATTTGTAACGTTAATATGTATATTAATTATAAACGTTTTTGGAATTTTACAATTGACACAATCAGAATATAACGAAAGTGTTTCTGAATTTGCCAATGCTTATGAGTTGTCGCAAGACATACAAGCACCATTATTTAATTAATCAAGCGTATGAAAAAAAATACTCTCTTATATATCATATTGATTTTTCTTGTTGTAATGAATGGTTTTTTTATGTTTAAAATTTTTGGAGATAAACATCCTCAAAGACCTAATCCTGGAAAGTTTATAGCTAAAGAATTACAATTTGATAATGCACAAATGAATGATTTCAATGCGTTGAATGATACACATCATCAAGCAATGCAAAAAATCTCTCGTGAAATCAAAGAATTAAAAGATGAATTATTCGCACATATTGCAGAGACTACAGTAGATAAAGCAAAAGTTAATGACTTGGTAAGACGTATTGGTGAAAAAGAACGTCAAAAAGATGTAAAAACCTTTTATCATTTTAAAGAAGTACAAAAGATTTGTACAGATGAACAGCGCACACGTTTTAATACGATAGTTCAAGAAGCTTTAAAACGACACGGAAGGAAAAAACCAAAATAATTTAAAATTTCGCACAAGTTTTTCTAAAAGAAGGCATCTAACTACAAAATATGATGAAATTCTTTTGATATGAAAAACATACTTCTCGTTACAGTTTTATTAGTAGCCTTTGCTTCTTTTGCACAGGAAACAACTGTAAATACTTTTTCCGTAACTGACGGATATAAATGTACTGAAATGGTACGGTATGAAAGTATTGTAACTGTTTCTGAACAAGGAAAGTACAGAGTTATCAAATCAAATGCAATTCCTGCTCATTTGACAGGTAAATTTCCAAATGCAGGAAACCCGAATACTATTTCTCCTCAAAGTAAAACCTATAAAGTCGATTTACAACCCAAAAAGAAGAAGAAACTAACTTCTGTATATAGTGATGGAATGTTAGGACAGGGAAGACCTAATTATGTTTTTGGTGTTGCAATTAATGGTGTAAAGATGGAACCAACAGCAATGGAGTTTTTCGTGAATCCAAACACACGCGAAATGAACATGGCTTGGTCTAAAGAAGCACTCAGCACAAATGTTGATTTAGGTGATGACTGCAATAATGCCCATGTACAACCAACAGGCGAATATCATTACCATGGAACACCTTGGGGAATTGTAGAGCGCGCTAAAAAAAATAGTATGTTTCTATTAGGTTGGGCAGCAGATGGGTTTCCTATTTATTACAAATATGGGTACGCTTCCGCAGAAAGTACTCAGTTGGTTGAATTGACTTCTAGTTATAAACTGAAAGAAGGGAATCGTCCTGGAGACGGAATTACAGCACCAAATGGAGTCTATGATGGAACGTACGCACGTGATTTTGAATATGTAAAAGATCATGGCAATTTGGATGAAGCCAATGGTCGTTTTGGTAAAACTCCTGAATTTCCAAACGGAACTTATTATTATGTCATAACAGATAGTTTCCCATCCTTACCACGATTTTTTGTAGGAACACCAAACGAAAGTTTTAAAGTTGGTGGCGGAATGCGTGGTGGGAATAACGGTTTCCCGAGAAGAAACAATCGCAGAAACAATAGAGAACGTCCAAGTATTGCTGAGGTATTTCAACAAATGGACGCAAATGAAGATGGTAAACTAGAGAAAGATGAAGTAAAAGGACCATTGCAACGCGATTTTTCAAGAATTGATACTAATGATGACGGATTTATTACAAAGAAAGAATTAGAAAATGCACCAAAACGAGAAGGGAGACAAGGCGGACAACGTGGTCGACAAAGAGGACAACGCGGAGGAAGACAATAATTTTAAATTTTTACGCAAGTTTTTTTAATCAAACACATCTAAATAAAAAATATACCTAATTAAATACCTAAAAACATGAACAGAAAACCTCTAATAATATTACTTTTAGTACTTGCCTCAGTAACTTTTATAGTTGCTTGCGGAAGTGATGATGATGCGACAACAACTCCAACTGACGGAGGAGATGACACAGCAACATTGCACGCGGCTTTTGATGAATTTGATACGGATAATGTAACCATTATGTTGAATGGAACTAATGTAGAAATAGAAGCTAATGGTATGCCAAATCATACATCTCCATATTGGTCAAGCACAACAGCTAGAGCTGGAACGCCTGCTGTATCAACAGATCATCCATTATTTGTAGCGCCAACAGTAACTTCATTTGATAATATGGCACCAGGGAATATTGATGATTTTAATGGTTCGTATTCGCTGACAGTTTCTGCAAGTCCAACCTTGGCTTCAAGTTCTAGTGCAACTGGTTTGGGAGCTATCGGAATTGCAATTTCAGGCGCTATGATTTATAATGATCAAGAAGGACCTAATGTACCAATAGATAGTGCACTACCTTCTTTAGATTATACTGCAGCGCATACAGGACCGCAAAGTTACCATTACCATTTAGAGCCAAAAGCATGGTCTGATGATGATGAAAAACTAATTGGAATCATTTCGGATGGCTTTTTCTTATATGGAAGAAAATGTAACTCAACAGGAGCTTACCCAACAAATTTAGATGCTTCAGGCGGACACACAAGCACAACACAACATACTGCTGATGCAGAATATCATTACCACATACAAAACGAACTTTATTTGAATGCGTATTATATCTTATTTCCAGGAAATTATCAGGGAACTGCAAGTAACATACAATAGTTTTACAATACTTTTTGCATTGATGTTTTTAGTAATATCATGCAAAAAAGTTACTCAGCAGACAGAAACAACTACCGAAGTGACTTCCCCAAAAACTTCGGTAGTAGTTTCTAACAAAATGCTTGAATTAAAGCAGACATTAGGATTGATATATTTTGAAGAGAAACCATTTTCTGGAGTTTCTGAAGCAACATACGCAAATGCAGTAATTTCAGAAACAGTTACGTATGTATTAGGAAAGAAGAATGGCGAACGAAAAAAATGGTTTCCAAATGGTTTATTGAGTTTTGAAGCAAACTATGTTAATGGAAAACAACATGGAATTTCCAAAACCTGGTGGAGAAATGGAAATCTACGTTCTATCTCACATCATACCGATGGCGTTGTAAACGGAATTCAAGAACAATGGTATATAACGGGAGAAAAATTCAAAATGCTCACAATTGTAAATGGAAGAGAAGAAGGTTTACAAAAAGCATGGCGTAAAAACGGAAAACTATTTAATAATTACGAAGCTAAAAACGGACGTATTTTTGGTTTAAAACGATCAGGATTGTGTTATGAATTACAAAATGAAATTGTACAGACAAAGTAGTTTTTTGCTATTAATAATGAGTGTCTTAGTGTTTTTCGGTTGTGAAAACAGCGGAAAAAAACAATTGGGCAGTCGTGTTGCAACATTGCCTTTTTACAAAGAAGCATCTTTTACACCACATTGGTTGGAAAATGGAAGTGAAGCACAGCAATCATTTCATCAAATTCCTGCATTTAGTTTAATGAATCAAAAAGGAAAAACGATTACAGAAACTACGTTTAAAGATAAAATTTATATCACAGATTTCTTCTTTACAACTTGCCCAGGAATTTGTCCAAAAATGACAGCAAACATGGACATTTTACAACAGGAATTTAAAAATGATGATGAAATTTTATTGTTATCACATTCGGTAACACCCGAAATAGATTCTGTTTCGGTATTAAATGATTATGCTAAAAATAAAGGAATAGATAGCAAAAAATGGCATTTAGTTACTGGTAAACGTTCTGAGATTTACGACTTAGGTAGAAACTACTATTTTGTAGAAGAAGACTTAGGTGAAAACAAAACTGATGACGATTTTTTACATACGGAAAACTTTGTATTGATTGATAAAAACAGACAAATACGAGGAATTTACAACGGCTTGAACAAAACGGCTGTTGAACAATTAATTGCAGACATTAAAACATTACAATTAGAATAATAAGGATTAGTTTAGTGTAATAGAAAAGGCTTTGCAAGTGATATTGTGGAGCTTTTTTTTATAATAAATGCTAAGAGCGATCTAATATCTAGCAGCGCAGCGGTCTAATATCTATTTAACAAGCGTACAAAAGAAATCAAGTGTTGCTTCCGAATGTGCAGTAAGCGAATAATCTTCTAATGTGATGCTATTTACCAAATCAGGATTTTTGTTTAATAACTTTTTACGATTCATCCGATTGGCAATTTCATAAGGGATTTGTAACAATCCTGCAGGAAGAATGTGTTGTAAATTAAAAATATCAAACTTTAAAAAATGCTTTACCGATTTGTTATTCTTCTCGTAATAGGCAGTCGTTTTTTCATTTCCTTTAATAGCTTGAATCGTATAATTTGAAAAGATTTTTTGAAATAAAGTTGATAAATTTTCAAACGTATATTCTTTGTAATGCCAAGGATTTCTAGCAATTGTTTTTAAAGCATTAGGTGTAGAAATATAAGCCTTTCCTGAAGGTTTTAATACACGATGAATTTCTTGTAAATATAAATCAGCTTCTTTAATATGTTCAATTACTTGAAACGAAACAATAACATCAAAACTATTATCTGCTAAATTCGTTAATGGCGGAATTTTCTCTTGTATAACGGTTACCTTCGGATATTTCTTTTTGATAATTTCGGATGTATATAGTGATTTATCAATCAAGGTTAATTTATCAGCATTTTTGTATAATAATTCAACTCCATAACCTTCTCCACAGCCTATTTCAAGTACGTTTCCATGAATATGTGGTGCAACTAAATGATACGCTTTCAGTGTTCGTTGGAATAGTGGATTGTCGGATATAATTTTTGAAGAAGTAACTTCAGTTGAGAATAACATAGTTAGGGGAATTAATATGGCCAATTTCGTTTTTGCCATGTTAAAAAAGCTGCATTAAATCGTTGAAATATTTCTTGACTTATTGGTGCGTTTTCAATACCATTTGGAAATTGTTTTAACATTTGTGCATACATTTCTTTTAATCGATATGCATGACGTAAATTTATAATAGGATGTGGAGGATCAAAAGAAGTCATCCATTGCAATTCATCCCAGATATTTTGCATGGCTTCTCTACAAATTTGAGTCCCTTTTTCCAATTGTCCAGCTCTTACATACAATTTACCAATAGCAAATGAAAACTGTTTGAATGGAATGGTTTTATTAGGAAAAAGTGAAATGCATTTATCTAAAACTTCAATTGATTCTTTAGTTTTTCCTTCTTCTAATAATGCTTGCGCAAGAAAATAATAGTTCTGTCTTAAAATTTCACGAACGTACGTTGCATTTTCATTTCTTATAAAACGATCTTCATCATCCAATCCTTTAAAATCAACAGTATTCATTAGATATGAATGCATCATGTTTGTATTGACAATTTTTGGGTTGAGTTTTGGGTCTTTGCGTTGAATTGGTGACAGAATATTAATCATTCCATTTTGAACGAAATATAGTTCCAAACCTATATTGTGTCGTTTTTTTCCATTAATAGCGAAGCATATTTGACGATCTTGAATATTGTTAGTTAAAATATTCATTAACACAATTTCATTTAAACCATAAAACTTTTTTGGATGATTCCATGTTATTGTTGATGTGTGGGAAGCATTTAACTCTGTTGGATCAAGTATTTTTTGAAGCCCTAGCGTATCAATAGGAATTGAAAATGAAGTAGACGGAATGTAATGACGCATACGTCCATTCCAGTTAACACGAGTAGTTTCACTATTCAAGAAATTAAACATTACAGGAAGATTGGCAGCTTCTTTTATTTCTTCCTGTAAAGGAATTAATTTTTCAACACCACTAATGTAAAATTCCTTGTTTAAGCTGAGTTTTATTGGGTTTGATTGGAATAATTTACGTTTTAAATTATTAATATGTGTTTCAATATTTAATTGATCAAAATTAATCACGCGTACATCTGTTCGATAGCCTTCAACTTGTTGTAAATACCAAATAGGGAATGTCATATTATCTCCATCGGTAATTAAAATAGCTTGTTGCGGACAGGCATCTAAATAGGCTTTTCCAAAGTTGTATGCAAAATCATCGTAACTACGTTGATGATTGTCCCAACCTTTTGCAAATAACTGTCCTGGTGCCGCTAAAAAGGCAATCAAACCAACTACTGCAAAACGAACTTTTTGATTTGTTATGAACTTGGTAAATTGAAATAAGGCAATGACAGAAAGTCCTACCCAAAGTGCAAAAATGACGAAAGAACCAATAAATATATAATCGCGTTCACGCACCAAAATACTTGAAGGAACAGGATTTACATAAATTGTAATTCCAATACCAAAAGTTAGAAATAAGAGTAAGGTTGTCCAAAAATATTGTTTATGTTTCCATAATGCAATCAATCCTAAAATACCTAGAATAAATGGTAAAAAGTAATACGCATCATTTCCTTTGTGGTTTTTATAATATTCAGGAATAATAGATTGATCTCCGATTCTGTATTTATCCAATGCGTTAATTCCGCTAATCCAATTACCATCTTTAATATAACCTAATCCCTGATGATCGTTTTGCCTTCCAATAAAATTCCAAAATAAATACCGTGCATTCATCCAAATCATTTGATAATTAATGAAAAAGCTTAGATTTTCATTAAAAGTTGGTTTATTAATGGTAACCATTTCACCACGTACAGGATAGTTGATTGGTTCTCCAAAAATAGGCGTCCACGCTTTGTATTTTTCGGCATCACCTTTATCAAACATTCGTGGAAAAAACGTAGTAAACTCATCAGAATAATTCACTTCTTTGAATTTACCATCATGTACCATTTCGTATTGTTCCGAATCTGAATTGTATGTATATGTAGGTTTTCCATCAACAAAACCAACATCTTTATCCAAAGGCGCATTATAAACAGGTCCTTTTAGTAATGGAATGGAAGAAACTCCAAACTGTTCTGCACGAACATATTGCAACATTTTATTACTATTCTTTACACTTTCTGCAATCAAAGTATTTGCTCCAGATCGTTGCATTGGCATGAAAAAAGAACTCATTCCAATCAAAAAGAAGATAACTCCTAAAACACTATGATGAAGCGTTATTTTTTGTCGCTTTCGCGAATATATAAGTAAGAAACTAAATAGTATTGCAATTAGTAAAAGTATACCAATAATTCCTGTGTTTAATGACATATTGAAAGAGTTTACCAACCAAATATCCAAGCTATTTGTTAGTTTGATACTTCCTTGTACCACGAATCCGTAGATAAAAAAGAAAGCGATGCAACCAAGTAAAATGGCAATTATAAAACTCTTAATCGTAAGTTCAAATTTTTTGTGTGCAATGAGAATAGAAAGCGGAATTACAATGGCTATTAAAATCAAGTGAACTCCTGTAGCGATTCCTAAAAGCAAGGAAAAGAATAAAAGTAACCGTATTTCTTTTCTCTTATTTGTGGTTTGTTCCCATAGTAACATCACATAAACCATTCCTGTCATCAAAGCAAATGATAGCGTATATACTTCAGTTTCAGTAGATGCTGTCCAAAAACTATCGGAAAATGCTAAGGTTAATGCTGAAATAATTCCAGAAATCAAGATCAATGTAGGTGGATGATTACTTTTTGATGTTGAAAGTATACGTTCCGATATATTTATAACAATTCTAAACAACAGTGTAATAGTCAAAGCTCCAAAAAAAGCAGAAATCAAATTACTAACGTATGCTGCCATGCTTGTTGGGAAAAATGACAATATAATTTTTGATAAAATAGTGTAAAAAGGAGCACCAGCTGGATGTGATGCTTGTAGTGTATAACTACTAGTAATAAATTCCGGACTGTCCCAAAACGCAATGGTTCTAGATGATGATATAGCGTATATAATAAACACGAATGCGAAAAGCATCCAGCTAATAAAATTTTTAGCTTTTGGCATTACAGTTAGGTTAATTTTCATGCAATATAAAAGAATTATTCAATCCCAAAACTACCAATTATAAATAAAATAGTACCAATAATACATAATTTCTAAAAACAGGTATATCTACCCAGTAATCTTAACGGCTTGTTAATTATATTTGAACAATATGTTAAAATTATAATTACTATATTTGATATACCATATAAATAAACTAACAACAATTCTATTATGAAAAAACAATTACCCCTCGTAGTTGTGTTTTTGCTATGCTTATTAGGAGTAACAGGCATGCAAGCACAGACATTAAACGAAACCATGGGTACTGGTTCTGGAGTAGCAATCACTTCAGGAGACTTCAACACATTTTACGGAGATAGTACAGGTAGTTTCATTACCTCTGGATCGAGAGTAACATTATTCGGTTATAGTGCAGGACGTAGTGTTACAACTAGTGAGCTAGTTGCAATCGGGTATCTTGCAGGATATTCTAACACAACTGGTTTCGATAACACGTTTATCGGATATGAAGCTGGTAGATTAACTCTTACTGGTGGAGATAACACATTTATCGGAGCTGAATCTGGAGAAAATAACACAACTGGTTATGACAATACGTTCGTCGGAGAAGAATCTGGAGCAAACAATACAACTGGTTATGAAAACACGTTTATTGGAGAAGATGCAGGTTTTAGTAACACAACTGGTTACAAACAAACATTTGTAGGTAACGAAGTGGGTATTTCTTCTGATGTAGGTTACCGAAACACAGCTATTGGTAGTGAAGCTATGAGTGATGTTGATGATGGTCACCACAACACGGGAGTTGGAGATTCTGCTGCAATTGATATTGGAGATGGTATTTACAACACAATGGTTGGTGCCGCTGCCGGTGTAGCTACAGAATGGGCAGATTATAACACATTCATTGGAGCACAAGCAGGTTGGGATAACAACCGTACTAATAATACATCAAACGCAAATCACAATACATATGTAGGTTTCTCTACTGGTTTTTCTAACCGTGAAGGTCAGTACAACGTTGGTATGGGATCGTTAGCAGATTTTGATAATACAAACCGTTCTAACGCCGTGTTTTATGGTTACGACATTACGGTAAGTAATAACAATGTAATGGGATTTGGTAACAGAGCATTTATTGATGGACAATATTCAGTTTCTTTAGGACATGATCATGATGTTAGAGGAGATTACTCTATTATGATGGGATACTTAGGAAATATGTCTAATCTAGCAGATTATTCTGTTGGTATTGGTGATCGTGTAGATATTGAAGAAAATGATGTTGTAGGTATTGGGCGTTCTGTAGATATTGACAACCCATTTGCGATAGCAATCGGTTCTACTACAGTAGCACAAAATGATGGAGCAATTGTAATTGGATATCAGGCCTCTTCTACAGATCCAAGTGCTTTAAATCCTACAAATAACATTGCTATTGGTAATGCCGCAAACGTACAAGGATTCAACTCGGTTGCTATTGGTAATGCTGCAACAGCAGTAAATGATAATACAATGGTTCTTGGTGGAAGTACAAATCCATTAAGTGTTGGTATTGGTACAGATGCACCAAATGCAAGAGCTTCTTTAGACTTAACAGGAACAACAAAAGGTTTACACTTAAACCGTATGACAACTGCTGAACGTACTGCGTTTGGAAGCTCGCTAGGAGCAACTGATGAAGGTATGGTTGTATACGATACAGAAACTGATAATGCATTTTATTGGGATGGAACGCAATGGAAAGGTATGATGAATATGGATACTCAGGATTTATCACTCGCTACAAACACATTGAGTTTAGTAGATGGTGGATCAGTTGATTTATCTCCATATTTAGATAATACAGATGCACAAGCAATTTCTTTGGCAACAAATACTTTAAGCATTACTGGTGATGCTGGAACAGTTGATTTATCAGGATATTTAGACAACACAGATGCGCAAGCAATTTCATTAGCAACAAATACATTAAGTATTACTGGAAGTGCTGGAACAGTTGATTTAGCACCATATTTAGATAATACAGATGAACAAGATTTATCATTATCTGGAACTACATTAAACATTTCTGGTGGAACTGGAGTTGATTTGTCTTCTTTACAAGATGGAACAGGAACAGATGCGCAAGCAATTTCATTAGCAACAAATACATTAAGTATTACAGGAAGCGCTGGAACAGTTGATTTATCAGGATATTTAGATAATACAGATGCACAAGGTTTATCCTTATCAGGAACTACATTAAATATTTCTGGAGGAACAGGAGTTGATTTAGTTTCATTACAAGATGGAACAGGTACAGATGCACAAGCAATCTCTTTAGCTACTAATACTTTAAGTATTACAGGAAGCGCTGGAACAGTAGACTTATCAGGATACCTAGATAATACAGATAGTCAAGATTTATCATTATCAGGAAGTACATTAAACATCTCTGGAGGAACTGGAGTTGATTTATCTTCATTAGCTGATGGAACAGGAACTGATAGTCAAGATTTATCATTGTCGGGAACTACATTAAATATTTCTGGTGGAACTGGAGTTGACTTAGCTTCAATTGCTGATGGAACAGGAACAGATAATCAAAATTTAACTTCTGCAACTTTAAGTGGTAACACATTAACGGTTGCTATTGAAGGTGGAACTTCTGTAAATGTTGATTTATCACCAATCTTAGCAACTTTAGAAGCTGAAAATACTGCACAACAAGCACAAATTGATGACTTACTTACAAGAGTTACTGATATTGAATTATGTGCATGTGATGGAACGTTAGGAGTTTCAGGTGGAGGAAATGCATCAAGAGATGCAGCTATCTTATACCAAAATATTCCAAATCCATTTAATGATACTTCTGCAATTCGTTACTTTGTTCCACAAACAATGTCAGGACAAGCTACTATTGTATTTGTAAATACTGCTGGACAAATTATTTCGCAAGTAGATTTAGATCAAAAAGGAGATCAAGAATTAAATATTAATACTAGAACATTATCTTCAGGTATGTATTACTACACTTTATATGTTGGTGGTCAGAAAGTAGATACTAAGAAAATGATTATACAATAAGTTGTGTACAATACAATTTGTATTCAATTCTCAAATTAAAACAAAAAAGCTTCGTAGTTTACGGAGCTTTTTTTATTTTTAAACACTATGAAAACGCATAATGTAGATCTTTTAAATACAGGATTAATACTAATCTCGCTCATATTTGCCTATTGGTTGCCATTTGAACTTTTCCTTTTTGCATATGCCGTACTAGGTCCATTACATTATTTTACAGAAATCAACTGGATTCGTGATAAAGAATATTTTGTAGCGAACAATAAAGTTTGGATTTATGGTACGATACTTTTTTCGACATTATTATCAATTCCATTATTGCTACGGTTGCCAATTTTTGAAGCATTTCATGAGCACACAATCATTAAGCAAATTATACTTTACTTACCAACATATTTAAACTCGTGTTTTTTTATAGCTATCGCATGTGCTATTGCATTTGTTGGGTTTAAAAAGAAAACACATCAATACTTAACGATTGCTTTAGGAGCTGTTTTAGCAGTATTACTACACTTTTATCCGCTATACCACGTTGTCTTTGGAGTTTTGCTACCAACGGTCATCCATGTGTATCTATTCACACTATTATTTATGTGGTATGGAAATCTAAAAGCTAAGTCTAGAATAGGGTATTTTAATGTTATTTTGATGTTCACAATTCCTTTCATTATTGCATTCGCAAACTATTCACTGTATGGTTTCTCAATAGGAGATACGACTACAGATATCTACAATGAAAACAACTTTCATTGGTTGAACATGAACATTTCTAAATTACTTGGTTTTTCAGACGGAACTTCATTTTCATTATCAAATATTATAGATGTAAAAATTCAAATATTCATAGCATTTGCATATACATATCATTACCTAAATTGGTTTTCAAAAACAACGGTTATTGGTTGGCATAAAAAGTTAACTCAAAAGCGTTCCATATTCATCATTGTATTATGGATGGTTTCCGTTGCGCTATATTTCTATAATTATAGAGTTGGGCTCACATTACTATTATTTTTAAGTTTATTACATGTATTTATGGAATTTCCATTAAATATAATTTCTATAAAATCGATTGGAGCTTCTATATTCAATCCTAAAAAAACATAAACAAACATGCGTTATATCATTATAGTATTCTTATCAATTCTTTGTTTTTCTTGTGGAAATAAACAAGCAGAAAAGGTTCAACCAAAAGAAATTAGTTCGGTTGCCATAGAAGAAATTTATGATTTCGAAGTAAGCATTAGAGCAATCGCTGTCGCTTCAAATAATGATTTGATTTATGGAGGAAACAAAACAACAATAGGCTATTATGATGCAAAAAACGATGTACATACACCTTTGTTAAAAGGAAACGTGTCAGATTCTTTAGAAGTAAGTTTTAGAGCGACAGCGTATGTAAATGGAAATACATTTGGAATCTCTATTGTAAATCCTGCACTATTATATAAAATTACGCCAGACAAAAAGGTTTCTTTAGTGTACAAAGAAGAACATGAAAAAGTATTTTATGATGCAATGGCTTTTTGGAATGATAAAGAAGGAATTGCCATTGGTGATCCTACGGATGATTGCATGAGTATGATTGTAACGCGTGATGGAGGAAATACATGGCAAAAAATAGCATGTGAAAATTTACCAAAAGCAAAAGAAGGTGAAGCAGCTTTTGCAGCTAGTAATACAAATATTGTAGCAAAAGGAAATGAAACTTGGGTTGCAACAGGAGGAAAGACAAGTAGAATACTATATTCAGCAGATAAAGGGAATACTTGGACATCGTATGAAACGCCTATAGTTCAAGGAAGAGAAACTACAGGAATGTATTCAATAGATTTCTATGATGCTAAAAATGGTTTTGCCATTGGTGGCGATTATACTAAACCTGATGGCAACGAAGCTAACAAAATTAGAACTTCAGATGGAGGAAAAACTTGGGAAATAGTTGCTAAGAATAACGAGCCAGGATATAGGAGTTGTGTACAATACATTCCAAATGGTGATGCAAAGCATTTGGTAGCAGTTGGTTTTAAAGGAATTGACTACTCTAAAGATTCAGGTGATACATGGACACATTTATCAGACGAAGGATTTTATACCATTCGTTTTGTAAATGATTCTATTGCATATGCCGCAGGAAAAAATAGAATAGCACGTTTGATGTTTAAATAATATTTTAAAAAAAACAACTGTAAAGAGTTAAAAACTCATATACTCTTTTGAGATTAATAAAGATTCTATTAGCGCTAACTGATAACTAAATTTAGTTATCATAGAAATATACCTATGTTGTAACATATTATCCCTTACAGCGACTAACTAATAAACTCAAAGTATTGTTAAAGAAAGAACATCCTCATCGCAAGAAACTTTTAGAAAACCTTCCTGATAGACTTTATGCAGAATATGAACCAAATACTTCTGAATGGTTTGGTTCAATCTTAAGATATTTTTGGTTTTTAGGAAAGCGAAAATTTAATTCGATCTATACTCCAGAAGAATTCAAAAAAAATAAAATAGTCGGTCGATGGTTCAAAGTTGTTCTTTATTTATTACTCATTTATCTATGCTATCTTGCATATATATGGCTCTACTAAAAAACATGTTACAACAAAGACGTGCATAATCAATTGCTGGATGGTATTTAAGAGCTTCTAAAGTATTTCAGCCGAAACCTCAATAACTTCTCCTTTTTGCTATCTTAGTGCTCACAGCAACTAACCATACACAAATACTTAGCAAACATTAAATATATAAATTCAAAATACAATGAAAAGATTATTACTAATTCTAACTTTTGCCTTTTTTTCAAATTTCATTTATTCCCAAAATAAAATAGATATTGAATTTGTGGATGAGACAAATGTGCTACTTAATAATACTAAAATAGATAAAACAACATCTTTTAATGTTATAAAAAATATACTTGGAGAACCTACTGTATATAAAAAATATCCAACAGGTAAAACAAATTATCATTACAAAGAACTTGGACTTTCAGTACATATAGTAAATGACAAACTTTTATTTATTGGAGCTAATTATAATTGGGATGGAGATAAATCGTTTCCCAAAACCACTTACATTGGAAAGTTGAAAATTGACGGAGTAGAATTTGATAAAGATGCAAATGAAGAAGTTGTTTCAAATATTAAAAACGTGGAATTCCTAACAATTATGCCAGGACTTTTAATGTCTAAACCTTTGACAGAGAAAAAAAACACTTTTGCCGTTCTTGGATTTAAAGATGGTAAGGTAACTCAAATAGGTTTTGAATTTCACTAAATAACATTTGCTATAATGGTGTATATAAAATAGCTAATTAGTTCTTTTTGCCGAAAAATGAGCACCTTTTTTATGCTACGTTTCATAAACAAACACGTTAGTCATACTGTAACAAAGCATTCCGTCATTCGTTATCTTTAAAACCAACCTAAAGAAGTTAATGGAAAAAACAGCATCGGAAACTAAAGAAACGTGGAAAACAATCTTGATTTTTTTAATGATTGTCACAGTTTTAAGTTCAATCTTTCATTATGCAATAGTTAATTTATATCCTTCACGAATATACATTGGTGGACTTATGTGGTGCCCGGCATTAGCTACAATAATTACACTCAAATTAAAAGGGCGTTCCATCTCTTCTTTAAATTGGAATTGGGGAAATTGGAAATATATTAGACTTTCTTATTTTATTCCTGCTCTGTATGGAGTAATCACTTATTTATTAATTTGGATTTTCGGATTTGGAGGTTTAGCAAGTGGAGAAGTAATTACACAATGGGCTAAAGAACTTGGCTTAGTAGGAATTGGAACATTAAATACTACATCTATAATCATCATTGTTATTATTCTACTAGGAACTATTGAAGTAATAAGAGCAGCGGCAACAACTTTAGGAGAAGAGATTGGATGGCGAGGTTTTTTTATTTATGAATTAAGAAAAGTGTTTTCTTTTACAGGAGTTTCTATTTTTAGTGGAATTATTTGGGCAACTTGGCATTGGCCACTAATAGTATATTATGGTAAAAATATTATATTGGAATTGACAACTTTTTATGTTGTAATTATATCAATGTCATTTATAATGACTTATTACACATTTAAATCTAAAAGCTTATGGCCAGCAGTACTATTTCACGCTGTAAGTAATGTTTATATTCAAAAAATACTTCCTGAATTAACAACCAAAATAGAAGGAGCAGAATATTGGCTTGGAGAAAACGGAATTATGTTTGCGATTGTGACTTTTGCTTTCGGTATTTATTATTTGAGAAAAGGAATCAAAGAAAAAATATAACATTTTTTAGAAAGCCACCAAGCTTTTAAATTTTACTGCAATTCTTTTATTGTTTTTTGAATACTACTATGTCCAAGCATTGATTGCATAAATTCAAATGCTGGAATTGCCATTACACGACTCATTTCAGGCTCTATAATTGCTGAGGTTTTACTTTTTTGACCTTTTGTTAAGTCGCGTATTTCATCATTATTTTCTTTAATAATATCATAAACATCATCAACACAAACAAGGTTTTTAAAATCCGCTCCATAAATAGCTTTTACATCATCAAAACTAAAACGATGTGGCAAATGAATACTTTTAAAAGTTACTTTGTCTTTTTGTATCGTGTCCAAAAGTGTTAATTTATCTTTTATATAATTTGGAAACATTTCTGTTGCCGCTACAGAATTTAAAATGGCAGAAACTTCATTGGAAATATTTAATTTATCTCCTTTACAAGTCATCATAATAGAATCTAATCGATGTCTTATATAAGCAGCTTTGTCATTCACAATATTGATAAAAATTGATTTTTGATCTTTTGCAGTATTATCAGCTGCGTCAACTGCTAGATATAATTTATACGCAGATAATAAACCAGAATTCTCGTAAATTCCACCATCATTAAACTGTCCTTTTCCTTTAATAGTTGCTGCAGGACTTATCAATGGAAATCTATTAGTTGTAGAAGCTGCATTGTAAAAACTCAATGTGTTTTTGTTATCTAAATCTAAAATATCACATGCACCTGCGTACAATATATCATTTACAGTGTTGTCATTTGATTTGATGGAAACTGCCATTCCTTGGCGTCCACTAATATCAGTTGTATTGCTAATAAGTATTGGAAATCCTTTTTTTCTATCTGAATACATATCATGCCAATACTGTCGATATGAAGTTGTATGAAACCTTTTCTCATCAAATTCTTTTTCTTCATCATAACATGACGGATTTGAATATTTTGCATACACTTTCATTGCACCTGTAGAACGATCTTTTCCTTGTAGTTTTTTTGATGGAACCAAAATATGATTTAGCCAATCTCTTCCAAATACATGCGTTAAATCCATGGATAAGATATTTTCTGTACCAATCTTTCGAATTGCTTTTTCTTGTAATTCTTTTGAATCAATTTCGTGTTTAATAACCGAATAATTAATCAATCCAATTGTTCCACCTGACGCACCTGATAAACACGCTGTTTTGTTGTACAGTGTGTTATTCTCATCTAATGCATTTAGTACGGTCATTGTCCATGCATTTGCTTTCATTCCACCACCGTAACAACCAATATAATAGCGTGTTTTAGGTAAGTTCTTGGCATAAGTTGTAAAATCAATAGCTTCTTTAGGTAGCGTTTCTTTTATCTGTGTCAATTCAAATAAATTACTTCGACTATCTTCATTAAATCTTGCTAAAAAGTTGAATACTACAATTGCTAATACAGAGACATATAGTATAAACAAGAATTGTTTCTGTTTGCGAATTCGTTTTATTTTTTCTGCTGTAGCTTTTGGAAGTTCAAGCTTCAATTCTGCAAGCTTTGCTACAATTTCTTTTAAAAAGATAGCTCTTTCTGTTGAATCTTCTATGTTAGGAATTTCGTCTACTTTTTTAGCTTCAAGCTTGTCTCTTTTTTTAAGAAGCTTTCTTTCTTTTTCAGCTGCCTTTTCAGCTTTAGCATTATAATAAATATAGTGTTTTAATATAATGACAATCATTCCATAGAAAAGATAGAAATATGAAAATAAAATTAAAATAGCGTTTATATCTAAAGCTAAAGTTGGCCAAATATTAATCACAATTAAAAACACAGCGTTAAGGAATCCGAAATACGCCATAATTTTCAGAAAGATGATGTTATTACTCATTGAACCTAAACTTACACTTCCGATTCGAAGTTTGGCAATACGTTGAAACAAGGAACCTTCATTGTATAATTCGTTCTGTTCAAATTTTCTTAGAATTTGTTGTTTTTTCTCATCTTCTGTTCCTGGATAACTTTTATCACGCATAATGATGAAACTGTAAAAAATAGCAGGAATCTTTTCATTGAAAAAAGCATACTTAAATACAGACCGAAATGTACGGTAATACATGTATGTGATGGTTTGAAGAATAATGCAGAAGAGGCTAAATACTACAGTGACTAATGTATACGGACATTGACCTTGACAGGAAAATATCATTAATAAAACAAACAACACAACATGTACCACAATCGTAAGTGTTAAAAAGATAACATACGTCATGATCTCTTTGCGTAAACTTGGTTTTTTCTGTTTTACATAATACAAATCAGGATGATCATTATCTATCGCTTTTATGTCTGCTTTGTAATATTCATACCATGTATCTTTTTTCTCTTTCAATTCATACAGCCACCAAATAAATAATAGTAAGAAAAATATGGAAGAGCCACTAATACTAATAGGTGTATCAAAATTAGTATCTGTTGTATAGGCAATCATATAAAAAAGTGCCACATAGAAGAAAATACCGATGGTTCTTCTTAAAAAACCTAATGCATTCTCATACATGAAACTTTGTGTCTTATCTACTTTTTCTCTTTTACTATCGCTGCTATACCAAATAATTCCAAAAAAGCCTACAGGTTTATGTATACGCCATGTTTTCTTGCCAACTCGTTTGTTGGAAGAAGAAAATAGAAAATAAGCAGGATAGTGTGATAGCGCAATACAAAATATTGGCACAAAAAAGACTAATAATACAATCACAAATAGAAAAGGATGATAATACAAATCCACAACAATAGAGTTTACTTGTGGTGCTTTTGGTAAGGTAAGTCCAATAATAACAAGAAATAGCAGGCTAATCCAAGCAGATGCTATAAAGTCTCTTAAAATAGTTAATCTATCTTTTAAAGAATAATACATTGCGACTACAATTACATATATAATTGCAATAGAAAACCCGATAACTTTAAATGAAGCAATAGTTTCGGGATATGTTTTTGTGATTAAATAGGATGTGTTTTCTGCACAATCTAATAGAAAGGTGAGTATACTAATGATTAAAAAAGGCCAATAAAACCACTTTATTTTTTCTTTGTTTAATGTCGCTTTATTATAAACGTATAAGCCTAATAAAAAGAATAGCAAAAACGACCAAAAATAATCAATAATGAAATATGCTTTAAAATAGGAGAGTTGTTCGGGGAATTCCTTTATAGCATTAGTAAACCAGTCATTTGTCAAATCTTTTTCATTAAACTGAGGAACTTTAATCCAGCCTTTTAATGAAAATAATCCTGTAGCAATTTTCATAAATACAGATAAAATCACCAAAATAATGATGAGCCGTTTTGTATAGCCTTTTTGTTGTATGTATGTATATGGATTATAGTTTTTAAATAATGACATTTCCCTAAAAAATTTTCAGAAAAATACGATTAATCTCTAATAATTTAAATACCTATACATAAGTATTTCATAAAAAAAGAGCGTTTTACAAAACGCTCTTTTTCACCAATCACCAAAAATTATAATGTACTACATACCTATTACTAGTTGTGTACTATATCTTTTAGACATTATTTGCCTGTAAAGGTTTAAAACAAAAAGAGCATTTTTTATAAAAAAATGCTCTTTTCTAATCAATGCAGTAAGAGTAGAAACTACTCTAGGTTTTTTAGGACATTGATGTGTGTTATTCATGACGTTTTCTACGATACTCTTTCATTAACTTTCTGTTAAAATCGCGTTCTGCTTTCTTAAGTAATATAATTTTCTTTGCAGTAAGTACCTTTTTTAACTTTCGAACTAAATCTCTATTGTTCTCATGCATTTGAGTTTCCAAAGCTTCAAAACGTGTTAATATTTCTTGTGCTTTAGCTTCAGACATTTGTTCTATGTCTTTTATTTCTCTTTTAATTTTATAAAAACCTTTCACACGCAAGTCATGGTTTTTATCATCGTATGCATTATAAATAGGCCAAAATTTTTCAGCTTCGCTCTCTGTAAAATTTAAGTTTTCTGTAAAGTAAGCAATCTTCAGTTTCTTGATCTTTTCTTTGCTTTTTTTCCCGCGTTCACCGTTTTGTGCAAATCCGACTAAAAGTCCAAAGCACAAAAATAATAATGTAGTGTATAATTTTTTGCTCATGATATTATTCAATTAATAAATCATATGGATCTGTTACGTTTTCCAAATAATCTATTGTTTCTGTTTCGTTTAAATCTACTTGAAATAGTGTAGATATGTCTATATTTTCTTCTTCAAATGCAGTAGCTAATTCGTAATTATTCATTGCAATTAAATCATCTTCAATAAATGTATTGATATCACTATCGACAATATCAGTACCTTCAATAGGTTTTGTAGTTATAAAAGTTGAAATTATAAATAGTAACATACAAGCTGCTGCTGCATATCCGATATATTTTAAATATGGTTTTCTGCCAGATAAAGGAATCACTTTTGTTTCTTCTGTCGGAGCAGAAAATAATTGTGCTGACAACGTATCTTCTAAACCATCAAAATAAGCATCAGGAACTTTGAAACCATCTTCTTTTGGAATCATAGTTTCCGCTTGAAGCTTTTCAAAAAGTCGATCTTCAAACGTATCAAAGTAATCGCTTGGAGTTGTAAACCCTTCCGTTAATTTTTTGTTATGTAAATCGTTATTTTTCACAATAGTTTGACTCTAAATTGTTTAAAAGGTTTAATGTTGTGTTGTTAAAAAATGTTCTATCTTTTTTACAGCAT
The DNA here is from genome assembly GCF_056033805.1 of Kordia sp. E. Taxonomy (NCBI): domain Bacteria; kingdom Pseudomonadati; phylum Bacteroidota; class Flavobacteriia; order Flavobacteriales; family Flavobacteriaceae; genus Kordia; species Kordia sp. E. The sequence goes on from NZ_JBRASR010000003.1 coordinate 578,331, forward strand.
GATGATACGAAGCTTTCAACGCACCAACTGACGTGTCTAATACTTCACTCATATCATTATAAGTAATATCTTCAAAATACTTCATATTGAAAACCAATTGTTGCTTTTGCGGCAACGTTGCAATTGCTTTTTGTAATTTCAATTGAATTTCGTCACCTTCAAAATATACATCAGCTTGTAAATTATTCACTAAATGATCTTGTAATTCCTCCGAAGATATTCCTGCTTTTTTAGATCGCTGATTGATAAATGTAATCGATTCATTTGTTGCAATTCTGTACATCCATGAATATAATTTACTATCACCTTTAAATTTATCAATACTTCTAAAAACTTTAATGAATGTATTTTGAAGTACATCATCTGCATCTTCATGGTGTGTTACCATTCTTCGAATATGCCAATACAAACGTTCTTTATAGGTAGACACAAGTTCTCGAAACGCTTTTTGTTGCGTTTTTGGGTTCTTTAAGTCATCTATCAGCGTTGTTTCTACGACGTTCAATGTATCTGTATTTTCTTCTTTGACTTTGTAAAGATAAAATGGTTTAATTTAAAGATAAAAAAAGTTTAATTGTAATCGAAATTTAAGTAGTGGTACTTATGTTTTTCATTCATAACTTTAAGTATATTAACCCGCTGAAAATAGACACTTCTTAATTCATATAGAAAACATGTTATGTACAATTTTTAGACTTGAAAAGCTGTATAAACCAACAACTTCGTTAACTCAAATTGAAGTGAGGGAATATATCAGTGGTTTAAAGGATTTTGAGTTTTTCGAAACAGAATCAGAGATACATGGTGGATTTGTGTTAGATTATGGATGGGCAGAAGGAGCCAATCCAATGCTGTTTTCCGTAAGTTTTTTATTTGAAAAAAACAATCTTGATTGTATACAGATTAAGCCAACATTTCGCGTTTATATGTTTTTAATTGGGATTCCATTAGTGATAATAGGACTCTTTATAGATATGATTATAAAAGATGAGTCTACTAATCCAATTGCATTTGGTATCGTGTTGCTAGGAATTCTAGCAATTTTCTTTTTAATCCTATACTTTACAAGACTCAAAATTAAATCAATCAGAAAAAAAATACAGCTTGATTAGATTTTTTAAATCGTTTGCATCTGTACAAGTTTAGTGTAAACATTATTGTTTTTGATTAACTCTTCATGTGTTCCTTGTTCTACAATTTCACCTTTTTGCATCACAACAATGACATCTGCATTTTGAATTGTAGACAATCTGTGTGCAATAACGATAGAAGTTCTATTCTTCATCATATTTTCTAAGGCAACTTGTACTAAACGTTCACTTTCAGTGTCTAGGGCAGAAGTAGCTTCATCCAAAATCATGATTGGCGGATTCTTTAAAACGGCTCTAGCAATACTCAAACGTTGCTTTTGTCCACCAGAAAGCTTTCCACCTGAATCACCAACATTATGATCTAAAACTTGCGGTAAGTCTTTGACAAATTCCCATGCATTGGCAATTTTCAAGGCTTCAATCACTTCTTCGTCTGTAGCATCTTGTTTTCCAAGTTTTACGTTATTACGAATCGTTTCATTAAATAAGATAGAATCTTGTGTTACCAATCCCATCAAACCACGTAAAGATGATTTTGTGAGCGTTTTTATATTTTCTCCGTCAATATCAATACTTCCTTCATTTACATCATAAAAGCGCGTCACAAGGTTTGCAATGGTACTTTTTCCACTTCCTGATTGTCCAACTAAGGCAACCGTTTTTCCTTTCGGAACTTTAAGCGAGAAGTTTTTAAGGACAAGTTCATCTTCATATTTAAACGAAATATTGTTCAATTCAATACTTGATGTGAATCCTTCCTTAACTTTAGCATTTGGTAAATCAATAATTGGAGATTCTGTACTCAAAACTTCCAATACACGATCAGCAGAAGCATTACCAGCTTTTACTTTATAACTCGCTTTACTAATCGCTTTAGCAGGTGTTAGAATATTGTAAGCCAGTGCCATGTAAGTGATAAATTCGTCAGGTGTTAGTATTTTATCAATCAAAACTAATTTTCCTCCGTATAATAGGATTACTGCAATTACCACGATTCCTAAAAATTCACTTGTTGGAGACGCCAAGTTTTGTCTGTGCGCCAAATTGTTAGAATACTTGTATAATTTAGAAGTAGAATTATTGAAAGAATCATTAAAATGTGATTCGGAGTTGAACCCTTTAATCACTTTTAAACCGTTGAGCGTTTCATCTAAAATAGACAGAAATACACCATTTTCTTTTTGGACTCGATCCGAATGTTTTTTCAAACTTTTTCCAACTCGCGAAATGATAAATCCTGAAACAGGAATAAAAATAAAGACAAATAAAGTCAATTTTGTACTAATTGAAAACATGACAATAATTGTGAATAAAATTGTCAAGGGTTCACGAACTAACAGTTCTAAAATTGCTAGTAAAGAATTTTGTATTTCATTGACATCATTAGAAATTCGTGCGATAATATCACCTTTTCGTTTCTCAGAAAAGTAGGAGATAGGCAACGTCGTTACTTTATGATATAGCTTATTTCGAATATCTTTCAGAATTCCATTTCGCAAATATGCCAAGAAGAAATTTGAAAAATATCCTGCCGCATTTTTGAGTAAGAATGTGGAAATAACGATACAAATCATTAAAATTAATACCGAATATTGTCCGTCTTGCTCAACTTTTTGTGTGATAAAAAAGTTTAAACAATCATTCAAATAATCTCCATACGCGGTAAAACCTTCGTAGTTACTACGAACAGGAGCTTCCATTATTGGCTTAGAAGTTTTTAGTAAAACTTTCAGCATCGGCATCAATGATACAAATGAAAGTGTTCCAAATAAAGCATATAAAACGTTAAAGAAAATATTTAAGTATGCGTATTTTTTATAAGGAATTATGTAATGTGATAACTTCTTTATGTAATCCATTAGTTGAGTTTCATTTCTTGAACGATGCGATCAATTTTTGCATCGAGTTGTTTTTCTACGTTTGCAAAATCTGCTTTGTTTGTCAATGGCAGATTTACGCTAAAGTAGAATTTAATTTTTGGTTCTGTACCACTTGGACGAGCTGCAATTTTAGTACCATCTTCTGTGTAATAGATCAATACGTTCGATTTTGGCACTAAAATAGGCGTTGTGACAGTTGTTGTCATGTCAGTGGAAACAGAAGTTTGATAATCTTCAATACGAATCACTTTTGAACCATCAATGCTTGTCAATGGATTTTCGCGTAAATCAATCATGATTTGTTTTATTTCTGCCGCGCCATCCATTCCTTTTTTGACTAAAGAAACTAACTTTTCTTTATAAAAACCATGTGCAACATACATATCAATCAACGTTTCATAAAAAGAACTTCCATTGGCTTTAGCTTGTGTAGCAATTTCACAGGCTAATAAAGCAGCAGTAACTGCATCTTTATCGCGAACAAAATCTCCTGTCATAAAACCAAAGCTTTCTTCACCACCGCCAATAAATTCTAATTCAGGAAAGTCTTTGATCATTTTGGCAATCCATTTAAAACCAGTTAAGCCAATTTTGCATTCAACATTGTATGCGTTTGCCAAATCAATCATCATTGGTGTTGACACAATGGTAGAGCCAATAAATTGTTTTCCGTTAATTTTATCGTTGTTTCTCCATTGTTGTAACAAGAAATCAGTCATGACAACCATTGTTTGATTTCCGTTTAGCAATATCATGTTTCCGTCCAAATCACGTACTGCAACTCCCAAACGATCACTATCTGGATCTGTTCCAATGACAATATCAGCGTTTGTTTTGTTTGCAAGTTCTAAAGCCATTTTTAAAGCTTCTGGCTCTTCTGGATTTGGTGATTTTACTGTAGGAAAATCCCCATCAGGTTTTGCTTGTTCTTCAACAATATGTACATTATTATATCCTGCTCTTTTCAAAACTTCTGGAATCATCGTAATAGAAGTTCCATGTAAAGATGTAAATACAATATGTACATCATCTTTTTTTGGTGCTTTAAAATCAGCATTCGCGACACTTGCATTTGCAAATGCTTCATCTACTTCTTTATCGACTAATTTGATCAACTCATTTTTTGAATCAAACTTAATTTCTGAAAATTCTAATCGATTGATTTCATTAATAATTTCTTCATCTTGTGGTGGCACAATTTGCCCACCATCTGTCCAATACACCTTGTAACCGTTATATTCAGGAGGATTGTGAGAAGCTGTTAAAACAATTCCACAATGACAATCTAAATACTTTACAGCAAATGATAATTCGGGTGTTGGACGTAAATCTGAAAATAAAAATACTTCAATATCATTCGCAGAAAATACATCAGCAACGGTTTGTGCTAATGATTTACTATTATGTCTACAATCGTATGCAATTGCAACTTTTAATGCTTCATTCGGATACACTTTTTTGAGGTAATTGCTCAATCCTTGTGTGTTTTTTCCAAGTGTATATTTATTGATTCTATTTGTCCCAGGTCCCATTACGCCACGCATTCCGCCTGTTCCGAAAGCTAAGTTTTTATAAAAACTTTCTGTTAACTCTGTAGGATTTGTGTCAATAAGTTGTTGCACTTTAGTAGTGGTATCTGAATCAAAATTTGGATGTAACCAAGCAGTTGCTTTTTCCAAAATTTTAGCGTCAATCTTTGTCATTAATAAATTGTTTAAGATGCAAAAATAATGAATTCATTTGGTTTCTATTTTGCTAGGTAAGATATTTTGGATAACTTTATTGTATTGCTATGATTAATATGAAAGAAAATACTCTAAAACTCTTTTGCATATTATTCTTTTTCTGTACCACAATTAATGCGCAACGAGAAACCGTTAACTGGTTTTTTGGTGTAAATGCTGGGCTAAATTTTAACACTGGAACTCCAGCATTGTTAGGAAATAGTCAGGTGAATACGCTTGAAGGTTGCTCAACGATTTCAGATGAGAATGGTTCCTTGTTATTCTATACAGATGGAATAACCGTTTGGAATAGTATGCACGAAATTATGTCTAACGGAACTGGTTTGATAGGTAGCTTTTCGAGCACACAATCATCGATTATTGTACCAAACCCTGATAGTCCTAATATTTATTACATTTTTACTACGGATGTAGTAGATGCGTATGATCCAACAACAAATTTAAGTAACGGATTTAATTATTCAATAGTTGACATGACACTTGACGGTGGAATGGGAGCAGTTACGGATAAAAACGTCAATTTAATGCCAAATACTTCTGAAAAAGTAAGTTCTTCATTAAGCGATGACGGAAATTTTTGGGTTGTTACGCATTATGAAAACTCATTCTATGCATTCAAAGTTACTGGAGCAGGAGTTAATACAGTTCCTGTAATTTCTACAACTTCTTTTAATGTAGATAGTTACCGAAATTTTAGAGGAAATATGAAAATATCTCCGAATGGAGAAAAGTTAGCAATTGCGCACGCATTCTTTTTTCCAGAACAAAAAGGGTACTTGTACTTATATGACTTTAATAAAACAAATGGTACTGTACAAAATGCAGATTTTTTAGGAGAAAATATTACATATTATGGAGTTGAGTTTTCTTCAAACTCTTCAAAATTATATGCCACTGGAAAATTATTTACAGCAGATAATGCACTTTCAAATATACAATTGCAGCAGTTTGATGTTGATGCAGCTAATGTTGGCAATACACGATATATTGTATATAATTATGTACAAAGTCAAGTGTCACCTTCTTTAGGAGGAAGCTTGCAGATAGGGTTTAATAAGAAAATTTACCATTCATTACCTGGTTCAAATTTATCATCAATAAATGCACCCAATTTGGCAGGTCCGGCATGTAATTTTCAATTCAATAGTGTAAATTTAGGAACTGATTTTGCACGTTTTGGTTTGCCGTCATATGTACAATCGTATTTTGAAAGTATTGCTCTTATTGAAAACCAATGCTTAGGAGATGCAACAACTTTTACAGTAGATCCAAATCCTGATATTGTTTCGATTAGCTGGGATTTCGATGATCCGGCTTCAGGAGCAAACAACACTTCTACGCAAATGTCACCTTCGCATGTTTTTACAAATACAGGTGTATATATTGTTACAGCAGATGTCGTTTATACGAATGAACCAGATAGAACCTTTAATGAAGTTGTCATCATAAATGAAGTTCCTATTGTCTCAAATGTACCGTATTCTATAGTACAATGTGACGCAGATAGTAATCCGAATGATGGTCTTTCTATTTTTAATCTTGAAATTGCTACAGCTTATCTTCAAAGTAATTCTTCACCTGAAGATGTTCAAATAACATTTTTTGAGAGTTTAAATGATGCAGAATTAAATCAGAATATCATCAATGGTCCTTTTTATTCAAATACAGTAAATGATCAAATTTTGTATGCTAGGATATTTAATGACCCAGAATGTTTTGTTGTGAGACCTGTTGTACTACACGTTGAGGTAGGAGCATATTTAGATCAATATACAAGCATTGATGTTTGTGAATTAGATACCAACGGAATTGCAATATCGCAAATCATTGCAGAGCTTTCTGAAGATTTTGTTGGTGGAGCAGTATCTATTTATTTATCCAATTCAGATGCAATATTAGATAGAGATCGATTGTCTGATACTGTACAAATCGATATGGCAATTGATCAACTTTTCTTTAAAGTTGTTTATGGAGACGAAAATTGTGTAGCAATAGGTAACCTTGCTATAAATCTTATTGCACAACCACAAGTTGAAAATCAACAAGTATTTTTGTGTGGAGAAGATGGAGCAGAAGTAATCTTAGAACTTGAAGAGAATTTTATGGGATATACTTGGTCTACTAATGAGACGACACCTATGATTTCTGTTTCTGAAACAGGAACCTATTATGTAGTAATTACTAATGGAGCAGGTTGTGAAACTGAGGTTGCTTTTGAAGTTATTGAAGAACCGCCAGTAGCCATAGAACGTGTAGAAGTATCTGATTTTCAAGATCGAAATTCTATCAAAATAATTCTCACAGTACCAAGTAGTCAATCCATTTCGTATTCTATAAATGGTGGTGTTACATTTTTTGAAACCAATGAGTTCACGAATCTTTTTCCTGGCGCGTATAATATCGTTGTAAAACGAGAAAACTGTAATGCTACTTCAGAAACAGTTTTAATTGGAGGATTTCCAAAATTCTTTACACCAAACGGTGACAATATTAATGATACTTGGTCATTAATTAATAAAGAATTGTATCCGAATGCAATTATTGAATTGTATGATAGATATGGTAAAAACCTCGATTATATAAAAGCAGATAGAGCATGGGATGGAACGTATAGAGGAAGTCCATTGCCATCAGGCGATTATTGGTACAAACTTACATTAGAAGGCGGAAGAACTATCAAAGGAAATGTAACGCTTAAGCGTTAAGATTTGTGGTTGCGTTAATTTGATATCGTTCCTTATCGCGCTTGCTTCGTAAAATAATTTCACCCAAAAATCCAGCTAAGAAAAGTTGTGTTCCTATAATCATTGTTGTTAATGAAATGTAGAACCAAGGATTGTTTGTTACTAAAATAGCAGGCAAATCGTTCGCAAGTTTATACAGTTTAGTAATTCCTATATATCCAGCGGAGGCAAATCCAATCATAAACATTAATACGCCAAGTGCGCCGAATAAATGCATTGGCCGTTTCCCAAACTTTGATAAAAACCAAATTGTAATCAAATCTAAAAAGCCATTGATAAAACGATCATATCCAAACTTCGTTTTACCATACTTACGCGCTTGATGTTGTACAACTTTTTCACCAATGTTGACAAAGCCAGCATTTTTAGCTAATACAGGAATGTATCTGTGCATTTCTCCATATACATCGACATTCTTTATGACAATATTTTTATAAGCTTTTAAACCACAATTAAAATCGTTTAGTTTTAATCCTGAAGTTTTTCTTGCTGCCCAATTGAATAGTTTTGAAGGAATATTTTTTGCAATGACAGAATCATAGCGTTTCTTTTTCCAGCCAGAAACAAGGTCAAGCTTTTTTTCTGTAATTAAATTGAACAATTCAGGAATTTCATCAGGACTATCTTGTAAATCTGCGTCCATTGTAATTACAACATCACCAATTGCTTTATTAAAACCAGCATGCAATGCTTGTGATTTTCCATAATTTCGTAAAAAACGAATTCCTTTTACTTCTGAATATTTTGAAGATAACTCTTCAATAATTTCCCAAGAACGATCTGTACTTCCATCATCAATAAAAAGTACTTCATAGGTATATTGGTTTGCTTTCATTACACGTGCAATCCAATCATAAAGCTCCTGTAAAGACTCTTCTTCGTTAAGTAGTGGTATAACTACGGATATATTCATACGATGATTTAATTCTTAAGGGTTTGTAAGTATTTTTGATTTAATCACTAAAGACGTAACTAGCGAAACAACAACTCCAGTTAATAAACCTTTAAAAACATTTTCAATAAACATATTGAATTTAAAATTTGTTTTTAAAAACATTAGTTTTTCTTGAATTTGTGTATCTGTAAAATCACTATTTGCCTTCAAATCTATTTCTGCAACTGCAGCTAATTTATCTACAAAATCAGGTTCAATATAAGTTGCATGTATAATAATATAAAGCCATATCATTAAACTCCCGAGAAGAATAACTCCAATTCCTGTTTTTAAACCTTCTCGTATAGAAAACTCTTCACTAGTACGACTTGCTTTTACAATGGCTAACACCATAAATAGCGACATAACTAAGATCATTGATAATGAATATACATTTGTAGGATCAGTATGAACATTTAATGTATATTGCAAAACGAAGGATGCGATAAGGACAATTCCTAACGCAATTCCGAAATGAGATGTTTTTGAAAACATGAATGTATTTTTTAATGCAAGACACAAATATAGAAATTCAAGCGTAGAAAATGTCAAAAAATTTCTATTTAAATGTTGTACATTCAGAAATAATAATTAAATTTGCACCTCGAAAATTGAGAAAGTCACAATAAAAATTACAAGATGCAACAAGGTATACATCCAGAAAATTATAGAGTAGTAGCTTTTAAAGATATGTCTAACAATGATGTATTTCTTACAAAATCTACAGTAGATACTAAAGAAACTATCGAACACGAAGGAACTGAGTATCCTCTATACAAATTAGAAATTTCAAGAACTTCACATCCATATTATACTGGTAAGTCTAAATTAGTAGATACAGCTGGTCGTATTGATAAGTTCAAAAACAAATACTCGAAATTCAAGAAATAAGAATCTCGATCACAAATTAAAAAATGTCTTTCAGGAAACTGAAAGACATTTTTTTTTGAAAAATTAATAACAAAGTCATAACAAAAGCCTAGCTTTTTTTAAATTTACAAAAATTCAATACACTCATGAACTATATTCTCTTTGATGGAACTGTTAGAAACTCTTTGTTGCCGTTTACTTATACACGACCTGTTGCCGATATTAGAGTTGGAATACTAACGATTAGAGAAAAGTGGGAATTACACTTAGGAGGCACAACTACAACGATTACAGAAGAATATCTTTCTGAGAAATACCCAATGGTAGAATTGGAAGAAAATGTAATGATTAATGCTTCCTTTTTGCCAAATGCAGAATTAACCGCATTAATTCAAGGATTGGCAGAAAAACAAGCAATTTTTTCAGGAGATGAAATCATCGCTTTTCATTCTACAGATGAACAAGATGAGATAGATTTTGATACATATGAGGTTATTTCTTATGAAGAAGATTGTTTGCGAATAGAAAATACTTGGGATATATTCTCAAAAAACGCTGAAGCAATTCAAGCAGATTTTGATTTAATTACAAAAGATAGAACATCACAACCAGTTCCTGCAACCGTCAATGTAATTGCTCCGGAACATATTTTTATAGAAGAAGGCGCAACATTAAATTTTTGTACGTTAAATGCAAGTTTTGGACCTATCTATATAGGGAAAAATGCAGAAATCATGGAAGGTGTAGTTGTTCGTGGCGCATTGGCAATGTGTGAAAGTTCAGTATTAAAGCTTTCAGCAAAAATTTATGGAGCAACAACTTTAGGACCATATAGCAAAGTTGGAGGAGAAGTGAACAACTCTGTATTAATGGGATATTCAAACAAAGGACATGATGGATTTTTAGGAAATTCAGTCTTAGGTGAATGGTGTAATATTGGAGCAGATAGCAACAATTCAAACTTAAAAAATAATTATGCACCTGTGCGTTTATGGAGTTATGAAACAGAAAACTTTGCAAAAACAGGATTGCAGTTTTGTGGACTTATGATGGGCGATCACAGTAAATGTGGAATTAACACAATGTTCAATACAGGAACTGTTATTGGTGTAAATGCGAATATTTTCGGATCAGGATTTCCAAGAAATTTTGTACCAAGTTACAGTTGGGGAGGCGCAAGCGGATTTACTACATATCTAACCAAAAAAGCGTTTGAAGTAGCTAAAGTAGTCATGTCACGTCGTAAAATGGATTTTACAGAACAAGACGAAGCGATATTGACACATGTTTTTGAAGAAACAAAGAAATGGCGTAAAGATTAAAAAAAACAGATATAATTATAATACCAAAATAATATGTTAGGAATCATTATCTTAATTGTTGTCGGACGACAATTTTATGAATTAGCAAAAAAGTACGAGCAAAATACCGCATGGGTATATCCCATTCTTGGTATTTTATCTTACTATGCAGGAGGATTTATTGGAGGCGTTATAATTGCTATTTTTATGGAATTTACAGGTAGTGGTTCTATAGAAAATATGTCTGATATTACACTAACAATACTTTCTATCATATTAGGTGTTATATCATGTTTAGGGTTTTATCATTTATTAAAAAAATCTTGGAAAAAGAAATTTGAAGAAAAACAACGCTTAAAACCAAAAATCTCTGATATTGGAAAATCGGAAGAAGATGAAAAACCAAAAGAAGACTTCTTGATTGGAAACAAAGATTTAAGTGGTTTAACAAAAAAGAAAGACGATAATTGGCGTTTTTAAAATTGCCAATCTAAAAATAATAGAAAAGCCGTTACTTTATAAAGTAACGGCTTTTTATATATCTAATTTTTTTTGATTACCAGCCAAATTGAAATATACTTGGCGTTTCACCTGAAAATTCATGTACAAATAAAATGTAATACATTGCTAAGCATATAATAGAGCCAACAATACTTAAGATAATCATAGTTTTTCGTCTTGATTCTTTCTCTTCATTTTGTATACGTTCTCTAATTTGAGTTAAAACTTGAGTGCTTACTTCTGGAGATTCATGTGTGACTCCATCATCTTTATAATAACGTTTACCGTGATCAAAAGGTATTCTTTTACTACGCCTTTGCTTCGTTCTAGCAATATCTCTGAGCACATCAAATGCTGATCCTGATCCCATCATAGCGTTATCCTTTTAAGTTAAACATATATTATATCTGTATTGAAAATGGTAAAAATGTTACACTAACTCTTTGTCAATCCAGTTTGAATAAAAGTGGTACTTCATTTGAAAATTCATGAATAAATAAAAAGTAGCACATTGCACTAATCAAAACAACTCCAACAATAGTGAAAATTATGATAGTCTTACGACGTGATTTTCGTCGCTCTTCTTGCATTTGCTTTTTTATTTTGTTCAACATAAACTCAGAAGCTTCATTATATTCCGCAGTAGATGATTCTGTACCAATATAACGTTCTACACGTTCAAGTTTATCAATACGTTTGCGTCTATTATTTCGGATGACGTTATTTGCGTGTGATAAAAATCCAGACATATGTATTAGTATTTAGTGTTAATATTTTTTTGGTATAAATTCTATTCAAAAATTGAAATAGACATTAAATCTGAATCAAATGATTTGAAAAACATGAAATAGCAAAAAACGAGTGTGATTAAAACTCCAAAAATGATTCCTGCTTTGATGTTTCGTTGTTTTCGATTTTTCTCTTGTTGTTGAATTTCAAATCGAATATTTTTCAACTGACTTTCTGTAGCTTCTTCGTATACAGCTTTTTCTGTATCTTTTTGAAGATATAATTTTCGTTGACTTTGTCTGTGTTCTAGCCTGCGTTTACTATTGTTAAACGCAACTGTAGAAGCTGATTTTACAATTACGGGCATAGTTTCTATGATTTAAACGTTAATATGATTCCAAAACATAACAATACTGATTACAAGTACAATAGAAACAGGAATTGCTACTATAAAAGAGATAATTAATTTATTTCGCTCCTTACGATTTTGCTTTTTTATCTTTTCTCTAATGGCGTTTAATTTAATTTCTGAAACTTTGGGGAATGTTTTTTTTAGACCTTCGTCTTTGTAATAATGAAGATCTTTATCAAAAGGCTTTCTTCTATTACGTCTACTTTTTTGTCTTTTGAGTGCTTCAACTGCGTGAAGTCCACTTGTCGCTCCTATCATAATCATCTTCTTTAAATTAACGTATACTATATCTGTATCCGAAAAAATAAAAATGTTACAGGTCCGATTTATTATTTGATTTTCTTTACACGTTTTAACTCTAGCAAATTCAGTGCGTTAATGCCTAATCCTTCTACGTTTTTTTGTGTAAATCGAACTACTTGATCATAATACAAAGGAATTAATGGTGCTTCAGAAATCAGCAAAGAATCCATTTTTGTATAGAGTATGGTACGTTTGTCTACTTCAATTTCATGTAATGCTTCTTCGTACCATTCGTCAAACTGAGGATGTATAAAATGTGTGTAATTTGGGCCGTTTGGCGTGAAGTTCTTACTATAAAAAAGCGATAAATAATTTTCAGCATCTGGATAATCGGCAATCCAACTGGCTCTGAAAATTGGCAACTCTCCTTTAGAACGTAATTCACGCAAAGTAGAAGCTGGAATTACATTTATACTAGCTTTCATACCAATCTTTTCAAGCTCTCGCTGAATGTACTCGCAGAAATTTAAATACTGTCCGTTTGTGGTAATAGAAACTTCTGGAGACGTATTTCCAGTTTCTTGTATATATTGAGTAACCAGACTTTTGGCAAGTTCTGGTTCGTAATCAAACCCTTTAATATTATCAAATCCTGGCAAGCCTTTCGGGATAAAACCATGAATTGCAGGTGTTCCAATTCCGCTTCGTAAATAGGTAATCATCTTTTGACGATCAAAACTATAATTCATGGCTTTTCGTAGCAAATGATGACTAGAAACATTAGTACTATCGCCAATAAAGATTCCTAAATATTCAGTATTTAAATATGGTCCAGAAATCATATTAACGGTTTCGGAATACGTTTCTCGTAATTGACCTGAAGCATCTAAAATTTCATCTTGATATGATGGATCAAGCGAATTCAGAAAATCTATATTTCCTTGTGCAAACTGTAAAAACTCACTCTGTTTATCTGGTAAAAAAGTAATGGCAACTGCTTCCAAATATGGCAAATTAGTTCCTGCAGCATCTTTCTCAAAATAGGTTAAATTCTTTCGTAAGACTAACTTTGTATTCTCTTCCCAAACCTTAAATTTAAAAGGACCAGTTCCTATTGGATTCGCTCTAAAATCATTTCCATAATGTTCTACAATTTCTTTAGGAACAACTGAACAGTACTTCATGGTAAGCAAGCTTAAAAAAGCAGGAAACGGTTGTTTTAGAGTAATGGCAAATATATCGTTATTCAATGCTTTAAAACTTTCTACACTTTTAAAAATCCAACGTCCGCTAGAAGCTACCTTATCATCTAAAATTCGATTAAAACTATACTCAAAATCAAATGCATTGACGGTTCGTGTACTATCTTTTCCAAACAATTCATGCTTGTGAAATTGTATATCATTACGAATAACAAAAGTATAAGTTCGTGCATCATCAGAAATATACCAAGACTTTGCAATAGAAGGAATTACATTCAAATCAGTATCCATTTCAACCAAACCATTAAACAGTTGGTGCACTGCCCAAATATTTCGTTGATCTTTCGCGAAAGCAGGATCTAAAGAAGTAATATTTGCATGTTCATTATAGCGAAAAACCAAATGATCTCTATTGCTAGAATTGTCTTGTTGACATGAAAAAGAAACCAACAACAAACAAAGTATTGATATATAAGTGATTACCAATTTAAAATGTTGTATTGTTAATTTTATCATATGCTGAATTAATTGTAAATTTGCAGGCTTTTGCCTTTAACAACTACACAATATCGTGTTGATTTAGAAGGTTTAAAAGTACATAATAAAAAATAGAAAATACTACCGTTTTGGTAGAAAAGTACAGGAATGAACGATAGAAAAAAAGTCGCTTTTTATACGCTAGGTTGCAAACTGAATTTCTCAGAAACGTCTACAATTGCTCGAAACTTTCAGGATGAAGGATTTGAAAAGGTAGCTTTTTCTGAGCATGCAGACATGTATGTTATTAATACATGTAGTGTAACGGAAAACGCGGATAAACGCTTCAAAACTATTGTAAAACAAGCACAAAAAGTAAATCCTGATGCCTTTGTGGCGGCAGTTGGTTGTTATGCACAACTAAAGCCAGAAGAATTAGCAGCTGTTGATGGTGTAGATTTAGTACTTGGCGCGACAGAAAAATTTAAGATTACAGATTACATTAACGATCTTTCTAAAAATGACTTTGGAGAAGTACATTCATGTGAAATTGAAGAAGCAGATTTCTATGTCGGTAGTTACTCAATTGGCGATCGTACACGTGCGTTCTTAAAAGTACAAGATGGTTGCGATTATAAATGTACGTATTGTACAATTCCATTGGCAAGAGGAATTTCACGAAGCGATACACTTGAAAATGTATTAAAAAATGCCAAAGAAATTTCTGAACAAAACATTAAAGAAATAGTCCTAACTGGTGTAAACATTGGTGATTACGGAAAAGGTGAATTTGGAAACAAAAAACACGAACATACATTTTTAGAATTAGTACAAGAACTTGATAAAGTAGAAGGAATAGAACGTTTACGAATTTCCTCTATTGAGCCAAATTTATTAAAAAATGAAACGATTGATTTCGTATCAAAAAGTAACACATTTGTACCGCATTTTCATATACCATTACAAAGTGGAAGCAATACATTACTGCGTTTAATGCGTCGTCGTTACATGCGTGAACTATATGTTGATCGTGTAACGAAAATTAAAGAAGTAATGCCAGATGCATGTATTGGTGTAGATATAATTGTTGGATTTCCTGGTGAAACAGATGAATTGTTTTTAGAAACGTATAACTTCTTAACGGAATTAAACATTTCATACTTACACGTATTTACGTATTCTGAACGTGAAAATACGGTTGCAGCGGAAATGGAAGATGTTGTTCCTATAAACGTTCGTAAAAAACGTAGTAAAATGTTGCGTGGACTCTCTGTAAAAATGCGCAGAGCATTCTATGAAAGTCAAATAGGGAAAACGAAAACAGTATTGTTTGAAGGTGAAAACAAAGAAGGATATATTCATGGTTTTACAGAAAACTATGTAAAGGTAAAAGCACCTTGGAATCCTGAATTGGTAAATACACTTCATGAAGTTAGCTTAACCAAAATTGACGATGATGGAATGGTTCGTTTTGATTTTGTTAAAGAAACAGTAGCTTCTAGTTAAATTAACACTTTATCGTTTTTATTTGAGTTTGGTACGATTCCTGTAATTATCATACTGTATCTATTCATAATTATAAATAGATACTTATATTTAACTCTATAAAATAACCTAAATGAAAACAACTATACTCTCTATATTAGTACTAACTTTAATTAGTTGTGATGCTACAACAAAAGAATTCATCGGAACTTCATGGAAAGTTACGGAGTTGATAGAAGGTGATACAACTATTAAAGCTGCCAATGATGTAATTCTCACTATAAAAAGTGCTACAGAATTTACACTAAAGCTTGATAAAAATAATTGTTTCGGAACCTACACAATAACAGGAAATAATAAAATCAAATTAAGCAATCTTGGTTGTACAGAAATGTGTTGCGACTCAGGTTTTTCAATAGCAGTATCAAACGCATTGTATAACGTTACAACTGTGAATTTTGAAAAAGAAAAAGCTACATTATCTGGAAATGATGTGACAATTCAGTTTAAAAAACATGAAGCATCACAAGAAGCAAAGCAGCCAATAACAAAAGAAGTTGGGAAGTTTACAAAAGGTGAAAAAACACGAAATCAGGGAACTACTGATATTGGTTTAATAGAAAAGCCTGATGAAAACCAAGCACAGACAAATACGAATACTACGCCTAAAGGAGAATCTATTACATTATACAAATCGCCATGTAAAGGAACTTGCGAAGAATACACAATGGTTTTGTATGAAGATGGAACGGTATATTACACAGGAAGATTCAATGCAAAAGTTCAAGGGAAACATGTTGTAAAATTAACCACTGGTAAATCAAAACAACTATTTACAGAATTTGAGCAAGCTAATTTTTCGAATTTTCAAGATAAATATGACAACGAACGTATCATGGATATACAAAATACGTATTTGACATATAAAGGTAAAAAGATTCAAATTCGTGATAAATACAGTGCGCCAGAAGAATTAAAAGTATTACTAAGGAAAGTAGAGGAAAGAGCAGCAGAAGCGTTGTCGGAATTGAAGAAAAAGTAGACTAAAAAAATAAGCAATAAAAAAAGGGAACTGATGAAGTTCCCTTTTTTTAGTTGAATTAGATTCTAACGCCGACTGGCAATAAATCTTTATACTCTTTGTGTTTTCGTAAAAAACTAGCAATTTTTGGACTAGTTGGTACAACTCTTAAGTTTCGATCTTGAATAGTGTCCAAAACGATTTTAATAAAAGCATCTTTAAACGTTGCGTCGTCCAATCCTTCTGGGACAATCAGTTTCGTTAAAAATATTTTACGTTCTTGGAGTGAATACTCAATCTTAGCAATTCCGTTATCAGTCTTGTATTCGAATTGTCTTAAAAATTCGTTATCGTTGATAACAATCTCATTATCCATAGCAGTTTAATTTAAATTAATCTTTAAATGGTCCTTTAGAAGAAAAAATCTTGGGTTAAGTTGCAAAGATACTAAATTTAGAGTAGATTTCCGAGCTATTAGTACTACTATCTGTATGAAGCCTACTAAAATACCTGTATATTTCATGCCAGGAATGGCAGCAAATCCTTCAATATTTAAACATATTAAGCTGCCAGAAGAAGAATACGAAATGTATTTTTTAGAATGGTTTGTTCCCGAAAAAGATGAAACTTTACAAGCGTATGCATTGCGTATGACGCGAAATATAACACATGAAAATATCATCTTAATTGGTGTTTCCTTTGGAGGGATTTTAGTGCAAGAAATGGCGCATTATATCAGTATTCGTAAGCTTTTTGTGGTTTCTAGTGTAAAAACAATGTATGAACTTCCAAAAAGACTAAAGTTTGCTAAAAAAACAAAAGTTTATAAACTAGTGCCAACGAGTTTAGTTGGTGTTTTAGATGTAGTACGTAAATACGCTTTTAACAAAACTATAAAGAGACGTTTAGAACTATATGAAGAATACTTATCAATTCGTGATAAATATTATTTAGATTGGTCAATAGAGCAAATTATAAATTGGAAGCAAGTAAAAATGTTGCCAAACACGATTCATATTCACGGAGAAAAAGATGGTGTGTTTCCAAAGGAATATCTTTCTAATTACATTGAAATCAAAGGCGGAACGCACATTATGATTATCAATAAATACAAATGGTTCAATGAAAATCTTCCAAGATTGATCAAAGAATAAAAACCTGTATCTGAAAAGTCAGTCAATCTAAAATGAAAAATATTTAAAAAAAGAATAACAATTATCAATCAAACTAATCCTACAAAAAATAGCTGTATTCTAAATCAGTTTCTTATTTTTGTAATCTCTACCCAATCATTTTTTACAATTCGCCAAAAAATACTTAACTTAAAGTCGATTAAGAAAATATTTAAAACAATATACAATGCGTAAAATTAAAAATGGATTTGCCTTTTTAGGATTAATATTTCTTGGAATATTATTAATGAATGCTGTACAGCAAGACGAAGCAATGACAGTTGAATCGGAATCAACAGTTGCAACACAAGTAGATAAACCAGTAATCAATGATGAAAATGATTACAATGTATATGCTTTAGAAGTTCCTGAAACACTAAATTTTGCGGGAGAACAAGTTCCATTACACTTACCAGATATTAAAGAGCGCATGGATCGTGAATTGTTAGTAAACACATACTGGCAATCAAACGGTTTGTTATTGTTTAAAAGAGCGAATAAATATTTTCCGATCATAGAGCCTATTTTAAAAGAATATGGTGTTCCAGACGATTTTAAATACTTAGCAGTGATTGAAAGTGGATTGCAAAACGTAACATCTCCAGCTGGTGCAAGAGGTTTTTGGCAAATAATGAAAGCAACTGGAAGAGAAAACGGAATGGAAATCAATTCAAATGTTGACGAACGTTTTCATTTAGAAAAAGCTACACATGTTGCATGTAAATATTTGTTGAAATCAAAAAAACGTTTTGGAAACTGGACAGCAGCAGCAGCAGCTTACAATGCAGGAAATGCTGGAATTGGTAGACGCATGAAAAAACAACAAGTAGATTCATACTACGATTTATTACTTGGAGAAGAAACTGGTCGTTATATTTTTAGAGTGATTGCGTTAAAAGAAATCTTTACCAATGCTAAAAAGTACGGTTTCAACTTTGATGAAAAACACTTATATACATATATTCCAACGTATGAAGTAGAAGTGGATTCGGCAGTGACAAACTTCGCAAGTTTTGCAAAGAAGTTTGATATCAATTACAAAATCTTAAAAATTCACAATCCTTGGTTGCGCGAAAACAAGTTGAATAACAAATCAAGAAAGAAATACGAAATCTCAATTCCAGAAGACGGATATTACTCGAAATAGTATCGTCAAGCTGAACTTGATTCAGCTTCTCATAAGAAGCTGATAAATTACATTTAAACAGCTACTAACTACATTTCGAAATTCAGCATAAAATATAAAAATCTCCCAAAGTGTTGTGTTAGGCACTGCGGGAGATTTTCTTTTGAAAAACTTTAAAAACAAGCAAAATCATATCTATCCTAATTATGATTTCTTAACAAAATCGTATAGTTCATCAAGTTCAGAAATACCTTTACTAGCTATAATCTTTCCTTCTTCATTTAATAATACAGAAGTTGGTGTGACTTCCACTTTGTAATCTTTTACGACGTTTACGGTAGCCGCTAATACTGTAGGTTGAATACCTTGCTGCTCTTTGTATATTTTATTTTGCGCTGGTGTAGAGCCTATTTGCATAACAACTACATGTACGTCTTTTTTGTCAGTTAGAAATGCATTGAGTACTGGATAGAATTTTTCACAATAGTCACAGCCTTCTTGAGAAAACACCAAAAGTGTTTTTTTGCCTTTATAATCTTCTAGTTTTATTTCTTGATTGTTTTCATCTTGTAACGAAAAGGTAGGTGCCTCGCTACCTCTGGAAAGAGAAGAAGTTTCGGCTACTTCCTTAGGTTTCTTGCCAGTCATATTATCCATGAAGGTAAAGGTGGTACTAAGACGTTCTTGCGTGTGCAACAGTACTTGCTGGTTTGTTTGTATACTAGTCTTATTTATATAGGTAAAATAGGCAATAGTAGATACCATTGCTAGTACAAGTATTTGTAAACTTATAAGAGTAATAAGTATTGATTTTTTCATTTTTTTTGTATTGAAGTTAGATATATTAGTAGAACTTAACTGTTTAAAAACTATAGAAATAGGTAGTGTTCTTAACTATGGTAGAAGATTTATATAAAGTAGTTTATAAACAATAAAATAAGTACTTTGACAAAATTTGCCAAAGTACTTATTAATTCATTACTGTACGGGACCGAATAATTCGATTTCGCTTAGTTGAGTCATACTTATATTTCCTTTATTTTTAGTAGTTTCAAATCTGTAATACTTAAATGTAAAAGTGTTATCGAATTTAAATTCTCTTCTCTTTCTACGAGCATTCCAACTTTCAGAAGTCCAACTCTTAAGAGTTGTCCAACTACTTCCATTGTTAGAACCTCGTAGTCTAAAGTTTTGAGGATCACGATTTGGAGCATCATTTCCACTTGTAATGACAAGTCTATCAACAACTTTTGCTTGTGGAAGAACAATTTGTATCCAACTAGGATTACTAGTACTTGGTCTACCTCCATTATCTAACCATTTTGTCGTAATACTGTTGTCAAATGCTTTTTCCTTTGCTTCAGCAGCATTTATTTGCGCTCTAGCTGTAATGGTTCCAGGAGGATTTGTATAATCAACGCCTACTTCAAAAAGACCACTAAATCCTTTAGATTCACAATCGGATGCAAAGATTTTACAATCTTCATGTTGATCAATTTTATGTCTGTGTGTTATTTTCCATATTCCGATACCACCAACAACAACTAAGGCTCCTATACCACAAGTCATTGCACCAATTTCCACAACACTTGCAGCTAATAGTGCTTCACCAGCTTCTACACCAGCAACAGAAGCACCAGCGGTAACAGCAGTACCAGCAGCTGCAGCCCCTGTAACCTCGAGCCCTATGGCAGCACTCGTATCAACTACAGCATTTTCGATTAATACACCTGCAATTTCAGTGATCTCTCCAGCTGAGTTTGCTACAACCTCTATCGCTTCACCGCTACTGGAAGTAAAAGTTCCGGCAAGACTTTCACCAGCTTCTGGTGCTGTATCAATCGATCCATTAGAAAAAGCTGCTGATAATTCACTTTCTGAGGCGCTGTCTCCTGCTAATTCTTCTTCCATTGCAAATTGATGACCTCTAGAAGAGAGCTTACTAAATCCTCTAACAAAGGCATGTGCAACTTCTCCAGGTGAAAAGCCTTCTGTACCAAGCCTAGTAGCAACGCTAGTATATGAAATTCCAGCAAGAGGACCAAAAACACCTCCAATAACTGCCTGCCATAGTTCTACTTCAGTTTGTTTTGTTTCTAAAGTTCCAAGACTTCCTTGACACTGGAAAGCAGCTGTAACACAAAAGTCGTCAAGTTCAGCCTGTGTAACTGTAATAGTTGGGTGATCTTGATTGGCAGCAAGCTCATAATATAAATCATTTGTAGTTTGCCATTTACCACCTGCTAGCGTATTAATATCTATGTCTGCTAAATCACTATCATAATCTGTTGCTAAAAATCGTACATTAGAACTTTCCATTCCTTTCCAACGAACATTGGATATATCTTTGTTTTGCGAAAGAGCACGATGAAACTCTCCATCTGTTGTGTCATCTAAATGCAAAAAGTGCGCATCACTAAGCCCATTCATGGCAATTGAAGAAATAGTTGTGTTTGACCATCCACTAAAGCTTCTAGGATTGATGTTATCGCCTGCGTAAAAAGGAAAAGATTTACCACTATAGTTTGTTCCATCATAGGCATAACCCGCAAAACTGTTTGCGTTGCTAGCACAATTTACTCTAATAGAACTTACTTTATCATTTAAGTTAAGAGGAACAAAATTTACTATATAGCGAGGAAAAGGTACACTTGGGTAACTTTGTATCACACTTGTTCCATTAGTATTATCATAAAATGTAACACTACAATTCGGTGCTACCACAGCTGAGCTTCCCTGGTTATTTGCAACTCCTGAATACGATGTGTCAAGTTTAATGAGAACGTTCAAAGAACCTCCATACCAAGCCCACCTTGAACCATTAAAATTGGTATGTTGATACATAACCATTCGCTGAGGTGTAGAAGAATTATATTTAGCATTGTCATCTGCCACTAACTTACCATCTAGATCAATCTTTTTTAACTCTTTGTTTAAAAATCCAATAGTTTTTCCTTCTGCATCCATTAGAAAGTCTACTGAATCAAAAACTTCGCTTGATGCTTCTTCAGCTAGATCATCCTTAATAATATAGTCATCGTCTTGACAACTTGTTAGCCCAAAGGCGAGCAGTACAGAAAGTGAGAGCAAAAAGCGTTTACTCCTTTGTTTAAATTTTTTCATGTTTAATCTGTTTTATTATTAATTATTTGTAAGACTTGGTTAAGTTTTACTCTTTTGTTGAATTTTTAAGCAGATTCTACATAAAATAGGTAAAGAATCAATTTTAATGCGCACTCAAATTTGTTACTTAAACTCAACGCTACAAATGTTTATAAAAGTTACGAGTCTAATTATTCCTTTTTTAACTATGATTGTTTCTTTATTCTTAAATAGTTACTCTTTTTTTACTTTAATTCTCTTTTTTTAAACCTTATCCCTTTTAAAGGGAAAACCGTAATTGCAATTCTTTCTCTTTTGTGTATATTAATTTTATGAAAAAACCCTACCTACTTATTTTTCTAATTTTTACGTGTTTTCTCCATTCAAAAACTAGAAATAATTTATTTGATCCCAATTATTTACACAAGCTCTATAACGAAATGTTTACAGACGTGTTTAAAGTTCCAATGGATACAACATTAATTCGAGCCGAAAAGATTTTAGATATTCTGGAGGAAAAACAGATGCATACAAGTAAAAGATATGCTGTTGTCGATGAAATTCGTGGCGAAACTCTGTTATTGTTAATGAATATATATGATATCCAAAAAGAATATGATTCTGTAAGTTATTATTATTCTAAAATTGAAAATAAAATTGATGATAAAGAAGTACTTGGCATTGCAGAATTATACATATCTGAAAAAAAGATGTTTGAAAATAAGTATTTTGATGCCATTCGATCTCTATATAAAGCCCTTGGATATTTTAAAAAAGTAAATGCGGTAGAGAAAGAAGTTATTGCATATTTGAAACTGGCTGGTATGTATAAGAAAGCCAAAAATAAAGATCTATCTAGAGAAATGGATTCTATTTTGATAAACCATTATTTAAAAACCCCAATCCCAATACTTCTAAAAAGTCAAATACAAATAAATCATGCCTCATATATAGCTTCTTTAGGAAAGAATAAGCAAGCAATAAATTTATTAAAAAAAATAAATGTGAATGATTTATCTAAAACTCCATATGTACTAAAGCATTATTACAAAGAATTAAAAAATCGCTATACAAAATTGGATAAGATTGATTCTGCAAGTATATATTTGAAGAAAATGTATGAAATTCCAAATACATCGGAGTTAGACGATGCAGTCATGCAGGATATTTCACTTGGAATGTTTGCTGTAAAAGAAAAAAGGTATAAAGAAGCTTTAGGGTATGTTGATTTAGTGCATAAGAACCCTGCATTGAAATATGTAGAGCAATTTGAGCTTATAAAACTTTATAAAATAGAATATTTAGCTAATAAAATGTTGGGTAAATATAAACAAGCACTGGAAGCTTCAACAATGTACCATTCTGTTAGAAACTCAATTAAGAATTTCAATTTAAACCTAAATGCTTCTATTTTAAATTTTAAGTTGAATAACAATAAAAAGATCAAAGATCTAGAGGCAAAGAGTGAAATGAATTCGTTAGTAATGGAGGAGAAAAAAAGATTTTATATTTTTTCTACACTGTTAATTTCAGTTTCCGTTTCAATTCTTATTTTTCTAATTGTTCAGCATAAAAGAAGAAAAAAAAGCTTAAAACTACTATACGAAAATGAAAAAATGAAAGAGATTTCCGAAATGAAAAATAACTTCATTGAAAACCTATCACATGAAATTCGTACACCAATCACTATAACAACAGGATATTTACAGATGATCGCGAATAGCGTAATGGATTATTCAAAAATTGTTAAATATGCTGATTTAACCATTCGGAATAATGAACAAATTATAGGAATGTTGAATAACTTCTTAACATTATTAAAACTTGATAAAAACCCAATAGAAAGTAAAAAGACCTCTGATAAAATGGAAATGTTTTTAAGAAAAAAAATACAAGATTTTCAAGGAGTTGCAGAAATTAAAGGTGTATATATATATTACAAATCAAATCTGAAGTCAAACCGAAAAATTGATTATCACTATGACGATTTGCGAAAAATAATTAACAACATAGTATCTAACGCACTAAAGTATACAAACCCAAAGCATGGAATTTATGTTGATACCTACATTGATGAACAATATTTAAATATCATTGTAAAAGATGAAGGTATTGGAATTGAAAAGAAAGAACAAAAGTTGATTTTTGACAGATTCTATCAAACTAAAAACAATTTAGTGAATGGAGGGTTTGGTATTGGCCTGTCGCTAGTAAATGAGTTGATAACTAAGTTGAAAGGAACCATACAACTTGAGAGTGAAAAAAATGTGGGAAGTATTTTTACTGTACAACTACCATTAGCACTTGAAAACCCACACCTGTATATTGATGAAAAATCAAATACCTATAAAAGCATATCGAAGCCAGAAATGGTAGTAGATAGCAATCACGACAATTTACCGAAAATATTAATTGTAGATGACAACATAGAAATGATAGGGTATTTAAAAGAATTATTATCACCAACACTAAACTGTACGTTCGCATTTGATGGAGCACAAGCATTAGTATTTGCTAAAAAAAAACAATATGATATTATCTTAACCGATTTACGAATGCCATTAATAGACGGACACGAATTGAAAATCGCATTAAATAAATTTGAAAACTATCAAGCAGTTCCTTTTATGATTATGACGGCATCTGTTGAAGAATATCTAGAAAACAAAAAGGAAGAATTCGGAATTAATGATTATTTAATAAAACCGTTTGAAGCGATAGAATTAATAACAAGAATTAACCATCATATAGAAAAAAATATATACAAAAAACAATTGCAAAACTCAGAAAAAGAGATGATTGTGTACAATGGAGCATATTCCGAATTTATGGAAAAAATAAACAAAATCATTTTAGAAAATATAACCAATAGTAAGTTTTCAATTAATGATTTAGCAGCTTCCTGCGGATACAGTCACAAGCAATTTATACAAATTGTACAAGAAAGAGCTGGGTTAACACCAGTAAAAATGATTCTAGAAATTCGTTTGCGAAAAGCATATGACTTGATAGTGAATCATAACTATGAAAATATTAGTGAGGTTTTATATGCAGTTGGATTAAATAGCCGTTCATATTTCAACAAAGTATTTGTAAAACGCTTTGGGCTTAAACCCGGAGATTTGATAAAAAAATTAAAAATTGAAAAAAAGGCTTCATAAGTATTTTTAACTTTTACGCTTATTAACTAGTCTTCAAAACTTAGTTGTTAAAATTGTCAATTCCATAAAATTTTCGTTCTTTTGAGTGTTACCAACCGATTAATACACAAGTTATTACTTTTTTACTCTCTTGAGCACACAAAATAACATACTGCAAACCATTCATCATTTACGAACTTCTGGGCAATTCGTCTTATACACGAATAAACCTAAAGTAAATGAAAATGAATTGAATGATTTAGGCGATTTTTTAGAACAAGAATATGAAAACGAAAGTATAAATTATCCGTTTGAAATACCAAGTTTTGATAGAGAAGCCGCAATTTGGGGCGCAAAAATGATCTATTTTGGAGCACAATTCTTAGCACATAGACATGAAGAGCCAAAAGATTTAAATCAATACTTTGAAGAATTAAAAAGTCAAATAACATCAAGTTGTTGCCTTTCGGCAGATTTGTCACTGCGGTTTTTGCCATTTATTATCAAAGAATTGGAAGCTATTGACTTTGAAGACTGGTTGGTTACGATTCTAAAAAAACACCTTCAAAAATTTCAATATTCAGCTATTGGGCAAGGTTTTGACTTGGAAATCAATGAAGAAGAGCTTACAGAACTCTTTCAAGACGATTGTTTTAAAACGGTATTCATTGATAGAGTAATAGAAAAAAAAGATATCAGTCTTACTGAACATAAAATCATTCACGAAAACATCGCAATTCATTTAGGAGAACATAAAAACTACTTCTGGAGAGCGTTTGTTTCTGAAGTTTAACGCATTATGAACGAAACGAAAAAATTACGAACCATTCTTGAAGAAATCAAAAACATATTTGTCGGAAAAGATGAAGTGATTGATTTACTTGGAATTGGATTGTTGGCAAGAGAAAACGTATTTCTTTTAGGACCACCAGGAACGGCAAAAAGCGCCATCGTACAGCAACTATCAAGTCATGTGATTGGTGGAATCAATTTTGATTACCTACTCACGCGATTCACGGAACCAAACGAAATATTTGGACCGTTGGACATACGTTTGCTAAAAGAAGGTGAATTAAAAACGAATACAGACGGAATGCTGCCAGAAGCTTCTTTGGTCTTTTTGGACGAAATATTCAATGCAAACTCTGCTATTTTGAACAGTCTATTAATGGCGTTGAACGAAAAGATATTCCGTCGTGGAAAAGAAACAAAAAAGTTGCCAGCGTTAATGTTCATAAGCGCGAGTAACTTATTGCCAGAAGATGAAGCGTTGGCAGCATTACTAGATCGTTTTCTAATTCGATTAAAAGTTGACAATGTAAAACCCGATCGCTTAGAAGAAGTATTACACGCAGGTTGGAAGTTAGAACGAAATGAAAAAATAGAACGCACGCTCATTTCTCCAGAAGAAATAAAAGGATTACAACACAAAGTAAAAGCAGTCGATTTATCACCAATACGAAGTTCGTATATCGAATTAATTCACAGTTTACGAAATACAGGAATTGAAGTTTCGGATAGGCGAGCAGTAAAAATGCAAAACCTAGTTGCAGCAAGTGCAATGCTATGTGATCGTACAGAAGCAATTCTATCTGATTTATGGGTGTTAAAATACATTTGGAATACGGAAGAACAAATAGAAACCTTGCAAGGAACAGTAAATGCGCTAATTGAAAAAGAAGAAACAACGGAGCGTTCGCATCCACAAGCGTTTTTCAACAAAGCGCCAAATCCTGAAGAATTGATGAATGAAGTGTCAAACCTAAAACTAAAATTCTCAAATGAAGGATTGTCGTTGCAAGAACTAAATGTTATCAAAGACAAACTTCGCTACCTTCAAAATCGTACAGATTGGATCAAAGATCAGCAGAAAAAACAATACATAAACAATGAAATTGATCAGTTGTGGAAAGAAATCTTACACAAGGCGTAACTGAATATTGGTTACGATTGCCATTAAAATACAAAGAAAAACTTTCACAAATTCGCGTGTGGAAGTCATTGCGTATGGCAACTGATGAAGGTGATATTTGGGTTCGTGGTATATTGCCTGAACAATTGAATAGCCCAGAAATACGAAGCATTCCATTCAAAAAAATATACTTTCAAAAAGACAATGCTTTATTTCTCCTTGGCGGGAATTTACCCGAAGAACGTTTAAAAGTTTCATTGCTTTGGTCACCAATAAGTAAAGCACTTCCTGTAGAAATGCCAAACTATAATTTCAACTATTTTGGTGTACACGAAACCATTGACTTCAAACTTGTAGTTTCAAGCGTAGAACGTGAATCTAAAGCGTTAGTCGTCGATCTTGAAATACTAGACAAGTACATTATAAAAGCACCAGCAATTCGATTACAATCCATTGAGTGGACAATCATCGACAAGAAAGCAGTATTAATTGGAATTCCATTACTGCCAATTCCAGGGAAGAGTTATTGGCAACAACAAAACTTTTTAATTCCGACAGGATACGATTTTGAACATCCAGAATTGAGTAATTTCTATCATAAAAAAATACAAGCCGAAATCAATCAATATATCGTATTACAACCAGATCATACATATTATAAATTATCAAAAGACCAATTAAAACCACTAAGCATTAGTAGTTACAAATTGTCGCAATAACATGAATACAGCACAGCAAACAGCTATAAATTATTTTCAATCCTATACAGACTATTTCTGGCAATGGGAAACTGATTATATGTTTGATAGAGATGTTATTGAAAACGCGTATGATTATCATGGAGGAATCAATTGTATCGCAATTCCTGATGGAGTTACCATAGCTTATAAAGAGCAAATACAAGAAGTTTTAACATCACTTTCAGAACTTGGTTTGCCGCCGTTTGGAGCGTTGATATTGATGTTTTTAGCAACAAATTCAGGAGAAACTAATTTAGCAATAGACAAAATTTTTGATAAATTTTATGAAGAATATTCAGATTTTGGAACTGTAGAAAGTATCAGTTTTCTTGATGCACACGAATTCCTAAGAACTATAATTT
The DNA here is from genome assembly GCF_056033805.1 of Kordia sp. E. NCBI lineage: Bacteria > Pseudomonadati > Bacteroidota > Flavobacteriia > Flavobacteriales > Flavobacteriaceae > Kordia > Kordia sp. E. The sequence goes on from NZ_JBRASR010000003.1 coordinate 606,520, forward strand.
CAATTCCTTTACAATATAAAAAAGGAAAAAACAGATTAGAACTTTTTATATTCTTATTTAAAGGTGGAAACTATAATTTGCCAAAAAAATATTCAGAAGCAATTCATGTTTATATAAAAAACAAAGCATTTGAACTCAATGAATGTAGTCGGAAAGTAGATAGTTCAATGTCAATAGTGGCGAAAGATATAAATGCATTAGCGGTTTTAAATGAACGATATCCAACGGGAAAAGCATTGCTAGAAGCTTGGGGTAAAATTGTTCCTGTAGAAATTGAACCAGAAGATACTGAAATTGCTTCGGTAAGTCAAGATCCAGATTTAATTCAGCAATTGATTGAAGACTCAAGAACATTCTTCATGGGAAATCTAATCAAGCGAATTTGGTCAGGAATTCAATTGCCTATGCACTATATGCATCCAGGAGAAATGCCGCTTGGAGGAATTTCAGATATTACGAACAAAGGAAACTTTGACAATCTATTAATTTCAGAATTTGCGAATGATGATCTAACTTTTCTGCATAGAATTGCTAACAAAGAAGCACTATTTATTCGTCGTGAAACGAATCCAGAAGAAGACTTACGCACACGTATATTTTTAATTGATACAACAATAAAAAATTGGGGAACGCCAAAAATACTATCGTTCGCAACGGCTTTTGCGTTAATTCATCATCCTAAAAACGAAATGAACTTTCAATCATATGCAATTGGTGAAACAGTTGCCAAACTTGCATTTGATGAAAAAATAAACATCATTGAAGGTTTACAAATAACAGCTCCTTTATTAGATGCGTCAAGCGCGATACTACAATTTATAGATACATGTGAAGAAGAAAATATAGAAATCACCGTATTCACGTCTCCAAAAACGTTGCAACATGTAACAATGCAACGTGTTTTCAATCTGCATCATGATAAATTTGGCGGAATCATCACAGCGGATACTGAAGGAAATATTGATGTGTATAAACTAAAAAACGGTGCAAAACGATTGGTAAAACACATTCAATTACCATTAAAAGAACTATGGGCAAAACCACCAAGTAATAGACGGAAACAAATACAAAAACCTCGTAAAAGTGAACCAATCATTGAATATCCTTTATTATACGGATATCCAAATGGTTATTTAACACACTTTTTTACGGCAGATGGAGGAGGATATGTATTACAAAAACGTGGCGCTCTATATAAAATGAACGATTACAGTAAAGGATTCAATCTCTTAAGAACAGATATCCGTTTTGTAACTGGAATGAAAAAACCAATGGTAGTAACCATGTTTGAAGATGAAATTATCACTGTTACTTGGAGTTCAACAAGTGCTATTGTTATAAATAGCGAATATCAATCCTACACATTTACAGGAGATTACAGTGAGCAAAATAACGCTTTCCGCAAACATTTACTAGTATTTGAAGACGAATTATATTTAGCGACAACTAAGCATTATAGTGACGATACTAAGTTTCTGAAAATTGATATTAAACATAAATTTATTGATAAAATTACAGCGCCTTCTGAAGAGCTCAATAAAGCTTTTGAAGCTTCTATTGCGAACTACTTTGGATATTTTGCAGGCTGTATATTTACTAAAATAAAATCGATTGCGATTACTGAAAAATCAGCGTTTATCTTTAATAATTTGCATAGGCTAGAAATTAATGATAATTACTTGATATTCCGATTGGATAAAAGTGAACAAGCTTTTTCAGCTGTTGCAGAATATGTTAATAGAAAAGAGTTTAGATTTAACAACGGAAGTAAAATTACAATAGATAAAAAAGGAATTCTAACGTTTTCAAGTGCAAATCCTGCTGTAGAAGCTTTCTATCTATCGTCTTATATTGAAGTAAGTTTGGGAATGGCAACGGAAACTGAATTTGCTGGAAACGAATATTTCTTGCCTGAAAACTCAAGCTTAAAAGTAATTAGCGTAAAAGATTTCAAACGGAAATACATTGATCCATTCATCGTAAATATTATGAACTCATGAAATTAGCGCTGAAATTTATCGATAACAATCCGTATCCTCGTTGTGGAATTTTCATCAAACATGAATCTCCAAAAATGTGGTTGCAAGAAATAAAACGGATGCAACTTCAGTTATCTGATTGTACGGCTTATGCATGTCCAAGTCTAGAAGCAAATTGTATTTCAGGCGTTTTGTTAATTCTTAAAAAAGCACAAAAAAATATAGATATTGGCAACAATATAACCATACAAAAAGTGCATGAAAGTTTCTTTATTCCGGAAAACACAACGTTGAATATGGCGTTAACGGAAGAAGAATTTTCAAAATTGCTAAACGGAATTCCACATTTTTTTCACCATGAATTTGGTATGATTGAACTCAATGAAATCCTAAATTGGTCAACAATTATACAAAATCCAGCAGAAGTATTTCCAACAATAGAAACGCCCGCAAAAGGTGTCAAAATACCCAATAAGGTTGCGTCTTTTAGTATAGAAATAGAAGAAGCAGAGGAAGCGGAAGCATTGGGGAATCCTTTTGGTTCAGAAGAAGTAGATCCGAAAGATTTGCCTTTTGACATGAAAAAAGTATTGGAAGGAAACAATGCTGAGGTTGCAAAATATCTAAACTACTTAGAAAAAAATCCTGATGCGGCACTCAAAATGGCAATTCCATTAGACATGTTGGGAACTTCAAGAGGAAAAGCATTTGCCAAATACAAATTTAAAAATAGCTTTTTTGAATCTTTAGGTTTTGGAGGTTCATCAGATGGAAAAAATAATATTGTACGTACAGTATTTGCATTCATTGCAATAATTGCGCTTTTTTGGATTGGATATGAAGTATTACATGCTGTAAAGGAAACTAGATCCAAGAAGGAAATTGTAAATCCGTATGAAGATGTAGAAACTACAAACGATGCAGAAATTACCTATGTAGATACTGGAAATGATTTAGATACTTCAGGAACGAGGGAAAGTCAAGAAGCAATTGAACCAAAACCAGAAAGTAACATCATTCAAAACATTTTGCTTGTACTTGCTGTTTTATCATTGTTACTACTAATTCGATATTTAATAAGTTATCGAAAACAAAAAGAAAAGAAACAACGGCTTGTAACAAAGCATTCATGGTTAGATTTACCTGATGAAAGTGAACTTTTTAATATTCATGAAGAGGAAAGCAAAAGTAAAAAAGAAGATGGAAGTGCTTTCTACTTTGGAGGAGATGAAGTATCATTTCAAGGTAAAATCATTATTTTTATATTACTTTCAGGCCTGTTAATATACCTTTTTTATCCACTTTTTAATCAAAGTGGTTTTCCGATAACTTTTGGTATAGTTATAGGATTTATCGTATTGCGAATGTTATATACATTACTAAATAAGAACCAAGTATTTGACGAAGATGACGAGTAGATTTGAAAATAAAATATTTCATTTCATCATAGCAATATTGCTATTGAAATTGCTATACGTCATTTTTGATGCTTTCATAAATGGTAGTTTTTGGGATTTTTTAATTGCAATAGTTGTTATCATCGTGTTATTTTTAGTCTCAGCAATGTTTCTAGGTTCATTATTTGGGTCAAATGGATATGAAGGATCGGGTAGTGGAGGCGCAACAACGATTGGTGATGAGCAGTTTCAAAAACTAATGGATCGTTATGAAAAACTTTGTGATGATTTCATTGAGAAAAAACAATTCAAAAAAGCAGCGTACATTCAACTAAAATTACTCCGAAATCCATACAGAGCAGCATATATTTTTGATGAAGCAAATTTGCACAATGATGCGGCTTTAATCTATCTAAAAAAATGTAATGATAAAGCAAATGCTGCAGAAAGTTATGAAAAAGCGCGTTCGTATAAAAAAGCAATAAAACTCTACAAAGAACTCGATCAGCATGAATCTGTAGGCGATATATATACTAAAATAAAAGATACCAAAAATGCACATCATCATTATCAAATTGTAGTGGATGACTATGCTAAAAACGATCAATATGTAAAAGCATCCTTGATTTATCGTAAAAAAATGCACGATAAAACTGCTGCAAGCAAACTATTGGTTAAAGGTTGGAGAGAAAACAAAGATGCAGTTAATTGTTTAAACAATCATTTGGTACACTTTGAAAATAAAAAAGCACTTGAAAAAGAAATCAATAGTTTTTACAAATATGAAGTACACAAAGCAAATGACCTGAATTTCTTAAAAGTTTTAAAAACAGAATTTAAAAAAGATATTGCTCCAAAAGAGAACATTCAAAACATTGCGTATGAGTTAGTTTCAAAAAACAACAAAAACTCGGAAGCCTTATCAAATCTGCATCATTTTGTAAATGAAGATTCGCAAATAGTTCCAGATATTATTCGACATCGCACTAGAAAATAAAGGAAGTTCAGTTGATTATTTTGAGTTTAATTTCAAGAAAAGTTAAATTAAAATGTCACAAACAATTACAAAAATCATTATATAATAAGAAATACACCTTGTTTTAGTGTGTATGAATTATAAAAATATGGTACATGAAAAAGATAATTTATAGTTGTTTCTTACTTATAACTTTTAGTTGTTCAAAAGATTCAATTAACACTCCAAGTCCAATGTTATGGAGTGAACTAAATAGTCCTACAGCAATGACATTAGTTGATGTTGAATTCTTTGATGAAGATTTTGGTGTTACTTGCGGAGGAATAAGTACACTAATGAAAACAGAAAATGGAGGTGAAACGTGGGAAGAATTAAATACAAATATAAGTGCTTCTTTTAATACTGTTTTTATTAATAATAGAAATGAATTCTTTACTTCAAGAAAAGGATTGTATAAAACAACCGATGGAGGAATAACGTTCAATGAAATAGGAAATCTGAGTGGTCAATTTGGAACTATTTTTCATATTCATTTTTTTTCTCCTCAAGTCGGAATCATAGTCAAAGGCTCAAAAGTTTTGAGAACTGAAAATGGTGGTTTAAGCTGGAATGTTGCATACTCAGGATATATTAATGCTACTAGATTAGAAGTTGCTAGCAATGAAACGATATACTTGGCAGGCGGATTAACTAATGATAGTGTAAGTTTTGGGAAACTTCACAAATCTATTGATAGCGGACAAACTTGGCAAGAATTAGATTTACCGTTACCAATTCGAGATTTTGAAATAAGGTCTATTGAATTTATCAATGAAAATTATGGATTTATAGCTACTTTTGATAGAAGTGTTTATAAAACAACTGATGGTGGAGTAAATTGGACTTTGGTATCAGGCGGTTATGTAGGAAGCATTGCTGATATACATTTTCTTAATGAAGATGAAGGATACATAATAAGTGGCAATTCAATTTATAAAAGTACTAATGGAGGTTCAACGTGGAATATAGAATATGAACACGAAGATATTGGATTTCATCTTATTTCAATGACATCAACTCCAAATGGAGAACTATATGCTGTCGGTCAAGATGGAGTCATACTCAAAAGAGATGAATAAGAGTATATTATTACTTGATTACTTCTAAAACTTAAAAAAGCGACTCTTTTACAAGTCGCTTTTTTCAATATATTTTCTTTTTCAGGCTACGAAATTATCTTCTGCGCATTTGCTGACGATTCCCGTAATGCTGTTTTGGAGCGTTTGAGGCGCGTTTCATCTGCTGTTCCATCATCTTTATCTGCTCAGTCATCATTCCTCGCTTATCAAGCGTCTTAGCTTCTTTAATTAAGTTCTTAGCTTCTACCTTTCTATTTTTCTGAGATGCAATTCCTGCCAAGGTCATTTTTACCATTGCCATATCATGATCCATACTTAAACCAAGCTTTTCTGCTTTTCGCAAATGTTTCTCAGCTTCTGTTAAATTAGTTTGAGACGCCATAATGCCGTGTAAGTAATAATAATATCCTTGTTGCTTCTTGGTTAAAGCTGCTTGTGGATTTTTAATTTTACTTAACAATCGTTTCGTACCATCAAAATCTTGCTTACGTAATTTTAAAAATGATAATAAAATAAATTCATTCTTAAAGTATAACACTACAAAGATGGCAGCTAACAGAATTAAGAAAATTCCATTACCAATATAACTTTCTGTAAATTGATAAATTGCGAACGCAAAAATTGCTGCCGCTATAATTAATTTGATATTTTTGTTGAACATAAAACCGTATATATTAATCGAGGATGCAAATGTATAAAAAACAATCGTAAATATTTTTTAAAATCTATTTGTGAAAGTAAAAACTCTTTGTATATTTGCGCCGCACTTTTAGAAAGAATCTCTCGTGCACTTACAATTATTTTCAAGAGAAATTAAAGATATTATATAATGAAAAGAACATTTCAACCATCGAAAAGAAAAAGAAGAAACAAGCACGGTTTCAGAGAAAGAATGGCTTCTGTTAACGGTAGAAAAGTGCTAGCCCGTAGAAGAGCAAAAGGAAGAAAGAAAGTTTCTGTGTCATCTGAATTGAGACATAAGAAGTAATGATATATAATCATATAAATTAAGGTGTTGTTTTTTAGAAGCAACACCTTTTTTTATACCTGATCATTTTTTATTTTTAGCAACACAACACACACGAAAACAAAATGCCAAAAAGAAAAGACCTAAATTCTATTTTACTTATCGGGTCAGGACCAATAGTAATTGGCCAGGCCTGTGAATTTGATTATGCAGGATCGCAATCACTTAGATCACTAAGAGAAGACGGAATCGAAACGATTCTAATCAATTCAAACCCCGCAACTATCATGACCGATCCTTCGATGGCGGATCATGTATATTTAAAACCTTTAACGACGAAATCAATCATTGAAATCCTAAAAGAGCATCCGCAAATTGATGCTGTTTTACCAACAATGGGAGGACAAACTGCTTTAAATTTATGTATTGAAGCAGATGAAAAAGGTATTTGGAAAGACTTTGATGTAAAACTAATCGGAGTTGATATTGAAGCAATTAATATTACGGAAGACCGTGAAAAGTTTAGAGAACTTATGCTTGAAATTGGTGTTGGAATGGCGCCACAAGCAACAGCAACTTCTTTCCTAAAAGGAAAAGAAATCGCACAAGAGTTTGGTTTTCCTTTAGTAATTAGAGCTTCTTACACTTTAGGTGGAGCAGGAGCTTCAATTGTATATGATCCAGAAGATTTTGACGAATTATTGCGTCGTGGACTTGAGATATCTCCAATTCACGAAGTAATGATCGATAAAGCGATGATGGGTTGGAAAGAATACGAATTAGAATTATTGCGCGATAAAAATGACAACGTAGTCATTATCTGTTCTATTGAGAACATGGATCCTATGGGAATCCACACAGGAGATTCTATCACAGTTGCGCCAGCAATGACATTATCAGATCGTACGTATCAGAAAATGCGTGATTTGGCAATAAAAATGATGCGTAGTATTGGAGATTTTGAAGGTGGATGTAATGTTCAGTTCGCTGTAAGTCCAGATGAAAATGAAGAAATTATTGCTATTGAGATCAATCCGCGTGTATCACGTTCTTCGGCATTAGCAAGTAAAGCAACTGGATATCCGATTGCAAAAATTGCTACAAAATTAGCTATTGGATATTCGTTAGACGAATTAGACAATCAAATTACAAAATCGACTTCGGCATTATTTGAGCCAACATTAGACTATGTAATTGTAAAAATACCACGTTGGAACTTTGATAAATTTGAAGGTTCTGATCGTGAACTTGGACTTCAAATGAAATCAGTTGGTGAGGTAATGGGAATTGGACGTTCGTTCCAAGAAGCATTACACAAAGCAACACAATCACTTGAGATAAAGCGTAATGGACTTGGCGCTGATGGAAAAGGATATAAAAATTATGAAAAAATTCTTAGCAAATTAAAACATGCTTCTTGGGATAGAGTTTTCGTAATTTATGATGCCATTCAGATGGGAATTCCGTTAAGTAGAATTCACGAAATCACAAAAATTGACATGTGGTTCTTAAGACAATATGAAGAATTACATCAATTAGAAAAAGAAATAGCTTCACATAATAAAATAGATTCAATCTCTAGAGATTTATTATTAGAAGCAAAACAAAAAGGATTTGCAGACCGACAAATAGCACATATGTTAGGTTGTTGGGAAAGTGAAGTCTACAAAAAACGTGAAGAATTAGGCGTAAAACGTGTGTACAAACTAGTTGATACATGTGCGGCAGAATTCACGGCAAAAACTCCATATTACTATTCTACATTTGAAGCAGAAATTGAAACTGCTGACGGAAAGCGTTACGTTCACAACGAAAGTATCGTAACAGATAAAAAGAAAATCGTAGTATTAGGTTCTGGACCAAACAGAATTGGACAAGGAATTGAATTCGATTACTGCTGTGTGCATGGTGTTTTAGCTGCAGCTGAATGTGGTTATGAAACCATCATGATTAACTGTAATCCTGAAACGGTTTCTACAGATTTTGATACGGCTGACAAATTATACTTTGAACCAGTTTTTTGGGAACACATATACGATATCATTCGACATGAAAAGCCAGAAGGTGTCATTGTACAACTTGGTGGACAAACCGCATTGAAACTTGCTGAAAAGCTATCTAAATATGGTATTAAAATATTAGGAACTAGTTTTGAAGCATTAGATTTAGCAGAAGACAGAGGTTTATTCTCTAATATGCTTAAAGAAAACAACATTCCATATCCACAATTTGATATTGCAACAACGGCTGATGAAGCTGCTGCAATTGCAGATGTGTTAGATTTTCCAATCTTAGTAAGACCTTCATATGTACTTGGAGGACAAGGAATGAAAATTGTGATCAACAAGCAAGAACTGGAAGAAACTGTAGTAGACTTACTAAGAAGAATGCCAGGAAACCAATTGTTGTTAGATCATTATTTAGATGGAGCTATAGAAGCAGAAGCAGATGCAATTTGTGATGGTGAAAATGTATACATCATCGGAATTATGGAGCATATTGAACCTTGTGGAATTCACTCAGGAGATTCAAACGCAACCTTGCCACCATTTAACTTAGGTGAGTTTGTAATGCAACAAATAAAAGATCACACCAAAAAGATAGCGTTAGCATTAAATACTGTTGGTTTAATCAACATACAGTTTGCAATTAAAGATGATATGGTATACATCATTGAAGCCAATCCAAGAGCTTCTAGAACGGTTCCTTTCATTGCCAAAGCATACAAAGAACCATATGTAAATTATGCAACAAAAGTAATGTTGGGTGAAAAGAAAGTCACTGATTTTGATTTCAAACCAGAATTAGAAGGATTCGCAATCAAGCAACCAGTATTCTCTTTCAATAAATTTCCAAATGTTGATAAGCGTTTAGGACCAGAAATGAAAAGTACAGGAGAAAGTATCTTATTCATCGATAGTTTAAAAGACGATGAATTCTACAACTTATATTCACGAAGAAAAATGTATTTGAGTAAGTAAGCTTAAAAAATCATTCTAACATATAAAAATGCTTCCATGAAACCACTTGGTTTTTTGGAAGCATTTTTTGAATCTATAAATATACAAACAAAAAAAAGATAATCTGCTGAGGGAAACCGTAGGGTTATCAAATAGTTTATTTATTTATTTGTAGGAAATAACAGTTATTTTTAAATAAATTTCTTATTTTCCCTAAAATTTAAGCATAATATTACATATAATTATGACATTTTGTTTTTATGACAAATAATTTAATGTTTAAAGTTGGAGTAGCTATCTGTAAGTGGAAATTTAAGAAGATAAACAACTAAAAACAGAAGAGGTCTTTAAAAAAGATATTTTCATAAAAATGAATTAACGAATGAAATATATATTAAAAATAGGATTCACTATGATGTTACTATTTACATTTTTTGCTTGTAGTGAAGATACTATAGATACTAAACAAGAAGAAACATTTTTGTATACATCTGAGAAAATTAATTTTACTGAAATTGTGAATAGTAAAATAGGAAATAAGTTGAAAACTTCAAATAATACTGAAGACTATATACATTCAGAATTTGAAACAACATTTTACATTCCAGAAAATTTGTCTGATAATGAATTAAACACCTATATTAATGACAATTTGACTTCAATTGATGGAACTTTAAAGTATGTAATTAATGATGATGTGTTTCTAACAATTTCTATAGTAAATGGAGAAATAAACAATACAATAACAAATAAAAACATTCAATTTAAAACAACATATCCTTGTACTTATGATGGAATACAAGATTGTGTACAGAATGCTGTTTATAACGAATGGAGTACTTTTAAAAAAATATCTTGCGCTGTTAGAATGGGATTACCATGCATAGCACAAGAAACAGCTATATGTATGGCTGAAAACTGTTAAAATAAAAAATATGAATTATTTTATTGAACCGTTACTAAAAACTTTTGATTTTACAGGAAAATCAACAGTAAAACAATTTTGGATATTTTTTCTAATTGAAAATATCATTGTAATTATATTAGGAATTTTGAGTGTCAAATTGCAAATCAATAATCTAGGAGATATCTATTTGCTTCTAACACTTATACCTTTCATAGCATTAGGTTTTAGGAGACTGAACGATGCAGGTTATAATCGCTGGCTATTTTTAGTTCCATTTGTAAACATTATTTTAGCAAGCATTCAAAAAAAGGAAGCGTAAAACTTCCTCAAAAACATAACAAATAAAAAATGCTTCCGTAAAGCCGTATGGTTTTTTGGAAGCATTTTTTGTTACACTTCATAATTTTTTAGCAACTGTCTTTGTAATTCAGAAGGACTTAATCCTGTTTGAGATTTTACAAATAAGCTAAAGTTAGAAGGAGAATCAAAATTGTAATTATACGCAATCTCTTTATGACTCAGTTCTTTAAATGTAAGATCTCGTTTAATTTCTATAAGTAACTGTTTATGAATATATTTCAAAGGAGTCAATCCTAATTGCTTCTTAGTAACTTGAGCTAGTTTTTTAGTGGAAACATGTAATAAATCGGCATATTCTTTTACAGAAAACTTTGTCATATTTGTTTCTATAAGATTGGCGAAATTAGAAATCAAATCATTGTGGATTCGAGTTTCTTCAGGATTATTTTTTTGTAAAAATTCTTCAATACTATATAAAATAGTGCAAAGCTCATGCGCTATTTTTTGCTTGTAATACATACGTTTTTGATCCGATAGATGTTTTATATTCTCTAAAGCAACGATAAAGAAATCAGTCAATACTTTGTTGTGTTCAAAAATAACTGGTTGATTATAAAGTCTATCTAAAACAGATAATGATTGTTTCAATACATCCGAAAAAATCATTGTTTCTGTAAACTGAATTAATAAACCATCAGCTTGTTCTTCACGTTTTATCAAATGTACTTGTCTAGGTTTTACGATATAGCAGCTGTTACTATGAATAGGATATTTTTTAAAATCTATAGTTTGATAACCTCCATCAGTTGTAAAAAACAAAATTTCATAATAATTATGTCTATGAATAGCTCTGTAATCATAACTATTTGTGTGTGATATTAATTCGATATTAATTGTATCAATAGTAGATAAGTCATGTATAGGGATGTCATTTTTTTTTGTAATCATAGTATTGAGGGAATAAATTAATATGTAAAACTCTTTTTTTCATATCAACTAACTTATTGTGAACAAATAGCTTTGTATAGCTAACTTATAGTATATGAATATAAGTAACAGATATAATTATTATAAAACAGTTTTAAGTCAAAATACCCTATGCGTAAAATCATAACAATTCTTTTTTTAACAAGTGTAGTACTTATTCATGCACAAGAAGATGTGTTTAATGTAGCAAGAAATGGTAGTGAAAAAGAGATAGCAAAAATTTATAAGGAAACTCCAGAAATTATCAATTCAAAAAATAATGAAGGATATACACCATTTTTACTGGCATGCTATAATGGAAATATTGAAGTTGTAAAATTTTTAGTTGCTAAAGTTGAAAACATTAACGGAGAAAGTAAATATGGAACACCTTTAATGGCAGCTGTTTATAAGAGAGATGAAAAGGTAATTGACATATTACTGAATCATCACGTAGATGTGAATATTTCAGATGGAAAAGGTATAACGGCATTACATTATGCGACAATGTTTAATAATACCAGTATTGCTAAAAAACTAATTAACGCCGGCGCAAAATCTGATATAAAAGATGCTAATGGAAAAACAGCATTTGATTACATAACAAGCTATAAAAATGAAGAAATACTGACCTTAATAAAAAAACAAAAACTATGAAAAAAATTACTTTATTATTTACTATTATATTACTTAATTTAAGTTTCAGTAATGCGCAGTCATGGAGTACTGGAACTGTAGCATTAGATACTGACTTTTCTGTGAAGTTTGATGTAGATTCAGGTACAGGATTGGTTACTATGACAATGATAGGACCTGCTAATAGATGGTTAGGGGTTGCTCCAGGAGTTTCTGCGGGTAATATGATGGGAAATGCAGGAGATGATGCAGTAGTATATAACTCAGTTGGACTACAAGATAGAAATATGTTAGCTGGTAACGGAATGCCTAATTTAGATGCTAGTCAAGATTGGAGCCTAATAACAAATACTCCTTCAGGTGCTACAAGAACTATAGTAGCTACTAGAGCCATCAATACAGGAGATGCTAATGATTACGTATTTCCAACTTCAAATGGACCTATTCCATTATTGTGGGCAAAAGGTGGCGGACTAACATTTGGTTATCATTCTGGCGGTAGAGGCGGCGTAGTTGCCAATTTTACACTTGGAGTTGATCGTTTTGAATTAGCAAACTTTTCATTAAGTCCTAACCCATCAACTTCAAATTTTACAATCACATTGCCTAATAAAAATAATATAGCGACGGTTGAAATTTATAATATGTTAGGGAAACAACTTCTGACAAAGAAACTAGATGTACAAAGCACTCATATCAATACTTCTAATTGGAATAGCGGAATATATATTATTAAGGTTACTGCAGGTAATTTTACACAGACAAAACGGTTTGTGAAAAGTTAGATAGTTGAATATCGTAGTAATAATTAATGAAATGCTTCCATAAATCTTACGGTTTTTGGGAGCATTTTTGGTTTGAATTCTAAGGAAACTCCTGTAGCTTTTTTGAAATTTTCGATTCAATCGTCATCCTTAAACTTGATTCTCAACTTCATGATTACCAATTAATTAAATTTCCATTTCTGCGTAGCGAGAATTCATTTCGCAAATTACTTTCTGTGCATTACGGAAAATTACATTGCATATGTATAATCTTTATTTTACATTTATGGAAAATAAGAGGGTGTTAATTAAAAAAAATCCTGTTATTGTTTAAAATTGATATACGTACATTGTGTATCATATGAAAATGATTAAAAAAATATAAAACACATTAAATAAGAAGCACTTTTTGATTATCAGAAAAAGCAAAAAGCTTGTTGATGAAATAATCAAAATTGCGAACCTAAAAACTTTCCGATTTCCTCCAAAAATGAAAGAATTTGTAGAATATTATGATTTCATTAAAAAAGAAAAAACATAACAAAAGTGCAGTGCTATTTACCAATACTGACACATCGTTCGTTTGACTTTTAGAATCTAAAAATTAAAAACAAAATAGAAAAATAGACTTGTGTATCATCTGAAAATTTAGTGTTTATTTATACACTACGTTTTATACAAAAGATCATCGCAAGTAATAGGGGAAACATTTACTTATAAATAATTAGTGATTGAAAAACTGTGCAAATTTTAAATAATTTGTATGGGCTTACATACGTTATGTAAAATTAATTATTGTGAAACTGTTTATTTAATCTTTAAAATTATGATGCAAAACTTGAAAAATTTAGATGAAGTAATTGTTTCTTTTGACGCTAATGATACTTGGATATTTAATATTGTAATTGCTTTAGTCATGTTTGGAGTTGCATTAAGTATTACAAAAGAAGATTTTAAGAACTTATTAAACAAACCAAAAATATTGTTATCGGGGTTATTTGCACAACTTTTGATTTTTCCTTTGATAACATTTCTATTAATAATTATAATCAAACCTCCTTCAAGTGTAGCATTAGGCATGATACTAATTGCTTCGTGTCCTGGCGGGAATGTCTCAATATTTTTAACTCAATTATCAGGCGGTAATTCGGCATTTTCGATAAGTTTAACAGCTTTCATGACTTTATTTGCCGGACTTTTTACACCATTTTGTTTAAGTTTTTTGGGAAATTTATATGAACCAACTAGTGACATCCTTAAAGAAATAGAATTAGACCACTATAAATTAGTGCAGCTTGTCATTTTAACGTTAGGAGTACCATTAATCATTGGTATGTTCATTAATCACTATTGGAAGTCATTAGCAAATAAGATATCTAAAATCCTTAAACCAATTTCCCTCCTTATTTTCATTGGTTTTATAATTGTCATTGTTAAAAATAACTTTGACGTTTTCATTAACTATATACAATATGTTATCCTAATTGTAATTCTACATAACCTTACTGGTATGGTATCTGGTTTTTACTTTGGAAAACTTATGAAACTATCCTTACCCAATCAAAAAACATTGGCTTTTGAGTTAGCTATTCCTAATGTAGGTCTAGCACTGCTTTTAGTTTTTGCTTTTTTTAATGGATTAGGTGGAATGGCACTTTGTGTTGGTTTTTGGGCTGTCTGGAATGTAATATCTGGTATATTATTGTCCCTCTACTGGAAAAGAAATCACAAAAATAATTAACATTTAACTTTATTCATAAAAAATATATGAGCGATTTATTTCAAAAAATACGAGAAAATAAAGGACCATTGGGGAAATGGGCAAACAAAGCAGAAGGATATTTTGTTTTTCCAGAATTGAAAGGAAAAATTTCAAATATAATGGAGTTCAATGGAAGTGAAGTAGTAATGTGGAGCGTGAACGATTATCTTGGTTTGGCAAATAATGAAGAAGTATTACAATTTGATACAAATGCCATAAAAGAATACGGAATTGCTTATCCAATGGGCGGGAGAATGATGACTGGAGAAACAAATTATCATGTGGAATTCGAAAACGAGTTGGCTAAATTTGTTGGTAAGGAAAAAGCATTATTACTCAATTTTGGTTACCAAGGAATTCTTTCTGTTATTGATGCAATAGTCAATAAAAATGATGTAATTGTATATGATAGAGATTCTCATGCTTGTATTGTTGATGGAGTAAGGTTACATATGGGGAAAAGGTTTGCTTTTAAGAATAATGATATTGAAAGCTTAGAAATGAATTTAAAACGGGCGACAAAAATTGTAGAAAAAAGTGGAGGTGGTATTCTAGTTATTTCTGAAGGAGTTTTTGGTATGAGAGGTCAACAAGGAATATTAAAAGAAATTGTAGCTCTTAAAAAGAAATATGATTTTAAATTTTTAATTGATGACGCTCATGGTTTTGGAACTTTAGGCGATAATGGAAATGGAGCTGGATTTGAACAAGGTTGTCAAGAAGGAATAGATTTATATTTTGCTACTTTCACGAAAGCTTTAGCTGGAATAGGTGCTTTTATGGCTGGTGATAAATTTTTAATCGACTACTTAAAATACAATACTCGCTCTCAAATGTATGCAAAATCTTTACCGTTGGTAATGGTAAAATCAGGTTTGCGTAGATTGAAAATGATTAAAGAAAATCCAGAGTTTAAAAATAAATTATGGCAAATAACAAATAAATTACAAAAGGAATTAAGAAATGAAGGTTTTGATTTAGGTAAAACGAACTCATGTATTACACCGGTTTTTTTAAAGGTTAGTGTACCAGAAGCAATGGCTTTAGTATATGATTTACGAGAAAATCACAAAATATTCTGTTCTATTGTTATATATCCAGTTATTCCAAAAGGACTTTTACTTTTGCGCTTAATTCCGACAGCATCACACACAATTGCTGATGTAGAGAGAACAATTGAAGCCTTTAAAGCAATTAGAGTTAAGTTAGAAGCAAAACTTTATTTGAACCATTAAACTTGAAATTCTTTTTATGAGAAAAATATGTATAATAGGTGCTGGTCCTTCAGGAATTACTGCTGCAAAAAATATTTTACAAGCAGGGATTACTGATTTTATTGTTTATGAAAAATCAAATTTCATAGGAGGTAATTGGGTTTATTCTGAAACCAATGAACATTCGAGCGTATTTGAAACAACACACATATTAAGTTCTAAACCCATAGCCAAGTTTGAAGATTTTCCAATGCCTGATGATTTCCCCGATTATCCGTCGCAAGAAAATATGTATGAATATTTTAATGATTATGCAAAGTATTTTAAAATAGTAGATTACATTCAATTCAATACTTCTGTTGAATATGCTACCTTGAATGATGATTCCATTTGGGAAGTTAAATTAAAAAATGGCGAGATTGAGCTTTTTGAAAACTTAATTGTTGCTAATGGTCATCATTGGTCTCCAAGATTCCCTACTTATAAAGGAAATTTTAAAGGAAGATATATCCACTCACATGATTATAAAAATAATGCTGGATTTGAAAATAAAAAAATTCTAATCATCGGAGGAGGAAACTCTGCCTGTGATATTGCTGTTGAAACATCCAGAGTATCAAAAAAGACAGTATTAAGCATGAGAAGAGGCTACCACTTTATACCCAAAATTCTTATGGGAAAACCTGTAGACCAATTAAATGATGGAGTTGTTTTTATACCAAAATTCATTAAACGTAAAATATTTAAATTATTACTCAAATTATCTGTTGGGACATATAAAGATTATGGTTTTCAAAAGCCAGACCATGAATTATTTGAATCATATCCTATTATAAATTCTGAATTACTATATTTTATCAAACATGGAAAAATTAAACCAAAAGTAGATGTAAAATACTTTGATAATAAAACTGTTTTTTTTGATGATGGTACTAGTGAAGATTTTGATGTGATTATTGCGTGTACTGGTTATAAAATTGTTCATCCATTCTTTAAAAAATCTTTCATAGATTTTGAAAATGGAGATGTAAGATTATATAAAAAAATATTCCATCCTATACATGACAATCTTTTCTTTACAGGGTTAATTCAGCCAAATGGATGTATTTGGCCTTTATCAGATTTGCAATCAAAATTAATAGTTAAAAAAATACTAGGAGAGTATAAATTACCAGAAAATTTAGATAAACAGATAGATAAAGAAATTAAAAAACTCAAATCAGAATATGTAGATACTCCGAGGCATACTATTAGGGTTGATTTTTACGGATATAGAAAAGAATTGAAAAAAGAATTAGAATAGGAAAAAATATTCTTGTTAACCACAACTGAGATGTTGTGATGCATTAAAGTAAAACTGAATTAAAAATGTTGAAAATCACAAAATATTCAGAACTTGATATAGAAGCTAAAAGTAAGCTTGAAAAATTTATTGAAGATGAATTTGGGCATATCCCAATTGTAAACGAAACTGAATGGGCTAAACCAGATTGGACCATCATTTACTATCAAGGCAACGAAATAGCTTCTTTTTACAACATTATTGAACGAAAAATATTTATAGACAATAATGAAGTAAAAATCGCTGGGATAAATAATGTTATTACCCCAAAAGAATTTAGAGGAAAAGGATATGCCTCAAAAATATTAAAAGAAACAGAAAATCTAATTTTTGATGATTTAAAATCTGAGTTAGGAGTTCTTTTATGTGCTGATGAGTTGATACCATTTTATGAAAGATTAAATTGGTATAAAATTGATTGTCCAATGTATTTCGATCAATCTAGTGGACAAAAACTATGGAATGCCAATGCAATGTTTTTGACAAAAAATCAAAGGATGTACCCAAAGCTAGTCAAGCTGAATGGATTACCTTGGTAAATAATAAAGGACTTCCTCACAAATTGCCTATCTGCAATCTTTCTCGTATTTTTATAAAAAAGAATAATCTGATACAAATCTTCACAATTGTAATTCAGATAAATTGAACAAGAAATAGCGTAAGAAGATGAAAGATATGAAGTTTAATTACGAAAAAGGGTTTACCATCAGTAAACACATTCCAAAGGAAATATCGCATTTTGATCGTGTATTTGAAATTTTTAAAGATGTTCTAACACATACATCAGGCGATATAGAAGAAGCATTCGATTGGCTCGATACACTCGACAAAGAATATGAAATCTTTACAGATGAATATACATTGCAAGACTTTAAAGACGATCTAAAAAAACGTGGATATATCAAAGAAGAAATTGATCCTGAAAAAGGGAACACTGGAAATGGAAGTGGAAACGGTAAAAATATATTGACAGCAAAATTAGAATCTGCTTTGCGTGCGTCTGCATTAGATCAAATATTTGGGAAACTAAAAAGAAGTGGCTTAGGAAGTCATAAAACTACAAAATTAGGAGTAGGTGATGAGCGCAATGGCGAAAATCGTGCGTTTCAATTTGGTGATGATTTGGCAATGATTAACATGACAGAAAGCCTGAAAAATGCACAAGTCAATAACGGAATTGGCGATTTACGCATTACCGAAAATGATCTAATTGTTGAAGAAACGAAACACAAATCACAAATGAGTACGGTGTTAATGATTGACATTAGTCATTCCATGATATTGTATGGAGAAGATCGGATTACACCAGCAAAGAAAGTAGCAATGGCTTTGGTAGAGTTAATTCACAGAAAATACCCAAAAGATTCTATAGATATAATTGTCTTTGGAAACGAAGCGTGGCCAATAAAAATAAAAGATTTACCATACTTAAAAGTTGGACCATATCATACAAATACCGTTGCCGGATTGGAATTGGCAATGGATATTCTACGTAGAAAGCGAAATACAAACAAACAGATTTTTATGATTACCGATGGAAAGCCAAGTTGTGTTCAGTTGCCATCAGGAGAATTTTACAAAAACAGTAATGGTTTAGACGAAATGATTGTTTCAAAATGTCTAAATAAAGCTGCTCAAGCGAGAAAATTGAAAATTCCAATCACAACCTTCATGATTGCTAAAGATCCATATCTGCGACACTTTGTAGAGCTTTTTACAGCACAAAATAGAGGGAAAGCTTTTCTAACTGGTTTATCAGGGTTAGGACAAATGATTTTTGAAGATTACGAAAAAAATAGAAAAAGAAGAATATAAACGTAACATTCCTTTTTCCGAAAAAACTAGAAATACCTCTGGAAAAATCCCCTTTCTTTTGTTTCTTTTCTTTGGGGAAGCAAAGAAAACGAAAATAAAAAACTAAAATTGAAATATAAAATGTTTAGATTATTTCCATTTTAAAAATGTCAATAGAAAAAGAAGAATATAAAAACATGCAAAAAGAAATCACATTCAAAGAATTAAAAAATTCTGGATATACAAATAAAACAATAAACGAAGAAATTCAAGCAAACTTAATAACACGTATCAAAGCAAATGAGTCCGTATTTGAAGGACTTTGGGGCTATGAAGACACTGTAATTCCACAGCTAAAAAAAGCGATATTAGCTGGACATCATATCAACCTACTTGGTTTGCGAGGACAGGCTAAAACCAAAATAGCAAGAAGTATGGTAGATCTGCTTGATGAATATATGCCAATTGTAAAAGGATCTGAAATAAACGATAATCCATTCGAGCCCATTTCTAAATATGCAAGAGATATACTTGCAGAACATGGTGATGAAACTCCAATTTCTTGGGTACATCGATCGAATCGTTTCTTTGAAAAATTGGCAACGCCAGATGTTAATGTTTCTGATTTAATAGGTGATATAGATCCTATAAAAGCAGCAACTTTAAAATTACCGTATTCGGATGAACGTGTATTACATTATGGAATGATTCCGCGTGCAAATCGTTCAATATTTGTTCTAAACGAACTTCCCGATTTACAGGCGCGTATTCAAGTATCTTTATTTAACATACTGCAAGAAGGCGATGTCCAAATTAGAGGTTTTCAGTTAAGAATGCCGCTCGATATTCAATTTGTATTTACGGCAAATCCAGAAGATTATACGAATAGAGGAAGTATTGTGACGCCTTTAAAAGATAGAATCGGATCACAGATTTTTACACACTATCCAAAATCAATCACGCTTGCGCGTAAAATTACAGATCAAGAAGCTAGGATTTCATCAGAAGATAAATCGGCAATACAAGTTCCTAACATGGCAAAAGATCTTTTAGAAGAAGTAGCTTTTGCAGCACGTACTAGTGAATATGTAGATGCAAAAAGTGGTGTGAGCGCACGTTTAACAATTAGTGCGATGGAAAACTTGATGGCAGCTGCAAAATTACGATTGATTGAAACTGGAGACGAGAAAACAACAATTCGTTTAGTGGATTTCATGTCTATCATTCCATCCATTACTGGAAAAATTGAACTCGTATACGAAGGAGAACAAGAAGGCGCTGATGAAGTTGCAAAAATATTGATTGATGATGCGGTGATGACACAATTTGAAAATATATTTCCACGTGTTCCTAAGCTAGAAAAAGAAGGCGTAAAAACAACATACACAGATATAATTGATTGGTTTGAAGACAATCTTTTGGAATTGAACTATACTGCTACAGATAATGAATTTTATACGAATATTAATGCTGTAACACCTTTAGTAGCTGTCATTGAAGAATATGCTTCCGATTATAGTAAAGAAGATCAAGCTTTTTGTATGGAATTGGTATTGTGGGCGTTGACAATTAACAATAAGCTGGATAAAACAGAAAATAATACGGCTTTTACATTCGATTCAATTGGCTTTGGGAAACATTTTTTATAGAAAACAATAGTATTTTTTTAATGTCTAGCGAGTTTTCGATCCTGAGAATATTGATAAAGAAGAACTGAAATTTAACTAGAACCAATTGCTAAGTTTTTTAAAAACAAATTTGATTCTGTATGGAATCTTAATGAACAACAAAAAAGAAAGCCAGAATAAAAACAGAAGGATGATGAAACTAACGAAGCAAAATTTTGACAAAGCCAGAGATTTTATTCTAGTAAATGCAAGAATGATTGAACGAAGACTATTTGACTTCTACTTTAACGACGGTTCGGCAGAAGGAGTTTTTCACTCAGTGTATGCGTATCGAAACAATGACGGAGGTTTTGGTTATGGAATGGAACCAGATACAGCATCGCCTGAAAGTCAACCACTATTTAGTATAATGGCGCTTGAAACTTTAGATGAGGTTAACTATTTAAACGCAGAATTAATCCTAAAAGATTTTATGCCATACTTTGAAAGTATAACAACTGAAAAAGGTGGAATACCGTGGATGTTTAGACCAAAAAGTGAATATCCATGTGGTGAACATTTTAAAACAGTAAAAGAATGGGCAGCGCTAAGTACAACTTCATCATTATTAGGAATACTTGAAAAACATAAAATAGACATTCCCTGGATGAAGAAGGCTGAACAATTTGTTTGGGAAGAAATAGAACGAATACAAGAGAAACATGTTTTTTGCCATTTATGTGTACCAAGACGATTACAATTTTTGGAATATACTAAAAACAGGAAAAAAGCAGACAAAGCAATCAACGATTTAAAAAAATGGATCGTTGTTGACGGAGTACTTTGCAAAGACATATCTGATGATGGTTGGGGACTTTACGAAAAACCACACAGTTTGATCTATGTTCCATATCCTGATCACGTGTTGAATTCCATCTTTTCCAAAGAAGCGATTGATTCAGATATAGAAGGATTAATCAGTAAGCAAAAAAATGATGGTCGATGGGATACTTGGTATGGAATTAGTGAAGGAACAAAACTAGAATGGGCAGGAATACAAACGTTATGGACACTAAAAGTTTTAAAATCACACGGAAGAATTGAGCAATAAAAGTATTACACTCTATGTAATTTCAAATTCAAACTAAAAATGTTTCCATCAAATCAGGTGATTCTTTGGAAACATTTTGTTAATAATAAATGGTAGTATAGTTGGTTGAATTATCTTTGGTTGCTAACTATTATCTTTCGCAATCGCTAATGCAGCTTCGTCAATTTTTCGTAAATCAACTTTTGCAATCTCCTTTACAGCATACTCATAATTTTCCAATACAACTTGATCTGCGGGCTTATTTGCAGCAAGTATTTTTTGGTAAGCAGTCATAAAAGGAACAATATCTAATAAGGTATGATATTCGCTCGTATGTTGAATAGCAGCTTGTGCAGCAAAACGCACCAAGTTGCGTAAATAAGCTGCATACTTTCCTAAAGCACTAGGAAGTACTAATCCTATGTATTTTAATTTTTTAGAAATCTGATCGTCAATAGAAGTATCAAAAGTACCATTCAAAGTTGTAGAAGGACTTATTTGCTGATATCGATTTACTGGAACTCCAATAATGTTTTTTGTTGCCAATGCGTTCAATGCAGCAGCGCTTGCTAATGTTCCAGTAAGCGTTTCTGAAGGATTTGCTTCAGTTGGTTGTTTAATATACTCATCATAAATTGTTGGTATTTTTTCCAAATCGTCTTTTTGCCAAGCATGTGGAACTACATCAATTGCATTGTGTTGACTTAAATAATAAATCTTATTAGCCGCAATTTGCTTTTCGTAGTATGAAGCAAAAGCTTCATCGCCAGGTGTTGGTCCAGCGGTTGGAAAAGCACCAATAGACGTCATGTTATTTGGATCCCATTCTGACTTAGTATCTGAAAGGTATAAAGCTAGTGTAGGAGACAAAGCGCCGCCCAGACTATGTCCAGCAACAGCTACTTGCATTCCTGTTAACGTAGAATTTTCACCTAAAAAGTTTTTCAAAGCAGTAATTACGGTTTCTTCTTTACTATTTTTCATATTCTGTAAAATAGATAAACCAATATATGTTCCATTTGAAATATTTCCAGAACTTGGAATGCCAGTTACAGTTTCCCAAGATTTAGTCGTATGTACTGAAAAGTCCTCTGTTAACCAACCAAATGGTGAATTTACATTCGTTCCAGCAATGGCAATAACTACTACATTTTCATCGGAATTATAATACATTCCCATGGTGTTATCTGCATGTACAGAATTTGATGTTGGATCGTTTGCATATACAATTGGTCCCCAAATTGCTTTCCAATTACCAATAATTGAAACTGTATCAGACATGACAGCAGCAGCTACTTTTTTTACATATGATTGCATTTCAATCATTCCGCTTTTGCAATCGGTTTGCTTCCAAGATAAACCGGAAGCTGAATTTACTGAGAAAGATAAGCTATAAATTTGTTTTAAGAGTTCTTTTGATGGGTTCATAAAATGTTTTCTTTTTCTTGAATTACTAAGTATGTGTTTTAAACAAAGTAAACATTTTCTGTAATTGTATATTAGATGACTTACACGCGAAAATAGAAACAGGTAGTTCTACTGATAAAAAAAATAAAATTGTTTATCAGAGTGTTAAAAAGAGGTAATATTTGTAAATAATTATTACTTTTGTAATAAATCACCCAAATTGATACAAGAGTGAAGCTAAGAATACTTTTAACAATTTTATTATTTTCTTTCGGTACTGCAATGTTTGCTCAAAACAATAGCAGTAATACCGCTTTTGCTTCTACAACTGAAACAGTTTTCAATATTTTACCAAATCCTGGAATCAACGAATTAAACATTAGACTTGCACAAAAGAAAAATGCTGCTGTGGAAGTATATAATTTGTTAGGTAGAAAAATTTATACAGGGAAACTGACAGCAATGCACAATGCTATCGATATCACTTCATGGAAATCAGGGATTTATCTTGTAAAAGTTATTACAGATAAAAAATCAATTACAAAACGTTTCGTAAAGAAATAATTCTTTTTTAGCTTAAAAGTTTACATGCAAGAGTTTGTCCTAAAGCTCTGTTATCTACTATTGTCTTTTTTAAAGGATAAAAAACATTTTTGAAAAATGAATCAACAAATTTATATTTCACAAACAAGGCATTATATTAAAAGCACTATAATTGAACATTTGAAGTTGCAGTTATAGTGCTTTTATAAAAATAATATGTCAGTTTAATTTCGAAATTATTGAGTATAACTTTTTCAAATCAATAACTACGGAAATATTATTTCTATGTATTAATTTCCTAAGATGTAAACTCCTGATCCGTCATTTGGAGCTAATCTTGGATTTCGAGTTTCTTTATTTCTAAAAATTGCCCAACCTCTCAATTCAAACTCACTAAGACATTTTGTCCCTCGGTAAATTTGGAGTTCTTTTTTGTCATCTAAAAAGTCGTAAAAATCGTCACTGGTGCTATTCATACGCCATGTTC
The DNA here is from genome assembly GCF_056033805.1 of Kordia sp. E. Lineage (NCBI taxonomy): Bacteria > Pseudomonadati > Bacteroidota > Flavobacteriia > Flavobacteriales > Flavobacteriaceae > Kordia > Kordia sp. E. The sequence continues at coordinate 630,736 of NZ_JBRASR010000003.1, forward strand.
CATAAATTTGATATGTTGGGAAAAGACTATAATTACCAGTACTACCATTTCTAACTTTATAACTACCATATACTTGCATAGAAAAATGAGTTTCATCCCATGTTCCCCAGAACGATTCTTTATGCTCAAATTCAGCAAATAGTTTTCGGTAAATTCCCCAATTATCATAACGAACTTTCATCTTACTATTAAATTTATATCTGCGTCCAGCATGACCATATATTCCATTTTCATCTACCCAATCAGCATATTCTTTCCAACCAGTACTCTCTTGTTTGGAACTTTGACAATCTTTACGAAGTGCTTTTTCTCCAAAATCTAATTTCGTTTCAAGTAATTCAATTACATTTTCTTCTGTACTAAATTGTAATATATTTGGATTCTTAATATTTTCAGCGATCAAATCATTATAATCAGAAGCGTTTTTAACAGAAAGCGCATACACTTTTTCCGTTGGTTTATTTACTCTATAAATCCAATCCCCAATTTGAACAGCTAAGTCTTTGTTTAGAATTTGTGCTAAATACGCGTCCTTTACCAAATCAACCTTGTTTTTTGCTAATGCTTTTGCTTTTCCATATGAAGTGTGATCCATCGTTGAAACCTTGCTCATAAATTCTGCTTCTATTTCAGGCGTTGGCATTTGAACCACTGTTTCAAAGTCTTTATAAGTCTCAAAAACAAGAAGTTCCCCATTGGAATAAATGCCTTCTAGTTTTTTATTAACTATTGCTGTTTTTTCATCTTCAATTGATTCTATACTATCTTTATCACATGACACAAATCCAATTGTTATAAGCGAAAGGAATATAATTCCGTACATTATTTTTTTCATAATTATACTATTTAATGTTACTATATATTTTAAGAATCATGGTCAAAACTACTTTCGACTATGATTAAAGATTCAATGCTTGTTAGCTATTTGCATCACAAAAACAACCAGTATGTCTCATTGATCTGCATTGTACTGGATTATTAGTTTCGCAGTAAGCCCAATATGAAGTCCAAGTATTAGGATTATGACCTCCAGTATTTCTCTCAGATTGAATATTGGAGATAGATTTTTTGTTTAATTTTAATGACTTTAAATTCTGTTTTTTCATAATGTTTGATTTTTGTGTTTATATAAATGTGAAATTGCTCTATTTTTATTGATGTTTGTGAAATATGCATCATCTCCAAATTGTTTGACGCTGATCATGCTTTTATCTTTGATACTATTAATTAGTGAGATTAATCTTTGATAAAAGTATAGCGTATGAAGTGTATAAAAAATAGAGAATCTATTTATAGATGGATTGAAGATATAAGCGTAGTATTTGCGTTAATAAGCGTAAAAAGCAGACAGGATATTATGATTTATTCTAGGAGAAAAGACATGTAATAAGTTGTCCTTTTTACGAGTAGCAATAGGAATTTTTTCCCGTTCTATAAATCTTTAGATACGGTTTAATGGTAGTTACGAGTGAATTTTTATGAACATTCTTTTTTTGGTGGTTGATTTTACAAGGCAATCCAACTCTATTATCTTCTTTTTGATGTGAGAATGCATGTTCAATAGCATTTTAAATAAAAGGTTGAATAAATAAACGTGAATAGCAATAAATTTCTTGGTCTAATCATCATAACCAGACCATATGAACAACAAACACTAAAGTGTATCCGTACACGTAACTTTGACTTTATAGTTTTTCAAATCTGACAAATAATCAGCAGGAACAAAATCTTCTCGGTCAAACTCTTCACGACGTTTACGTTTCATTTCAATTCGTTTCAAAGCCTTCAAAAAGCGCTTAATCTCTATTGTATTCTCTAAAATAAGACCGTCAACCTCAATACCTTTTCCTTCATTATCGCGTGCCACCATTGTAAAATATGAAGAATTACAATGTTTCACTTCACCGGTTTGAATATTTTCTGCTTCTACACGAATTCCCACAACCATTGAAGTTTTTCCAACATAATTAATAGAAGCGCGCATCGTGACTAATTCGCCAACATCAATCGGGTTCAAAAAATCAACAGTATCTACAGAAGCTGTCACACAATACGCTCGCGAATGTTTAGAAGCGCAAGCAAAAGCAATCTGATCTAACAAAGAAAGAATATAACCTCCATGAATTTTTCCACTAAAATTAGAATGCGATGGCAGCATTAATTCAGAAATAACAACTCTAGATGCTGAAGCAGATTTGTATTGTATAGACATAATAGATGATATAAGTGTAAAATATAATAGTATAAAAATACTGCTTCTTACACGATTTAAAAACCATTAAAAAAGAAATTACAATGTTCAAGCATCTAATATGAATAGATAGTTCGTTATTTTACGACTTTTAAATTCTTAACAACCGAATCCATAAACTCCAAACGCTCTTTTATTTTATTGCGAATATCTTCTGGAGAAAAACGTTTCCTATTAAAATCAGGATCAACCGACCAGCGAATACTATCTTTTTTATAAATTTCACCAGAACGTAAAATTTCAATCAACTTCTGAGTTCTTCCTAAAATATGAGTATCAGACAATACAGGTTTTTTCCCGTTTGTACCATTTCTCCAATCGAAATATCGATCCTTAAACATATTCACATTTTGAGCTGTCTTCATATAATCCTCCATCAGTAAAAAGCGATTATAACCAAGCTCATTTACATACTTAGGGTTTCCATACATAAGTTCGCTCGCTGGGTTAATATAGCTTGTATTCCATGTGCATCTTGGTGATGGCGTACAATAGTTTGCACCAATAGGAGAATAAATATAACACCAAGGATTATTTCCATAACACGTATAATATGGCGTTCCAAACGACCATATATAGTCCCAAATAACAGGTTCTAATTCGTTATCAAGATTGAGGAAATAGAACACATTTTTTCCATTGTAATAACTATCAGGATTGGCAAAAACATCGGTTATAATAAAATAATCAATCTCAGCTTTTTCAGCGACACTTTTTTCCCAGTCCATTCCATTAATCACTTCATTTTCGTACGAATTAATAGTTTCTTGAATATGTGTTTTTTGTTCGTTAGTAGCATCTTCACTATCAGGATATTCATACTGAAATGTTCTTCCAGAAACCGTTGTAAAGTCAGGTGAATTGTCTACTTCTTTCACAATAAATCCACCATCACTTTTCTTCGCAGTATTCACATGATTTTTTCCTTGTTGTATCTTTTCCCCAAATGTATATAATCCCCAATATTGATTATTCAAAAATACTTGTACATGTCTGCTTTGCGGTCCATAATGTCCCATGTCCGCATAGGTATCATATGATACTTTATTGCATAATTGCGAAGTGTCAACCCAATTGGCAATCATAACCCATTTATGACTTTCAGGCATTCCCATGATGGATAGTGGATTCTCTTTTCCAAAATTTAATGAAAAACTTTTCTTAGGAAAACCCAAACTTCCTTGACCTCTTGCATGAATGGTTCCTGAGCTTGCTTGATATGGACCAGACAGACTGTATAAACCATCTTCTCTAACATCGTAAAACTTAAACTCTCCATCTATTCGTGTTCTATCTACTGGCATCACTCCATCTTTGGTTGTAATGACTACATACGGGATTGGAGCTGTAGCATCAAATAGGTACTGTATATCATGTCTGATTTTTTTACTGACTCCATCACCAATCAACGTGACATCAACATCTAAATCTTGGTTTGTATATTTTTTGAGCTTCGCAGTATTTTTTAAGTCAATGGAAAACTCTTTAGAAAGTTCAAGCGTGTCGTTTGTATGCACTTTTCCATTCGCATTACGCAATGTATACGTATAATGTGAATACTTATCAAGATCACTCAAAGCAACATTTATTATTGCATTGTCATCATCAATAATAGTAATAGAATCACCAGTAATACCATATTCGGTATTAAATGATATTGTTGGATCAACGTTTTTTTTACAAGATGTTATAGTACTTATAAATACTAAACAAAATAGTATTTTCTGTAGAAGAGAGAAGGTAGGTTTCATATGGCTGGTTTAAAATGATTATCAATTATTTCCGTTAGTTAAATATAAAAGAAAAAAAGAATTCTTTATAGGAAATGGTGTGTAATCAGTTGTAAATCAATCAAAAACAGGTGTTTCTACTTGAGTTGAAAATAAGTAATGTGTTACCTTTTTCGATTTGAATAGGAATTAAAAACCTTATAAAATGATTTTGTCTTTGGATAAGATTATTGTAGTTTTAACTATGACAGGTTTTATAGAAATAAAATAGATTAAATTATACTAGAAATAACAAGAATTCTTGCTATACATATGTTGTGTGTAATTTATAAAAACAATCAAGAACGAAATGAAATTATCGTCAAAAGCACAAAAAATATATTCCGAAATCGACAAGGAAACTACGAAATTGGGAGACTTGAGGAAAATTGCAAAAGAAATAAAAAAAGATCACACTTTGGCTATGGAACTTTGGTCAACGAACGAATTTTTACCTCGTCAGTTGGCAATTCTAATACTAGACAAAAAGCTTCTAAATCAAGAGATGATTGACCAACTTGATAAAGACATTCAGAAACACGAGTTTGATGAGAGAAATCAATTAATAGATTGGTTAATGGCTAATCAATTAGCCAAAGACAAAAAGATAATATCTTTAATGGAATCTTGGGAGAAAAGTTCATCTAAATTACAACGAAGAGTATTTTGGTATTATCAAGCAAGATTAAGATGGATGGGAAATACAAATCATTCTAATACTGAAAGTTTATTAAGTTTACTAGAGAAAAACCTAATGAAAGAAAAGCCAGAAGTTCAATGGGCAATGAACTTTACGGCAGGACAAATAGGAAAATGGGAAGAGAAGTATCGTGATAGATGCATTTTAATAGGAGAAAAAACGGGGCTTTATAAAGATGAAATAGTAGCAAAAAATTGTGTTCCAAGCTATCTTCCGAAATTCATTTCAATAGAAGTTGCTAAATTGAAAAAATGAAATCAATGCGAGAAAACTACACAAAACAAAATATAAAATTTGTCCTTCTCTAGAGTTGCATGATTAAAAATCAAATCGATAATTCATTTTAAAAGCTATACCCCAATTTTTACGAATAATATCCTGATTATAATTATCTGAAATTACCAAATAGATATATGACAATGGTTTGTATTCCCATTGTAAACGACTATTGATATTGAAATTATCAAACTGAGTATTGTATTGTATATAAGTTGTCCAACTTAATCGATTAGAAAAGAAAATTTCACTTGTAAAGCGTGCTAAATGAAACGTTTCACTTCCCAATTCTTTTAAATCTATATGATTTCGTTCGTATCGAATTTGTAAACGCGCTAACGGCATTAATCTATATTGAGCATTCATACTAACTCGATTTTTATGCCCGCTATAATAACTACCATAACTTGCATTACCGCCATATTGAAACTTCTTATTATCGGCTGAAGAATACCCAAAACCAAGATCTACATATCTGTATTTGTCAGCTACAATTGCATTTCCATTATTCAACGGATCAAAGGCATACTTTAGGTTTACATACTCGTATCGCATTCCACCATACAAAAATGACTGATTTTTAAATACTAAATCATTGTTTAATACTACTGTTGATTGCGTTACATTACCTTGATCGTCCCAATAAGTGTTATTCCACAAATTCAAATAACGATGATTGTCAATAATTTTTGAATCCTTATAGAATTTAGTCAAACTAATACGACCTCTAGCTTGTGTATAGCCTTCTCTGATAACATTTTCTGAAATAGCATCATAATTATATAAGCGCGGTACAAAGCCAACATCTGTAATATAATTTTTTTCTACTTTTCTAATACCAACATATCCAGCAGTATTTATAGTATTGTACCAAACTCCTAAGTTGTAAAAGTTAGTATCAACTGAAATATTACTAGTAGCACTGTTTGCAAAATTTGCAAGCCCAGTCCATTTGTTATTTTTGGATTGATAATTTACGTTAAGTCCAGCTACTCTATTATAATCATCTAAAAAAGAGAAACCATCTGTTTCCTGTCTATTAATAAAGAATCCTGTCGCTGTAAAAGATTTGGACAATTGTTGTTGTACTACCAACGCTCCGTAATTTTGTGCGGGATTATCATCTTTGGCTTTTGTAGCTACATTTAGTACGCCCAAACGTGTTTTCTCGGCAATATTTCCAGATAGTTTTAATCCGAATAATATGTCGCTGTCTGCACCGATACGTCTAGAATAAAACGGATTTACGCCAACAACTCCAAGATTTGTAAAAAGATCGCTATTCTCTAAAAAGAAATTACGTCGCTCTGGAAAAAATACCGAAAATCGACTTAAATTAGTTACTTGTCTATCAACATCTATCTGTGAAAAATCGGGATTAATTGTAGCATCTAATTTTAAGGAAGAGCTTACATTGTATTGAACATCTACACTAGGTTTTACTGTAGTATCCTTACTATTATTAGCAACATCTTCTGTATGATTTAGTGTGACAGATGGTGTTACAGCAAATCGAGATGATTTGTTCTCCGAAAGGTTTTCCATCTTAAAAGTTTTAGTAAATCGTAAATCGAATTGCGAGTAATTACGATCTATTGGCGTGCTAGTTGTCCACTCATTCAATTTAATATTTCTTGTGTGAAACATAATTCCCCATTCAGATGTATCTGCTTTATAGCCTAGTGCCTTTAAGGGAATTTCTATTTCGAATATTTTTAAATTCCCTTTTGTAGAAGTTTTAGCATTCCACACAGTATTCCAACTAGTGCTTACATCGAAGCCATCTCCACTTCTAGAAACCAATGCATCTATTAACGCACCACCCATATTAACAATAAAGAAATATCCTGATTGTTGTTGATTATAAGTGTCCAAAATTATGGCAAATGAATCACTATCGGCTCCAGAAGTCCCGATATCATCTCGTTTTAAAGATCCAATTTGTACCTTAGGAGTTGTATCATAATACACAGCACTTATGTACAGACTTTTTCCGTTATGAAACATTTTTACTTCTGTTTTATTGGAAGCCAAATCTCCATTGTTTGGTATATAATTAAGGAATCCACCTTCAGGAATAAGATCATTCCATATAGATTCATTTAGTTCTCCATCTAATTGAATACTACTGTTACTAAAAACTATTTTACTTGACTCTAATCCAGATTGAGCCTGAACATGAAGCATCACAAAAACTGATAGTATAAGAATTACAATTCTCTTCATTTACTTAAATTAAAAAGTTTACCAAAGTGTTGATATTTTAAAAACACTAAGCAAAACTATCTTAAGCATGCATTGTTATTTTAGAAAGTAGACTAATAGGTTATTTTTACGTTTGGAAAGTTGTATTTACAAGAAATAAAGTTTTGTCTATTGTATTTCTTCTTTTAGCTACAAAAAACCAGTTTTGAGCTACTTTTAATTTACATCCTCATTAAAATTGTATTTTAGTGCGCATATGAGTAGTTTGAAAAAATTAGCAACATTTTTTAGTATTCCAAAGGTCAAACATATTTTGTTTTGGCTAGGAATTTATGCTTATTTCGTTGGTACTGTGAATATGAGTTATTATAGCGGTTATCAAGAAGTTATAGAACATTATGCTATTTATGTTTTATGTCAAGCTATTGTGGGGTACACTTGTTTATATTTTTTAATCCCACGCTTTTTAACACCGAAAAAGAACATTCAATTGGCAATAAGTTTACTGTTGTTATTAGCTGTTGTATTTGTCTTATTTGTAGGGCTTCACGAATATTATCATATTCCTAAATATTTTGAGTCACCAGATAATTCTGCATATGATTCCAATAAAATATTTTGGAAGAAACTATTAAGTCTTCGTGTTTTTTTAGGAAAGTCTACAATATTGCTAACGCCTACCATACTATTAGTAATAGCTAAATTTCACAAAGAAAAGCAGGTCTATTTACAACTTAATGAGCAAAAAAAGTCCACAGAATTATCAGCATTAAAACATCAATTAAATCCTCACTTTTTGTTTAATACCCTAAATAATTTATATGCCTTATCTATAGATAAATCTGATGAAGCACCTGAGGTAATTGCAAAACTTTCTGAGATGTTAGATTATATGTTATATGGTTGTAATGAAAAATATGTACCCTTACATAAGGAAATTGAACTCATAGAAAATTATCTTGCTTTGGAAAAAGTTCGATATGATGAACGTGTAGTTATTAATTTTAATAAAAATGTGACAACTGACGTTAGAATTGCGCCATTAATTCTTTTAACCTTTATAGAGAATGCTTTTAAGCATGGTGTTTCACAAGAACTAAAAAAAGCATACATAGATATAAAGATCTCAGTAGAAGGGAAGTTTATTCAGTTTGATATCACAAACTCTATAGCTAAAAATATAGCACCAGCCACAAAAGAAACCATTGGATTAACCAACGTAAAAAAACAACTGAAATTAGTATATTTAGAAAGTTATTCTTTAGATATAAAAGAAGAAACCAATAGCTTTAATGTGCGTTTAAAATTGCCTGTAAAATGAAATACAAATGTTTAATAGTTGATGATGAAAAGTTGGCAAGAGGACTTATAAAAACACATTTGTCTCAATTGGACGATTTTGAATTGATCGCTTCCTGTGGTAGTGCCATTGAAGCTAGTAAAATACTCCAAGAAGAAACAATAGATTTACTGTTTTTAGATATAGAAATGCCAGTTTTAAAAGGCACTGATTTTTTTAAAAACCTAATTCATAAACCCAAAGTTATTTTTACAACTGCCTATAGAGATTATGCTGTTGAAGGATTTGAATTGAATGCAGTAGATTATATTTTAAAACCTATAACCTTTCAGCGCTTTTTTAATGCTATAGAAAAATTTAGAACTTTGCAAAGAGCAAGTATTTCTGATCCAATTGATATTGTTACTCCTGAAAACAAAAATGCTTTTGTTTATGTAAGAGAAGATAGAAAACAGGTAAAAGTACACTTAGATGCTATTTTATATATAGAAAGTTTAAAAGATTATGTAAAAATACATTTAGAGAAAAAAAGCCACGTTACTAAATCGAGTATATCAGCTTTTAAGGAAAAGTTAGATAAACGCTTTATAAGAACTCATCGTTCATATATTATTAATAAGGATAAAATTACAGCTTACACAAAAAATGATCTTGAAATTGGAGAAATTGAAATTCCAATTGGTGAAAATTTTCGGAACAATCTTACTTCCTTTTTGACATAGGTCTGCAAAACACACTTATAACAGATATTTATTAAAATATGTTCATTTGCGTGAAATAGAGTTCGCTAAAAATTAAATTCTTTTTCCATGATCTAATTCATTCCTACCAATATCTAATTGATAGCAACCATCTTCTAATTCGCTGTTTTTTCATATAGTATAAAAAAATATTTTCGTTTATAAATAGGGTAAAATAAGATAGCCTTATTCATTGATAAATACGAACATTTAATTTATTTTCCATGAAAAAAAGAAACATCAAATCAAAGTTAGCATTAAACAAAAATTTTATTTCAAATCTTCAGTCCCTTAAAGCTAAAGGAGGCGCAACTGCCGGAGTCTGTAATACGACATTAGATATAAATTGTGATACCATACGATATTGTTATGTGACTGATGGTTGCTCTGAAGCTGTAACTTGTAAAACAGGTTGGGCTAGATGCGAACCAGTAAGTACAACGGTTAATTCAGCAACTTGCGTGGAATAACTAATAAAAAATACTTTTAGTACAGTACAAAAGCGAACGAAAGTTCGCTTTGGTTTTTTCAATCATACATATATAAAATATTAGTTTTCTTTTTAAGAATATGTAGATTTTAAACGAATACTAAACTATACTTAACGAATACTAAAACGACACACATTCTGCCACAGTTTCATAGGATATTTGAATCATCAAGAACAAAAACTATCAAAAATCCAATACTATGAAACATATCTTTATCATCATTATCGCATTCATTTCCAGCTTCGGATTCGCCCAAAAAACGGAAAGCCCATACTTAGAAGTACTCACACCAAACGCAGTAATTCCTTTAAAATCTACAAAAGCAGATGTGAAGATTACAGGAAACATTGCACATGTGCATATTTCACAAACGTATCAAAACACAGGAAGCATCCCGATAGAAGCAAAGTATGTATTTCCATTGTCTACACAAGCGGCTGTACACAAAATGCAAATGACGATTGGTGATCGAACGATTAATGCTAAAATCTTTGAAAAGAAAGAAGCGCAGCGCGTATATGATAAAGCATTAAAAGAAGGGAAAAGAGCAGCAAAACTTGATCAACATAGACCAAATGTGTTTCAAATGAATGTTGGAAACATTGTACAAAACGATGTTATAACTATTGATATATATTATACAGAAATGTTGGTTCCTGTTGCCGGAACATACGAATTTGTATTCCCAGGTGTTGTTGGTCCGCGATTTACAGGTGAAATGACTTCGGGTGAAAAAACATTCAATCAGCCATATACAAAAAGCGGTGTAAAGGATACGTTTCAGTTTGACTTAACAGCGCAAATAAACTCAGGGATTCCAATTGCAGATGTTTCTTCAAACACACACAAAATTAAGGTGAAATATCCAAATACGCGTATTGCAGAAATCTCGTTGACAAACGAAAACAAAAATCCATCTAATCGTGATTTCATTTTAACATATGGAATGCGTGGAAATGAAATTCAAACTGGATTATTATTATACGAACACAATGATGAAAAGTTTTTTGCTTATACAATGGAACCGCCAAAAGCTTCTGTAGAAACAAAACCTACAGCGAAAGAATATCTTTTTGTAGTAGATGTTTCAGGTTCTATGAATGGATATCCGATGGAAGTTTCTAAAAAACTATTACGTAATTTATTAGTGAATTTACCAGAAACAGATCATTACAATATACTTCTGTTTGCTGGCGGATCAAGAGTTTTATCACCTGAACCAATGGCATGTACCAAAGAAAACATTCAAAAAGGAGTCAATTTCTTAACTAATGTTCGTGGTGGTGGCGGAACACGTTTATTAAATGCGCTTAAAACAGCATATGCATTACCACGAATGGACAAAACGAGCGCACGATCAATGGTAGTAATTACCGATGGTTATGTTAGTATAGAACGTGAAGCGTTTGAAACGATTGAGAAAAACTTAGGACAAGCCAATGTATTTACTTTCGGAATTGGTTCTAGTGTGAACAGATATTTACTAGAAGGAATGGCAAAAGTAAGTAATAGCGAATCGTTTGTAGTTACAGAAATGAACAAAGCACATGAACTTGCTGAAAAGTTTAGAAACTACATAAAATCACCATTATTGACTCAAATTCGTATCAAAGCGGAAGGTTTTGAAGCGTATGATGTAACGCCAAGCAGTATTCCAGATGTATTTGCATCACGACCAATTTTACTTTTCGGAAAATACAAAGGTGATTTAAACGGGAAACTCATCATTACAGGACAACAAGGAAACGGAATTTTTAGAAAGGAATTTAATGTGGCTGATGGTATGTTGAGTAAAGATAACGAAGCGTTGCGTTACTTGTGGGCGCGTAAAAAAATAGAACGTTTGGATGATTACAGAAAACGTTTTGGAAACAATAGTAAACAAGAAGTGATCGACTTAGGTATAAAATACAACTTAGTTACACAATACACTTCTTTTGTAGCTGTTGACAATGAAGTTGTGAATGCAAACGGAAGTCGAAAAACGGTAAAACAACCATTGCCAATGCCAAAAAATGTAAACAATAGCGCGGTTGGAGCAGCAGCTTCCATCAAAGGAAAAACGATCATAAAAAGAAAAAAGAAAGCAATGCCGACGATTCTTGAAAATGCAGCAGCAAAAGCATGGTTTAGGCTAAATTACACACAAATCATTGAAAAGTATTTAGCAAAATATGATGGAATCAGAGTGTATTTAGATAGTAATGGAACAATTTTTAAAGTTGAAATTCTAGTGAATAATACATGGATTACCAATGAAGTACTACTTGAAAAGTTACTTGAAATTAAAGATATAGAAACGTTTTCAAATGGTAAAAAAGTCATCATTACTATAGCTAACAATGATTCTATTAAAGAATAGAGTTTGAAGCTCTCTTTTTTCCGAAGTGTAGAAATTATTTTTCGTTAAAAATTTTTGAAACCTTGGAGGAAATTTAGAAAAATAATTACGGTTTTAGCTTTTTCAGCTAAAAACACCTCTGGAAAAATGCCTTTTCTTTTGTTTCTTTTCTTTGGGCAAACAAAGAAAGAGAAAATTAAAAACCTAATAAGATTGTATCGTTAGATTTTAAAATTTTGGATATCAATTTATAATGAACCTATTATTAAATAATTAAAAATGAAAATATACACAATCATTCTTTTCTGTTTTTTTTCAATAATTGCTTTCGCAAGAAATCATAAGGTTGAAACAGAAGTTCAGCAAAAACAAGCAATTGTATTCATAGCCGGATTTGATGAAGGTAATAATACGTATTATACAAACGCAAAAAACTACTTTAGCAATGCACATTATCAGTTAATTGATGATGTGCAAGCGTTTGCCGAAATCCTCAATTGGATTCGATTGCATTATGATAGTTCTATGTATGGAGATATTCATATTGTAAGTCATAGCAATCCTTGGCGTGGTTTGTCGATGAAAACGTCCAGTGAAGGCGAACGTGTTACGGAAGCTACATTGCAAGAAGCATTACTCAACAAAGAAATCATTCCGTTAGCATCAAATATTGTTTCTCAACAGACTAAAATCATATTCCATTCATGTGGATTGGGAAAGAACAAAACCTTGTTAGCAAGCTTAAAAAGAGCGTTTACACATGATACTTCTGTAAAGATATATGCTTCTGAATACTTTAATGTATTTGGTGGGAAATACGCTGATCATTATTTGGCAAAAACGTATTATGGCTACTATCCAACAGCACATTCGCCTGGACCAAGAACGCTGGCAAGTGAGTTTAAACAGAATTATCCAACTATAAAAGCAGATTGGGAAACAGTTCTAAAAACAAGAACAGAGCAATTGCAAGGAGAAATGTATACCTATCGTTTCAATATTCCTGTGGAATGGGAATTTGAATTTGAAGACAAAGCAGATATTCCAGATTTTAACAACAAACAAGAAATCATGGATTGGATTTTGGAAAGTGACGATTTAGTAAATGTGATCAAAGAATTTAATATTCCAATAGAGAAATTTAGATGGTTGACAAAAGTTAGAGGAAACACATTAAGTGTTAAAGGAAAAACGACGGTTTTATGTGTGATGCAACCTTTGATGAAATCAAATCAAAAAGAATATTTACCAATAAATATTAAAGGAGTAAGTTATACGAAACTTTAAAAAACACAAATTTAATAGTTTGTGTAAATAAAATAAAACCCTTGAAAGTGTTTAACTTCAGGGGTTTCGTTATGTTTTCTTGAATTGTAATTTATAAAAAAGATGATCAAATTGATCTTTTTATAACGAATTCTAGATCATTCATAACGAATACTAAAGCTACCCAAATTGTACCAGCGTTTCGTCGCATATTTGAACTATAAATAAAGTATAACACTTAAAAACAACAATTATGAAACGTACCGTATTCACAACTTTAGGATTAGTAACATTAGCATTTACAGCATGTAATTTTTCATCAAGAGAAGCAACACAAGTAACACAAGAAGAAGTAGCAGCAGTTGAAACAACAATTCCTGTAGCAACACAAACAACAAGCGAATTTGAAGCAAAAGCATTAGAAGAATGTATTGCAATTGCACAAACAATGGATTATGTAAAATTAGCGGAAGCACAGGCTGAACAACGATTAAATGATAGCTTGACACAAGCAGCAGAAGAATTAAAACTTGCATTAGAAAAATCAGTTGCAGCAAAAAAGAGAAGAGCTAGAACACCAGAACAATTAACAAAAGAAGCTAGAGAAGCTGAACTTTGGTTCCAAGACAACTATGCTTCTACAATGGAAAAATATGATTTTCACTACAAAGGATTAAAAATCAAATTTGCAACTGATGGCGCAATGTATGATGTACAAACCTTAGTAAATGGAGAATGGAAAAAAGATAAAAAATTATTAGAAATCCTTGAAAAAGTTGAGGTAAACAAAGATTTAGATTTAGGAAATGCTGTTTCAATTACCGTAAGTCAGGTATAATATGAAGTCATTACCAAATGAATGGCAGCGTTACAAAAGCACCTTATCAAACTCGCAGATAAGGTGTTTTTTTGATTGTTTTGCTTTTATATTATTCACTTTGGTGATTAATATCTTTTACGTCACTTCGAGTGATTTTTCGTAATGTAATGTAGAAAAAATGTATTGAGAAGTATTGTGAAAATAAAAATGTATTATACAACGAGTATTTCTCGATACAAAATTCTATCGAATTTCACTCGAAATGACATTTTTTACAAACTGAAAACTGAAAACTGAAAACTGAAAATTAGAGAAGTCTTCTCGGTTCTTCATCTTGATTTACTTCTGTATCGTTTTCTGCACGTTTAACGATTGCCTCAGGAAGTGATTTTTTTGCTTTTGCGCCCATTTTCTTAATCTTTTCAAGGCTTTTGATAATATTTCCACGACCTTCAAAAAGTTTGTTCATTGCCGCAGAATAATCAGATTTTGTAGCATCAATCTTTTTTCCAATCCCGATTAAATCGCCCATAAATCCTTCAAACTTATCATACAATGCTCCAGCTTGTCGCGCAATTTCAATTGCATTTCGTTGTTGCTTTTCATTATTCCACATCGTATCAATAGTTCGTAATGTAGCTAAAAGTGTTGTCGGTGTTACAATGACAATATTCTGCTCAAAAGCTTTATTGTATAGAGTATTATCTGAATTAATTGCAATAGCAAAAGCTGGTTCTATCGGAACAAACATCAATACAAAATCAGGACTTTCCATTTCATATAAATCTTCATACTTCTTAGCAGAAAGTTGATCTACATGACGTTTTATAGACGTTAAATGTTCTTTAAGATTTACTTCTCTTTCTTCATCTTCACTGTTTACATATCGCTCATAAGCCGTTAATGAAACCTTGGCATCAATCACCATTTTCTTGTTATTTGGCAAATTGATAATTACATCGGGCAATACACGCGAACCGTCTTCACGGGTAAAATTTTGTTGCACAACATATTCACGATCTTTCTCCAAGCCACTTTTTTCCAAAACACGTTCTAAGACCAATTCGCCCCAATTTCCTTGCATTTTGCTATCACCTTTCAACGCTTTGGTTAAGTTAATAGCTTCTTGACTGATTTGTAGATTGGCTTTGCTCAACTCTGAAAGTTTTTCGCGCAAAGCGGAATGAATACTAATGTTTTCTTTTTGACTGTCTTCAACTTTCTTTTCAAAATGTTGAATTTTCTCTTGAAGTGGCGTCAATATGTTTTTAATATTCTCTTTGTTTTGCTCTGTAAATTTGGATGATTTTTCTTCAAGAATTTTATTGGCTAACAATTCAAAATCTTTACGAAGTTGTTCTTGTTGCGTTTTTAAGGCTTCATCGCGTTCTATGTTTTGTTTTTGTAGATTTTCAAACTCAGAATTCTTTCTTGCCAATTCTACATTCAAGAAATCTTTTTCACGACGAATTTCTTCACGTTCTTGTTCGGTTTTTGTCAGATTGTTTTTTACATCATTCACTTGTTGTTGAAACGACTCGTTTTGTTTTGTAGTTTCAGCGATAGCGGATTGTTTCAAATTATCAAACTGCGATTGCAATTGACGATTACGTTCGTGTAAACCTTCTTGCTGTGCTTTTGTTTTAAGATTTCCGATGTACATTCCCAAGAAAATACCAACAGCTAAAAACACTACAATAAGGATAATATAGATAACGATTTCTGACATGAATTAGATTTTGTGTAAAGATAGTATTCCATTTTAAAATAGTACAAGTCATCAAGTATTCAATTCTTGAAATAGAATAAAAATTAAAATCAAGTAAATAATAGTGTAGATACTATTTATATAAAGCATTCCTAGATGTAGTTTTCGTGTTTTATCAAACCCTAAATTGAATACATTTATGAATGTCAAAATAAGCGATATAAAAAATAAAATAATAAGAATCATACTCTGTAATGCAAGTACATTTGTATTAGTATACCATGAATAAATTAAAAAGATACTTGTTTGGACAAGTAATGTTATTAAAAGCCCTTTTTTGAATTGTGGATGCATTTTTTGTATTTATGAATTATGAAAATAATAAAACTGTATCATCTTCGGATAGTTGCAATTCTTTTTCAAACTGTAATCCAATGGAAGCAACATTTTAGTATCAGTAATAGCAACGATTTTTTGTATGTTTAAAGTATTTTTTTCAAGAATAGTGTATTAATCTTTAAAAATATCGAATTCTAATTCAAACAAAAAACATCCAAGATTTTATTTTACTTGAATGGGGAGAAAAAGAAAATAGTACTTGAGGTTTTATATAAAATAATGTGGTTTAATTATTTTCAACAAAAATTTAGTGAACAGTATTTACCTAAAGAGTTTTTCGTTAAAGGTTTAGAAATATAATTTTTTAATGGTTTAAATTGAAAATAAAAACCCAAGTCAGGCAGAAAATAATATATATACTATTTATAGAAAGCATTCCTAAACCAAGCATTCTCGTTTTTTTGAAAACAATCAAAATTAGGCTTATAAAAGCCCATGCAACTGATACATAAAACAATCCAATTAGAATTAAGAAATAAATCGCCGGAGCATGAGTTTGACGAGGAATTTTTAGATATAATATCAGCGTTATTAATAAAATGACACTATACACTACTAGACTTATATAAATTCCTTTTTTTAGTTGTGGATGCATCTTATATATTTATAAATTATGAAAATAATAAAACTGTATCATTTTTTGATAATTGTAATTCTTTTTCAAACTGTAATCCAATTTTATTAAGTAATCCAATAGAAGCAACATTTTTAGTATCTGTAATTGCTATTATTTTATCAATGCCAAATACCTTTTTTCCATAATTCATTGTTGCATTTGCGGCTTCGTACATATATCCTTTTCGTTTATACTTTGGTAAAAGTGCAAAACCGATATCAATATTTTCAAGATAATCTCTATTAACCAAACCACACATGCCAATAGGAATTCCTGTATCTTTCAATGAAACTAACCACAATCCAAAATAATTTAGCTCGTAGCTTTGCATTAAATCATTTTTAATGTAAAGCGTTGCAGTTTCTATCGTTTTTATATCACGATCTCCAATAAATTCTAGCCATGAAGGCGAATTGACAAGCTGTAAAACAAAAGCTGCATCTTCAACTGTAAATTCGCGTAACACAAGACGTTCGGTTTCTAGTATTTTTTTCAAGAATAATGTATTAATCCTTAAAAATATCGAATTCTAATTCAAACAAAAAACATACAAGAATTTATTTTTGGCACGATACTTGTTTTATACTATAACGTAACGCGGTGAGGACATTAGACAGAGCTGGTTACTCGAATTAAAGAGAGTCGCATTACAAATTTTGGTTGGTTAGTTTAAAAAAACACTTCACGCTTGTGAAGTGTTTTTTTATATGAGACTATTTTATACATACATGACTTATAATACAAGAAGATCTTTACATTCAAAATCTTTATTATATTAGCTATTCCGACTAAAAACACACTTCACCATCATTAAAAAATATGAATTCAAAATATATTCTCTTTATCCTTTTATGGATATGTCAATTTTCGTTTTCTCAAAATTATATATATGAAGAATTTGGAACGAATGAAGGATTGCCAAGTTTGGAAGTATATTATCTTCATCAAAATAAAAATGGTGTCATTTGGTTTGCTACTGATAGAGGATTAGCAAATTATAATGGATATGAATTTAAAACATATGGTGTTAAAGATGGTATTTTAAATCCAGCTGTTTTAGACTTTTATCCACAAGAAGATGGTACTATATATTGCACTACTTTGGATCGTCAGATATTCTATTTTAATGAAAATTTTAATGGATTTACGCCTTATAGGTATAATAAGATACTTGAAAGAGTATTAAAACCTACGCAGCAGATCACTAGTTTTTATATAGACGATCAAGATAATTTACACCTTAGTTGTAATTTTATGCTCGGTAAATTAATTATTTCTAAAGAAGGGAAAATTCTTGAAGAACCTAAAAAAGAAATACTGAATAAAGAAGGAGCTCGTTGGTTGAAGTTAGAGATAAAAAGTAATAATGAATCTTTTTTTTATTGGACAAAAGATACTATTATAAATGATAAGAATACTGTAACATTTAAAGTAGAAAGTGGAAGTAATCATGTAGCCATTACATTAAAAGGCAATAAACATATGGTGTTTAAAGCTGATCATGCTGTGTCAGTAGTTAATACTAAAGGGGAAATTATTACAAGGATAAAAACACCTAAAATGCCTATAGTCTTAAAAGCAATTGACGATACTCATTTTTTTATAGGGTATAAGTTTGGAGGTGGAGTTATTGCAGACATAGATGGAAACATTACAGAACGTTTTTTAGAAAGGGAATCAGTTACCGACTTTTTAATTGATAATGAAGGCGGTTATTGGTTTTCAACATTAAATTCAGGAGTTTTCTATAGTAAAGAACCAACAATAAAGTTTGTTCCTACAGCCATAAATGCTCCTATAAATTCATTAACGAAAAACAAAGACAATGAATTATATATAGGATATGATACGGGAGATGTATTAAAATTAGATACTCAGAAAAAGCTTTCTGTTGAATACAAGTCAGATAATAATTTTAGAGCATTTGTAGAGTTTGATTCTATTTATAATCATTTATATATCAATTCGGGAGCTGTATTTTTTCGTAAAGAGAATAATAATGTAAAGGAAAACCTGAAAAATTCATTAACTACTTTTACACTAAAGTTATCAGAACCAACAAAAGAAGGGCTTTTGATTTCTCAAAACTCTATTTTTACAGTCATTAACAAAAAAAGAACAGTGCATCATAATGTACCATTTAGAGTTCATGATGCTTGTTTTTGGAATACTGAAATTTATTTAGGAACAGCTTCTGGAGTACATGTTTTTGAAAATGAAGAAACAACTTCTCTAGAAAAACTAAATCCGCTATTTAAAAATAGAGTAGATGACATAGATATCAATAAAAAACGAAAAGAAATCTATTTTGCAACTTTAGGCGCTGGAGTTATTATATATGATAAAAAGGCGGAAAAAGTTAGCACGATAACGAAAGAAGACGGATTGTCTAATGATATTATAAATGAACTTTATCTTGAAAATGAAAATGAATTATGGGTATGTACTAATTCTGGATTGAATAAAATAAAATTCACAACTGATGAAACTTTTGAAGTAACAGGATTAAAGAGTTCTAACGGTTTACTAAATGATGGAATAATCGATGTAGAAGCTATCAATGATACTGTCTGGATTGCTTCTAGAAATGGACTTATATACGCTCCGAAAAGTTTATTCGATAAAAAAAAGGAGGCAAGCTCATATTACCTTCAAATAAAAGAATCATATGTGAATGATATAGCTGTCGATGTAGAAAAATTAAAAACCCTTTCGTATCAAGAAAATAGAATAGAATTTTTGGTAGAAGGAATTTCTTTTAGGGAATCTGGCGAATTGGTCTATAAATACAAAATAGAAGGATTAGATACAAAATGGTCTTATACAAAACACAGACAAATATTATATCCAGCATTGCCATACGGAAACTATACATTAAAAATTGCCGCAACTACTTCTGAGAAAAGTGAAAATCTAACATTCTTAGAAATTCCTATTTGTATAAAGGCTCCATTTTGGAAACAAGGTTGGTTTGTCATTTCTGTAATAGTATCAGGGTTATTGCTGATATATCTATTTTTTAAATATAGAATCCTTTCCTACAATAGACATATTATTAGGGAATTGCTGCGATTACTTGTTAAAAAAATCAAGCATAAAGAAAAATACATTTCATTCAAAGAATCGGGGAAAGAGATCAGAATCAAAACGAATACCATATTATATGTAAAATCTTCAGCAAATTACATAGAAATAGTAACCGAAACGAAGAATTATATAATCCGAAATAAAATAGGAGAATTTATACAACTGACTCCAGATCCATTAGAATATTTAAGAATTCATCGTTCGTATATTATTAGAATAGATAAAGTAGCCGAAAAGAATAGTAAAGAAGTAACTATTAATGGCGAAAAATTACCTGTGAGCAATTCATATGTTGATCAATTGACTAAATTAATTTTTTAGACAAAATAATTATATCCCTAATTATTATTATTCCATCCCACTTCATTATTTAATCGTCACTATTTATATAGGCATCCATCCCGAAGCCTTTAAAATAGTGCATTTTATTTTTTCAGATGTATACTTTTGAAAGCATTAATCATAGTAATAACTGAAATTTTAAATTATGAAAAAACAGACCTTTAAAACATTATCATTGAAGAGAAACACAATCTCCAATTTCGATCAAGGAGAAATTAATGGAGGAATCAGCGGAACAGCATGCGGACCTTCTAAGTCTTGTGGATTCCACACAGTCGTTCATACGTGTGCTTATTCAGATCGTAGAACATGTACACTTGCTACGTTTTAGTGAAAAATAATTATTTAAACCTTAAAAGAAAATGTGGATTTCGGTTTGCATTTTTTTATTTAAAACTTTTAAATCATGAAAAAACAAAATCTTAAATCACTAAAATTAAACAAGAAGTCAATTTCTAATTTTAATGACACTACAATTATAGGTGGAAGAATAACATGGGCAAATAATGAATGCGCCACAGAAGTTGCTTGTCCACAATCTTTGAAGTGTGAGCCTGTAACAATTCAAAGAACATGTAACTATTACTCTTGTGTTGTTTGTGACGGTTAGAAATACAAATCAACTATATATTTCGTTTAAATCTATAAGATAGTATTGCTGTTTTTAAACGAAATAGTATTTAAATCAATCAATAATCGAATCAGTTCACTTCAAGAAATAGAATCATTTTATAAAATTTTTAATAATTCTGTGATGGTTTTGGCGCGGAAGTTGAATTATAGTATTTGTATTATGATGATGACATTACAAAGAGCTGGTTACTTGCGTAAAGAGAGTCATAGTACAATTTTGGTTGGTTAGTTTAGTAAAAAAAACGTTTCACGCTTGTGAAGCGTTTTTTCTTTTATGATACTGTCAAGTAAATTATAATCAATTGAGAAAAATAGTTTTATCCCTAAATTAATTGGTTTTATCACACATCATTTTCATTGATCACTATTAACATATCCCATCATCACAAAGGTTTAAAAACTAGATATTTTGTCTTCTTCTAATAATACTTTTGAAGTATTAACTAAAATTTAAATATTATGAAAAAACAAAACTTTAAATCATTATCACTTAAAAAACGAATGATCTCTAATTTCAATGTACAAGAAATTAATGGAGGAATTAGTGGAAATGCATGTGGTTCTAAAAAAGCATGTCAACAAGAATCAGTTGTACATACATGCCAGTATTCAGACCTTAGAACATGTACAAATTCAGTTATTAACTGTGCTGAATAGTCAGTCGTATTAACGATACACTTTGTTTCAAATAATATGCCTGCCCATTTTAGACAAAATAGCTTTCTAACCTAAATATAATTATAAAACATTGGCTAAAGTTTAATAGTTCAATGTCATTTTTGGCACGGAAGTTGAATTATATAAAATGTATTATGATAATGACAGTACAAAGAGTTGGTTACTTGCGTAAAGAGAGTCATACTACATTTTGGTTGGTTAGTTTAGTAAAAAAACGTTTCACGCTTGTGAAGCGTTTTTTTGTTGGTAAAACTCACTATTGAAAAGTCAGAAGGATACAATTAATAGTGTAAGTTGAACTAATTCTGCTACATAGCGGAATTTTTTTTAGAGCAATTTTTAGTGCTTATACCTATTTAAAGATTTTTCTAACTTTTATTTAACAAAAAAAGCAATTCTTTTTAAGGTTTCATACAATATGTTGGCACGGAAGTTGTTTTATATAAAGTGTATTATGATAATGACAGTACAAAGAGCTGGTTACTTGCGTAAAGAGAGTCATAGTACATTTTGGTTGGTTAGTTTAGTAAAAAAACACTTCACGCTTGTGAAGTGTTTTTTTTATTAGTGAAACTCAACTTTGAAAAACCTGAAAGGCGTAATCAAAGTTGTAAGTTGAACTAATTCCGCCCGATAGTAGAATTTACAAATTTGAAAATTTTCACAATTCTTTACATATTATTTAACAGTTTCACGATTTTTTTAAGAATAACTGTAACATTTTGGCACGGAAGTTGTCTTATATAATGTGTATTACGATGATGACAGTACATAGAGCTGGTTACTTGAGTAAAGAGAGTCGCATTACATTTTGGTTGGTTAGTTTTATAAAAGCGCCTTATCTCTCGATAAGGCGCTTTTTCTTTTCATATTAATAGAAATTTTTATATTTACTATCTCACAAAACAACCGAATGAAATTTTATAAACTATTACTGTTCCTTTGTATTATAAGCATGTATTCATGTAATAAGGGAAAGCAATTACAAACACACAATCAATTAGCGGATGAACTAGAAATACATATTAATGAAGAAATTTATGTATTACAACCGAATGAATCAAAAACACTATTACACAATTACGGCGAAAATAAAATAAAATCTATTTATCAAAATAAAGTGCTTGTAGATACTTTAGTTGATGTAAAGAGAGAAGAAACTCAAAAAGGTTTGTTATTAAATGTAACAGGAAAACCATACTACTTGCTTACTGAAACTTATGAATCTAGCTCGCCTTTGAGTATGTCAAATATGCTAAAAGATATGGCAAATACAGAAGCGTATGACAAATATGCAGAAGAACAGCAGAAAAAAATGCTAGCTCGATTGAAGGTCGTTATGGTAGATACAGTACAAATGATTGGCGAAATTGAAAAAATTCCAAGCGATCAATTGTTAATTCAGAAAAGATGGTACTATAATATAAATGCAGATTTTGAAACATCTATAGAAGTTCATGGAGGAAGTGGTTCAAGTCTTGAAGGAAGTAGATCTTTTACAAAAATATTCTCAGAGAAAGGTTTAATTGATTACTGGAATTCACAAGAATAATTGACTCAACTTTTCACTTTAAAACTCCCTGAAGTTGCATCAAAAGTGATCAAATCATTTGGAAACAAGGTTTCAAAAATACCTTGTTCAATCAATTGGCACGGTGTTCCAGAAAATACATTTCCGTCATGCATTACAATCATTTCATCACATAATTGAATAGCCAAATCAATTTCATGCGTAGAAAACAACATCGTTTTTTGTGTATCGTGTGCTAATTTTTTCAATAAATTCAACACATACGCTTTGTGATACATATCTAAATGTGTTGTGGGTTCATCCAGAATAATCATAGAAGTATCTTGTGCCAATGCACGTGCAATCATTACTTTTTGCAATTGTCCATCACTCAATGTATAACATTTTCTATGCTTTAATTCCTGTAAGTTAGTTTTCTTTAAAGCACTTTGAATAATAGCATGATCATGATTTGAAAGATTTCCAATCCAATTGGTATATGGTTGGCGTCCAAGCGCGATCAATTCCAAGACAGTCAAGTTTTTAGAAGGCAATTGCTCTGTTAAAACGAGTCCAATTTCTTTCGCTAATTCACCACTAGAAAAAGTGTGAAGCGACTTATTTTGTAATAAAATTTCACCTGAAAGTGGTTGTTGAATCTTTGCCAACGTTCGTAACAATGTAGATTTTCCAATTCCGTTTGCACCAACCAATGCCACTAATTTTCCTTTAGAAATTTGAAAATTAATAGCTTCTGCAATCACTTTTGTATTGTTCTTATCTTGATAACCAATAGAAAGTGAAGAAGCTTGTAAAACGGTATGTGTGTTTGTTGTGTTGATAGAAATATTTTTGTTAATGCTAAATTACATTTTTAATTTTTTGTTAGCTATTATCTATGCTATGAAATCACTCGAAAAGACGTTTTGAGTTTATAATTTGATCTAATATCTAAAAATAAAGCACATTAAAAAGTATAGATGAAGTTTTGTTTTCAGTTAAGAAACTAATAGTTTAGGCAATACAAAAACTAATAATATGCATTCCTTTTCAAGTATTGTCCGAAAAAGTAGTAGAATATTTTTATTTGGACTTTTATTAATTTCAACTTCATGTAACTCTCAAATTAGTAAGGAATCAAAATTAGTCCTTGACGAAACTAAAAAGGAAATTACAAATTACTTAGATTCAACGAATTATTATTATGATTTAGTAATTGCTGATTATAAAAAAAAGATTAGCAATACAGAAATTGAAAAAAAATATAATAGGAAAATTGAACTTCTTGAAACAAAAATTGATCAAGCACTTGAGAAAATAAATAAGTTAGGAAGAGAAGGGAAACTAACATCAGCAATGTATGAGAAGTGGTTGAGCGATATAAAACTAAAACCATTCACGGATAAAAATGAAAAAATACAAAGTTTAGGAATCGATTTAGATAAACTTCCAATTACGAATACATATAAACTAACACAACAGTATTTAGATTCTACTAATCATTTTTCTATGCGTTTTCCAAGTAATTGGACTGTTATAGATAATTATCAGAATTTTACTTTAATAAGTGGTGGGCCACTAGAAACCGATACGTTAAAACAAACAAAAA
The DNA here is from genome assembly GCF_056033805.1 of Kordia sp. E. Classification (NCBI taxonomy): domain Bacteria; kingdom Pseudomonadati; phylum Bacteroidota; class Flavobacteriia; order Flavobacteriales; family Flavobacteriaceae; genus Kordia; species Kordia sp. E. Next base: position 655,477 of record NZ_JBRASR010000003.1, read on the forward strand.
AAGAAGGTAAACTTGCACTGGGTATAAAAAAACAGAATAAAGACTATTCGACAGAAGAATATTATGAAGGTAATTTAACTTCTATCAAAAATAAATTTCCAGACTTAAAGCTAATTGAAGAAAAGTCAATAGATTTAAATGGAATTAAAGCAAGATTTGTAATTTATGAATGTACAATAGAAGGTAGAGGAAAATTTACATCTCTTCAGATATACTTTGTGAAAAATAAAAACGGATATATACTAAATGGGACAGATAAAACTGAAGATTTCGAAAATTTTCGTGACATATATATAGAAATTGCAAGAACTTTTATACTAACGAAATAGAAATTTTAACAAGTAATTTTACTTCATAAAAACTTTTTTAAGCAATCTTGAATTAATCTCAACAATCGCAAAAGCGAAGCGATCTATTATTAAAAAATCATTTTCCGTTTACGAACCAACAACCAAATCACAACTGGTGCGCCAATAATAGACGTAATTGCATTGATAGGAAGCGTAATTTCACTAAATGGAACTTGTGCTATACTATCACAAATCAACATTAAAATTGCACCAATCATACAAACGCTTGGAACTAAAATACGATGATTTGTCGTATTAAAAAATAAACGTGTTATATGCGGAACTGCCAAACCAATAAACGCAATTGGTCCAACAAATGCAGTACAACTTCCAGCCATTAAACTTGTTGCTATAATAACAATTATACGCGACTTATTAATATTTACACCTAAACTTCTAGCGTAATTTTCACCCAAAAGAAATGCGTCTAATGATTTAATTGCCCAAATACTCAATCCAATTCCAATAGTTATTAAAAATGCTAGAATACTTAATTCTTGTGCATTAGAACCACCTAAGGAACCAAGTGTCCACATCATAAATTGCTTTAATTCGTCCGCATCACTAAAATAGGTCAATACACTTACAATTGCGCCTGTAATGCTTCCAAACATCAAACCTATAATTAAAATGGACATGGTATCTTTTACACGATAAGAAACAGCCATCACCGTAAGCAATACGAGAAAACTTCCAATACTTGCTGCAATAACCAAACTATAACTTGATAATAATAATGTTCCAAAAAAGCCGCCAAAAACAGATGCGCCCATAATTAATAATGCAACACCTAAACTTGCTCCAGAGCTTAATCCTAATACGAAAGGACCCGAAAGCGGATTTCTAAATAATGTTTGCATCAACAAACCACTTAATGACAATCCAAAACCAACTAAAATTGCGGCAACTGCTTTCGGTAAACGAATACTTAAAATAGTAATTCGCCAAGTTTCTTTATCAATTTCGCCACCTGTAAACGTTGCAAAAATTCCTTTCAATGGAATTGCAACTGAACCCAAACTAATATTGATCAGAAAACAACTGATCAATACTATGCTAAGTACAATAAATGTAATTCGATATGACGATTGATTTGGCAACTACAATAAAGGTTTAAAAAAGTAAGGTTCGTAATTTGGTAAAATCTCAGGATGTACAGCTTTAATAATATCTTTTAGGACAATATCTGGTCGTGTTGGTGCTAACTCATAATACATAGTTCCACCAGTTTTCCCGATCGTATTTGCGGGAGAATATATTTTTTTATGCTTAAAAGGAGCAAACTCAGCATACATTTTACTTGCTTTTTCTAAGTCTTCGTAGGTTTTAGAACGTCCAGGTCCAATCCAAATGTCAGCATTTACGGCTTTATCTAATACACTTTCAATACTTAATGATAAGCTTCCAGTTCCTTCTGAGTCTTTCCAAATATAATCTGCATTCGCATCTTTTAAATATTGTGCCTGAAAACTTTCGCCAGCAGGCAAATACCAAATATCTTTATACATAGCACCTGCTAAAACTGTTGGTTTCTTAGTTGCTTTTAATGCTAATTTTTTTGCTTCTGTGTAATTTTTTTCAATTGAATTAAATACTTTAGTTGCTTTAGCTTCTTTATGAAAAAATGGTGCAAAGAATTTTACCCATTCAGCTCTTCCTAAAGGTGTTCCTTCTGTCCAATCACCATTATAAACAACAGGAATATGTACTTCTTCAATCTTTTTATACGTTGGGTTTGAATTACTGATCGAGAAACCAATGACTAATTCTGGTTGTAAATCAATTAACAATTCCATATTTATTTGATCGTTCTGACCAATATCTTTTATTTTTTTGGCATCAATTAACGCACGTGTCTTTTCAGAAGAAATATAATCTGTATCAGGAAAACCAACCAATGTATGCTCAACACCAAGCATTTCCAACGTTGGAATATGTGTTGTAGAAGTTACGACAACACGTTCAATTGGTGTTAATACAATTGCATCATATGCATCGCGATCTAGTGTAACGGCAGCTGCTTTGTCTCTAGGAAGTAATGCATACGTATAATTTTGTTCAGCATCTGGCCACGGAGAAAACACTGTAATTACAGTAATATCGCCACTTTTTTCAATAGAAAACTTTTTTGCATGTCGTAAAGATTCGTTTGTCTTTGTAACTTCTTGTGTTACAGGTAAGGGTTCTTTTGGAGCTTCTTTTTTCTCGGTTTTACACGAAAAAGAAAACACACAAAGTATGATAAGAAGGCAGTAAATAGATTTGAAAGATTGCATAAATGGTTTTAGCTAATTTTTTCCAAAAGTAATATTATTTCATCTTTTAGTAGATAGATTCTAAAGAATGTTTATTTTTGCGCCGAATTTTGGTTTCAAACATACAATAGTATGTGCGAATTAAAAGGGAATCAAGTGACAAGGTAACAAACCTTCATTCTTGAACTGTTCCCGCAACTGTAAGCATGTGCTGAGCATTGTTCAGTACCTCATTTCAAAAATGAGCTGCTATAACTACATGACCACTGAGTATTCGGGAAGGTATATAGCAAATTGCAAGTCAGGAGACCTGCCAAGTTTCGTAAATAAAATGTCAAACTTTCGGGATAAGAGTTTGCGTATGGATACCCATACTTTTTCCCATAAAACGAAAACAAATGAAAAAAACTGTACTATCTATTAGTACCTTGTTTTTGGCATGTACTGCGGTATTTGCACAACAACAAGATGAAAACGAACAACTTGATGAAGTTGTAATTTCTGATTCACGTCATGCATTAAAACGTGAAAACTCTGGAAAAACTGTAATTTCTATCTCTAGTGAAGAAATTGCAAGAAGTCAAGGAAAATCGGTTGCTGAGGTAATCAACACGAAAAGTGGAATTGAAATTTTAGGAAGTAGAAGTAACGCTGGACAAAACCTTAGTTATTTTGTACGTGGAGGAAATAACCGCCAAGTATTAATTTTAATTGATGGAATTCAAGTAAATGATCCTTCTTCTATTGCAAATGACTTCGATTTACGTCTAATTTCTTTAGATAGAATTGAATCAATCGAAATTATCAAAGGAGCTTCAAGTACATTATACGGAAGTGGTGCTGCAACTGCTGTAATTAATATTACAACAAAGAAAGCATCTAAAAATGATATCGCATTGACTGTAAATAGTTCTTTCGGAACTAACCAATCTCAAGACGATTCAAACTATGATATTAACGATTTTTCTAACAGTGCTCGTATTGATGGAACTGTTGATAAATTGACATATGTAGTTGGTTTTGGACATCAAAGTACTGATGGACTATCTGCTGTAATTGGAGAAGAAAGTGATCCTTTTTCAAGAATTAACACTAATGTAAAAGTTGGTTATAAATTTTCTGATGCTTTTGAAGCTAGTGTTTATGGTACTTTAGATAAGTTTAATAGTGATTATGACAACTCATTTCCTATTGAAGATGCAGACTTTCAAAGTGAAAGTGAACAATACCGTTTTGGAGTAGCTCCAAAGTATACGTACAAAAATGGTAGTGTAACGTTAAATGCTGCATATACTTCAATTGAGCGTGCATTTAAATCAAATTTCCCTTCTAATTTTGAAGGAGAAACAATTGCTTTAGATATTTATAATAAATACAATTTTAATAATAAATTTTATACAGTTATTGGTGTAAATTATATTGATAATCAAACTGTATATGCAGAAGAGCAATCGTCTTCAATTGTAGATCCATATGTAAATGTTGTATATGTTTCTGATTTTGGATTGAATGTAAACGCTGGGGCGAGAATGAACAATCATAGTGAATACGGAAGTCACTTTACGTACAACTTGAACCCATCGTACCGTATGCCATTCCAAAAAGGATATATAAAAGCATTTGCTTCATACAGTACTTCATTTATTGCACCATCATTATCGCAATTATTTGGAAACTTTGGACCAAATCCAAACTTAGAGCCGGAAGAAAATACAACGATAGAAGGTGGAGTAGAAGTAAAGTTATCTGAAAAATTACGTGCTAGTGCCGTATATTTTAACAGAGACGAGCAAAACTTTATTAATTATGTAGTAACTGATTTTGTAACATTTGCTGGAGAATACCAAAATGTTTCTCAAGATTTCAAAGTAAATGGTTTCGAATTTGAAGTAGCTGCAAAACCAATTGAAAACTTAACAATTGATGCAAACTATACATTTACTGAAAAGAAAGATGTAAAAGTATTGCGTATACCAAAGCACAAAGCCAACTTAAACGTTGGATATGCATTTACACAAAAAACAAATGCTTCTGTATCGTATCAGTTTACATCTGATCGTTTAGATACAAACTTTGCAACGTTTGAGGATGTAACATTAGAATCGTTTAGCTTAATCGGTGCAAATGTAAATCACAAATTTAGCAAGCGTTTAAGTGGATTCTTAGCGGTTTCTAACATCTTCAACGAAGAATACACAGAGATTACAGGATTTACAACAAGAGGAACAAACGTTCGCGTTGGTTTTTCTTTGAACCTGTAGAGTTTATTTAATATAGTAAGTCGACTAAAGCCATTGGGAAACCAATGGCTTTTTTATATGATATCGCTGAAAATCAGGTATTTGTACGGTAAAATGGACAAGATGATTTTCTTACGTTTAAGGATCGTATAATCTTTAAAATAAATAATATGTCAAGTAATCTAACCACATTACCAGCACAACCTTTTCAATCTCCTGTTCCGTTTCCTGTAAAAATTGTAAATAATTCAGGCTCTTCGAAAGCGGTATATATCATTGTGAAAGGGATGGACGCAAGTATTCCAAATAATTATAAACAACAATTTTATGATTTAGCAAATAAAAAATGGGTAGATACTATCGTTTCAACAAAATTAGTTAGTTTACCAGTAAGTAAATATCCAACAGGGAATATTGTGTATATTCCATATATAGAATCGGGCATTGTATATCTTTCATTTGATAAACCGCTACAATTTAATAAAGTTACGCCTCCAGATTTTGCAAATCCTTCCAATCCTAGTTTTGATACAATATACGATAAGTTTGAAATTACTTTCTTACCAAAAGATGGTTTTCCATATATTGATATTACAAATGTTGACTTTTTTTGTGTTCCATTGCAATTAGAAATGATGCTATCTAACGCTACTACCATTGGCCCGAAAGGATTTAAAAAAAGTCAGAAAAAAGTTTTTACAGCCTTTACCAAAGGACTTATCAATAATAATTGGGAAGAAATTAAACAAGAAATAACAACAGCTACAGGTAAGACAAAAATGTTGCGAGTTGTAGCACCCAATAAAGCACTGGTACAAAAAACTCCAAATACACATAATTTTGAGGCTTCTGATTTTCAACATTATGTAGATTATGTATGGCAATATTATGGACAAGGAAATGGAAAGTCAATCAAGATAGATATGTCAGAGATAGCACTAAATAATCCAGGATATAATAATGTAGTTTTTGAAGGAATGGTAATCAATGGAAAATTTGTTTTTTCAGGGAAAAATGCTCAAGGAACTGCTTTACCTAGTATAGAATTTGATAAACCTGTAGGAAGCGATTCAATTAAGAGAAGTATTTTTGGTTGTGCAGATTTATTTGATGCTCCGAACAACACACCACAATCCGTTCCTGCTAAAAATTTAGGAGCAGCTTTTAATGTAGGTATTTTGGCACATCCTAAAATTACAGACACTACATTATATTTAATGCCGTCAACTACAAAATTATCACCAAAAGGCAAAAATTGGAAAACATATAAGCCTTATTTTTATACAAATACTAAAATTATCAATTTAAATACAACGCCACCAACATATAAGGTAATTGATTGTTATAATGTGTATGCAGCTATTATTCATGAAAATGCTATTAATGGAGATGATTATGCATTCGCTTTTGATGATGTAACACAAAGCGATTCTACACTAGCTAATAAAAATGCTGCCAAAGCTGTGGTGACAATTCAAAAGTTATAATAAAATAAAAGAAGCTGTCTGAAAAATTTTAAAAATCGTCATTCTGAATCAAGTTAGGTTTGACAAAATTTCGACTTTTTAGACAGCGTTTTTTTAAAGTTTTATCAGTCAATCAAGAAAACAACATCAAAAATTTGTAATGTTGGCTTGGTAGGGACTTCTACAAGGATTTTTTCTAAAATGGTTTCTTGTGTTTTGCTTTTAATAATTCTTACTTGTAAACCTCTTTCTTTTACTTCTAATCTATTTAAAATAGCAGATCTTTCAAGCGCATCTACGATATCATGTTTAATGTTAGCTTCTGTGATATCTGCTAACAATTCATTTTCATCATATACAGCTTTTGCAGGCATACGTACGGTAAGTTCACCTGTTTTAATGAGTTTTTGATTTTTAAAGAACGCAATCATAATACTTCGGATAGCATTTTTGATACAAGCGCCAAACCAACCGCCAGTTAAGGTAATTTCTGCTCCATGTACTGTGTACGATTCGTTCACTCCACCAGGTGCATCCTCGCGACTTACTTTTTTATTGAAAGATGAAAGGTCAATAACAGATGTCGGATCGCTGGTTGTTACATCTTCCCAGAAACATACATTCATATTTGCTTTGATTGCGTTTTTAACCATTGGTGTCAATGTCGTTACTACTGTATTTTTAATGTCTTGATTCGTATTATCAAAAAAGCCTTCTTGAAAATGAACAATAATTAAATCATTTATTGGTTTCATAATTTTAAATTTTAATGAATATTAATTACACCAAAATTAGTTAGCGATTATATGTTATAAAACACATAAAAAGAGGATTTTGTATCACCAATTTGGGTGATTTTTTAAAAATTTTAAAAGTATTGAGGAGAGAAGACAGTGTCAGATTCCTTCAAGTTTAGTAATTACGTATAACTACGTTTACATATCTTGTTTTGTTACATTATCTTGTCATACTAACTTTTAAACCATATCAATAATGAGTAGCCCAAACCCATTTCCAATTACAATTGTAAATAATTCTGGTTCAGATGAAGAAATACATATTACGATTAAAGGAATTAATGCTTCTATTTCAGGGAATAAAAAACAACAATTTTACAATGCAACTTCTAAAGCATGGACAGATACGGCTACGGCTATGAAATTAAGTGACTTTACAGGCGGAATCATTAACATGCCTAATATAGATTCGGGAATTGTATATCTTTCTTTTGGAAGTGCCTTAAAGTTTGCAGATCGTATTTCGCCACCAAATATTGGAAATCCTTCAGATCCAAGTTTTAATGTAATTTATGACAAGTTTGAAATTTCGTTTTTGCCAACAGATGGTTTTCCATATATAGATATTACAAATGTTGATTTCTTCTGTGTTCCTTTACAATTACAAGAAAAATTACCAAATGGAACGACAAATGGCCCAAAAGGATTTTCCAAAAACAGACAAGAAGTTTTTAAGTCATTTAGTGATGGACTAAAAGGAAATTGGGCAAAAATTATTCAAAACCCAAATGGTGATGGAGTATTAAGAATTATTGCGCCAAACAAAGCATTGGTGTCAAATCCTGTAATAGATAATGATTTTGATGCGTCTTCTTTTCAAAACTACGTAGACGCAGTTTGGAATTTTTATGCAGAAGGAAAAAACAAAACGATTCAAGTAGATATGTCTGAAATTGCGAAAGCAAATGCAGGTTATGAAGGAGTTGTTTTTGAAGGAGTTGTATCTAATGATAAATTTGTATTCTCGGAAAAGGGCGGAAGAGGAAAACTTCCAGCTATTTCGTTTAGTAAACCATCTGGAAGTAGCCAGATAAAAGGAAGTGTTTTTGGTTGTGCCGATTTATTTGCTGCACCAAATAATACACCACAATCTGTTCCTGCAAAGAATTTAGGAGCTGCATTTAATGTTGGACTTTTAGCACATCCAAATATTAAAGATGATACTTTATTTTTAATGCCACCAACAACCAAGACTCAGGATAAAAACTGGACAACATATAAAGATAATTTCTATACAAATACGATGACATTAGCTGATAAAAGTATATTAGATTGCTTTAATGTATATTCAAAATTCATTCATGAAAACGCTATTGATAGAGATGATTATGGTTTTGCTTTTGACGATGTAACACAAAGTGATTCTACACTTGCAGATAGAGATGCAACTGGTGCTATTGTAACGATTCAGAAAATTAAATAATAAAATTTAAACAGAGAAAAACGCTTCTAATGATTTAGAGGCGTTTTTTGTATCTTGTTTGTCGTTATAACGGTATGATTCTTTGAAACCTTGCAAAGTAGTCTTCTAACTCACCAAAAACTAACCAACCAACAGCTATGAAAAAAGCTACGCTACTTATTTTATTCTTGTCATTTCAAATGTATGCACAAGTTGATAGTCTCAATTTGAAACTTCAAGAAATGAAAAATGATACTACTAAAGTGTTATTCTTGAATGATATTAGCAGAAAGAATTTTAGTAAAAATATCAAATTAGCATTTCAATATCTGCCAGAAGCTATCACGTTAAGTGAAAAACTCAAGTATAACACTGGTCTTATAAATTCCTATAAAAACTTGGGAACAGCATATTTTTATACTAGAAAGTACGATAGTACAAAAGTATATTGGTCTAAATCTCTCGAATTAATTTCTCCTGATAACTTTAAGAAAAAAGGAGATGCGCATAATAATATGGGCGTTCTGTATCAACGACTTGGAATCATAGATTCTAGTTTGGTAAATTATGCGAAAGCATTGGAATATCGCATTAAAGTGAACGATTCTACTTCGATAGCGAAATCATATAATAATTTGGCAGCATTATACAGACAAAAAGGTGAATACCAAAAAGCATTAGATTTCTATTTTAAAGCATTGCCAATTTATAAAGCGAATGAATTGAAAAAAGAAACTTCAGATGCATTAAATGGAATTGGCTTGTTGTATAAAAACTTAGAAGACTATGATAAAGCATTGTCATACTTGGAAGAATCTTATGAGTATCGGAAAGAAATTAAAAATCCAAGATTAATTGCGAGTTCCATAAATAACATCGCAACTATTTATTATGAAACAGGCAATTATGCAAAAGCAAAACCATATTATCAAGATTATTTAGCGTTTGCATTAAAAATTGGCGATAAAAGAGGGCTTGCAGGTGTATACTCAAACTTAGGAAACATAAGTGCTTCAGAGGAAAAAATAGAAGAAGCTATTGAGTATTATGTAAAAGCAAATGATCTATTTGTTCGTATTGGAGATATAGATAATACTGCAATGACGTTTATTAATTTAGGCGGATTTCATTACAAACGAGAAAATTATGCAAAAGCAAATCAATATTATATTCAAGCAAAAGATGCTGCAGAAAAATCTAGTTCTTTACCATATCGGGTAGATGCGCATAGAGGATTAACAGATAGTTATTTTCAGCTTAAGAAGTATGAACTATCACATGACAATTTTAACGCATACATAACAACTAAAGATAGTTTGTTTACGAAAGATGTGTCTGAAAAAGTAGCTTTTTATCAAGAACAATACGAAGCGGAGAAAAAAGCAAAAGAAATACAAATCTTAAAAACAGAAACGGTACAGAAAGATAAAAAGATAGCTGTTTCAAAGTTATATAGAAATTGGGCAATTGCTTTTTCTGTAGTGTTGATTATTGTGTTATTCCTTTTGTTTAATAGATATAAGATGAAACGAAAAGGGTTTCAGCTCAAAGAAGATTTACTTCAAAAAGAAAAGAAAGCTGCTAACCTGGAAGTAGCACTTCAAAAAAAGGAATTAGAATTAAAAGCAGTAGAACTAAGTTCTGTAACAATGAATTCTTTCCAAAAAAATGAACTACTCTTGAATTTAGGAAATAAGTTAAATACATTAAAAGATATAGACATTTCAAAATCTAATGTAATTAATGAACTAGAAGGTTTAGTAAAACATGGATTGAATTTAGACGATAATTGGTCAACGTTTCAAAAGCATTTTAATAGTGTACATCCTAACTTCTTCAAAGTGCTTAATGCCAAGTTTCCTAATCTAACAAATAATGATTTAAAATCATGCGCATACATCCGTATGAATTTGTCGAGCAAAGAAGTATCTATTCTAACAAACATAGAACCCAAAAGTGTAAAAATGCATCGTTACAGACTCAAGAAAAAGCTTGAGCTTAACAAAGAAGATGATTTGAAAAACTTTTTATACACCTTGTAATAAAAATACTAAATCAATAGGGTGAAAACACTATATCTCACTATTTATAGGCGTTTATGGCTATATGTAGACCATTTGTAGACGGTCAAAATTTTTCGCGAAATCAATTTTAGTCTTGTTTTGTAAAACAATGTCAGATTGTATCATATCAATACATATAAACAGATATGATTATTACATTTTTTACAAACTATTAAAACAAATTTCATGAAAAGAGCATTACTTTTTTACATTTTAATGATTCCCATACTAGGGTTTTCTCAATACGCATTGCAAGGAGATATTATTGCAGATGCTGGTGGATTAACAAGTGACAGATTTGGTGGCAATTCTGCAATGAATGCTACAGGCGATTTTATAATCATAAGTTCTATAGGATATGATGGTATCACAGGAACAACTTCCGATACAGGAAAAGTACAAGTGTATCAGTTTACAACTGGTAGTTGGGTACAAGTCGGAAATGATATAATTGGTGATAATGCAACAGATAATTTTGGCGGTAGTCTTGCTATTAGTGCTGACGGATCTATAATTGCTGTTGGCGCTCCACAAGGAACTATAAACGGACCTGTACGAGGATATGCGCGTGTATATGAAAACATTGCAGGAACATGGACGCAACTTGGTTCAGACTTTATAGGGCAAGCAGATTTTGATACGTTAGGGAGTGCTGTAGACTTAAGTGCAGACGGAACTAAACTTGCGGTTGCAGCTTCTGGAGTTAGTACAGCGAAAGGAGAAGTTAGAGTGTATGAGTATAATGGTACATCGTGGGCACAATTGGGAAGTACTATGAGTGGCGTTGTAAATGGTGACCGATTTGGAAACTCTGTAAACTTCAATGCTGATGGTACATTTTTGGCGATAGGAGTTCCTTTTTCAGATGCAAACGGTAGTGCTAGCGGAACAAACTCTGGACAAGTAAAAGTGTATGAATACACATCAAATTGGAGTCAAATTTTTGTAGATGCAATTGTAGGTCAAAATTTTGCTTTAGGAACTACAGTTGCACTTAGTGATAATGGTAGTGTTTTAGTTGCAGGCGCACCACAAACAAGTGATCCAGCAAACGGTTCAGGGTTTGTTAGAATATATAAATATAATGGTACTTCTGGTACATATGTGTTTATAGTTAGTATTGCCGGAGAAAGTAATAGTGATCGATATGGAAGTTCAGTTGCGTTAAGTGATGATGCTAATTTCTTAGCTGTTGGAGCTCCTTTTAATGATAGTAATGGAACTAGTTCTGGAGAAGCATATTTATATGAAAATACTTCTGGAAACACATGGAGTCCTGTATCGGGAATTTTTAATAACTCAAATAGTGCAGCTGACTTAGCAGGTTCTTCTGTAAGTTTAAGTGATAATGGTGCATTTTTTAGTATTGGAGCATTTAATGCTACAAATCCAGTAAATAGTAATAGTGGAACTGGAATAGCCAGGGTGTTTGTAGATAGTTCACTATTAAGCGTAAGCGATACAGAACTCACCAATACATTAGTAACGTACCCAAATCCTGTACAAGATTATTTAACCATTTCAAGTACGAATAATAGAAACATTACCTCAATTGAACTATATGACTTAGCTGGAAGAGTTGTATATCAGAAAACTACTTCTTTTACAGAAATTACAATTGATGTCTCTAATCTTAAAACAGGAATGTATATGTTAGCATTGAAAGGCGATAAGGAAACTGCAATGCGAAAAATAATAAAGCAATAGGTATGTTATTGGGTTTAGTATTGTCAAATTCACAAAAGAAGTTTTTTGTAAATGCTATTAGAATAATTATGGTTTTCCCGTAAATGGTTCATAATCTGTTTTTATATTTTACACTATGTTTAATTAAAACTTTAAAACCATGAAAAATAATAAAACTAAAAGTTTATTGCTTAAGAAAAAAACAATCAGTAATGTTACGATAATAAATGGAGGTAGAGCATTACCTACAACACAACAATCTACAGTTGTATTTACTGGTTGTGTTTGTGAAAGCGTTTTTTGTGATAAAAAGTAAGCTAACTAAACGCTAAGATTAATGATGTGAAATTTTCACCATTTAGAAGATTGAACACTAAAATTTAATCAAAAAAAACGCTTCTAAGAAATTAGAAGCGTTTTTTATATGTTGTAACCTGACTAGATTATTCTTGTGGAATCACTAGTTTATAATTTTGCAATCCGTCATCGTTTTTGCCAACTTTTAAATCGATATACATACGATCAGCAGTAATAGTTCGCAATTTAGTATCAGTAATAGCATCAATAGGAACAATTTTCATTCGATCAGTATTTAAAGGTCTTCCTGAATTTGCTATACTATTAATAGCTGCAGCTAAAAGTGGCTCTGTTTCATCTCCTAAAATACCTAAATTCGTTAAGTCTTCAGCAATTTCAATATCTGGAACTAATCCATCAGTATAGTTTGAGAAACCTGCGCTATTTTCTAATCTAGAAACTAAGGGTTGCATTGCCCATTTGTGATTTGGATTTAATTGTGAATCTCCAAATGTCCAAGTAGGTGAATCGTATAACGAAACAGATGCTTCATTTTTCCCTCTAGAAGTCGTTCCTACTTGAATTACATCAATATAAGGTTCTAATGAGTTAATTACCAATTCACTTGCAGAAGCTGTACTTCCTGTTGTAATAACATATACTTTAGTTAAGCCCAAACTACTAATTCCGGCTCCTGTGCTAATTGCATTTACAAAGTATCTGTTTTCTTGTGCATCTGTTAATTGTGGTTGAATTTTATCGTTGTAACGGAATTTAGTAAATAACTGTCCATCAAACTGTCCTGTTACCATACTTCCTAAAGCAATTGCAGAACTGACAAATCCTCCTGGATTGTAACGGAAATCTAATACTAATTCTGTAACACCTTCTGCTTGAAAAGTTGCAAAGGCACCATTTAATTGCGCATCAAAAGTAGAAATGAATTGATTGTACATTAAATATCCAACTTTTTTTGGTCCAACATCAATCGTTGAAGCAACTAAAACTGGATTTTCAGTAATGTTTGTTTTTGTTAGATCGATATCTCTTCCGTTTGGAGTGATAGAACGTACACCGCCAGTAACTGTCAAATCAGCTAAGTTGAATGTGTAATTTGTAGGATCTAGTAAATTTAAGTTGTTATCTGTGTCAGAATTAAAAAATAAACTTTGTCCATTTACACCATAAATAACATCTCCACGACGAATATCTTTTCCGTCTGCATCTGAGTTAGGTACAATATATCGAACATATCCAATAACTTCTGAACTTCCACTATTTAAAAATATATAGCGAACATCTACTCCGTTAGAATCTGAATTTCCTTGTTGAGAAGCCTGAAGTTCATCATAATCACTTACAATAACACTAAAACGATCATCAGGATGACGCAAATGTTCAAATAAATCTGCAGGATTTGGATAACTTTTCAAAAATGAGATATAACTTTCACTATTATCATCTTTACTATCAGCTAAATCCGTTACTTCACCTTGCCAAAAATACCATAGGTTCAATCCTTTCCATACAAAATCTTGTACTTCCACGTCTGAGGGAACGCTAAACAGGTTATCATCTTGATCTGTACAACTTACAGTAACAACTGAAGCAGCAACAAACAAGAAGAGCAATTTTTTTATATTCATAATTTTCTTTATCATAGTACTTTCTTACTTGTGGGTTTACTTATAAACACTAAAAGTAGCGAGATTATTGCAAAATAAAAATTATTTGTAACAAATTTGTAACTCGTTCGTCTTCCTTATAAGCAATCGAAAAACAAAAACAACCATTAGATGAAACAGGCAGATTTTTTACATATGATATTGCCGTTTAAAGATAAGCTATACAGATTGGCAAAGCGTTTGCTAGTTTCTAATGAAGAAGCTGAAGATGCAACCCAAGAAGTATTGTTGAAATTATGGTCAAAAAAAACAAAGATTGCAGAGTTTAACAATGTAGAAGCTTTTGCAATGACAATGACTAAAAATTATTGTTTGGATAAATTAAAATCAAAACAAGCAAGTAATTTAAAATTAGTTCACAGTAATTATAAAGACGAACATACGTCTTTACAAAAAGAAGTAGAATTAAGAGATAGTGTTAGTTTTGTTCATCAGATTTTAGAACAACTACCTGCGCAGCAAAAAATTATTATTCAGCTCAGAGATGTAGAGCAATATGATTTTGATGAAATAGCGAAAGTAGTAAACATGAATCCGACAGCAATTAGAGTTGCATTATCAAGAGCAAGAAAGTACGTTAGACAAGAACTTATTAAAAAACACAACTATGGAATTAGCTAACATAGAAAAATTATTAGACAAGTATTTTGAAGCAACAACAACGGTTCAAGAAGAACAAGAGTTACAGTTGTATTTTTCGCAAGACAATGTGGCGCCACATTTGCAAGAATATCAATCAATGTTTCAACACTTTGCTAATTTAAAAGGAGAACAATACACAAAGAACGTTCCATTACAACCTAGAAAAAACTATTTAAAATGGATTTCTGTTGCTGCTGTATTAATCTTCATGAGTGCCATTGGAGTTACGCAATACAAAGATTATTCGGAAAGAAAAGAAGCTGAATTAGCGTATGCACAATTCAAAGAAACGATGACATTAGTTTCCGAAAATTTTAATACGGGAGCAAGTAGCATCAATCATTTAAATCAATTTACAGAAACAACAAACAAAATTTTTATAACACAAAACAATTAAGACATGAGAAAGATAGTAATATTAGTATTCTTAATGGCGTTGCCATTAGTTACATTTGGACAAAATATTTTTGATAAATATTCAGACAATGAAGACGTAGCATACGTTTCTATAAAGCCAAGAATGTTTAAGATGCTTGCAACAATGGGATTAGATTCTGACGATCCTGATGCAAAAGAATTTTTGCAAATGGTGAATAGTATCACAAGTTTTAAAACAATTGCAACAAGTAATTCAAAAATTTCAGCAGATCTTCAAAAATGGGTTGGAAAGCGTTCTAATGATTTAGAAGAGTTAATGGAAGTAAAAGAAGGAAGTACTCGTATGATGTTCTACGTAAAATCAGGTAGAAGCGATACACAAGTAAAAGAGTTATTAATGTTCATAACTGGAATTCAAGATAAAGTGAAAGATAGTGAAATGGACATTGACACAGTTGTGGTTTCGTTAACAGGAGATATTGATTTGAATCAAATTTCAAAATTGACAAATCAAATGAACATTCCAGGTGGAGAGCACTTAAAAAACGCGAAAAAGAAAAACTAAATAACATTCTAATATTTAAGCGCATCAATAGCTTGTTCTATTGATGCGTTTTTTACTTTTACATCAATCAATCAATCAATCAATCAAAAAATGAAAAATTTACAATCAATAATCTCGGTAGTTATACTACTCGTTTGTTTTAGTAGTTGTTCGGATAAGAATAGCTTGCAAAACTATATTCTGACAAATGCCGAAAACAAAGGTTTTTCTTCAAGTAGTATTCCTAAAAGTATTTTAGCGCCAATTGCTTCTGATATGAATGAAGCACAAACAGAAGCATATGATGCTATTGAACGTGTTAATGTATTGGCATATAGAGTATCGGACTCTTTAAAAGAAGCATACGTAGAAGAAAATAAAAAGATAAAGTCTATTTTAAAGCAACAAAAATATCAAGAGCTCATTAGTATGGGATCACGTGGTGTTATTAAATATACAGGTGATGAAGATTCTATTGACGAAATTGTCGTGTTTGTAACTGACAAAAATGTTGGTTTTGCCGTTGCACGTATCATTGGTGATGATATGACAATGAATAAATTTATGGAGCTCTATAAGCTAGTTTCTGAACAAGACTTTAGCGCAGATGGAATGGATTTAGGTGTATTTTCAAATTTTATGAATATACCACAATAAAAAATTGGATAAATGTATTTATATATACATTTATCCAATTTTTATATATTTTATAAGTTTTCTTTTATCTTGAAAACATATAAATAACAGCGAGTGCTACGATAGCGATAACTACGAAAAATATAATTTCTCGCAATTCTCTCTTTCTTATAGCCATTCTATTTTGATGCTCTAGCTCATTAACTTCTTTATTTGCTTGTTCATTGTAGATATTCAAGAAAGAAGTTTCCAATTTGCGAATACCTTCCATATACTCCTTTGAATTTATACCATCTTTAGCCACAAAAGTACAAGTGAAGTTTTCATATAAGTTGAAATTTGAAAATTCATTTTCATTTTCATTAATCGTAGAAAGCTTGTTTATGTCAATGAATGGTAGTTTTAAAGAACTCTCCATAATGGAGTCTAGTGATAAATCCTTTAAAATTTCATTTAAGTTATTATCCATGCTACCAAAATGTACTCCAGACTCATAATTATCTTGAATATATGACTTGATAGCCTTATTATAAATAATTTTCTTAATTTGTAATCGTCCTATATTTTCTTTGGTAGTCAAACTCTCGTTTTTTTTAGGATTCTTTAGATTAATATTTAAACCGCTCATTTATTTACACAATTTATAACTTTGCAAAATTAATAAAAAATATTGGGAAACTAGCTTTTATTTATATTCCAGTGTAATTACTAGGGTTTATATTCTTTAATTCAGACTTTATAGCATCAGAAGTCTCCAAAGTATCTATAAAAGAAGCAATTGAGCTTTGAGTAATTTTCTCGTTAGTTCTCGTGAGTCCTTTTAAAGCTTCATACGGATTCGGATAACTTTCTCTTCGTAAAATAGTCTGAATTGCTTCCGCTACAACTGCCCAATTATCTTCTAAATCTTTTTCAAACTTTTCAGCATTCAATAATAATTTATTTAATCCCTTTAATGTAGATTGAAATCCAATAATAGTATGACCGAAAGGAACTCCTACGTTTCGTAAAACGGTAGAATCTGTTAAATCGCGTTGCAAACGTGAAATTGGAAGCTTTGCTGATAAATGTGTAAAAATTGCATTAGCAATTCCTAAATTTCCTTCACTATTTTCAAAATCAATAGGATTTACTTTATGTGGCATTGCAGACGATCCTACTTCACCAGCTTTAATTTTTTGTTTAAAGTAATCCATAGAAATGTACGTCCAAAAATCTCTATCTAAATCAATTAAAATCGTATTAATACGTTTCAATCCATCAAAAATTCCAGCTACATGATCATAATGTTCTATCTGTGTAGTTGGGAATGAATGATGCAATCCTAAGATTCGTTCTACAAAATCATTTCCAAACGCTTTCCAATCAATAGACGGATACGCAACTTTATGTGCGTTAAAGTTTCCTGTTGCTCCACCAAATTTTGCTGCATGTGGAATTCCTGAAATAGATTCAACTTGCGCTTCAATACGTGTAATAAAAACTTCAATTTCTTTCCCTAAACGCGTTGGAGAAGCTGGTTGTCCGTGTGTTCTTGCCAACATTGGAATGTTTGACCATTCTGCAGCTAATGCTTTCAATTTTTCCAAAACAGTCACCAACTCTGGAAGATAAACATCTTGTAAAGCTTCTTTAATAGAAAGTGGAATAGCAGTATTATTAATATCTTGAGACGTTAACCCGAAGTGAATAAACTCTTTATATTGTGAGATATTTAATTTGTCAAATTTCTCTTTAATAAAATACTCAACTGCTTTTACATCATGATTCGTTATTTTCTCAATGTCTTTGATTGCTTGTGCATCTTCAGCAGAAAAGTTTTCATAAATACTACGTAAATCGTCAAATAAAGAAGCATCAAAATTTTCCAATTGTGGCAAAGGCACATTGCACAAAGCAATAAAATATTCAATCTCAACCAAAACACGATATTTGATAAGAGATTCTTCACTAAAATAATTAGCTAATGAGATAGTTTTGTTACGATATCTTCCGTCAATGGGAGAAATTGCGTTAAGCGGAGTAAGCGTCATTGTCGTTGTGTTGTTGTTTTAAGCTGACAAATATACTTGTTCCGTTGTACGAAATAAAATTTATTACACTACATTTTAGTTACTTACTGTCGCAGTTTTTTAATACGTTTGATTAAATCGCGAGCCCTTGCTTTAAAAGCGGCACTTTGTAAAGCATAATCACGTTCCAAAATGATGATTAATTCTTCATGAATCCAATCAAATTCTTTTCCTAACAAAAATAATGAACGCATAGAATACGCTTTTACAGCTACTTTTTGATCACTAATCATCCAATCAAAGCAAGTTTCTGTAATTTTTTCACGATGTTGAAGTGTTAATTTCTCTTTTGTTTCATTTGGTGATTTATGATAATATGCTTCAATCAAATATTCAGCCACTTTAGCTATTGGACGAACGGCAGGATCTAAATGTACAGTTTGCATTTTTTCTGTGTAAATGTCCAAATGTGGAAGAATGGCATCTAACTGTTCACGTGCAACAAACTCAAACAACCATGCAGCTCTTGCCGAAATTTTATCATCAACAGTAAATACGACATCAAGCAAGGTTGGAAGCAATTCAAGATTGTTTAAAACGATGTTTGCATAGTAGTTTCGCTTTTCGCGAGAATGATTAACATAATTTAGCTCCGAATAGAGTTGTTCAAATGTCATACTTTTTATATTTTTAAACCAAATAAGAAGAACGAAATGAAGATACTTAAAAAAATAGCAGTTTTAGCATTATTTGCATTGATAATTTTACAATTTTTTGGACCCGAAAAAAATATAGGAAATGTAACTGATTTAGAACCTTTTATAACAGAAACAAATCCACCAGCTTCTGTGCAAAAAATATTAACAACAGCTTGTTATGATTGTCATTCAAGTAATACTCGTTATCCTTGGTATAGCAATATAGAACCAGTTTCATATTGGATGGACGGACATGTGAAGCATGGAAAGGATGAATTGAACTTTTCAGAATGGAGCACATATTCAACTAAAAGAAAAGATCATAAACTAGAAGAAATCATTGAAGAAGTAGAAGAAGGACACATGCCAATTTCCTCATACTTATGGACACATGGTGATGCAGAGCTTACAGAAGCACAAATTAAAGAATTAGAGGATTGGGTTACAAATGCTAGAGCTATATACGGAATAGGTAAGGAGCAAGCGCATTAAGTTTAGTATTGAGGAATTAGATTTTAGTATTGAGAAATAATAGAATTAGATACACTATTGTTTTTCAAATCAACAAAATCAATTATAAATATAAAATGCTAAATGTAAAACCATTTTTAAACTACTTCAATAATTCATTTACAACTTTTGGTATGCCGACAGAACCATTTTCAGCATGAACCGTCAAATTTTGATAAGATTTATTTGGCAGCGCTGGTTTTGGATCAATAAAATAAATTTTTGTGTTTTCCGGGACATAATCAATCAAGCTTGCAGCTGGATATACTTGCATGGAAGTTCCGATAATAATTAGTATATCTGCTTGAGCACATTCGGTAATAGCTGTTTCAATCATAGGAACAGCTTCGCCAAACCAAACAATATGTGGACGTAATTGTGCACCATTTTCACACAAATCACCTAAAACGATATCTTCTGTACATGTATACGTTTTATACGGTGTTTTTGTACTTCTCGATTTTATAAGTTCACCATGTAAGTGAATGATTTTTGAACTTCCTGCACGTTCGTGTAAGTTATCTACATTTTGTGTAATGATAGAAACCTCATACTTTTCTTCCAAATTTACCAATGCTTTGTGTCCTTCATTTGGATACACATCTTTCAATTGTCGTCTACGTTGATTGTAAAAATCGAGTACCAACGCTGGATTTTTTTCAAAACCAATTGGCGACGCAACTTCCATAATATCATGTCCTTCCCATAATCCATCGGCATCACGAAACGTTTTAATGCCACTTTCAGCGCTAATTCCTGCGCCAGTTAGTACAACTATTTTTTTTCTTTCCATTCTTTATAGTATTCAGAAGTTGGTATATTTTTTAATTCGTTTGCTTTAGCATCAATAAAATTGATCAAGTCTTGTTTTGTGTAAAAATCATTCGCAATAAAATCATCAAGCATTGCAACACATGCTTCAAACATTTTTGCTTCATCGTACATATATAACAAGTTTAATCGTGCAGCTTCAAAATCTGGATATTCTTGCATTGTTGCTTTATATGCTTTTTCTGCAGCTTCATAATCATTAAATTCCCAAGACAAATTTCCACGCATGTATTCAACAAATGTGTCACTTGTGGCAATTTCTAACGCATCTAGCGCAGCCATTGTTGCATTATAATCTTTCAACATTACATAATAATCAACCGCCATCAATTGTGTAGACGGATCATCGGGAAACTGTTTCAACAATTCATCTATTGCTTCCATATAATACACTTCACTAATGGCTGAAGCTACTTGAATTTTCATGATATAAATTACTTTTTGTTCTTTAATATCACCTTCTAAATTTGACAATAAATCGTATGCTTCTTTGAATTTTTCTTGCGCGATTAATTTCTGATAACTATAAAAAAATAAAATGTTATTCCTTCTATTTTCTTTCCTATCAATACCATCCATATATGTTTTTGGTAAATTAATTAGGTACAACTGTTTGATGGTATCACTTAAATATTCTCCAGTTGTATAAATATATATATCTTCTATTTTAAACTTTTCAGCTACATAATTCAATTGATAATCATGATAATTGAGTCCGTCATTGTCTGAATAAGTTCTGAATAGCAAATGATATTTTTTTTCGAGCTCATCGTAATAATAATTTACCACATCATACGAAGCTTTCTTTTCGATGCTTTGTATAATCTTCACAGGGAAAATATCAAACTTCTTCAAAAAACCGTTTTTAAATGCTTCATTAAATGCTTGAATATCTTTATTTTTCAGAGATTCTTCATCATTCATAAGTATTTTATCTGCAAAAGACGCTGAATCAAAATGTTCTAAGAAAAACTTTTTATCAAGCTTATAGAGAGATGTTTGCAGCGTATTTGCAAAAGCAAATACTTTCGCATCATTGATTGTATCATTTACGGCAAAATTAACGGAAAATTCTTCGGTATGTTGTGCAAAAGAAGTCGTCATACAGAGTATGAGACACAATAATGCATGGTATTTCATTCGGCAATAATTTTTAAGGTTAAATTAATGAATTTACTTAGACTACTCAAATGTTTTCTACTATTTTGCTCGAATATGTTTTTATGATAGTTTTGCAGAATGATTGATAAAGATTTATTGGAACATTTAGAAGGATATCTTACCGAACGTAGAAGAGGTTTGTTTACAAAAGTATTAGCAGAACGCACACGACATTTTACGGTTGCTGTAGAAGATGTTTATCAATTACATAATACAAGTGCTGTATTGCGAAGTTGTGATGTTTTTGGTTTACAAGATGTACATGTTGTTGAAGCGCAATTGGGTAAAAAAATGGACAGGGAAATTGCTATGGGCGCGCAAAAATGGGTTGATATTCACCGTTATAATAATACGCAAGCATGTATTGATACCTTAAAAAGTCAGGGATACCGAATTATAGCTACAACACCACATGAAGATTCTCAATATATACATGAATTTGATGTTACACAAAAAGCCGCATTCTTCTTTGGAAAAGAAACAGAAGGTTTAAGTGAAGAAGTATTAGCGCAAGCTGATGAGTTTTTAAAAATTCCAATGGTTGGTTTTACGGAAAGTTTAAACATTTCAGTTTCAGCAGCGATTACAATTCAACATGCAACAAATACACTTCGAAACTCTGAAATTCCTTGGAAACTAACCGAAGAAGAAATTCTAGAAAAACGATTTGATTGGTGTAAAAAAACAATCAAAAGTATTGACGATATTATAAAACGGTACGAAGAAAATAATGCTTAAAAAACTATTTCTTTTTTACATTTGCTTCATATAAATCAATCCAATCTTGTGGAGACATTTTTGTTACCAATTCTGTAATCAAATCATACGGAATGTCATCCATTTTTTTGAAACGAATACAACTTTTCCCCATGTCTAACTTGCGTTTACAGTGTTTTGGGTATTCTCCAACAAACCATTCCATTAATTCAGGGTTTGCATAAATTCCCATGTGGTATAAGGCAACAAAATTCTTTTGTGAAGCAATATTCATAAATGGTAACGGAAGTTTAGTATCACAATGATATCCAGCTGGGTAAATTTCATGAGGCACTACATATGCAGGCATACCGTAGCCTAACCGTTCTGAAAATCCTTCAGGGAGATTTTCTAAAATAATAGCTCTCATTTTTTCTAATATAACTTTTCGTTCTTCAGGGAGTTGAGCAATATAATCATCAACGGAGTTTGCTTCGTATTTCATACTGTTAGGTTTTTAAGTATTTAAAATTAATAATTTTTTGGTAATGACCTAATTTAAAAAACAACAAGGATTCTTTTAATATAATTTGAATACTAGAAATAAAAACTTAATTTTAGAATATACTTACTGTTGCAAGTCGTTGTTTTATAGTTTTTTATGCTGATTTTTGACTGAATATGTGAAGTAGAAAAACCAAAAAAACCATTCATTATGCTTATTGTATTGTACATTTTAATAGGATTAATTGTTTTAATTATTCTTTTAGGAATGATAGCTCCCAAGAATTTTTCTGTTTCTAGAGATATAATTGTAAAAAGACCATTAGCGGAAACTTTCGCGTTCATGAAATCTATCAAGAATCAAGATCATTGGTCGCCTTGGAAAAAGAAAGATCCAAATATGAAACAATCGTATGAAGGAACAGATGGAGAAGTTGGTTTCATTGCACGATGGGAAGGAAATAAAGATGTAGGAATGGGCGAGCAGGAAATTCTGAAAATTGTTGAGAACGAAAAAGTAATTTCTAAACTACGTTTTTTTAAACCGTGGAAATCTGAGTCAGATGCGTATTTAAGTACTGAATTTGTGAATGATACGGAAACTAGAGTTACTTGGGGATTTTCGGGTAAAAACAAATTCCCTTTCAGCATTTTCATGTTATTCATGAATATGGATAAAGCAGTAGGAAAAGATTTTGAAGAAGGATTAGTAGATTTAAAAACATATTTAGAAAATAAAAAATAGATTATTATGATTGCATGGTTTGAAATTCCTGTCATAGACATGGATCGCGCTCAAAAATTTTATGAGACAGTTTTTAAAGTTTCCATTAAAGTACAAAGTTTTGGAAGCGTCTTATACGGTTGGTTTCCACCAAAACCAGCTCCTGAAAATTGTACAGGTGCGTTGATACAACAAGAATCGTACATTCCAAGTAAAACCGACGGATCATTGGTATATTTTGCATCTGAAGACGTTGCAAATGAGTTAGCGATTATTTCTGATGCTGGTGGAACTATTGTACAAGGAAAAACACAAATTTCTCCTGAAACTGGCTATATGGCAGTTTTTATTGATACAGAGGGAAATAGAGTGGCTTTGTTTTCAAAACCATAACTAGTTTTATTGATGTAAAAGTACAATAGTAAATTCAGAGTCAATTGATACTTTTCCGTCTTCAACTTTTGCTGTTTTTCCAGAATAATGATCGGTTACAGTTGCACCATTTTCAAACTGACTGGCAACTGTAATTTCTTTGATTCCTTTTGCTAAATCTAACCCAACAACAACAGTATCATCTTTGTAATTTCTTGCAAAAGCATATGGACTGTTTGATAACATTTTGTGTGTTCCAGCGCCAACTGCAGGATGCGCTTTTCTAAACGTTCCTAATTTTCGCCAATGTGTTAGTAAAGCTTTCGTTTCAGGATTGTTGATTGTTTCCCAATTCATAAACGAACGTAAGGTAGCATCACCATTTGTACCTTCAATGCGTAATGAACGCTGCGTTTCATCACCATAATAGATTTGTGAAATCCCTGGTGTTAATAATAGTTTTGTTGCAGATTCATAGGTTTTAGTTCGATCTTTATCAAAAGGATGTCCATCATCATGTGAACTAATATAATTCATAATACTTTTTCCTTTTAAATCATTTTGAAGTACTTGGTTGTACTTAGAAAAAATACTTTCATAATCTTGATTTGCATCACTTCTAAATTGAAAGTTGATCAAATTATCAAACCCATTTGCATAATAATCTACCTTTTTATCACCAAAATCGTAGAAACGTTTTTGTGAAATTCCATATCCATAGAGTTCACCTAACATGAAAAACTCATTATCGTCTAAAACAGCTTCTGGATTTGTTTTTTTCCAATCAGCAAAAGCAATCTTAGCATGCTCATTTAATGCATTCCAAGCTTCTTCTTCTACATGTTTTACGGTGTCAACTCTATATCCATCAACGCCATATTCACGGACATAATCCGTTAACCATTTAATGATATAGTTTTTTGGATTTCTTGCTAGACCAGTATTTTGGAAAAATTCGTCTAACTCTTTTGTTTCTTGCTCATAACGTCCTTCAGCTTTCCATTTTGTAACTAAAGGCGTTGGCAAATCAGAAGCTTCCTCACGATTGGTTAATACATCTGGAAGGTTTTCTACCAATGTACAATTTACCGCAGTATCATAGTTTTGATAGCTACAACCAGGTTCAGTACGAACCCAATTATTGTCCCAAACAGGATCTTTTTCAGTAACTGGACCTGTATGATTCAAGACAACATCCATTAAAACTCGAATTCCATGTTCGTGTGCAGTATCTATTAATTCTTTAAAGTCTGCGGCTGTTCCAAAATTGGCATCAAAATTTGTCCAATCTTTTGTCCAATACCCATGAAAAGCGTAGGTGTTTCCTGTTCCTTCGTCTGTGCTATCATGAATTTGTTCTAATACTGGAGAAAACCAGATTGCATTTATGCCTAATTTATCAAAGTATCCTTCTTTTATTTTTTGTGTAATTCCTGCCATATCACCACCCATGAAACCACGCAATTTTGCAGGTTCATTTGTTCTATTATATACAACATCATTTGCTTTATTTCCATTATGAAAACGATCCGTAAGCATAAAATATACATTGGCAGCTTCCCATACAAATGGTTGTTCTTTTGAGGTCGTTTTTGTAGCTTCAGATGAGTTAGATTTGCATCCGAAAATAAATAGAGATAAAACAAATAATACAAATAATGGCTTCATACTTTGGTGTTAATTAAGTTTTGAACTACTGCAATATAAGCGTTACAATAGTATTTTCATATTCAGAAATTGAGATTCAATTAAAAAACAAAAACTACAACGATTGCGTACCAAATTTTTAACAAAAAAATAGAATTTCAGGTGTGTATTAAGCTCAGTTGTAATGTGAAATTGTATCTAATATTTCTGCTTTTGATAGTGTATAAAGTTTTCTTAGGATTAAAAACCTTATTATTAATTTTGATTTTGATGAAGATTATTATAGTTTTATTGGCGACTAACACCATAAAGATTAGAATAATTCATCTACAAGATTTGATTTCCATTTTTTGGTGTTATCGTTATGTTTAGAAACTTGTATTTGCATACAAACCCTTTACAGTTCCCAAACAAAATTTATAGTATTAACAGCCAAAATGGAGACTTGACTTCATTATAAAAAAAACGGGGCGAAGCCAAAAAGCCATATGAGTAGGATAAATAATAATTAAATAACTAACAATGGAAGCACAAAAAGTCGACATGTTCATTATGACAAACGGAAAATTTTTCGAAGGTCATCAAATTAACGCTATTAGAGAAAAACTACTTACACTTGATGAATCAAAATGGGCGATGTTATCAACTATTCAATTCAAAGATCCTACAACTACACTTATCGTTTCAATCCTAGCGGGTAACTTAGGTATAGACAGATTTATGATTGGAGATACTGGGCTTGGAGTTGGTAAACTTTTAACTTGTGGTGGAATGGGAATTTGGGCTATCATTGACTGGTTCATGATTCAAGGAGCTACAAGAGAAAAGAATTTACAAAAAATTCAACAGTTTTTAAATTAAAACAGCACTCAACAGGAATAAGCTATATGTATTATTATTTATAGCTTGTATAACAGGGTATATTTGGCTTTATTATAATATTTCTACTACTACGGTAGAAAGCAACTCTGTTGGAGTTTGTTTTATAAAAAATATTACAAGTATACCTTGTCCATCCTGTGGAACTACGCGTTCAATTATTTCACTAACAAATGGTAATCTTAGTGAAGCTATACTAATAAATCCAATAGGTCTTATTGTTGGGATTATTATGTTTGTTGCTCCACTTTGGATTGTTATAGATGTATTGACGAAAAGAAGTTCTTTGTTTAACTTCTATAAAAAAGTAGAAACGTATTTAAAAAAAACAAAATATGCAATACCATTGATTACGCTTGTAATCATTAATTGGATTTGGAATATCACAAAAGGATTATGATAGAGGAAAAGAAATTTAGTTACGAACCTGAAGAATACGAAGCAGAATCAGCATCAAATAGCTATTTAATTTCTTTAGTCGTCATTGTAGTCGGACTTCCGATACCAATAGCAACACTTATTGCTACAGTCATATTTTATCTTGCCAATAGAAAATCTACCTATTTTGTTCGTTGGCATTGTACGCAAGCATTATTATCACAGCTATCTATGTTTTTTATAAATAGTTTTGGTTTCTGGTGGACAGTCTCAGTGATTTATAGTGATGGAATATTCACTCGAAATCATATTATTTATTTAATTGTCATGCTTACTTTTAACTTAATAGAGTTTGTGGCAACAATCTATACAGCTATCCAAACAAGAAAAGGAATTCATGTTGAATGGTTATTTTATGGAGCTTTAACAAATGAATTTTGTAAATCAAAAGATCACAAAAAAACTATTATCTAAGTAGTTTTAGTAAGGTTTGATTGATGTATCTAAGTAATGCGTAGGAATGAAATAGCACAGATAAATTACTTCTTTTTTTGTCTGCTTAAGATTTTATATTCTTCATAACAATCATTAATTGCATCTAAGATTTGAAGGTCGTTTGCAGTTGTAATAAACGTTTTTGAATAGTTACATAATGATAGAATTTCATCAATATCAACACGTTCTACTTGCAATAATTCACGCAACATTTGACGGTCGAACTTTGAAGCTAGTAAGTTTCTAATTTCATCATCTTCCTTCATTTGACGCAGTTTACGCATCTGTGATTGCTTTTTTCCAAACAAGTTCTGTAAGAAGTCACCAGGATTAAAAATAGCTCCTAAAACCGTCGAAATTGCACCTGGTGCATTTCCTCCAGCTTCATAACCAGATGAAAGTCCGGCAATACGATAACGGTAATTTGGTCGAATAGGAACATTTTTTGCATCAATATCTAAATATCCAGTCAATTGATAAGGAGTAAGCACTACTTTTTCTAAAGCGTATGCAAGTTCAGTCAATCGAATTGTTGAAGAACCTTTATACTTTAACATATCATTTGTAACACGAACTTTAATCGATTTAAAACCAAGAAATGAAAAGAATAGCATATCATCTGCTTTTGCAGTCAATTCAAATTCTCCCTTTTCATTTGTAATAACACCTTTAATAGTTGTTAAGTTTACAACATGCACATTTGGCATTGGCTTGTCATCTGCGTCATTGATAACTTTTGCGTACAACTTCACCTCCTTTTTAACTGACTGTGCAGTAATAGAGGAAATGGTTAAAAATAAGAGTAGAAAAGTAAATGCCTTTTTCATGTATGCAATGTTTAAAAATAGCCAACTTGACTAAATTTTATATAAAAATACTAAACAAAACTAAAAAAAGCGCGCCGTAGCGCACTTTTTACTTAATATTAACAATATTATTGTTATTTTCTTCTTGATCTTCCTCTGAATCCGCCACTGCTTTCGCTTCCGCCGCTTCTTCTACGTCTTCCTCCATCAGATGAACCAGAACCTTCGCTTCTGCGATCTCTTCTTCTTCGGTCTCCACCGCCGCTTCCGCCGCCATCTCTACGACGTCTGCGATCTCCACCGCCGCCGCCAGAACGTCTACGGTTTCCACCGCCACCGCCAGTGTTGGTTGATTCTTCAACATTAACAAAACGTCCGTCAACTTTGAAATCTGTAAAGTGTGCTAAAACTTTTTCTCTTTTATCTACATCAGTATTAAAGAAAGAAAAACTTTCTTTTACATCAACTTTGTATACATCATCACGTCCTAAATCTAAAGTTTCTTTTAAGAAATCCTTTAAACGCATCCAATCATATCCATCTTTTTCACCAACGTTGATGAAGTAACGTGTACTGTGTTCATTACTTCTTCCACGTGAAGAACTCTCTTCGCTATTTCCTTTCGGTTGATTTAAATCACGTTTTTTATTATAGTAATTGAAGAATCTGTTAAATTCAACAGAAACCATACGCTTTATTAATTCTTCCTTTGTAGTATCTTCGAAAATTTCACTGATAGAAGGTAAAAACTTTTCTACTTCTTCGTTTACTTCTGTATTGTGAATTTTATTTGCTAAGTGAAATAATTGAACTTGACATATTTCAATTCCAGTTGGAATGGCTTTTTGTTCAAATTTCTTTTGAATTTTACGTTCAATCGATTTGATTTTACGCATTTCACTTTTCGTAACAATTACCATAGAAACTCCTGATTTCCCAGCTCTACCAGTACGACCACTTCGGTGTGTATAGGTTTCTACTTCGTCAGGAAGTTGATAGTTAATTACGTGTGTTATGTTGTCTACATCAATACCACGAGCTGCAACATCAGTTGCAACTAACATTTGTATTTGACGTGTACGGAATGATTTCATCACTAAATCACGTTGATTCTGGCTTAAATCACCATGAATCGCTGCTGCGTTGTAACCATCTTCAATTAATTTTTCAGCAACACTTTGTGTATCACGTTTTGTTCTACAAAAAACTACTGAGAATATTTCAGGGTTTGCATCTGCTAAACGTTTTAATGCTAAATAACGATCTCTTCCGCTTACTGCGTAAAATTCGTGACTTACAGTATCGGTTCCAGAGTTACGTGACCCAACTGTAATTTCTTGTGGCGAATGCATAAACTTCTTAGCAATCGTAGATACTTCTCTAGGCATCGTTGCAGAGAATAACCAAGTGCTTTTATCATCTGGTGTATGCGATAAAATTGCTGTAATGTCTTCAAAGAATCCCATGTTCAACATTTCATCAGCTTCATCTAGGATACAATATTCTATTTTAGAGATATCTACCAAACGACGATTGATCATATCTTGCATACGTCCAGGTGTTGCCACAACAATTTGTGCACCTTTCTTTACTTGTCTTGCTTGATCTGTAATACTTGCTCCACCATAAATAGCAACAACATTAATGTTTTCGTATTTAGAGTAGTTTTTTAATTCGTTTGTAATTTGTAAACACAATTCACGTGTAGGAGAAAGAATTAATCCTTGTGTTGTTCTACTATTTGGGTCAATTTTTTGAATTAACGGGAAACCAAATGCGGCAGTTTTACCAGTTCCTGTTTGTGCTAATGCTACAATATCAGTGTCTTCGTTAAGTAAAATTGGAATTGCTTTTTCTTGTACTTCACTAGGCGTTTCAAAGCCCATGTCCTGAATTGCACGCAAAAGCGAGTCTTGAAGACCTAATTCTTCAAATTTTGTCATAATGTAATTTATAAAGGTTCGTACAGCTACTTGCTGTCTTGAGAAGTTACATGGAGCGCACGACCTAATAAAATACCTTGACGCTGCATAACTTCATCCCGCTCTGGGATTTCAAGCGGCAAAGGTAGTGTTTTATTTTTATATATTGCTGTGTAAGCATAATAAACTGATTCGCAATAAGTTCGTTATGTATTTTGTTGTGAATCAGGTAATTGTTTTATGTTAGGTAATCAGGTTTAAAATTTTTGAATTAGCTTTTTTGCTTCTTGTTCAAAAAATCAATCAATTTTTGTACTGCTTTCCCACGATGTCCCACACGATTTTTTTCTGCTAGTGAAATTTGAGCAAACGTTTCTTTAAATCCATTTGCCATAAATATAGGATCATAGCCAAAACCTTTTTCACCTCTTTTCTCTTCAATAATTGTTCCTTCACAAATGCCTTCAAATGTATGTTGTTTACCATTTAGGATAAGTGCTACAACTGTTTTAAAATGTGCAGACCGATCAGTTTCATCTTGAAGTTCATTCAATAATTTATTCATATTATCGTCAGCATTTCGTTGCGAACCTGCATAACGCGCCGAAAAAACACCTGGTTCACCATTCAATGCATTCACTTCCAAACCTGTGTCATCAGCAAAACAATCGTAACCGTAATGCTCTTTCACATATTGAGCTTTCTGAATTGCGTTTCCTTTAATTGTAGGCTGTGTTTCTGGAATATCTTCTTCACAACCAATATCTTTTAGGCTTAAAATTGTAACATCTTTAGGAAGTAACGATTGTACTTCTTTTACTTTATTTGGGTTATTGGTGGCAAATACGAGTTTCATAAGTATAATTTTATCGATGATGATACGGTTCATTTCTCAAAATAGTAAAGGCTCTGTAAATTTGTTCTACCACAAATAGTCGTACCATTTGATGTGAAAATGTCATTTTTGATAAGGAAACTTTTCCTTGCGCTTTCGCGTAAACGGACTCAGAAAAACCATATGGTCCGCCAATTACAAATACTAAGGTCTTAATGCCAGAATTCATTTTTTTTTGCAAATAGCTTGAAAATTCTACGGAAGTAAACTGTTTTCCATTTTCATCTAACAAAACCAATACATCAGTAGGAGAGAGCTTCTTTAAAATTAATTCACCTTCTTTCTCTTTTTGTTGTGATTCGCTAAGATTTTTAGTGTTCTTAATATCAGGAATAATATCTAACTCAAACTTTACATAATGTGATAAACGTTTTAGGTACTGATCAATCAATTGCAATAACTGTTTATCATCTGTTCGGCCAATGGCGAGCAATCTTACATTCATACTGTAAAAGTAAAATAAATTATGGTGATGTTTTATAAAATGTCATAAGTTTCATTTTTTATGATTGAACAGACAGTGTATTTTTAAGTTAAAATTTATTAACCATTAAAATTTAAAATCATGAAAAAAAAGAATCAAATTGGTAAACTAAGTTTAGCTAAAAAAACAATTGGAAACTTATCAGCATTACAAGGTGGAAGACCACCAGGAAGTCATAATTGTCAAGTTGCTGATCCGCAACCAATAACTATTGAAACAATTTGTTGGACAGAGTCCAGAGATATTGGCTCAAACTGTTGGTGCTCTTCAGATGATAGTTTTCATTGCTAAAAAATAAATTTTTAATCAGGAAAAGCATCATACAAACATGTATGATGCTTTTTTATTTCCAATAATTATCCGTTTCAATTTTGAAATACAATTTAAACGTTGCAATTTTGGTATAAATACTATCTTATTTATAAAAAATGATTTCAGAAACGCAATTTCAAAAAGAATTAGAATTAATAATCGCAAATGCTATCCGTGAAGATGTTGGAGATGGCGATCACAGTTCACTTGCTTGTATTCCTGCAACTACAATAGGAAAAGCAAAACTATTGGTAAAAGATGAAGGCATTATTGCAGGAATTGAATTTGCAAAAATGGTGTTCAATTATGTAGATCCTGAAATGGAGGTAGAAACACTTATTGAAGATGGAGCTACTGTAAAATATGGCGACATTGCTTTTTACGTTACAGGAAAATCGCAATCCATCCTAAAAGCAGAACGTTTAGTGCTTAATGCGATGCAACGTATGAGTGCTATTGCTACCAAAACAAATATGTTTGTAGAATTGCTAGAAGGAACAGGAACTAAAATTCTCGATACACGTAAAACAACACCAGGAATTAGAGCGCTTGAAAAATGGGCGGTAAAAATTGGTGGCGGAGTAAATCATCGCTTTGCGTTATATGATATGATTATGCTAAAAGACAATCATATTGATTTCTGTGGTGGAATTACACAAGCAATTACACAAACAAAAGCATATCTAAAAGAAAATAATCGCGATTTAAAAATAATTGTCGAAGCACGCGATTTAAAAGAAATAGAAGAAATTCTTCAAACGGAAGGTGTCTATAGAATATTGATTGACAACTTTAACTATGAAGATACGCGAAAAGCCGTAAAATTAATTGGCGATAAATGCCTAACAGAATCTTCAGGAGGAATTAACGAAAAAACTATTCGTGATTACGCACTTTGTGGTGTAGATTATATCTCTTCAGGTGCGTTAACACATTCTGTATACAACTTAGATCTAAGTCTAAAAGCCGTTGAATAATGTCTAAAGACATCGAAGATAAATTAGCCAAAATCCCGCTGCTAAACATTTTAGTAGTATTGCTCAAGAAAATAAAACTTCCTGGGTTAGAAGGCTTGTCTATCTACGATTTAATCGAAATGTATATTGTCGGAATTGCCAATGGAACATTAGGTTCTCGGGCAGGCGCAATTGCATTTAGTTTCTTTATGGCAATATTTCCATCGTTACTATTTTTATTGAACTTACTACCATACGTTCCAATTGAAAATTTTCAGGCAGATTTTATAAGCACAATCACATCGTTCTTGCCTGATGAAACAGCAAGTTTTTTTAATGAAATCATTGTAGATATTGTGAAAAATAAACGTGGAGGATTACTTTCTTCAACCTTCTTATTATCAATATTTTTAATGGCAAATGGTGTCAGTGCTATCTTTGCAGGATTTGAAAACTCATACCACATTCAAAAAAGAAGAAGCTTTTTCAAGCAATATGCTTTTGCTTTAAGTGTTGGATTAATCTTGGCATTGTTATTGATTTTTACCATTGTGGTATTAGGATATGTAGAAATATATGTCATTCCATACATAAGTGATTTAGCAGGAAAAACAACTGGTATTCAAGTTGCAAGTGGTAACGAAACAGCTATTAACATTGCGAAATTTCTGTTTATTATTTTGATGGTCTACATTGGAACTGCAATTCTATATCATTTTGGAACGTATCAAGGGCGAAGAGCAAAATTTTTCTCTCCAGGCGTTTTATTAACAACAGTACTAATTGTATTGACATCGTATTTGTTCGGAATTTATATTTCAAACTTTTCTCAATACAATGAATTATATGGTTCTATTGGAGCGTTGTTAATTCTAATGATGTATATATGGTTGAATGCTAATATATTACTCTTAGGGTTTGAGTTAAATGCGTCTTTAGATATGTTAAAAATGAATAAGCAGGTAGACTAATTTATTATGTTTGCATAATAAAAAGTACTATATTACAACACGAAATTATAAATAAACCCAATATAAAATGAAAAAGACAATTTATGCGTTAATCGCTTTTCTAATCGTAGGTATGAGTGCTTCATATGCACAAATAGAAATTGGTGCAGCGACACTTCCTGAGACAGTAAATTTTGAAGGTCAAGAGCTTGTATACAATGGCGCAGGAGTTAGAAAGAAAGCTTGGTTTAAATTATATTCTGGAGGATTATACCTAAAGCAGAAATCAAGTGATGCGAAAGATATCATGGAGGCTGATGAATCAATGGCGATAAAATTACACATTACATCACGCTTAATTTCTAGTAAAAAAATGATCAATGCTGTAAATGAAGGTTTTGAAAATGCAACAGGTGGAAATGTAGCCCCAATTTCAACAGAAATAGAAAAATTTAAAGGTTTTTTTAGTGATGAAATTAATGACGGAGACATCTTTGATATTGCATACATTAATGGAACTGGTGTAGTAGTTTATAAAAACGGAACTAAAAAAGGAACAATTTCAGGATTGAAATTTAAAAAAGCATTATTTGGAATCTGGTTATCAGACAAGCCAGCAGATAAAAAGCTGAAAAAAGGAATGTTAGGTAACTAGTTTAAGTGCAGTTGTATTAATGAAAAATATACTTTATATAATTACAACCATAGTGTTTTTGAGCTTTCAGGCTGCATTTGCGCAAAGCATAGAAGGCAAATGGAAAACCATTGACGACAAAACAGGAGAAGCAAAATCGATTGTAGAAATCTATCAGAAAGATGGAAAAATCTACGGAAAAGTGATTGAAATTCTAAACCCTGCAAAACGTGATGGTTTATGTGAAAAATGTAAAGGTGATCGAAAAAATAAGCCAGTTTTAGGAATGGTAATCATCAATGGACTTACCAAAGATGATAATGAATATGAAGGAGGAAAAGTTCTTGATCCAGAAAAAGGAAAAGAATATAAATGTAGACTTTGGCTAGATACTGACGACTCTAATAAACTATATGTGCGTGGTTATGTGGCATTTCTATACAGAACACAAAATTGGTATCGTGTGCAATAACACACATATATAAAAACACAAAAACCACTCTCAAAAAGAGTGGTTTTTTTAGTTAAAGTAATTACTTTTGAAATATGATTTTTCGTAAACAAATAATCGTTTTGGTATGTTGTGTAGCTTTTGTTAATCTATCAATTGGACAAGAAATACCATCAACTGAAAAAGAACTTGAAGAATTACCGCAAGAAGAAATAGAAGCAGATCCTAGATATAAGGCTAGTGATAAAAAGAAGAAAGCAAAAAGACAACCTTCTTCATTTAATACGTTTCAATATGAATTTGTGCAAAATGGAAATGAAGTACAATTCATAACGATAAAAAATAAAGCAAAAAAAGCTGAAGAAACCATTGAGGTTATCCCTGTTGATAAAGTTGAAGATTTAGATATTGTATCCTATAATTTTGGCTATGAATATCACAAAACAAAATCACACAAAAATGATGTAGAACGTCATTATCATGAAAACTATATCGTTTTTAAGAATAGAAGAAAATTTGGTTTAGTGCTTGGTAGAGAGGTTATTCCTGCAAAATATGATAGTATTGGAAAACCATACTTGTTGCGTGGAGAGCAACCAATGATGTTGGTGGCTAAGAAAAAGCGCGGAAACTATATATGGGGAATCGTAAAGTCAGATGGTAGCTTTTTGCTGCCTATGGAATACGACGAAATCATTGTTCCATTTGAAATGGATGTCACTGTAAATTCTTCTGGGAGTAATAGAAAAAATAGTAACGGACCTATGAATGGTATAATTCCGCCTGGATTATTAACTGATGGTTTATATCACAATCATAAAATAATGGTTCGTAAAAAAGACAAATATGGTTTGTACAACGCAAATGGAGAACAAGAACTGGAAGCGATATATGATAAAATAGAAGTTGATGGCTCTTTTGGAGTATATACATTGCAAAAAGGTGATGAATTAGGATTTCTTATAGCAGAATATAAAAAAATAGGAGTATGGGGAATGAACGTGCTTACGGTAAAGAATACGAAAGTAGATAAGTACTTAAAAGTTTTTCCAACAAAAGACTATCAAATATTTATTAAAGACAAACAAGTTTATATTAAATATGATTCTGGAATCATCAGTAGAATAAATCATCATACACTTATGAAAATGATCGAAGAATAGTGCTTCTTTTTATAGAAAGTATTTACCTTTGAAAAATGGCTTATTTCATTGATGTCATATTACCAATTCCGCTTCAACGACTATTTACGTATAGTATAACCGAAGCAGAAGCACAATTTCTACAACAAGGAATGCGTGTCGCTGTTCCGTTTGGGAAAAGCAAAGTATATTCCGCTTTGGTGTATAAGATTCATCAAATTGCTCCTGAAGTATACGAAGCAAAAGAAATTCAACAAATTTTAGACGAACACCCAATTGTTACCAAACAACAATTGCAGCATTGGCAATGGATTTCAGATTACTACATGTCTAGTTTGGGCGAAGTATTTCGTTCGGCTGTTCCAAGTGCTTTTCTATTAGAAAGTGAAACAATAATTTCTAAAAATGAAAACTCTGAGATAAATGAAAATGAATTAAAAGATGATGAGTTTCTAATCTTTGAAGCCTTGCAGCATCAATCATTATTGAAGATTCAGGAAATAAGTAGTATTCTTGAGAAGAAGAATGTGTTACCAGTTTTAAAGCGGTTAATTGACAAAGAAGTAATTCAGGTATACGAAGAAATTTACGAGCAATACAAACCAAAATTAGTTCGCTACGTAAAGCTTCATGAAACATACACAAAGGAAGAAAATCTACAAACACTACTTGAAACATTAAGCAGAGCAAAAAAACAACGTGAAGTCATTCTTACATTATTTTCACTTTCGGCTACGACCAAAAAGCCAATTACAGTCAAGGAATTAAGTAAGCAAAGCAAAGCAAGTTCTGCAATTATAAAAACGTTGGTTAATAAAGAAATTCTTGAGGAATACTACATTCAAAAAGATAGAGTAGAGTATAATGGCGATGAAACGGAAGCTTCTAAAGAACTCAATGAATATCAAGTGGAAGCGTATGAAACCATCAAATCAGCCTTTAAAACGCAAGATGTTTGTTTGTTATACGGAATCACATCTTCTGGAAAAACGGAAGTCTATGTAAAGTTGATTGAAGAAATTATACAAACTGGAAAACAAGTATTATATCTGTTGCCAGAAATTGCATTAACAACACAATTAATCTCGCGATTACAGCAATATTTTGGCGAAAAAGTTGCCATCTACCATTCCAAATATTCAGTTCATGAACGTGTTGAGGTTTGGAACAATGTGTTGGAAAATAAGCCGAAAGCTCAAATTGTGTTAGGTGCGCGGTCTTCGTTATTTTTACCATTTTCAAACTTAGGTTTAATCATAGTGGATGAAGAGCATGAAACATCTTTCAAACAATTTGATCCAGCACCACGATATCACGCACGTGATGCGGCAATTGTATTGGCAAAAATGCATCAAGGAAAAATAATACTAGGTTCGGCTACACCAAGTATAGAAAGTTATCACAATGCGAAAACAAATAAATATGCCATCGCGACGATTACACGGCGTTATGGAAATGTTTTATTGCCAGATATGGAATTAGTCGATATCAAGGAAAAGCATCGTAAAAAACGTATGAAAGGTCATTTTTCTGACCGTTTGCTAGAAGAAATGGAAGAAACGCTTGAAAATGGCGAACAGATAATTCTATTTCAAAACAGGCGTGGTTATGCGCCAATTATTGAATGTAATACATGTGGACATTCGCCACAATGTCCCAATTGTGATGTAAGTTTAACGTTTCATCATTACAAAAATCAATTGCGTTGTCACTATTGTAGTCATCACATTGCCATGCAGCATCAATGTTTGGCGTGTGGAAGTACTGAATTAGATTCAAAAGGTTTTGGAACGCAGCAAATAGAAGAGGAATTAAAAGAACTAATGCCCGAAGTAAAAATTGGGCGAATGGATTTAGATACAACACGTGGGAAATACGGATATCAAAAAATCATTTCTGCGTTTGAGCAACAAGAAATTCAAGTCTTAGTAGGAACGCAAATGCTGACAAAAGGATTGGATTTTAGAAATGTGAATTTGGTTGGAATCATGAATGCAGATAGCATGTTGAATTTCCCTGATTTTAGAGCACATGAACGTAGTTTTCAGCTCATTCAGCAAGTTGCCGGTAGAGCCGGAAGAACAAAAAAGCGTGGAAAAGTAATTGTGCAAACGTATAATCCGTATCATCAAATACTGCAACAAGTTTCGGTTGGAAATTATGAAGAAATGTTTAAAGATCAACTCAATGATCGACGACAATTTCATTATCCGCCTTTCTATAGATTAATTAAAATTACACTCAAACACAAAGAATACAATCGTGTCAATGAAAGTGCGGCTTGGTTTGCAAAATCGCTTCGTAATAGTTTTGGAGAAAACGTATTGGGACCAGAATTCCCCGCAATTGCTAGAATTCGAAATCTATACTTGAAACATATTTTATTGAAAATACCAAAGCAACAATCGTTGGCAAAGACAAAAGATGTGATCAATCGTATAAAGAATAGTTTTTCTTCAATAGCAAACTATAGAAGTGTACGTGTGATTATTGATGTGGATACAGTTTAAAGTGGTATAAGGAAGTGAATGACTTAATATTAAGTTAAAAAAAACGTCACTTCGAGTGATTTTCAGAAAGAATAGTATCGAGAAGTAATTAAGAAATAGTATTTAGATCTTCTAAATATTAGAAAGTGCTTCAGAAAGTTCTACTTTCTTATTTCTACTTAATGGAATTAATTGACCTGAAATTTCAACATTCTTACTATTAAAACGATCAACTTTGTCCAAATTCACGATGTAGGATTTGTGAATTCGTAAAAATTTATTCTCAGGTAACTGCTTTTCAAAAGCTTTCATGGTAGACAAAACAACAATATTGCTATCATCAGTAACTAACTTTACATAATCACCTAATGCTTCAATCCATTTTATACTGTTTAAAATAACCTTACGCTTCTTCAAATTACTTTTCACGAAAATATGATCATCATCTTCGGCACTTTTTCCACCATAATTAGATTTATCAAGCGCACGCGAAATGGCTTTGTCAAAACGATCTTTCGTTAAAGGTTTGTGTAAGAAGTCAGTAACATCATAGTTAAATGCCTTAAAAGCATATTCAGTTTTTCCAGTAACCATGATTACTTGTGGTGGATTTTTTAAAGACTCTAGCAAGTCAAATCCATTTAAAACAGGCATTTCAATATCCAAAAAGATTAAATCGACATTGTTCGTTTTCAGTCCATTCTTTGCCTCTATAGCATTGCTGTACTCAGCAATGAGGTTCAAAGATGGATGGTTTAGCGTCAACTTCGCCACAGCCATGCGCTGTATAGAAGAATCATCTACGATAATACAGTTAAGCTTCATATGTTAAAAGCGATTTTATCAAATTTGGGTACATGCAATGTTATAAAAAATAAATCAAAGTCGCAACAAAATCGCGGTTTTATTACGGATTTTATTACATATTTGCACAAAAAAAAGATTGTTTTTTATTTGCATTCAAATTATAAAACAGTAAATTTGCGCTCATTTTTAATTAAAAAATAGTATTTATGAATCATTATGAAACTGTTTTCATTTTAAATCCCGTTTTATCTGAAACTCAGATAAAGGAAACAGTAAAGAAATTTGAAGATTTCGTTGTTTCTAGAGGTGGAAAAATGATTTCAAAGGAAGATTGGGGACTAAAAAAGTTAGCTTACCCAATTCAGCACAAAAAAAGTGGTTTCTATCACTTATTCGAATTCCAAGCACCAGGAGAAGTTATTACTCCTTATGAGCTAGAATTTAGACGTGACGAGCGTATCATGCGTTATTTAACTGTAAGGTTAGACAAACATGCTATTGCTTGGGCAGAGAAAAGAAGAAATAGAAAAACCGCTAAATCTTAAGAAATTATGTCGTCAATAGAACAACAAGCAAAAGGAAAAAAGGAAGGTGAAATTAGATATTTAACTCCTTTAAACATAGAGACTACGAAGGCAAAGAAATATTGCCGTTTCAAGAAATCTGGTATCAAGTATATCGATTATAAAGATCCAGACTTCTTAATCAAATTCGTAAACGAACAAGGTAAATTATTACCACGTCGTTTAACAGGAACTTCATTAAAATATCAACGAAAAGTGTCTGTAGCTGTAAAAAGAGCACGTCACTTAGCATTAATGCCATATGTTGGCGATATGTTAAAATAAAATAGAGACACATTATGGAACTTATTTTAAGACAAGACGTTGAAAATTTAGGATTTAAAGATGACGTCGTAACTGTAAAAAACGGATACGGAAGAAACTACTTAATTCCTCAAGGATTTGCAACGTTAGCAACAAGTTCAGCTAAAAAAGTTTTGGCAGAGAACTTGAAACAAAAAGCATACAAAGAAGAGAAATTAGTTGGTGAGGCTAACGCAGTTGCGAAAGCATTGTTAGACTTAGAAATTAAGATTACTGCAAAAACAGGTGTTGGAACTAAACTTTTCGGATCTGTAAACAATATTAACTTAGTTGAAGCACTTGAAAAAGCTGGTCATTCACTTGATAGAAAATTTATCAAGGTTATCGGTGGAAGTGTTAAAAGAACTGGTAAATACGAAGCGAAAGTAAGATTACACAGAAGTGTAGTTGTAGACTTACCATTCGAAGTTATTGCAGAAGCAAAATAAAACAAACAAATATCGTTTGTGTAAAGCCACTCAATTTTGAGTGGCTTTTTTTATGGGAAATAATGTAATAGTTGTAAATTTGCACGCTCATTTGCAAAACAGCAAGCACTTTTAGTTTAGAATATCATGAAATACGCAAGACTTACAAAAGAACAATTAGAAGAATTACACCAAGAATTTATCAACTTTTTAGCAACACAGTCCATCACAGCAGATGAATGGAGCAAGTTGAAAACTGAAAAGCCAGCAGTTGCTGAACAAGAAGTTGATGTATTTAGTGATTTAGTTTGGGAAGGTGTATTGACGCAAGCTGCCTATTTAGAAAATATTTCGGCGCAACATTTATATTTATTTCACTTAGGTGAAAATGAAATGAAATTAATTGCTGTCAAAGTGCTTCAAGAAGGTATTGATATTACAACAAAAGAAGGGTTTGCATGGTTACGTGATAACTATTCTACGGAAGAAGTGGAAATTTTAACAGCAAATAAAGCGTATTCAGAAGATCGTAATGCGGATAAATTTGCATTAGTGCAACAAGGTTCAAACATTACCAAAGGTCAGTTATTTCAATGGTTTGAAGCAATGATGGCGTAAGCGATTTACAATTTTAGATGTATGATTTTTCTAAAATGTCAATTCGAACACAGTTGATAATTTTGAAAACATAGGGTGTATTTCAGTAAAAAATCATTTTCGTTCTTTACCGAATCTATCCATTTTACAGCCACAGTTTTTACAGGTATTTCCGCCCCATAAAATTTCTTTCCAACCTTTTGGTTTTCGAATTCGAGGTTGCTCCTCGTGGCATTTTGGGCAATTGATTGGTTTGAGATTCATGATTGATAATTCTTAACGAGAACAAGTTAGAAAAAAATAAGTTATTCCATAAAAGTAAATAACCTAAATTCTTTCTTCAATATTTTAGAACTAAGCATTCAAATAAAAATAATAATAGAAAAAGAGTTTCTTATTTAAGAAACTCTTTTTTAATAGTAGGTTGAAAAATGTAGTTATTCAGTATATGCACCAATGTACCATTTTGATCCATCCCAAGCATATTCTTTTTGTACATTGTCTTGGTTGTATGCATATACTCTGATGTGCACTTGT
This sequence comes from Kordia sp. E, assembly GCF_056033805.1. Taxonomy (NCBI): domain Bacteria; kingdom Pseudomonadati; phylum Bacteroidota; class Flavobacteriia; order Flavobacteriales; family Flavobacteriaceae; genus Kordia; species Kordia sp. E. The sequence goes on from NZ_JBRASR010000003.1 coordinate 697,101, forward strand.
CCATCTTTATCGTACCATGAAGCTGCTTGTGGAGTTGAACTTCCTTGATATTGATTGCTTAATGCTCCTGAGTACCATTTGTCTTTATCCCAACAAAATTCCATAATTTTACCATTGGTACCAACGGCATATACTCTAATATGAATCTGCCCGCTTTTATCTAGCCATGAAGTTGCTCCAGCACCAGAAATTGCATCAAACTGATTTGTTAGGTTACCATCGTACCATTTGTTACTATCCCAACATCTTTCTAATAGTTTTCCATTTGATTGTTGTAAACTGTAAACTCTAAGGTGAATTTGTCCGTTGTTGTCAAGCCAAGAAGTGGCTCCAATTGTGTTTCCCATAAGATTAGTTTTTTATGATTAATAATATTGTAAAACTAGTTTATGTGATTGTTATATTTACGAGTGTTAATACTTAATTCCTACATTAGGTATTTACTAGGACTACAAAAATAATTGTTTTTTCTTTAAAATAATTTTTAAATCTTCAAATACCGCTCCTAAAAGTTTAGGAAATACTTCAATTTTATAATCATTCAATTTTTCAATCATTAAACAGTTACACAAAAAAGAAAATAGAACTATATTTGCTGTACAATACAGAATCATGGCACAGAAACCTAGCATACCAAAAGGAACACGAGATTTTTCTCCAATAGAAGTAACGAAACGTAACTACATATTTAACATTATAAAAATAGCTTTTCAAAGCTTTGGATTTCAGCCAATAGAAACGCCATCTTTTGAGAAATCTGAAACGTTGCTTGGGAAATACGGAGAAGAAGGTGATCGTTTGATTTTTAAAATACTGAATTCAGGCGAAAAGGTTAAGAAAGCTGATTTGAAAGCATTGGAAGATGGAAATTTAGCACGTTTTTCAAATTCGTTAGCCGAAAAAGCCTTACGTTATGATCTTACAGTTCCGTTTGCACGATATGTGGTGCAACACCAAAATGATATTACATTTCCGTTTAAACGCTATCAAATTCAACCAGTTTGGCGTGCTGATAGACCGCAACATGGAAGATTCCAAGAGTTCTTTCAATGTGATGCAGATGTAGTTGGTTCAAAGTCTTTATGGCAAGAAGTGGAATTTGTACAATTATATGATCAAGTATTTGCGAACTTAGGTTTAGAAGGTGTTACGATCAAAATAAACAATCGAAAAATCCTTTCTGGAATTGCGGAAGTGATAGGAGCAAAGGACAAATTAATCGATTTTACAGTTGCGTTAGACAAACTAGATAAAATTGGTGAGCAAGGCGTGAAAGACGAAATGCTCAATAAAGGCATTTCTGCGGAAGCGATAGAAAAAGTGCAACCATTATTTGGTTTCTCAGGAAGTTTAGACGAAAAACTAGCACAATTAAAAGGATTACTTTCTAGTTCTGAAGAAGGAATGAAAGGAATTGCCGATTTAGAATTTGTATTTGAAGCTATTGAGGTTTTAGGATTAAAAACGGCAACCCTAGATTTAGACATAACACTCGCTAGAGGATTGAATTATTATACAGGAGCAATCTATGAAGTTTCTGCACCAAAAGGCGTGAAAATGGGTTCTATTGGCGGCGGTGGACGTTATGATGATTTGACAGGGATTTTTGGATTGAAAAATGTGAGTGGAGTTGGAATTTCATTTGGATTGGATCGAATATACTTGGTATTAGAAGAACTTGGTTTGTTCCCTGAAACTGTTACAGATAAAGTAGATGTATTGTGTATTAATTTTGGTGAGAAAGAAGCGCTTGCTTCTATGAAACTGATTAAAACCTTACGAGAAGCTGGAAAAAGTGCAGAGTTGTATCCAGATAAGGCTAAGATGAAAAAGCAAATGAATTATGCTAATAAGCGTAACATTCCGTTTGTGATTCTTATTGGTGAAGATGAATTGGAAAACAATACTTGTGTTGTAAAAAATATGATTGATGGAACACAACTTGAAGTTCCTTTTGATGAAGTGTTAACTGCTTTTTAGATAGTATTGAGATTTTAGTAGTGAGTAGATTAGACTATTTTTAAGTACCATATTGAGTGAAATAGAAATATTTTTCAATACAAATTTGTCTTGCTATAGCTTATGCTAGGTATTTTCAATCAAAATATATTTTGATCTCAATAATACTCGAAATGACGATTTAGAGTTATTTTAAATACGTTGATCGAAGTTGAGTGAGTCTAACATCTAAGAAACCTAAAGATTTCGCTTATACGTTTTACGACGCTTATGTGTTACAGGTTTAAAATGTTTCCAAAGCTGGTGAATTGCTGTATTTTCAATTAATTCAGGTGTTCGGATACAAGTCTCGATATTTTTTTCGGTAAACGTTAAGTAGTATTCCATGAATAAAATGGCGGTTAAACCTTTACTTTGATATTCAGGATGTACACCAATTAGGTAGAATGTAATATTTTTTGGTTTTTTTCGAGCTTTTAATAAGTGGAAAATCCCAAAAGGAAATAATTTACCATTCATCTTCTGTAATGCTTCCGCAAATGAAGGCATAACAATTGCAAAAGCAACTAATTTATCATCTTTATCAACCACAAATTTGATAAATTCTGGATTGATAAAGTTCAAATAACGATCTTTAAAATATGCTTTCTGAATATCATTGATAGGAACAAAAGAAGACAACGAAGCGTACGATGCATTAAATAAATCGAACATTTGATCTACATACGGCATTATATCTTTTGTCTTCGTAAAATTGAGTTCGCGAAGTTGATAACGTTTCTTGATTAAGTTTTGTACACGCTCAAAAAACTTCGGCTTTACATTCTCAAAAGGAAATTTATTTTCTAAATATTCTTTCTCTTTAATTAATCCGTGATGAATAAGATGTTTTTCATAATACGGATGATTATACCAAGTAATCATGGTTCCAATATGGTCAAACCCTTCCGTAAGCACGCCAACTTTATCTAAATTTGAAAATCCAACCGGACCTTCCATGTATTCTAAATTATGCGATCTTCCAATTTCGGCCACTTTATCAAGTAAAGCACCTGAAACTTCTAAATCGTCAATCATATCAAACCAACCAAAACGCATTTTGGAAAGTTTTTGTTCTTTAATTTCAATCCAATTGACAATTGCAGCAACACGACCTACCAATTTTCCATTTTTATATGCTAAGAAAAAACGTGCGTCAGCATCTATAAATGCTGGATTCTTGTCTTTATTAAATGTTTCTAATTCATCTTTTATAATAGGTGGAACCCAATATTTGGAACCTTTATAAAGACCGAATGGGAATTTTACAAAAGTTTTTAAATCCTTTTTAGAAGTAGCTTCACGAATGTCAATCATTAATCATCAATTTGGGTTAGTTTGAAAAAAGGATATTAGATAGAACCGCCATCACCTTCATCTTCAAATTTCTTTAACTCATCTTCATCTTTTTTCTTCTTCTTCTTTTCGTCACCTTTTGGATCTTGTTCGTCAATTGGAATCAATTCATCAACGTGCCAATCATCAATTCGGTATGAAATACCAATAGAAGCAAACAAACGTGTTGGTGTATTTTTTATACTTGCGCCAATTGAACCATCTAATTGAAAATCTTCACCTAATAAATATGCGCCACCAGCTCTAAATAAGGCGTCAGCATAACGATCGCTGTCAATTCCTTGGTGTTCTACAAATGCAGACCATTTTGGATTATCAAACGCATGTGTCAATGTTAAAATATAGCTTAGTTCTTTTGTGTCAGAAGTAATACGATCGTATGTAATGTTAGAAACAAAAACCCAACGTCCTGCAAAATGACTTTGTGTAGCCAATGTAACTTTAGGACTGAAAGAAGGTTCGTTTCTTGGGAAATATGGATTGTCTGAAAATATAAAATTCGCTCCAGCGTAAACACCTATTGCAGGAATTAAATCTTTCCAGCGAAACGAGTTATTTGCTCTCCAACTCAATAAATTTGGTTTTTCTTGTGAAGATTTAATATACGGATCGTAAATCATATATTTAGCTCCAATTGTATGTGATAAAAAACCATTTCTGTTAAACGCAAATGCTGGATTTGTTGAATTATTTGTGAATGTATCAAACTGATATGCTCCTTCCCAACTAATTTCAAGTTGTTCCTTAAACATTCCGTAACGCAAAGCAAAATCTAACCCAAAAGCTTTCACTTCGGTATTTAGCTTCTTGTGTTTCTGCTGTTCTACAAACATTCCACCTTCAAACTGTAACACGTTTTTTCCAACGGCAAAAGCACTAATAGAAGCTCCAGGACGATTTGAATTGATTACTTCTGTGTATTGCGCAAAGGCAGAAGTGGATAAAAATAAAAAACCGAGGACTGCTAAGAAGGGATTTGTTTTCATCATTTTTTATTGGGTTAAAGTCAAAACTACATAAAAATATAGTTTTTTATCTAGTAAAAACGATATTAAATCTTCATAAATTGTATTTTTGAAAAAATATAGGTTTTTCAGGATTATGTTAATAAACTTACTACGAACAATAGCGATTATAATTCTTGTCATTTACGCATTACGTGTTTTAGGCAGATTATTTGCGCCAATTCTGTTACGATATGTAGCAAAAAAAGCTGAAAAGAAATTTTCAGAACAATTCAAGCAACACGCACAAAATCAACAACAACCAAGAGAAGGTGAAACAGTTATAGACAAAGCGTCAAAAACAAAACCTTCAAAAAAAGTGGGTGAATATATAGATTTTGAAGAAGTAGATTAATACTTCAATTATGCCTTTTAAAAAAGGGTAGTATATTGCTTTTATTCATTGACACGCTAAAAAATAATATCAAGTGCAAATAGATTTCAAAAAAATAATTCCTCATGTAATAGCAATAGTACTATTCATTGGAATGTCGTTGGCATATTTTTATCCAGTAATACAAGGAAAAAAAATTCAGCAAACCGATATTGTCCAGTACGCTGGAATGGCAAAAAAACAAAATGATTTTAGAGATGCTACAGGAGAAGAATTGTATTGGACAGACAATGCTTTTGGGGGAATGCCAACGTATTTACTCGGAGCGCGTTATCCGCACACATATGTAAAAACGCTTGATAGAACGTTGCGTTTTTTACCAAGACCTGCAGATTATCTCTTTCTATATTTTCTAGGAATTTATATCTTATTATTGGTGATGCGAGTCAATTACAAACTCGCGTTTCTCGGAGCTGTCGCCTTCGGGTTTTCCACGTACTTTATTATTATACTCGGCGTTGGTCACAACGCCAAAGCACATGCTGTAGCGTACTTTCCGTTGGTGCTTTCGGGAATTCTACTAACGTTTCAACGGAAATATATATGGGGATTTTTGCTAACCGCAGTTGCCATGTCATTAGAAATTATGACAGCACATCCACAGATGACCTATTATTTAATGTTGTTAGTTATTATACTTGGTTTGGTATACTTCGTTCATTATTTATTCAGTAAAGAAAAACCTTTTAAACTAGATCAAAAATATTTAAAAAAAGCATTTAAAAACAACGAGTTACAACACTTTTTTAAAGCTGTCGGATTATTAGTTGTTGCAGTAGTTTTGGCAATTGGAGTCAATGGGGCAAGCTTATTAACAACCAAGCAGTATGCAGATTGGAGTATGCGTGGTAAAAGTGAATTGACTATTAAGCCAGACGGAAGCAAAAAAGAAACACAAGGACTTTCCAAAGAATATATTACAGAGTACAGTTACGGGAAAGTTGAAACTTTTGATTTGTTAATTCCACGATTTATGGGAGGCGCAAATTCTGAAGATTTAGGAACTGGTTCAAAATCGTATAAGTTTTTATTACAACGAAACATTTCTCCGACACAAGCAAGAGATATTGTTCGTAATATTCCAACATATTGGGGAGATCAACCTATTGTTGCTGCGCCAGCTTATGTTGGAGCAGTTATTATTTTCTTGGCATTGTTAGGATTATTCTTGGTAAGAAATAAAACAAAATGGTGGCTTGTCGGTGGAATTTTGATGTCATTATTATTGTCTTGGGGAAAAAATTTAAGCTGGCTTACAGATTTCATGTTGGAAAACTTTCCATTGTACAGTAAGTTTAGAGCAGTTTCGTCCATACAAGTAATTTTAGAATTGTGTATTCCAATTTTAGGTGTATTGGCATTGGTAAGTTTATTCAATAAAGAAGTCAAAACGGAGCAAAAGAAGCGCGCATTAATTTTAAGTGCAGCCATTCTTAGCGGAATTATCGTATTCTTTTTATTATTTAAAACGGCATTGTTTGATTTTGTTGGTTTAAATGATGCCTATTATGAACAAGCAGTTTTTGGCCCAGAATTTATGGAGATCATTCGTGAAGATCGCTCGGCAATATTCACACACGATTCAATCCGTTCTTTACTTTTAATTCTAGTATCGGCGGCAGTTTTATTTGCATTCATCAAGGGTAAACTAAAAGAAAATATCGTAATTGTTTTACTAGTAGGATTTTTATTGTTCGATTTAGTAGGTGTTGCAAGGCGTTATGTTTCTACGGAAGGATTTGTATCAAAAGCACAATTTGAACAACCATACAGAACCTTAGAAGTTGATAAACAAATTTTAAAAGATAAAGGGCATTATCGTGTATTTGAACCGCGATTGCGAATGGCAAATTCACGTACAGCTTATTTTCACAATACACTTGGCGGATATCATGCTGCAAAACCACGACAGTTTCAAGAATTGTATGATTTCTATTTAGATCATGGCAATGAACAGTTTCAAGTAACTGAGCGCAGTATCGGCGTTATTAATATGCTAAATGTAAAGTATATCATTAAAGACTTGGAAGGAGAACAAGATCAGGCTGGAGCAGGCGCTGTAGCGATGCGAAATCCATATCCGAATGGAAATGCTTGGTTTGTAAATAAACTAAACCTTGTTGATACAGCTGATGAAGAAATGTTGTCTTTAGCAGGATTAAACACACGAAATGAAGTTGTGTTCCGAAAAGGACAAGAAGCCGCTGAGAATTTAAAAGCAGCATACGGAAAAGATTCATTATCAACTATTGAACTGATTCAATACAAGCCTAATGAACTAACATACAAGGCAGAAAATAAAGAAGCTGGTTTTGCTGTATTTTCAGAAATTCATTATCCATATGGTTGGAATGCCTATGTAGATGGAAAATTAGTGCCGCATTACCGTGTGAATTACGTGTTACGTGGAATAGAAGTTCCAGCAGGAACACATACAATTGATTTTAAATTTGAACCTAAAATTGTAGATACAGGAATTACAGTTTCATTGGCAAGTACCATAATTTTAGTACTTTTAATCATTGGAGCTTTATATTTCGAGTTCAGACGTAGGAGAGAAGTGAACGCATAATTAATCCCTCAGAGTTATGCCAAAAAAAGTAGTCATTGTTTCATATTATTGGCCGCCAGCTGGTGGACCAGGCGTACAGCGCTGGTTAAAATTCGTAAAATATTTACGTGATTTTGACATTGAACCAGTATTATATATTCCTAAAAACCCTAATTATCCAATTGTAGACGAATCATTTTCAAGTGATATTCCAAAAGATATTACAATTTTGAGGAAATCAATTTTTGAGCCGTATTCGCTTGCAACTATTTTTTCCAAAAAGAAAACAAAAAAAATCAGTAAAGGTATTATCGCAAAAGAAAAACAAACCTTAATTGAAAAGTTATTGCTTTTTATACGCGGAAACTTTTTTATTCCTGATGCACGTAAATATTGGATAAAACCTTCAGTGAAGTTTTTAAAAAAATATCTTGAAGAAGAAAATATTGATACTATTATTACAACTGGTCCTCCACATAGTTTACATATGATTGGGCTCCAATTACGAAAGGAGTTAACTATAAAATGGCTAGCAGATTTTAGAGATCCATGGACAACGATTGGATATCATGCAGAATTGAAATTAACTGAGAAATCAAAGCAAAAACATAAACAGTTAGAAGCTGAAGTGTTGCAAACTGCCGATACAATTATAACAACAAGTTTTACTACAAAAGAAGAATTTTCCGAGATTACAACACAACCAATAGAAGTCATTACAAATGGTTATGATGTTGAAAAATATGAACACAAACCATTAAGCGAAAAGTTTACTATTTCACATATCGGTTCTTTATTATCAGAACGCAATCCTACAGTATTATGGGAAGTCTTGGCAGAATTGCTTCAAGAAGAAACAGATTTTGCTGAAGATTTTCAGTTGCAATTCGCCGGTGTGATAAGTGATCGTATTAAACGAATGATTAGTGAAGTAGGTTTAGATAAGTATACAGAATATTTTGGCTATGTTTCTCATAAAAAAGCATTGGAATTGCAACGAACTTCACAGGTATTGTTGTTGATTGAAATTAATGCTGAAAAAACAAAAGGAATTATTGCTGGAAAGATATTTGAATATATGGTTGCCGAACGACCAATTATTGGACTTGGTCCAGAAGGCGCTGATATTTCAAAAATTATCAAAGAAACAAATACTGGAACCTACTTTTTATATTCTGAAAAAGAAGCATTAAAAGCGCAAATTTTGGCGTATTATCATTTATATAAAAAGGAACAACTTACTACTTCGCCAATTGGATTACAAAAATATTCGCGCAAAGCGTTGACTAAACGATTGGCTAGCTTACTTCATAACCTTTCATAAAAAAACCTTGCCTGATATTTTGGTAAAGAATATCAGGCAAGGTTAATTTATATAACTAAACAACTAAGTGTTAACTTCTACTTCTAGTAGTTCTCTTTCGAGAGCTTGTAGCTTTTCGTTGTGAGCGATTAGATCTTTGTGAAGCCGTATTACGTGATCTTTTATTCGATCTTGTAGCGTTGCTTCTTTGAGAACTTCTATTTGTTTGTGTTGCTCTATTTCTAGTAGAATTACCTCTTGATGTATTGGCAACTCTTGTGTTTGTATTTCGTGTACTTCTTACTGAATTATTATTTCGAGTCGTTCTTGTTGGTGAAACTGCTCTAGTATTATTTCGAGTTGAACTTGATCTCACGTTATTAGTACGTGATGGTTTTGTGGTATTATTTCTATCAATTCTAGAGTTACCTGTACGTACATTTCCAATTGTAGCTGTATTTCTATCGTTTCTAGTACTTCTTACATTATTACGTGTGTTACGTGTACTATTTTGTCTAGTAGTACGTGTATTGTTGCGTGTTGTGTTTTGAAGCGTATTGTTTCTAGTTGTCGCAAGTCGTGTGTTATTCCTAGTTGTTCTTGTGTTACGTGTTACTGTATTTCTTCTAGTATTATTAACTGCAACATCATTTCTACGTGTAACTCTTCTGTCATTTCTATACACACTTCTTCTTGAATTGTTTGCTGCATAACGATATGTACGCCCTACAGATGCATATGAACGTCTGAAGTTATTTCTATATGGTGAACAAAACGTGTAACGAATTGGTGTATAATATCTTCTATATGGTCTATAATTTACAAGACATAAATTTACACTTGGACGAATGAACCAATTACCATAAAAAACATTTCTTCTATTGAATCTATTTATATAACCTGATGTATATGCATACTGTCCGTAATTATCATAATATACATTCATGTTTCCTACTTGAAGTAGATTTCCGAAATTATTATAATTCATAGAAATATTTCCGATTCTAAAAACGCGACCATAATAATCGTAGTAAATAGGAACGTTTTCAATTTGAATTACAGCTCCGTAATCATCATACTGAATGTATGGATTGTAGTTATATCCAGCATTGAAACTGATATCTAATCCGCCAGTATTCAAGTTTGCATTAATTCCAGAATGAAGGCGATTGATATAAAAATCAAACTCTCCGTCATTATATACTGAAAATGTAATTCCTTGTTCTACAAACGAAAATGAGTTGTTATAAACAAAAGCTGCTGTAGCTTCAGTCCGTTTTGCTTCTGCTGTTGTTGTAGCAAAGAAGAAGAGTCCCGTGAGTGCAATTAATATTTTTTTCATAACAGATTGTTTTAATGTTCTTGCTAATTATAAACCAAACAACGTGCCAAAGTCACCTTCTAATAAAAAAGGTATTGAATGATAAGTCATTAAATAAGCAAAATAACGGATAGGAAGTAAGGTTTTGCCATACTAAAAAGTAGTTTCAAATAATTACTTTAGGCAAAAATTATAGTAGTGCTGTTTTAGTTCTTGAAACCATGGAAGAGAAAAAATTATATTCGTCTGACACGATTTAATTTTTGTAGTTTAGTTGGCTCTATCATTGATGAAATTATATGAAAACGGCGAAGAAATAGTTGGAGCGTTTTCTTTATACTATAAAAAATAAAACCTCGTGAGTCAGACATTTCACGAGGTTTTTACATTACTATTGGTTACTACTATTTATTGTTTCTTCAATTTCTTTTGATTTCCTTTTTTTCTGTAATAGTATAAATCATCATCATTTGCTGGTGTATCGTGTCCATTTTGAAAATCATCATCAAAGTTAATATCTGTATGATCAATTCCACAATTGTTTACTCCACAATACGTACATGTTATAATTGGTTTTACACTTCCATATTGTCTTATGAGTCTTCCTCTACGGTTATATTTTAAGTGTAATCCACCAACTTGTTTAATTTTTCCATGTCTGTAATGGTAACGCATATATATAGATCCAATTCTTTTTACTCTTCCGTAACTATCATAGTTGATAAATAGATTTCCAATTCTACGAACTCTTCCGTTACGATCATGTTCTACACGAACACCAATATTTCTAGTATTGTAACGATTTCCTCTTGTACGAACTCTTGGAGCTCCATAAGTTGAATTAATAGAACCTCTTCGTGTTCTATTATAATTCGTTGGATGTGTGTTAAAATCAAATTCTCCATTTTGGAAAATGAAAAACTCTACACCTCGTTCTACAAACTTAATCGGTTGTGCATAACGATAGCGATTAGTTAACCCATTTTCGGCAGTTTCTAGTTGGTTGCTAGTTTCACTTGCTTGTGTAGTTGTTACACTTAGTAACAATCCTACGAATAAAAGGTAAATTTTTTTCATAATGTATACTTTTTGGGTTATGCCTACTCTTTAAGCTTTTCGGCGAGCGCTATTTGTCTTAGTTAAAACCAATTTGCGTGCCAAAAATGTAATGCATTATGTGTTAGTAGTTTAGGTAGGTTTTGAGAAGTTGTTTTTTAAGCGTAATTCAAAAAATATCTTTAAAAATGTAACATTAAAACGGAAAAGTGTACAGATTAGCATACTAAATTTGAGTTCATCGTATAATAAAAAATTGCGTTGAATTAAATAAAATTATTAATAGATTATCAAGTATTTATTTGCAGTGTAATTGTTCATTGTAAATAGAATTTAGCATCTTTGCGTGTATTGTAATGCCAACTAACCGTAACTAAAACATATGTCATCCGAAGCCAAACATTGCTCCAATTGCGATTATCAATTGACACAGTATCATAACTTTTGCCCAAATTGTGGTCAGAAAGTAGATGATAAATTGAGTATGCGTTTACTTTTTCATAATACGATTATGAATTATTTTTCGGTTGATGCCCGATTTTTTAGAAGTTTCATTCCATTATTAATAAAACCAGGATTTTTAGCCAAGGAGTTTGTTAAAGGGAAACGTTTATTATACTTGCATCCAGCGCAGTTTTATTTATTTGCGTCAATTGTATTTTTCTTTTTATTTTCAATTGCAACACGTTCTAGTCAGCGTCAATTTGATAACTCTCTGAAAGAACAATTTGGTAAGGAAAGGGAGATTGTTACAGAAGCGAATCGTGTTAGAGATTCTATAGCAAAGGCTTTGGAAATACAAGCAGCAAAGATGGAAGGCACTGATAGTTTAGCAATAGCTAAATTGAAAAATGTCTTAGTTGAAAATTTAGAAGAAGATTCTATAAAAACAAAAAATGCGGGCAACAAAAAGATGCACGCTAGTGTTCTGGGATTCGATTTTGATACAGATTTATTGGATTCGTTAGAAAATAGTAATGCTAGTCTTGATGAAAAATTAAAAGCAATTGGCTATAAAGATGATGATGGTTGGTTTGCAAGATTTGTTGGGAAACAAGTCATTAAATTTAGACATAATAGAGGTGTAGGATTGTTAAAAGCATTCTTTGACACCATTCCTATTTCTATGTTTTTCCTAATTCCTATTTTTGCATTTTTATTAAAAATATTATACAGAAAACAAGGACGTTTTGCGCATCATATGGTATTTAGTTTTTACTATTTTGCCTTTATGTTTTTGGCTTCAAGCATTATTTTAGTGACAAACTATATTGTAGATATTCCCAATGTAATTGATGTTTTATTAATTTTATCAACGTTCTTCTATCTGATTATTAGCTTAAAACGATTCTACGAACAAGGATACATCAAAACATTTATTAAAACCTGTATACTATCATTTGTTTACTTAATTTTTGTAGTACCAGTTACGTTTGTGATGTTATGGATTGTTTCGTTTTTTCTTTATTAAGCGTGTATCCTAAAGAAGTATAAATAATTAATTACATACTTTCTCGCATAATCTGTGGAATTGCAAGATGTATTATTATTGTTTTTCCCTTATGTGTAGTATTTTAGTAGCAACATTAATTACAAACCAGTTACCAATGAAAAAAATACTACTCTTATTCTGCCTTATTGCGTTTAATTTTGCGGATGCCCAAATGACAATCAATGAAGGATTTACTGCGCAAGAAATTATACAAGATCAATTTATAGGAAACCCTAATTTTCCTGCTTCTAATTTTGTTACCAGAACAGGAACAGTTTTTAATAGTGTAAATGGTATTGGATACTTTTATACAAACGGAACTGACTTTCCTTTTGATGAAGGATTAGTTTTGTCTACAGGAAATGTCGCTGATGTACCTGGAGCAAATACGACTACTATTAGTGGAGGAGTTAATAATTGGTCAGGAGATCTTGATTTAGAATTAAATACATCCACATCAAATACGTTTAACGCTTCTTATATATCGTTTAATTTTGTAGCAGATGTACCTAATATAAGCTTGGACTTTATATTAGCCTCTGAAGAATATGGACAATTTGAATGTCAATTTGGAGATGTTTTCGCATTTTTATTAACAGATATTGATGCAGGAACTACTAAAAATATAGCGGTAGTTCCAGGTTCAATGACACCAATATCTATTACCAATGTTCGTGGAGGTGATAATAACAATACTTGTGCTCCTTCGAATGCAGCATATTTTGAACGTTACAATTACGATGTTGCAAATACCAATATTCCATCAATTCCTGCTGCAAATTCTCCTATTAATTTAAATGGACAAACAAAAGTATTTGTGTTAATGGACGAATTGACAATGGGACACAATTACAGATTAAAGATTGTAGTTGCTGATCATTTAGATAATGTATTTGATACTGTATTGTTTGTTAGAAATGACTCTTTTGGAGCATTTCCTATAATAGATGATGAACCAGATAATATTGTTATTAATGATGATGATACAAATGGAACAGAAACATTTGATTTAACAATGTTTGAAGATAGAATGATAGGAAATACAATTAATACAGCTATATATTCTTTCGATTTTACGTATCATCTATCACAAGCAGATGCAAATACAGGATCAAATGCAATCGTAAGTCCTGAAGCATATACAAACACAGCAGCACTAGAAGATATATATGTAAGAATGAAGAATACATATACAGGAACTGGTGTAACAACTAGTTTTAAAATCACAATTGATGCGGAATTACTAAGTACTCCAGATGTTGAATTAGATGATTTTAGAGTATATCCGAATCCTGTTGTAGATGAATTAACGATTGATGCTTCTAAAGTTGCGTTTGAAACGATTCAATTGTACAACATGAATGGACAATTACTTCAAACTAAAACAAGAAATACTGATACAATTGTGAAACTTGATTTTTCAAATCTTGATAGCGGAGTTTACTTTGTTCAGATTAATACTGAAAAAGGAAAAGTATACAAGCGTATTATTAAGTAATAATAGAAGGTAATCTTACTAAAAAAACTGTCTAAAAAGTTAAATTTTCGTCAAACCAAACTTGATTTGGTTTCCCATAATCATTGTAAATCAATAGTATGAGATTCTGAAATAAATTCAGAATGACGTGTTTTTTTAAATTTTTAGACAGTTTTTTAATTATAACTTTTCTTTCAAATATTTTCCAGTGAATGAAGCTTTCTGTTTTACAATTTCTTCTGGTGTGCCAGATGCAACAAGTGTTCCGCCATTTTTTCCACCTTCTGGACCCAAATCAATAATATGATCTGCACATTTAATAAGTTCAATATTATGTTCAACTACAATTATAGAATGCCCTTTTTCAATCAACGCATCAAATGAAGTCAATAACTTTTTAATATCATGAAAATGCAATCCTGTAGTAGGTTCATCAAAAATAAATAATGCTTTATCTTTCGTATTTCCTTTTACTAAAAATGATGCAAGTTTAATACGTTGCGCTTCTCCACCAGAAAGTGTAGACGAACTTTGTCCAAGTGTTACATAGCCTAAACCAACATCTTGTAATGGTTTTAACTTGCGATGAATTTTCTTTTGCTCATGCTTTGTAAAGAAATCCATAGCATCATCAATTGTCATGGTCAAAATATCATCAATATTTTTTCCTTCAAAGGCAACTTCTAACACTTCTTTCTTAAAACGTTTTCCGCCACATGTTTCACATTCTAAGTGTACATCTGCCATAAACTGCATTTCAATCGTTACTTGTCCTTCACCTTTACAGGTTTCACAACGTCCACCATCTACATTAAAAGAAAAATGTTTGGTTTTGTAATTACGAATCTTAGACAATTTCTGACTTGCATACAACGCGCGAATATCGTCATACGCCTTTATATATGTTACAGGGTTTGAACGTGAAGAACGTCCAATAGGATTCTGATCAACGAATTCGATATGATTAACAGTACTATATTTTCCTTCCAGTTTTGTGAATTGACCCGCTTTTTCTCCATATCCGCCAGTTTCTTTTAGCATAGAAGGATATAAAATCTTTTTTACCAACGAACTTTTTCCACTTCCAGAAACACCTGTAACAACAGTTAACATGTTTAAAGGAAACGTAACATCAATATTTTTTAAATTATTTTCACGTGCGCCAACAATTTTTATAAAATGGTTGGAAGTTCTACGTGTTGAAGGAACTTCAATTTTGATTGTTTGGTTGAGGTAATTAGCAGTCAGCGAATCTGCTTTCAAAATCGTTTCATAATCACCAAAAGCGACTACATGTCCACCAAGTGTTCCAGCTTCTGGACCAATATCAATAATTTCATCTGCAGCACGCATAATATCTTCATCATGCTCAACAACAATTACAGTATTTCCTAAATCACGAAGAGAAATCAATACTTGTATTAAGCGTTCACTGTCTTTTGGATGCAAGCCAATACTTGGTTCATCTAATATATACATTGAACCAACTAAACTACTTCCTAATGAAGTTGCTAGGTTAATTCGTTGTGATTCTCCTCCAGAAAGAGAATTCGATTTACGATTTAGTGTTAAATAATCGAGTCCAACATTCGTTAAAAAAGTCAAACGATTTTTAATTTCTTTTAATAAACGTTTGGCGATATTTTGATCATGTTCACTCAGCTTTAATTCATCAAAGAAAACTATCAATTCATCCAACGGTAGTACAACCAAGTCAGTAATGGTTTTTCCACCAATCTTCACATAATTAGCTTCTTCTCGCAGTCGTTTTCCTTCACAGGTGGCACATTTCGTTTTTCCACGATATCGTGACAACATCACACGATTCTGAATTTTATAACTTTTCTCTTCTAAGAATGAAAAGAATTGATGCAATCCTTCAAAATATTTATTTCCATTCCAAACTAGTTTTTTATGTTCTTCAGTCAACTCAAACCAAGGTTTGTGAATAGGGAAATCAAAGTGATATGCATTATTCACCAATTGATCTCTGTACCAACTCATACTTTCGCCACGCCAAGGAAAAATAGCGTTTTCATAGACTGAAAGTCCTGTGTTTGGAACGACTAAATCTGAATCAATTCCAATGACATCTCCGTAACCTTCACATTTTGGGCAAGCTCCATAAGGATTATTAAAACTGAATAAATGTACATTTGGTTCGAGGAATTTCATTCCGTCTAAATCAAATTTATTGCTAAAATGCGCACTTTTTTGATCGCTAACGGTTTCTATATAGCATTCGCCTTTTCCTTCAAAGAATGCAGTTTGAACCGCATCAGCTAATCGATTGTAGAAATCTTCATCATGCGAAACTACAATACGATCAATGACGAGTGAGAAATCTTCTGAAAAATCTTCATTAATTTCATCAATTCGTAAGATTTCGTTATTCTTTTGAATTCTAGCATATCCTTGTTGTGCCAAAACTTTAATTGTGTGAAACGCACTTCGTTCTTCAGGAACCGTTACAGGTGCTAACAATAAAAGTTTACTTCGTTCCTCAAATGTTTTTACATAATTAATTACATCTGAAACGGTATGTTTTTTTACTTCTTTACCAGAAATAGGAGAGATGGTTTTTCCAATTCGGGCAAACAATAACTTTAAATAATCATAAATCTCTGTGGTGGTTCCTACGGACGAACGCGGATTGGTAGAGTTTACTTTTTGTTCAATGGCAATTGCAGGTGCAATTCCTTTAATATAATCTACTTTAGGTTTATGTAAACGACCTAAAAACTGTCGTGCATACGAAGATAAGCTCTCTACATATCTTCGTTGTCCTTCTGCATATAACGTATCAAAAGCCAAACTCGATTTTCCAGAACCAGAAAGCCCTGTAATCACAACCAATTTATTACGTGGAATAACCACATCAATATTTTTTAGGTTGTGCAGTTTTGCACCTTTAATAATAATATTTTCTTTTGGATTTATAGTCGCTAGATCTTGTGTCATTGTAAAAAAATAATCGCAAAGATACTGCTTTTAAAACTCGAAATAAAATGAATTTGATGCAAAGAATATTCTAAACAATATCTGTTTCATTCTTTAAAACAAGCGTTTCAGGTCAATAAATTCAGCATAAATGTTAAAATATTGAATTTTATTTGCATTTCTTTAACTATTGTTGTTATATTTGACTTTATAAATTATTCCACAAAAAACAGAAGCTTATAGCAAAAAAATACTTTTGAAAATTTAAATAGATTTTATCAGCCTCGATAATTATCAATTACAAAAAGTATTGCTATGGAACAGATTCTGCAAGATTCAGTATTAGTATCTAATTACATTAAAGGTGACGAGTGTGCGCTCGGCGTATTAATTAAGCGTCACAAACAAAGAATATATAGTTTTATATATTCCAAAGTTCTGAATAGAGATATTACAGAAGACATTTTCCAAGACACTTTTATCAAAGTGATCAGAACTCTCAAAAAAGGAAATTATAATGAAGAAGGTAAATTTTTACCTTGGGTCATGCGTATTTCTCATAATTTGGTAATCGATCATTTTAGAAAGAATAATAGAATGCCAAAGTATGACAACAGCGGTGATTTTAATATCTTTTCAGTTTTGAGTGATACAGATTTAAATGCGGAGAAAAAAATCATCAAAAATCAGGTAGAACGTGATGTTCGTCGCTTAGTTGATGAATTGCCGTCTGATCAAAAAGAAGTGTTATTGATGCGTATGTATCAGGACTTAAGCTTTAAAGAAATTTCGGAAAAAACGGGCGTAAGTATCAATACAGCTTTGGGAAGAATGCGTTACGCGTTGATTAATTTGCGAAAAGTTATCGATAAACATAATATAGTTTTAACAAACTAATACAATAAAATATAATTCTGTGCGTTGTTCTTTTAAATATAAAAACGACGTATGGCGAAAAATTACATTAAAAGTTCATCTGAAATGAAAAAAATGTTGCCGAAAAAGGAAACAATTAATTTCTTATTGAACTATTCAAAGGCTTTAAGTGTTATTAATTACAAAAGGATGAAGTTTGAAACGCTTCTCAACTAAACTTTGGAAAAGACTCGTTAGCTACGGGTCTTTTTATTTTTATAATAGTCATCAATTACTGACTTTCTTCCAATAGTTTTGGTAATAATATCATTATCTAAGTTCCAACCGCGCGCTTGAGAATACTCTCTACCGTACCATATAATTTGCAAATGTAAATCGTTCCAAATTTCCTTTGGGAACAAACGTTTTGCGTCTTTCTCCGTCTGAACTACATTTTTTCCATTGGTCAAATTCCAACGATACATTAACCTGTGAATGTGTGTATCTACTGGAAATGCAGGAATTCCGAATGCCTGACTAATTACAACACTTGCCGTTTTATGTCCGACAGCTGGTAATTCTTCTAAATCTTCTAAATTTTGTGGAACTTCACCATTGTGTTTGTCAATCAAAATATGTGATAAACCATGAATACCTTTCGATTTCATAGGCGATAAACCAACTGGTCTAATAATATCTCTAATTTCTTCTACTGAAAGTTTGATCATATCATACGGATTATCAGCTTTCGCGAACAATAACGGCGTAATTTTATTTACACGCACATCCGTACTTTGTGCTGACATTAAAACCGCAATTAATAAGGTATACGGATCTTTATGATCGAGCGGAATAGGAATTTCTGGATATATCCTTTGAAGTGTATCAATTACAAACTGAACCTTTTCTTGTTTGGTCATTTTTCAGTATTTTTAAGCAAAAATAAATAATAAATACCGATACGCTATGAATACTTTAAAAATAGGTGATAAAGTACCCGATTTTACTGTAAATGATCAAGATGGAAATGCAGTTTCTTTATCAGATTTTACTGGAAAAAACTTGATAGTTTTCTTTTACCCAAAGGCAAGTACGCCAGGTTGTACAGTAGAAGCGTGTAATTTGAGAGACAATTATGCCGAATTGCAAAGTAAAGGATTTGAATTATTAGGTGTAAGTGCCGATTCTGAAAAAAGACAAACTAATTTTAAGAATAAATACGAATTTCCATTTCCATTATTAGCAGATGAAAACAAAGAAGTGATTGAAGCATTTGGCGTTTGGGGAGAAAAGAAATTTATGGGAAGAATTTATGATGGAATTCACCGTAAAACCTTTTTAGTTAACGGAGAAGGCGTTGTAGATCATGTAATTGATAAAGTAAAAACGAAAGATCACGCTGCACAGATTTTAGCTTTGGTGGAGTAGTGTCTTGAGATGTTAACCTTCTCAAAATTTAACTCAGTTGTCATTCCTGTGAAGACAGGAATCTATATTGTTTAAAAGTAGATTCCGCATCAAGTGCGGAATGACAAGATTTTATAATAAAATATAAAAAACAGACCTTACAAATATGTAACGTCTGTTTTTTTAATTCTTTATTTCAACCGGATATACTCCAATTCCAATTGAAAGGATTCTTGCTGTTTATTCGCAATTAAGAAACCAAGTTCTTCAAATTTATTTGCAGTAAAGTGTCCAATGTCTAATTTGCGTCCGCGATAACTTGCATGTAAACTGTTTAGTGGAATTTCAATAGTTTCCCAATCACCAGAAGTTTTAAAAGTTGTAATAAACGTATGCATATCTTCTACATGTTGCTTTATTCTAAATTTATACGCTTTTCCATCACCTTTTAAACGAATTGAAAAAACTCTTTTTCCTGTAATATCTGTATCTCCAATTTCATAACGGATAGAAGAGAAGCCGCCATTGTTTTCAAGTGAAACCGTTCCTTTGAAAACTCCATTTCCAGCATCATTCAACATAAAATTTCCTTGTGATAGTCCGCCCATGACGCCATCATTTACAACATACCAATTGGAAAGAGTACTATTTGCTGTGAAATCAGAAATTGTCATGTAGTAGTCGTTGAAATTTTTAGGTATAAAAAAAAGCTCCTATTAAGGAGCTTTTTATTGTATTATTTATTTTCGATCAATTCATTTTTATTTTGTTGCAAATAGCCGAATAGTTTTTTCTCTTTTATGATTTCAGCGACTCCATCGGGCAACATACTTTCCCAACCTTCTTCATTACTAGCAATCATTCTTAATACTGTTCTAGAGAAAATTTGTAGAATGTCATTGTCAAAATCAAAAATATCAACCATTTTTCCATTGTACTTAAAGAACTTGTACAATTCTTTCATACGTGGATGTACTTTTATATTATTACTGTTGACTAATTCACCAGTTTCCTTACGTTTCATTGGATATAAGTAAACTTTTAAATCTCTGTAGAACAGTTTTCCGAATGCTTCTAAGATTCCTCCACTTACGTGACGATAATACTTTTCATCAAAGATATCAACTAGGTTATTTACTCCCATAGTTAATGCCATGCGTTCTTTTGTATAGTTAGAGAAGTATTCTACCAATCTATAGTATTCTTTAAAGTTTGATATCATTACTGTTTGACCAAGTGAACCGAGTAATTGTGCTCTGTCCATAAAATCTTGTTCGTCAATTTCTCCTTCCGCACGTAAATTTGAAAGTGTAATTTCAAACAATACTACTGTCTTTTCTTCTTCTACTTTATTTTCACGAATAAAAATATCATATGACTTCTGGAACATATCCATGTTCACTTTAGTCACAGGTCTAAAACTTCCACGAAGTGCCAAAATGTTCTTCTTATAAAGTAATCGTGCAGGAAGAATATTATTTCCATCAGGTCCGAAAATAACGGCTTGCGTCATTCCATTTTTCAAGAGTTGTAAACTCATTAAGCGGTTATCAACGTCTTTAAATTGTGGTCCTGAGAAGTTAATAGTATCAATCTCAATTTTATCTTTATCAATATGATCGTATAGATATTTTAATAAATGTTTTGGATTGTTATATTTATAAAAAGCACCATGAATAAGGTTTACACCCATAATCCCTAGTGTTTCTTGTTGCAATTTTGCGTCATTTTCTTGAAAACGAACGTGTAAGATAATCTCGTTGTATTCTTGTGTTGGATCAGTTTGATATTTGATTCCCATCCAACCATGACCTTTGTATTTTTTTGCAAAATCAATAGTAGCTACTGTATTTGCAAAACAGAAAAACATTTTATCAGGATGTTTATCACGAGGAATACGATCATTCAACAATTTCATTTCATGCGATAACATCTTCTTTAAGCGGGCTTCTGTTACATAACGACGATCTTGTTCAACACCATAAATTGCATCACTAAAATCCTTATCATACGCACTCATTGCTTTTGCAATTGTACCAGACGCTCCACCAGATCTAAAGAAGTGACGAACAGTTTCTTGTCCAGCACCAATTTCGGCAAATGTACCGTAGATCTGACTGTTTAAGTTGATTCGTAGTGCTTTCGCTTTTAGGGAAGGTACGTTCTCTATGTTCGTGTCACCTTTATAGACAATAGCCATGCGTAGTTTGAATTTGTTGATTACAAAAATAAGCATTCCTTATTTTTTTGAATACATTATTTCGGGTTTTTTGTTAAATAATAAGTTAAATTTGAAGAATGATCGATGAATTGAACACATCCATCTAAAAACACACCTGATTTTTAACAAATTACCAAAATTATGATGACAGTTACTTTTCTCGGAACAGGAACTTCGCAAGGCATTCCTATTATCGGAAGTGATCATCCTGTATGTTTGAGTGATGATTTACGTGATAAACGTCTGCGTGTTTCGGTGTTAATTTCTTGGGAAAATGCTACATATGTGATTGATTGCGGACCAGATTTTCGTCAGCAAATGCTACGAGCCAATTGTCGTCATATTGATGGAATTCTATTTACACATGAACATGCAGATCATACAGCAGGTTTAGATGATATTAGACCTTTTTATTTCCGCCAAGGAGATATTGATACGTATGCGCACAAACGTGTGTTTGGAGAATTAGAAAGACGTTTTGATTATATTTTTGCAACAGAAAATAAATATCCAGGTGCGCCAGGCGTCATTCAGCATGAAGTTGTAAATCATGAACCATTTATATTAAAAGGTGTAACCATAACTCCTATAAATGTATTTCATTACAAATTACAAGTTTTTGGATATCGTTTTAATGATTTTGCATACTTGACAGATGTAAAAACAATAGAGCCAGCCGAAAGAGCAAAACTAAAAGGTTTAAAAGTTTTGGTAATCAATGCGTTGCGAATACAAGAACATATATCACATTTTTCATTACAAGAAGCGTTAGATTTTATTGAAGACATTCAACCAGAAAAAGCATACTTAACACATATAAGTCATTTGTTAGGTTTTCATGCAGAAGTTTCCAAAACATTGCCAGAAAACGTATTTTTGGCGTACGATACACTTACAATTAACGTTATATAAATAACGATTTAAAAAATAACAACAACATGACAAAGAGAATTCTTGGCTACGCACTTATTTTCGTGATTTTACTCGCTTTATTTCAGTATGTTAATACGAATAAAATGTATGAGGAGATGAACTCAAAAATCGAAAAATTGAGAACAGAACGTGACGGTTTGAAAGAAGGAATCACTAGTAAAAATGATTCTATTAATCTGTTAGTAAATCAAAATTTAGATTTGAGTTATTTCTCTTTAACTAATAATGGTGAAGCATTACAATATTTTGATGAATATAAATTTCAAGGTGAATTATCACAATATATTGCAGATGTTATTTATGATAAAAACTCTGCTAGTAAAGACAATCCATTAGTTCCATTTGCTGGAATGGATGGTGTTTTTGTGATTGATAAAGTAAAAGTAATTAATCATAAGTGGATTTTATGTAGTTTTTCCGATGGTGGTTATTGGGGAGAAATTATCCTTCGTTACGAAATTGACAAAGACAAAAACTTAACTTTTGAAATTATTGCTGAAGTATTGTACAATAAATATAACGGATAAGTACTAATGATATTAATAAAAACCAAAAGCGCTAAATGATTATTTGGCGCTTTTGGTTTTTATAATGCATTTTAAAAAAAATTACAAAGATTCTACTTTTACAGTATGCTTTCCATAAGCATCTTCTACGGTAATAGTACTTCCTAAATTTACTAAACCGGCTCCAGAAGTCCATTGTGCACTATGATAAGTTACTAAGAAAAAACCAGCAGAAGAATTATTTTGCATTAGTTTAAATTCTCCACTTTCAGTAGACTCAAAATAGAGTTTCACTTCTGGCGTTGGATAATACCATCCGTTTGCCAGGATAATTAATACATTTGTATTGCCACCTTGGTATGGACGTTTAAAAGCTCTGTATTCAATATCTCTTGCATTTGCCAATACAGGTGCATTTAATTCGCTAAATAGCGCTTTTGAATCTTCTCGATATCTTTTTAGTAAGAGTTCTGTTTCTTTCGTTTGTACAAACTTAACATCTTCTTTTTTCGTTTTTGCTTTTTTCATTATTTGTAGATTTAATACTATTAAGTACTAAATTTACCACAAAATCTCAAGCCTTATATGCGTGTAAATACTTGATTTTCAAATAATGATGTGTGTCTGGAGTTTTTATGAATAATAATCTTCTTGATTCAAGATACATCTTGAAAGAATAGATTTTTTCTGTTTTATTTTAATGAATACTTCAAGAGTTAGGATGTGTCAATTGTATATGTTCTACAAATTGTTGTTGAAGCTTTTTTTCCACTTTTCGATTACTAAACCAATGTACAGGTGATTTTATTCCATCTCTTCCTAACGAAATACAATTGATTAAAACATCTTTATCATCATAGATAACGACAAGTTCTTGGCCGTAATTCATAGATGTCCATTTCCAATCTTTTTTAAACTGAACCATTTCCTTACTATTTCTGTTAACGTACCAATCAGATTTTTCTATCATTTCTTTAAAAACACGTTTGTTTTTTTTCATAGATATTCCTCGAATTCTTCGGAGTCTTTCAGGAGCAATCATTGAATATATTGATATACAACCAAATGGAACTGTAATGAGTAAGAATACTAAAGAGAGTATAAAATAAAATTGATCGTCTAAGTTATTAATAAGTACAAGGATGCTTATAAAGGGAAAGAAACAAAATAGCGTTATGGCAGTTATACCGTCCAATAAAATTTCAAATAGAAGCGAAAAAGAATAATTTCGAATAAGAACTAATTTGTTTGATTTTTTAGATGCTTCAATGTCAACTTCAATGTCTTTTTTATAAAACATACTAAATTCGCTTCTCCAACCAAGCTTTAAATGAATAGAAGTTTTGTGGAGCAACACCATGTCCTACAGGAAACTCTTCATAGACATGTTTCAAATTATGTTTTTGCATAAACGGTTCAATTTCTCGAGCAGCTTCCACAGGAATCACTTGATCTACACTTCCGTGAGAACAATAAAAATCTAAATTACTATACTCTTTTTCAGTACTATTGAAGTCGAATATTTTATGGTTTAAATAACCACTTAATGCAATCACATTTTTTACTTTTTCAGGATAGGTAAATGCTACTGAATAGCTTAAAATTGTTCCTTGACTGAATCCTAAAAGTGTCACATTAGATGCATCTACAGGGTAATTCTCCACAACTTCATCAATAAAAGTAGCAACTGCATCACGTGATTCGATTGCATGTTCGTCATTACTTATTTTTTCAGTAGCTGTGTAATGAATATCATACCAAGAATATCCATACGGTTGTAAATCTCTTGGCGCACGAACCGACACAATAAATAATTCTTCAGGTAATTCGGCAGCGAACGAAAATAAATCCTCTTCATTACTTCCATATCCATGAAATAATAATAATACAGGTGCTTTTTCTACAGCCGTTTTTGGTGCTTTGATGATATGATGAAGTGATAACTTTTTAGCTTGCATATTGGTAAAATTATAAAGATTTAAACAGTTTTTGGAACAACTCGCCAACGAGTGGAATCGGTTCGTGTTCACACTGAATAGCATTGGTAAGTCCAAAAAACCACAATACAGCAAAGAATACATAAAATGCAGCGGAAATCATCCAATTGTCAAAATAACTGACAAGAACAGCAAGTGCAATAAACATCGTGTTGAGCCCTAACGCTTGTCGAATGTGAAAACTTGTATATGGATTTTTCTTATTTGCATTTGAAACAATTGCTATTACAGTTCCTATTAATGTGATGTAGGAAATAATTGCATTTTTTCTTCCTTCTTCAATTATTTGTGGATTCATATTGAATCTATTTTTTGTTGATTATGAACAATTCCGTACACAGTTCCTTTGAGTTCTTTCCCTAAAAAAGCACTGTTTTTAGATGTACTATGAATATTCTTTTCTGTAAATGTATAATTCCCAGTTGGATTGAAAAGTGTCAGATTTGCTTTTTGTCCTTCAGCAATTTGAGCTGTTTCAATTCCAAATCTATCTTTTCCAGCAGTCAGTAATTCAATCGTTTTCTCTGTATCTAAAACGGTTTGTAATGCCCCAAAAGCAGTTTCCAAACCAATAGTTCCATGCATGGCATTGTCAAACTCAACCTTCTTGTGTTCAACATCAATTGGATTATGATCACTTGTTACCATATCAATCGTTCCGTCTTTCAAGCCTTCTAGTAAAGCTCCACAATCCTTTTGTGTTCGTAATGGAGGTAATACTTTATAATTCGTGTCAAACTCTTCCAATTCATCATCAGACAATACAACATTATGAATCGCAACCGAACAACTTACATTCAAGCCTTTTGCTTTTGCTTCACGAATCAATTCGACAGATTTCGCTGTAGAAATTGTTGGAATGTGCAATTTTCCTTGTGTATATTCCAACAGAAATAAATCTCTAACAATATGTAATTCTTCCGCTAAAGCTGGAATTCCTTTTAATCCTAAACGTGTACTATTGTATTCTTCGTTGACAATTCCTTTTCCTGCAATTTTGTTTTCTTGTGGAAATGATAAAACTAAACCATCAAAATTTGAAGCGTATAATAAGGCAATTTTTAATAAATTCGGATTGTCAATTGCTTTCTGATAATCGCCAAACGCAACTGCGCCAGCATTTTTCATATCAAACAATTCGGCTAACGCTACACTTTCGCTTTTCGTTGTTAATGCGCCAATAGGATAGAGGTTAACTGCATTTCCGTGTGCGTTACTTTTCAAAAATGAAATATCTGCTTTCGAGTCAGCAATCGGATTTGCATTCGGGTTTACCGCAATTGCTGTAAAACCACTTTTTGCAGCCGTTTTCAATCCGTTTTCAATCGTTTCACGTTCTTCAAAACCTGGTTCTCCTAAACTTACGCTACTGTCAAACCAACCTTGCGAAACGTGCAAGTTTTCGTGTGAAATAGTATCGTACTTGTTTGGATTTTCAATGCTTGAAGCAATTTGTGTAATAACTCCGTTTTCTATCAAAATATCGTTTGTAGTCCCATGAAGTTTATTCTGGACATCAATAATAGTAGCGGATTTTATGATGAGGTTCATTTGACGAATTTTAAAATCAAAATTTCAATACATAAAAATAGTAAGGCAAAAATAACAAACCATTTCCAAAGTGAAGCTACGGACTGTTCATTTTTTAAATCTTCAAAAAATTGTGCTACCGTTGTATGCGTGTTATTTGGATATAAATTGGCGATGTTATGATATTGTAATGTGCTTTCCTGTCGATCAAAATTGTAGCTAACTTGTTGTAATACTGTATTTTGATTTTTGATATTGTAAATTCCTGCAACATTCGGAAATTCATCCGTTGTCAAACGTACTTTATTATTTGCGGTTTGTTGCAATGGAATAAACTCTTCCGTGTCTTTGGCAATTGTTAATACAGCATCTTGAGACAACGATGTTTGAATATCATACGTGTTTTCCTTGCCAAGCGTGTAATATAGATTTGTGAGTTGCAGACTGTTTTTTCCAATATTATACAAAATCGGAACAATCAACGGTGTATTCTTAAAGTTAGAATTTTCATTGTTAATCGCAGCCGTAAATAGATATGTTTGGTTCTTTTCTAGTAAAAAAGGCGCATTGTTTTCCAATTGTAAAATAGCTGCACTTGCATTCTCTAGTGCTAAATAATGATTCACTTTCGGGTATTGGAAATTCGTCACTTTCTTTTCAAACACATTTGTAAACAATGGATGCGAGAAGTTAATATTCGTGATTTTCTTTTCACTTACATTTGGAATCTTTTGAAAACGCCCAAAATTATTTGCTTGTAATAATGTGTTATAGGTTGTTAAGTTAGTTTCCTTAGCGGGAATAATCACTAAAGAACCACCGTTTTGTTTGAAATTTCGCAACGCTGTCAACAATGGATTCGGAATCGTTTTTAGTTCATTTAGAATGATTAACTGTTGTGTTGCGATTGCGTTATAGTTCAATTGTGTTACAGGTGCAGAAATC
Source organism: Kordia sp. E (assembly GCF_056033805.1). Taxonomy (NCBI): domain Bacteria; kingdom Pseudomonadati; phylum Bacteroidota; class Flavobacteriia; order Flavobacteriales; family Flavobacteriaceae; genus Kordia; species Kordia sp. E. Next base: position 724,387 of record NZ_JBRASR010000003.1, read on the forward strand.
AGGTTGAATTCGTCATCTGTATACAACTTCTTCAAAAATTCGTCATCAGCTTCATTAATCGCTAATACATTAATCTTTTCAGGTTTGTTAATGTTGAAAAACAACTGATTGTCAAATTGTAATGAATTATCATCAATCTTTATACTTCCTTGAATAACTTTATTTGAAGGAATCGAAAACGTGACTTCTGATGCGTTTTGTGTGTCTAAATTCACAGATGATTTTGCAATCAAACTTCCGCCATCATATAATGAAACAGGAACATCTTGCACAGGAATCCCTGAATTTTTCAGCACAACTGCAATCGTGATTGAACTTGCGTCTTGTTCTGAAATGTATAAACTATCTAACGCAATGTTGTTTGCGTTTGCTGGTTTTAGCTGAATATAATTTGTGGTAAATGTACTATCATTCTGAACTGACAACTGTTCTTGTTGTTGAAAATCGGAGATTAGAATTAGGTTTTTAACCGAATTCTGTTGTTTCGTAAATAACTTTCGACCTTTTAGAATCACAGCCGGAATCGCTTCTTGTTTATTTGAATACTCTAATTGCAGCAATTCATTTCGAATACTCTTTATTGTTGTGTTCTTATACGTTTCCGTATTCGTGAAAATAGAAACTTCTTCATCTTCTGGAACAGTATTTAGTAATTCTTGTACGGCACGTTTCAATAAATCACCTTTTTCACCTTTCGTTTGCATACTAAACGAATTGTCTAAATAGATCACCGTTTCGTTTTCTGTTTTTACGATATCTCTATTCGCAAAATATGGTTGTGCAAAGGCAATAACTAAGGCAGCAAGTGCTAATAATCGTGTACAAAGAATCAACCATTTTTTTAATTGTGAACTCTTACGTGTCTGAAGAATAACGTTTTGCAGAAACTTTACATTCGTAAATGCGGTCTTTTCAAATCTGCGTAATTGAAATAAGTGAACAAGAATAGGAATGAGTAGTAATAATAGCGCGTAAAGTACTTCTGGGTATTTGAATTGCATTCCTAAATAAACGTTTGTCAAATATAAACGTTTAATTTTATTTTACCATGTTTTGTGGTTTATAAAGAAGTGTTAAAAGGAGATTTAAAGTATTTATTTTCTCAAATCTTTTTCAGTCATGTCAGGATTATATCGTTTGCCATCTTTATTAAAACACCAAACATTTGAAACTTCTCGAATATTGGGTAATTCTGTTTCTTCTAATTTCACCTTTTGTTTTACAACTCTGCGTAATTTTCTATTAGCATTTTGTTTATTTTCTTTTTCAGATTTTGCCATTGTATTTCCGTGAATTTTACTTTTTTGTTTGGAGCGACTCATGATTTTTTTGATAAATGGCTAGCGCGAGTTTTTAACTCGTGCCGTTATAGAGTTTGAAAATAGAGATTTTACCACAAATTACTAATTTTTTAGTTAGATTGTTGGCACAAGTTATAAACTTGCGCTAGAGTGGGAGATTTGGCCTTAGATTTATGTATTTGTGAACTATGTTTTATATGCGTTGTTGTGTAGAGTGATTTTTCGATTAATTTCGTGATATTCTGTGAGGTTAATTTTTTTATATTTTAATTGTTCATTTAACTCTTCTTGATATTTGGTAAAAGTTTGCCTAATCATTTTATGCGTTACAGTTGCACATTTCTCATATAACCATTCTATAATATCAAAATATTTAAGCAATAATTTTTCTTTCTGAAATTCTACATATTCATAGTTTCCAACATTAGAGGGTATTTTTACATCTTTTTGTTTTAGGATTAAAATTCTACCTGTAATTCTTGCTCTTAATTTATGCATCATAAACCCTAATTCGTGGATAACATTTTGAGTTGGATAAATTGAATCATCGATAGCAACTATATCATCTGTCAAAATTATTATAGATAAAGTAGCTTGTTTTAATGCAGAATATATTTTAACAGAAAGCTCGCTTCCTGGGTTTGGTTCAACTAATAATGTATTAATTACTTTACTTTTTGATTTTAAGCCAAATGATTTTTGAATAAAATCATTAACACTTTTTGCTATAAAATTTGGTTTATATGAATTATCGTCCTGTTTTTTCCAACAACAAGCAATGAAAATAGATTCCTTTACGGGATGTTGTTGAATTATTCGAGTATTATGTACTAGTCTATTTTTTGCAGTAAATAACCAAGAGTTCATTCTAGACTCAACGTTATCGGTATTAGAATCTCGTAGTAACTCTAACTCCATTATTTTATTTGATTTATATTCAAATTTTATTTCATTTGGTTTTTTAATTTTACTCAAGGAATGTTGTTTGTTTATATCAAAAAATGTGGCATCTTCACTAAATAACGTTAGTTCGTGGTTCCATAAATACCTAAAATGGTCTTCGACTTCTTGAAACTTTCTTTTATTTAAAGTATTTTTTGTTAATGTTAGAACAGGTGAAGCAAACATCAGTTTACTACTATACTTATTTAATTTTGAATAGGAATAACAATCAAAAGCTGTAAAATCATTAATTAATACACCACAATAATTTATTGGAATTGGGCTAAAGCGAATATTTATTTTATGTGCGCTTGTTTCTTCAGAGTTATAAGTCTCTTTTAATCTTTGTAAATGTTTTAAAGCAGTATTTTGATTCTTGAAGATTTGAGAACTGTAGAATTCTTCTTCTGTAATATCAGTTTCTGAATTAAAATTCAACCAATGACTTTGTTGATTGACAGTTGCTCGATTTTGAGATTTTTCTGCTTCGATTAAGCTAAAAGCAAAGTCAGAATAAACATAACTAAAAAGGAATCTTACTTTGACCAAAACTCTATCAAAAGTAAACTTTTCTAAATTTTTAAAAATTTCTTCAAATTTTTCAGAAATTAAACCTTTTCTATCATCATTAAAATTTAAAAGTGATGCCCCAGAAAGCCCAAAAAAGTCAATTCGTATGACTTTGTCAAAATGTTTATTTCCCTTAATCGGAATAGCGGTATCAATTAAGTTTTCATATTTCAACTTATTACAAATGAAGGCTCGATATTCAGAATTGTCTCTATTTAAAAATACTTCCATAAGTTCATTTCATAATTGTATATTAAAGAAACTTACAACTAAGTCTCCTTTTAGTTTTATAAAACTAAAATAAGCACCACATTTTTCCTTACGGTTTTCCATAATCCATAAAACTCACAAAACAAAAAAAGGAATCTCATTACAAGATTCCTTTTTCAAACTTTATAAAATTATTGCTATAACTATGCAGTTACCTTACTTTTTTCGGTGTTGTATAACTTGTAAAATAAAGTTGGTAAAAAGCCAAAGTTGAGTAGCATAAAACCGATAAAGATTAAGATGCCAGCATATGGCCAATGCATAATTTTAAATAGAGCTGCTGTGCTAAGAATAAATAAGGCAAAAAAGCCTAAAACATAAACTGATTTTTCCATTTTTGATTGATTTTTAATGTTCGTATTATGATTGATATTTTAGTAATTTTTCTTTGTACTTAGTGTAAAAGTAGAGTGGAAGCGTCATCAGAATTAAAAGGACAAATCCAGAGAATAATATTTGACCTGCAAAAGGCCAATGCAGAATTTTAAATAAACTTCCTGAAGCAATTAGTACTGCGCTTAAGAAACCAACTATAAACAAGAGTTTAGTACGATTTTTAGCTGATTTTAAATATAATTGCACATTCGTTTCTGTTTGTATGTGATGGATGTTTAAATATCCACCAAATTGTTGAATGGCAGCTTTATATGCTTCATCAAAATGAGTTGCTTCTGAGTTTTCTATATAGGTGCAGATATGATCTAAAATGTCTTCTTTCAATTCTTCGTTTTTTAAACCATATAACTCCAAATTATTAGCAATATAATCGATATTTTCGTCTGTTAGTACCATTTTGAAGCAGGATTAGGATTAAAAATTAACGACAGTGTTTTTATAAAATCATTGATTTGATTGGTTTGATCCGCTATAACTTGTTTGCCAGATTTGGTTACCGAATAATATTTCCGAACACGTTTACCGATATACACTTTTTCCGTTTCTAATACATTGCTCTTTTCTAACTTATGTAGAATAGGATAAAGCGCGCCTTCAGAAATATCAATTTTTCCTTTGGTGAGTTCTTTTACTTTTTGAGTGATTTCATAACCATACATTTTTTCATGCTGACTTAACAACTTTAAAATGATAGGTTGCAAGGTGCCTTTTGTGAGTTCTTTGCTATACATATGACAAATATACATTTTATTTGAATACATTTTAATAAAATGTATTATTTTTTAATAAATGTAAATTCTGTTAACTTAAAAAAGGAACCTCATGACGAGATTCCTTTTTTTAAATTGTGATGCTATCGGATTGAGTAACGTTCTTTTAATGTTAGCCTTTGTTTATCTTTTCTTTAAGCTGTTTTATTCGCTGTTTGTAATAATCTACATTACTTATATTATAAGCTTTCCTTATAAATTTTAAAGCATTTTTATAATCTTCATTTCTCTCGTAATAATCTGCCATAGAATCATATACGTTTGCGCTATTTGGATAAAATTCGATTGCAAACTCAAAAAACATTTTGGATTTTTCTAATTGTTTCCTATCTAAACTCATATAACCTAGCACATTAAGTAAATCTTCAGGATATGGTGGAACAGTATAGCTAAAATAGTTTTTAAGCTTATTTTTGCGATAGTTTATAATGCTATATAACTCTTCTTTTGGAGTTGTTGGCAAATTAAATTTATCGGTTTTTTCCATTTGATACCATTCAAAATTGAAAATTAAACCGTCCATGATGGAAGGAAATGGAATCGTACCATGTATGTCTTTTGGATAAAATTTCCATTTATATGCTAGTTCATTATTTTTGTTCTGCTTTATGAAATTTGAAAAAGCAATGTTAGATCTAGCGAATAAGGTAAACTCTGATGTGTCTTGCATCACATTTTTCAAAGTAACCAATGGGTTTTGCATATGTAGTTGTCCACTTAAAGATATAAACAAAGACTTTCCTTTATAATTGTTATTTGGGAGTTTGTCTTGTGCTTGCGCTAATATATTTTGGTTATCCCAATCAAGGCTTGGATCAATAGCTACATAATTAGAAAATAATTGTGGATGATTGATTAACGTATATAATGTAAATATTCCTCCATACGAATGACCAATTAGCGTTCTAAAACTGGTTACCGGGTATTTATTTTCAATAAAAGGAATCAGTTCAGTTTCTATAAACTTACTAAAATTGGCAGCTTCACCATTTTCTTGTGTAAAAGGCATTCCATACATTTCTGTTACTTTTGAAGTCGTCAAGTCACGCATTCTATTCTTATCATTGGAAATACCAACAAGAATCATTTCAGGCATAAAAGCTACACTATAATAGTTTAGCACGTTATTAACTGTTGGAAGAAATACTTCTCCATCCAAAATGTATGCTATTGGATATTTTTTATTTTCAGTTGGGTTATAGCTGGAAGGAAGTTGTATATATATTTTTCTGTATTCATTTAAGGTTTTGGAATATATGCTATCTAAAGCGCCAACTTTTTGTAAATATTCAATATTCTTATTGGTTTGACCAATTGCAAATTGTTGAAATATAAAAGATAAGCCAAGTATTAGTAGTATTCTATTCATTATTGATTTGTGTTTAATTGAGGCTAATGTATGTGTAACAGGAAATTTTAATTAAATGACTTATTATATTTTTTGAAAAATATGATAAAGGTTAGGTGTGCGCAACAAGTATTTTCATAATTGATAAAACTCAACAGTATAAAAAGGAACCTCATAACAAGGTTCCTTTTCAAAATTAGGACATGAAAAAAAAATTAGGTTAGTTAGGTTTAGTTGGTTTTAAGGTTTTTATCAGTTCGTCCATTATCATACATTCCCTGAAGGGCAACGATTTTATTATTTTCTTTTATAAATCGAACTCTGAAATACGAAATATCACCAACCATAAATTCGTTGTCATTCAGTGGAACTAATTTGTGTTTTCCGCGGTTTTCACGTTGGTAGTATAATGTTCCGTTTTCCATTGAAATTTTTCGAACTTCATAAGTTCCTACATACGATTTTAAGACAGACTGTTGTACTGTTATAGGATTACTGATTGCTTTTTTACTACTCAATGCCCAATTGTATCTTGATTTTAATTGTGGATTCTTAGTTTTATTGACTAAATATTCTAATGCTTTCATTTCGGCAACAGCCAAAGCCTTGTCAGCTTCTACTTTGATATGTGGCACAACGCCAGTTCCTTCCCAATTGGTGTTTGTAATCGGGTTAATGGCTCTTCCCGTTGGTGTCCAAACCATAAATCCTTCGGCAGCATTGATTGTTCCTCCAGGATGCGCACCGCCGCCAGTAGTTTCACCAATAAGTGTAGCGCGTTCTAAGTTTTTCAAGTTATACGAGAACTCTTCCGCAGCAGAAAATGTACTGCTACTTGTTAATACATATACTTTTGCATCCGGATTTCGATTGCCAGGCACATGTGGCAACGTCCATGTTTGTGTACGAGAATCAGCTGGTCTGTTATAAAAGTTATTCAAATGAATTGGTTCAGGCCGATACAAATAACTTGTAATCAACTGAATCATACTTGGCGATCCACCACCATTATTACGAAGATCAATAATAATTACATCTGCATTACTCAAATAATTCATCGCAGCAACCGCAGTTTCACTTCCATATTCTGTACTCATAAAAGCACGTAAATCTAAATAACCAATATTACCGTCTAGAATTTTAACTTCTTTAAAACCAAAATTTTGAAACTTCATTTGGTTCACACGATTTTCTATGTATGCCAAACTATCTTCTGTCGTAACAACACGTTCTTCAGCGGCAATTTGAGCAGGATTATATATAACTCTCAAATGCTTATCATGACTAATACTCTGCAAATCTTTCGTAAGTGTAGAAGCTAATATTTGCGGATCAGTAATAGATTTGTACGTTCCTTTTTTAAGATTATTTTTAATCAGTGAAGTCATTTTATTCGCGACTTCTGGAAATACATAATTTGAAGTCAAAATACTTTCAACGGAATCAATGACTTTAGTAATTTGTGTTTGCGTTAAATTGACAGCTTCATTTTGAGCTTTTAACATACTTGTAGCGCATAAGAGCAAACAGTATACAATGATAGTTTTAAATTTGATGTGTTTCATTTTTTTGATTTAATGATTGATGAATGACGCCTGATGAATGACATTTTTATGATGTACAATTTGATTTGATTTTCTTTAAAGTTGCTTCTAATTGTATAATTTCTGCTTCTGAAATTCCATCGAGCGCATTTTCTCGATTGGTTACAATAGTAGGAGCTAAGGTTTTTAAAACTTGTTTGCCTTTTGTGGTAATTTCAATTTTATATCTTCTTCTATTTTCCTCGTTAATAGATCGTTTTAGATAATTTTTCTTTTCCATCAAATCCAACATTCGAGTCATAGAAGCGTTGTCTTTAAAAGCCATTGCTGCAATTTCTTTTTGCGTTTTATCTGGATACTTATCTAAAAAAACTAAAATCATACCTTGGTCGATAGTCATATCACTCACTTCGCTTGAAAGTTGTTTCTGTGAAGACTTTCGATATTCTTTAATCGTAGATTCTATAGTGTAAAAAATAGTTTCTGAAGGAGATTTTAGATTCATATTTTAATATTTGATACAATAATAGTTGATATATCAATTATTTGCAAATAATTAGCATAAAATTAAGATTTAGAATAGGAGAGAAGTGTATATTATTTAACTTCAAACTTTCGAGAAAATGGAAGGTCTATAACTTTTTCTTCTTCAGGGAACTGAAGTTTCCCTTGTACTTTATATATCCCAGGTTGTAAAGAATCGAATGTAATATCTGCAAAAGCAGCATTTACCAGCACTGTATAGTCTAGTTTGGTTTCTGAGTCATTCAGCGTAATCCGATCTATAACTATATGTCTATTTTTATTAGAAGTTTGTGCAATTGCGGAAGACAGTGTTACAATGGTACGTTTATTATAATGATCAACTCTTGTATCAATGTGTTTTAATGATTTAATACTATTTTGAATGTTTAGCGATTTGTTTGAATAATCATATACATAACTCATAGCAATCACAAGGTTATTTCGTAGTACATTTAAATGATATTTTGAATCAAGTTGAAGGTCTTTATTATTCGTCAAAAAACGATCGATAGTATAATTTTCATCGGATTTTACAAACTGTCCAATTTCATCTAACAATTGATTGTATTCTGTCTTTAAGGAATCAATTTCAGAATTTTCAGCTACAATAGCATTGCTTATGTTTGAAATGAGTTTAGTATAAGTTTCATTAATTGTATCAAGCTTTTTAATACGTGTTCGTGGTTTTTCTGAAACCTTTGTACGATACTCTTCTTGTTGATATTTTAAAACTTGAGCATTTATAGTAAAATTTTCATATAAAAATGAATTCAATGTTTTTATCTCTTCAGAATTGTTTTTTTGACACGATGACAAACTCAGAAATAGTATGATTGTTGGCAGAATCAATTTATATATAGAATGCATAATTTTACTTTTATTAGATTAATTTACTTCAAATGTCTCACGAAACGGAATGTCTTTTTTTCCACTTCTATCAAAAAACAGAACACTTCCTTCAATTTTATACGTTCCAGGTTTCAAAGAATCTAGGATAATATCTGTAAAATCATGATTTTCAGTAATGTTGTATTTTATTTTTTGATCAACACCATTAAAAATTACTTGATCAACTTTAATATCCTTCTTTTCTTTCATGGTTTGAATAAAATTTGATGTTAAAGTAATTTTTACCTGATTTTCATGTTGATCTAACATTGTTTTCACACGAACTTTCCAAAAACCACCACCAATTATTAAATTACCATTAAAGGATTGATATCCATAAATCATTGAACGTGTGAGACTATTTTTCATCATCTTTAAGCGATATTCATTGCTAAATTTCATACCGTTTACAGTAAGTATATATTGATCTAGTTGTTTTTTATAAAATGGTGCGAGCATGTTTTTAAGAGAAGTAAGAAGTTGATTATATTCTTGTACAAGTGATTCAATAGTTGCTTCTTTTGAAGTGGTAGCATGATCAATTTTTGAGATAAGTTGCTCATAATGAAGATCAATAGTATTGAGCTGTTCCGAATTCATTCTAGGCCTTTCACTTCTTGCTTTAAAATAATCAGCTTGGAGTTTATTTAAAACAATAGTGTTGAAAGCGTAGTCTGTTTCCAAAAAGGAATTGAATGTTTTTAGTTCGTCACTATCATTTTTTTGACAAGAGGAAAAGCTAAGAAAAATCAAACTAAAACATAGTAATAGTTTAGTTTTGGTATAAATAGATGAAAACATAATAGGTTGGTGTTACCTATATGAAACGAGTTTCTATCTACTATTATTACTTGTTAGTTAATGAGGAATCATTTTTATTCAACAAATACCACTGAATTGCCATAATAGTTTTTGCATCTTGAAACTCTTTATTGTGATACATTTTAATGACTTCAGTTTTTGGTAATTTGACCAATTGTATATCTTCTTGTTCACTTTCCAATCCACCACCTTTTGAAGTTTTATGTGTAGAATTGACTTCAGCAAAGTATAAAAACGTTTTTTCTGAGCAACCGCCAGGCGATACAAATGACGAACAAATCAATTCAATAGTATCCATTTCATAACCAATTTCTTCTTTTACTTCTTGTCGAACTCTATACTCAGGATCATCCACAGGTTTCATAGAACCCGCAGGAATCTCAAGTAACCAGCCATTAGTACTTTCTGTTGTTGGATATCTGAATTGATTTGTGAACAAAAAAGTATCTGTATCTTTTTCATAGATAAGAATAGCAACGGAATTATTTCGCTCAAATGACAATCGATTAACCGTAATCTCTTTTCCATTAAATGTATCATGAAGTATTTTGGCTTTCTTAATCTTGAAAAAATCTTTGAAAACAAATTCTTCTGCTATAATTCGGTATTTCATATTACTTTTTTTAATATTTAAATATATACCAAACAATTTACTTGCACACGTATTTTCTGAACTTTGATAAAACCACGTAGAACCACGCTAGTATAAAATTATCATGACTTCTATCTTTGAACAGAACCTAAAAATCAACTATATTATGTCAAACACAACTCCAAAATTTAGAATTTATCCTTCTATCGGAATTGCACGACTTGGAAATGGTCCTGCAACGAAAGAAGAAGTAATATTTAGTCCAGAAGTTCCTTGGAAAAACTTATATGATACAGATCAAGAATATTTAACGAAAGATGGACGTCTAAAGAAACAAGCACAACGTTTTTATATTTACGAATGTGACGATCATGGAAATCCAACACGACAAGTTAATACTGACGATTTCGATATTGAATGGTCAGTAGAAGTTGCGAATAAAAAACCATTTTGGTACGATTTCAATAATAGTTTAGATTTATCTGTAATTGCTGATAATCAGAACTTATCGCCAAACTTTGTAAAAGATAAACTGGCTCCAGGAATTAATGCTGCATATCGAAACCCGAATGTATTAGATCAAGGATTGCGAGTAAAAGATGGGTATGATTATCGCAAAGATTTGGTGAATCATCCTGGAATGGTAAGTGTTGATGCAAACGGGAAACGCAAAGAAATAAAAGGTCAATTTCCTTCTTCTAGATTTTCAAAAGATGGAGTTAGTATGTTGGCAAAACGTATGAATGTAGATTCAAAAGATGTAAATCTTGGAACGGTTGAGTATGACGATGATGGAACATTAATATTTTACGGAGCAGATGGAATTTCTGCTGCTTTGAATCCGTCTGATCTAAATACAGATTTTGCCGATAACTCAAATTGGTACGATGATATTTGTGATGGACGTATTACTGCAAAAATCGTTAGAAAAGATACTGGAGAAGAATATAAGTTAGAAGATGAAAAATCATCTGCTTGGGTAGCTTCTGCACCGCCAGATTACGCACCACAAATTCAGCCATTATCAACGATGTATGATTTAATTACGGGAGCTTCTAACGAATATCATGAGCCAGAATTGGGAACCGTTTTTCCAATGATGTATCGTTTGTATAGAATGCAATGGGTTAATTTGGGTGACTTTTTAGCGCCATCATTCAAAGAAACAATCGATGAATTAATAGAAAAAGATCAATTCAAATACATTTATCAAAAAGAGCCTAAGGCAGAAGCAGATGCAGTACGTGAAAAGATTTTCAATATGTTCCGTAACCCTGCATACAACATGTCTAATGAGCCAATTATTCCTAGCAAGAATTCAACAGATTTAGTAAATCGTGGAAGTGGAACGGAAGAATTAAAATTACCATATTATCCTGGTGATGCAATTGATTATCCGGGAAGTCCAGCACAATGGTTTGCCATTCCACCAATGATTTATGAACAATTAAGACAATGGCGCGATGGACATTTTTATACGCCAGAAGGTTTCGATTTTAAAGATATGAATGAAATGGGTGCGTTTTATCGCGATCAATTCCAGGAATCGGCAAATAATGAAGCTAAAAAACCTTTATTAATGACAAGAGCAGTTTTGGAAACTTTATATGGTGGTGGATTTCATCCAGGAGTAGAGTTGACTTGGCCAATGCGACACAATAATATTTATTCAGAAAATAGAGAAGCATACCGATTTATTGTAGACAATCATGACTATAGAATTGGTGCGTATGGTTTACGTGAAGTACGATTAAACTTAGCTTCTAAAGAAGAACAAGAGAACATCTTTTACAACGACTTTGGTTTCTCTATGAATTCAGAAGATATCCGTAGATCGATGGAACCAGGAAATAAAGATAGCTGGTTTTGGAAAATTACTCCAGGTGATTTAACGAAATGGATGGGAATTCCGTGGCAGTCAGATGCAGGAAGTTGTCAGGCAGTGTATGTTGAAAAACAATATCCAGTTCCATCTTGGTGGGCAGCAAATTTACCAGTGCATGTATTGCCAAAAGACAGTTATGAAAAACTGCTAGATCCAACGATCACAGATGATACAAAACGTAATATTTATGCCAATCGTTTGGAATGGTTACACACGGCAAGCACAGGATTCATAGGATATCACGCGGAAGGTGGTTATATGAATGGCTTGATTAACATGGTGTATCAATGGAAAGATATTGGCGTTGTTACGGGAAGAAGACTTGATTTAGATATTGATGGAATTCCTGAGATCGTGTATGTCGCGTATGATTCGAAAGATAACTAGATGTTAGACTTGCTCTACTATTGGATTGTTAGATACTCAAAACGTCACTTCGAGTGATTTTCTGTCATATCGAGAGCAGTTGAGATAGATAGAAAATAGTATCGAGAAGTACTTTGAAACTAATATCATTTGTTAGATTACATGAAAAAAGAAGTAATTATTATAGGTAATGGCATTGCAGGCTTAACGCTTGCAGTGCTTTTACAACGAAAAGGGATTCCGTTTGTATTATTACAACGGCAAGGTGAAAAACCAATTTTTGCTTTGGGTGAAACGTTGCCACCTACAGCGATGCCATTACTTCATGACTTACAATTACTTTCTTTATTTGAAGAAAATGCGTATCGAAAAACATACGGATATCATTCCATGTGGGGAAGTTCACGTGTAACAGATATTAATTTTTTTCATCACAATCCATATAAAAATGGGTTAAAAATAAACAAGCAACAGACACTTCAACAATTACAAGAAATTGTAAAAGAAAACATCATTTCATACAATAAAGGGTTTGAAATCATTCATGAAGAACATGGAAGCACAGTTGTATTGGCCAAAAATGATGGTGTAAAAATTGTGCAAGGAAAAATCCTAGTAGATGCTACAGGAAGAAATCGTGCTGTATTACAAAAACTCAATATTGATCATAAAGTATATGATGAATTAGTTGCCGTAAGTTGCCATATTCCAAAAATAAAACACCCAAAATTAACGCATGAAGTCTATGTGGAAAGTTTTAAAAAAGGTTGGGGAATTGTCTCTGCACTCAATGAAACTGAAAATATCTGTACTATATTTACTCACAAAGGAAATGAAATTCTGTCTAAATTAAAAGATGTCTCACAATGGAAATCCATATTAAGTGAAACGACATATCTAAAAGATTTTCTACAAGAAACCAATCAAATAAAATTCAAAGGTGGTAATGCAAATTCGTCAGTTGCTACACAAATTGCAGGAACAAATTGGTTAGCACTTGGAGATGCAGCAATGTCTTTTGATCCATTATCTTCACACGGAATTACAAATGCTATCTATACTTCAAAAGAAGCTTCAAAAGCGATTGAAAAAAAACTATTAGAAGCCGATGCAGAAGCATTTCCCGAGTATGACAAAACCATGAAAGTGATTTTTCAACAGTATTTACAATCTAAAAATCAATTATACCAACAAGAAACACGCTGGAAGGATGAATCGTTCTGGAAACAATTTTTTGAGTAGTGAAATTAAACTTCTATTAAAATCACGTAGAAACACGTATAATTCGCATTGTTTAGAATAATATATTTACACAGTTTAAAAAATCAATCTTTAAGCTAATACTACAAATGTAATTTTTCCTCCAACTAAAATTGACATTTTATAGACGCTAAGAATCTTAAGTCCATAGACATTTATTTACTATGTCAAATAGGAAAATGATTTCTTAATAATGTCAATAGCCAAAAATCATTACTACCAACATAAAGTACTTTGTAAAGAAAGATGCATTCTAGAATGCCTTTTCTTCAGATCTATTGTGCTGTGCAAATATTTGAAAATTCATACAAGACGAAAAGTTACTTTTAATTAATAGCCACAAACATTAACTAAAACTAACAAAAAAATGAAAACAAAATTCTTAGTACTCTTTATTGCGACAACACTTTTTCTATGTCAAGGATGTGACGAATTCACGAGTTCATCTTCAGAAACTACTGATCCTGATACAGGAGATGTTATTGTAAACAAGGGAAATCAAACGATTTTATTAACAATTGACGGCGGTGGTGTTAAAGGAATTGTTCCTGCAACCATATTAGCAAAATTGGAAAAAGATTTGCAAAGACCAGTTTATTCCATGTTTGATATTATAGGTGGAACTTCTACAGGAGGTATTCTTACAATTGGATTAACGACACCGAAACCAGGTAGTGCAATTCCAAGAACGGCAAAAGAAGTACGAGATATTTATTTAAATCATTGTAATGATATGCTATTTGCTGTTCCTGATGATGATAGTGGTCCATTTTACTATGCAGATAGAGCAGAATCTAGTGGTATAACTGGTAATTATCCAGCAGGAGGAATAGAACGTTATTTGCGAGAAATGGTCGGGTCAGAGTATACGATGAAACAAGCGTATCAAAATATGCTTACTATGGAAAATAGTAGAGTTCGTGAAATATTTACTACTTGTTATGTTGTTAACGGAATAGGTGGAGCTAACCAATCAGCTCCACAAGAAGGTGTAAATTATGGACCTTATCAATTTAAATGGAGTAATGCAAACGATGCAACAAAAAACGAAAACTATTACGCATGGGAAGCGGCTAGGGGTACCAGTGCAGCTCCAATATTTTTCCCTATAGCACATGTTGGTGGTAATGAGTATAAAAGATCTTCTGCTCGAGAAAGATGGGTAATTGATGGTGGTGTAATCGCTAACAACCCAGTTATGGTAGGAGTAAATATGGTTCGTGAAAATAACAAAAACGGTACTGATTTAGAAAATACTATAGTTATTTCTTTAGGTTGTGGAGTTAACCTTAATAATGGAGGTGTTGGAGTTACTAACGAAAAAAGTAATCATCCAGATGCTGATCCTCATGAATACGGACAAGTATATGGTTTTTGGGACTCATATGATTGGGCAGGAGCAGATTTATATAACATAAATGGAAAAGAAGCTGGTCGTGCTCGCATTATAGATTTATTAATGTATGCGAATCAGTTTACCGCAGATGATGAGTTTAGTCGTATAGTAAACAATTCTGATGTTAATAATATTACAGCTGGAATTAGAATTCAACCAACTTTGAAACAAAATATAAATAAATCATTTAGTTGTAACAGATCAGATATAGCTGCATTAGAACAAGCTGCTTTTGACTATATTACGACAGACCCAATAGGTTCAGCTCAGTACCAAACGTTGAAAAGGTTATTAGAAGCCTATCTTCCACCATATGAAGGCGATATACAGTATTAATAATCTTTAACTAAATATAAGAAATGCCATTTATTTCCTTTGCTGATATAGAGCAAGATTGTAAATGGCAACTTTTATAATAATATACAAGTCGAAACTGTAAAAATGTAGTAAACGTTTTTCTATTAAAATAGATTTAGCCAAAAAAATAATTACACATAAACACATAAACTTAATTCTCAAAAAATTGAATAGCTTTGCAGCATGATTAAAGAAATTCAGTTGCGCGTTACTTTAGAAGAGGAAACACAAAACGATATTGTGTTGCAAAAAGCAATGAAACAATTGCGTGTGAGCAAAGATGAGGTAAGTGGAATCAAAGTGTTACGAAAATCTATTGATGCACGTAAACCGTTGATTATCTTCAATTATAAAGTAGCTGTTTATATCAATGAGGCACTTCCAGAAGCCAGCGAATATCAATTTGATTATAAAGATGTATCAAATGCGAAAGAAATTCATATTGTTGGTTTCGGTCCAGCCGGAATGTACGCAGCATTGCGTTGTATAGAATTAGGCTTCAAGCCGATTGTTCTTGAGCGTGGAAAAAATGTAAAAGACCGTCGTCGCGATTTGCGAGCGATCAATCAAGAACATTTTGTCAATGAAGATTCAAACTATTGCTTTGGCGAAGGTGGCGCAGGAACCTATTCTGATGGAAAACTATACACACGAAGCCTAAAGCGAGGAGATGTCCGTAGAATCTTTGAAAACTTAGTCTATCACGGTGCAACGGATCAAATATTAGTAGATGCACATCCACATATTGGAACAAATAAACTTCCTAGAGTTGTTCAAAACATACGAGAAACGATTCTAAAATATGGTGGAGAGGTTCATTTTGACACACGTGTGACCGAATTTATCATTAAAGAAAATAAAATACAAGCCATTCAATTACTAGATGGTCGGGAAATGACAGCAAATCGTGTCATTTTGGCAACAGGACATTCTGCAAGAGATATTTATGAATTATTACACAAACATGAAATTGCATTGAAAGCAAAATCCTTTGCTATGGGCGTTCGTGTAGAACATCCACAAGAAATTATTGACAACATTCAATATCATTGTACAGGTGAACGCAACGAATTATTACCTGCGGCAGCGTATAGTTTGGTACATCAAGTACGAGATCGTGGAGTATATTCATTTTGTATGTGTCCAGGCGGATTTATCGTTCCAGCGGCAACAGCCAATGGAGAAGTTGTGGTTAACGGAATGTCACCATCTCGTAGAAATAACAAATTTGCCAACTCAGGAATTGTGGTCGAAATCAATGCAGATGTAGATTTATATAAATACGAAAAATATGGTGTTCTCAAAGGATTAGAATTTCAAAAAGACTTAGAAAAACTAGCATTCACGGCAGGCGGAAGAAGTCAGGTAGCACCAGCACAGCGATTGACAGATTTTGTAGAAGGTAAGTTATCGAA
Organism: Kordia sp. E; assembly: GCF_056033805.1. Taxonomy (NCBI): domain Bacteria; kingdom Pseudomonadati; phylum Bacteroidota; class Flavobacteriia; order Flavobacteriales; family Flavobacteriaceae; genus Kordia; species Kordia sp. E. The sequence goes on from NZ_JBRASR010000003.1 coordinate 741,034, forward strand.
TGATTTAAATGATACTTCGTATCAACCAGGTTTAAATTCAGCACCTTTACATTCGTTATTGCCAAAATCAATTGGTGGACGTTTGCGCAAAGGATTTGCCGCTTTTGGACAAAAAATGAATGGATATTATACGGATCAAGCAAATGTTATTGGTGTAGAATCGCGAACATCTTCTCCCGTAAACATTCCGAGAAAAGAAAATTTAGAACATCCAGAAGTGAAAGGATTATTTCCTTGCGGAGAAGGCGGCGGTTATGCTGGCGGAATCGTTTCAGCAGCTATGGATGGCGAACGTTGTGCGGAAGCAGCGATTGTTGGTTTGTAGTTTTAAAAATAATAATCCACAATTTAAAACTTAGTTTGAACTATAGTGTAAGTGAAAGAAATTCAGTATTGTAACGTTTTATTGAAATGTTAAAATATTAATGTCTACCTTGGCAACGCTATAGCTCGATCCCCTAAATCAGTGTTTATAACTTACCTCTATACTTCCAACTTGTTAGGATAGTTTTTTATAGTAATTATTGCGTATAAAAATAATTAAACTAACAATTAGATGAAACATCTCTTAGTCCTTGCATTGCTATTTTTTACAGCAAATGTAACTGTTGCACAAACATTTGGTACACAATCTTTAACATTTACAAATAGTAATGGTCCTTATGACATGCAAAATGGAAATGGAACCGTTAATTTAACCTGCGGAACGGTTGATGAATTAAATATTCCATTAACTGTAACTAATATAGGAACATTAGGCGCAGGAAGTTCTAGCTCAGCTATCGAAAGTGTAACCCTAAATATTACACACATATATAATTCTGACGTTCGATTGAGCCTAACGGACCCTTCAGGAATGGTTACTTTAGATTTAATTAATTCAGGAGTAGGAGGTTTTGGAGATAATTTTACAAATTGTACTATTATTGACGGAGGAGGCGTTTTTCCTACCGCAGCTACCAATTCTATAACAGGAAATTATGCACCACAAGGAGCAGGAGGTTTTACTAGTTTTAATACGCCAGCTACACTAATAGCTGATGGTGATTGGACTTTAAATGTTTGTGATGCTGCAAATGGAGATATAGGAACAATAGATGATTGGTCTATTACTTTTACAATTCCAACAGTATATGTTCCAGATGATAATTTTGAACAAGCATTGATAGATTTGGGCTATGACTCAGGACCCTTAGACGACTACGTGCTATTTTCTAATATCAATGTAATACCGACTTTAGATGTTTCAAATAAAAACATTAGTGATTTAACAGGCATTGAGGCATTTACAGCACTTGAATCTTTAGTAGTGCATACCAATCAATTAAGCACACTAAATGTGACACAGAATGGCTTGTTAACCAATTTAAACTGTGAGAATAATTTGTTGACATCGATAGATTTAACCCAAAACACAGCATTGATTTCAGTATCTGTAGCTGCTAATCAATTAACGCGTTTAGATCTTAGTCAGAATCTCAATTTAGAAACTTTAATTTGTTCTGCTAACCAAATAAGCTATTTAGATGTACAAGCAAATATAGCATTAACACAATTCATTGCTGCTAGTAATACATTAACACTGTTAAATGTTAAAAACGGGAATAACGCTAATTTCACTCAGTTTTTTATCAATAATAATCCTGGATTAACCTGTGTAGAGGTTGATAATGCGCTATATAGTACTACTAATTGGTTAAACATTGATGCTGGCGTTAGTTTTAGTGAATTATGTCTTACCTATGTACCTGATGATAATTTTGAAGCGCATCTAGAAGCGAATAATCTAGGAAATGGTATTGCTAACGATGATTATGTCTCAACGACTTCTGTAACAAATGCCCTAAGCTTAGATGTTAGTAGTAAAAATATTTCTGACCTCACAGGGATTGAAGATTTTTTAAGTTTATCATTATTAGAACTCTATAATAATAACTTAACAAGTTTAGATGTTAGTAATAATACAATGTTAACCTATCTAAGTTGTAGCTTTAATGACATTACGTATTTAGATGTTAGTAATAATACTAAGTTAGAAACACTCTTTTGTAGCAATAATAACTTGAGCGTATTAAATATGAAAAACGGAGCAAATGACTTAATCTTATCAGAAGATCTTTTATATTTTCGTATTTTTTTCGATTCAAATGATAATCCAAATTTAACCTGTATTCAAGTAGATAATGTATCGTATAGTAATGCAAATTGGGTGTATAAAGATGCACATACAAGCTTTAGCGAATCATGTACAACCTACGTTCCTGATACTAATTTTGAGCAAGCACTAATCGATCTTGGGTATGATACAGTTTTAGATGATCAGGTAGAAACAGCAAATATTTATCTTGTTACAAGTTTAGATGTAAGTAATAAAGGCATTTCAGATTTAACTGGAATTGAAGGTTTTGTGAGTCTAGCTAATTTAAATTGTAGTGCTAATAATTTGAAAATTTTAAATCTGAACAATAATACAGTACTAGGTTCTCTCAATGCTTCCAATAATGAATTACAGTTTTTAACCTTTCAAAATGGAAACAATCAACTTATTAATAATTCAGTAGATTTCAACACAACAGGCAATCCAACTTTAAGTTGTATTCAAGTAGATAATGCATCATACAGTACTACAACTTGGACAACCATTGATCCTGGTGCTAGTTTTAGTCAATCATGTCTTACCTATGTGCCCGATGATAATTTTGAAGCGCATTTAGAAGCAAATAATCTAGGAAATGGTATTGCAAACGACGATTATGTCCCAACGGCTTCTATAATAAATGTATTAAACTTAGACGTTAGTAGTAAAAACATTTCTGATCTCACAGGTATTGAAGATTTTATAAATTTATCATTATTAGGTTTGTACGGTAACAACTTAACAAGTTTAGATGTTAGTAACAATACAAAGCTAAAGTCTTTACATTGTAATAATAATTCCATAACGAGCCTAGATGTTAGTAATAATTCAATGTTAACATCTTTACATTGTAGTTTTAATGCCCTAACAAATTTAGATGTTAGTAATAATACTAAGTTAGAAAAGCTCCTCTGTAGTAATAATAACTTGAGCGTATTAAATATGAAAAATGGAGCAAATCACTTAATCTTATCAGAAGATCTTTTATATTTTGAAGTCTTTTTCGATTCAAATGATAATCCAAATTTAACTTGTATTAAAGTAGATAATGAAGCCTATAGTAATGCAAATTGGGTGTATAAAGATGCGCATACAAGTTTCAATGAAGTTTCTTGTCAAACAGTAGTGATCGCACCAAAAATATATCTGCAAGGAGCAAGTTTAGACCTAAATACAGTTGAAGAAACACTTATGAGAGATGATTTACGAGTGGCTAGTTTACTTCCAACAACAAGTCCATACACAGATGGAATAACTGCTGCAAATGCGGTATTTACTACTACTGGAAGCAATGCTATTGTGGATTGGGTTTGGGTAGAATTGCGCGATGAAAATGACAATACAACTGTAACATCGTCACAATCGGCACTACTGCAACGTGATGGAGATGTGGTAGCTACAGATGGAGTTTCTGCCTTAAGCTTTACAGCCGATCATACAAACTATCATGTCGTTATAAAACACCGAAACCATTTAGGAATCATGACTGAAAATGTAATTGCTTTAACTGATGTTGTCACTTCCGTAGATTTTACAAATGCTGCGAGTCAAATTACTTACGGAACAAATGCGCAAACGACCTTTGGAATGCCAGCGGGAATTGTTGCTATGTGGACAGGTAATGCAAATGGAGATATAGTCGTTCAATATTCAGGAACACTTCCTGACACACCAAGTATTTTATCGAAAGTACTGAATGATGCTGGTAACTTCCTTAGCTTTCCAACATATATTGTAAACGGATATGATATCCTTGATCTAAATATGGATGGAAGCACTCAATATTCAGGAACCAATCCAGATACTCCTTTCTTATTGCAAAACGTATTGGCACATCCTGGGAATTTCTTGAACTTTAGTACGTATCAAATTCAAGAACAATTGCCTGAAAATTAACGTTCCAGTTATAGAAAATTTTAGTAAATATAGTATACAAACGTCATCAGTAATTATTGGCATATAATTTGCTTACCTATCAATAATATATAAAAAAATGGACAAGACTGATCAAAAAAAAATAATTAGCCTATTTTAAAATATTGATTTATCTTGTTAACCTTAAAAACAATAAATATCCCGATATGAAAATTTTGAAAAAACTGTCGTTTGTACTCGTTACCTTAATGCTATTATTCTCTTTTACTGCGCCAACCGGTCAACATGTAGGAAAATGGAAAGGAAAAGATAAAGGAGACATCGGTTTTTTAACCTTAACGGAAGATGGATTTGCTACTTTTGAGTTCAATGGGCAAACTATGGGTGGAAAATCATACGATCACCAAGGTGTGAATGCAGCTATGAAATACACAGTAAATAATGGAACAACACCAACTTCAATTGATTTTATCATTTTTGACAATGTTGCAAAGGAAGAACTTGGACGTTTAAAAGGAATCATAAAAATGAAATCCAGAAATGAAATGCAAATGGCAATGACATTTGGCGGTGGATCAGGAAGACCCACAGATTTTACAGAAGATGCTATTGTTTTTAGCCGCGTAAAATAACAAAAAAGACTTAAATTATACGAAAATAGAAGCCTCATCAATTGATGAGGTTTTTTTATGCTTACTAATTAAATTTTTATTTTAATGAATTGAAAATAAGATTGCTATGATTTTTTTGTATAGTCTATAATTGTCTAATACTAGATTGCTTTTGTTGTATGTACTACTTTTTCATATTAGTTTCGTTTCGAATTAAACATTAAAAACGATTAGTATGAAAAAACAGAATTTAAAAAGTTTGACATTAAACAAAAAGTTAGTTTCTAACGTTACCAAACTAGAACTTACAGGAGGCGGTTATACAGCTGCAGGAACACAATGTGCGTCATATTGCTATGCATGTGGGCAAGTTCCAACAAAGCAATCTAGATGCTGTAATCAGTAAATTCAATAGAAACTATTAAAAGAGCAAACTCAGGTTTGCTTTTTTTTTGGACTAAAACTTCTCAAAAACGCCTAATCCAAAAAGTGCAAAATCGTACTTTACAGGATCGTTAGGATCTAGTTTTCGTAAAGCAGTATCCAATTCTAACAACGCTTTTCCGTCGTTTTGTTTGCGTTTCAATAATCCTAATTTACGTGCTACGTTTCCAGAATGTACATCTAACGGACATGATAATTGAGAAGGCGATATAGATTTCCAAATTCCAAAATCAACACCAGTATTATCATTTCGTACCATCCAGCGTAAAAACATATTAATACGCTTTGCAGCACTTCCTTTATTCGGATCAGAAACATGCTTTCGAGTGCGATCAGGATGCGGAATACTAAAGAAAACTTCTTTGAATTTAGAAATTACATTTTGTAATCGAGGTTCTCCCGAATTAGAAAAAACAGCTTCCAATCCACCGTGATGTTTGTAGATATTATTTAATGCTTTTATGAAAAAAACAAAATCAGTTCCATTAAATGTACGGTGTACAAACGACTGTAATGATTCTAAATCTTCTTCAGTATGATTTATAACAAAGTCATATGGTGAATTTCCTAGCAAATCCATCATCTTCTTTGCATTCTTATTGATCATTTTTCGATTTCCCCAAGCAATCGTTGCTGTTAAAAAAGCGGCGATTTCAATATCTTCTTTTTGTTGAAATTGATACGGGATTTGAATTGGATCGCTTTCTACGAATTTCGGTTGATTGTATTCCAAAACCTTTTCGTCAAGAAAGACTTTTAATTCAGTTAAATTCATATTAAATTGAAGTCTTATTACAAAAATAATTATTATTTTCATTACTTAGATAATCTCACCTATATGTTTATAAATTACTCTCGACACTTTTTCTGGTTTGCCATTCTTTTTTCATACATGTGTTCAGCACAAACTCTTTCTGGTTATGTATTTGATGAAAAAACAAAAGAGCCATTGTATGGTGTTTCTGTATATTTTGATGGAACAACAAACGGAACGGCGACTGATACGCAAGGAAAATTTATTATAAGTTACAAAGCTTCTACTGAGTCTGCTATGGTTGTGAGTTATTTAGGCTATAGTAGACAGGCGTTTGATGTGCGAAAGTTAACCAGCGGAGTTAAAATTTATTTAAAGCCTAAGAAAGAAGCTTTAGGTGTTGTTTACATTGAAAATGATCCGTGGTCACGTAAAAAAAAGATGGCGATTTTTAGACGTGAATTTATTGGAAATAGCCGTGAAGCCAGAGATTGCAAAATTTTAAATGAAAAAGATATTGAAGTAGTATTTAATCCAACGACAAAAACCTTAACAGCGTATGCTTCTAAGCCAATTCAAATTAAAAACAAATACTTAGGATATACAATTTCGTATGCAATGGAAGAGTTTGAAGCCAATTTAAATGTATCACGGAATGGATTTACTACTACAAATCGCGTATACGTTGAAGGGACAAGTTTTTATACTGAATTAAGTAAAAAAGTACGAAAACGATATACAAAGGCTAGAGAAAAAGAGTTTGGACAATCGATTCTATACTTTATGCGATCGTTATCTAAAAAACAATTGGAAGAAAATGGTTTTCAAGTTTTTCGGAAAGGATTTATTGTGCCACCATATCGATATTTTGAAATAACACAGGAAGGCGAAAATACCAAAGTTGATATGAAAGCTGAAAAACTTACGATTGTATACGATCGTTTTCATAAGTCATTTATGACCATTCCATACGAAAACAAAGAATTTTATATCAACAAATTTGGAAACTTTTCTCCTCCGAGAAAATTATCTTTCGGAGGATTTTTTGGTGAAAAGCGAATTGCTAATACGTTGCCGTTAGATTATAATTTGTAACGTTCGTCGAGTGTGTCTTCTAAAGTGTTTATAAAGGTAATTAGTGCATTTATTTCTTCATCTGTTAGGTTTAATGGATCGGGAGGAAGTGTTTGATTTTCTAACTCAATTCCAATACCTGAGCCACCACCAAGATTGTAAAATTTTAATACTTCTTCTAAGGTATCATACACACCATTGTGCATATAAGGAGCAGTTTTAGAAGCATTGCGAATTGTTGGTGTTTTAAAGGCAAATCGTTTCAATTCGGCTTGTGCCACATTATAGCGTCCGACATCTTCATCAACAGTTGCATTTTTCCAAACTTTTGAATTTGGAACACCTAAAACTTCCAATTCACTTTCTATAAAATAAGGTGGAACTGTTCCATTAAAGACAGGAGCAAAGTGACATGTTGCACATTTTCCTTTTCCCATGAAAAGATTAAAACCAAGTATTTCTTTTTCAGTAAATGTGTCTTCTTTTCCAGAAATATTTCGATCGAATTTTGAATTGAAAGGTGTTAGCGTACGAATGTAAGTTGCAATAGCATTTCGAACCGATTTATGATCAATTCCTTTTTTGTATAAGGATTCGAATCGTTTTTTGTAAGTGGTAGATTGCTCTAATTTCTCTATAATAAGATCAGTATTGGTATGAAATTCCTTTTCATTGTTAATGACAGCTAAGATTTGATTTTCTAAATTTTCCACACGCGCATCATAAAATTGCGATTGTTGTAAACTTGCGTATAAAAGGCTAGGAGAGTTTCGTTCTACTGAGTTTCCATTAGTATCTTTTGAGAAACGTAAACCATCTGTAAAAGCTTTTTCAGGTTGATGACAGCTAGCGCAATTCATTGTACCAGATTTAGAAAGAGAGGCGTCAAAAAAGAGTTCTTTTCCAAGTTGTACAATTTCGGGAGAAACTTTCGGACTGTGTCTTGGTTTAAATGAATTTGGATTAAAAGTATATGGATCAAAAAATGATTCAATTCCGTAGTTAAGTTTTCGTTCTAATGGAAATTCTACTTTCCAATCCGTTGCTGTCTGATTCCATAAGGAAACCATTGGATGCAAGTTGTTTTTGATAAATCCATAACGGTCAAAAGCATTAAAACTTTCTGCATTTTCAAATGCTCGTTGTGCTTCTTTAAAGGCAGTCATCCAACTTTTATATAATTGCTTGTCGTTAAAATGATCTTCGTATAGTTTGAAATAAGTGGACAAACTCACAAATACTTCTTTGTTCTCAGGAATGGATTGCAATAGCACAGGTGAATCAAATCCTGATATTCCTAAAGACATTACACGTACCAATGCTTGTCGAGTTAACCATAAAAATTTATAGTCGGTATGTTTTAAGATAGAATTGTGTCTTTGTTCTAGTTGTAGTTTTTTGTAAATATCATTAGCGTACGCATGAACTGCTTCAATATTTATGTCGGTTTCAGCAATTGCTTCTTCTAAAGCTTGAAAACCTGAGGCTTCTATTACTTTTTCGGCATTGTCACCTTCATCAACTTTGGGTAAGTTGGCTTTGTTTAGTCCATAATAATTCGCACTATTATAAAAAGATAAAATAGGTTCTAATCGCTTAAAGGCTAATCGTGATTGTGAAAAATAATATAGAATACTATCTTTTGTTGTTGCTTCGCGCAAAGCGGAAACTTCTTGTAAACAGATCGTAATATCTTTTGAAAATTGCGCTTTGATTCCTGTTATTATTGCTGTTGTATCTTTTACAGGAATAGGAATTGTTTCGGTTCTATTTTTACACGAATACAGGAAACTGATACATATAACAAAGAGGCTTAGTACATAAGCCTCTTTTGGTAGATTAATTTTTTTTTGCATGATTTATCTAGCTAATCCTTTTACTACTAATAAAATACTTCCTTCATCTCTACTATTAGCGTCAGTTCCTGCACCATCAGGATTTAAGAAGGCGTCGTTTTTCCAAGAATGTGCTTGTTGAATTAATAAGAAAGTATCTGGTTCACCAATGACATCTGAAATATCGATCATTCCAGTAAGTTCCCATTTTCCCCATCTATCATCAAAATTTGCATATCCGTTATCAACTGCTTCTACAGTTCTGTGAGCAGATTCTAAAACTACTTTTAAATCTCCTGTATTTAGGTTGTACTGATATAAGTATGCATCGTGTTGTTTTACCATATCATCTACATATCCGTTTGGATCTTCTTGAATGTACGCGTAGTTTTCAGTAACTAAAATGTTATCTGGACTGTGGAATGTTTTTGCTTTTCCTGCTAAGTCATCACCATCCAACACAAGTGTTAACTTTCCAACCAATGGATTGTTTTCGTCTAAAACTAACTTATAAGTACGTCCGTATTTTGAACGCGTATCTGAGTTAGAGCTGTGTCCTGTAGCGTTGAAGTAGATTTCTCTGTTGGCAGCTGCCGAACCTTTTCTATAATCAATATCTTCCACACGATTGAATGCCATTACATTTTTAGCAATGCTTTCTGCGTTTAATTCGTTGTAGGTAGTTTGATCAAATTGCATGAATTCAACAGCGTACTCATTACCTATAACTAAATCTTTGTCTGTTAATGTTCCATCACCAACTTTCATTCCGTATAAGTTTCCATTGTGTAAATCACCAACGGTGTTTGATACATACATTGCTAGCTGTCCTCCAGCATCTCCACGACTATCATCACCAATCATCACAATTGTTTTTCCTTCAAAGGCATTTTTGTTTAGTGGAACCGCATTTTCAATAGTCCACTGTCCCATACTTGGTAATATTTCTGCAACACCAGCATCTGCAGCTGATTTATAAGGATCTACTACAAATACATTGTTTGTAGGCATTGCTCCCCATTCTCCACCACTTAAATATAAAGGACCAAAACCATGCTCTTCAGGAGTCGCTAAACTTCCAGAACATTGTGCTGTATTTCCTGTAGCTTCAGAATTTACAATGTATTCACCTTTTACAGGTTTAAAAGTTGCATCAAGTGTGATACGAGCAATTGAGTAATCAGCTTCAATATTGTTGATAAGCGTAAATGTTCCATCGTCATTTCTCAATAAACCACAACCATCTGCCATACTTCCATATACAAAGTTTGGAGATTCTGATAATGCATCTTCAGAACTTAAAATACTGTATACTTCTATATTATTGAATTCAGTTTGTTTTGTAACAAATGCTGGTGTCATTGAATGATTTTTCAAATCAATTAATGAATTGTTTGTGTCAGGAATGGTAACAGTACTGTTGTCATCACTATCACATGACATGAAAGCGATTAATGTTGTTAAGATTAAAATTTTTGAAATAGTTTTCATCGAATTGTTAGTTTGCGAATTTTTAGTTGCACAAATCTATTGATGAAGTGTTAGCGAATTTTTAGCTGAATATTGTTTTACGTTTATCTGTATATTAAGTAAATGTTTCGAGTTTAAGTTTGTATGAAATTGAAGTTAAGCGCCTTTTTTGATAGTTGGTTTCACTATTTTATAGCAATGTTTTATTGAAAAACTACTCAAAAGTTACAGGTGTTGAAATACGTGTTAGTTGTGTATTGTCTTCAAACGTAGATACAAGCGTAAATGTTACGGTGTTGTTTACGGGAACTTCGGTATCAAAAGTTAGATAATATTCTTGTGAAAAATTGGTTTGTTTCAAGTTTAAAGCAACAATCATGTTACTGATATCAAAATTATTTGAAAAATAACCAAAGCCCGTACGTACACGATCGTTTAATGAATTTCCTGCATCTATACCAAATAAAGAAACATCTGCAAACAGTTCAACATTTTCTATACGTTTGATCACAATATCTTCACGATCACATGTAGTTGCATTTGCAGTATTGATGAAGTCCGACTGTTTAATAATAGAAGAAACGAGCATTCTGTCATATTCAACTTTAGCAAATAAACTAAAGTCAGCATTAGTGACACTGGTTATATCATCATCCGATTCATCTCGTACCGTTAAGTCAACAACATTTACAAAAACATTATAGGTATCTGTACAACAGGCATATAAAAATATCTGGGCAATGACTATAAATACAGTGAGTTTGAAAATTTTAGTACACATAATAGATATAATTATTTTGTGATGTAAAAAGTTTATTCAAACGTAACCTCAGAAGTAGTACTTTCTAATTGTGTATTATTTTCAAATGTAAATGTTATTTTGAAATTTGTTGTTGTGTCAACTGGTATAGCAGAGTCAAAAACTAAAGAATATATTTCGTTGATATTGTAACTCTGATTTAAATTTGAAACCATATCTGCTATTGGAAATCCATCAGTAGCATCGAAATCATATCTTGCTATAACATGTTCATTTAGTGAATCTCCAGCGGCAATTCCAAATAATGGAACATTGGCTTCTACCTTGATCGCTGTAATTAAATTGATTACATGATATTCTTCATCACAACTTGTTGCATATGCCATATTAAGCAATCCAGATTGTTTTATAACTGATGAAACCATATCAGTTTGGAAAACAGATTCTAGGGATAAGCTAAAATCTTCGTTTGTAACTAAAGTTGTATCATCATCTGAGTTATCTATAGTTGTTAATTCTACAGAAGTGATAAATACGTTAAACTCATCGCCACAACACGCATATAGACATATCTGGGCGATCAATACAAATCCGAAGATTTTAAAGATTTTATTTTTCATATAATTCATTTCTTTATTAGATGAGAAAAGTATGAAAAGGTTGCGTGAGATGCTGAATCAAGTTCAGCATGACAAATAAAAAAAACTAATTTTATCTAACTCACAATATTTCCATCACGCATTACAATCTTACGATCTGCCATGTCGGCGAGTTCTTTGTTATGCGTTACAATGACAAAAGTTTGATTGAATTTATCGCGAAGTTTAAAGAATAAGTTGTGTAAGTTTTCTGCGGATTCAGAATCTAAATTTCCACTTGGTTCATCGGCAAAAATGATCGCAGGTTTGTTCATTAATGCTCTTGCAACAGCTACACGTTGTTGTTCTCCACCTGAAAGTTCGTTTGGTTTATGATTGTATCGATGTGATAATCCTAAGAAGTCTAACAGTTCTTTTGCTCTTTTTTCGGCTGTAGTTTTGTTAGTGTTATTGATAAATGCAGGAATACATACGTTTTCAATTGCTGTAAATTCAGGAAGTAATTGATGAAACTGAAAGATGAATCCAACATGATTGTTTCGAAACTTAGCGAGATCTTTCTCGGAAAGCTTTTCCATTTTTACATTATTGATTATGAGAGAACTACTTTTATTAGGAGACATCTTATCTAAGGTTCCCAATATTTGAAGTAAGGTTGTTTTTCCAGCACCAGAAGCACCAACAATAGAAACAATTTCTCCCTTTTTAATATCTAAATTAATGCCTTTTAAGACTTCTAAATCGCCGTATTCTTTGCGTATATTTTTAGCTGTAATCATGGATTATCTATAATGAGCTCCAATTTACTACATAAAGCTGTGATGCACAATTATGAATTGATATTCCCTCTTCTTTTTTTACTTTTAAAAATGTTTTTTACATTATTATAATCAATAAAGTATACAAAACGAAGTGATAATGTATGATCAATTGATTCATCAAAAAGTTTATTTAAACTATCAAAATAAGTAGCATCTGAAGCTTCTGTTTGATTAAATATTTGATTTCTGTACAAAGCTGTTAATACACTACCAGGCGCAAATTGCCATGTATAGCTTACATCTAAATTCCAAGTGCTAAAGTTGATATTTGAATCTCCTAATCCTAAACTTTCAAATGTATCTGCTGATTGTGTCAAGCGACCATTTTCTTGTAAAAAATATGGTGTATCATCATAATCAACAGTAGACCAGTAGTTTCTAAAAGTTAGATTTAAAGAGTGTAAAGAGTTAAAATTATAATTGGCTGAAATACTATTAACGAGTGTTACTTGATCACGTTGTCCAAATATAATTTCATCTTCAATATCATTTGAGTTATTTGCGTATCCTCTACGATTATTTTGAACATTTAAAGAAGATGAATAAATGACAATAAACTTATCACTGAAACGAAACCTTGGTTCTACATTTAACCTGTAACTCATAAAACCTTGATCTTCCTGTAAAAATGTAGATATACCTGCATTAACATCAATCGCAAATTTATTGTTATAATTTGTAGAGATAAAGCTATTTACATTAAACCTGTTTTCATTAATAAAGAAACGTTTATTATCAAAATCACGTGGTTCAAAAAAGTCAAATTGTTTTCCTGGCGCCATGTTAATGTTTCCACCAAATGCCATGAGTGATTTTTTAGCAATTCCAAATACATTTATACCAAAATTTGCACCAGTATATAAATCCGGCTTGTATAAACGGCGGTAGTTTACCCATGTATTAATTCTAAAATTATTAAGCTTTTCTGTAGGTTCAAATATTTGGTAAGAAGCATCAATTCCGAAGTTATTGAAGTTGTTTCTAAAGTTCAATCCTAAATCATTAATATCATATTTTGTATTTGAAAGACTATGATCAAAACTATATCTAAATTTTCCACTAATTTTACGAATTGCAAAAAACGAACTAAAACCTGTTTCTGTTCCAGTAGCTAAGTTTCTATTGCTCATTTTTAATTGAGCATCCATATTTACTGTATTCTTTTTATTTACAATGTCTGCCACCAATGCAGTCACATTTGCATCTCTAAAATGACCATCTCTAGTTACATTTGTATTAATTAAACTAATGGATGAATTTTTATTAAATTGTTGATCCACCACCATAATATTATAATTGGCCAATGGTTCTACTACTTCTGTGCGAAATTCTCCTGTGTCATTATTTCTAATCGTTGCTTTAGTTGTCTCGGTTATCGCGTTGAAAAAACCAATTCCTAAACCATTTTTTGTTCTTCCAGAAACTTTTATCGCATTGATCAACTTTACTTCATTAGGAGCGTCAACAACTTCTTCGTTGTCAGCTGTACTAGCACTTCCTGAAGGAGAATTTCCTATACGACGTGAAAAGAATAAGCGTCCTTTGTTAAATAAATCTACACCTTCCGTAAAAAACTGTCGTTGTTCGGAGAAAGTTTGTTCAAAAGGACCTAAATTTAATTGCAGATTATCAAATCCAGCTTGACTGAAATCAGGAACCAAAGTAGCATCCAATGTGAAATTTTCCGTAATTCCATATTTTACATCCATACCAAAATTATACTCATCGGTAGTTTCACCATCTTTTGTGCGAATTACGGTAGAAGCAAACGGATAAAAACTTAAACGAGTTGGCGGTTGAATGTCACGTAAACCTTTCAATTGTCCAGCGTACAAACCAATGTATCCTTTTGTTGGATCGAAAGGATTCCATGTATATTGTTTTCTAGTAGTTCTAAAGTGTCTGTGAAATTGAATTCCCCAAGTTGGTTCTTTTTGATTGGTAAAACGTAGCGTTGCATACGGAATCTTGACTTCAATAATCCAACCATCATCTACCATTGTCGCAGCATTTTGCCAAACTGCATTCCAACTAAAATCTTCGCCTACACTTGGATTTGCAATGGCATCTGCTTGATTTCCATTCGGAAACACAAAAAAACTAGTTTCATTCTGTCCATCATTATTTGGATTAATTACAATTCCTAAAAAATCATTCTGACCAAAATTATCACGACTACTAAATTGTCGCATTATATTTTCTGGCTTGTCATACATATATCCAGCGATATAAATAGCTTCATCGTCATATGCTATTTTAACAATAGTTTTTTGATGTTCAGGTAATGTATTTCCAATTGATGGACGAAATTGCACAAAATCAGTTGCTATTTCAGCATCTTTCCATACATCATCATCTAAAATGCCGTCAATTTTTGGTGGTGTTGATGTACGTTTTACGTGATATGTTTTTTTAGGAATACTATCTTGAGCAAAACAATTTATTGCAAAAGGGAAAAGTAGCACGAATATTAAAAGGCGGCTCATTATTTTGTTTTTTTTGATTGATGATGTCTTAAAGAGTAAGGGAATTTGTAATTGTTACAATTAGACAACGCAAAACTAGGCGGATACGTTACTTTTTTATCCTAAAAAAAAGTTAAATGTTACTTAAATTTTTTAACATTTATAGGAGTTTACAGTGGTTTGGTTGTACTTTTTTTGAGTATCTTTAACAACTTTGAAAATGAAATAAGAAAAAATGCCATACAGACAACTAGAGGAATATAATATAGAAGTAACCAATGAAGTAAAAGATCGCTATAAGACTATTATAGAGGAACTTGGAGAAAATACAGCGCGAGAAGGTTTGGTGAAAACTCCTGAACGAGCTGCAAAAGCAATGCAGTTTTTAACGCAAGGGTATGATATGGATGCCGCCGAAATTTTAAAAGGAGCTATGTTTGCCGAAGATTATAATGAAATGGTTATTGTAAAAGATATAGAACTATACTCGTTATGTGAACACCATATTTTGCCTTTTTTTGGGAAAGCACATATTGCATATATTCCAGATGGACATATTGTTGGACTGAGCAAAATACCACGAATTGTAGATGTTTTTGCAAGAAGATTACAAGTGCAAGAACGCTTAACACACGATATTTTAGAATGTATAAACAATACACTAAAACCAAAAGGTGTAGCAGTTGTAATTGAAGCTTCTCACATGTGCATGATGATGCGCGGTGTACAAAAACAGAATTCTGTAACAACAACTTCGGGCTTTAGAGGCGCTTTTGAAAATATTGAAACACGAACGGAGTTTTTAAAACTCATCAGTTCTAGTTTATCCTAAATATGTATACTTTTGAAAAGATGCACACTTCTCATATTATTTTTATTTCTGTGTAATACTTCTCTGTTTGCGCAAAAGTCATTTCACGATTGGAATGCTTTTGAAACGGCTTTTGTAAAAGATTTTAAGCGATTGCATATTGCTGATTTACAGATTTATTATGTAGATAATTTAGAGTTAATTCAAAGCAATCGCAATATTGCGAAGCAGGAAAAAATGTTTCTGACTTACCAAGAAACTCTACAAGCTTTTGATTATGATAAATTAACAAAACCGCAGCAACTTGATTATGCATTGGTTTCGTATGAAATAAAATTGCATTTAGAACGAATTTCACTTGAAAAAAAATGGTTAGATAGGAAGCCAAAAAATATCTCTACAGATGGTTTGCAACATGTTCCAATGGGAAAAGAATGGTATGCATATTTCTTGAAAAAATGGATAGATGCAGAAGTAACACCAGATGGATTATTTCAATTTGGTTTGACTGAAATAGAACGTGCTAAGAAAGCAATGAAAACCATTCAAGAAGCTTCAGGTTTGGACAGTTTGGAATATCAAAATTACATCAAAAGACCGATGTTTTTTTACAATGATGTAGAAACAATTCAACAAAGCTTTGAAACGTATAAAAAAGAGTTGTTACCAAATTTAATTGGTGCTTTTCCTAAAGTAGATCAGCTTCCAGATGTTTATATTGAACAAGGTAAAAATAGGGCATACGCACAGGTTCCCGCATACTACAACGAAATTAGAAGTACATTTTATTATAATTATTTTGATACACCTTTTAATAAGCGACAAATTGCATGGATTTATTTGCATGAAGCGATTCCAGGGCATCATTATCAAATCAAATATGAAGAAACCTTAGAGAAATCTAAGATCAGAGAATTGTTTTCATATAACGGTTACCGAGAAGGTTGGGCAGCATATGTTGAAGAACTCGGAAATGATTTTAATGCTTACAAAACACCATTTGATGAACTAGGAAAGTGGGAATGGGACATTATTCGTTCGGTTCGTGTTGCCATGGATATTGGTTTAAATTATTACGGCTGGAGCGATGCAGAAGCATTACAATTTTGGCAACAACACATCCAAGAGCAAGACGATATTGCACAACGAGAAATTGCACGTATGAAACGTTGGCCAGCACAAGTGATTACTTATAAATACGGCGCTAATAAAATTCTGCAATGGAAAGCACACAAAGCAGCAAGCTTACCACAAGGAAAAGAATTCCCTTGGCTTTGGTTTCACACAAAAATTCTGGAAAACGGTGCGTTGCCATATTCTGTAATGGATACAATGATTTTTGAGAATTGATATTAGAAAAAATATCTGATTGATTTCCTTTCTTCTGACCTTTGGTCAGATTTTGTTTAAGAGCTCGTTTAGCTTTTTTTATACATTGTTAATTCGATCAATCAAACTTTTATAAAACTCAATTAATGAAGTAATCACGTCTGGCCATTCTGGAAACATTAAATGATATTCCGTTATGATTTTGAATTGTTCATTTTCATTCGAAGAGAATATGTATGGTTGAAACTTTGTGTCTTCTACAAGTTTTAATATTTTACTAGTAGCTATATTCTTTTTCAAAAAGGAGTTAAAATTTTTATTATTACCTGTTATTTTAAAACGATTGTTTTTTCCAAAGAATAAAGCCGAAAAATGACTTCTAGTTTGTATTTCAAACAGTTGAACTTTTATTTCTTTTGGGAATTCACATTTAACAGTCCCAACCGCGGTTGGTCCAACTTCATTGGTTATGATAATATTTATGCCCTTATATTTTACTTTAATGGTGTAAATATTATAGGGAGATCGAGCTCCAAAACCTATTGAAACGATTTCTTTATCAATTCTTAGTTCTCCATTTTCTTTTTTCGCTATTTCTTTAAATATTTGATTCATTGAAGTAAATGCCAACGTATGTGTAATGAATTTTTGTAAGTTCTCTTATAACTTAATTTTAGAATATCACAATGCGTTTAGTTACCGTTAAAACTATAAGAATCTCAACTAAAATCAAAATTTATTTTCTTCATAATAATCCATAACATGCTTTGGGATTTCCATTTGCTGGGGCAAACCTTCATCAGCAATTGGAAACTCTGCTACTTGCTTTAAAGGAACTAAACCTGCCCAAACATCTAAGTCGTAATCTTCTGGTTCATCTCCGACACCAACATCTCTAATTTTAGCGGAAGCGGTTTCAATCGTCATCTCTACAACGAGTGTTCTATCTAATTCTTCCTGATGCATTGGTCTAATTCCGTCCCAACGACCTTTCATCATGTGTTCCATAAAATAAAGAAGTGCGGCATCTTTTTCTTTCGAATCTTCAATTTTTTTAACGGAACCAAATAAAGTTGCAGAACGATAATTTACTGAATGATGCAAACCTGAACGCGCTAAAACTAACGCATCTAAATGCATCACAGTCATGCTCATTTTTTTAGCTTCTAGTAACGCTAACAACATTCTGTTGGCTTGAGAACCATGTAAATAAATTTTGTTGTCTTTTCTTCCATAAGCCATTGGCAACGTCATAGCAGTATCTTCATATATATAGCTTACATATCCAATAAAACCAGCGTCTAAAATGGTATTTATTTTTGAAACATCATAAGTCGCTCTTATTTTTCCGCGTTTAATTCTGTTCAATTTTGATTTTGAATACTCTTGCATACTTATATTTTTTTTGAGAACACAGTATTTTCATATGTTGTTCCATTGACTAGAAAATTTAACTCGCCAACATTTTTAAATTCATTTCTTTCATAGAATCTGATAGCTCTGTTATTTTTTATATAAACGGAAAGCCACATTGTATCCAATTGTAATTCTTTCGCTTTCTCTTCAAGAAAAGTTAGAAATTGTTGTCCAATTTTAAGTGGAATGAAATCATTTAGAATATAGATTTTTTCTAATCGACAATTGTTTTCTGAAATAACACTTTCATGTTTGGTGTTCAAGACTAATTTTGCATAACCAACTGGGAAGTCATCTACATACATAATATAGAAAAGATTCTTAGGATTATGAATATCTTGTCTTATTTTAGGAACAGAAAAAGCTTCGTTTATATAGTTTAATAAATCATTTTTATCATCAATAAAATGACCATGAGATTCAGCATATGTAATTCTTCCCAACAATGCTAAAACGTCTGTATTTGCTTCTGTAGCTATTTTTATTTTAATCATTTGTGGCTGTGTTTTATCTTTTTTCTGGAGAAATGTTCTTAAATGTATTTGAATTAAGCTTCGACTTTTCTAAATCTTTTGGTTTAAAAATTTGTTTGATCGAAGCTGGATAATTCTCAATATGTTTTTTAGGTCGAATTGGACGTGCTACAAAGTTTCCAGAACAACTTGGACATACATTTTCAAAGACTTCCAGCGCACATTCTTTACAATAGGTACATTCAAAAGAACAAATCATTGCTTCAGTAGAAGTATTGGGTAAAGCTTTATTACAGTGTTCGCAATTGGGTCTTATTTCTAACATATTACAAATATTTATCTTTAATCACTTCCATGTGCCAAATATCATGACCTATCACAGTAAAAGCAGCAGCTCTTGCTGACATAATGCCTCCGTTAGAATTTCCTATAAATGATAAATCTTCATCAGTTAAGCTATTTAATAATGAAATAGAATGATTGCGATTTATTAAAAATTCACTCAATAAGCTTTCTATTGATTTCTGATTTGCATTAGATGGATCTATATAAATATTTTGATCATACCCAGCTAAAGTAGTGATGTCACGTCTGGCAATTCTAAAGCAACGGTACATAAAAATACGTTCGGTATCTATCAAGTGTTGTAATACTTCTTTAATGCTCCATTTATTTGGTTCATAACGATACGTCAATTTTTCATTTGTTATAGATTTGAAGAAATCAATAACATTACTCTTCCCAGTTTCAAAACCTTCTATGAGTTCCGTTTCGTTAGATAGTTTATCAATATACCTTGCATAATATACTTCGAATTCTGATGTGTTTATCTCTGATTTTGTCATTTTAAGCTTTTATAATTCAAAAATACTATATTTGTGGACTGTTTCAATCGTCCAGAACTAATATAATTAATAGTCCAGATGTTTCCATTTAAAACCAGTATTCAATTTGATAGAAAATGCAATCAAGCATTGTATTTACAATTATCAAATCAAATAATTCAATTGATTAAAAATCAAACCTTAATTCCTAATACCAAACTTCCAGGTAGTAGAACTTTAGCAGAACAATTAAATGTACATAGAAAAACAATTGTTGCTTGTTATGAAGAGTTATTGCTACAAGGTTGGATAGAAAGTATTCCGAAGAAAGGAACTTTTGTACATCGTAATTTACCAGAGTTAGATCAACAAAAAATAAATACTATTGATACGTTTGATTTTAAGAAAACTACAGGTTTTTCTTTTTATAAAAATGCTATTTTACCTGAAAAACCAGGAGCGAAGAAGGAAGGTTTCATGTATTTAAATGATGGAATATCTGATGGAAGGTTAACACCAATTAATGAAATTGCAAGAACATACAGAAGGGTTTCGGCTAAGAAAAATATAGCAGAGCATTTATCTTACGGTACTACTTTTGGAAATAATGAATTGCGAGAAGTCTTAGTTGATTATTTAAATTCAACTAGAGGTTTACACATTACAAAAGAAAACGTGTTGATTATGCGTGGAAGTCAAATGGGAATTTGGTTGTCATCTCAATTATTACTTCAAAAAGATGATATTATTGTCGTAGGAAACACCAATTATGGATCTGCTGATTCTACTTTTTTAAATCAAAATGCAAGGTTAGAACGCGTTTCAGTAGATGAAAATGGAGTTGTAACTGACGAAATTGAAAAACTATGCAAACGAGAGCAAATAAAAGCTGTATATGTAACATCGCATCATCATCATCCAACAACAGTAACACTTTCAGCAAAAAGAAGAATTCACCTTTTAAATCTTGCCAGGCAGTATAGTTTTGCAATAATTGAAGATGATTACGATTATGATTTCAATTACAATCATGCGCCAATTTTACCATTAGCAAGTCATGATACAAACGGAAACGTAGTTTATATTGGTTCAGTTTGTAAAACAGTCGCTCCAGTTTTTAGAGTTGGATATTTAATTGCTTCAAAGGAATTTGTAGATGAAGCTTCTAAACTAAGAGGTTTCGTAGATAGACAAGGTGATGCTTTGTTAGAATTAACGTTTGCTAACTTTATAAAATCAGGCGATTTAGATCGACATATCCGTAAAGTGATGAAAATTTACAAACAACGACGCGACTTGTTTTGTAAACTTTTAAAAGATGAATTGGGCGACTTTTTTGAGTTTGAGATTCCAAAAGGTGGAATGGCAGTTTGGGCAAAGTTAGATTCAAACTATTCTTGGGAAATCATATCTGAAGTCGCAAAAAAACATAAATTAGAAATTGGAGCTTGGGAACGCTATGATCTTGCGAATCTTGGACACAATTATATACGAATTGGTTTTGCATCTTATAACGAAGAAGAAATTCATGAATTGATACACAGATTTAAGAAAACAATTCTTGAAGTTAAAAAAGAACAATTCTTTTAAAATTAATATTCACTAGGTTTGTATTCATGAAGTTTCTCCGTTACATAACATTCATACTACTTTTTATAAGTACAGCTTGTCTTGCGCAAAACAAAGCAACGCATAGTTTTACGAAGTCAAAATCGGTTGCTGCGGAGAAGTATCAATCGATGACATTTAATGGAGTTTGGAGTTGGTTTTCAGATCCAAGAGCTGTGTATTTTGAAGGAAAACACAAACGTACATATGCAGGTTGGGTTGATAACTATGGAGATGTTCATATTGGTTTTTACGATCATGATACAAAAGAAATCAAATCGCATGTTATTTATGATAATTTAGAAATTGACGATCATGATAATCCTTCTATTCTATTTGATGATTCTGGAAGATTGTTAGTCTTTTTCAACACACATTTACAAGACGAACGTCCGTTATTCATGCGAACTTCTACAAATCCGGAAGACATTAGCAATTGGTCACCGATTAGAGAATTATACTTAAATGATAGCGAGAAGTACAACAATGCGCAAGTAAATCGTCATACATACACAAATCCTGTACGATTGCCTAAAGAAGATGGAAAAATCTATATATTCTGGCGTGGAATTGATTTAAAACCTTCGTATTCTGTTTCAACAGACAATGGAAAAACGTGGTCAAAAGGTAAAATTATATTCAAACCAAATGAAGATTCAAACCTAAAATCACCATACACAAAAGTATATTCAGATGGTGATTCTAAAATACATTTTGTCTTTACAGATGGACATCCAACTAAAGAAAAAAAGATTGGATTGTACTATATGTATTATGAAAACGGAACGTTCTACAAAGCGAATGGAAAGAAGATAAAAGATATAAATCAATTACCAATTTTACAAGATGAGCTAGACATTATTTTTGAATCTGATACAGTAAAATCATGGAATTGGGACATTGCACAAGATGTTAATGGAAACCCGATTGTTACCTATGCGAAGTTTCCAGATGAGAAAACACATATCTATTCATACGCTACGTTTACCAATAACGAATGGAAAAGCTACGATTTGGTAGAAGCTGGCGGATGGTTTCCAGAAACACGAAACGAAACAGTAGAAGCAGAACCACATTACGCTGGCGGAATTATGATTGATCATGAAACACCAAATACAATTTACATGTCTGTAAAGCGTAAAGACGTTTTTGAGATAGAAAAATGGACAACTAAAAACAGTGGAAAATCATGGAAAGCAACAAAAATTACACAAAATTCTACCAAAAATAATGTGCGACCTTTTGCCGTTCGCAATGCTAAAAAAGGAAATCCATTGCAGGTTTTATGGTTACAGAACACAAAGTATATTTACTATGCACACGATACAAGAGGGCAAACAACTTCATTAGATTTTAAAGATCGTTACCACACTTCCGTGAAGATGAATTTGTTGAAACCTGCTTTAAAACCTGAATTAACTCAAGAGAACTTAACCAACTTATTACGACAAGTTGCAGAGCAACAATTAGAAAACTCTCAACATGATATAACACAAATAGATTGGCGTTACGGAGTTGGATTTGCTGGAATGGAAGCTTTCGCTGAAATAACCAAAGAAGCACGTTATAAGAATGAATTACTAAACATAAAACAATATCAAACAGAAGAGGATGAAGACGAAGATGAGGTAGATATTAAAAATATGATTTGGTCATATTCGGCACAAAACAATCGAAATTATCTTCAAAAATTAGAAGAATTCAATATAAACGATTTTGAATATTATCATATTGGATTGGATTGTGCTTCAATGATAAGAGCAATTGAAAATTTTGATAAAACAATTATAAGAATTGAAGAGTTCAAAGAAAAGTTTAAAATAAATATCAAGACTGCTGTTATTGAGTTAGAAAACTATGATGTATCCAAGTTAACGTTGCGAGGCAAAGCTTTCTTAATATATGCCTTAGCAAAAAGTATGCGTATGGATTTGCTTGATCAAAAACATAAAGATTTAGTCATACAATCATGGAAACGACTACAAGCTGAATTGCTTGAAAAAGATGCAATTTCTAAATTAAAGCTTGAAACTAGCGGAGCAATATTAATTGCAGGGAAAGAAGTTTATGAACTTTTAAATGTAAAACGCTAAATATAAAATGTAAAAGTGTCTTTGTCATTTCTGTGTAGGCAAGAATCCATAAATGTCATGAAAAATTCTTGGCATTTTTATTGCTTTATATATGATAGAATAATTAAATACTACATGACGACACAGAAAAAAGACAACAAAATTTTAAAACTAATATTAGGAATCGTTTTCGATTTAATAGGATATGCTTCCTACTTCATTCCTGGATTAGCAGAATTATCAGATATTGTTTGGGCACCATTATCTGCTTGGTTAATGACCAGAATGTATAAAGGAACTTCAGGAAAAGTTGGAGCTATCATAACCTTTGTTGAAGAAGCATTACCACTAACAGATGCCATACCAACTTTTACATTGATGTGGTTTTACACGTATATCATTAATCCGAAAAAAGATGATGATGAAAATGTTATTGATATTACAGATATGCAATAATTACTTTTCTTGCATTTAAAATTCCTAATACTTTTTTGTAAGTGTGCATTTGGCACCTAAACAGACTGTATTCATACCAAATTTCGTAAGTTGTAGACTTCTGTTTAACTAAAGTCATAATTTGTATAAAAAAGAGGTATGGACAGATATATTGAAAACAAAGCTACAGGCGATCAAATTCAATTTATACAAACTACTGAGGAAACCAATGGTGAGCTTTTAGAATTTGTCATGATCTTGGCTCCGAAATCTTCATGGGCAAAAAGTCCAAGACATCTTCATCCGTATCAAATAGAAACATTTAAAGTAATTGCAGGAGAATTAAATCTAACAGTAAGCAAAGAACATCATGTTTTAACACCTCAAGATGAGGAAGTCATTGTAAATAAATTTGTATTGCATAGTTTTTGGAATGAACTTGAAACAGAAACTATATTTAAAGCTCAAATTTATACACCCAAAAACATAGAAAAAGGATTGCGACTAACGTATCAACTTTCACAAGAAGGAAAGATCAATAAAAAGAACTTGCCACTCAATCCGTTTCATACACTTATTTTGATGGACTATTTCGATTCATATTTTGCTTTTATTCCATGGAGATTACAACGCTTTTTCTTTAAATTAGGATCAAGTTTTGCAAAACTTCTTGGATACAAATGATATTATCTATAATTTATAGAATTCTATTTAGTATAAAGTCAAAATTTTGAAAAACAGTATCACCATATCACAAAGTATATTTATAGAGGCTGCTCCAGAAACTGTATGGAATTTCACACAAAACTTCAATAACAGAACAACTTGGGATCAGTCTATTATTTCTGTTGAGGTCATTAATGAAACTGCTCCAAAAGAGGTGAGAATTAAATCAAAAGGAGGTTTGCAAACGATTTTGATATACAAGCAAGAAAACAAACCTCATAAAACAAGTTTGGCAATGAAGGAAACCAAATCTTTTTTTATAAAAGGCGGCGGCGGTTCGTGGAAATATCAAAAAAAGAATGCTGGAACACTCTGGGAACAAACCAATACACTCATCTTAAAAAATGTTTTTGTGAGATTCTTTTTAGGAAAATACATCAAGCGAGTATTGGAAAAAGAAACGCTAAAATCTATGCAAAAAGCAAAGCAATGTATTGAAGAAACAAACTAATATACATTCATACCATAAAACATGTTATTGGTACCAAACGGTGATTTTCCTATAACAAGTGATAAGTTCAGGCGCTACATTTATCATAAAAAAAATTATGGTAAGAGTATTGCTTTTGTTGTTACTAACAACAACTTTTTGTCATTCCCAAGTAGGTATCGGAACTACAAACCCTAATGATGCTTCAGTATTAGAAATTGTATCTACAGATAAAGGTGTTTTAATTCCTCGATTGACACAGCTTCAGAGAAGTAACATTTCAACTCCGCCAAAAGGCTTATTAGTGTATCAAACAGATGGAACAGAAGGTTTTTGGTATCATGATGGTTCCGATTGGGTTTTAATTGCCCAAGATGGTAAAGGTTGGAGTTTAAATGGTAATACAGGTACAGATGCTTCTACAGATTTTATAGGAACTATTGACAATGAAAATTTAATTATAAAAACCAATAATACTGAACGAATTCGTGTCAATGATAACTCCGGAAATGTTGGAATAAACTCTACGAATGATACGGCTCGACTATATGTAAATGTAAATTCTTCAGAAACTACTAATTATGGAATTCGTAATGAATCTTCTTCTGGCGGAGCTGGAACTAGATATGGAATTTACAATAGAAGTACAGGAAATATTTCTGGAACTAAGTATGGTTTTTATAATTATTTGTCAGGAGGATCTGGAACAAGGTATGGATTTTACAATCAGGTTATAATGAGCAATAGTCCAAGTAATGTCATATATGGAATACGAAATAATGTAAATTCTAATGGATTAGGAGCTCAATATGGATTGTATAATAATATATTGCTTTCTAATAGCTTAACACAAGCAGCTCATGGAGTATATACTTCAATGGATTATTCTTCTGGATCTCGCTATGGAGCTTATAAGTTATTAAATTCATTATCAACAATAAGTGGCGGAAGTATGTATGGAGACTATAATCGTTTATATGGATCAGGAAATGATGAAGCTTATGGTAGTTATAACTCAATAGAAGTTACTGGAACAAGAAATCAATATGGAGTTTATAACGATTTAATTTCTACAGGAACAGGAACGCAATATGGAACATATAATAATGTTACAGGAGATAACAATGCATATAAATATGGAGTATTTAATAATATGAACCCTATAAATATCAATGGAGAATTATATGCGGTTTGTAACGTATTCGGTGTTACAGGAAACGATGATAAATATGGAGTTTATAATAGATTTAATAGTGTAGAAGGATCGAAAGATAAGTACGGAACAAGAAATAGTTTTGTAAATGCAAATTCACCAGGAGATTTGTTTGGAACACATACAGAAATAAACAATTCAGGCATGGGCGATGCATACGGATTGTATATAGATGTTTCAGGTGATGCAAATGATTATGCAGCTTATTTCAATACAGGAAATGTAGTTTCGAATCCTTCTGGAGGAAATTATGATTTTATTGTAGGTACTATAACAAGACCAAATGCACTATTTGTAGATGCTTCTGCAAACGCCGTGAAAATAGGAGCAGACTTGCCTTCTTTTGCAGATGAAGGCGTAACCTTGGGCGGAACAGCTATAGATTATGTAGCTAGTTTTTACAATGGGCAAACTGAAGGAACTACTATTGGTATTGGAGAAAATGCATATATAGTAGAAGGTGATGCACGCTTAAAAATAAATACTTCATTTGTACCTGGTTATCATTTACAAAATGATCTTGGTTTTAGTACAACTTCGGAAGCTTGGGATGATGTGTATGCAGATGATTTTGTAAATATTTCAGATCAAAGAGAAAAAGAAAATATAGAACCATTATCCTACGGAATTGAAGAATTAATGAATTTAACTCCTGTACGCTATACACTCAAAAAAGATCCTTTTAAAGAACCAAAATTGGGTTTGTTGGCACAAGAAGTATTACCACAAATTAGTGAAGCTGTAAAAACACATGATTACAAAGCTTCTAAAGAAAACCCGAACGAGTTTACTAAGGTTGAAATGGAGCGCTACGGTATGAAATATCAATACTTGATTCCAGTTTTAATAAAAGCAATGCAAGAACAGCAAGAACAAATACATGGGTTAAAACAAGAAATTAAAACCTTAAAGAAAAAAGGTTAAGCCACTTCCAATAACAGGCTCTTAATTTTTTTAGTAAAACTTCTTGATACAGGTATTTGTTGCGAAACTTGATCAAACTGTAGTTGATAACCTTGCAAATTTCCATCTATATGTTTCACTCTATTAACATTGATAATGTGCGATCTGTGGCAACGAATAATATGTGAAAAAGTAGTCAGTTGTTGTTCTACTTTTGAAATATTATTTCGCAATAATTTTTTTTGAATAATCTCTTCATCCATAAAAAATAATTCAACATAATTACCAGAAGAAGACAGAAAAAGAAAATCGTTTGAAGCTAAATTGATATGATCTTTTTTATTTTCTGAAAATAACGACACCAAATTTTGAGATGGTACTCCATGTGTTTTAAAAACGGTACTTTTTGAAAGTAACTTTGAGTCTATCTGTTCAACTTCTCTAACAATTTTCTTGTATACAAAAAGCTGTTTATACAAAATAATAGTAATTGCAGGGATAATTGCTACAATGGCTGTACACGTAAGTACAAAAAGAAAAATTTTTAAATCCAGCGCATAGCCAGCATCAAAAATAAATCCTGAATAAAAATAATTTGCCGTAGCAATAGAAGTTGTAATCATTGAAATCCATAAAATCTCTTTATAAATTTTCCAATGTTTATTTTGCAATGTATTGGGAAAGATCAATGGAAGTAGAAGTATATAGAAACTACAAACCAAAAACGAAACCAATCCATAACCTAAAATTCCATACGTACCTAATTTGGCAATACCAAAAGGTCTAAAAAAATAGGAAAAAGAAGTAATAAAAACACCGATGCTGAGTGAAATTTTAAACCCTTGACGAGCATTTTCATAAAATGGATATGGACTATTTAATAACTTGGGGAGATTCATTATTTTTTTGTAACAAAACTATTTAAAAACTTAAAAAATATACCTTTTATAAGGCTACACTTCATACCAAATATACAACTATCCACACCAAAAAGAGAATCTAGAAGTTCTTCTTTCCTTTTACATTATAGCTTTGAGTAAACAAAAAAAAGTTATGTATGAAAATAAAATTTCTGTTTTGCATCTGTTGTTTTACAACAATTCTTCAAGCTCAAATTACCTTAATTCCCGATTCAAATTTTGAGTAGCGACTTATTGATCTGTCTGGTAGAAAAATACAAATGATTTCTTTTGCAGGCTTCAAGAATCGTAAAAGCTTGCATTCACAACTGAATTTGAGCATATACTTTTTGAAAATTCAATCTCTGAAAGAAAACATATTAAAGAAAATAATAAACATGAATATGTACAAACAAATACTAATCTTATCAGCATACTTAGTATGTGTGAATACTTCATTTTCTCAACTTAGCATTAGAAATGATGCATACCTATTTGTAAAAGATGAGGTATTATTCGTGAATGACAACATAAATTTAGAAGAGGCAGATTCAAAAATTTACTGTAGAAATGAAGCACAATTAATACAAGGAACAGGAATTACAGGAAATTCAGGAATTGGTCAAGTAAGTATCTATCAAAATGGAACTACACATAATTATGCGTATAATTATTGGTGTTCACCTGTTGGTAATAACTCCTCAATTTTTGGAAACGAAAACTTTACGGTTAACTTAATTGATGATGCTACAGGAATAACAACAAGTACGGATGCTAGTTTTACCTTTGATAATGGAATTTCCTCTCCGTTAACTATTGCAAGGTATTGGATTCATACTTTTGAAGCTTCAACTCAATATAATCAATGGATTCACAGAGGCGATACAGGAAGTATTTCTCCTGGATTAGGTTTTACGATGAAAGGAACTAGTGGTTCTAGCAACAATCAATTATACGATTTTAGAGGAAAACCAAATAATGGAACTATTGCAAATTCTGTGAGTGTTGCTCAATGGACACTTGTAGGCAATCCATATCCTTCTGCAATTGATGCTGTAGCGTATATTCATGATGCAGATAACACAAATGCTATTACTGGAACATTGTATTATTGGGAGCAAGATTTATCAGTCTTATCACATTTTATTGCTGATTATGTTGGTGGTTATGCAACATATACAATTAATGCAGCAGGAACCGTAGAAACGTTTATTCCAGCTACTTTTGATACCTATAGCTCAGATGGTTCTTTTAATACTACGGGTTCAAGTAGTTCAAGCGGAAAACAAGCATATAGATATATTGCTATTGGTCAGGGATTTATGGTTGAAGGAAATGCTACAACTACAGGGAATGTTTACACCAAAAATGCACATAGAACGTATTATAAAGAATCAGGATCGCAAAGTGAATTTTTTAGAACAGGCAATCAAAATGATATTGGATTTATACAAAAGAACGAAACAGCAGAAACAAATCCATATGGATTGCTTCCTTCTGACTACAAACGTTTTCGCCTCAATATAGATTTCAATGATGTGTATACACGACAATTGGTACATACATTTCATGATACAGAAGCTACACATAATTTTGATTATGGATTGGAGTCTAAAAGTCCTTTTGATGTTGCTAACGATGCATACTGGATTACAAATTGCGAACCATATATATCACAAGCATTGCCTTTTAATGTTTCGATGACAATTCCATTACATATAAAATTAAATACAAGCAATACAATTCGAATTCGAATATTTGATGTTCAAAATTTTGATGTTGATCAAGAAATTTATGTACATGATCTTCAAACGGGAATCTATACAGATATTAGACAAGTTCCTTTTGAAACTCCTTTAGATCCTGGAGAATATACAGATCGTTTCGAAATTGTTTTCACAAGAACAACCTTAAACAATGAAGATGTAACTTCTTCTGATTTTACAATAATGCAAAATACAGTTCAACAACAATTAACAATTAACAATCCTAAATTAAAAAGTATTAAAAGCATTCGTTTGTATGATTTATTAGGAAAAGTGATTTGGTCAAATGAACAAGTAATTACAAAAAGTAAGTACACTATTGATACTAGTACATTGAGTGAGGCATTATATATCACAAAAATTAGAACTCAAGATCATAAGACATTTTCAAAAAAAGTAATTGTCAAAAATTAGAATATTTCGAATTGCTAAATTCCTTTAAACCTTTAATTATCGTAACACTAAACTATTCTTAAAGTGAAATCCTCAATCATTTTAAGATTGAGGGTTTCTATTATTGATATTGCATCTTCATAAATAAAGAAAAAGCATACATTTTATATTGTGTAACCTTTTATATATCAGTAAAGTAATTAGTAACTTAACATGAACTAATCAATAAAAAATAGAATCATGTTAAAGAAAGTTTTAAACGTAGAAGGAGTAGAAATCTTAACTAAGAAAAATCAAAAAGGAATTAGTGGAGGTTTAGATACGATAGGTGAAGGTTTTGGAGGTCCGTGTGTTGATAGTCACGATTGTAATGCAACAAACCTCATTCCTTCCATTTGTTGTTCAGGAATTTGTATTTATACTTTTAATTGGAGAAATGCTTGCTAAGAGGCGTAATCCTTAATTGTTGTAGAAATAAAAAAGTCGTTATTCATTTTAGAATAACGACTTTTTTAAAAGACTATAGTTTTAAAATTACTGAATAGTAACCGTAAACGTAGCAGAAATATCAGTTTCTCCACCTGCATCAGCTAATCCAGTATTTGGTTTTGTAGGCTCATGACGTAGTGTTACTGTATAACTTCCAGTACTTGCTGCACCAGTAGTAACATCAAAAGTAGTTCCTAAAATATTACCATTTCCATCTAAGTTAAAGTTTGCAGTTGTAGCATTCAAACTTGCAGCTGCAGTAAAGAAAAACTGGTGTTCATCATCTTCTTCTTCAACTTCTGTAGTAATATTTTCTGCAGGCGTTTCTGTTTCATTTAATAAAACAACAGCTCCGTTATATGTTGTTGAAGCAACTAAATTTCCTGAAACTGTTACTACAGGCGCATCAGGTCCGTCACCGTCTAAATCACGCGTTTGTAATGTAACTGCTGTTCCACCACCAACTGGAGTTAATGTTACAGTTAGTGTTGTAATCACTTCTTCTTCATTTACTATAACTGGCGCATCGTCATCACTAGAACACGCAACAAAAAGAGTACTAACAAGTGTAATAGCTACTAAAAGTGAAAATTTAAATTTATTCATAATAATAATAATTTTTTTAATAAGTTATTTTTAAATTGATAGAAAAATTTCTACCCAAATCATCCGCATAATAACGCAAACGGTTTAAGTAGTTTCGATAATTAGTATCGAATATGTTAGAAACCGATACACCAACATTTAGCATTGATTGTTTACTTAGTTTAAAGTCAGCATATGAATTTAAATGCAATAAATGATACGCATCTGGTGGCGTACTTACATCTATTAATTCAAATGTATTGGTTTCAGGAATGAAAACTTCAAAGTTATTATTTGGAAATTCATTTTGTCTAAATGTATATTCGCTTTGTAATTCAATTCGAAGGTTTTTTAATTCCTTATTTTTATATACCAAGCTATTTGTTGTATTTATAGGTGGTATATCAATTAATGGTAAATCGAGTGTTTTATCGTACCCTTTTACCAATGATAATTGATGCGCAAAACTTAAATTTTTTGTAAAAGTTAATGACGCATCAATATCTATTCCTACTAAGGATGCATTGGTTTGTCTGTATTCCCAAACTTGGAAATTTCCACGGATGGTTTGTTGAATTTCCGTAGGTTCAATAATCATAAAGTCATTTATGAAATTGAGATACGGATTGACCGAAAAACCAAATGTTGTTCCTTGTTTTTGTAAAGTCAATGATACTTTGTGTGCAACTTCAGAATTGAAGCTCAAATCTCCTAATTCGATTCGAGATGCAGAATGATGCAACCCTTCGCTAAATAATTCAGACGGATTTGGCGCACGAGAAGCCAACGAATAATTGGCAAATAACGTGTAATCATCATTAAATGTATAGCGTGTACCTAACGTTGCAGATACGTTTGAATAATCCAATTTTGGGTTGGTCAATATTTGATTAGCAAATACTTCGACTACGATTTCAGGAAATAATTCATCATAGTTTCTATCTTCCCAGAAAGAACTTTTATAAAACTTTTGGGCGTCTATATTAAAATAATCAAATCGACCTCCAACTTCGACCAAAAAGTTGTCCGTAATTGAAAAATCGATAATACCATAAATTCCTATATTAAATCGTTCATAATCAGGAATTAATCTTCTTACACCTGTATTTGGACTGGCAACATTTTTTTGATATTGTGCCATGATTCCAGTTTTTAGATTAAAAAGATCAGTATTATTAGTTTCTAAATCCAAACGTACTGTTTGTGAGTTTAAAGCTAAATCTAATGAGGCTCTATCGTTGTCGTCACTATTTCTGCGAATATCAAATTCGAGACGTTGATTTCGTTGAAAATCATATTGAAGTGTTACTTTTCCTAAATTTTTAAAGTTTTTAAATCCACGTAATTTAAATAAGTGGTGTGTGACATCTTGTTTTGGAGCGTCGATGTCATACGTAAAATCTCTAATAATTAGTGGAGTATCACTTGCTATAGCGCGAACTTGATCGCTTGCGCCACCAATATGTGATGCACTCAAAATACCGATTTCATTTTTAAAGAAAGAATAGTAAGCTTCTATACCATGATCATGATGATTGATTCCGATACGAGCAGAAATATTACGCTCAAAGATACCTGTATTACTTAATACATAATCTGGAGCTTCATAATCGCCAAAGCGTTTCATGCTTCCTTGCACAGAACCATACCAACCATTTGCATAGCTTTTGGTAAGCTTAGAATTTAGTGTTCCACCACGACCATTGGTTGCGGCAGTAACATGCGTTTTTCCATATATTGTGTCTTTTACAGGAATTCTGGAAGCTTCTGTTACGATGATTCCACCAACGGCATCTCCACTGTACTTTAAGGCACCAGCGCCTTTAATAAGTGTTATGTTACCGATAGTGTTTACATCCATGCTTGGAGCGTGTTCTGCTCCCCATTCCTGATCTTCCATTCGTACACCGTTATTCATCACTACTACACGACTACTGTGAACACCATTAATAATAGGTTTTACAACAGCATTTCCTGTATTTAGTGAAGAAACTCCACTCATCGTATTTAGAATATCTCCTAAAGAGCTATTGCTAAAACGATCCAATTGTTTTTCCGTTATTTTTTGCTCAAACAATGTTTTGGTTTTTTTACCATATAAAGAAGCATTTAACGTAATTGCCTTCAATTCTTCTAAGTGATGTTCTAAATGAAATATTTTTTGTAGATCACCAGAAATTTTCACTTTAAAAGCTTGTGTTGTACAATTGGGATGTGATATTTGTACAGTGTACGTTCCTTCGCATAGTTTCGAAAAACTATATTTTCCATCAAAGTCAGATTCAGCAGTTTTTTCTAAACCTGCAATAATCAATGTTGCGCCTGGAAGTACAGAGTTATCATGTAAATCAATTATTTTACCAGATAGTGTATAGTTGCAATTTTGACTTTGTACAACAATACCACTACATAGCAATAACATAAATAAATATGTTCGCATGTAATTTCTTAATTAAAAATAAATAAGTATTTGATTTTACTCAAGAAAGTACTGGCGGACCGCGTAATAATTTATTTGTAAGCGGTACATAATAACATAATGGTGTAGTTGACCCTAATGTAGTCTTTGAAATAATTGGAGGAGCTGTTAGCTCTGAATAACTTGTAAACTCAAAAGTGAAGCTTGTAAAATGATAGCTACATAAGTCACAGTGTACATTTACTTCATGAATGTGTTCTTCTTGTTCATGACATAATTTGTATTCATGTTCCTCTACAAGTTGATGTGAAAATTGTATAAAAGAAGGTAGCATCAATGTTACAAGTAACAATGAAGCCAAACTAATTTCTTTAATTTTGGTTACAATTTTCATGATCTGATTTGGTCAACATAAGTGTATAAACACTTGCGCTAAGAGCAAATTTAGTGAATGCTTAATTGTAAAAAAAATAACTTAGGAATTATTTATGAATTAAAATAGCGTAAACCTTCTTGCAAAAGCGAGGAAATCAGACTTTTTTCTTACTTTATAATTCGCATGCGTCTGAGCATTTTCTTTTCAAATTCCCAGAAAAATTTAAACTGTCCTAATAGTGTTCCAAAGATGATTAATAGAATTTGATAGAGTGGTAAAATTATAATAATTCTAATTGTCCAATATAGAAAACCTCCAAAAAAGCCATCAGGAAAGACAGTTCGGGTAAAGCCAATGTATTCTAATAATGGTCTAGCAATTCGTACAGAGCTTGTTCCCGTAAGGGCAAACACAATAAAAATTGTAATGATTTCCCAACGGTATGTAGTTACCCATTTATGTTCAAGCTTTTTAAAACACCAAAGAAAAAAGCGAAGCATAATGTAAAAGGATACAATGACAGTAATTACAAGTAAAACGTAGTATAAAATGCTAGATTCTTGTCTGTCTATAAAACTGCGAATGATTTTTTTTGAAAAAAGATATGCTGTATATAATAGCGCGAGAATTCCTAAAATGGGAAAGGTTAGTTGCCAGTTGTTTTGGATTTCCCAACGCTCTTTAAATGATTTCATGTGTAAAATTTGCTGCAGCAAAGATACACAACTTCTTCATTATATACGCGGTGAATATGTTCCTAATCGCTGATTATACTTTCGTTGAAAATAGACAAAGTAGTAATACAATTGGTAATTTACTTCATAGCCATAATCAACTTCTGGGCGAAAATTAATTCGTTGCTCATACAAGTTTGCATCAAAGCGACTCGGTTGAATTACACGTTGATTCCAGTTTGTTACAAACACAATATTACGCGTACGTAAAAATTGTTTTGTATAATACTGTCGTGGTTGTGCATTTCCTACCATCCATGCTGTAAAACCAGGCTCGAAGATGATGATCTCATAACCATCTTCATCCGCGATACGTATACTGTCAGAAACTTGGGTAGTGTCGTCTGTTTTTTTCGTTATTGCTTTTTCTGGTGTAGCACATGAAAAGACGACAAATCCTGCGCAAGCAATTAGTAATAATACTTTTTTCATAAATAATTCCGTTTGTATAAAGATACGGCTTTTTTGGGATTGACCTTATACAAATAAGTGAACTGCAGTTATGAGTTAGTGATGTGTACTTCTCAGTTATTGAGTTTTTTTCTAGTTTTTAATCCAATTAACAATACTAAAAGTATAAGCGGAATTAGAAGATAGTATATGTAATTGTTTTGTTGCTCAAAGGTAATTGCATCGTTTGTACCAATATGTGTCCATGCAGACCAATAAAACGGTAGGCGAGAAGCTGGGCTACTAATTTCGTCATTTGCTACATACTCAAGCTGTGCTTTTTGTAACGCAACACTTTTTGTACATCCTTGTTTTAGATATGAATAGTATAACTCCATTATTTTTGCAGAAGAAGCATCAGGAATACTCCACAATGTAGCTGTGACACTTGGAATATTTGAAAAATTGAATGCACGCGCCAAGCTTTGTAAACCTTCACCTTTTTGATGTTTTCCAAATCCTGTGTTGCATGCACTTAACGTAATCATATTGGAATTGAAATTATGATTGTAAATTTCGCTTAAGCGTAATAAATTACTACTCGTATCTGTAGTTTTGGTGAAAATCAATGCAGAAACATTTGGGTTTCGAGTATTTACCAATGAATGTGTTGCCAGATGAATGCTTGCCGAATTTGTAGCATTTTCTATAAAATTCTGCTTTGTAGCATGCTCATTTACCCACGATTTCCCATTCATTAATGTTGCTAATTGTAAAGCTTCATCATCTGAAAAGCTAAGTTTTGATAGTACATCGTTTCGTAAATTTTTAGTAATGATACTATTTTGAAGACTATCTTTTGTAAGCGTTTTTAAATGATGTAAAGTTGCTTGATCCAATTCCAAACCAAAAGCAGTAAAGTTGTTTGTACGCTCAGATTGCACATTAGAATTCAACAACATTTTACAAAAATAATGATAACTAACCGCGTATTTTTTAATGATTGTATGATCTAAATTCGTCCACGAATCACTTTTGTTTATTAGTAGCGTTTGAAACGGAATTGTATGTAAAACATCATCGGGCACTATTGTTAACTGTTGAATATCTGCATTGTTTTTATAATGATTCAACGGTTTTTCTAGTATTACTTTATATAATTCGTGTGCAGTTTTTAAGTATTGCTTTTCAGCAAGATCAATATTTTTGTTAATGAAGGTTATATCACTTAATGATTGTCTGTATGCAGTAATTGTTTGTTGAAAATTTTCAGGCAACGAAATCTGGTCAATATGAAAATCTGTTTTAGAAATAGAGAAAATATACAAGGTTTGATCACCCAAAAAGTATTTTATAAATACTGTTTTTGAGTCTATAATAGCTTGTACTTGTTGTATTGTAATTCCTTCTATATCATTACGGATTTTGTTGAATTTCGGATACTTTTCAGAAACATTATCTTTTAGCTTTTGTAATAATTCCTTTGTTGTTACAAGTACATTCTGAATTGAATCATGTGTAATTGTGTCTGCTAATTTTTCATCAAGAAGCGCAATTTCTTTTCTATATTTTTGAAATAATATAATGGTATCTGTTGGAATTCCTGCGGCTGTTAACGCTTGCTTTTCATTGAATAATTCACGCAATACAAACGCATTGGCTTTTTGAGAAATTTGAAATGCTTCTATTTTATACTTTTCATCTTTTGATCGTTCATACAAAGCTAATTTTACTTTAATGAGATCTTCGTAAAAAGCAATTGTATGTGAACCTAAAGATAACTTGGATGTTGTTTCAGTATAACTCAATCGGATTCTTTCACCAAGAGTTACCGCAAAATTATAATTTTCGGCAGCTTTTTGTAACCATGTATCATTTTTGGAATCAAGATATTTTTCAAAATAACAATCGCCTTTACTTTTAAAAACTTCGAGTACCCAAATTTCCAATGTCCATAGATCTTGTGAAGGATTTTTGTTAGGATCATTTTCTTTGAAATCTGGAATGAAGGTTTGCAATGCTTTTTGATGATTCTCTAGCGCTTTGTCGTACTGTTTTTGTGCTTCATACATATTACCAATCGCAATATATACTTGTCCAGTTTCACGTAGATTCCCTATTTTTTGGATAGGTAACAAGCTTTTTTGATATTGTATAAGTGCTTTTTGTGTATTGCCAAGTTCAGCATAAATATCGCCAAGCAATATACTCATCGTATTAAAATTTTCAATACAATCTCGTTGTTTTCTGGATGTATCTTTTATACAATTTTTAGCAATTAAAAGTGCTTTTTGCGTTACAATTAGTGCTTTTTTATATGCTGCTAATTTGTATAATATTTCTGCCTCATAACGTTCAAACGTGCCATCTTTCTCATCAATAAGTAACTGTGCTTGTTTGTACGTTTTTCTTGCTTTTTGTAATTCACCATTATGAAGATATGCATCGCCTAACGCTTTCGTGTTTCTCCATATAACAAGCGTGTTATTGGTAGATTTTCCATCTGCAATAGCATTCTTTAAGTAGGTAATTGCTTTTTGGTATTCTCCTAACTGCGTATATAGTTGAGATATATTTCCATACAACTGATTTGTGAAATCTGCATTTTTTACAATTTTGAAATTTTGAAGACTTTGTTCATAATAGGGCAAAGCATCAAAAATTGCCCCTTTGCGTTCGTAACAAAATCCCAAAATATATTGCAATCGCCCAAGTAAGAATGTCTCTGAAGTTGGAAGTGTTGGCAATCCTTTTTCTACAAGTCGAATAGTTGTGTCATACTTTTTAGGGTAATAACCATTAAAAAAAATAGCATTATACGCTTGAAACCACTGTTTCCAATTTTTTTCAGCCTTAAAAATAACAGCAGCTTGTAATGCTATGTTTGTAGAAGCTTCATACTTACCTTTTTCAGTAAGCGAATCGGCTTTTTGTAATAACTTTTTGGCATAAATAGTATCACGTTGTATATGCTGTGAGTTTCCAATATATATACTGAAAATTAGCATACACAACGTACACACTCTTTTTAATTGTATGATTTCTGATTTTTGATTCAATACTTAATGATCTTTTTGGTATATCGGTTTTCTTGTGTTTTTAATGTGATAAAATATAATCCGCTCGCTATATTTTGTAAATTAAAACTGCTTTTAAAGATAGCAGAATCATGTTGATTTACCGTGAGTTCTTTGATAATTTTTCCCGAGTGATCTTTCAATGTTATGATGAATTGTGAATTTTCATCTTTGTTAAAGTTTATGTTTAAATTCACTTTGTTTTTAGTTGGATTTGGATATACTTCAAAAACTAATTCATCTGACTTTAAGGGTTTTATCAATTGAGAAGGCAATTGTTGGGAACTTCTATGTGCATTATTTCCACCACAAATAGTATAGTCCATACAATCTACTTCAATACAAAGTTTGGATGTATTGGTGTAAAATACGGGTTGCGAATCAAATACAATACTCGCTGTATTTAGGATACAATCTGTTAAATTGGATTTAGTGCAAATTTTAAACTTAAAATATGTGGATGCTTGGTCATATGAATATTCACGCGGCTTTGTTTGTTGAGTTCCTGGTATTACTTGATTGGTGCCAGGCAAATTGATATTTATAAAGTTGAAATGAGCAGTTTCTCTATCTAAACTTAAAGTTGGCTGCACTTCATAGTCTACGAGTTCAGTTTTTTCATGATCTAAGGAACTAGGAAGTACATCCTGGACATATACATTTTTTGCATAGTTTTCTCCATCATTAAAATAACCAACAGTATAGATGAGTTCTTGTTGTTCGTTCAATCTAGGCTTAAGACATTCTTTATTTACAATCTTAAAATTAGGATCGTGTGGATATCTGCGAGTTAAAAATTCTTTCTGATTGAAAACTTCTAGACCATTAGCAGCATATTTCACCTCTAAATCGAGCTTATCACCAACCATTCGTAATGTGGTTGCTGGAACGTATATATAGCGTATTTCATCAAAATCTAGGTTGGAAAATGACCAGCTCAATTTTTGATTATAATGACTAGTAGAAAATATTTGTGGAGGATTAGGATTTGCTGTAGCCCAATTTGGAAGTACTTTTATTTCTGTTGTATCTATTTGTAAGTCATTAGTATTATATGAAAATTCAATAATACCATTTACAGGTCCTTGAGTTGTAGTATTTCTAAAAGCAATAATATAAAAAGTTTTATGACCGCTTGCTGTTCCCCAACTTGTCATCAAATCAATATTCCCTGTCATATTTACAATTGGATTTGTTTGTGTGTTTGGAACGCCATTTATGATGTTTGGAGTAACCTGTACGCTTCTTTTTGGAGGTACA
This sequence comes from Kordia sp. E, assembly GCF_056033805.1. Classification (NCBI taxonomy): domain Bacteria; kingdom Pseudomonadati; phylum Bacteroidota; class Flavobacteriia; order Flavobacteriales; family Flavobacteriaceae; genus Kordia; species Kordia sp. E. Next base: position 780,507 of record NZ_JBRASR010000003.1, read on the forward strand.
TTTGGATCATACGATCTGGCAAAATACGTTTCAGTAGTATATGTGCCATTAGTATCAAATATATGAGTAGGTTGGTTGAGTGTACTAAATGTACCATCACCAAATAATGTAAAGACGAAGGTGTTTTGACCAGCTCTTTTGATCTCGTAGTCTACCAATCCATTTTGCCCAATTGTAGCATTCAGTGTTGGATTAAATTGTGCATGTGCAGAAATGATGAAACATATGCAAAGTAATGTGGTTGTAATTAAATGATGTATAATCTTCATACTTTATTTTTTTTGAGTTATATAAAATAGTGCTTGCTACGTATCTTTAAAGATACATAAAGGTAAAAATGAAAATATCACATAGCGTTTATATACTATGTGATATTTTATAGATTAGAAATTACTTTTTAATCAATTTTTTGACTTCTTTTTTATCACCAAATTCTATCGATAAGAAATAAATTCCAGGTGAATATTTAGAAATATCTAAATGATATGCTGTAGTTGCATTAATTGTTTTTTCTGTTAGAATTGTTTTTCCTGAAATATCTCGCACGTTTATTGAAAATGATTTTGTTTTTTTCGATTCATTCGGATCAAGTTTTACTGTGTAATTTCCGTTTGAAGGATTCGGATATACACTACTTTGTATGTTTGTTTCTTCAAACCGTCCAATATCTGCATTAACTTGTGGAGCTTCTCTTTTAAAATTACAATACACAGGAACAGGCAGGTTTGCACAATTTCCATTGTAAAAACGTAGTGTGATGTTAATAATACATTTTGTACAATCCTTTTCATAACTTGTATAAGTTAAACAAAGTAAATCACTACCATTTGAAAAAATACCATAACCGCCTTGTGGATCATTGAGTACTAGATTGTTAATTGATTGCCCTGAATAATTATCAATCAATGTAAAACCATCAATATTTGCTTGACAATCTGGATCGAGAATTGTAGATAAATCTAAACTCGTTGTACCAGCGCACCAAGTTGCATATACATTTTGAACGATAGGTTCTGCCAATTTATAAATAACAGTACACGTACAACCTTGTGGAGAAGTATAGGTTACCGAATACGAATTACCAGGAACATAGGAAACCCACATAAAAGGATCTGTAGTACGAATAGCAGTATTATTTACATAATAATCGTAATAACCTCCAACGCCATTTCCGCAAGCTTCAATTAAGATTTTACCATCTTTAGATGGACAAAACTCAACGATTTGTTCTTCTTCTTTTTCAATTCTAATATTAAAATAAACAACACAACAATCAGGATAGGTAATTTTTAAAAACGCATCTTCAAATAGTGTTATAGGAATAGTAGGATCATAAGATGCACCTGAAATTTGATCTTCTATAGAAAGAATAGATCCATTGCACGGATCAACAAAGTCAAACTGATTGATGTCAAACGATTGCCCACAATTCAAAGTAATATTTTCAAACCTACTGATTTCTTCTCTTATATGGAAATCCTGAAAATAGGTATATCTATTTCCGCAATCATCTATATATATCAATGTAATACGGTAATAACTTCCAATTTGAAAACCATTCCATAATGATTTAAAATCAATTTGCGGAGCTGGTCCAGAAGCTAAAGGAGATGTATATTGTAAAGTTGTTCCATTAGAGCCAATTTTTGAAATTTCCCATTGATAATTCATCGTATTTTGAGGAACGTTTGAAGGAATGATAGGATTACTTTGACAATATTCGTCTTCCATTAAAAACAACGAAGGATCTAATGTTACATGTTCGGAAATAACAATATCATCAATACTCATTTCTGCTTGACTGCCACTATTTGGCGTAGGTTGTTGCATAAATGGGAAAATCCACAATTGCTCATAATCAGTATTTGGCGTAAACTGAACCGTAACAGTTGTCCAAGTTCCTAAATAAGAACCCATATTATTTTGAAAAATAGCCTGGTCAGTTGCAGGAATTGTGGCAGTTACATTAAGATTAGTTGTATTGTTTGTAGCAATTAAATTAATCGTAGCATTGTTTGCTACATTCGGATCATTTGTATTTTTATCGCCAGTTCGTACTCTAAAGCAAATATCATACGTAACTCCTTGCTCAAAGTTTGCACGACCCAAAATTGCTTCGCCATTTCCAAATACGGACCACATCCAAGCAAATCGTGTTCCATTAAAGGCTGCTAGTGACGGCGAGCCATCAACTTCAGTCCAATTTGGAACACAATTTGCGTTGAAATCATTGTTTACAACACAGTTATTTGTGTTAAAGTTACCGTTTGCTAATAAGTTGTTTGAAGTCTCGCAACAAGGACTCTGAGCTTGTAATGAGATGACTGATACTAAAAGTACAAATAAGAGATATAGTTTTTTTCTCATGGTATTTGGTTTTAATGATTAATAGATTGTATTTGTCATATAACCATCGTAAAAATCAAACGTGACATTTTTTTTAGTCACATATCTGTAATTTTTTATTTATACTACCGATGAAAACTTTTTTTCTTTAGTTTTATAGAGAATTATGAAGCATCAACCTACCGAAAATAATACCGAGAAGAATCGCGCGAATGCGAATCAAAATTTTGGACTTAAAGAAGAAGAGTTTGATGAAATGCTTCAAAAAATGAAGAATGGTGATGATGCGTTGTTTGAAAAAATATTTTTAGCACAGTTTGAAGAAACAATTGCATATTTAATGCATCGTTACAACACAAACCAATCGTTAGCATACGATGCTACAATGGATGCGTTGTTAAAGTTTAGAAAACGATTACTCGAAGGAAAAATAACGTATTACAATATGCGTTTTTTGTTTACACAAATGGCAAGTCAGTTTCTAACAGATACGTTTAAGAAAAAAACAAAATCATTAGAAATCAACGAAAATGATAGGGTAGAAGCAACAGTTGAAGAGATTGATGATGAAATTCTTGATTATCTAGATATTGCTTGGAAATCACTCGGAGAACAATGTAGTACGTTGTTAGAAAATTTTTATTACAAGAAGATAGCTTTAAAAGAACTCGCAAGAATAGTAGGGAAATCTGATGCAGCTTTACGAAAACAAAAACAACGTTGTTTGGAAGCATTACGATCCTATTTTTTAAAACACTATAAACGTTAATAATTAATCGTGTTTGCACGATAAACAAGTATATGCAACATAAAAAATATACAGAAGGCGGCGAGCTTTCAGAAACAGAACTTGAATCAATGAGTGAGGAATTGATTCAGGCTAAGTTTGATCGTGATAAACGGAAAGTTTGGGAACAACGTTTGAAAGATGATTTTGGTGTTGAAAAAGAGCCTATTGAAAAAAAGAAACTATTTTCATTTGTAAAACTTGCAATCGCAGCAGCAGTTGTGTGTATTGCAGGAATTGTAACGTATAGTATTAGCACGTTTACGACTCCTAGTTATGAAATTGTTGTAGAAGATGCTATTGAGCATTTAATTAGCATTGATAATCATGCAGTTGTTACTCGTGGTGATGAAACTATTGATGAGCAAGTTTTAAAAGCACTTACGGCATATAAGAATCAGGAATATGATAAAAGTATTGCACGTTGGAAAGCTATTATTGCATTAGGAAAGATTGAAGAAATTGCCAATTATAATTTAGCATTATGCTATTTGCATAAAGAACCTTCAGAACCACAAAAAGCCATTCAGTATTTGGTTGAAGCTCGAAAAGTAAAAACGGTTCAGGAAGAAGCAAATTGGGCACTAGCCTTAGCGTATTTACAAGCAAATGAAAAAGTAGCAGCTAAAGAGATATTACAAATGATAATTCAAGCGAAAGCTTACAAGTATAAAAAAGCAGAAACGCTTATAGAATTTCTCTAAAAAAATGGTCAAAAGAAAACCTTCTGACCATTTTTACTTTTACATAGTATATGATTCATACATTATGTTTACGCTTTATACGCACGAATTATTAATCATTAGGAGATGCATCTACAGCACTATGTCTACAAACTCTTGGACAAGAGTTTCTTTCACTACATGCATGTCCAATAGAGAAAAGTGGTGCTGGACCATCATTAGGACCATCTGCAGCTTGTTGTTCTTCATAACCTCCATTTATAACTTGAAGACTTGAAATGGATGCTTTGTTGATTTTTAAACCTTTTAAACTTCTTTTTTTCATACTATAAATTTTTATTTTAGAAATCATTATGATTTCTTTCCATAGCTATAACTTGAAGAAATTTAAAACGTGACATTTTATTTTTGAATCTGATTAATATGTATAAAAAAAGCATCCACTTTCGTGAACGCTTTTTGTTATTTGTTATATGATTGTTTTACTATTTTCCTCCGAAAAGTCCACCTAGTAATCCACCAAGTCCACCGCCACTTTTGCCGTTTCCTTTGTCACCACCTAAAAACATACCAGCGATATCATCAATAACACTTCCATCATTATCAGCATCTAAAATTGCTTCAATGAATCCTTGTTGTCCTTGTTGCTGTTGTTGGCTTTGTCCACCACCTAGCAATCCGCCAAGTAAGTCTCCGATTCCACCTGAACTTTGTACGTTTTGTTGTTGTTTTTGCTTTCCTAAAACTCCCATTAAAATTGGAGCAGCAACTTTTAAGATGTTTCCTATAGAAGAAGCATCCATTCCAGATTGTTTACCAATTGCATTTTCAACATTTTGACGACGATCTCCTAATACGTGACGTAAAATTCCGTCTCCATCATTCTTCACTTCTTCATCAACTCCACCACCAAATAGACTTCCTAAGTTATCTAAGATACTTCCGTTGTGTTTATTTGATAAAGCATTGTTTAATCCTTCTGCACCTTCTGGTGTGCTTGCGTTTCGTTTCATTGCTCCCATTAGTACAGGTAGTGCCATACTTAATACAGAAGCTGTTTTGTTTTGATCTTGTCCAACCTCATTACTCACTCCGCCAATGATTTGTTTTCCCAAATCACTATTTAATAAATCTAAAATTCCAGACATTCTTAAAATGTTATTTATTGTTAATATGAAAACAAGATAGTAATATTCTGTAAGACTTATAGTATAGGCTTCTATTTTTTAGATGAAAAGCATGAAATGCAGAAATATCAGATAAACGGATTTTTTTATGGCTGAAAAACATAAAAAGCACTCATTTGAGTGCTTTTTACTTACTTGTATATAGAATATTTTATTTTTCAGTTTTCATAATTGCGGCTATTTGCGAAGCTAATTCTAAGCCAATTCTGTCTTGAGCTTCGTTTGTTGCAGCACCAATATGTGGCGTTAATGATACATACGGATTCATTAATACTTTGATTGCTGGTGTTGGTTCGTTTTCAAAAACATCCAATCCTGCAAATGCTAGTTTTTTTGTGTCTAATGCATCAATTAAGGCAACTTCATCGATAACACCACCACGAGCAGCATTTACAATTCCAGCGCCATCTTTCATTAGTCCAAATTCTTTTTTTCCAATGATATAATCTTTCTGAGCCGGAACGTGCAATGTAATAAAGTCTGAATGTTGCAAAACAGCTTCCATTGGTTCTGTGTCAATTTCTACATTTATGAATTGTCCATTGTAAAAATCTACTTTTACTGTTGCTTTGCTAATAAATTTATCAGCAGCAATTACTTTCATACCAAGTCCAAGCGCTATTTTAGCAACTTCGCGTCCAATACGACCAAAACCTATAACTCCTAGCGTTTTTCCGCGTAATTCAGTTCCTTTTGCATAGGCTTTTTTCAAGTCTTTAAAACGTGAATCACCTTCTAATGGCATGTTTCTATTTGAGTCGTGTACAAAACGAACACAGCTAAATAAGTGTGCAAATACTAATTCTGCAACCGAACTAGAAGAAGCTGCAGGCGTATTGATTACATGAATTTCTTTAGAGCGTGCATACTCGACATCAATATTGTCCATTCCAACACCACCACGACCAATGATTTTTAGGCTTTCGCAAGCGTCAATAATATCTTTACGAACTTTGGTTGCGCTTCGTACTAATAAAGCACTTACTTTATGTTCATTGATGTAATTGATCAATTGTTCTTGTGCAACTTTCGTTGTAATAACTTCAAATCCGTCTTTTTCTAAAGCGTTAATTCCACTTTGCGAGATTCCGTCGTTTGCTAATATTTTCATGTCTTAATTTAAATATTAAAAAATTATGCTTTTTTTTCTAATTCTTTCATTGTATCAACCAATACTTGTACACTTTCTAGTGGTAAAGCATTGTACATAGAAGCTCTGTAACCACCAACACTTCTGTGACCATTTAATCCGTTGATTCCTGCTGTATTCCACATCGCATCAAATGTTTCTTTTAATGATTCATCTGTTAGTGTGAAAGTAACGTTCATATGACTTCTATCTTCTACAGCAACAACACCTTTAAATAATGGATTTCTGTCTATTTCATTGTAAAGTAACGCAGATTTTTGCTCGTTGATTTTTTCAATAGCAGCAATTCCACCTAAATTTTTTAACCATTCTAATGTTAGCATAGAAACATATACAGGAAATACAGCAGGCGTATTGAACATACTGTCTTTTCCGAGGTGAATTTTATAGTCTAACATAGAAGGAATTACTCTGTCTACTTTTCCTAATATTTCTTCTTTTATAACAACTAAGGTTGCTCCAGCAGGTCCCATATTTTTTTGCGCTCCAGCGTAAATTAAATCAAATTTTGAAAAATCTAGTTGGCGTGAAAATATGTCTGAACTCATATCACAAACTACAGGAACACTTGTTTCTGGAAAGCTTTTCATTTGCGTTCCAAAAATTGTATTGTTACTTGTACAGTGGAAATAATCTGCGTCTGAAGGAATTTCATATCCTTTAGGAACGTATGTAAATCCTTTGTCTTTAGAAGAATCGACTTCTACAATTTCACCAAAAAGTTTGGCTTCTTTGATTGATTTGTCACTCCAAGTTCCAGTATTTAAGTAAGCAGCTTTTGTGTTTAACAAATTATAAGCTGTCATCAAAAATTGTGTACTTGCGCCTCCTTGTAAAAAGAGTGCTTTGTATCCTTTTCCTTCCAATCCTAATAATTCTAACGCTAAACTACGAGCGTTTTCCATAACAGCTACAAAAGACTTACTTCTGTGTGAAATTTCGATTAAAGAAAGATTGTCATTGTTGAAATTTAAAACGGCTTCTGAAGCTTTTTGTAATACTTCTTGTGGTAAAATACAAGGTCCTGCGCTAAAGTTGTGTTTTTTCATTATATATGTTGTGTGTTGTTAATCAGATTAATTTGAGTGCAAAGTTGCTAAATTATGAACGAATTGTTGTTATGTTTTTGCTAAATATTTTAGTCAAATATTGAGGATAATTCATTTTTTAGTTTTCTTTTGATAGTACTAATTTATTCATGATAGCTATTTTTTTCAATTTCATTCTCAATGAGTTGAAGTAATTCATTGAGTTCATTGATTGATGTTTTATAAAATGCTAATCCTTTCGCACGCATTGCCATGCTAATGGTTAGTATATTTCGAAATTGAGGATTTTTTGAAAGTTCAGCATAATTATTAGGCTTCAAACCTATAGTTTCGTTTTGGAGTAAATAGCTTAGGTTTTCAGTAATAAACGGCATAGTTACATTTTCAAATAATGCCCATTCTGCTTTGTCGTAATCGTTTATGATAAAGCCAAGAGTTGATTCGTGCAATTTGATTACACCTTCTTTTATGTCTTTATTTTTAATGATTCTGATACCTTCAATTTTAAAAATCTCATATGTCGTAAACGTAGGTAATGGGCTTTCCCAGTTTGCAATGGCAGGAAATAGTGTGTCCATTGCTGAGGTGTATACAGTGTTTTTATCAAGATGATTAATTGCTACTTCAAGATTTAACTTAGATGCTTGATTTGCTTTTAAATCTCTTTCTAGCTCGTCTTTTGTGGCAGATAAGTCTCTGTATAAGTTTTGAAGTATGTTGTATTCATGTTCATTAACTTCTTGTTGTGCTTTCCAACCGTCAATTTGTAACGCAATTAAAATTCCCACAACTACCAAGATAATCTCACCAACTGCATACGTTAGGTATTTTCTAATTTTACTATCTTTTAGTAAAAGTTGGCGTGTTTTTTTAAAGAATTTCATTATCGGCTGTGGCTTGCATAGATGTAATTTTATGAATTACTATCTAAATTGGTTAGAAATGTAAGTGTATCAACACCATCTGCATAATCATGTAATTCTGGATGTTGTGTTTGTCCGAAAGCTACTTGATTTTCAATATTTAAATCCGCTACAACACATTGTATGTTTTCTGCGTCTGCGCGCAATTTTTCTTGTAGTGAATTCAAATCTTCATAATATTCATAAAAAACAGTCGCAATCGGAGAAGCGTATTGTGAATCTTCTTTAATCATTAAGAAACCATTTTCTAAAATATTAAACAAACTCATTAAGTATACAGCTTTGTTGTAATCGTAGTTGTTAGCATACTTTGCACTATTCATGCTATCACTTTTTGCATACATTCCTTTAAAAAAGGCGTCAAAATTATAACCTTTCGGAACAAATAATTTAGAAACACTTCTACAGCCTAAACCGAAATAGGTAAAGATATCATCACTTAAACCTACTAATTGCGCTGAAGTTTCGTTTCCAGTCAAAATAGCAACGGAATTTCTGTTTTTACGAATAATGCTTGGCTTGTCTTTAAAATAATACTCAAAATAACGAGCTGTATTATTACTTCCTGTCGCGATTACTGCGTCAAACTCTGTTAGTTTTTCGTTTGTAAACGTAATTTTTCCTTTAAAACTTGGTTCAACTTGTTCTAAGTATTTAGCCAAATAGGGTAGCAGGTGTTTGTCATTTGAAGATTGTTTGACTACTACTTCATGACCTGAAATTAAAACGGATAGAAAATCATGAAAACCAACGAGCGGAATATTTCCCGCCATGATAATGGCAACTTTCTTTGGAGTAATAGCTTCAATAGTATAAGGTTTAGTCCATTTTTCTAAATTTTCTTGCTGTAATGCTTTTGCCCAATTGCCAATAGCAAAGCGAAGATTTTCTTTGGTAAACCAACCATTATTTTCTTGTGAAAGCTTCAATTGATGTATCATTCCATCAAAAAAAGGATCATTAAGATTTATTGAAAAGTTAGGTTTTGGGTTTTCTGTTGAGAATTGTGATAAAAAGCCTCCTAATTTTACAAAAGCGTTAATTCTTTCTGCTAAAGCCATCTGACATTTGTTTTTAAATAGTTTTGGCGTTATTTTTGCAAAAGTAAAATGACACCAAGACTTATTTTGGCGAATTTATAAAACTTTTACCGCATTAGCGGTAGTTAAGAACAAGATTGTAAACGAAAAAAAAAATAATGGCAATAATTATAACTGATGAATGTATCAACTGTGGCGCTTGCGAGCCAGAGTGTCCAAATACGGCTATTTATGAAGGTGCTGATGATTGGCGCTATGCTGATGGAACTTCTTTGAAGGGAAGTGTTGTACTTCCTGATGGTAAAGAAGTAGACGCCGACGAAGCACAAGAACCAATTTCAGATGAAATTTATTATATATCTCCTGATAAATGTACAGAATGTAAAGGATTTCATGAAGAGCCACAATGTGCTGCGGTTTGTCCGGTAGACTGTTGTGTACCTGATGAAGATATTGTTGAAACGGAAGAAGAATTACTAGGAAAGCAAGCTTTTATGCATCCTGAAGGATAAAGAATTCAGAAATTATAATACTGAATTTTTAATACTTACTACTGAAAATATATAAAAAGTCGCTCACATTACTGTGAAGTGGCTTTTTTTATTTGTGATTTTTGAAGCTAGAATTAATCCAGGTTTTCAATAAGTTTAAAAAAGTAAAAAGCCACTTATAAATATAGATAAGTGGCTTTTTTGGGTTTTGGGTTGGTTGATAGTTTTTTATATATCTTCAAAATTTACGTCTGTAAAACTTCCAGAAGCTTCTGAATCTCCACCTTGTTGTGTTTCATCTGTAACGTATTCTCTTTTGAAATCTTTTTGATGACGTTCAGAAATTACTTCTTCGCCTTTTTCGTCTACGATATACGCTGTCATTTCTTCTAAAATTTCTGAAAATGCTGCAAAATCTTCTTTGTATAAATAAATTTTGTGCTTTTTGTAGTGGAATGACCCGTCGTCGTTAGTAAATTTTTTACTTTCTGTAATGGTTAGGTAATAGTCGCCAGCTTTGGTAGCTCTGACATCAAAGAAATAAGTTCTCCTTCCTGCCCTCAATACTTTAGAGAAAATTTCTTCTTTCTCTAATAATTCTTTTTCACTCATAATCCCTTTTTTCTAAAGTTTAGTTGTTTGTTAATCTCCCTCAAAAATGTAAAAAAAAAGTTAATTGAACAACAAAATCTTACAAATCTTTTTCGGAAAGTTGTTTTAAATATAGCTCTTTAAAATAGCCATCTTCCAGTATTAGCGACTTGTAGCTTCCATTTTGAATAATATGACCATCATCTAAAACAATAATCTTATCCGCATTTTTTGCAGAAGAAATTCGATGACTTACAATAATTGTGGTTTTGTTTTTAGTAATACGTTCAATATTGGATAAAATTTCTTCTTCTGTTTCTGTATCTACAGCCGATAAACAATCGTCCAATAATAAAATATTAGGATCTTTTATAATGGCACGCGCAATAGAAACACGTTGTTTTTGTCCACCACTTAGTGTAACACCTCTTTCACCTAAAATAGTATTGTACCCTTCTTTAAATCCAGTTATATTTTTATGAACAGACGCAAATTTAGCAGCAGCAATTACTTCTTCTTCAGTAGCATCTTCTTTTCCAAACTTTATATTGTCCTTAATTGTTTCTGAAAAGAGGAAAGCATCTTGCGGAACAATACTAATAGAATTTCGCAAACTGGTTAAATTCAATTGTTTTAATGGTTTCTTGTCAATTAGAATGCTTCCTTTATCAATATCATACATTCTACTGATTAAATCTAAAATAGTTGTTTTACCAGAACCTGTTTTTCCAATAATGGCAAGTGTTTCACCAGAATTTAATGAAAATGAAACACCTTTTAAAGCTGTAATATTAGTATCGTCATATGTAAAAGAAACATCTTTAAATTCAATATTTCCAGTTATTGGCGTTGCTTCCGCAATTTGATTCTGAATTTCTGGGACAACCTTCAAAAATTCATTGATACGTTTTTGAGAGACTTCTGCTTGTTGTACAATAGAAGTTACCCAACCAATGGTTGCCACAGGCCACGTAAGCATATTTACATACATAATAAATTCTGCCAAGACACCAAATTCAATTTCTCCATTAATAAATTGCTTTCCACCTATATATATGACCAAAATGTTACTTGCACCAATTAATAAAATCATCATTGGGAAAAACCATGCCTGAACTTTAACTAAATCCATGTTTTTCTGTTTTCCTTCAATAACCATAGCATCAAATGTGTGCTTCGTTTGCGGTTCAATTCCGTAAGCTTTAATTACTGAAACACCTGAAAATGATTCTTGAGTAAAAGTTGATAATTTAGATAAAAACTGTTGTACAATAGCGCTTCGTTTTTGAATTGCTTTACTCAATTTATAAATCAAAAATGATAATATTGGTAATGGTAATAAGGTGTAGATAGCAACTTTTGGAGCTGTGATAAACATTAACGGAATCAAGCAAGCAAATAATGTAATGGTACGAATACTATACATAATTGCGGGTCCAGCATACATACGAACTTTACCAACATCTTCACTAATACGATTCATTAAATCTCCAGTACGATTCTTTTTGTAAAAATTTGTAGACAGATTTTGATATTGTTGATATACTTCATTCTTTAGATCATATTCAACATAGCGTGAAATATTGATAATGGTTTGACGCATTAAAAATGTAAAAAACGCGGCTAGTACAGAAGCACCAATAATAATTAAGATGTTCATGAAGAGTTCATCTTTTACAATGGCAATATCAGTAATTTCTTTGTTAATATATTTTTCAACGATTGTAAGGGAATTTCCAATAAGCTTTGGTGCTAAAAGAGAGAAAATCTGTGCTATAATTGTAATTAAAATTCCTAAAAGTAAGCGTCCTTTGTATTTTTTGAAATATTTATTTATATACTGTAATTCTTTCATTTTCCTAAATTAGCAAGCGTTTTCTTTGAATTTTTTTGAAAAATATTCATTTTAACAACAAGTTTATTGCATAATTTTTAATTATCCCTATTTTTGCATTCTATTTTTTAGAGATAGTATAATTTAATTTAATATACATGGTTTCAGACGTTATACACACAAATGAATTACACAAGGTAGATCCAGTATTTGGTCAATTGTCTTTTGATGAACACGAACAAGTTGTTTTTTGTAATGACAAAGATACAGGTTTAAAAGCAATAATAGGAATACATAATACAGTTTTAGGACCTGCTTTAGGAGGAACTCGAATGTGGCAATATAACAATGAATGGGAAGCCTTAAATGATGTACTTCGTTTATCTCGTGGAATGACGTTTAAATCCGCAATTACAGGATTAAACCTTGGTGGTGGAAAAGCTGTTATTATTGGTGATGCCAAAACACAGAAGACACCAGAACTCATGAAAAAGTTTGGTGAATTTGTACATTCATTAAGCGGACGTTACATTACCGCAGAAGATATTGGTATGGAAACTGCTGATATGGATTTGGTAAGAGATGTAACACCATATGTAACTGGAATTTCAGAATCAAGAGGTGGAGCAGGAAATCCATCACCTATTACAGCTTACGGAGTTTTTATGGGAATGAAAGCTGCTGCTAAATATAAATTTGGTTCAGATGTATTAGAAGATAAAACAGTATATGTACAAGGAATTGGACATGTTGGAGAAGCATTAGTTGAACACTTATCTAATGAAGGAGCCAAGGTTATTATTGCTGACATCAATGAAGAACGTTTGCAAGTAGTAAGTAAAGCTTACGGAGCCGAAATTTACAGAGGCGCAGATATCTATTCAGAAGAAATGGACATTTATGCACCTTGTGCTTTAGGAGCAACAATAAATAATGAAACTATTAATAAGTTAAAAGCACAAGTAATTGCAGGAGCAGCTAACAATCAATTGAAAGATGAAGTGAAGCATGGATCAATGTTAAAAGATAGAGGAATTGTATATGCTCCAGATTTCTTAATTAATGCTGGTGGAATTATTAATGTATATGCTGAATTAGAAGGTTACGGGAAAACAGAAATTATGCGTAAAACTGAAAATATTTACAATACTACATTGGAAATATTTAAACATTCAGAAGAAAACAATTCAACAACACACAATTCTGCATTAAACATTGCATTGGATAGAATAGATGCTAGAAAAAAAGAAGTGAATAAATAGTAACTTTATTCAAAATAATTATATTTTTGCGGGGCGAAAGGAATGTATCTTTTCGCCTTTCATTTTTAATTAAAAGTTCTTACTTAGATGCTAACAAGAAGACATATTCGAGTTAAAGTAATGCAATCCATATATGCATTATCACAATCAAAAAGTGATCAGGTTGATAAAGAATTGAAATTTATCAATATGAGTATTGCAAATATGTATGACTTATACATACTTACGCTTGATTTATTTGTAAAGCTTAGTGAGTTGGCAACAAAACAACTTGAGCTTTCACAGAAAAAATACTTAGCAACTTCAGAAGAGAAAAACCCAAGTAAAAAGTTTCTCCATAATGCGATTATCTTACATTTAACACATAATGAAACGTTAATAGAAGCATTAAATGATAGAAGACTAAACGATTGGGAATTAAATGATGAATACATTCGTGTCATCTATGATGCAATGGTAGCTAGCGATTTATACAAAAAATATATGGCTTCTACAGAAACTAGTTATGACTTGGACAAAGCGTTTATAGCAAAACTATTTTCTGAAATCATTGCACCAAATGATAAACTATATGAATACTTTGAAGATCAGAAGTTAACTTGGTTAGATGATATTCCTGTAGTGAATACATTGATTTTGAAATCAATAAAGCAAGCTAAAGAAGGAAAAGAAAGAATTGTAGTGTCAGAACTCTACAAAGATGATGAAGATCGTCAGTTTGTTAAAGATTTATTCGTGAAAACGGTTTTAAATGATGAAATGTTGTCAGCCGAAATTCAAGGAAAAACACCTAATTGGGATAAAGATCGAATTGCAAATTTGGACTTAATTGTGCTTAAAATGGCAATTTGTGAGTTCTTAAAATTCCCTTCAATCCCAGCAAAAGTAACTATTAATGAATATATTGAGCTCGCTAAAGAATATTCTACATCAAAAAGTAGTATGTTTGTAAACGGGATTCTTGATAAATTAATTAAAGAATACAAGAAAGAAAATAAGTTAAATAAAATCGGTCGCGGTTTGATGTAACGAAATAATTATTAATTTTACAATTCAAAAAATAAAACACAATGATCAGAAAAGGATTTATACTATTAGGAGCTATGTCGCTTGTCTTATTCACTTCATGTAAAGATGACGCAACAAAAAAAGTAAAAAGTGAAAACGTTGCTCAAGCAGCAGAAAGAGATGCACAATCAAAGAATTTTGCAACAATGAAGTTTGAAAAAACTGAGCATGACTTCGGAGTTATTAATGAAGGAGACCAAGTAGAAACTACAGTGAAGTTTACAAATACTGGATCAACTCCATTATTAATTACAAACATTAAAGGAAGTTGTGGATGTACAGTTCCAAATGATTGGCCAAGAGAACCTATTGCTCCTGGAGCTGACGGACAGTTTACTGTAAAGTATAACTCTACAAACAAGCCAAACCTTAAAACGAACACAGTTACGGTAACAGCAAACACTGAAAAAGGTAGAGAAATTTTCCGTATCAAAGCATTTGCTACGCCTAACCCAGAGTTAGAAGCTAAAAGACAAAAAGCAAAAGTTGAGAGAGATGCTAGAATGAAAGCACAACAAGAAGCACAACAAAAAGCAGCAGCTACTAAAAAAGCAGCAGCTACTAAAACAGGTCACGAAGGACATAATCATTAAGAATGGAAGGATTTTTAGGACAATACGGACCTTTACTACTTATGTTGGTAGTTGTATACTTTTTTATACTAGCACCAAGTATTAAACGTCAAAAGAAGGAGAAAAACTTTATGACTTCTATCAAAAAAGGTGATCGTGTGATTACTAAAAGCGGAATTCATGGAAAAATTGCAGAACTCAATGATAAAGATAATACGTGTATTATTGAAACTGGAGCCGGGAAAATTAAATTTGAACGCGCAGCACTTTCAGCAGATGCAACATTGAGAGCAAACGCTCCTGAAAAAAAATAAAAATACGCTTAACAAACATATTATAAAAAAAGCATCGTGAAAACGATGCTTTTTTTGTTTTATAACTTAGTCTATAAACTATCGATATTTATCATTTAGTCCTTTTCCTTCCAATATCATTGGAGTAATCTTTTCCAATCTACTTTCTTTTGTCGTAACTCTTTTGGCAGTTGCAATATGTTCGGCGTATTCTTTTTGTTTATAATTAGACAATGCTTCAAAAGCTGTTTTTAAAGGTGAATTTACTTCTAAAACACTTTTTAATTCGTCAGGAATACTAATTACAGTGCTTTTTGGACCCATAGGAACCGTTTTCCCTGCTTTTTGATACGCAACAGCTTCATCTATATAACTTTGTATCAAAGCCTCTGGAATTGCATCAGTATCCGTAAATTTCCAATGTCGCATCGCTTTCGTTTTTCCTTCTTGCGCATTTATCAAAACCTTTGCTTCATCTTTCAATAAAGCACCTTGATAAAACCATAAACCTACATATTTTTTAAAAGCAGATAAACCTAAAATATTCTTTCCGTCAACCATATAAACAGGAATATTCCATTTAAAGCCTTCTTCTAATGCTGTGTTTTTTAAAATAATACTTCTCAATAAGCGAAGTTTTGTTTCCCATTCAGGAAAACTCTGTAAATAGTCTTCTATTGATTCATATTTTTTCATATGATTAAAGTTTTAAACTAAAATAAAAAAAGCTACTCATTTAAAAGTAGCTTTTGGATATAATTTAGTTTAAATATTTATTTTTGATTTATGAGAAAAATTAAAGTCTTTACCATTATAAATAATCTTCTCTTTATTAGTAAAACGTATCTGCTTTATGAAGGAATAAATTTTACAGTAACTAGAAATTTTGAATTATTTCTATTGTTTGAGAAAACTTTACTAATTATTTCAATTGTATTGTCAATTTATTTTTTGGTAAAAAAGGCACCTTTTTTCTGGTTTATTTTTAGCTCTATTCCTTTGTGCTTTTTTCTCGCATCATCACTCTAATTATTATTTATACTTTTCGGCAGTTAGTTCTGTGATTTTTACAATCACATCAATGGCACTCATAATACTTTCCACGGGAACATACTCATAACGTCCGTGAAAGTTATGTCCGCCAGCAAAAATATTAGGACAAGGTAATCCCATAAACGATAATTGTGAACCATCAGTTCCACCACGAATTGGCTTGATAATAGGCGTAATGTTTAAAGCTTTCATAGCATCCTCTGCAATTTCTACAATATGAAATACAGGTTCTACTTTTTCACGCATGTTATAATATTGATCTTTAATTTCTATAGAAATAGGATCAGTTGCATGTTTTTGGTTAATGTCTGAAGCGATACGTTGCATAAGCACTTTTCTAGCTTCAAATTTATCCTTATCATGATCTCTAATAATGTATTGTAATGTGGTTTCTTCAACTTTACCATTCATAGTATGTAAATGATAAAACCCTTCACGGCCTGTTGTTTCTTGTGGAATTTCATTTTCAGGTAAAGCAGCAATAAAATCATTTGCGATTAACATAGAGTTGATCATTTTTCCTTTTGCATAACCAGGATGTACAATTTTTCCCTTAATAGTGACAACAGCTCCAGCTGCATTAAAGTTTTCATATTCAAGCTCTCCAATTTCACTTCCATCCATTGTGTATGCCCAATCAGCACCAAACTTTTCAACATCAAACTTATGTGCGCCACGACCGATTTCTTCATCTGGCGTAAAGCCAACACGAATTTTTCCATGTTTTATTTCTGGATGATTGATTAAATATTCCATTGCAGAAACAATTTCACAAATTCCAGCTTTATCATCAGCACCAAGTAAAGTCGTTCCATCGGTAGTAATCAGTGTTTGCCCTTTGTATAAAAGTAAATCTTCAAAATAGTCAGGCGAAAGCACAATATCTTGTTCAGCGTTTAAAACGATATCTTTTCCATCATAATTAGGAACAATCTGCGGTTTTACATTTGCGCCAGTAAAATCAGGTGAAGTATCAAAATGTGAAACAAATCCTATAGCAGGAACATCATGATCAACATTACTAGGTAAAGTAGCCATGATATAAGCGTTTTCGTCAATGGTAACATCAGACATTCCGATGTTGTTCAATTCATCTACCAACAAATTGGCTAAATCCCATTGTTTCGCTGTACTTGGTGTTGTTTCTGAAGTTTCGTCAGATTCTGTATCAATGGTTACATAACTGATGAATCTGTCTATAATATGTTGCATGTGTGATCTTTTTTTTCAAAAGTAATGGATTTCTCAATATTCATAAAATGTTAGTCTATAAATTTTTATAACATAAAATTTGTTAGAATTAATTCGGGAATACAGAGATATAAAATCTTGTTTTTTTATTTTTTTTGGAATAAAAAGATTACATTTCAGAAACTAAAAAACCATAAATATGATTAAAAAGTACTTTATTTTAATGTTGATTACATTATTTTCCTCAACATTTTCTTATGCACAAATTACAGGAACAGTCGTAGATGACACTTCAACTCCATTGCCTGGAGTTTCTATTGTAGTAAAAGGAACTACAAAAGGCGCAACTTCAGATTTTGATGGAAAATACACAATTGACGCAAAACAGGGAGCTATATTAGTATTCTCTTATGTTGGATTTGATTCTCAGGAAGTAACTGTGAATGGAAACGTAATTAATGTAACAATGAAATCAGGACTTGGTCTTGATGAGGTGTTACTTATTGGATCTCGTAATGCTAACAGAACAGCTACTGATACAGCAGTTCCGGTAGATGTATTGGATGTTGGTGAGTTAAAAGAACGATCACCACAAATAACTGTTACCGAAATTTTAAACTATGCGGCACCTTCTTTCTCTTCCAATCCGCAAACAATTTCTGATGGAACTGACCATATTGCACCTGCATCATTACGTGGTTTAGGACCAGATCAGGTATTGGTTTTAATCAATGGAAAAAGAAGACACAAAACAGCTTTAGTAAATGTAAATGGTACATTTGGTAGAGGTAGTGTAGGTTCAGATTTATCTGCAATACCGTCAAATGCAATTGATAGAATTGAAATATTAAGAGATGGTGCTGCCGCACAATATGGTTCTGATGCCATTGCTGGAGTTATCAATATTGTTTTAAAGAAAGACACTAATAAACTTCAATTAAGTTTAACTACTGGCGCAAATTTTACAAGTGAAAGTGGACCTTCTAGAAATATTGATGGTGAAAAAGTAAATATTGGCGTAAACTACGGACTTCCAATTGGAAAAGATGGTGGTTTTATCAACTTTACAGGAAACTTTAATGTAAGAGGTTGGACAAATAGAATGCAAGAATGGCAAGGACAAATATTCAATGCATACAATTCTATTGAAAGAGTTGCTGACGCTTCAGGATATGATACATCTTTATTATTAGATAATGACTTTACAGATATTTTTAATTTTGCAGGTGCAGCTGGAATTAGCTTAACAGGAGCTGAAACACAAGCTGAACTTAGAACAATTTTAGGTGCTGATGTAACGGATAGTGAATTAGCAGCTAGAGGACAACAACGTAGTGATTTTAACATGAGAGTTGGGCAATCTAAACTAAGAGGAGCACAGTTTTTTGGAAACATGGAAATTCCTTTAGGAGAAGATTTAGATTTTTATGCTTTTGGAGGTATTGGATATAAAAATGGAAATGCAGCAGGGTTCTATAGATTGCCATATCAAAGTAGAGCATATACGCCAGCTTATATTAATGGTTTCTTACCAGAAATTAATTCAAACATTACGGATAAAGCAATTGCAGTTGGAATTAGAGGTAAAGTAGGAGATTGGAATGTAGACTTCAGTAATAACTTTGGAAAGAATGCATTTACATATAGAATTAGTAACTCTAACAATGCTTCTTTAGTAAATTCGACACCATTTGAAGCAGATTCAGGAGGATTTAATTATAGTGAAAACACAAGTAATGTTGATCTTAGTAAATACTATGAAGATACTTTTGCAGGATTAAACGTTGCTTTTGGAGCAGAATATAGAGTGGAAAACTATGCAATTGTTGCTGGAGAAGAAGCTTCGTATGCACAATACAACACATTAGGAAATATTCATGATCCAACAGATCCGACATCGGTAGTTCCAACAGACTTCTTTGGAAATAGTAGACCAGGTGGAATTCAAGTATTCCCTGGATTTAAACCAGAAAATGAAGTTGATGCATTTAGAAATTCAATTGCAGGTTATGTTGATATAGAAGCAGATTTCTCAGAATCTTTTATGGTTGCAGCAGCAATACGTTTTGAAGATTTCTCAGATTTTGGAAGTACACTAAATTTCAAATTAGCTTCTAGATTCAAAGCAACTGAGAATATTAATATTAGAGCAGGATTTCAAACAGGATTTAGAGCACCTTCATTACACCAAATTCATTACAACTCAACGTCTACATTATTTGTAAACGGAGTTCCTAATGAAGTTGGAATTTTCTCAAACACATCTCGTGTAGCGCGATTATTAGGAATTGAGGCATTAAAAGAAGAAACATCTACAGGGTTTACTTTAGGATTAACTGCAAAAGTTCCAAGTGCAAACTTAAAACTTACCATAGATGGATATCTTATAAATATTGATGATAGAGCTATCTTAACAGGTCAATTTGATGATAATGGGAATGCCGAATTAGCGAGTTTATTTGCACAAGCAAACGCTAGTAGAGCAGCTTTCTTTGCAAATTCTGTAGATACACAAACAAAAGGTATTGATATTGTTGTAGATCATAAAGCAACGTTATCAAGTAATTTAAAATTGACGAATACATTATCATTTACATTCTCAAAAACAACTGTGGAAGAAGTGAAAGTTCCGTCTGCAATAGCAGCTGCAGGATTAGCTGATACTTATTTTGATAATACAAGTAGATTGTATTTAGAAGCTGCAGTACCAAGAACAAAAGGAAACTTATCTCACAATCTTAAAATAGGAGAGAAGTGGAATATATTTTTAAGAAACAGTTATTTTGGAGAAGTAGAAGAAGCAACAAACAATGTAGATCCAAGTGTAGATAGAATCTATGCTGGTAAAATTGTAACGGATTTAAGCTTTGGATATAGTGTAAGCGAAAACTTAAAGTTAACTTTAGGAGCAAACAACTTACTAGATGTGTATCCAGATGAATCTGATCCAGCATTTCAATCAAGTGGAAGATTTATATATTCTAGACGTTCTACACAATTTGGAACAAACGGAAGACATCTTTTTGCTCGATTAAACTTATCATTATAAGTACAAAACATTTTAATACAATTAAGAAGGCTTCATATATTGAAGCCTTTTTTTATGGAGTTTATTCAGTCTTTTAAAAA
Source organism: Kordia sp. E (assembly GCF_056033805.1). Taxonomy (NCBI): domain Bacteria; kingdom Pseudomonadati; phylum Bacteroidota; class Flavobacteriia; order Flavobacteriales; family Flavobacteriaceae; genus Kordia; species Kordia sp. E. Next base: position 801,156 of record NZ_JBRASR010000003.1, read on the forward strand.
CATCAAACTTAAAAATATTGACTTTAGTTTCTAAGTACATGACAAGAACTGAAATATATTCGTAACTAAAAAAACCACCAAAAAATGGTGGTTTTAAATTCAATTAAAAATTTTAATTCTAATTAATTTACGGTTATCTGAATAGTTGCCGTAGAGCAATTACTGTTTGGTGTATCTGTAAAATTCTCACATAACTGATATGTTATTGTATAAACACCTGTTGGTGCATTAGGAATAACCTGATCAACTGTACCATTATTAGTATTTAAAACAAAATAATCGCTAGAATTAGTCAATTCTGTTATTGAGACTGCCCAAGTAGGAGTAATTTCTTGATTGTTTAATGTATCATTACTAAATGCATCAAACAAACCACTTGAAGTATTTGTACCATCAACGTTATCAAAAACATCATCATTTGCAATTAATATATTTGATACATTAATATTAACAGATGCAGTATCACAATTATTTGGATTTGCAATTTCACAAATAGTGTAATTAAAACTGTAGTTTCCTGAAGGTGTAAATTCTAATGGAAGTGATAAATTTCCAGTTGCATCATCTAAAACAAAATAATCATTATTAATAGTGTTATTTGTAATAGTTACATCGTTCGTATTAACAGTAACTCCATTTAAATTATCATTATTTAAAACATTAAGAACTACTAGACCTTGGGTATTACCTACAACGCCTTGATCTGCGTCATCATTTGCTGTTAAAACAGATGTATCATCTGTGTTAGTAATCCACAAACTTACTGATGCTGTTGAACAGTTATTTGGATCTGCTATCTCACAAATGGTGTATTCAAAATTATAATTTCCTGATGCTGTATTTTCGTTTACATCTATGCTTCCATCAGCATTTAAAAAGATACCGTTTGGCAAGTTAGCTGATGATACAGTTACTGTATTTGGTGTTGCAGCTTCGTTGTTTAAGGTATCATTATCTAATACATTTAATACATTTGTTGCGCCAGTACTATTGGTAACTTCGATACCATCCATACCATCTTGTATCGCTTCTATTGTATTAGTAGTAGCGTCTGTATTAGTAATCCACAAACTTACTGATGTTGTTGAACAGTTATTAGGATCTGCTATCTCACAAATGGTATATTCAAAATTATAATTTCCTGATGCTGTATTTTCGTTTACATCTATACTTCCATCAGCATTTAGAAAGATACCGTTTGGTAAATTAGCTGATGATACAGTTACTGTATTTGGTGTTGCAGCTTCGTTGTTTAAGGTATCATTATCTAATACATTTAATACATTTGTTGCGCCTGTACTATTGGTAACTTCTATACCATCCATACCATCTTCTACTGCAATTATTGTATTAGTAGTATCATCTGTATTAGTAATCCACAAACTTACTGATGTTGTTGAGCAGTTATTTGGATCTGCTATCTCACAAATGGTATATTCAAAATTATAATTTCCTGATGCTGTGTTTTCGTTTACATCTATACTTCCGTCAGCATTTAAAAAGATACCGTTTGGCAAGTTAGCTGATGATACAGTTACTGTATTTGGTGTTGCAGCTTCGTTGTTTAAGATATCATTATCTAATACATTTAATACATTTGTTGCGCCTGTACTATTGGTAATTTCTATACCATCCATACCATCTTCTACGGCAATTATTGTATTAGTAGTATCATCTGTATTAGTTATAAATAGAGACACTGATGTTGTTGAGCAGTTATTTGGATCTGCTATCTCACAAATGGTATATTCAAATTGATAATTTCCTGATGCTGTATTTTCGTTTACATCTATACTTCCGTCAGCATTTAAAAAGATACCGTTTGGCAAGTTAGCTGATGATACAGTTACTGTATTTGGTGTTGCTGCTTCGTTGTTTAAGATATCATTATCTAATACATTTAATACATTTGTTGCGCCTGTACTATTGGTAATTTCTATACCATCCATACCATCTTGTATGGCTTGTATCTCATTGGGAGCATCTGCACATAATTCTATAAGACCTAAGTCTGTTACTGGGTTTATAAAGTTTCCACTAACAACTTCAGAAATTTGATTCGTGTCAGAATTAACCGCTTGTAAATTAAAACCTGTTTCCGTACTACAATAATATGCGTTTAATGCTATTTCTCCATTATCTATAGGAAAAACATAGGTTATACCATCAAATAACAATTCTATTTCAACATAACCATTTTCTAGTGAATTATTATCGCAATCATTAAATTGAGCAGTCAATTGACTTTCTACAACATTAGGATCTGAGACTATTACTGTAATCGATGTATCAGTTGAAAAAGGACCAATTAATGTTGAGAAATTATTACCATCACAACTATAATTAGGTACAGTTAAAAACATTTGATCGTCTTGTGGCATTAAACCACACTCTAATCCATCTCCATTTGTAAATCCATAGGTTCCTATAGAATTTAATGCTGGTGAATAAATATCAATTGGTGTATAAGAGAGAGGATCTCCATTGGCATCAACCAAATTAATACATACATATACTGATGGATATGGATAATCCCAATTCCAAAATGAAAAATGTGAAACATTACCAACATAAGTATTCCCTTGTAAAGTCGCTTCTCCTTCTTCTTTCCAATATCCCAAAGCCTCATCAAAATACCATAATGGGATTGTATTTGGTGTATTTGCAGAACTATTAATAAGTGGTAGTGTTACTTCTGCCAAACTTCCTTCTGCTAATTGTAATTCTTCACCAGATGCACTTCGTAACTCAACTGCCATCATTCCATAAGTTTCTAATACACGTGCAGTACCATTAGTACGTTCGCCAAAAAGCATTCCTGGCATTTGCAAATTAATATTTTCATCAGTTGGATTTAAATGCTTTAAATGCACCTGTACCGATCCTGAATAAGAATTAGACGCTTCATCTATAAAATTACCATCAAATTTTATAGACGTACCATTAGGTAAACTTACTGTACTTTCTTCACCAGAATTAATGATTGTTGCATCATCCATACCCAACATCATTATCTCTAATAAATTGACACCAGTTTTTGGAGTTATAGTTCTAGAGGCATCAATATATCCTTGTTTCTTCGCTTTTACATAAGCAAACTTTTCAAATACTGGAGCTTCCGAAATTATAAAAACACCTTTTTCATCTGTAATAGCGGTTTGGTTTCCAATAGAAATAGAAACACCTGAAAGCGGTTGCCTAGCTTCATTAAAAATACGTCCCATAAAATTAGCTTCTATAGACGAACCAAAATTTTCAGAAAAGTTTTCTGGAATTATTTCTGACGGATCTTCATTAAAAAGAGCTGAGCTTACAGGTTCGTTATCACAAGAATTGATTGTAAAAACTAAAACTATTACTGCACAAAGTTGTTTGAGTAATTTCATATTTGAGATCTTTCAATTAAATTTAATTATCAACAAATATAGCATTCTAAAAAGAGAAAAACTTAATATAGAATAGCATTTATGCAATTATTAATGTTTACATTTAAGAAGTTAAATTAAACCTAACCACCAACGAATGAAAAAGTATTTTTTAACAGTATCGTTATTGGTAATGACATTTGCCATTTCGCAAACTAAAAAGAACTATGATATTGGAATTCTTTTAGATAACAGAACAAAAGAAGTTAATCCGTTATTGTTACAACTTGAAAATCAAATTAAAGCTGTTGTAGGAGAAGATGCAATCATTAATTTTTCAGAACAAAATATTTTGGTGAACAATTATGATTTGCAAAAAGCGCAGGAACACTATGATAAGTTGTTGCAAAACAATACAGATATCATTTTGGCTTTTGGAGTCATGAATAGTGTTATTATAAATAAGCAAAAGTCGTATGCTAAACCTACAATTTTGTTTGGAGCTGTAAATCAGGATATTGCTGGAATAGATTTGTCTAAGAAAACTTCCGGTATTAATAATTTTACGTATTTAATTGAATCTGAGTCTTATAAAGACGACTTGGAACGACTAAAACAACTTACCAATTTCAAAAAAGTTGGAATCATTATAGAAAGACAACTTGTAGATGTATTGCAATTACAAAAAGCTTTTGAACCCATTATAAGTAAATTAGATGCGGAATATAAAGTGATTCCATTTTCTTCTGTGTCAGATATTACGAGTAACCTAACTGATGTAGATGCAGTATATATTGCAGGAGGATTTTTTCTGAAAGATGAAGAAGTAAAAGAACTCGCAAAGACATTTATCACAAAAAAAATACCATCATTTACTGTTAATGGAATAGATCAGGTAAAAGCTGGGTTTATGGCAACGAACCAATCGGAAGACAACTTAGATCAATTTATAAGAAGAATATCGCTTATAATAGAATCGTATGTAAATGGAACTCCGCTTGCGCAACAACCAGTTTTCATAGAATACAATTCAAGATTGACAGTTAATTACAATACAACAGAATTGGTTGATGTTCCTATAAAATATAGCCTGATAAACGATACTGACTTTGTGGGAGAATTTAAGAATGCAATCTCTGAAAAGCAATACAACTTGCTTACTGTTATTGAAGGAGTATTAGGTGAAAATCTTTCATTACAATCATTGCAAAAAGATGTAGACCTGAGTGCACAGGATATAAAAACAGCAAAAAGTAATTATTTGCCAAGTCTTACAGCTGCTGCTTCTGGAACATATGTAGATCCGAAAGTAGCAGAAATAAGTAATGGACAGAGTCCTGAATTTTCAACAGCAGGGAATCTTACATTACAACAAACTGTTTTCTCAGAATCTGCAAATGCAAATATTGACATTCAAAAAAACTTACAAAAAGCACAACAAGAGAATTATAATGCTGAAGAGTTAAATACAATCTTCAATGCTTCAAATGCTTATTTTAATACATTAATTTCAAAAGCAAATGCACAGATAAGATTAAGAAACTTATCATTAACCAAAAAGAACTTACAATTAGCTCAGCAAAATTTTGATGCAGGAGAATCTGGAAAATCAGATATGTTGCGTTTTCGTAGTGAAATGGCGCAAAATACGCAAGTAATGATAGAAGCTGCTAATCAACTAGAACAAGCATTTATAGCGTTGAATCAATTATTAAATAATCCAGTTTCAACTGAAATAGATATAGAAGATGTTGAATTAGACAAAGGAATATTTGAAAACTACAATTACGATCAACTTACAGAACTGTTAGATGATCCAAAACTTAGAGAACCATTCATAGAATTTCTAATTGAAGAAGCACAAAATAATGCACCCGAATTAAAAGCCTTAGGATACAATTTAATAGTTACGGAACGTAATATAAAGTTAAATGGAAACGGACGTTTTTTACCAACTGTAGCATTACAAGGACAATACAATCATACATTTAGTCGCTCTGGAGCGGGAAGTACATTCCCTACTGGATTTCCAGCAAGTCCCGATGGAAATTATAATGTAGGATTAAATGTTTCAATTCCATTATTTAATAGAAATCAAACGAATATCAATAAGCAAATCGCGACGATTCAAAAAGATCAAATAGAAATTAATCAAGACAATACAAAGCTATCTATTTCTGCAAATATTCGAAATAGTGTACTAAATCTTGTAAATCAGATTTCTAATATAGAATTATCTAAAGTATCTGAAGAAACTGCGAAAGAATCACTTGATTTAACACAAACGTCTTATTCTAATGGCGCTGTAAACGTAGTTCAGCTCTTAGATGCGCAAAACAATTACCTAAATGCACAATTATCAAGAACGAATGCTATTTATAATTATTTAATTAATGCATTACAACTAGAACGCTATTTAGGCTATTACTTCCTATTGAATTCTGAAAGCGAAAACACAAAATTTAGACAACGTTTTTTAGAATTTTTAAATAACAAAAACTAACCAATCAACGCAAAATCATACTAAAGATGAAGCATTTACATAACATATTATTAATCGCAACGCTATTAATTTTTACTTCCTGTGGAGAAGAAGAAAAAAAGCAAGAGCAATCAAAACGTCCTGTGAAATATCAAGAAGTTGGTTATTTGGGCGGTGAAAAAATCAGAACTTTTAGCGGAACTGCTCAAACTGATAAAATTATAAAAATGAGCTTTCGAAACTCTGGAATCATTACACAACTTAATGTAAAGCTAGGTCAGAAAGTAAAAAAAGGGCAACTATTAGGGAAGTTAGATAATGTACAATCTCGATTGTCTTATGAGCAAGCTGTAACGCAAGTAAATAGTGCAGAATCTCAAGTAAATACTGCCAAGCTAAGTTTAAATAGAGTGCGTGCATTATATGAAAAAGGAAGCTCATCTCTTAGTGATTTTGAAGCTGCTAAAAACTCATACAAAACGGCGTTTGAAAGCTACAAATCTTCTAAAAGAGGTTTGGCTATTCAACAAGAACAAGTAAACTATGGTTATTTATATGCTCCTGAAAATGGTACGATAGCCACTGTAGATGCTGAAATAGATGAAAATGTAACTACTGGACAGTTAATAGCTACGCTAAACTCAGGGAAAGAAATGGAAATCACATTAGGGATTCCTGAAAGCGTTATTAATGGTGTTAAAAATGGAATGAATGTAGCTGTAGATTTTTCTTCACTATCAAATGAAAAATTTCAAGCCAAAGTAACTGAAGTTTCTCCCGCTGTAGATGCAAATACTGCAACATATCCAGTACGTGTAACACTGAACAATCTTTCTGATAAAATAAAAAGTGGAATGACAGCCAATGTTACCTTTGACTTTGGTGATCGAAAAATGGACAATAAAACACTAGTGGTTCCAGCGTATGCTGTTGGAGAAGATAGTAATGGACGTTTTGTATTCTTAATAGAAGGTGAAGGAGAGAATGCGAAAGTGAAAAAGCATAAAATAACTATTGGAACATTGACTCCAGAAGGATTTGAAGTAAAATCTGGATTAACAGTTGGACAAAAAATCGCAACTGCCGGATTGCAAACTTTATTGAATGGTCAAGAAGTTAAATTACAATAATCTATCAACACAATAGTCATATGAATTTAGCAAAATTTTCCATAGAAAAGAACAGAATTACGTTAATGGTGTTGATTACTATCATCCTTATGGGAGTTGTAATGTATTCTGGACTATCAAGAGATAGTATGCCACCGTTTACTATACGTGTAGCTTCTGTAGTATCTGTATTTCCAGGAGCAAGCCCTGAACGTGTAGAACAATTGGTTTCTGATAAAATTGAAAAATTAGCACAAGAACTTCCAGAACTAAAAGAAGTTACAAGTACGTCTAGAACCGGATTATCCATAGTGACAATAACGTTAAAAGATGAGGTTGCAGAAACAAAACTGCAAGCTGTTTGGGATCGTTTACGTAGAAAAATAAATTCAGTTCAAGGATTGCCAGAAGGTGTAAATCCCGATTTGCAAGATGATGGAATTGGTGATGTATATGGAATTGTAGTTGGAATTACTTCTGATGGATATTCCTATGCGGAAATGAAAGAATATGCAGATGATATTAAAGACGACTTAATAAAGCTTCCAGACGCAGCAAAAGTAGTTTTAGGAGGTATTCAAGAAGAACGTGTATTTGTAGAATTTGATAATGCACGATTAAAAGAATACGGTTTGTCAGCTTCTAAACTGCAACAAATGATTGCCTCTACAAACATCTTAAGTTCAGGAGGACAAGTAAATACAGGGGAAGAACGCGTAATTTTAGAACCAACAGGAAATTTTAATTCGGTTGCTGAAATTCGAGAAATGCTAATTCCAGTTGGAGCAAGTGGTTCACAATTGGTCAAGCTTGGAGACATAACAACTATTCGTAAAGGCTATATAGATCCACCAACTCAGAAAGTAAGATTAAATGGTAAAGATGCAGTTTCCTTACATGTAAATCTAAAGAAAAACTCTAATGTTATCAAGCTTGGAGAAGAAGTTGATAAAGTTTTAAATCAATGGAAAGGGCGATTGCCAGTAGGATTGGAGCTTACGCGTGTATCTTCATTAGACACGTATATAGATAATAAAGTTCAAAATTTTATAAGTAACCTAATGCAATCTATAGCAATAGTTCTTATAGTAATGCTAATCTTTTTAGGACTAAGAACTGGATTCATAATAGCAAGTTTAATTCCTATTGTAGTCATTATGACATTAATGATCATGGGAATCATGAAAATGGGATTAAATCAGGTAACATTAGCAGCATTAATCATGGCATTGGGAATGTTGGTTGATAATGCTATTGTGGTGGCAGAAACCATTATGGTAAAGATTGAGCAAGGTGTTGAGAAAAAAGCTGCTGCAATTGATGCCTTTTCAGAATTGTGGATGCCGTTATTAATTTCTACATTAACCACATCGGCAGCATTCTTAGCTTTTTATATGTCGCCAACATCTATGGGAGACATTGTAGGACCTATCTTTGTGGTAATTACGATTGCATTAATGTCTTCTTGGGTGATTGCGTTAACAGTAATCACAATGTTCTGTTACCTATTCTTAAAAGTAGTACCAAAAGGAGAAAAGAAACTCAGTTTTATAGATAAAATTATAAACAAGCTAAAAGGATATTATAAGAATTTAATACTAACAGCATTAGCACATAAGTACAAAGTAATTGCAGGTATTTTTCTTGTATTCTTTATTTCCTTATATGGATTTACTAAAATTCCATTTCTGTTCTTTCCAGACAGTGATCGAAATATGGTAACTATAGATATTAATTTACCTTCTGGTACAAAAATAGAAGCAACCACAGCTGTAGTGAAAAAACTAGAGCAATATATGACGGATTCATTACAGACAAATGATTCTAGAGCTACAGGAATTGTTGATTGGTCGTCCTACATTGGACAAGGACCAGAATCCTATGATTTAGGATATTCGCAAGATGAAGCAAACTCAAGTTATGCGCACATCTTAGTAAATACATCTTCTTTTAACGATAATAATGAAATGATTGGTAAATTGGATGCATTTGGCTTTGAAAACTTCCCTAACGCTGATATTAAGGTTGGTTCGCTTGCTGCTGGTGGAGGAGGAACGCCAATAGAAATAAAAGTTTCGGGAGCAAGTCCTGATGAATTGGCAAAAATATCTGAAAGTGTAAAAATAAAACTATTTCAAATTTCAGGAACAAAAAATATAAAAGATGATTGGGGACCAAAAAGTAAAAAGTTCTTAATTCAGATAGATCAAAACAGAGCGCAAACAGCCGGAATTTCTAGTCAGGATATCGCCACTTCTTTACAAACTGTTTTAGATGGATTTCAAACAGGAGAATACCGAGAAGAGGACAAATCAATTCCTATCTTAATGCGTAGCAATGCAAGTCAACAACAATCATTAGCATCACTTGAAACGTTAAATATATATGCGCAAAACTCTGGGAAAAGTGTGCCTTTGTTGCAAGTAGCTACAATAGTTCCCCAATGGCAATACTCTAAAATAAAACGATTAGACTTAAGAAAAACAGTCAATGTTACTAGTGAATTACGTGAAGGAGGAAATGCTTCCGCAATTACAGCAGCAATTACACCATGGTTAGATGAGCAATTAAAAACTTGGCCACAAGGATACGCATATGAATTTGGAGGCGATGCAAAAAGTTCAGCTGAAAGTATGGGCTCTGTAATTGCATACTTGCCCTTATCAGCATTCATCATCGTGATGTTATTGATCATACAATTCAATTCGTTTAGAAAAATGAGTATGGTTGTATTAACAATTCCTTTAGCTGTTATTGGTGTAGTTATTGGGTTATTAATCTTTGGTGAACCATTTGGATTCATGCCTTTCTTAGGAGTCATTTCATTAGCAGGAATCGTAATTAACAATGCAATCGTATTAATTGACCGTATGGAAATAGAGCAAAACGACTTAGGTCGTTCTGAGCAAGATGCTGTAATAACTGCTTGTTTGCAACGTTTTCGTCCTATCTTACTTGCTACTTTCACAACGGTATTAGGACTAATTCCATTATACCTAAGTGGAGGAGAAATGTGGGAAGGAATGGCTGTAAGTATTATGGTTGGACTATTATTCGGAACTGTAATTACCTTGTTATTTATTCCAGCACTATATAGCGCTTTGTTTAGAGTGAACTACAAGAGTTATGAATTCAATGAAAAACTATTAGAAGACTAAAATGAAATCAATAATTGCATACTTATACAGACACAGGTTTGAAATATTTCTTGTAACACAGTTATTTATTTTATTTGGATCATTGTTTTTCCCGCATGATTTATACGAGTATATTTTATTACCTATTTTATTCTTATTAAACATAGTTTCTGGAATTTTACTAGTTTCTAAAAGCAGGAAATTAATGTGGTTTCTAATTTCCTTATTTCTAATATCTAGCATTGTTTTTGGAAGTAGTATGGTTACTAAATCAGAAAACGGAAACTATATTTTAGCAAGAATGTCTATATATTTTATTTTTCATATCATCGTGGCATGGCAAATTATAAAACAAGTATGGAGAGAAAAAAAGGTAGATAAAACTGTTATCATGGGATTAATGAGCGGTTATATTTCCTTAGGGTTCTTGGCATTTTTTATGTTTATGTCAATAGAATTAGTGAATCCAAATTCATTTGAAGGTATTCTTTTGGAAAACAGCGATTTTGGATTACGCGTTGACGGCATCATGTATTATGCATACATTACGCTATTAACTATAGGGTATGGAGAAATAGTTCCTGTAACACCAATAGCCCAAAAAGCTGCAATATTAGTAGGTTTAGTAGGGCAATTTTATATAGCGATTATTACAACAGTTGTTGTTGCAAAGTATATAAATCAGGCAGTAGTTAAAAATAGTAAATAAAACATTTTAGCTTTTAAAAAATAGGCTATTTTTGCACAAACAAAACAACATGTACCAATTCCTCGTAAAGCCTATTCTTTTTCTATTTGACCCTGAAAAAGTACACCATTTTACCTTTTCATTAGTTCGAACACTTTCTAAAATTCCTTTTGTAAAAAATATATTTAGAGGAATATATAGTGTAAATGATAAACGTTTAGAACGTACTATTTTTGGCTTAACGTTTAAAAACCCTGTCGGATTAGCTGCCGGATTTGATAAAGATGCCAAACTCTATAATGAACTCTCAAACTTTGGTTTTGGATTTATAGAAATAGGAACTCTAACACCAAAACCACAAGTTGGAAATCCTAAAAAACGATTATTTCGCTTAAAGCAAGATGAAGCAATCATCAATCGTATGGGATTCAATAATGGTGGTGTTCATGAAGCTGTGACACGTTTAAAGAAAAACAAAGGTGTATTAATTGGAGGAAACATCGGGAAGAATAAAATTACACCAAATGAAGAAGCAGTAGAAGATTACAAAATATGTTTTGAAGCCTTATTTCCACATGTAGACTACTTTGTTGTAAATGTAAGTTCACCAAATACGCCAAATCTACGTGCGTTGCAAGACAAAGAACCGTTGACAAAGTTATTGACAACCTTGCAAACAATGAACAATGCAAAAGATGCTCCAAAACCAATTCTATTAAAAATTGCTCCCGATTTAACTAACGAACAATTAGAAGACATTATAGAAATTGTAGCTGAAACAAAAATTGCTGGCGTTATTGCTACTAATACAACAATTTCACGTGAAGGTTTGCAATCGCCAGACAAAGGAGAAATGGGCGGATTAAGTGGAAAACCATTAACAAATAGATCTACGGAAGTCATTCGATTCTTAGCAGAAAAAAGCAACAAAGCGTTTCCAATCATTGGAGTAGGAGGAATTCACTCTGCGGAAGATGCATTAGAAAAATTGGATGCTGGCGCAGACTTAGTACAACTCTATACAGGATTCATCTATCAAGGTCCAAAATTGATTAAAGATATCAACAAGCGAATTCTGGAGAAAATGTAGATTTCTATTAGATGATTTTGATCTTAGTTAGAATTCTATTAGCTTTAAAAATCAATCCTAGATAAACAAATTTTAGATTTGATTATAAGAGAAATATACTGAATTCGGTATGTACTTACATTAGCTGTAAGGTTAAGTGAAACCTCTCAAAAAGGAATATATAGTATGATTTTAAAAGCTAAAGTATCGACAATTTACGAATGTACATTGGAGAGAGCATTTAAAACACCAATGCTTTGTGATATTTCAAAAATTCATACAGGATTTGGAATTATGCCTAAAGTAACTCACACAACAAATGATGAAAATTGGGGAAAACTAGGTTCAAGTAAAAAAGTTTTTACTGCAAAATCACTAACTCAAAAAGGAGGATTCTCTTCTGTAGACTATATTATTGAAAGAAATGAAAATAAATATTGGAAAATTCAAGTTGATGATTTCCAATTTTGGGTCTTGGGATTTTACAAATTTATTGGAGAATGGAAAACTACAGAATTGGATAGTAATAAAATACTTGTAGAATATAGCTATTCATTACATTCAAAAAATAGATTACTTTACCCGTTTAACTGGTTATTTGTAAAAACATTTTGGAAAATATATATGAAACGTGTTTTGAATAATATAAAAGAATTGGCGTATGATAATGAACCATATCAATACGAATAAACATACACACTAATTAAAACGATATGAAATTAGTAAAAATATCAACTCCTATACTCCTAATACTATGTTGCCTTATTTCTGTTTCAGCCTATGCACATGGAGTAGATGAGGAGACACAATCATTCTTAACATCAAACAAAGGGATAGCTTTTGGACCTTTTTTATATATAGGCGCAAAACACATGATCACAGGATACGACCATTTACTTTTTTTGGTGGGAGTTATCTTTTTTTTATATCGAACCAAAGAAATTATCACCTATGTAAGCTTTTTTACTATCGGACATAGCGTTACACTTTTATTTGGTGTTATGGCAGATATAAATGTAAATGCCTATTTAATCGATGCTATAATTGGACTTTCTATTGTCTATAAAGGTTTTGACAATTTAGGAGGACTCAAAAAAATATTTGGAAAACAACCCAATACTAAAATAGCCGTTCTAATTTTTGGATTATTTCATGGCTTTGGACTTGCAACGAAATTACAAGGATTTGAATTTGATAAAGAAGGGCTTTTTACTAATTTATTGGGCTTTAACTTAGGTGTAGAAATTGGTCAATTTTTAGCATTAGGACTTATACTCCTAATTATTTCATTTTGGCGACGGTATAGTAGTTATATCAAATTCTCTAAAATCACTAACATACTTTTAATGGCAGCTGGCTTTTTGTTGCTTGGTTATCAATTAACAGGATACTTTATTTCTTAATATATATTATAATATGACAACAAATAATCAACCTAATTTAACTAAAGTCCAATTACTAAAATCACTACTCATTGCATTCATAATTGGTGTTATTGTACTATTAATAGCAGTGCTACCTGCGGAATATGGTATGGATCCATTAGGAACAGGTAAATTGTTTGGTTTTTCTAAGTTATATCAAGGAGATGAACAAATAGAAACTAATGAAACCTCTTCTAGTTTAAATTTTGAGAAAATTAAAATGGAAAAATTAGGTTCTCCTTCAAATGTGCCAAAGCCTAGTGAAGCAGATAATCCTCCACCAGAAATTCAGTATCCAGAAAGAGAAGATTCTATAGAAGTGATTGTGCCGGCTAAAAAAGGAATTGAATATAAATTTAAAAGCCGAAAATATGGTAGTATTAAATATGAATGGACAACAGATAAAGGGATTGTTTATATAGATTTTCATGGAGAAGTAAAAGAAGAAAATCCGCCAGAAAATGTATTTTATGAAAGTTACACGCTTGCATATTCAAACAATATGGCAGGAACTCTAACTGCTCCTTTTGAAGGGAAACATGGTTGGTATTTTAGAAACGAAACCGACTCAGCTATTGTCGTTACAATTAGACTAAATGGGCAGTATGAACTATTTAAATAAAATGCTAGCTGGAGACAGCGTGTATCGGAGCCAATCCCAAAAATGACTAAATACAGACCTATTGATTTCATAAATCAAAAAGTCAACCCAATTACAATAAAACTCTTTTAGTAATACTACCGTTTTCTGTTTGAAGTTTCAAAATATACACTCCATGTTGAATGCTAGGAAACGAAAGTGTATAATTTGCTTGATTTGTTGGGTTTGTATTGCGCTTTATTACATTTCCATATACATCATACAATTCAATTGTACTAATGTTTTTTCGAGTCGTATTATAAACTTGAATTGATTTTGAAGTACTATTTGTACTAATATGAATAGGCGTTGTTGTTGTAAAATCGTCTACACTTAGTGAAACCAAAGAAATTGTGAGTGTACCAACTTTTGCATTAGAAAAAGGTGCAATATTCTGTAAACTAGTAATTGGTTGCTGCGGAACTGTTTCAGGATTGTCAAACGAATACAAATCACCATCTTCAGTTCCAGCATCATATGGATACAAATCCAATACAATAGAAGGAATCCAATCTCCATTAGTATCAATCAATGACAAACTATTTACTTGAATCATCCAATCAGGACTTGGCGCAATCATAGAAGCTAATGAAAGTAATGGGAAATCTTTATCGGCAGTAATATCTTTAGAAGCACTACTTGTTGGGGAAAAGGCATCAAAAGGCTGTTCAATATAAGTATGAGCGTTTCCAGCTGTAATAGCATTTTGAACTTCCTGATTAAATTCATCATTAATACCACTTTCAGCAACATTTTCTATACCAGTAGTAGCAAATAATCCTGCACCAACAAATGTAATATTATCATTATGAGTAGCACCAACTAAATTAGACCAATGCGCACTAAACGGAAAACCAGTTGAAGGATGCGTTACATTACTCCAAGTTCCCTCAAAAGTAATAGTATAATTAGCTGTTTGCGTTTGTGAAAATGCCGTAAATGAATAGAAAAATAAAAGACATAAAGAAATACGTGGTAACAATTGGATAGTTTTCATAACTGATAATAATTTTCCTTTTATTAACTCAGTCGTATAAAAAGTAATCTTCATTACAAAAAATACAATAGATAAATAAAAAAACATATTTTTATACACTTAAAAACAATAGTATTGGACATAGAAATACTTATAGGATTTATTGCTGCCACATCTTTACTGGCAATAACGCCAGGACCTGATAATATATACGTACTAATGCAAAGTATTGTAAATGGTCGTAAATACGGAATAGCAACAGTTTTAGGGTTAATGTCAGGTTGTTTAATTCATACTTCGGTAGTTGCTTTTGGAGCTTCAACCATATTAAAAGAAAATCCAAGATTATTCTTTATCATAAAACTATTTGGTGCTTTATATCTCGTTTATTTAGCATATAAAGTTTTTAAAAGTTCAGGAGATATTGAATTAGGAAATGATGCAATTCCTAAAAAAAGTGTATTTCAACTATTCAAACAAGGATTTATCATGAATGTATTAAATCCGAAAGTAACACTATTTTTTCTGGCATTATTTCCAGGATTTCTATTTAGTGAAGATATGAGTAAAGTGATTCAGTTCTATGTATTAGGGTTACTATTTATGCTAGTATCTTTTATCATTTTTAGTTCTATAGCTGTCTTAGCAGGAATTATCTCAGACAAGCTAAAAAGCAACAAAAAAATAGGAATCTATATGAAGTGGATACAAATTGTAGTATTTGTTGGAATAGCAATATTTATCATGTTATAAATTTCCTAAAACGTTTTCGTTGATTATCTTTGACGTTCTATGGAAAACATTAAAATAATAGAATGCCCACGAGATGCCATGCAAGGTATCAAGATGTTTATTCCTACTGAAAAAAAAGTACAATACATTCAATCACTACTTCGTGTAGGATTTGATACGATTGACTTTGGAAGTTTTGTATCGCCAAAAGCAATTCCGCAAATGGTGGATACTGCTGAGGTTTTATCCAAACTAGACTTATCTACCACAAAAAGTAAATTACTAGCAATTGTTGCAAATGTTCGTGGTGCAAATGACGCAAGTATACATCCTGAAATTCAATACTTAGGATATCCGTTTTCCATTTCTGAGAATTTTCAAATGCGGAATACACACAAAACTATTGCACAATCCATAGAAACGCTGCAAGAAATTCTAAACATTGCAGACAAAACCAACAAAGAAGTTGTTGCCTATCTCTCTATGGGATTTGGAAATCCATATGGTGATCCTTGGAATGTAGAAATAGTAGGCGAGTGGACAGAGAAACTTTCTAACATGGGCGTGAAAATATTATCGCTTTCTGATACGATCGGTTCTTCAACACCAGATGTGATCGATTACTTATATGCAAACTTAATTCCTAAATACCCAGAAATTGAATTTGGAGCGCATTTACACACAACACCAACATTATGGCACGAAAAAGTTGATGCGGCTTACAAAGCAGGTTGCAGACGTTTTGATGGTGCTATACAAGGATTTGGTGGTTGTCCAATGGCAAAAGACGAGCTTACCGGAAATATGCCAACCGAGAAAATGGTTTCGTATTTTACAGCTGTTAAAGCGAACTCAGGTGTGCAAGCCATGAGTTTTGAATCATCTTACAATGAAGCTTCTAAGATTTTTAATGAATATCATTAACAAATTAAAAATGTAAAAGGATTTTTTAAAATCTAATACTAAGTAACTTCGCGCAAAGCGAGATAAAAACCTCATTACTAAATACTAACTGCTCAATACTAAACACAGCACATTAATAAATTGTTATCTAGTATACGTAATAGTAGTAATTATATAAAAAGTGGTATATTCGCGTGCAATTATACTTTAATTGCACCATGACAGCACACAACAACAAAATTTTAGGTGAAGGACTAACATACGACGATGTTTTATTAGTTCCCGCTTTCTCAGAAGTACTTCCAAGAGAAGTCAGCATTCAAACAAAATTTACTAAAAATATAACGATCAACGTTCCTATTATATCGGCAGCGATGGATACGGTTACAGAATCTTCTATGGCAATAGCAATGGCCCGTGAAGGTGGAATTGGTGTTTTGCACAAAAACATGACGATTGCCCGACAAGCGCAAAAAGTTAGAAAAGTGAAACGTGCCGAGAGCGGAATGATTATCGACCCTGTAACGTTACCATTAACTGCTGTTGTTTCTGATGCGAAAGCAAACATGAAAGAACATAGTATTGGAGGAATTCCAATTGTAGATGAAAATGGAACGCTAAAGGGAATAGTAACCAATAGAGATTTGCGCTTTGAGCACAACAATCAACGCCCGATAGTTGAGGTAATGACAAGTGAAAACTTAATCACTTCTTCAGAAGGAACTTCATTAAAAGATGCGGAAGCAATTCTTCAAAAAAATAAAATTGAAAAACTTTTAATTGTAGATGATAACTACATTCTAAAAGGACTTATTACATTTAGAGATATTACGAAAGTAACACAGAAACCGATTGCCAATAAAGACTCATACGGACGTTTACGTGTAGCAGCAGCTTTAGGAGTTACAGCAGATGCTGTTGATAGAGCAGAAGCACTTGTAAAAGCAGGAGTTGATGCAGTTGTGATTGATACTGCACACGGACATACAAAAGGTGTTGTAACGGTACTAAAAGATGTAAAAGCTAAGTTTCCTAACTTAGATGTTATTGTTGGAAACATTGCAACAGGTGATGCAGCTCGCTACTTAGTAGAAGCTGGCGCTGATGCTGTAAAAGTTGGTATTGGTCCAGGATCAATCTGTACAACACGTGTGGTAGCCGGAGTTGGTTTCCCACAATTCTCAGCAGTATTGGAAGTTTCAGCAGCTATAAAAGGTAGTGGCGTTCCAGTAATTGCAGATGGAGGAATTCGTTACACAGGTGATATTCCAAAAGCAATTGCAGCTGGAGCAGATTCTGTAATGTTAGGTTCACTACTAGCAGGAACAAAAGAATCGCCTGGAGAAACGATTATATACGAAGGAAGAAAATTCAAATCATATCGCGGAATGGGTTCTGTAGAAGCAATGAAACAAGGTTCTAAAGATCGTTATTTCCAGGATGTGGAAGCTGATATAAAAAAGCTAGTCCCAGAAGGTATTGTAGGACGTGTTCCTTACAAAGGAGACTTAGATGAAAGTATTCATCAGTTTATTGGAGGATTACGCGCTGGAATGGGATATTGTGGAGCAAAAGATATTGAAACACTAAAAGAAAGTGGGAAATTTGTACGAATCACAGCAAGTGGAATCAATGAAAGTCATCCGCATGATGTAGCAATTACCAAAGAAGCACCAAATTATTCAAGACGTTAATTAATATAGAAATACATATAAAAAGCCTGTTACATCAACGTAACAGGCTTTTCTTTTCATATGTAAATTATCTATTAATAATCGTCTGGCGCACAAGCGGCAGCGCACTTCAAAATATAACTTGTATTAGCTCCATAACACAAATCAGCAAAAATAGTTGTGAAAAGCGTAGTTCCGGTTCCTCCTTTAACAGCTTTTTCTGATAATGAAGAAATCGTTGTCTTTTTTAAATTCAGGTTGTTTTTAATGTTTCTTTTTTTCATGGTTAAAAATTTATAATTAATAAATAAATTATGGTACTAAAATGGTAAGCTAAAGTTTGGTTATACTGGAAGCGTTCCTGTACCACAATTAACTGCACAGTTAATTCCTTGACTACTTATAGAACCTCCACCATCACAAACTGTAGGATGATAAGATGGGCATTCAATAGATCCAAAGCTTCCTCCTTTAATACTATTTTCTTTAAAATTTGCAATTGAAGTCTTTTCAAGTCTTAATACTTTCAAATTCTTTTTTTTCATGATATATATAGTTTTGATTTGATAACAAGATATTAAATCATGTCACTTTGAAGAAGAAAATGAAGCAAAGAAAACATAGTTACTACCTCAAATTTATCAATTTGAGATAAGTAGATTGCATAAAAAAAGTCTTGTACCCAAAAGGATACAAGACTTTTTTATAAAATTGAGGTATTAAAAATTACTTTTTATCTTCTTGTAAGTTAATTCCAAGTTTTGCAGCAACTTTCAAAGTTAAATCATATACAGGACTTGCATATGCCAACTCATTTCCGTCTAACGTGAAAACTTGCGTGAATTTTTCTGCTTTGGCAATTTCGGCAACTGTTGTACCAACTTTTTGGTATAACGGACGCATTAATTCATCTTGTTTTAGTTGAACTAACTGAGCAGCGTTTTGTCTAAATTGTTGAATATCATTTTCTAATGCAAAAATTTCTTCTTGCTTTTTCTTCTTTGCTTCAGGTTGCATACCAGCAAATGCTTTATTTGCAGCATCAACTTCTACTTTGTAAGCTTCAAGTTTTGCAGTTAAATCTGCTTGTAAAGTCTTTTCATATTCCGTGATTCCTGTTTTTACTTGTGCAATTTCAGGTAATTTAGAAACAAGAATATTAATATTAACTGTTCCTACTTTTGATTGTGCAGAAGCTGTAAACGAACAAAGTACAATTGCTAACGAGTAAAGTAAATGTTTAATTTTCATCTAATTGTTATTTTATTTTTCAAAGTTGGCTAATGTAATGAAAACATCATACCAAAAAAACGTTCTCACATAAAATTAACGTTTTTTGGTATAATTATTTTACTAATTGACCTCTATGTGGCTTTAATTTTTCGCGCATAAAAGAAACATCATCTTGTTGTATAATCATAGAAGCACAAACATGCATCTCAGAAAAAGCTTCTACTTTAATGGCTTCTCCTTCAATATTTTCCAGTGATATAAAGTCTTTCAAGTGAATACAATGATGTTCTGCTGTACGTTTTGCAGCCGGACCTCTAAAGTCCCAAATCAGTTTTACTTTTGCCATGTATTGTAAATTTTGACAAAATTACCATTCTTAACAGAGAATAAGAAAAAAGAAATAAAAAAAGCGAATGATTAGTTCATTCGCTTTTGAGTTTGTTATGTATATAGTATTACTTCGCAATAATTTTAAATGTCTTTGAAAAAGTTGGTGAAGTAATTTTTACAATATAAATGTTGTTTTTTGGTAAATCTAAATACTTGCTAAACGTTCCATTCATAGAAACATTCTTTAAGTCAACCACTTTACGACCTAGCAAGTTGTAGATTGCAATATTTGCCTTTCTATCTACGCCAATAACTGTTAATTTACCATTATGATATCTTGTACTCACTTTCGTATCATTACGATCATTTATACTTAAAGTACTAGAATTAAGAGTTGCATCAACTAAATCAATATACAAATCTAAAGTTTGATTGTTTCCTCCACCACCAAATTGGTTTTGAAATAAAAAATCAATTCCTAAAATTGTTTGATTTTCAAGAGTAGGAAACAATTGACCTGGTGTAAATGTAATAGAATATCTATTTGGAGCAGTTGTAGCATCTCCGTTAGATAAGTTTAGTATAGGTTGCCAGCTTAAGTCACTAAACATACCCGGAACTGCTTGAAAACTTCCAGAAGAAGTTCGCAATCCAAGATACATATAAATACTAGATTGATTTTCAGTATAAAAATTATTTATGATGTCTATATCTTCAAGTTCAATAGTAACTTCATCATTAATATCAGCAGTTGCGGCTACTAATGTATTTGTTGCTCCATTATATCCATTAAACTCAAACACTTCTTCCTGAGCAAAAAGTGTTATAGATATTAATAAAAAGAGAGGCAAAATGTAATATTTTTTCATAAACGCAATTTTAATCGGATGCAATAATAAATCTAAAATTAGTAAAATCAAAAACGAAAAACACGTTTTTACTTAAAATTTAACAAATATCACGCCATTTTTGTTGAGAAACTCTCAGAATCAATATTAGAATTCCTTGTGAAGTATCATTGAATTATTATTTTTGTCTTTCTCAAAAAAGCGACAATGAAATGAGCCATGTTAATTAGTTTATAAAAACTAAGATGATTTTTGGCGAATTCCATCTGGCAACTTTAAGAAAATAAAAATTTACAGATGAAAAATAGCATACAATTATTTCTTATTCTTTTGGTTTCGTTGACAAGCGTTGCACAATCAAAAAAAGATAAAGTATTATTTACTATTGAAGGTGAACCAACATACGTTTCTGAATTCTCTAGAGTATATAATAAAAACCTTGACATCATTGACGAAAAAGATCAAAAGGATATAGAAGAGTATTTTGATTTATTTGTTGAATACAAATTGAAACTCAAAGAAGCTAAAAATCTAAATCTACACGAAAAACAAAGCTACAAGAAAGAATTAGCAGGATATAAAAAACAACTTTCACGTAACTATCTTACAGATAATACTACCTCTGAACAATTGGTGAAAGAAGCTTATGAACGTTTAAAAACGGAAGTAAAAGCAAGTCATATTTTACTAAACGTTTCTCCAAATGCTTCGCCAGCGGATACATTGGCTGCGTATGAAAAAATTATGAAGTTGCGCAAATCGATCATTGAAGGATCTGATTTTGGACAAACAGCGATACTACATTCAGATGATCCTTCTGCAAAAGGAAATCCAAAAAGGAAAGGTAACAAAGGAAATTTGGGTTATTTCTCAGCATTCAGAATGGTATATCCGTTTGAATCTGCTGCTTTTAACACCAAAAAAGGAGATGTTTCTATGCCAGTCCGTACACAATATGGATATCACATTATAAAAGTAACGGACGTTCGTGAAAATGTTGGAGAAGTAACAGTTGCACACATATTACTATTGGATAAAGAAAATGGTGAAAACAAGGAAAATCCTGAAGAAAAAATAAAAGATATCTATTCACAAATTATAGCTGGAAGCGATTTTGGCGCAATGGCAAAAAAATATTCAGAAGATAGAAGTTCTGGTGTAAACAATGGAAAACTACCTAAGTTTGGTCGTGGACGTTTGCGTTCAAAAGCATTTGAACAAGTTGCGTTTTCCCTAAAAGAACTCAATGAAATTTCAAAACCGTTCAAATCTGAATTTGGATGGCATATTGTAAAACTGATCTCAAAACATGAACAAAAAAGTTTTGAAGAAGAAAAATTTGCACTTGAAAATCGTATCAAAAAAGATAAAAGAGTAAGTGTTATCAATACTTCTGTAATAAAAAAGATTAAAAAACTATATACGATTACTGAAAATCCATCGGCACGAGAAGATTTTCATGCAGTTGCAATGGGGAATAACTTCTTTACACGTTCATGGAAAAAACCAACGGATAGTGAATTCTTAAAGAAAACGCTAGTTCAAATAAAAGACATGACGATTACGTATGACGACTTTGCTACTTATTTGTTGAAGAACAAATCAAGAATGATGCAAAAAAACAGTGATCCTAAAGGATATGTAAATCAGATGTATAAAGAATACATGGATGGTAAACTGTTAGCATTCTACGAAAGTGACCTTGAAAATGTAAACGAAGAATTTGCGGCTATTTATGGTGAATATAGAGATGGTTTGTTATTATTTGACTTAATGGAAAAGCAAATTTGGGACAAGGCAAAGAATGATACACTTGGACTAGAAAGCTATTTCAATGCAAACAAAGAGAACTACAAGTGGAAAAACCGCGTGGAAGCAGTTATTGCTTCTTGTACAGATGAAAATGCTGCCAAGCAAGTACAACAACTTTTAACTGAAGGAAAACCTTTAGAAGATATTAAAAACGCTGTAAACAAGGATGCCAAAGTAAATGTAATTTTTACAATGGGAACTTTTGAAGATGGACATAGAAGTCTTCCGAAAGACTTTAACAGTAAAAAAGGTGTTTCAGAAATTCTAAAAGAAGGAGAAGGCGATTTCGCTATTGTAAAAGTAAACGAGTTAATGCCAGCGAGCTACAAAGAACTTTCAGAAATCAAAGGGAAAGTTATAAGCGACTATCAAGTACATCTTGAAAAAGAATGGATTAAAACACTAAAAGAAAACTATAAAGTTAAAATCAACAAGAAAGTATACCGAAAACTGAAAAAACTCGTTAAATAATACATATTGAGAAAATTAATAGCCATTATTAGTATCTTTTTGTGTTATTCTTGTGAATACTTTCAACCGTCACAAGAAGGTGATCCTATTGCCAGAGTTGGTGAGAGTTACTTATATAAAAGTGATGTAACGCCATTACTTTCCGAAAACACATCTAAAGAAGATAGCACTATCATCGTCACCAGTTATATCAATCGTTGGGCAACACAACAATTGTTTATTCAGCGTGCAAAAATCAATCTGCCACAAGAAAAACAAACTGCTTTTGATGAACTTGTTGAAGAATATAGGAAAGGTTTATATGTAGAAGCTTACAAAGAAGCTGTTGTAAAGAAAACTATTGATACTGTAGTTACAGGTTTTGACGAAGCTGCATATTATGATACCAACAAAGAGAACTTTAAACTCAATGAAGAATTACTCAAACTACGGTATATAAATATCAATAAGGACAACTCTAATATAGAAGAAATCACAGAGCGTTTTGAACGTTTTGATATAGAAGATAAAGTTATATTAGATTCTTTAGCAATTCAGTTTAATAACTATTCATTAAACGATTCTATTTGGGTAAAAGCGACACAAATATTCAATAAAATTCCTGTCATAACTAACGAAAACAAAGCAAAATACTTAAAAAAATCACAATTTTCTAAAATAGAAGATTCAATAGGACTATATTTGGTGCGAATTGAAGATAAGATAGGCAGAAACGACGTTGCGCCACTTGCGTATGTACGTCCAACAGTACGCCAAATCATTCTTAACAAGCGAAAGCTTGAATTTATCAGAAAATTAGAAAAAGACATCACAAAAGATGCAGTTAAGCGAAAACAGTTTGAAATTTACAATTAAAATGAAGAAAAGTATATACTTGTTAGTATTGCTTGTGGGAATAGGAATGCAGGCACAAGCACAAGAGGAAATGGTTTCTGAATCATCAATGATTAAAGCCAAAGCAAAAGTAAACGATTCTACAAAAACTACTACAAAACGTATCAAAATTGACGGTGTAGCCGCAGTTGTTGGTGATTATATCATCTTAGAATCGGATGTAGATAAAACATTTTTAGACTTAAAACAACAAGGAGTTTCTACAGAAGGATTAACAAGATGTAAATTACTTGGAAAATTAATGGAAGATAAACTATATGCGCATCAAGCAGTGCAAGATAGTTTAGAAGTTTCTGACGGAGAAATTAGAGATCGTGTAAATCAATCTATAGAATATTTCAGTCAGCAAACTGGTGGAATGGCAGAATTATTAAAATTCTATGCTATGGAAGATGAAGCATCTTTACGCAAACGTTTAACAGAAATTACGAAAGTAAATATACTAACGCAACGTATGCAATCGCAAGTGGTAAGTGATGTAGAAATTACACCAGAAGAAGTACGTCAGTTTTTTGAGAAAATTCCAGTAGATCAACGTCCAATAATTGGAGTAGAGTTGGAAGTTGCACAAATAATGATTGCACCAAAACCTTCAGAAGAAGCAGTAAAGAAAGTAGTTGATAAACTAAAAAGTATCAAAGCTGATATAGAAGGTGGCGCAAGTTTTGGAACAAAAGCTATTCTATATTCTAAAGATAGAGCTTCTGGTCGTCAAGGTGGATTTATGTCTATTACGAAAAGAATGCCGTTAGCAAAAGAATTTAAAGATATGTCTTATACACTACAAGAAGGAGAAGTTTCTGATCCTTTTAAGACTGACTTTGGATGGCATATTGTAAAGGTTGATAAAGTTCGTGGACAAGAAAGAGATGTACGTCACATTCTACTAATTCCTGAAATTACAAATAAAAAGCTTGATGAGGCTCGTAAACAAATAGACACACTTCGTCAGCGTATACTAGCAGAAGAACTTACTTTTGATGAAGCGGCACGTTCGTTTTCAGATGATAAAGAATCACGTAATAATGGTGGGAAACTGATCAATCCTGCAACCTTAGGAACACATTTTGAATTGACTAAAATGGATCCTGAACAATATTCTCAAATAGAACCTTTAAAAGGAAATGAAATCTCAATTCCTTTAATTGACGAAACACGTACAGGTCAAAAAAGATTCAAAATACTCAAAGTAACAAACCGTTACGAAGAACATGTTGCTGACTACTCTAAAGATTACATCAAAATCAAAAGTTTAGCACTCAAAGAAAAACAGTTAAAAGAAGTTGGAAAGTGGATTACACAGAAAATCAAGGATACATACGTAAATGTAAACTCTGATAATCGTGAATGTGAATTTCAAAATAACTGGTTAAAAAAATAAAAAAGCTTATGTCTGATGTTGCCGCTATTGAAAACCTTGTACAAAAACACAAGGCACTCAAGAACGAAATCTCTAAAATTATTGTTGGTCAAGAAAGTGTAATAGATCAAATATTACTCTCCATATTTTCTGGTGGACATGCATTACTGATTGGAGTTCCTGGACTAGCAAAAACATTAATGGTAAACACCATTGCAACGACATTAGGTTTAGACTTTAAACGAATTCAGTTTACACCAGATTTAATGCCAAGTGACATCTTGGGAAGTGAAATCTTAGATGAATCGCGTAATTTCAAATTCATCAAAGGACCAATCTTTGCAAACATTATTCTGGCTGATGAAATCAACCGTACACCGCCAAAAACGCAAGCTGCATTACTAGAAGCTATGCAAGAGCGCGCTGTAACTGTTGCAGGACAGCATTACAAACTAGATTTACCATACTTTGTATTGGCAACGCAAAACCCAATTGAGCAAGAAGGTACATATCCGTTACCAGAAGCACAATTAGACCGTTTTATGTTTGCCATTCACCTTACATATCCAACATTTGCAGAGGAAGTACAAGTCGTGAAAGCGACAACAACAAATGTGGAAGCTTCTGTAAAACCATTATTCAATGCTAAAGATATTATTGCTATTCAGCAATTGATTCGTAAAATACCTGTAGCGGATAATGTAATAGAATATGCAGTACGTTTGGTTTCCAAAACACGTCCGAAAGAAGACAGTGCTACTGACTTAGTAAAACAGTATGTTGATTGGGGCGCAGGACCAAGAGCCTCACAAAATCTAATCTTAGCGGCAAAAGCAAACGCAGCTATCAACGGAAAGTTTTCTCCTGATATAGAAGATGTACAAGCAGTTGCTATTGGAATCTTATCACACAGAGTTATTAGAAACTACAAAGCAGAAGCTGAAGGAATCACGATTGAAAAAATTATAGAAAGTCTGTTTTAAAATAACATACTTTAAAATTATATAAAAAATCACAAACAAACGTTTGTGATTTTTTTTGTTTAAAAACATGAATGAATGTTTTAAATAGTTAATGTTCGTTGTAAATTACAAACAAAAGCAATCAAATGAAGAAAGTAATTTTGTTAATACTACTATTTTTCACTTCGGGAATTACCTGTTCACAAACCATCGAAAACTTGAAATCATTCAAAGAAGTAGCTGCATTCCTTGAAAAAGAAATAAGTACTGCCTATACTTTTGATACAGTTTTTGAAGGAGAGGACGAAATTGATGTTGAGGATTTTAATGAAGTTGTTCAAAAAATAGATATAGATAACAACGGACACACTGATTTGGTCATAGATTATGTAGGCACTATAATTTATATTTTGAACAAAGGTAAAAATGAGTATGAAGAAATAAAAATTCTTGATGTTAATAGAGGCAGGACAGATGAAGGTTTAGCATCAATATCAATGAAACGAATCAATACTAAAACTATTTTTATTCGCGAAATACAGTTACCAGAACATATTACTGAGCATTCAGAAGATATTATTATCAAAAAAAATCAAAAAGATTTTGTGTATGATCGAGAAAAAAATAAAACTGTTGAAGTGATTCGTGATATTAAGTTTCGAGTAGACACATTAGAAGTAAAATTTGGAGCGTTTCTACAATTTAATAAGAATGAGCAAAAAATAAAAAACGAAATAAAAGAAATTCATTTTGAAGCAACTCCTTGTTTTGGAAGTTGTCCGGTTTTTGAATTAAAATTAACTTCAGATGGAAACCTAGAGTATTTTGGCAAGCGATTCACCAATTTCAAAGGGAGAAAAAAAATTAAGCTAAGCTCTGTACAAGTAGAAGAGTTGTTAGGCACCATTGAATATACTGATGTTAAAAGCTTAAAGGATAGCTATTACATAAACGTGACAGATAACCCAGCAGCAAATCTCAAAGTTACTTTCAAAAACGGAGATGTAAAGGAAATTTATGATTATGGACGCTTTGGTACATATAATCTTCGTGTGATTTATAAAAAAATTATGAAAATAAGTGATAATATAAAGTAACATCTTATTGTTTAATTTTAGAATGATTCAATAGAATTCATCAATTTTAAACATTTATAATTATAATTTTTTAAAATAAATGCACAATCGTATCCTTTTTAGGATTAAGAAAAAACAACAATATTTCCGAAATATTTAGTATTATCAAAAAATAGCATCTCAAATTATGTAATTCGTAATTAGAGGTGCTATTTTTAGTTTATTTTAAATTTAATTCAACAAAATCATAGATTTGATAAAAATAATTAGCATAACATAATGGTATACTGTTAATTTTTAAAAATGAAGATAATTTCGTAGTTTCGCAGGACTTTCAAAACACTAAAAAAACGAAGATATGGCCTTTGATATTGATATGATAAAAAAGGTTTACGCAACAATAGTGGAACGTGTAGACAAAGCGCGCGAAATTACTGGTAAACCATTAACACTTTCAGAAAAAATACTATACTCACATTTATGGGATGGAACGGCAGACAAAGCATTCGTTAGAGGAAAAGACTATGTAGACTTTGCTCCAGATCGTATTGCTTGTCAAGATGCAACTGCACAAATGGCATTACTACAATTTATGCAAGCAGGGAAATCTAAAGTAGCAGTTCCGACAACAGTGCACTGTGATCACCTAATCCAAGCGAAAGTTGGAGCAAGTAGTGATTTACAAGCTGCCATGAATAACAGTAGTGAAGTATTTAATTTCTTAGAGTCAGTATCAAACAAATATGGTATCGGATTTTGGAAGCCAGGTGCAGGAATTATTCACCAAGTAGTATTAGAAAACTATGCTTTCCCAGGTGGAATGATGATCGGAACCGATTCACATACAGTAAATGCTGGTGGATTAGGAATGGTAGCCATCGGAGTTGGTGGAGCAGATGCTGTAGATGTAATGGCAGGAATGCCTTGGGAATTAAAATTTCCTAAACTAATAGGTGTAAAGTTAACGGGAACACTTTCTGGTTGGACAGCACCAAAAGATGTAATCTTAAAAGTAGCAGGAATCGTTTCTGCAAAAGGAGGAACAGGAGCTATTGTTGAATACTTCGGACCTGGAGCTGTATCAATGTCTTGTACTGGTAAAGGTACTATTTGTAACATGGGAGCAGAAATAGGAGCAACAACTTCTACTTTTGGATACGATGAATCTATGGAACGTTATTTACGTGCTACAGAAAGAGATGGAGTTGCTGATGCTGCAAATGAAGTAAAAGAATATTTAACAGGAGATGCTGAAGTATATGCAAACCCTGAGCAATATTTTGATCAAGTTATTGAAATTAACTTATCAGAACTTGGACCATTAGTAAATGGACCTTTTACGCCAGATTTATCTACAACTGTTGGTTCAGAAATGACAGCAAGAGCACAAGAGAAAGATTGGCCAATGCAAGTAGAATGGGGATTAATTGGTTCTTGTACCAACTCTTCATACGAAGATTTATCAAGAGCATCTTCCATTGCACAACAAGCATTAGACAAAGGCTTAAAAATGAAAGCGGAACTAGGAATCAATCCTGGATCAGAAAAGGTACGTTACACAGCAGAGCGTGATGGAATCCTTAATATATTCGAAAAACTAGACGCAAAAATATTTACAAACGCATGTGGACCATGTATTGGACAATGGGCACGTTATTCAGATCCGAAAAACGCACCAAAAAACAGTATCGTTCACTCGTTTAACAGAAACTTTGCAAAGCGTGCAGATGGAAATCCAAACACACACGCATTTGTAGCGTCTCCTGAAATTACAGCAGCTATTGCTATTGCAGGTCGTTTAGACTTCAATCCAATGACAGACAAGCTGATCAATGAAAATGGTGAAGAAGTAATGTTAGACGAACCAACAGGATGGGAATTACCTCCAAAAGGATTCGATGTAAAAGATAACGGATACTTAGCACCAGAAGAAGATGGAAGTCATGTACAAATTAATGTGAACCCTGATTCTGAGCGTTTAGAGTTATTAACTCCATTTACACCAATAGGTTCTGAAATCAATGGAGCAAAACTATTAATCAAAGCACATGGAAAGTGTACAACGGATCATATCTCTATGGCAGGTCCTTGGTTACGTTTCCGTGGACACTTAGATAATATCTCAAACAACTGTTTAATTGGAGCTGTAAACGCATACAACATGAAAACTAACTTTGTAAAAAGTCAGTTAGATGGTGAGTATGATGCTGTTCCAAAAACGGCACGTGCATACAAAGCAGCTGGAGTATATACAATTGTAGTTGGAGATCATAACTACGGTGAAGGTTCTTCTCGTGAGCATGCAGCTATGGAGCCAAGACACTTAGGTGTAGCGGCGGTAATTGTAAAATCGTTTGCACGTATCCATGAAACAAACCTTAAAAAGCAAGGAATGCTAGGATTAACGTTTGCAACGGAAAGCGATTACGATTTAATTCAAGAAGATGATACATTCAACTTTGTAGACTTAAACGAATTTGCACCAGGAAAACCATTAACTATTGAAGCAGTTCATGCGGATGGAAGCAAAGATGTTATTGTAGCAAACCATACGTATAACCAAAGTCAGATTGACTGGTACAATGAAGGTTCTGCCTTAAACTTAATTAAAAAAGAAAACAACGCTTAGTATAAAAGCAACTTGTTTCACTAAATAGAAAAGCCCTGAACGAAAGTTCGGGGCTTTTATTTTTACAAAAGATTTAAAAAAAGAATAGACATATTAGAAAATGCTTTGTGAATATACTTCAGTATCCTAGAACGTATTTCAATATGTGTACTAAACAGTTCCTTTTGTCCGTTATGTACTAAACATCTTAATCATCAATCAATTATAACTGTCACTTTATGAAACAATTTATCATTTTGTTTTTTATTATTATCTCATCAAGTTCACTTACTAGTCAAATACCTAATACTATAACGAAACAAGACAAAGTTTATGGACTATCTAAATTTTGGCAAGAAGTCAATTACAACTTTGTTTATTTAGATAAAGTTGATAGGAATGAATGGGATAAAATGTTTAAAAAGTATCTTATTGAAGTTCAAGAAACTGAGAATGACTATGCGTATTATAGATTGTTACAGAAGTTTTGTGCATACTTAAATGATGGACATACAAACATTTGGTTTCCAAAAGAAATTAGAGATAACATACTTACAACTGATTTTGGCGCGTACAGAATTTTTCTATCTAATATTGAGAACAAAGCAATCATCACGAAAGTGAATAAAAGTAAAAAAAACGAATTGCCAATAGGTACGGAAATAGTTAAGGTGAATGGTGTGGATACTCAGCAGTATATAAATAAATATGTAAAGCCTTATATTTCATCATCTACAAAACATATTTTAAATGATTTATCTGTACAAAACTTGCTTCAAGGATATGTAGGTTCAACGTATACTCTTGAATTAAAGTTGCCAAATAATAAAGTGAAAACTTTAAAATTAACGCTACAAAAAAGTGACGAAACAGCACTGTATCCTGAAGAAAAAACAGAATTGTTTGAGTTTAAATTGATCGAAAAAGATATCGTTTACATTTCTTTAAATTCATTCGATACTTGGGATATTATGAATTTGTTCTCAGAGAAGCTTCCTGAGATTAGAAAAGCAAAAAAACTAATTATAGATTTAAGAAAAAACGGAGGAGGAAATGGAGGTGTTGGGCGAGAAATTATAAAATACCTTACCAACGATACTATTCTTTACGGAGCTAAATCACAAAGTAGATTGCACATTCCTTCTTTTAAAGCTTGGGGACAATGGACAAAGGCTAAAGACACCATAAAAGGCGATTGGCAAAAACAAGCGTATTATTCATATCATGACCAATTTTATCATGATTTCCCGTATAATGGATATTCTACAGCAAATTTAGATATAAAAAGAACAGAGATTCCAACTGCAATATTAATAGGACATCGTACTGCATCTGCAGCTGAAGATTTTTTAATTTATGCAGACAACCAGGAACATATGATTAAAATTGGAGAACCTACTTTTGGAAGTACCGGACAACCTATGGTGTTTAGTTTACCAAATAAAGGAGGCGCTAGAGTTTGTACTAAAAAAGACACGTATGCAGATGGACGAGAATTTGTAGGATATGGAATTACACCAGATATTGAAGTAAAGCGAACGCTATTGGATTATATGGAAAATAAAGATCCTGTTTTAGAAAAAGCTATAGCACACTTAATGAAGTTATAATTGAAAACTCGCATACAATTAAAATAATATATGCGAGTTTTGTATACTGTGTCTAAGTACTACTTTAGTAGCCTTTATATGGTTTATAATCCATCAAATCAATTCTGAAATCAAGTTTCATCATCACAATTAATCGATTACTTGGGTCATCAGCAATCCAAATTTCTTTTTTATTGTCCTTCGTTGCTATTATCAAAACTGGTATATTATAAGGCACTCCATCATCTTTATTACCAAACGAATAGGTTTCTTTGCCTATTAAAGTAAACAGTTCTCTATCCGATTCAGAATTGCCCAAACCAATAGTAACAGGTTTTCCAGCTTTTAAATCTTTAAACAATTTTTTGCTAACCCAAACTGAAGTTTTCTCAGTAAGTCTTTTATAGCCATTATCAAAGTAGTTGTGTAAATAGGTTGATTCTTCCAATGCTTTTTCATCTATAGAAATACTTCCTGATTTGTTACCTAAATCAAAATCGAAGGAAATAGAGTTCCCAAAATGGTTAATATTAAGATCAAAATTCCATTTTTCATCACCTGCTTGTACTTCATAATACAAATCACTTCCTTCTATCAAAGTAATGCCTTCTTTTGCTAAACTTTTAGTTGATACGCAAGATGATATTATTGAAGTTGATAGCGTAACGACGATTAATTTAATTAGATACTTCATTTTAATTGTTTTTATATTATTATCTAGCATAAAAACCTGTTGCAGAATACACTGCTGCTGGTCCGCCACTCATTCCCATTGGTGGAACAATTACTGGTGTTACAATACCATTTACAGTTAGTTCTACTGTTTTTGCTTCGGCTTCTAAAGAGCTATCATGAAAAGGTAAATTTGGTGATTGTCTGTTTACTCTTGTCAATTCTCCAAGATTTGAGAGTTTTAAATACACTTCAAAGCCTTCAATTTTTACAGTTACTTCTGCAAAGTTTGGCATATCTGTAGTTACAGTTATTTCGCCAACGATGGTTGGTGCTTGTTCAAAAGGAGTACCTGCAAAAATAGTTGCTGCAAAATAATCACCTACCACTTTATTGGTAGAAATGAATCCCATAATTTTTGGTGTTCCATCTTCGTTTGGTAATAATAACATTCCTGAAGGTGCAGACCCAACAGGTGTATGTACCATTCTTGCTAAATGTACTATTACATTTGGCATTTCCATTTTATCGTTTGACAGGGCTACTAAATCTACGCCGCCTTCCCAACTCATCCAATTTTGTACTTTCATAATTTTAATTTTTAAGGTTACAGTATCTATTGCTTTACTATTTTTGCAATTGCTTTTTGTTTGTCAGCTATGCGAATAAATGAGAGCGAAACTGTGTATACGTTTTCAATACTACTCGCTCTTTCATTATATTTATAAAAACCAACTAAATTGAATTTTATCAATAAGTTATCTGTTGTAGTTGTTAAAAAGAAAGTTCTTTTTTTAAGGTTATGTTGCTTTTTCTCTAGATGGTTTTCTTCTTTTATGAATCTAAATTCTTTCCCGCTATTAAATCTACATGCATACCAGTTAGTATATAAATTTTCTAATGCTGCGTTTGCTTTTTTTAAATCTAATCCTTCATAAACTTCTAATCGAAAAATTTTATATGTTGTATTAATAGTATATTCAGTAAAAACAGCTGGAATAGCGATATTTGCTTCCCATTGCTCTCCAAAACTATCTTCATCCTTTTCTTTTCCTGTAAGATCTTTAAAATCGTTATGATAGTTATTATAGATGATTTTATAGAAATCACAAAGTGAAGTTTCTTGAAGGTTATTTTTTTTGAGGCTCTTTTTTGTTGCAGTTCTTTGTTCTTTTTTAGAACGAATGACATCTTGCGAAAAGGATTGTAACGGTATTAAAATAAGTAGGGTGATGATTGCTATACTTTTTTTCATTACTATTTCTTACTAGTTAATAGAGCATCTAACCAATGTTTTCCAGCTAAAATCACCCAGGTGGAAACACTTGTATAGATGCTCGTATCTAAACTTTTAAGTTGGGTGATTTTATAAGATGATTCAAAAGTAGTTGTTACGAATATGCGAGAACATAGAGTAATTCACGTAAACCACTACGGGATTTACCGTATTCTTAGGAGTTGTTATTTACTTTTAGATGAATCTTCGTTTATCAATCTATGCAAAATGATATCTCATATGGACTTAATGAAGTACTAATTAAAAACTCGCATACAATTAAAAAATTATATGCGAGTTTCGTATACTGTATCTACTTTATAGGATATATAAATTTAGTTTTTCATAAATTTTTTAGTCAGGCTTGAAGTACCAGATTGTAAAGTCATAAAATAAAACCCAGTAGCCAAGTTGCTTACATCAATAGGGTAGTTGCCTTGTATTTCTGTTGGTGTTATTGTTTTTATCTGTGTGCCTCTACCATCAAATACTGTGATTGTTTCAATACGTGTTTTGCTTTGTACAAATACGGTTGCACTTGCAGGATTTGGATATACCGTAAGGTTTTGCAATGCAACATCCTCTACAGAAAGTGTTGGGTTTTCAAATACACGTGTATGCCCAGTATTAAAATCGATAGAATTATTTATAAACGCACCTACAGCAAGCTTACTTCCATTATCACTCAAGCTTACCGAAGCACCAAACCAATTACTAACATCTTCTCCGTCAATATCTGCACCTACTTGTATCCAAGCATCGGTTTGATTTCTATATACACGTACATGTCCAGACTGGTCTCCATTGCCATCATTTCCATAGGCTCCAATAGCAACAATGCTTCCATCATTATTTAGATTTACTGAGTATCCCGAAAAATCACCACTTGCTTCTCCATCAATAGCAGCGCCCATCTGATTCCAAGTGCCAAGCTCGTTTTTAAACACACGTACATGCCCAGAATTTGATCCAGTACTATTATCATTTCTAATTGCTCCAACAGCGACAACAGTTCCATCAACATTCAAACTTACCGAAAAACCCGCTTCATCATCTGCTGTTTCTCCATCAATATCAGTACCTATTTGTGACCAATTATTATTTATATTTTTAAATACGCGTACGTGCCCAGCGTCAATGCCATTTCCATCATTATGATATCCGCCAATAGCAACCGTGCTTCCATCGCCACTTAAACTAATGGACCAACCAAACCAATCATCTGCGGCTTCTCCATCAATGTCAGCACCGATTTGTGTCCACGTACCATTTTCATATTTATAAATACGCGCATGTCCAGCATTAGAGCCATTACCACTATTTAAGCGTGCTCCAATAGCAACAACAGTTCCATCATCACTTAAACTTACGGACCAACCAGATTGATCAAAAGCAGATTCTCCATCAATATCAGCGCCTACTTGTGTCCAAGTACCGTTTACATTTTCATACACACGCACATGTCCTGAGTTGGTTCCGTTTCCATCATTTTCATGCGCTCCAATAGCAACAATACGACCATCGGCACTTAAACTTATTGATTCTCCTGATAAATCACCACTAGCTTCTCCATCTATATCTGCACCAATTTGCGTCCATGTACCATTTGTATTTTGATATACGCGTACATGACCCGAACCCGAACCGTTTCCATCATTACCATTTGCTCCAATAGCAACAATAGTTCCATCAGCACTTAGACTTACTGATATTCCAGATTGATCAAACCCAGCTTCGCCATCAATATCTGCGCCTGTTTGTGTCCATTGCGCATGGCTTAGTGATATGCAACATATAGTGCATATTAGTAGTAGTAGTAATTTTTTTTTCATTTGGTAATTTTTAATGTTTATGTATCTTACGAAGATAATAATAAGATGTCAGTAAATACGTAGTGTCAAAAAAATAATTTTGAGTATTGTGCATTCTCTTTATTCCGTTTATTACTTCATTTTCCCTTTAATTCTTCAACATTTCAATAATGCTCTAAGTGACAAACATCTATTTTTACTTTATGTTCGTATTCAGTATTTTTTACGTGAAACTCACGTTAAAACGGATTATTGAGGTACGTAATGCAACGCTTATACATTTCTTACTACACTTATACATTATGTAGTGTGATTTTTAAAAAAATATTCGAAATTCACATCATGAAACAGCAGAGCGGCATGCGTTTGTTTTCAAAAGTTTGCTTGTTGCAGGGCTGCGAGAACGTTTCCAACACGTCGGAAAGCTTCCTGCACAACTGCGAGACGTTTTCAAACACGTCGGAAAGCTTCCTGCACAGCTGCGAGAACGTTTCAAACGCGTCGGAAAGCTTCCTGCAGGTCTGCGAGACGCTTCCAAACGCGTTGGAAAGCCTCCTGCATTGCTGCGAGAAGGTTTCAAACGGCTTTTTATTGCGAATAATGCAATGAAACAGTGTAAAAATGTTAAAATATTATAAAATCATTAAAACCGATTGTTATGGAGATACCAATTTTCTCACGCTACAGAAATAGCGAATTTTTACAATACATGAAAGATGTATTAGAAATGGTGAACGACAAAGATGTTGACACCTTATTGTTAACCACACAACGTGATGCACTAGCTGCGCTTACCAACCAGATGGACAATTTGTTTCAGCAGGAGCAAAGCAGTGGCATTACGCAAGAACTTATTGACTTGGATACCAAACGAGACAGAGCGTTTATGGGCATCAAAGCTAGCTTAGAAGCTTTTGGCTACCATTATGACGAAAGCATACAATCGGCAGCGCTTAGTTTGTTGTTTAATTTAAATAACTATGGTACCAACATTCCGCGGATGAATTACCAAGCAGAAACGGCTGTGATTGACAGTATGTTGTCCGATTGGGAAACCGAAACCGACTTAGTTGCTGCGATTACCACAACACGACTCACCAATTGGATTGCCGAACTAAAAGCGGCTAACGAGGCGTTTAACAACCGATATATAGCACGTGTGTATGAAGAGTCGGCTACACCAGGGGTGAGCTTTACGGCAATACGAGAGGAAGGTGTTAACAGTTACAAAGTATTGGTAGCGCATATAGAAGCACATGCAACACTAGGCAGCAATGCTACACACCAAGAGTTGGTAAACCAAATAGGTACGTTGGCAAAGCAGTATAACGTAACGGTAAATGCCCGATTGAGTTCGGGAGATACTGACAATGAAGATACAGCACCTACAGATAGTACAGATAATTCCGTTTCGAATGCCGAAACTGAATAGTGCAACAACATTAAAACAAAGTATTATATATAGACATGGTAATTACTTTAAATTGCTTTCGTTACTTTTTGCAGATCGACTGACGAAAGCTGACATTTGTTTATTCTGATCACTCTTGTAGTTTTTATAAGCTACAAGGGTGGTTTTTTTATGGGTATATATAGTTTTGAGTAAAAAATACCGACGGTATATAAAAGTTTTCAAAGAAGTTATTATCTTTAACCTTCTCCCAAAGAAACTGCACTAGCCTGCAAGCTCTTTTTTCACAATATATAATTTAGAAAACCTTCTCGTAGCAATAGTACATTACTATTGTAATAGTTTGCTATGCACTAATTTTTTAATACTACTAAATAGTATAAAAGAGTAGATGCTCTGACTCCTCTTTTGTGAAATATATGTTCAGGGCTAATTTTAAATAATATAGTATGTTAAAAAACATTTTAAAATTAGAAGGTGTTCAACAATTGAACAAAGAACAACAGAAAGCTGTAAATGGTGGTACCGAAAGTTATTGCTGTTTTAGGAGTGCCGATTATCATATGCAAGATGTGCCTAACTATGCCGATCCGTCGTATGAAGAGTATTTAACACACGAGCAACGTCATGATATTTGGTTGTTTTACTATGATGCGTGTATGGGAGGTTTGGATATTGCGTGTGTACAAGCGCTTGATCCTGCTCCATAAATTAAGCAATACATGTACTACATAGTACATAACTAACATTCTTTCTAATCAACAGGAATTGAATGGTATCAATAGTTTTATTGACGATTTTTTTAAAAAAAATAACAATTCATAAAGAGTAGACGCTCTGACTACTCCTTTGTAAATAGTGTATTCAGAGTTAATTTTAAACAATATAATATGTTAAAAAACATTTTAAAATTAGAAGGTGTTCAACAATTGAACAAACAACAACAGAATGCTTTAAATGGTGGTACAGACGGCTATTGCTGTTTTAACAGTGCCGATTATCATATGCAAGATGTGCCTCACTATGCCGATCCTGCGTATGAAGGATATTTGACACATTCACAACGTCATGATATTTGGT
Organism: Kordia sp. E; assembly: GCF_056033805.1. NCBI lineage: Bacteria > Pseudomonadati > Bacteroidota > Flavobacteriia > Flavobacteriales > Flavobacteriaceae > Kordia > Kordia sp. E. The sequence continues at coordinate 838,787 of NZ_JBRASR010000003.1, forward strand.
TGTTTTACTATGATGCGTGTATGGCAGGTATGGATGTTGTGTGTGTTCCTGCTCTTGATCCTGCTCCATAAGTGAAGCCAACTTACATGGCTAGCATTCTTTTTTATCAATAGAAAATAGAATGGTATCAATAGTTTTATTGACGATTAAAAATAATAACAATTCATAAAGAGTAGATGCCCTGACTACTTCTTTGTTAATAGTATTTTCAGGGTTAATAATAAACAATATAATATGTTAAAAAACATTTTAAACTTAAAAGGTATTCAGCAACTCAACAAGCAAGAACAGAAAGAAGTAATAGGTGGTAGAACTGAAATTGATGGCGTATGCTGTTTTAACAGTGCAGATTATTTTATGGAAGATGTTCCTCATTATTCTGATCCTTCTGCTGAAGGGTATTTAACACATGCACAGCGCCATGATATTTGGTTATACGCGTATGATGCGTGTATGGGTGGTATGGTAAATGCATGTCTTCCTGCGCAATAAGTAAACGTATATATTAGAAAACCATCCAAATAGTATAATAACTGTTTGGGTGGTTTTTTTGTTTGTGGTATTTACGGTTTTCCGTAAAAGTAGTTCGTCAATAAAGTTTAGTATTGTACTAAAGGTTATTGATATTTCATTTTGGAATTGTTACATTTAGCAATACAGAGAATTTAATGGTATTTCTTGTGAATTATTAATAGCCAAATATTAAAAATATGTTAGTTACAAAAACTATATAGATGCTAAAAGATTATAATATTGATTTATTAGACATAGATGATGAAAAAAAAGCAGCTATTCGTACTACCGAAGGCCCATTATTAATAATAGCTGGTCCGGGATCAGGTAAGACAAAAACTTTAGTAGAAAGAATTGTTTACCTCATATCTAAAGGAACAAAATCAGAAGAGATTCTAGTTGCTACATTTACAGAGAAAGCAGCAAAAGAGCTTATTACAAGAGTATCTAATCGACTTTTGGAGCTAGATATCAAGATTAATTTGAATGAAATGTACATTGGTACGCTACATTCAATCTTTCTAAGGTTTTTAGAAGAACACAGGGAGTTCACAAGACTAAAAAGGAGTTATAAACTACTAGATCAATTCGATCAACGTTTTTTTATCTACAGAAATATAAAATCTTATTTGGCAGTTGAAGATGCTGAGTTATTACTTGGTGATTTTAAAACTTCAAATTGGATTAAAGCTGATAAGTTAATTGGTTATATCAATACTGTTGGAGAAGAGAATTTAGATGTTGAAGTCCTAAAAAAAGCAGATGACTATGGTGTTAGAGCTATTGGAGAATTTTATGATATTTACTCTAAGCAAGTTGAAGAGGATAACTCACTAGACTTTTCCTTTATTCAAACAGAAGCTTTTAATCTACTTAGTAATAATCCCAATATACTTGAAGAGATTCAGAATAAGATAAAGTATTTAATGGTAGATGAATACCAAGACACAAATACTATTCAAGAAAAAATTATTCTTCTATTGGCTAATAAACATAATAACCTTTGTGTTGTTGGAGACGATGACCAAGGTTTATATCGTTTTAGAGGTGCTACTATTAGAAATATATTAGAGTTTGCTGATAATTTTGATAAGGGGTTATGCAAGCAACTTACATTAACTATTAATTACCGTTCTCATCCAGAAATAATTGATTTCTATAATAAGTGGATGGCTGAAATGGACTGGACCAAAGATGGTAAGCAATTTAGGTACGATAAGATAATTAAGCCTAGAGAAGATGACTTTATTGATAATCCTTCAGTTATAAAGGTTTCCAATGATGGTTCTTTAGAAGACTACTATGAAGAAGTATACCAGTTTATAATTGACTTGGAGAAAAAAGATGTTCTAAAGGATAGAAATCAAATTGCATTTTTATTCAAATCAGTTAAGAACTCTAAAGTAATTGGTTTAGCTGAATATTTGGAAGATAAAGGAGTTCAGATATTCTCACCTCGTTCATCTCTGTTCTTTGAGCGTGACGAGGTTAAATTACTACTAGGAGCAATCGTATTTATTTTCCCAAACTTATTTGAAGCATTGAAATGGTCTGATACGGCAAAACTTGAAATCTGGAATTATTATCAACATTGCAAAGTTAAGTTTGCAAATGAAATAAGAAAAAATACAGAAAAACATGGGGCGCTTCTACAATGGTCTCAAACAAGAGCCAAACAACATTTAACTCTAACGGAAGGAACGGACTATGGTTTTGCAGCTTTAATTTATCAGCTTCTAGAATACCCAATGTTCTCTCATTATTTAGATTTAGGTTTAGATGCGAATAAAACCGATTTAAGAGCTTCTTATAACATAGCTTTATTTACTAAATTACTTTATAAATATGAATACTTATACAATGTAACTGTAATAACGCCAGAGAATAAGGATAATCTTTTAATGAATCTTTTTAATCAGTTTTTGAGGTTTATATATGATGGAGGTATTGAAGAGTATGAGGATTTTGATGAATACGCGCCTTCTGGATGTGTTTCATTTATGACCATTCACCAATCAAAAGGATTAGAATTCCCTATTGTTGTTGCTGGTATGCCAAATAACAGACAAGGTCCTAGAACACAATATTCAGAGACAGATGCTATTTTACAAGAGAATTTTTATCATAAACCTCCTTTTGAACCTTTAGAATTGACTAAGAATTATGATTTTTGGAGATTGTACTATACAGCATTTTCCAGACCTCAAAATTTACTGGTTCTAAGTTGTTATGAACAGAAAAATAAAAATGGAAGCTACAGCTCTCCAAACAAATTATTCAAAAACCTATATGAAGGAGTTCCTTCATGGAAAAGTGACTTATTTGATGTTGCTAAGTTAGAATTAGAGACCATAAAACCAACTAATATTAAACATGAATATTCGTTCACATCGCATATACTTCTATACGAAAATTGTCCACAACAGTATAAGTTCTATAAAGAACTAGAATTTACAGAAGTTAGAACTGGTGGTGTTTTAGGTGGACAGCTTTTACATCAAACGATAGAAGATATTCATAAGGCTGTTTTAAAAGGTCAAGAAGCCACTTTAACAAATGAAAATATAGAAAACTGGTTCAATACCAACTATCATTTATTATCTAAACAACAGCGTTCATATTTACACAAACCCCAACAAATAGCTTTACTAAAGCAAATCTTAAACTATAGAGATAAGAACACGAACGACTGGGATAAGATAGTTGAAGCTGAGGTTGATGTATCTTTAGTAAAGGAAGGTTATATACTAAAAGGTACTATAGACCTGATTAGAGGTGAAGAAGGAACAGTAGAACTTATTGATTTTAAATCTGGTGATAAGCCAGATGTAAACGGAACAGAAGCAATTACTAGAAATACTTTGGACCGTTATAGAAGGCAATTAGAAGTTTATGCACATTTAGTAGAAGAACGAACAGGACATAAAGTAAGTAAGATGCATTTGCATTACCCTAAAGAAAAAAATGGGAGTCCGTACATAACTTTTAATAAAAATGAACATACAATTAACAAAACAATTGAGACCTTTGACAAGGTTGTACAAAATATAGAAAACAAAAATTTTGACAATTCTCATATTACCAAAAATGAAAAACAGTGTTCTGACTGTGATATGAGATATTATTGTAATCCCAGACAATATTAATATATGACAGTAGCAGAACTACAAGATACTAGCATAAACAGTGCAACAGTTTATCTTAATTGGTTGATTGATAATGATAAGGGGTTGCATTCGGTTGATGTTCATTCAATTACTACAAAAGACAAAGTTCATTATAAGTTTAAACTGTCTTCTAAATTATTTGATACAGAAGTAGTACTTATTAGACATATTCCAACCTTAAAAGATTATGATGACTTATTTAAAGTTATTGAATATGATTCTGATAAAAGGGTTTTAATATTAAAAAAGAATAAAGAATTTCCTTTTGAGATTAGTAATGAGAAAAAAGGAAGTATAAAGATTATTTCAAGTCTTAGATTTTTGGTTCAAAATATTATCGATTGGTATGAACAAAATGGTGATAGACTTGAGTTGCCTTCTAATAAATCATCTATTTCTAACAAAGTCGCAAATATTAATTTTGAACCTGGAACTTCTCAAGAACAAAAAGAAGCTGTAAAAATGATATTTGATGCTCCCTTTTCATATGTATGGGGAGCACCAGGAACAGGGAAAACAAGATGGGTACTAACTCAGGCAATGCTTCAGTATATTAAAGAAGGAAAAAAAGTTGCAATTGTTGCACCAACAAATAATGCTATTGAGCAAGTTCTTGAAGCAATAATACCTATAGCACAGGAAAAAGGTATTGAACTTAAAAAATTTATAAGATTAGGTAACCCAAGTGCAAATTTTTCTTCGTTGTATCCAGATGTTTGTGAAGTAACTGGTTTGGAAAAACAAGTTAAACAAATTGATAGTAGAATAGATTTTTTAAATCGTCATTCATCAATTGTAATTGAACAGGGTAAAATTGATAAGGCAAAGAACTCCACTATTTTAGATACTTATTCAGATAAATTAAAAAAAACAGAGGTATGCTCTTTTGATAAAAGTGAGCAAATAAAAATTATAGATAATTTAAAGATAAATCTATCTGAAAGAAAAAATGTACTTAGTAGTCTTCATAATAAGCTTTTAAATTTGATTAATGACAGGGATAGCACACTAACTAAGTTCGCTAGGTTTTTGGGTCTGAATAAAAAAGACTATGATTCTAGAATAAATATTTTAAATGATTCAATCAAAAACACAAAATCACTTATAGAGGACGAGCAAGTTGATATAGTAAAAGGAGAAGAAAAGTTAGATAAAATTAAAATTGAATCATATAATATAGTGACAGCTTTAGAAGAGGATAAGTTAATTGTGAAAAATACGTATTCGTTTTTATTTGATGATAGTGAAGATTTTAATAAACAGCTAACAGCTATAAATGTTCTTAAAAAGAATGTTCTCGAGAAATTAATTGAACGGTCATCAAAATTTGAATCAGATTCACTACTAGCTATAGAGTATAGTGATTTAGACGCTAGAGGTATTGAAAACCTTATCAATGAACTAAAAGCAAAGAAAGCTTATTTAACTTCAATGTCTACACAAGAAAGGCTTGATAATGTCTCGGTAGTAGCTTGTACTTTAGATAGCTATATAATGAGGTTTATAGATGTAAACTTGAGTGTTGATCATATTTTTGTAGACGAAGCTGGTTATGCCAATGCAATAAAAACGCTGCCTCTTTTTTTAAACAATGTTCCTGTTACACTTCTAGGAGATCACAAACAATTACCTCCTGTTTGTGAACTAAATGATTTCATCATAGAAAAAGACCAAAACTATTATGATGCCTATTTATGGCATTATACAAGTACATGTATTGATAGCTTATTTGTAAGGAATAAAAATGAAACGTATCAAAACTTTGTAAATAAAGTTCAATTAACAAAAGAACTAATGAAGTATAATGCACTAAGTACCACTTTTAGATTTGGAAGTAATTTAGCGAAGGTTTTAGGAGATTATATTTATGATATTGATTTTACATCTGGGAGCGATAATGACAATACTGAAATTTTCTATATTAATGCTCCAAAAAGGATGGACGAATTAAGAAGTAGAAAAAGTGATAATGAATTAAGTGCTATTAAAAAGTTAGTAATTCATTTAGAATCTAATGAAGAAGAGTATGCAATTCTTTCTCCTTATCGAAAAGGGCAGTTATATTTGTTGGGGCGTAATTTACCGAAACAAAGGGATAATCAACAAATACTGACGGTTCATGGCTCGCAGGGTAAAGAATGGGACACAGTAATTTTGTCGGTTGTAGATACGAGCGATATGTTTTTTACGAACACATCAAGACCTAACGCAATAGGTAGAAATTTAATTAATACCGCTGTGAGTAGAGCAAAAAAAAGACTTATTATTGTAGCTGATACTCAATTTTGGTTAAGTCAACATAATCAGTTGATAACAGAATTATTAAGTATAGGGAAAGAAATAGAAATATAAAATGGAAGAACAAGGCAAGTTAGATATCCAAGCAGAAAAAAAACTCAATACGGTTGACGAATATAAATTTGAACCCATTAAGGGCTATCCAATGCTTCATTGGAAAGGAAAAAGACCTTTCAATTCTACTCAATACTACCCAGCACAACTTAAAGAAAACTACGGTGAAGAAGTTAACGGTTGGATGAATAAAATATTCTGGGGAGATAATCTTCAAGTGATGTCTCATCTATTAAAAGAGTATCGTGGAAAAGTAGACTTGATTTATATAGATCCTCCATTTGATTCTAAAGCTGATTATAAGAAGAAAATTTCGCTAAGAGGCAAACATATAAAAAATGACCAAAATTCATTTGAAGAGAAGCAGTATACAGATTTATGGTCTAACGATGAATACTTGCAATTTATTTACGAGAGAATTGTTCTACTTAGAGAACTCTTAAGTGAAACAGGAAGCATATACATTCACTGTGATTGGAGAAAATCTCATTACATCAGATTAATTTGTGATGAAATCTTTGGAAAAGAGTGTTTTCGGGGACACATCATTTGGAAAAGCATGACATCTAGTGGCTTTAAAGGGAAAACGTCGTTGGGGAAAAGTCATGACGACATTATTTATTTTTCTAAAAATCAAGACAAGTTTTGTTACAATCCATTCTATATTCCATATTCAAATGAATACATTGAAGAACGGTTTAGTAAGGTGGATAAAAATGGGAGAAGATTTAAAGATGAAAAAATAGGTTCTGCGACACCTCAAAGCACAGTGAATAGGCTTATAGAAGAAGGAAAGATATACTACACATCAAATGGAACGCCCCGAATTAAACATTATCTAGATGATGCTAAAGGGTATCCAATTGATAATGTATGGACCGACATATTTGGAGAGAATTCTCAATCGAAGGAACAAACTGGTTATCCAACACAAAAACCAATTTCACTTTTGGAAAGAATAATATCCTTATCCACTAACCCTGGGGACATAGTACTTGATTGTTTTATGGGGTCTGGTACAACTCAAGCTGTAGCAATGAGGATGGGTAGAAGGTTCATTGGTGCCGATATTAATCTAGGAGCTATTGAAACAACAATTAAAAGATTAAATAAAATTAAAAGTGATTTTGAAAGTACCCCTCCCAAAGTTGAATTTAAAAATCAAGATGGCGAAACGGAAGTAATTAATGACTTTTACACTGGCCTTAGTGTATATAATGTTAATAATTATGATGTATTCAGAAATCCAGTGCAGGCTAAAGAGATTCTAAAACAAGCGTTAGAGATTCAACCACTACCCAATAACACCATTTATGATGGTGAAAAAGATGGAAGAATGGTCAAAATTATGCCAGTAAACCGTATTGCTACAAGAGCAGATCTCAATGGGCTAATCACTGGTTTTAATTACAAATCCTTTGAGAAGAAATCAGATAAATCACCAAATAAACCTGTAGAAAGTTTATTGCTGATATGTATGGGGCATGAACCAGATTTGGCTGCTTTATTGCAAAAAGAAGTGCCTTACAAATTAGATATTGAAGTTGTTGATATACTTAGAGACAAATCTAATCTAGAGTTTAAGAGAGATTCTGAAGCTGAAGTTATCATTGAAGGAAATAAATTGATAGTTAAACAATTCTATCCGATGAATCTGCTTCAAAAATTATCTTTGATGAAAGAGAATGTAGAAGATTGGAAAGAACTTACTGAATCCGTAAAGGTAGATTTTAACTATGATGGTTCGGTGTTTGAACCAAAAATTGTGGATGTACCAGAGAAGAATGAAATGGTTATTGGTGAATACGAAATTCCAGAAGATGCTGGAACTATTAGAATAAAAATCACAGATTTACTATCGGAGTCTTTAGAGTTAACTATTGATAACAATTAAGATATGGCTAAGAAAAAGACTAAAAGCGAAATAGACTTTCCATTTTATACGTATTTAAAACTGTTTCATGATACGAACAAGAAGAAAGTTTATAATCAATATAAACCGCTAACAAAGAAGTTTCTAGATTTCAATAATCCAGAAAACCCAGATTCTTATTTAAGATTGCCGCAATTTGAAGCTTTAGAAATGTATATATTCTTAAAGGAGTTCTTAGGAAATGTGTACCTCTATGAAGTATTTGAAGATTGGTATAATAAAACAGGGCAATTCTCTAAACGTAAAGATATTGGTATATCAAAAACTAAAGGTTCAGTTGGCACCTTGGACATGTTTGGTCCGTCCGAATTTCAAAACGAAGATAAAATAGTATTTAGCGAGGTATTTAAACAAATAGAGTCTTTCAAGCAAATTTATCCTAACTACATTTTTGCCCTAACTATGGGGCTAGGGAAAACAGTTTTAATGGCTACTTCTATCTTTTATGAGTTTTTATTGGCTAATAAGTATCCTAAAACTTCGAGATATTGTCATAATGCTCTGGTATTCGCTCCAGACAAAACTGTACTGAATTCACTTAAAGAAATTGAAACTTTTGACAAATCAAAAGTGATACCGCCAGAATATGTGAACTGGTTAGATACTCACCTAAAATTTCATTTTCTAGATGATACAGGTGTTTCTTTAAATGCGCTAGATAATTCTAAGTTTAATATTATCATTTCTAATACACAAAAGATAATACTGAAGAAACAGCATAAGAAGAAATCTGCTTCCGATAGCTTGTTTAATGATGGTGGAGCAATGTATAAAGCTAAATCACTTAATAAAGATTTTGAAGATTTATATGGTTTTGAAATAGATACAGATAAAGAACTTCTATCTAACCAACGATTTGCAAAACTAACCAGACTAAAACAACTTGGTATTTATGTAGATGAAGCTCACCATGTATTTGGTACTAACCTAGCTAAAGACTTTGGACTAAAGAAAAGTTCTACTAGTTTAAGAGTAACTATTAATGAATTGGCTGAATCTTTAAACCAAGCTGGTTCTAGAGTTGTTGGATGTTATAATTACACAGGTACGCCATACATAGGGAAAAGATTACTTCCAGAAGTAGTTTACGCGTATGGTTTAAAAAATGCTATTGACAATAAGTACTTGAAAAAAGTAACTATTCATGGTTTCGAAAATGTGAAGGACCAAACAAAAGCATTTATAAGAACTGTTATTACTGAATTTTGGGAAAAGCATAAGGACCAACGTTATGAAGGTTTGCTTCCTAAGTTTGCTTTTTTTGCAACTTCTATAGATGAACTTCAAAACGAACTAAGACCAATAGTGGAAGAGGTTTTATCTGATCTTAATATTCCTATCAACAAAATTTTAGTGAATGTTGGTGATAACAAAATCACTAAGAATGATGATTTAAGAGAGTTTAAAAGACTAGATACACCTCAGTCTGAAAAGCAATTTATTTTATTAGTAAATAAAGGTAAAGAAGGTTGGAACTGTCGTTCTTTATTTGGAGTAGCTTTACATAGAGAGCCAAAATCTAAAATATTTGTGTTACAAGCTACTATGCGCTGTTTAAGAGCTATTACAGATATACAACAGACAGGTATGGTTTATCTGTCTAATGAAAATATAAAGACTTTAGAAAACGAGTTAGAACAAAACTTTAAATTATCAGTTGATGAGCTTACTTCTGCTGGTGATGATAAACAACTCGTTGATATAAAACTAGTGCCACCACCAGTAAAAATTAAAATAAAGAGAATTAAAAAGCTTCATCAACTAAGAGAAAAAGAACTAACTAAAGGAGTTGATTTAGAGCTAGATAATATTAATTTAGATAACTATGTAATTAAAAGGACTGAAAGAGATATTAAAAATGTTTCTAAAACACTTAGTTCTTCAGTATTCACCGATTATGATAGTCGTGAATTTTCAGAATTTACTTTAATAGCTGAAATAGCTAGATATCTTTATCACCCAGAAGGAGTTGACCAACTAAATAAAATTAGTTGTTTAGAAATTAATAAAGTGTTAGAGTCATCAAAACAAGGAATTGCGAAAGTCCTTAAACTGGTTAATAAGCATAATGAAATTCTTTATGACTGGGTAATACCAAAATTATTCAATTCGTTTTATGAAATAGATTCATTCAATAAGGAAGAAGAAGAGGAAATTGAATTAGTCAAAGAACCAAAAGAAGGGTTCTACCGAATGAAAGCTAAGGCTGAATTAATAGCTAACATTGAAGATTCGCAATATCAACCTTTCAGAGATAAATCATTCCATCTAGATAATTACTGTTTTGATTCTTTCCCAGAATCGCACATGTTTACATCCTTATTAGAAGATGAAGAAATAGAAAAGGTTTGGTTTACTGGAATGCTTACTCATGGTCAATCAGATTTTTTAATTAGATATATAGACCCAGAATCGCACACTGTTAGAAGTTACTATCCTGATTTTCTTGTAAAAATAAAAACAGATGATAACTCTGAACGATATGTAATTATAGAAGTTAAAGGTGATAACAAAATTGATGATGCTGTAGTAAAAGCAAAAGCAGATTACGCATCTCAATTAGCTGCTGCCAGTGGAATGACATACCAAATAGTTAAAGGTTCAGAGGCTAAAAAAACTCTAAATTTTAATTAAAAAGAATATTTATGATTAATATTTTCATCAAGCCTTCTTAATATCCCGAACATACAACCCAGTAGCTTTTTTAATGAAGTCAGTATCCATACCGAGTTCTTTTAAACGACGTGCTACTTGCATGCGACCTTCTTTCTCAGCCTTATCCTTTTCAAACTGTAACTCTAGTTCCTTCATGGCTTCGCTTTCTTGGGCAACTACTTTGTACATGCCGTTTTTGCGGAGTTGTTCCATAATACCTTTTTCTTTAAAGCTAGTAAAACCACTTTCGGTAATAATGAGATGGTCTATGACGTCAATATTAATAAGTTCTCCAACCTTTAGGAGTCGGTCCGTAATATCTTTGTCGGCTGCGGATACTTTGAGGTTTCCACTCGGATGGTTGTGTACCATTATCATACGTACGGCAAGTTTGTATATTCCCATACGGAACACATCGGGCGGTGATACATTTACGCGGTTTTGTGCGCCAATGGCAATGAGCTCTACAAACAATATGGTATTATCGGCTTTGAGCCCTACAACCCAAAAATGTTCCTGCGCTCTACGAATTTTGTTTTGACGCAGTAGTATTTGCTGCATCACACTATATACATCGTAGGTGTTAATGATTCGTATTTTTTGTGCTTCGGTCAGTCGTACGTTCATAATTCAAATATAGGAAAATTAGTATTGAGAAGGTAGTAATGCGTATTGAGATTTTTTGTGGTGAGTTGGTCGCTACGCTCTTGTTGTTGGGTTTTTGGTTTTACTTAGATTTAGCGTAAACAAACAAATCAACTGTTACTTAGTATTTTATTGATAACAGCTTCTAATTCTAATGTGCTTACAGGTTTTCGAATTCTATAGTATGTTTGGGTAATTTCTACTTCTTCTTCAATAAGAAAGTAGTCAGTATCAGTATCTGTAAAGAAAATAAACGTAGCCTGTGGTGGCGTGTGTTTAGAGAGTTGTTCTAAAAACTCTACTTTCCTTGATTGTTCTCTAAAAGAAACGTCGGCTAAAACCAAATCAATCTGTTCTGTTGTTAGTATTGACAAAGCTTGTGTAAATGCGTCAATTTCATAAACCTTAAAGTTATATTTTTGTATGGCTTCGCTAATATGTTTTAAGAATGATGTATGTTTTGTGATAATGATCGTTTTTTTTATGCTCATATAAGGAAGTTTGTACGTTTCGTATTTGTATTTAACAAGAAACAACAAATTAATGAATTAGTAGGGAAGTAGTAGTGAGTTATGAGCAGTGTACACAAACAAAAAAACCGTAGTATTACATCCTATTAAAAGATGAACTGCTACGGAATTTTAGTATGATTTAGAAATTAGCACTTATATACACGGATTACATATCACGCATACAAGCGGAAGCAGGTTTTGTATCGACATTTACAAATTTTGTTTTTGGAACACCTACTGGGCAAATTCCATCAGAATCACATGCCGCAAATTTGGAACAAGTGCCTGCTGTTGCATAATCTGTGGTACGAATAATAATAATAGTAATAACGTCTGTTCCACCATTAAGGGTTTTTGCAGTTAAACTAGAAATTGTGGACTTTGTGAGGTTCAATGTTTTTAGGTTCTTTTTTTTCATAATTGTGAAGTTTTAAAAGGGTTTTACTAGGTTTCTTTTTTTTGATATAATAAGATAAATATAAAACCCAATAACTATTTACGGTTTTACCGTAAAACAGGAATTTAGTGTTTGAAAATGAGTAGATTATGGAAATTGTCGGTTATTAGTTGTGAGTTGTTTGCAGTTGTCGGTTTACAGTGAACGTTACAAATACCCAAGACAAAACCCAAAACCCAACAAACATTTGGCAAAACGATCTTTAATTAAGAAATTAGCAGCTTAAACTTGAATTCTTGAGAGTCACGTTAAAATTTTCCCTAGAAAGTACCCAATATATAAAGCAACAATTGTTGTTATGGAGTCAGCAATACCACGAAGTCGTTTGGTTAGATTCTAACGACTACGACCAAAAATACAGTGAATATGATGCTATCCTTGCCGTTGATGCCTTTACGGTGCTACAAACCGATTATACAAATGCTTTTGAACAACTAGACGAATATCAACGTATTACGAACGATTGGATTTTTGGGTATTTATCCTATGACTTAAAGAATGATGTGGAAAACTTAGTTTCTCAAAACCATGATGAGCTAGAGTTTCCTGAATTGTATTTTTTTCAACCCAAAAAACTATTCTTTTTGAAAGGAAACGAACTTGAAGTACAATATTTACGTGCCGTTGATGATGAGTTGCAAGAAGATGTTGAAGCAATTTTACAGACTGAGATTGATCATGAGATTTTTCAGAAGTCAACATCTAATAAAGAGCATCGTCCTAAGATAAAACTACGGATTCATAAAGATGAATATCATGAAAAGGTAAATAAGGTTTTAGCACATATTCATAGAGGCGATATTTATGAGGCCAATTTTTGCCAAGAGTTTTATGCAGAAAACGCTACGATTGATCCGGTATCAACCTATGCACATCTTAACGCTATTTCAAAACCACCTTTTGCAACATATATGCGATTGAGTGATAAATATATTTTATCGGCTTCGCCAGAACGTTACATTAAGAAAAACGGTACTAAGATTACGTCACAACCAATTAAAGGAACTGCAAAGCGTGTGAGTGATCCTGTGGAAGACCAAAAGCTTGCCACAGATTTACAACATGACGAAAAAGAACGTGCAGAGAATGTAATGATTGTTGATTTGGTTCGGAACGACTTGGCCAAAACAGCGCAAAAGGGAAGTGTACAGGTAGAAGAATTGTGCAAAATATACACATTTGACCAAGTACATCAAATGGTTTCAACCATAACTTCTGAAGTTGCTGAGACACAAAACACCGTAGCAATTTTGCAAACAACCTTTCCGATGGGAAGTATGACAGGCGCGCCCAAAATTTCGGCAATGCAAATTATTGAAAACCTAGAGGAAACCAAACGCGGTATATACTCAGGCGCTATTGGTTATTTTACACCAAACAACGATTTCGATTTTAACGTAGTGATTCGGTCTATTTTGTATAATAGTAGCAAAAAGTATGTTTCCTATTCGGTTGGTGGCGCTATTACTGCAAAGTCAATTCCTGAAAAGGAATATGAAGAATGCTTGATTAAAGCCAAAGCCATGCGTGAAGCGTTGGAATCATAAGTATGTGCGTTTACTTCATCAACGCTCACTAGGATTGTCAATTTCATTATCATTTGCAGGATTTTTGGTAAACGGAAATACAAACTGCCTCAGAAATCCTTTTGGAAACTTCACTTCTCCAAGCCCTGTATTTTCAGGCCATGTTTTTCCCATAGGATAATAAGTACCAAACATCATATCTATGAATGGGAAGTGAATGGCAAAATTTTTGTCATATGCTTTCGGATCATCAGAATGATGCCAATGATGGTATTGCGGTGTTACAAATACATACCGAAGAAATCCAAAATTGATCCGTGTGTTTGCATGCGCCAATACTGCTTGGAATGACACAATTATTACATAGGTTGTAAAAACGGATGTGCTAAACCCAAATACATATAACGGTAAAAAAGAAATGGCGCGTACGGCGATTAAATCAACAAAGTGCGTTCTAGATCCGGCTAACCAATCGATGTCTTTCGTAGAGTGATGCACGGAATGAAAACGCCATAAGTATGGAGTTTTATGAAAAAAGTAGTGTGCTGTCCACTGAAATAAATCAGAAACAAACAAGGCAAGAAATAGTTGAGGTATAAACCAAATACCTTGAACCCATTCTTGAAAACCACTTAAACCTAAGTCTGAAAATATAGTTACTGCGGGCAATTGTACCAGTATTCCAATAACTTGAATGAGCAAATGACTGATAATAAAGTAAACTAAATCGGTTTTCCATTCTGCATGAAATTTTGTTTGCTTCTCACGTTTTGGTAGAAACAATTCCATTGGAATAAATATAACGGCAGAAATTAAAATATCAAGCAAGAGCCAATCCATACCAAGCGTGAATGGCTTTGAGTCTATTTCTTGATACTCAGGTAAGCCTGATGCGAGAAATATGGAAGCTGCAATTATTAGTATAGCGTAGAAGCCAAGTTTTGTTTTTTTGCTTAAAATAAAACCAACCAGCGCAAATGCAAATGAAGTAATAAGTACAATGAGAAATCCCCATTTAATAAAATCGGGTTTGTACAATTCTCGAAAATCAGCCGTTGTTAAATATTCTGGGAAATATGCACAAATAGTAGTTCCAAAACAGATGATTGCTAAAAATATTGATATGTAACCGCTAATTTTACCTTCTCCAATTTTAAGCCTTTTATTTTCGGTCATATTGTTTCGTTAGTTTATTTTTTTTAAATCGTAGTCTTTGTTAAAACTATGCGAATCTGAGGTAAAAACAAAATCATTCATACGTTTTGATGCAGATGTTGTCTATATAAGCCAAAGCCATACGGAAAGCATTGAAATCGTAAAAAGCAACGTGCGTATGATTCGCTTTAGTTCGAATACGGATTCATAATGTTTCCTGAAGAACTTCCTTGTTGTTTACTTTTATCAAACTGAGCTGAACTGATATAGGCTACTATTTCATTGGAAACTAACTTTGTTTCTTGATCCAAACTAAGCGCATATCGTATTTTAGTTTTGAAGTTTCCAGTAAATACAGGAATGCTAAACTGCCAATATTCGTTTGTATCTAGCGTAATGGTGTGGTAACTATTTCCACAAGTACTAGTTGGTCTATAACTAATTGGTTTCCATGTGCCTCTTTTATTCATAGCTTCAATATAAATAGATAATTTGCTGTCTTGGGCAGAAAAATCGATAGCTTCTTTTGTTGAATTAACTAAATATAGTTTATGTCCCAAATATTTATTCCCAACGATTGAATGTTCTTTTTCACTAATCATTAAAAATAATTTTCCCTTAGCAAAAGTACTGTCTACTTTCTTCGGAATATTCTTAGATCGAAACTCTCCATTAGCTTCTATGGCATTTTTTGGACTACTAGACGCATACAAAAAACTTCGTAATTGAAAATCAATAGCTAAAGAGTCTTTTTGTATAACAGTATCATTAGATAGTTCTTCTGTTAAAATGGCATATTCAGTAGTGTTTATAGGTGTGATTTCCTTTTTAGGAGGTTCGCCACAACTACTAAATAAAGTAAGTGTTAGAAGTACTATTAATGAGTTTTTCATAGTTTGAATTATTATATTTTATATTCAACATCTTCAATCAATTCAATTTCTTCAGGTTCGGCAGGTGGTGGAGGCATTTCAGGAACCTCAATTCTTTCATTTAACCATATTTTCAAATCGGTTCTGTCCGTTACTTCTTCGTATGCTTTGATAAGTTGCAGTACTGTATTGGGTAGTTTTTCTATTCCTTTTTCATCGTACGATATGTAAATTAATAACTTTTCAGGACTGTCACATAAACTCGGATTTTGTCCGTTGTTTTCAAGATCTCTTTTTAAGATTGAAGTCAGACTATCCATAGGATAAAAATTCTCATCTAGCTTATTGATGGTATCGTTATGAATTTCAATGACATTCTTCTGTTTAATCAAGATGCAAGCAAAATTTTCTCTACAAGGATTTCGGAAATAGATTCTTTTCAGTTCGTTATTGTATTGCAACGTTAATTTAGGCAAACTATCATTACATGCAATTGCTTCAGTTCGTTTGAGTAATGCATCATAGGTTTTGAATTGATCCAATTGCAACTCTACACTGATGCTATCATATTCTTTTTCAAAAAGTCCAAAATCTTTTACATTTACTTGAACCACCTTTTTCTCAACATCTTGACAGCGACTAAATGTCAAAACCATTAAAATCAACGTTGCTAGTTTTAAGTAAATTTTCATGCTATGTTGTTTCTTGAAATTACTTTTTTGTCCAGATTGTTTCAAACCATTCACAAACGACCAACATTTCCTCTGTTGGTTTGGTTCCACTTTCTTTCATGGCACCAGCAAAAAAGTCCCAATGTGCTTTTTTCCACTTTTTTAGTGGTTCAATTTCTGTTGCCATATCTAATGTTGCATAGTCTTTAGAAATTTGATTGAATGGAATTGTATCTATCTTTTTTATTTCAATGATAGCTTGCGCTTTTCCATCAAAATCCGTGATAATATGCTTTTCTCCAATTTTTGGTAAATCAGCATTTGCCTCTTTATACCAAGCATACAAACCAGAAGAAGCCTTCTTTTTTCCGTTTACTACTAATGCAGCTAAGCGATTTGCATCTTTCTCATTAGAATGAAAATACCAAGATTCAGGAACTTCGTCTTTGGCAAACTCAGGATTAGCTTCTGTAAAACTATTCCAAATTTCATAAACGGTTTTGTCAATTTCGCCTTCTGTTTTTGTTTCGCTTTTGCAGCTAATTAAAATTAAAAGTAATATGATTGGTATGTATTTCATTATTGTTTTATAATTCTTGATTTTACAGCACTGTGGTTTAATCCTGATTTTATAGTTAGCTCTAAAAAGGCATTCATTAAATCAGTAAACCTTTTCATCGTCTCTTCATTTCGAATAGAAACGTCAACAACAGAACCTGATCCGCCAAGTAATTCAGCAGAAATCACTTTTTCTTTAAATCTTTCTTGGTTCTCATTCAGGATGGTTGATAAAATCTGCTTTATCCAATTTCCTTGAGTCGTGTATGCTGAGTCACGTAGGATTTCAGAAATTTCAGTTAGGATGCGTATAAAATGCGCTTTGTTTTCTTCTGAAAAATCTATTTGATATGTTTTTTTCTTGAATATATCGAACATCTTTTTTTTATTATAGACTATTGCTAAAGCTATAATAATCCGATTGATAATCAAAATCTTGAAAAAGATATTTAATAGTGTTCATTTTTATTTTAATAAGGAAAAGTACTTTGATGGCTGATATCTATGCTATATGCACTTTTATTTTAGTGTTAATTACAATTGTAATCGTAACATTTAGATAACATTTTTAAGCGGTTTTTATTGATAATTCACCTATTTAATTATCTTTGGAACAATAAGTATCACAAGGACTTGTAGTCTCTTTAACCTATTCGTTTGCTAGAGAATTTAGAAAAACATATTGCTGAAAACATACCTTTTTTACAGAAGCAAAAACTCCTTATTGCTATTAGTGGCGGATTGGATAGTGTTGTGATGGCAAATTTGTTTTATAAACTTGGGTATGATATTGCCTTTGCTCATTGTAATTTTCAGCTGCGTGCTGAAGAAAGCGATGCAGATGAACTGTTTGTGAAAGAGTTAGCAACATCATTGAATGTAAAGTTCTTTACAAAGAAGTTTGATACAGAAACTTATGCAAATGAACAGAAAGAATCAATTCAAATGGCAGCACGTTCGTTGCGATATGCATGGTTTCAAGAATTAGCAACAACATTTCAATACGATTATATTCTAACAGCACATCATACAGATGATGCGTTAGAAACGTTTCTTATCAATCTATCACGTGGAACAGGTATTGATGGTTTGACAGGAATTCCTGAGAAAAACGGAAATATTGTACGTCCGCTATTGCCTTTCACGCGAAGTGAACTAAAAACATATGCGGAAAGCAATCAAATAACATGGCGAGAAGATAGTAGCAATGCAGCTACAAAATATATTCGTAATAAAATACGCCACGATATTGTACCGTTGTTAAAAGAATTGCATCCAACATTTACAGAGAACTTTCAGGCAACTCAAACACATTTACAGGAAAGTAAATTGATGATTAATAGCAGTATTGAAAAGTTTCGAAAGAACGTAATAAAGGAAACGGCGGATGGAACGTTATGTATCAACATCAAAAAGATACAAGAAAGCGCACATCCAAAAGTATATTTGTTTGAGTTATTGCGTTCGTATGGTTTTACAGCTTGGAATGATGTGATGGATTTGTTAGATGGACAAAGCGGAAAGCAAATAACTTCGGCAACATATCGTTTAATAAAAAACAGGGAAGACTTATTGTTGCAACCATTACAAGGAGAAGTAGCCATTGAAGAAATTGAAATTTTGGAGGAAACGGCAACGATTACCAATCCAATTAATTTACAATTGGAAGAAGTATCAAACATTACAACCACGGGAAATTCGGTATTGTATGTTGATAAAGAGTTGTTAAAGTTTCCGTTAATCGTAAGAAAGTGGAAAAATGGAGACTATTTTTATCCGTTTGGGATGAAAGGCAAAAAAAAATTAAGCAAGTACTTCAAGGATGAAAAGTACTCGTTGATTGATAAAGAAAATCAATGGTTACTTTGCAATGAAGGACAAATCGTTTGGATTATTGGAAAACGTTCCGATAACCGATATAAATTAACCCAACCAACCAACACAATTATTAAGTTTACAGTGCAATGAAATGCGTCATGAAAAATATGTTGAAAATCAACAAAACTATAATGAACGAATTTTAGTTGTCAACTAAAACAACAACAATTATTATCAGATGAAAAAACTAATTACGTTATTACTCTTATGTGTTTCTAGCTTTGCTGTGCATGCACAAATGGACGATCCGGTTCAATGGACTTCGGAAATAGAAAAGGTATCCGATACAGAATACAAGCTTATTTATAAAGCAGAAATTATAGATAAATGGAAGTTATATTCACAGTATTTAACTGAGAATAGTGGGTTTCCAACGGAATT
Organism: Kordia sp. E; assembly: GCF_056033805.1. Taxonomy (NCBI): domain Bacteria; kingdom Pseudomonadati; phylum Bacteroidota; class Flavobacteriia; order Flavobacteriales; family Flavobacteriaceae; genus Kordia; species Kordia sp. E. Next base: position 858,062 of record NZ_JBRASR010000003.1, read on the forward strand.
CATGTACGATTCTATTCAACAAGCCAACGATTTTAAACTAGTTGGAAAGAATGAAGAAAGTGAAGGAATTACAAAGTTTGATAAAGTATTTCAGGCGGAACTTACGTTTTTTAAAGGCACGGCAACATTTACACAAAAAATAGAAATCACAAATCCTGATGTTACAGCGATTACTTCAGAAGTTATTTATCAGAGCTGTGATGATGAAAAATGTGTTTTAGGTGATAAAGAGTTTACGTTTCAGATACCAGGGAAAACATCAAGTAATAATGTTTTCGGTGGACAATCAAATGTATTAGAACCTGTAAAATGGGCAACTTCTGTAAAAAAGCTTTCGGATGATGAGTATGAAATCATTATGAAAGCAAGTGTGGAAAAAAACTGGCATTTGTATTCGCAACGTAATTATGGAGATTCAGGACCGTTTCCGACAGAGTTCAATTTTGCTGACGCCGGAACAACCTATGATTTAGTTGGAAAAGTGCAAGAATCGCCAACGAAAGATGTGTTTGACAAAGTATTTCAAATGAACATTTCTTTTTATGAAAAGGAAGCAACATTTACACAAAAAATAAAACTAAAAGATAAAAACACAAAAATTATCAATGCAGAAGTGGTATACATGGTCTGCGATGATGAAAAGTGTTTGCCGCCAACAGGCGTAGACTTCGCAATTGCATTAGACAACTCAACAGTTGCTGCAAAAAGTGCAGAGTTGACGGAAAAAGATATTTTATTATCAAAAGAATTAGATCTACAGATTACAGGGAAAGATAAATTTAAAGATGATACTGAAATTGCTGAAAAAAGCAATCTATCTATTTTCTTTTTAGGATTTTTAGGAGGATTAATTGCGTTGTTAACACCATGTGTTTTTCCAATGATTCCGTTGACAGTATCATTTTTCACTAAAAGTGGATCGACCGCTCAAAAAGGACTATTTAACTCTATACTTTACGGTTTCTTTATTTTCTTGGTATACTTCTTACTAAGTTTACCGTTTCATGTATTAGACTCGCTCGATCCCGAAATACTCAATAATGTCTCTACAAACGCAACATTGAATTTAATATTCTTTATTGTATTTGTAGTATTTGCATTTTCTTTCTTTGGTTATTTTGAATTAACATTGCCAGCTTCATGGAGTAATTCGTTAGATTCAAAAGCAAATAACATTGGAGGAATTGTCGGAATCTTTTTAATGGCAATGGTGTTGGTAATTGTTTCATTTTCATGTACAGGACCAATTTTAGGAGCTTTATTAGGAAGTACAACGCTTGCCGCAGGTGATCCGGCAATGAAACTCACCATGGGAATGAGTGGATTTGGTTTGGCATTAGCATTACCATTTACACTATTTGCGATGTTCCCAAAATGGTTAAACTCGTTACCAAGATCTGGTGGTTGGTTAAACTCTGTAAAAGTTGTTTTAGGATTCTTAGAACTTGGATTGGCATTAAAATTCTTATCAAATGCAGATTTAGTATCACATTGGGGATTCTTAAAAAGAGAAGTATTTATTGGAATTTGGGTGCTTTTAGGAATGGGATTAGTTTCATATTTATTTGGTCTTTTAAAGTTTCCACATGATAGTCCAATCAAAAAACTAAGCTTCAGCAGAATTTCATTTGGAATACTTGTATTGGCATTTGTGGTGTATTTAATTCCAGGATTGACAAATACAAAATATGCAAACTTGAAATTATTAAGTGGTTTTCCACCACCGTTATTCTATAGTTTATACGATCAGCAAGCTGGCGTAGAAAGTACAGAACATGGCGATTGCCCGCTTGGATTGCCTTGTTATAAAGACATTGATGAAGGAATAGCAGCTGCAAAAGCAGAAAACAAACCAATCATGTTAGATTTTACAGGTTGGGCATGTGTAAACTGCCGAAAGATGGAAGAACAAGTATGGAGTGAACCAGATGTATTCAAAATTTTAAATGACGAATACATTTTAATTTCACTTTATGTTGATGATCGAAAACCTTTACCAGAAGATCAAAAGTTTCGATTTGATAAAGGAAATGGAAATATCAAAAAAATTAAAACCTACGGAGATAAAATGGCAACGCTACAAACGTTGAATTTCAATAACAATTCACAGCCGTACTATGTATTACTATCTCCAAACATGGAAATGCTGCAAAAACCAGTTGGATATACACCAGATGCACAAGAATATGAAAAGTGGCTGCAAGATGGTATTGAAAACTTTAAAAAAGAAAAATAACCAACTGACTTGTACATGAAAAAAATAACGAAAAGCATACTATTATTATTGATTCTGACTGGTTTTCTTGCTTGTGAAGGCGAAAAACAGAAAATTGAGAAAGCCCGTGCTGAAGCCAAAGTTAAAGAACATTCCATACGTTTAAATGATTGGTTTCAGGAACAATTTGAGCTTGACTTAAAAGATTCGCCACAAATGCAAACGCGTATTGGTGATAAAACCGATTATGGAAAATGGGATGATATTTCAATAGAAGCAGAAGAAAAAAACCTTCAAAAAGCAAAAGATCGTTTAAAATGGTTAACAGAAAATGTTGATGTCACAGCTTTAGATACTTCTACAGCATTAAGTTTTAAACTATACAAACAACGATTAGAAAATCATATTGAAGATTACAAATACAGATTGTATAACTATCCATTGAATCAAATGCATGGAATGCAAGCGGAAATTCCTGCATTTCTTATTAATATGCATCAGGTTAAAGATAAAAGTGATGCAGAAGCTTATATATCACGTTTAAACGGTTTAAAAAACTTATTTGCAGCAGTAGAAGTAAATTTGAAAGAACGTCAAGAAGCAGGTATATTGCCACCTAAATTTGTATTCAATCATGTAATCAGTAACGCAAAAAATATTATCAAAGGATTTCCATTTGATAGTAGCAAAGAAAATAGTACGCTTTGGAATGATTTCAGATCAAAAATTGAAACCTTAACACTAGAAGATAAAGATAGAGAAGCACTAGAAACTGCTGCGAATGAAGCTTTAGTAAATTCGGTAAAGCCAGCTTTTAGTTCATTAATCGTACTATTAGAAGCACAGCAAAAAGTTGCTACAGACGAAGATGGTGCATGGAAATTTCCGAACGGATTGGAGTTTTATAACAATGCGTTAGCGCGAACTACAACGACAAACATGACTTCTGATGAAATTCATCAATTAGGTTTGGATGAAGTAGCTCGTATTCATAATGAAATGAAACAAATCAAAGATCAAGTAGGTTTCGAAGGATCATTGCAAGAGTTTTTTAAGTTTATGAAAGTTGATAAGCAATTCTACTATTCAGCTACAGCTGAAGGAAGAAAAGCGTATATGGACAAAGCTACGGGAATGATAAATACCATGAAATCTCGTTTGGACGAATTGTTCATTACAAAACCAAAAGCAGATATTCAGGTAAAAGCAGTAGAAGCGTTCCGTGAAAAATCAGCAGGAAAAGCATTTTATCAACAACCAGCACTAGATGGTTCGCGACCAGGAACGTACTATGCAAACATGTATACAATGGAAGCAATGCCAAGTTACCAAATGGAAGCATTGGCATACCATGAAGGAATTCCAGGACATCATATGCAAATAGCCATTGCACAAGAATTAGAAAATGTACCTATGTTTCGTAAACTTGGTGGATATACTGCATACATTGAAGGTTGGGGATTATACTCTGAGTTTATTCCGAAAGAAATGGGCTTCTATGACAATCCATATTCAGACTTTGGACGTTTGGCAATGGAATTGTGGCGCGCATGCCGATTGGTGGTAGACACAGGAATTCATGCAAAAAAATGGACACGCCAGGAAGGAATCGATTATTACGTAACAAACACACCAAATGCAAAATCGGATGCTGTAAAAATGGTGGAACGTCATATTGTAATGCCTAGTCAGGCAACTGCATACAAAGTTGGAATGAACAAAATCATTGCGCTTCGTAAAAATGCAAAAGCAATACTAGGAGACAAGTTTGACATTCGAGAATTTCACGAAGTTATATTGAGTAATGGAGCTGTTCCATTAAATGTATTAAGTGATTTAGTAGACGAGTGGATTGCTAGTAAAAAGTAATTCAATCACACATAAAATATAGAAAAAGCGAGTACTGTGTAGTGCTCGTTTTTTTGTGATTATAAATTAAAAATTTCCCAAAACCCAAAACCCAAAGCCTCATATTCGTTTTCACACTTCCGTGAGATAGTTCTCGTTTCAAAATAAAGTTAGTTATCTAATATGCAAAACATAAAAGCGACAATCATTCTTTCTGTTTTCGTATAGCTTGAAGCGACTCAGTTATGAAATTTCTATAGAAAGAAAGATGCCTCTATTAAAACTAAGCGTCACTTCGAGTTAAATTTTGTAAAATTTAGTATCGAGAAGTACTTTAAATCGTATGTATTTCTTTAGTATAGTACTAACGATCTTATTCTATTAGTAGTAGTAGGACATAAAAAAAGCGGATACAAGTGTATCCGCTTTTTAAATTTTATATAAAAATCAAGAATTACTTGATAATTAACTTCTTTGTTGTAGAAGCATCGTTAGATGATAACTTCATTAAATAGATTCCTGTAGTTAATTTTAAACTTAAATCAACATTGCTAGTAACACCATTCATATTATTAGAAGAAATTGTACGTCCACTAATATCAGTAATCGTTACATTTTGTAATGCAATTCCTGAATTACGAATTGTAATATTTCCATTAGATGGATTTGGATGTACGGCAAATGAATTACTTAAAAACTCATTAGTAGATAGTGTTGTCAAATCTAATTCCGTTGGAATAGCAGTTACACCATTGGCATAAGCTGTGTCAAAAATAGAATTTACACCTACATAATTTGCTGGATCAGTCAATGCTAACCTAGCAGCAGTAATGGCTTCAGCTGGCGTGTTAAACCCAGAAAAGTCATAAGTTCCTACGTACATAGAATTATCCCACTCATCCTGCACACCAGCACCAGAACCTAAGCCTAAAGCAGATCTTGGCGGAGTTGTATCATTCAATCCAGGTGGCAAAGCACTTTGATTAGAATCGGTTGGACTTCCAGTAAAAGCTGTAGAAGCAATTTGATTGATGAATAAAAATGTTGCATTGTTACCTGCATCCGTTCCTCCAGCTGCATTTGAGCTATCTTGGAAAGCAATAATTTGATCTCCAGCTGCAGCTAGTGCCATACCGCTACCACTTGTAATTCTAGCGTCGCTGTAATTTGCAAAGTCAGTACCACTAACGGAAAATCTTATAACATCTCCAGCATCTATTCCTCCAGTTGGGACCGTATATTTAACAGCTCCTTCATTACATGGAGATGCAAAACCACTAGCATTTGCTCCGCAATCTGTGAAAAAGATTCCAGTTCCTTCATTAACATCTACAAGAACAACAAATGCAAAATCATCAGGTGTATCTGCTTGATTTTGTATTATAACAATGTCCCCTACACCCAAGGTTGTAGCTTGACCAAATGAAGCAGTAGTAATTAAAAACATTGGTATCGCAACCAATATAGAGAGTAATTTTATTTTCATACTTTAAGAATTTAGTTTATGGCTGTAAAGATAGTAAATTAAAAAAGACCCTTACAAGCCACTAGGGAATTATTAATGTTAAGTTAAAATTCCCCTCTAAAAATTAAACTTTAGAGAGGAATATGAATTTTAATTAGCTTCTTGAAGGAAAAGTTCCTTGCATAGCTATGATATAGTTAATCCCTAAAAATGGATTTCTTATATTGAATGGTTGATTATTACCTGATGGACCTGTGTTTCCCGAGACAGAAACAGAGTTAGGTGCCATTATACTATCAACAGGTGAAGAATTGTATGCATTCACCGTAACAGCACTAGATGCGCTTACTTGTATTGGTGCAAATACTCTTCCTGCTGGTTCTTCAGAATCAGCATCTTCTTCATTAGTACCAATACTACCTTTCATAGTACCAGCATTGTGAAAGTGATTAGGTAATTCAAGTAGTGTCAATGTTTTGGTTTCGATACCACCTCTTTGACCTAATTTAATGTCAGAAAGTCCTGGTCCACGACCTGCATGGATAGGGCTTCTACTTCTTAAATCAGGCAAAGCAAAAGTCGTTCTTCCGTCACCACCATAAGTAGTACCTAAAAGAGAAAATAGTGCTTGATTTTGATTTATAGGCAGTAATTGTCCGTCACATAATGCCCAACCTCTTGGTGCAAAATTTCCGCCAAACATTACTATTTGCGCTAAAAATGGATTCATAATTATATTTTTTTAATGTTAATTAATTCGATTTTTTAACTAAAAAGTTGTTTAGCTTCTTGATGGATATACTCCAAGCATGGCAATGATATAGTTAATTCCCTCAAATGGGTTTCTAATATAGAAAGATTGATTTCCTCCTGTAGCTAATGTATTTCCTGTAATAGAAACAGAGTTAGGCGCCATTAAACTATCAACAGGTGAAGAATTATATGCGTTCACCGTAACTGCACTAGATGCACTTACTTGTATTGGTGCCAATGTATGTCCTGTAGGATCTTCAGAATCAGCATCCTCCTCATTAGTACCAATAGAGCCTTTCAAAGTAGCTCCACTATGTGAGTGATTTGGCATCTCTAAAACATTTAATGTGTGGTACTCAGCTCCACCTCTTTGTCCTAACTTAATAGTAGACAATCCTGGGCCTGTTCCTGGGTGAATAGCAGCTCTTCCTCTTAAATCAGGTAAAGCAAACGAAGTTCTTCCGTCTCCTCCGTACGTTGTTCCTAAGATAGAAAATAACGCCGAGTTTGACGAGATAGCTAATAATTGTCCGTTACATAATGCCCAACCTCTTGGTGCAAAATTTCCTCCGAACATAACAATTTCTCCGATAAATGGATCCATAATAATATAGTTTATAAGGTTAAAAGAATAAAGATAGCATTTTTTATTAAATACTATGAATCCAAAAATATAGGTATTACTTCATTTATGTAATGGTCTAATCACTTAAAATTAAAAACAGGTAGAAGTACGTAATTATAGATAAAAAATATTTTTTTAAGTAAGAATTGTAGAAAATAGAACCATATATTTTACTATTTTTAAGCCATACTAACTACAAAAATTAAATTATTATGGATTCAAAATTCGGAGAACAAAAAAGTAAAATCGTTTATCCACCAGGAGCAATTCCTTTATCAACTGCTGCTATTTGGACTCAAAACTGGAGAGAAAGACAATCAATTGAAGAAATCAACGGTTATTTTATCCCTATGAATGATATTAATGAGGCAAAAGCTGAAAGTGGAGCTGATAATATGAGAGGATATTTAGCAATTGATGAAAAAGGAGTAGACCATCTTCTTCTTGTTGGTGTTGATAGTAAAGGAAATGATATGATTGACGAACTTAATGGTCAATTTGTGTATGATCATACATTGCCTTGTCCACAACAATGCGGAAATGGAAATGTATTAAACGGTGGGAACTAATACATGTCATTATTAATTATTTTCTCATATAGTTCTACGGCTATTTTACTATTAAATACCATATTATATTCAAAGTTTATAGTGTCTAAAGACTTAGCGTATAAGTATTTTGCTATTTATTTGTTGTGTACAGCAATAAATCAATTAACGGGAACAATTTTATTCGAATTGGAAATTCCCAACCTTTATTTGGCAAATACTTATTTGATAATGCAATTTTTAATGCTGAGTTTATTTTATTATGAAATTTTTAAAGAACAAAAAAAGAGAAAATATATTTTAGTAATGATGTTTATCTTATTGACAGTATTAGGAGTTCAATATGCTTGGACTCCTGATCTGTTTTTTCAATACAATACCATTGGAATTATTGCAACCTCAACAATATTAATACTTTATTCAATAGTTTACTTCTTTAATTATATATCAGATAGTGAACTAAAATTATATCTTGTTAATAGCGGAATTCTTATTTATTTACTTGGAACTATACTATTATTTTCTATTGCAAACATTGGATTAAAGTTAGAGCAAGAAACTGAAATTGCATTATGGATATTGAATGCTTTTATATTCTTAGTCTTTCAAATAATTATTCTAGTACAATGGTATATTGATCGTAGAAAGAAAAAAAATAAAGCCAAACTAAAAACGTTATGAATTCACTTTTTGTAGAGGAAAATGGAGTCATCACTATTGTAATTTTTGGTGTCGTTTTACTGTTAGTTATGGGGCTAACATTGATATTGTTTTTCTTTTTATCGAGGAAAAAAATCATCCAAAAAGAACTTGAAAAAAAGACCTTAGAATTAGTACACCAAAAGGAAATGCTAAAAGCTACGATAGTAGCACAAGAAGCGGAACGAAATCGTATAGCACAAGATTTACATGATGCGATTAGTGCAAAGTTAAATGTGGTTTCGCTTAGCGCAAACTTTCTCTTGGAAGAAGAAAATGTGACGCCAAAAGAAAATGAAGAAATTATAAATCATATGCTTCGTGTAACGAATAAAACGATTGAGAGTTCACGAAAAATTGCACACAATTTATTACCGCCAATTCTTGAAAAATTTGGTTTAGGCGCAGCGTTAGAAGAGCTATGTGATGAATTTAGCAATAGCAAAAAAGTAAATGTCACCTCTAACATTGACTACAAAATTGGTAGATTAGCAAAAGACGATGAATTACATGTGTTTAGAGTCGTACAAGAGCTCATGAACAATTCTATGCGTCATGGAAAAGCTAAAGAAATAGAATTAAATTTCAAACCTGAAAAAGAAAACTTATCCCTATCTTACAAAGACAATGGATTAGGATTTGATACCAACACAATTGGAGCCCAAAAAGGACTAGGTTTGCGTAATATAGAAAGTAGAGTATCATTACTAAAAGGTGATATTAGCTACGAAAGTGAAAAATCAAAAGGAGTCAAAGTAGAAATCACAATTTAATATACAGGATTATGGATACAGAAATTATAAAAATAGCCATTGCCGATGATGAAGCCTTATTTAGAGCAGGAATGTCATTTATATTAACACGAATTAAAAATTTTGAAATCGTATTTGAAGCCGAAAATGGAGCTGATCTGATCGAAAAACTAAAAACAGAAACAAGGCCAGACGTTGTATTGATGGACTTAAAAATGCCAATGTTAAATGGCGTAGAAAGTACCAAAATACTACAAAAAGAATATCCGGAAATTAAAGTAATTGCAGTAACAAGTTATGATGGGAAATCATTTATAACAAACATGATAGATGTTGGAGCATCTTCATATCTTCTCAAAAACACATCACCAAAAATTGTTGTACACACAATAAATGAAGTATTTGCTAAAGGATTTTATTATGATGAACGCGTATTAAAAATCATTCATGAAAACTTATTATCTGCAAAAAGCAAACGCATCAAAAGTGATTTAGACAATAACTTACTTACAAAGCGTGAAAAAGAAATTCTTGAACTTATCTGCAATCAATATACAACCAATGAAATAGCAGAAAAACTATTCATAAGTCCACGAACAGTTGAAGGACACCGAAACAATCTATTGCTAAAAACAGAATCTAAAAATGTAGCGGGATTAGTCATTTATGGTATTCAGAAAAAACTCATAGAACTATCTCCAGATTTTTAAACAATATATCTCAAAACTGGATTCCCCAAAAAATCTTCACAAAAGTCATTTCAAACCAAACTATTCAAAAAGTAAACACTAATATTTTATCTAAAACAGTAAATTTAGGTAAGATGATGTATTCCTATAATTTAATGTTTATTTTTGGCAGCTAGAAGTAAAAAAACATGAAGAAAAATCTATTCATAGCAATTGAAGGAATTGATGGAAGTGGAAAAAGTACGCAAGCAAAAAACATTGCAAAACGTTTAGAAGCTGAAGGTCACAAAGTATATCTTACGTTTGAGCCTACAGATATGCGTATAGGTAAAATGATCAGAACTATTCTCGGTGGTAAAGAAAAAGCGGATGAAAAAGTAATAGCAGCACTATTTGTTGCAGACAGACTAGATCACCTACTTCATGAAACGGAAGGAATTCTTAAAAAACTAGCTGAAGGATACACTGTAATTACTGATAGATACTACTTTTCTTCCTATGCATATCATGGTGCGCATGTAGATATGGATTGGGTAATTGCTTCTAACAACATGGCAGCGAAAACATTAAAACCAGATGTAAATCTATTTGTAGATGTTTCTCCCGAAGTTGCTATGAAACGAATCAATGCGAATCGTGAGACAATAGAAATTTACGAAACCTTAGACAACCTAAAAGCTGTGCAAACACAATACTTACGTGCGTTTGAAAAGCTGAAAAATGAAGAACATATTGTTACTGTAAATGGTGATGAAACGCTTGAAAACGTTACGGAAGCACTTTGGGAAGTCATAAAAACAGAATTAAAAAAATAATACTTCACATTACATTTTTATATAAAAAAACGAATCCCTTTTTTGAAGGGATTTTTTTAATTATTATAATTTTATTTACATGACATTTAAGAGGTTATCATGTTTTTTTTTGCTTTATATATAAAATACTATTTCTATTTAAAACACAAAAGCGTGTTTTTCCTATATAAGCTACATTTTCTTCCTGAATATAAATAGTGTTTTTCCTATCGTTAATTAGCTAATAGACTCTACCAATTCCATATGTCTATCGGTAGTTTTGTTTCATCGTTAATCAAACCGTAACGAAGCAAGCAACATGATCAATAAATTCGTAGACAAACTTACCACTGATGGACTCGCTACCTACATCAATACATTACAGGGAATTTCTGTAAAGCTGGGAGCGCAAAACATTGGAGATTATCAGTCTGACGATAATGACTTTGACGGAGAAAATTTAGTAGTAACGATTGTTCGAATTGATGAAGAAAGTACCTTAAAAAACTTTCCAAATCAAAGATTAGTACAAAATGGACAAACTTTTGAAATGGACAAACGTTTTCCGAAAATCCATCTAAACTACTACTTACTATTCACATGCACGTTGCAATATGACAAAGCTGTTGCCGTAATATACAAAACAGTAAAGTTTTTTCAACATCAAAAGAAATTTGCCTTTACGGCAGATGAAGACGACATAGAACTCAATTTGGAATTATGTTCACCAAGCTTTGAACAACTCAATAATATTTGGGGAATGCTAGGTGGGAAACAAATGCCAAGCGTACTATACAAAGCACGAGTATCAGCATTAGAAAGAGACATAGCGTCACTTTCAGCAATCATAACTTCAATTGGATCCATAGAAAAGCAAGATGAGTAGATTCAATTACATATACGAACTGTTGACGACAATCAAGCTAAATCATGTAAATGGGTTAGTAACTGAAAATCATGTAAAAATATATCCAACAAAAGAAACGGCTGCGCTAATTGATCAATACAGATTGGTCATAAAGTCAATTCCAGAAGGATTGGTAGTTCTGTATAAAAAAGAAGAACTATTTGTGGCAGAAACAGTTGACAATGTAATCATCATTGATGGAGTAGAAGTAACCGATCAAAAAATAGTTGGGTATGTATCAACTTCACCAGACAGAACTTTTTCAAACTGGCTTCCAGAAGTAATAGATGTTGATTTAGAATTTTACGCTGTGGCGGATCACACATATAGACAAAACACAAAGTGGAATGGAACTAACAATTTGGGACTCAAACTAAATGAACACATAGTTTATAGTAGTAATGAATTAGAAGGAATAAAAAATACAAATAACGACATTAACGAACGGGTAAAGCCAGATGCAATTTTACAAATAAACATAGTAGAAGCAAACCTAACGACACCAATTACATTAACATTTGAAATAAATTAAATACTAACAAAACTTTTTAAATCATAAATATTATGGCTAGTACATTAAAAACACCAGGAGTTTACATAGAGGAGATTGTAAAATTTCCGCCTTCTGTAGCACAAGTTGAAACGGCTATTCCTGCATTTATTGGATATACGGAGAAAGCAACAAACAAAATTAACGGAGATCTCAACATGGTTCCAACACGTATAACATCAATGTTGGAGTATGAACGATTCTTCGGAGGAGCAAAAGCAGAAACATCTATAGATGTAACTGTAACTGACGATGCTGATGACAATCGTACAATCGTAGTAACACAACCAACTTCTAAGGAACCGTTTTTAATGTATTATTCATTACAACTATACTTTGCTAATGGAGGTGGACCATGCTACATTACATCTGTAGCACGTTATGGTAGTGAATTGGCAGTAGGAGAATCTGCTGTAGCTACAATTGCTGATGAAGTTGCTTTAAAAGCTGGTTTGGCAGAAGTCGCAACAGTTGATGAACCAACACTTATTGTATTTCCTGATGCTACACGAGTATCCGGAATTACTGCAACTACTTTTTACGGATTGTATAATGATGCATTAAAGCAATGTAACAAACTACAAGATCGATTCACAATCATTGATACACTAGGATATGATGGTTCAATAAATCCAGATCCTAATGTTGTTGCACTAAGAAACGGTGTAAGTCTTGGAAAAGATTTTGTAAAGTATGGAGCAGCTTACTATCCATACCTAGAAACGATTTTAAACTATAAAATTGATGAGGCAAATACTGATGTAACCATCGAAAACTTGGCTCCAGATGATCCACAACTAAAAGTACAAAACATTGCAGATGCGATAGACACTTCAGCGCTAGGAACACTTACGGATACTGACTTAGTTGCAACTACTGCTGCTATTGATGGTGCTGCTGATGACGCTGCTGCACTTGCATTAGTGCCTACCTTAAAAGGAGATATAAATGATATTATAGCATACATTAACTCACTACAAAGTGTTTTAAATGATGCATTACAAATTGCACATGATGACGGAAGTGTTGCTACAGAAGCAAACAATTTAGACACATGGATTACCGATAACTTAGAACAAGCAATACTAGATTTAAACAAAAGTTTAGATAGATTAAATGCAGATACTACACAAACGCAAGTTTCTAATGAAATTCAGCTAAACAAGCCAGGTGTGCATGATGTCTTAGGAATTCATACAGACAATGCACCAGCAGATGCGTTAAAAGCTAAGATTGATACACTTATTGCTAGTGGAGAATTAAAACTATTAATAGATGCACTTCCAGCTGCAGGCGGAGCTATTTCAGTGACTGTAAAATTAGATACACTCGAAATTTCTGATAACGATACATACAACAAAATTAAAACAGCCATCAACAACTTACCAATGGAATTGCCACCAAGTAGTGCAATTGCAGGAGTATATGCAAGAGTTGATAGCACAAGAGGTGTATGGAAAGCGCCAGCAAATGTAGGACTAACATACGTAGTAAAACCTTCTGTACGTGTAACAAATGACATTCAAGATGGATTAAACGTTGATACAACTGCAGGTAAATCTGTAAACGCAATTCGTTCCTTCACAGGAAAAGGAGTTATGGTTTGGGGAGCTAGAACATTAGCAGGAAACGATAACGAATGGCGTTACGTATCTGTTAGACGTTTCTTTAACATGGTGGAAGAATCAGTTAAAAAAGCAAGTGATCAATTTGTATTTGAGCCAAACGACGCCAATACTTGGGTTCGTATCAAAGCAATGATTACAAACTTCCTTATCAATCAGTGGAAAGCAGGAGCATTAGCAGGAGCAAGCGCAGATGACGCATTCTATGTAAAAGTAGGATTAAACCAAACAATGACAGCAGATGATATCCTTAACGGAATCATGAATATTGAAATTGGAATGGCAGTTGTACGTCCGGCAGAATTCATCGTATTGAAGTTCTCTCACAAAATGCAAGAATCATAAACGATAATTATCGATAAAAAATATAAAATCATAAACATTTAAAACAAAATATTATGTCAGCAACATATCCATTACCAAAGTTTCATTTTCAAGTAGAATGGGGAGGAACTAAAATTGGTTTTCAAGAAGTATCAGGTCTCGATAAAGAATTTGAAATGTTAGAATACAGAGAAGGTTCAAGTCCTGAATACAACAAAATTAACATGCCAGGCATGGTAAAATACACAGATGTTGTATTAAAAAGAGGTGTGTTTAGAGGAGACAATGAATTCTATGCATGGATGCAAGAAAACAAACTAAATGTGGCGGAACGTCGCGACATTACAATTAGTTTGCTAAACGAAGCACACGAACCAGTAGTAGTTTGGAGAGTTAAAAATGCTTGGCCAAAGAAAATTCAGTCAACAGACTTAAAAGCAGAAGGAAACGAAGTAGCTATTGAGACGTTAACTGTTGCTCACGAAGGAGTTGAATGGGAAAACATAGGTTAATATGGCGCTCTTTGACAACTTTAAATATCCAGTTTCAGGATTTCACTTTGTAGTCTATTTCAATGGATTACTTCCAAACCCTGTAGATCTGAGTTTCCAATCAGTATCTGGACTTAGCGTTACTGTAGAAACAGAACCCTACACAGAAGGTGGAGAAAATAGATTTGTTCATGAGTTACCAAAAGGATTAAAATTCAGCACGCTTACGCTAAAACGAGGATTAAAAACAGCGCCTTCGTCCATCACAAAATGGTGTGAAGAAGCCTATGAGAGTTTTGCTTTCAAACCATTGAATCTAATAGTAATGTTACTAGGTGAAAACCATATTCCTATCAAAAGTTGGAATATAGTTGGAGCATATCCTATCAAATACGAATTAGGAGATTTCAATGCAGAAACCAATAGTGTTCTTATAGAAACCTTAGAAATAAAGTATAATTATTTTAAAGCATTAATATAAAAAATAATGGCAATAGAAATAAAAAACTTACGAATTAAGGTCAATGTAAATGCTCAAAAAAAAGAAGAAACGGCTGAAGTAGAAGAAGGACGAACCAATTGGACTTCGGGTGATATCATCAATGCAGTATCAAAAATAATGACCAATAAAAAAGAACGATAACATGGCTTTTTTAGGAGAATTAGAAAAAATGATCGTAACGAAACTGGATCAAGATGGAACGGCAACAGGAACGCCAATTCAAGTCTTAATCAATCCAGAAGGATACAAAGAATCATATACTGTAGAATACAACGATGATCAGCAAAATAATTCTGGCGGTAAAAAACCAAAATTTGTCAAAGTAAAACCAGGAGATTTCTCTTTCAAATTACTCTATGATTCCACAGGAATCTTTGATGTAGTCGGACTCAACTTAGCAGATACGCTAACAAGTATAGCAGAAGATATCTCAGGATTTATTCCTTTTCAGGATGATGAAGCCGAAAACAACAACATCGTAGAAGAAATTGAAAAAATAAAAGAATTTGTAGTCTATCAAGGTGACATTCACAAACCGTATGAACTGCAAATAAATTGGGGAGCTTTAGAACTCAAATGTATTCTAACAAAATTAGACATTGATTACAAGCTCTTCAATCCACAAGGATTTCCAATACGAGCAGTGGCAACACTTACGTGTAAACAAAGCACGAGTGAAGTACTGCGCTTGGCAAAAGAGAAAAAATCTTCTCCCGATCTAACACACATTAGAACAGTAAGAGAAGGTGATACATTACCACTAATGGCATACAGAATCTATGGGAATTCAAAATATTACCTAGAAGTTGCCAGAGCAAACAATTTACTCAATTTCAGAAATCTAACACCAGGAACGGAACTCATATTTCCACCTTTAGATAAAACACAAAGCGCATGAGTTTAGTTGCAGACATATCCACTCAGGAAAACAGCTTAGTAACGTACAAAATCTTATTGGGAGATGCCAAAACAGATGTGAGTGCTAGCTATGGTGTAAAAACGATTACGGTACAACGTGCCTGCAATCGTATTCCAACAGCTACTTTATTGCTTGTGGATGGAGACGGAACTACACAAGAATTTGAAGCAAGTAATGCTGACGAATTCAAGCCAGGTGAAAAAATAGTAATTGAAGCAGGATATGACTTTGAAGACAAATCAATATTTGAAGGAATCATCACTAAACATGCAATAAAAGCTTCTGCACAAACAAGTTATCTATTGATAGAATGTAAAGATGAAGCGTTTAAAATGACACTAGGACGTAAAAATAAAATCTTCTATGAAGTAACAGAAAGTGATGTCATAGACGAAATTATTAGTGAAAACGGTCTAAGTGGAAGTGCAGAATCTACATCGCATTCACATAATGAAATCGTACAATACCAAGCAACGGATTGGGATTTTATTCAATGTAGAGCGCAAATCAACAACATGCTATGTTTTGTAGAAGATGGAACAGTAGACATAAAAGCGCCTGAATTATCAGCAGGAAGTGTATATACGGCAACATATGGAGACAATGTGTTTTCGTTTGAAGCCGAAATTGACGCACGGAATCAATATGATGCGTTTGAAGCTTCAGCTTGGAACTATTCAGATCAGGAAGTCATTACAAAAACAGCTGAAAATAGTGATTTAAACACAGCAGGAAACTTAACATCTGGTGAATTAGCAGAAGCGGCTGGAAGCAGTAGCATTTCACTAACACACACCGGAAACGTTCCTGACGAAATATTGACTACTTGGGCAGAAGGAAAAAGTATGTATCAACAATTGGCTAAAATTTGTGGAACAGTTCAAGTAGAAGGAACTGAAGAAATTTTACCTGGAAACATGATAACGCTTGCAGGAATGAGTGATCGTTTCAATGGAGATGTATTTGTATGTAGTGTACATCATACCATTACCAATGGAAACTGGACAACAACAGCAAAATTTGGATTAGATCCTGAATGGTTTGCAGAAACATACGAAGTAAGTCAATTACCTGCATCTGGAATGTTACCAGCAATTGGCGGCTTGCAAATAGGAGTTGTTTCAGCTTTAGAAGGCGATCCAAGTGAAGAACACAGAATTCAAGTAAAATTACCAATCATAAGCGCAGAAGAAGAAGGTGTTTGGGCACGTGTATTATCAATGCATGCAGGAGAAAACTATGGAGTTCATTTCTTGCCAGAAATTGGACATGAAGTACTCGTAGGTTTCTTAAATGACGATCCAAATCAAGCAATAGTATTAGGTTCATTA
Organism: Kordia sp. E; assembly: GCF_056033805.1. NCBI lineage: Bacteria > Pseudomonadati > Bacteroidota > Flavobacteriia > Flavobacteriales > Flavobacteriaceae > Kordia > Kordia sp. E. The sequence goes on from NZ_JBRASR010000003.1 coordinate 875,099, forward strand.
TTTAGCAACACAAACACATCTCCAATAGAATATTCGGATGATAATTTTGAAAAAGTCATCATGACAAAAAGTGAAATCAAAATCACAATGAATGATGAACTCAAAAGCATCACTCTTGATACACCAGCAGGAAAACTAATTACACTTGATGAAGATGAAGCGTATATAAAACTAGAAGATGAAAACGGAAACAGTATTATCATGAATTCTGATGGAATCACGATAGAATCTGGAAAAGATATCATTATGACAGCCGCATCTGGGGATTTAAAAATGGAAGCCATGAACATAGAGGCAGTAGCATCTATAGATTTCAAAGCAGAAGCGGTAACAGCAACTGTAGAAGGTTCGGCAACGACAACTATAAAAGGAGGAATGGTACAAATCAACTAAAAAGAAAACAACATGCCACTAGCAGCACGAATAACAGATATGCACGTTTGTCCTATGACAACAGGTCCAGTACCACATGTTGGAGGACCAATTTTACCACCGGGAGAACCAACAGTTCTCATTGGAGGTTTGCCAGCCGCAAAAGTGGGAGATATGTGTGTATGCACAGGTCCACCAGACAGTATAGTAGCAGGTTCTGCAACAGTGTTGATAGGAGGAATGCCAGCGGCACGAATGGGTGATTCTACGGCGCATGGAGGATCAATAGTATTAGGATGTCCAACCGTAATGATAGGATAATATGGATTCATCAATAGCAACATACTTAGGAAAAGGCTGGGATTTCCCACCAACATTCCTAGAGAAAAAAGGAGAAGTAAAACTAATCTCTGATATAGAAGATATAGAGAAAAGTTTACAAACGATAGTAACAACACGAAGAGGTGAGCGTGTCATGCGACCATTATTTGGCTGCGATCTTACCGATAAAATCTTTGAAAACCTGAATGCTACGCAAATCAACATTATGAAAAATAGAGTTGAGGAAGCAATCATTTTATTTGAACCACGAATAGATGTGATAAAGATAGCATTGGATACACAAAATATACTAGAAGGTAAATTTTTAATCAAAGTAGAATACATCATAAGGGCAACAAATACAAGAAGAAACATTGTATTTCCTTATTACCTAACTGAAGCAACAGATATATAATCATGCAAAACGATTGTACAGAAAATACACTAATAAAGTTACGCGAAGGCACAACACAGCAAGCGCGTTACCATGCTTTGCTCGATCCTGAGAATGTAAAACTCATGGGATTTGAAGTAAAAGACTGGATGAACTTTGCAGAAGAATTTTCTAAGCATGTAAACCTATATAACCATAAAAACTATACTATTCCCAACGGAACTTGGGAACCATTTCACAACGCATCTGACGAAATTAAAGAAGTAATAGAAACCTATACAGAAGGAAATATTACACCACAATTAGCATTATTTATAGCATTCTTAAAACTACTAAACAAAAGCAAGGAGCGTTTCAATAAAATAACGAAACGTCATTTAGACTTTTACTACAAAGAAGTATTACAACTCAATAAAAATGCTGAAAACGCAGATCATGCTTATATCATATTTGAATTAGCTAAAAATGCGGAACAACAATTCTTAAGTAGTGAAACGTTACTTAATGGAGGAAAAGATAGTGAAGGAAACATAATAAACTATAAACTAGAAGACGAGATTGCTATAAACAAAGCAACAGTTTCTGAACTAAAAAATACATACTCAGATACAAATGAGCCAAATTGGTATGCTTCTTCTAAAGCAAACTCTGGAGATGGCGAAGGTGGCGAATTTGAAAATGGAAGCACATCTTGGTTACCATTTGGAGATACGGACAGAAACCTTGCTAAAAAAGGATTCTCAATAAGTTCACCTTCATTATTACTTACAGAAGGGAAACGAACTATTGAACTCAAAGCAACGTATAGCAAATTAGTATTAAATAAAAACTTAAAACCAATTCTAACGGTTGAGCATACAGGTGAAAAAGGCTGGGAAGAAGCAACAGTAACATCTGCAGCAGTTAACAACGATGTAATCACGATTGTATTAACGTTAAATGAAGATGCAGAAAAAATAGTAAACTACGATGCAACACTTCATGAAGGAAACTACGATACAACACATCCAATACTGCGTGTATTATTCAAGCCAACTGATAGAACAGAAGATACATACGAAACATATTTAAAAATTGCTCGCGCAACTATAAATAACATAGAACTCTCAACTACAGGAGAATATAAAACAGGATTAACTGTAAAAAATGATTTAGGAAAAGTAAACACTGAAAATCCATTCTTTCCATTTGGACCATTAGCCAAAAAACGTGCAAAACTAAAAATTGCAGCAGATGAATGGATTGGAAAACGAATCAGTGATGTAAAGGTTTCGTTAGATTGGAAAGATCAACCAGATAATTTTGCGCTACACTATCAACATTACATAGAACAATATCTAAACATAACGCCACCAGAAACATTCATCTCAGTACATGCAGGAGTAAAAAATCCTATAGTAATTGGAGCAAATGGTTCCACACGTTTTAGAGTTACAACTGATTATATTGGAAGTACAAAAGATATTATAGAAAGTGTAGCTGATATAGATGCTATCATTCTATCAGAAGAAGAACAACGAACATTAGAAGCTGAACAACGTTTTATAAATCCATTAGAAACAGGAATTTCAGCACGTCCACACACACAAGATGAAATTTCAGTGCTAAGCAATGTTTTTGACTTTACAACCGATGGCAGCATTGTTGTAGGCGACGGATCAATCAGTGATGATAGTGTTTCAGCTACAGTTACAAGTGATGTTTCAAGTGGTTCTTCATCTCAAGATCAACAAATGTTTTTCTCAGATCCGACAGTAGAATTCAACCATTTTTTACCAAACAATAGTACATATGTGCCGAGAATTGCGGATGATTATTTCATTCAATTATCCTTAAAAAATGATTTCTTACACGACGCTTACGCTAAAATATACACGTACCTAGCACTCAATAAACTTCCGTTACCAAACGCAGCATATGCACCATTTGCGGAAAATTTAAAAGTAACAATTACCACAAAGGAAATATTCTCAGAGACAAAAAGACAAGTAAGACTCTATCATGAACTTCCTTTTGGAATCGATAAAATAACAAGTAGTAATAGTGCTTTACTTCCTTTGCCAGAAGAAGGAGGACAATTATATATTGGAATTGAAAAAGCAATTGCGGATCAAAATATACAATTACTATGTCAAATAGAAGAAGGTTCAGAAAATCCGGATGCGATTGAAGAATTTGGACTCGCAACAGTGACATGGCAATATTTACACAAAAATAAATGGAGTAATTTAAAGCCTATTTTTTTACTCAAAGACCAAACCGACAACTTTTTAAAAGCAGGATTGGTAGCCTTTACTGTTCCAAAACAATTTGGAGAAAATACCCTTTTTGCAGAAAACCGCTTATGGATTAGAGCTACAATAGCAAAACCATTTGATACTGTTTCTAAATTCACAAACATTCACGCACAAGCAGTTGAGGTGAAATTCTTAAACAAAGAAAACACACTTGAACATTTAGACAACGGAATGCCTGCAGAAACGATTTCTAAACTCAAAGATCGTTTGGCAACAGTAAAAAAAGTAACGCAGCCATATGCTTCTTTTGACGGTTTTCCGAAAGAAAGTGATTTAAACTTTTACAGAAGAGTTAGCGAACGATTACGTCATAAAAACAGAGCCATTACACTATGGGATTATGAACACATTATTCTTCAAGAATTTAATTATTTACACAAGATAAAATGTTTAAATCACAGTACACGTACAAGCTTTAAAACTCCGGGAGAAGTATTGTTGGTTGCTATTCCAAACATAATAGATCAAAATGTGTATGATATCTATAAGCCAAAACTAAGTCAAACCAAACTAAATGCTATAGAAGCATATGTCAACAAACTAAATACATTACATGTAGATGCAAAAGTAATATCGCCTGTATATGAAGAAGTTGTCATCTTGCTAAAAGCAAAATTTAACGAAGGACTAGATGCTAACTTTTACACAAAACAATTACAACAAGACATTGCTCAATACTTATCACCGTGGGCATTTGACAAAAATAAACTGATCTCTTTTGGAAATGCAATGTATGCAAGTGAAGTTATCTTTTACATTGAAAATCTCAATTATGTAGATTATATAAAAGACTTCAAGATGGAACACAATGGAGAAGAAAAAGACGAAATCGTTCCAACAGATCAAAAAAGTATTTTAACCTCAGTATTGCCCGAATTACATGCTGTAACCGCTATAACAACAACACTATGCCAATCTTAGATCAACATATCACCATACCGAGCAATGTAAGCTACAATGACGATCTGGACTTTCAGTTTCTAAGAGACGCAGGGCAGCAGCACATTCAAGATCTCAGTCGAAAAATTTGGACAGATTATAACATTCACGATCCAGGAATTACGATTATGGAATTGTTATGTTATGCCATTACTGACTTAGGATTACGTATAGATCAACCGATAGAAAATTTGGTTGCTTCTGCAGATGACAACTTTGCAAAAATGCACGAGCAATTCAAATCTGCCAAAAATATACTTACATGTAAACCAGTTACAGTATTAGATTATAGAAAACTATTCATTGATATCATTGGTGTAAAAAACTGCTGGTTAGCTATTCATGACTTATCATTATATGCTGAATGCAACTCAGAAGAACCGAAAATATCTTTCACACCATTTGAAGAAACAGAATACAGAATAAAACCTTTTAATATCAAAGGATTATATACAATACTTGTTGATTTTGACGAAGGTTCAGCATTTGTAGAAGAAGAAATCATTGAAAAAATATTTACCAAATATCACAGCAATCGAAATCTATGTGAAGACTTAGTTTCGGTGAAAAAAATACAAAAACAATGCATTAGAGTATGTGCCGAAATTCAGCTTGAAAATGATGCGGATGAAGAATTGATCGATGCAAAAATTCAATGGGAAGTTGGGCAATATTTATCGCCAGATGTAAAAGTAAATACACTAACTGAAATGTTAGATAGTGGACTTTCGTCAGATCAAATATTTGAAGGTCCAATCTTAGAAAACGGTTTCCTTACGGCGGAAGAACTTCAAAAATCGGAACTTCGTAAAGATGTACGTTTATCAGACATCATGAATATTATCATGAAAATTGATGGTGTAAAACTCATTGAAGATATCAGTATTGATAACTGTCCACCAAAACTTGGAGAAGAAGAAAGCGATTGCAATCAAAATATCAACGCAAAAAGTGACCCTTGGATTATCTGTATAGAAGAAAATCACTTGCCAGTTCTTTGTGATGGAAGTACATTAAAATACAAAAAAGGATTTTTGCCAATTGGCGTAAATCGTGAAATAGTAGAAGAAAACTTAGCAACACTTGAAGCAGAAGCAAAGGCAAATCAAGAGAAATCATTCGACGATTTGCCAATGCCGCTTGGCGTACACAACGATATAAAATATCAAACAGTACAACATCATTTGCCTGAAAACTATGGGATTTCAAAATATGGACTCTCTAACACAGTGTCAGATGAGCGCAAAGTAAAAGCAAAACAATTACAAGGATATTTACTATTCTTTGATCAAATACTAAGTACATATTTCTCTCATTTAGAACACACAAAAACATTATTATCAGCAGACGAAGACTTACAACAAACGTATTTTTTCAAAGCTGTAGATGATATCAATGGAATAGAAACATTGTTGAAAGATTTCCCTGATTACAAAGGAAATGTAGAAAACATTATTGACAAACTTGAAGATTTCAATACACGTAGAAACGAACTCTTAGATCACTTAATAGCACGTTTTGCTGAAGTATTTGAAGACTATACCAATACAATGTATAAGTTATTTGGTAGATCGAAAAATAGTGTTGACAACAATATCATAAAGACAAAAAATAGATTTATAAAAGAATACGATATCATCAGTTCAGAACGTGGATTAGCATTTAATTACAGAAAAGCGAATCAATGGAATAGTACAAACGTTTCTGGTTTTCAAAAGCGAATTTCATTGCTTTCAGGTTTAGACGACTACACACGTAGAGATTTATTCAATGATAATATTACGATAGAAACATTAAAACGTATTACGATAGAAGATGGCATTCATATTGAATATCGCTGGAAAATAAAAAGCGATAGTATGGTATATCTATCATCTCAAAAAGACTTTACATCAAAGCAATCGGCAATCAATGAATTATTAATTGTATTAAAACTTGCAACAAACCGTGACAATTTCGTGTTACGCAAAACGCAAATGCCTTCAGAGCGTTATTACATCGCATTAGTAAATGAAGAAGGAGAAGTTATTGGTCGTCAATACAATGATTACTACGATACGCCTAGTGAAGCATCAGCAAAACGATTAGAAACTATCAATTTTATTGAAGACTTACTCTTTGATGAAGGTTTCTATCTCATAGAAAACATCTTAACATTACCATACATACGAGAAGAAATTAATGATCTCAATGAATGTTTGCCTTTATGTATAGATGAAAAATGTTTGGGTTGTAGTGAAATAGATCCGTTTTCATATCAGGTAACGATCATATTTCCAGGATATACCTCAAGGTTTTCTAATATAGATTTCCGAATCTTTATGGAAGACTTAATCCGAAGAGAATTACCAGCACACATTCTACCAAGAATATGTTGGGTTGGACACATTGATGGCGCAATGACGCAAGTAGAAAAAACGCCAATTGTTGTCAATCCTTTGGAAGGAATAGATAATATGGTGATTTCTGAACCTGCAGTTACAGAAAATGAAGAAAATCCTTTAGATGTATTACCAGTATTTGAAGTTGGTGAAGAATTGGAAGATGAAAACTTTAACTACACAATTGTAGAAAACGATGAACTGTACGATATGAAACACATACAAAAATATTGGAAAGCATTTCTAAAATCGAAAGGTAGAGTTTCCGAAGGATATATGGCGACACATGAAAGTACAAAAGATTTATTATGCGCTATAAACCAAATGAATACAATATATGCAACAGGAACATTACACGATTGTAATGATGAAGATGGAGAATTAAAAAACAGAATAATACTAAATAGAAGCGCACTTGGATCGCTCTAACAAAGCGCTAAAAGTTGTGAGTGAAACAAATTATATAATAATAAATACGAAATATCATTTCGAGTGAATTCATGAATCATATCAATGTTGAGAGACAGTATGAATACTAAAAAGTAGAAACAGAAAAATATGTCACATCGAGTTAAGTCGAAATGAAAAAATAAAATACAGATGAAAACAATAGAAAAAAAAGAACCGTATTTACATATTTTAAACACACGTGGTAATGTCTATGAAGAATTTTTACCAGATCAGGTTTTAACACATAAAAATCTAAACAAAGTTGTAGATTACTTCGAAGATCAAGATAGATTGAGTCGTATTTACTTAACTGGAGTTGGAGTTGGTTGTGGTTTAAATATTGTTTCATCTACCAACAGTAAACATATAGAAATTGGCCAAGGAGTAGGAATTACTACCGATGGCGATATTATAAAATCAGAAACACGTAAGTTTCAGTACTATTCAGCCCTTACAGACAACGCAAACTATGCAATTTTCCAAAGAGGTGACATGAAAGTATATGAAATTTACGAACAAGAGGCGGCGGGACGTCAAAACGACGAGCTTCCGCTTGCCTCTTTTAGCATTCAAGAACGGACTACGCTAAAAGATTGTATCGTAATAGCGTATGTCGAAAACTATACAGAAGATGAAGGATTGTGTGGCGGTTCTGGTTGTGACGAAACCGGAAACAAAGTATTTAGCAATCTGAAATTTTTAATCACACACAAAAGCAATAAAGACTTGCTTATTGGAACAGACACAATCTATCAAAGTCATGATGTATTAGCATACTATGATAGCTTACCAGATTTGTGTTTGCCACGAATTATTCTAACAAAAAACAATACAAATGCCGGAATGCCGATTCTAGAGCAATACAAAGATACATTTGTATTAAAAGATGACTTATATCTTGGTATTTTAAAAATCATTACAAAATTTAGTCAACGAATCAACTTTCAAAAATTTGGCGTATTCACAACTGAAATTGCAACCTATATAAATACAATATTTAGTCAGTCTGATGATGAAAATGTACAATACAGATATGATTTACTAAGAGACTTAATAGAAACGTATCGTGAAATAAAAGAACTCATTCTACACTCAAAATTTGAATGTGTTCCAAATGTAAAATCATTTCCAAAACACTTACTATTAGGAACTCCCGAACCAACTACACGCCTAGAAACAAGACATCAATTTTATCCGTCGCCAATGGTTTCGGAAAATGATGAAAACCTAATTGCAATACGAACACTATGTATCAAGTTTTTCAATCAATTGAAAGATTTTAATATCATAGATTTTAACAGTGCACAAATAAAAATTACACCATCAAAAACATACGATTCAAAACTAAGCGAACGTACAATTCCATACTACTACAGAAGTAAAAGTGCATTGGTAAACAACTGGAATCCAGCATCAAATAAAAATCGTAAATCATCGTATCAACTTGGATATCATACAGGAAATCTAAAAGATATTGATTGTATAACAGATCCTTTAAAATACAATCATCTTGACAAGGATTTCTATAGAATAGAAGGTCATCAAGGAAAAAACTTTGTGATTGCGCTTAGAAATATTCTAAAAAAGAAAGAAGAATACAACTTACCGTTTGATGTAAAAGCCATCAGTATTGGATATCCAATAAATAAAATATCATTGGATGAAGATACTTGTGAAACAAAAGAATATGCTACACTAATAAAGACGTGGGAAGAAGAATTTAACTGTACAGCCGATAAAGCCATTGATTTCTTTAGACGTTATCAATACGATGTTATTGGTGAAAATGATACGGTAGCTGATGTACATACAGTATTGACAGCGGTACAAGCAGAAAGTGATAAAGAAGTTTCACAAGAAGAAGTTGAAAACGTTAAAGATGTAAATCCAAACACACGAGATGAAGTAAAAACACCATTGAGCGTTGCTGGAAATATAAGAGTATCATTAAAAGAAGAAGAAGCTACTTCAACAAAACAAAAAGCAGCATTAGCAGAAGCAATTACTTCAGGAAGACAAAAAGTTGCAATATCAAGAGATCAAATAAGAGTTGCGGCAAACTTGCCAACCAATTTTACCTCTGTAGCGACTTACAAAAGGTCATTATCTTTTGTCATAGAAAATGTAGTATCAAGTATCAACCCTGAAAACCTAACAGCTGATTATGTTGTTGCACAAGTAGTTTCAGGATATGACAGAGTTGGAAACAATCAAGTAGATGTAGACAGTGACGAATTTAAACTATACGTAGAAGTTCCATTACGCATCATTACAAACCTTGAAATTGTAAAATATAGATTCATCAAAAAATTACAAGATGTATATGTAACTGAAAGATGGACAGCATTTCATACTGCATTTGCAGACTTATGTAGTGAAGTACAAAAAATACTATTTACACTTTCTACAACTACAGATAGAGGAACATTTGGAAAAAGTGTACATGACAAAATGTACGAATTTCTAATTCACAAAATTGGAGGATTATGCTGTTTAAAAGAAAAATTTAATTGGCTAAAATTACAATTAGATGATATCCGACTCAACTTATACAAAGAGCTCATTCTATCAAAATTTATAGAACAACATCCAGGTTTAGAACACATGGCTGGAGTTCCAAAAGGAGGAACATTCTTATTAGTATATGTCGGAGAAAAACAAGTAAAACTTGAAGAGGCAGACGCAAGAGTAGAAACTTTTGATAGAAAAGTACTATTAGACTTTGCATTGCCATACATGTGCATGTCTGAATGCGCACCAAAAACAATCGTATACAGCGATATTGTAGATCCTGTAACCTTAGCAATAGCACGTAAAAAATTCTGCTTGCCATCAGACAATGCGCAAGAAGACTTTATCATAGAGCCAGAAAGAGGTGTTGTAACATCTCCAGATGGAACAGCATTTATAATTACAACGGCAGAAGGATATGCATTTGATCCTACACAAGTACCAGATGCATTACTTGGAGAAGGAATTCGATTCCTAGTAGATGGAAAAATTCCAACAATTCCTATTGAAACAATGGTTTACAAATTGCCAGAAGCTGTAACTGCAACGTATGAATTTGTTGCTTGGACAGAAGATGGTTTAGTTATCAACCTAAATGTAACACACGAACTAGAAGACTTATTATACCTTCAACATGCATGGAAACGTGACAATGGTTCAGAAATAGCACTTGGGAAAAGTCCAACGAATATTCTAATCTTAACAGATGGAAACCTTTTCCAAGAAGATATAACACTCGTTATTGATGTAATTGGAAATCCTGTACCGTGTAAATTAGAAATTCCTGTAACAATTGATGAAGAACGAGAAATTATAGAAGTAAATGTAGAAGTATTAAGTGAAATATGTTTCAATACACAAGAAACATCACCAAATACTCCGGTAATAACAGTTATGCCACCAGATGGAACAGTAACATCTCCACAAGAACCAGTTAATGGACAAAGCTTCATAGAATTCTTTAACGATGTTTACACAATAAATCCATTGCATGTACCAGATGCATTAGCAGGCGAGCCAATTACATTTGCAGTAAATGATGTAGCCATTGAAGGCGTGGAAACACGTGTTTATAAATTGCCTGGTTCTGTAACAACAGAAAGTATGTTAGTAAGTTGGGATGCTACAGGTCTTTTTGTAAATATTGCTGCAACACATGCATATGCTGACAAATCATATTTAAGCTATGATTGGATTAATGAAAATGATGAATTAGTTGGAACAACTCTGAACATGCCAAACTTCCGTATTGATACTACAGATAGTAGTGTAAATAGAACATTTACGTTGCAAATGCGTGTGATAGGATCAGAAAATGAATTATGTCAAGCATCAGGGTTCCCAGTAACAATAAGTGAAGATCGTCCAGAAATAACGGTAAGTATTCCACCAGCAATATGTTGTCAAGAAAACGTACAATCAGAACCAATTGAAATTATAATTTCAGGAGGTTTCCCAGAATTAACATGTCCGCAACAAGATGAATTTGGTGTAGAATTGTTACTAGGCGATACAGAAGGTTACAGATTTAATGTAGATGCTGTACCAAATGAATTAATTGGAGTTCCAATTATATTTGAAATTGCAGGAAGCCCAGCTGCCTCTACAATTGTTTACAAAGTACCTGAAGGTGTTGAAGCAGCATATAACAATGCAACTTGGAGTGGAAATACGCTTGAAATTGATATCGCAGCAACACACAGTTTAGAAGGGCAAATAGCAACAATAGAAGACTATCTAGAATATATTTGGAAAGATGAAGACGATAACATCGTTCTAACAACAAAAGAGCGTATCAACTTTGAAATTATTACAGAAGCTGGTAGTATAAATAAAGATTACACTGTAGATGTAAAAGTTAGAGATGAACTTATTGAAAATCCTTGCGGACATTTTGGAGCAAACTTAGTAATAGATGAAAGTCGTCCTAATGTTACCATAACAATAGTTCCAGAAATCTGTTGCATTGATTCAGTAGTTACAATACCAGAAATATATCCAATTGTGGTAACTCCTTCATCATTTAGTATCTCATCTCCAGATGGAAATGCATTTATTCAAGGAATACGCGGAAACTACACATTCAATCCAGCAGCAGTTCCAGAAGAGCTACTTGGACAAGAAATACGTTTAGTAGCTGATGGAGAAGTAAAAGCAACGACCAAAGTATATAAAATACCAGAACTGATAAGAACAAGCATTTCAATAACTAATGAAGCTTGGATAAGTGGCGGATTAGCAATTGATTTATCATCAAATGTAATCAGTAGAAGCTACTACATATACGAATGGTTTATGCGTAAAGATAATGTGGATACACTATTAGATAAAGTAAGCGAACCAAACAGATACCTTATTCCAGATACTGGAGACGGTGTAAATGTTGAAGTGTTCTTACGAGTGTCCGCAAATACAGATGGAATACTTTGTTCGCAAGAAACAAGAAAAACACAAATTAGCCGTCACAGACCAATCTCAGTTACAAAAGATAGATTCTGTATTCCAGATACACCAGTTATATTTAGAGGAGTTTCTGAAGAAACTGGAGTTTTAAAAAGCACTAATAGTTTATTACCAAGTAATGTAATATCCGTAAATAGTGGAAGATATCAATTCAACCCGGATAGAGTTCCATCGAGCTTGTTTGGAGCAGCACTACGCTTTAGTGTAGATAATATTACACAAAGTGGCGTATTAATTAGAGTATACAAAACACCAGAAAAAGAATCAATAGTACAAGATGTTCCTGCATCTCAATGGGTTTCTGGTGGATACGAATTTGTATTTACACATGAGCTTATCGACAAAAGTTACTTCTCATATCAAGTGGTTCTAAAATCAGATGGATCTAATTTGCGAGAAGTTGGAGCTCATAGATATTTAATACCAACAAATGACGATGGTATCAATGATGAAGTTGTTGTAATGATATCAATAGCTGGAGTTAGTTGTACAGAAGGTCGAACAATTCTTGTTGATACAACAAGACCAACTCAACCGGTTGGACGATTAGATTGTGGAACGCCATACAAAATTAGATTAGAATTATTAGGTGTAGATACCTTGATAGGCTCGATACAAGCATCTTACTCAAAACAAAACTTTGAAGACGATATTATTACAAGAATATTTAATCCTTTAGATCAAATTATACTTGGTATTGTGGGAGCTACAGACTTAAACACTATAGCAGATCCTGCAGTACGGGCTATAAATGGATTAAGGAATATTTTAATAAATGATTTCTATAAAAACCCAAATATAGATCCAGGTTTTTACCAATCATTCTTAGAATTAGATGAAATTTTAGAATTAGTAATCTTAGAATTACTTCGTTGTGTAGGTGCTTTAGATGATAATTTAATAAATGCTACAGATAAGTTTTTTGGAGATTCTGTAAACATAAACTCTGAATACTCTGAAAAACCAAGGCATACTATTAATAGTTCATATGTAAGCGGGTTCAGTCCGAATGTATCACTATTCAAAACAAGCGTTGATGCTACATTCAATACTACTACTAAGAAACGTAGATAATAGATGCATACGATTCATAACATAGCGTTTGAAGTAGATGTGAATCATGAAGAACAACAGATTTCTTGGGAACAATACTATGTAGACTTTTTTCAAGATCGATTGTTAGGAAAAGTAGAAAGACTATGTAACAATTGGGATGCAAAACATCCGAATACAAAATGTAGTATTGACGAAATTGACATCAATGTTGAGGTTGATAATTTAAATCTTGAAGAATTACAAGAAAAAATTATCGCAAAAATTAACGATCAATTAAATACCATAAATAAAAATGGTACGACGACAAACGGAAGTGTGCGTGCAACAATCACTTCCGTAGCGTCTCCATTTGATGCATTGGTTGATTATCTTAAAATTGGAATTTTACCAGCATACATTTCTGTAAAAATATTCAAAGAATGGTTGGGAACTCTAGAACAATTTACAACTTCAGAAAAAGCAACGTTAAAAGCACTATTTTCATCAGATTCTACAACGATAGAACGAATGTTATCGCTCGTGCGAAATGACTATGAAAAGTTTGCCACAATACTTGAATCACGTCAGAAAATCACAAAACAATTCATAAAGCTTGAAGAAACATTCTTTAAAAAATTTATGAAAGCGTTCTGTGAAAAACTACACATAACATACATAGAAACACAAGCAGAAGTTTGGTTCAAAACTTTAGGACTAAGTAGCTCGTTGGCACAATTCTCAAAAACATTCATGCAATTGCTAATACCAAAAGCAGCTGCCGAACAAAAGCGATTGGTAAACGTTAGTGAACATCATTTATCAGTAACTATTTTACAAGCAATTGTTCAAAACGATATGCAAAAATCAATAGACATATCAGTAGCAAAAATCTTTGATGTTAAAACTGTAACTAAATCAGAATCAGCAACAGATAATAATATTGATTCAACAACTAAAAATGATATAAGCACTAACGCAAAATCATCAATAAAGGCAAAAACAACTACTGATAATCAGAAGGAAAATGATGTTTCAAGTAGCGGTAAAAGTGAAGAATCAATAATCGAGAATCATCAAAATAAAATAACCTCAGAAAATTCAACAGAAAATGATTCTATTGAAAAATCTACACATGCGAAAAACGAAAAAGAAAGCGATGTTACTGATAAAATTACTCAGAATGAATTAGAAGCTAAAGAGTCTACTAATCATGAAAATATAGTTCAGTCATCAAAGGAAAAAACGAACAAAAATGATGCTAAAAATGATTCAAGTAAAAAGTCAAATCTAGCTTCAGCTAACAAAAAAATGAAAGAAAATAATATTGCAAGTAAAGGTGTAACAAAACCTAATACAGATGATTCAGAAGAAAATATAAAAACTGCAAAACAAAAGAAAACAGAAACTTCAGCTACTGAAGTTGACAGGACAATTTTTGAAAAACTATCCAGAAATAATTCACCAATTCGTGAAATTCCATTAACAACAGAAAAAGCAGGACTAATTCTATTAAACCCATTCCTTGTACAATTCTTAAATGGCGCAAAACTTGTCACTGAAGACAATGAAATATCAGACATTGAAAAAGCAGCGATGTTATTACATTTCTTAACAACAGGAACAGAAGAAGTTACTGATGTAGAGCTTACGCTAGAAAAAATATGCTTAGGAATTCCACTAGATACAATTATCAACTATCAAACACCTTTAACAGCAGAAGACAAAGCATTGTGTGAAGAATTATTAAAGGCTGTTATACAACATTGGTCTGTATTAAAAAATAGTACATCGAACACATTACGAGATATGTTCTTAAAACGAGAAGGACAAATAACACTCAGAGAAGACAGTATAAAACTAGTAATAGAAAGGTATGCACAAGATATATTATTAGATAAAGTCCCTTGGAGTATAGGCATATTCCAACTAAAATGGATGGACAAGATGATGCATATTGAATGGTAATCTAAAAACTAAAAGCACTCAAAACTGACTATGATTACAGCGCGTACTCAACAAAATACTTCTGAAAAATCGACGGGAAACAACGCTCAGTCAAGTATGTTTATTGCGCCAACACAACTGAAAAAAAACAATGAAAATTCAGTTGAAAGTAAAGACATAGATCTTTTCATAACTCCTACACAACAGCAAAGTATTAAAAAAGATGCAGCAACTGAAAATACGGTTACTTCTGAAAATACATCTCAAATAACTCCAACGACGACGATAAATGCTGAAAACTTAGAAGAAAAAAATGAAGAAACGAAAAATGAGCAAACTGGAGAAGCAAAACAAGAAAACACACAAGAATCATCAACAGTAGTTAAAGAAGCTTCCACAAATAATGCAACAGCTAAAACGGAGACAAAAGTAGCTGGTGAATCGAAGGGAAATCAAAAGAGTAAAGCCAAAGGAAAAGGTGGCGGTGGCGGAAAATCTCATACTGTTGCTGATGCATCTCAAGCTGGTGTAGTTGAAAAAGAAAAAATAAAAGAAGATGAAGCGCCTTTAGTATTACCAACGGAAAATAGTAAAGTATATGCAGATGGATTGGTAAGTCAAACACCATCAAACTTTATCAAAGGAGTAAAACAATCGAGTACTACGGTTGCAGAAGTACGTGCTAATGAAAAGAATACTCTCAAAGAATCACTTCCCGAAATAGAACAACCTACCGGAATTCCAACAAAATCGGCAATTCAAAAAGAAAAAGCGAAAGCTTCTTCCAAAAAAGTTGGTGAACAAATAAAAGGTGATAAATCAATCTTAGGAGATCTAAGTCCAACAGGAAAAAAAGAAGGCGCACAAATTTCAACAAAAAGTGTACAGCCAGCAAGTTCGGTACTGGCAAAAATTCGTAGTTTCTTTGGATTAGGAAGAAGTGGAAGTGAAGAAGATCGTAAATCTCAAATAAAAAGCGGAATAAAGAAATTACCAACTTCTGAAAGCGTTGCTACAAGTCCAGGAGAAAAGCCAAAAGTCGATTTAACAGGGCAAGCAGATCCAAACAAAAACAAGCAAAACTTAGATGAATCTACAGCAACAGCGACCAAAGAGCAAGAAAAAAACTTAACAGAAAGTAAATTATACAAAGGTGAAGATGACATCTATCCAGAAATGGAATTAGAAATGATGTCGCCAACAGTAGAATTTTCCTCTCCGCCAGATGCATCAGCATTAGCAGAAGAAATACCAGCAGTTTCAGCAGAAGTAAAAAATAGTTTTGATACGCAAGCTAAAGGCTATATTGATAAAGAATTAGCACCTGACATGCAAAAGCAGAATGTCGAATATGCAAAAATGCAAGCAGATCAGGAAAAAGAACGCAAAAAATCAGAAACTGATATTGATGCTGAAACACAACGTGTAAAGAAGGAGCAAGAACAAGCACAAAGTACTGCAAAATCTGAAGTTGATACGCAGCGTGGTGAATGGAAAAAAGAAAATGAAAACGTCAAAAAGGAATACAGTGAAAAATCTGAGGCTGAAAAGAAAAAAATTGACGGTCAGATAGATGATAAAACAAAAGATGCTGATACAAAAATTACAAAAGAATATAGTACAGCTAAAAAGAAAGCAGATCAAGAAGTAGCTAAAACTGATAGAGAAGCAGCTCGTAAAAAAGCACAAGCCAAAAAAGATTCAGAAAAGAAAAGCTGGTGGGACAGAGCTGTAAGTGCAGTAAGTGACTTCTTTGACAAACTTAAAGAAGGACTCAACAAACTCTTTGATGGACTCCGAAGTTTAGTAAAAGGACTCATAGAAGCGGCTAAAAAGTTCGCAAACAAACTAATAGACCTTGCCAGAGATGCCATTGTTGGAATGATCAAAGTATTTGGAGAAGTCTTAAAAGGATTAGTAAACATTGCTTTAGCGGCGTTTCCTGAACTTCGTGACAAATTTAATGCATTAATAGACAAAGCGGTAAACCTTGCAGTAGAAGCAGTAAATGTATTAGCAGAAGGACTCAAAAAAGCCGTCAATGCATTGCTCGATTTATTAGGTGCTGCCTTAGATGCAATTTTAGCAGCATATCAAGCATTTTATAATTTATTGTTAGATGCGTTAAAATTCCTAACAACAGGTTTAATACAAATCATTCGTTTCCTATGGAATCTTCAAGTTGGAGCTTGGTATGCACCAGGACAGTTCTTTGGAGCGCTTGCAGAAGTTGCTTTAGGAGGAAACCCAGCGGAACCATTGAAAGATTTTGAAGTTCCAATTGGGCAAGAAGACAGTTGGGCAGCTGCAATGGGGAAAAATGCAGGAGAAAAAACGGCAGATGCTACAAGTGGAACTGCTGCAATTCCAGACCATTTACAAAAAGTACTTACAAAATCACAATTAAGCGATAATGATGTTTTATTAGAACCGTATCCAGCTGTAAAGCTTGAACCAGAACTACTAGCAGATTTACCACCAATGCAAGATGGTGTTCCTTTTGAACTTGGCGGTGCAGGAGCAGATTCAATTACAACAGAACAATTTCAAGCATCAGCCGCAGATGCCGCAGGATATGCAATTCCGCCACAAGTAGGGGAATCAGTTGATGAAAGTGTAGGAACAACAGGTCAGTCAGTAGAAGAAGTAGCTGAAAAGCCAGACCCAGACTGGATACACATGTCTGATCCTGAAAAACTAGACCATTACAACAATAAAATGTTGGTAGAATCAGAAACTGTTGGAAACGCAGATCCACAACCAGGAAAAGTAGCTTCTACACCAAATATGGATACTGATGCTGCTACTTTAATCACTAAAACTGGGCGTTTAGATATTGCAACACGTTTAGCGTTTATGGGAAGCCAAATGATGACAGGATTACAAGTGTTCTGGAATAAAAACAAAGTTTGGATTATTGCAGCCTTAGTCGCCGCATTAATTGCTGCCGGATTAATTGCTTTCTTTACAGGTGGCGCAGGATTGGTAGCTGCTGTAGATATTATTGTAAAAGCAATGGTAATTATCTTTGGTGCATATGCCGTATTCCAAGCAATGGGACACATATGGGATTATGTGAAAAAAGCATGGGCAGGAGATGCTGTTGGTGCAGGAAAATCGTTGGCAATGGCAATGGCAGTAATTGTGATGGAATTCTTATTAGATAAAATTCTACTAGGAATGGGGAAAGTCTTCAAACGTATTGTAGCTGCTGCTAAAACAACTCGTATAGGTCAAAAACTTGTAAAAGGAGCAAACCTCATACGTAAAGGAACAACCAGAGTTGGTAATGTAGTCAAAAAAGGAGTTTCTAAAATAAAAGGAACACGTTTAGTTGTTCGTATGAAAGGTGTCGTCGGAAAAGGAACTAAAAAATTAAGTAACTTACGTCAGAAAATACTAGATAAATTCAAGTTCAAAAGAATTTGGTTGGAGAAAAGTGGCCGCTGGATTGAACTTTGGGGAGAGTTTAATGCAAAGCTGATCATTGTTAGAGAAAGCACAGATCAAAGTGGAAATACTAAAGTTACACATGCTGATGTAGGGACTGGAAGTCCTACTGGAGTAAAACCTAGAAACTCAACACCTGGCGATCAAACAATTATAGGAAATAGACCAAAAGGTACTACCAAACAAGTAGTCGTAAGTGATAGTTATGATGAATTCTTGAAAAATTTAAAAAAGAATGATCCACCAGCTTATAAATTAGAAGTAGAAAAACTTAATGACGCGTTAAAAAAGAATAAATCAAAAGCGGAATTAGAGGATATTGTTAAGTCAAGACGAAGTGCTACAGGCGCTCACTCTAAAAAATTGGGTGATGATATGGTAAACTCAGGAGGAAAGACTAGACCGCCAGATACGGCAGCTCACCATATGGTTTCAAGTACTGATGCTAGGGCAGCAACTTCTAGACAATTATTAGCCAACGAAGGAATAGATTTTAATAAGTCTGTCAATGGAGTATTTTTACCAAAGAATGCTAATTTTCCAAAACCACCTGCAACTATTCATACTGCAGTTCATACTAATTTATATCATGCGACGGTAGAAGCAAGATTAACAGCAGCAGCAGCAAAAGGACCAGGGAATCTTGGAGCTGCATTACGAAAAATAGAAAGTGAACTTTTAGCAGGAACATTCCCATTCTAAAATTGATATCATGAAAATATATAAAATTAGTATAGACGCAAATAATACACGACTTATCCTTCCAGAAGCTGGAGATTTAGACATTTTGAAACACAAAATATTTAATGGTAAAAGGAAAAGTGATTTTTGGAATGATTCCGCTTGGTATATACACAATCCATTAACTGAAGCAACAGATTTTGTATCTATTGGAACAAATGCAGCTTTACTATTCACGCAAGCTGTATATGAAAGTGAATTGTATAGTATTCTTGAAAGAGCAGGGGAAATTTTACCAATTATCATAAATAATGAATACTATTATGTTTTAAATGTACTAGAAGTAATTAATGTATTAGATCAAAAGAATACAACTTGGGAAGTATTAGAAGATAATACAAAGGGAGATGATATTATAGAGCATAGTTTCTTGAAAAATAGATTTACAGAATCTTCAATATTTAAAATTCCAGAAACTTTTGTTACAGAAATTTTCGCTCATAGTGATAAACAAGTTTTTGAAGAGGACTTTTATACTCTTTACAATAAATTAAATTTTAAAGGATTAATATTTACAGAAGTCTATTCAGAAAAATAAAATTATATGAGTTTATACTCTAAATAGTATACACCTAAAAATTAATAAAAACTACTACCATGAAAACAACAGAATTCATATTACTTATTTGTGGCGGAGCACTTTTTTTGTGTTCACTTGCATTTATGTTTATGCTATTTAAGAAAGATAAACCTATGACTAAAATGATATGGTTTATGATATTATCATTTATCATGATGGGATTTTCAGTAATCTCTGAAGCAAATATTATTGGGCTAGTCGAATATAAAAAAGAAGAAGTATTATCAGATGTTGAATCGCTTACAAATGCATTGGCTAAATGTCCTGAAAATGAAGAATTAAAAGACCAACTTACTAAAAAAGTAGATCTTTTAGTTGAAGAAACTGCCGCAGATATTCCTGATAAACCAGAAGAAGTCAAAAAAATTGGGAAAGCATATTTGGCACTAGGAAATGACAAAAAAGTGATTTCTTACTCGGAAAAAGTGTTGGCAAAAGATACTTCAAATCAAGTAGCAAAGGATTTAAAGAAATTTGCACAAACGCATCAATTCATTAAGGAAACACCAAAAAGTATAGAAGATAAAAGAGCCTTGGCACGCAAGATTGCAATTAATATTAGAGAATTAGAAGCTTCGTCTACGATTCAAAAAGAGCAAGTAGCAGAACTCAAAAAATCATATAGACTAAAAGTGATAGAAATGAAAACAACAAAATCTCAATAATACCTATATGTAGCTAAAAGACCTCAAAAAACTATTTTGTATATTGTAATTCTTACAAAACTAACCACCAACGTTCATGAAAAAAGTAATCGAATGCCTTAAAAATTTCCCCTCATGTGCCGTAAAAGGAATTTATAAGTTTTCAGCCTCGTTCAATAAATTTAGACGTGCTTCTTTCTTAAGTCTTATCATTTTAGCGGTTATATTTTTATTAGTGCAAGCATTAGATCAAGCTTATACACTCTTGGTTGACATGATAGAACGCGGAGGATTTTCATTGGTACTATGTTATGTTATTATTTCTGTATTTGCGTTGGTCATTTCACATTATCCAATCTACATTTACTATGCAAAAGATATCAATGATAGTAAAGATGAAAATTATTGGTATATCCAAAAATGGTTAAAACTTTATAGCATATTTGTTTACAAAACAAAACCCACAAAACGTAACTCACAAAAAGAAGATTACAAACCAGATTATATGGCAAAATACTTGCGTTATACCTTGGGTTTGTTCATTTTTTGCATTTGGCATTACTACATTCATGAAACATTTAAACCAAAACTTATATATGCTGAAATAAGTCCTACGTTCATCAGTATCGTTAAATATCTATGCTATTTCGGACCTTTTATTTTAATGGCATACATGTTAGAAAAAAAGCGAATAATTGACAAGGAGAACAAAGCATATAAGAAAGAAAACGAAACGAATGAATCCACAGCTGCGCATAAAAAATTTAACAAAAATGGAGAATATTTCTTTCTAACAATTCTTACGGTATCTGTACTCTTGCTATTAGGTATTGCCATTTTTAGTAAATTTAATTGTACAGCTTATTTTTCACTGCAACTACTAACATTCTTTTTGTCAATTACATACATCTATTTTCGTTTATTCAGATCAAAAATGTATGATTCAAGTATGGCACCAATTATTAGATTGATCAGTATTGATTTTAACTACATACTATTCTTCTTTATCATAGCAATAGGAATTTTTATACTTTTATTTCAGAGTAATTTAGCCGTTTCTTTTGGTTGGTTTCACATCAATGCAATGCCTATTTTGCTGGCATACATTTACTTAATCTATTACACATTGGCATGTATTCTAAAATATTTATTTGTAATGCAAGCCATCAAGCGACAATCGGATGCATTCAAAAAACTAGAAGAAGAAGATCCTAATGAATACAAAATTGTAGCTAAAGAATATTATGATACGCTTGGATATTCAAGTGATGGTGTTTCAAAGATTATACCTATAGAAAAACAAGGAGGAATTGTTCGTAAAAGTAAAAAAATAGTAGCGTATAGCATTGTTTCTGTTATTGTGCTTCTATTGTTAACATTTAAATTTAATGAACGCAAAGTACATCAATTAGATACAGAAAATACAGTTCGAGTTGATTCACTCAGTATTGAAACTTACAAAGATGTACTTAAAACAAAAATAGACAATAACAAACCATTATTCTTTGTGGCTTCGCATGGTGGCGCGCTAAAAGCGAACATCTGGACGATGAAAGTATTAAATGAAATACAGCGAAAAACGGATGGGAAATTTTTGGATCAAACAGCTTCTTTTTCAGGTGCTTCCGGTGGAATGATGGGACTTTCTATGTATTCAGTCTTAGCTGGAAAATATCAAAATAAATATGATTTAATTAAAGATCAAATTGATTCGGTAGGACTAAAAAACTTTGCATCTTCAGATATTTCATATACACTTGGTTGGGATTTTATAAGAAAAATTGCTCCATTAAACTATTATGCTGCACCGCACAAAGACAGAGCATATTACTCTATGGTAGCTTATCAGAATATCTTAGAAAGTAAAAGTAAAAAGGTTAGAACACTTGATAATAATTCATTTTTATCCTATTGGAAACAAAACATTTACGATACCAATACATACTTTCCTGCATTGCTAGTAAACACAGCTAAAACTAATGGACGACGAGGTGTATTTTCTTCTGTTTGGTATGATGATGAAAGTATATTTTTAAATGCTGATAATTTATCACAACTAAATAATGGTGAGGCAGTTTCATTCTATCAAGGTGTTTCATGTACCAATAGATTCCCAGGGTTTAGTCCTGCGGCAAAAATCAAAAATTATGGTCATTATATTGATGCTGGAGCCATTGATAATAGTGGATTGCTTACCAGTTTGGATTGGTATGATAATTTAAAAAATGGAAAAGGCTCAATTATAGAACCAGAAACCAATGTGGTATTTGTGGAAATCATCAACGGGCAAACCAATTATGTAAAACATTTATTAGAAGAATTTAAAAAACAATATCCAACAATCAATTTCATTGAGTTTGATGAGCAAGAACAAGGAAACTTGTCAGCAGTCATAAGTGCTGGTGCTAACTTAGATAAAAACCCTGATTACTTCAGTGACTTAATCAAGCGATTAGAAGCACGAGGACGAAAACCAGCATCTCAAATAAAAGATTCTTTATTACAAATTCAGAATTCAAAAAAATTCAGTGTAAAATACATTCCAATCTACCTTCCGAGAATCATTAGTATAGAAAATGTAGAAACGTTTTTGGGAGGTGAAATAGAAGACACTAAAATAAGAGACCAATTGATCACTTTTCTTGAAACAGAAAATAAAAAGATTAATGTATACGCGGAAACCAATGAAAGTAATTGTTCATGGGATACGTACGAGCCAACTTTGGCAAGACATTTAAGCAAGAGTACACTAAGATACTATGAAAGAGTTCTTGAAAGTGATGAAGGCATCAAGAAAAATATAGACAGCATACAAAAGCACCTAAAAGCCTTAAAACAATAGTATTTATAAAAGAATAGGTGTTTTTCCCGTAGTATACGTTTAGAATTATTCCGTACTTTAAATCTTGAAAGTTATGATGATACATAACCTTCAAAAATTACGATTCAAACTCTTTACAAATATGACGGTAGATATCATTAATTATATAAAAGATGCAGTACGATTTAGACTCATAACTGACTCAGAAAGTGATGAAACACCTCAATTCCCTACATTCGATTTTACTACGGATGATTCTGAATTCTCAAAATTTGTAGTAGAAAACGAATTGCAAATATTTGAAATTCTAATACTATTACTTTCGATATTGCCACATGTATCGCCAGGTTTTTATACAAATATATTATCAGAGTATTTCCCGAATGGAAGTGATTTTCCAGAATTTGGAGGTATAAAAGGAACCAATCACCGAGGAATTATTCCAACTGGTGAAACGGCACTTTATATTATTTCGGGTGATAATATATTAGCTCGAAATTTTATCGTAAAAGCATTTGACGAAAGTCATATATTCCATAAAAAATCAATACTATCATTAGGAAAAGCGCCTGAAGGTGAACCTAAAATTAGTGGTAAGCTATTGCTAGATAATGAATACATTGAACTATTTGTATATGGATCAATCTCAAAACCAAAACTAAGTCAAGATTTCCCTGCGGAGTTGCTTGAAACTACAATGGAATGGGAAGATTTAGTACTGAAAGAAAAAACACTGAATGAAGTCAACAATACGTTAGTTTGGATGGAACATAACAACACCTTATTGACCGACTTTAATATGGAAGGTAAAATAAACCCTGGATACAAAGTTATGTTCTTTGGTGCGCCAGGTGTTGGAAAAACACTCACGGCAAGCTTGATGGGAAAACATACTAACAAAGATGTATACAGAATAGATTTATCTTTGGTGGTTTCAAAATACATTGGAGAAACTGAAAAAAATCTTTCACAACTCTTCAACAAAGCAAAAAACAAAGATTGGATTCTCTTCTTTGACGAAGCCGATGCAATATTTGGAAAACGTACAGGTGTTCGTGATGCGCATGACAAATATGCCAACCAAGAAGTATCATTCTTATTACAACGAATAGAATCACATTCAGGATTGGTAATTTTGGCATCAAACTACAGAACTAATATTGACAAAGCGTTTACACGTAGATTTCAATCTATCATAGAATTTGAAAACCCTGGAATCGATGAACGTCGAATACTATGGGAAAAATACATTCCTGATGCATTTATAGATGACGAACTCGATTTAGATATCATTGCTGAAGATTATGAAGTTACAGGAGCAAACATTGTTAACATTGTTCAATACGCATGTTTAACAGCGTTAGATAATGAACAAACAACACTCACAAATGAAACGTTAATAGCAGCTATTAAACGTGAATTTATCAAAGAAGGAAGAATGGTGTAAAGGTGAATATTTCTTTATCACTAACTAATCACCTTCTTTTTTCACCAAGCGTGTTCCTGAAAGCATATCATGCAATCCATTTTGTTTTCCAAAAAGGTAAGTGAAAATATCTATGGGAACCAATCGTAAAAATGAGCGCATAAAAATTCGGATAAAATTTGCTTTAGAACCATCTTTCATCACCACTTTTGTTTTGGTAACCATCTTACCTAACGTTTGTCCTGTAAACGTTTCTAAAATAAAATAATAGCCAAAAATAGAAGCATACACATACAATCTTTCTGAATGCCCAAAAGAACCTATAATTAGGGTAAAAAATATGGCAATGAAAGTAATCACCGCCATATCTATTAAAAAATTTATCAATCGCACAGATTTATCTACTCCTTTCATCTTTTAAAAATCATAAATTAAAATAGATTGTGCAAATATATTATGTGTAGAATACTATCATTCTAATTCATAACGAATATAAAATCTTCCTAAAGTGAATCAAATCACAAAAGAATCTGATCTATACAATTAATCCTATGTGATTATTGAAAACTCAGTATTTATAGGTGTTTAAAACCTTTCTTCTATAATTAAATCTAAAACAACAGAACAAATCTCACATAAACAGGTGAGTCAAAAATACCGTATATGTGTGTTTTATGGCAGTTGTGCTAATACTAGTTTTGGAGTGTACAAAAATAATGATCATTACCACAGGTGGAATCTGAAAAACCATAACAGAGTAAGAACCAAAACTTTTTAAATATTAAAATTATGTCAACAATTACTAAAATAAAAAATAATGAAATCTACGAAGGATTTGATTTTCGTTCAGTCAGAAAATGTACACCTAAAATATTTGGATTTAGAGTGTGTGCCGAATTAACCGCAGATGGAGATGGTTTAGTAGAAATAAGAGTAACTGCAGAAACTCCTTTCGGAAACTTTTCAAAGTCGTTTTCATTCGATGCAAATGCGGATTTTGAATTTAATCCAATTCCAAAAGTATCCATAAAAGTATCAATTAGAGACTTTAAAGTGACCGATCAAACTATCAGTTTTAGCTTGAAACTAGAAGGTTGTATTGACGTCCCATTTGTTGGTGAAAAATGTGTGAATAAAACATTCGAAATCGAACTGCCAATGCCAGGTTTAGCTGCCAAAAGTATGGATGAATTATCATCTGGAGATTTCGCATTATTGATGTTAGCTGCACAGGAGGAAAATTGTCAGTGTCACTAAAAACCAACAGTATCATTATGGCGCAATCCGAAAAGCCATCAAATAGAGTAGGAACAATTATTAAATCAATTTATTATGTCAACATTTAGTTTAAAAACAGCATTTACAAACGAACAATTAAATATCATTTATGCAACAGGAACCAATATTATTGTTGCGAAGCCAACGGGCGGAGGAAGTCCAAATGTTGCTTGGCAAGTATTTAAACCTTTGCAAGGAAATACATTAACATGGACAGAAGAATACGGAATCTATGCATCTACAAGCGGAGTTACAAATGGAGCAAAACTTATCCAATTATCAAGCGTGCCAGTTGCAGCCATAGAAGATAAATTATATACACTAGAGCCTAGTGGCGCCATATCTGGACCAGCAGAAGGAGGAGTACCAAACTCGTATGCATTATTGAATAAGTATGCTAACAAACCATACATGACAGTCGGTTTATTCCAAGATGCAAATGTAAACGGAACTGAGATTGCTGGGAATGCTGTTTCTGCGGCACCAGTACTATTAGCAAGTAAAGCAGTAATGACACCATATACAACGGTTTATATTTGGTTACAATCAAGTGTTGTAAGTAATACTGTAGTTACAAACGTTACTTCTCCAATGACAGAATTAAAATTTGGTGGCGGAGTTGATACTATTTCTGTTGCATATGATTCCAGTTCAGGGAAATTTATTCCAGCAGGTGATAACAAAAGAGCAATTGATGCTTCAACAATCACATATATAGAACCAACTTTATAGATCAGTTTAGTTTTTATAGGGCAATCTTCGGATTGTCCTGTACTTTAAATAGAGTTAAATTTCATATAATAAATCACCATTTTAAAAAAATATAATCATGCAAAACCCAGAAACATTAGAAATACCAATAAACCTAAAAGCTCCTTTTAAAAAATTTAGTGTTATTGTTGCGCGTAACATCGGAGAAAAAGCCAATAAACTACATATTTTTGCAACCGCATGGATGACTATTCCTAACTTAAAATTTAAATTTAATGGCTTAAATAATAAGGGTTTATCAATAGTAAGCAAAAATGAGCAAAAATTTTTATATCTAGATTTAAGCTTAGAAAATGCAGAAGAAGCAACACCAACTAAGAGTGAAAATGATTCAGGGAATTATCCAGTAAATCAATTTTTTAGCTTTGATCTTGACAAGGAAAAACTTGAGTTTAACCATTTTAATTGTAGTATATTTATTATCAAGGTATCAATTGATGAAACTACAGCTCCAGTGCAAACAGCTGATTCTATAGGAACAAAACGTACCGTAATTACGTATGAAGATACTGATATTATTGATGAAGGAGATAGAACGATATAAGAGATTAATTTGAAATGAAATATACTTGCCCAAATAGCAGCTTATTTAGCTACGACTTATAACTACAAAAAAGGAAGCGCAAGAAGCTTCAATTCCATACGAATTGAAGCTTTTTTTATGCTCAAAACATTTAAATAAAGTACTTCTTCTAAAAATGTAATTCCTTTCGAGTAAAAAGGCATAACGTCAATGAATAATAGGTATTGTGTCTTTTTTTACATCAAAAAAATATTCAGAAAATACAAAATACCACATAAATAGGTGAGTTGAAAATCACCAATATATGTGTTTTCTAACGTATTGTATTGCCATAGTTTTGGAGTGTACAAAAAGAATGATTATTACAAAGGTGGAATCTGAAAAACCTTAATAGAGTAAGAGCCAATTTATTAAAATTACAAAATATGCAAGTAGTAAACAGAGTAACTCTTTTGAATGAAGCAGGATTTAAGATGTCTTTCAGAATCCGTTGGAGAGATAACAAAGGTGTTAGACAAGAGACTGATTGGTCAGAGACCTATTCTATTGGTAAAAAATATACGATGGATTTAGCTAAATATAATATTCCTGAAAATGCTGAAATGTGGCCACGTGTAAAAGCAGAAGGCGGTCATACAACATCTACAAATAAGCATGTTAAATTTACTAAAGATAGTGATAGTGTAGCAACGTATAAGATTACAGGAACAACACTAAACATTAAGTTTGATTTGATAGGATCATAATATCAGCCCAAATTTTATAAAGGTTTTAGGCAATCTCACTTCAATTTCTTTAACAAAATAGCGTAGGAGTCAAAACTTTAGATTCGTTTTTAGAGAAATATATAGGATCAAATTTATCGCAACGCAAAATCCGATACAGTTTTTACAGGGCAATTTTTAAAAGTTGTCCTGTATTTTTTAACTAATTAAAACAATAAAATATCCTCATTAGGAGAGATATTTCAGTACCTTGAAACCAAACTAACCATAAAAACCATAGTATATAATATGAATACCAACTTAAAAAGCATAGAACGTTTAGATGTCAATGTAGCTAGAGATGATAAGGAATCTTCGGAAAGATTACATATAGAAGTAATCATTTCAACATATTTTTCAAATTCAGAAATTAGAGAATTTTCAAAAGAAGATTTATACAATCTTAAAATTACAGGTAATTTAGATGCTAATGTCGATCTGTTAAAATTTAATGTGTATTTAGTTACTTCATTAGATGCAATAAAACTC
This sequence comes from Kordia sp. E, assembly GCF_056033805.1. Classification (NCBI taxonomy): domain Bacteria; kingdom Pseudomonadati; phylum Bacteroidota; class Flavobacteriia; order Flavobacteriales; family Flavobacteriaceae; genus Kordia; species Kordia sp. E. The sequence continues at coordinate 903,693 of NZ_JBRASR010000003.1, forward strand.
GAAAAACCAGTAGAAGTAAAGAGAAATTTTCAACTAAAAAATAAAGAGAATGCCAGTTTTGTATTCAACGATAGTTCAATCTTATTAACAGATGTAACAATAATTAGTAATATAAATCCAACAGGAACAAAACGTACCGTAATTACGTATGAAGATACTGATGTTATTGATGAAGGAAAGTCTTAAAGTAAGAATGAAACATATTGTACAACATAAAATTATAGGTTTTCTAAGTAGTATTATACTGTTTGCTGCATGTTTTGTTGGTTGTAAACAAGAAAAAACTTCAACAACAGCAAAGCATGTACAACATATTGATAGTCTGAATACACAAGCTTTTGGTTTTTTAAGAAAAAGAGCTTGGGAAAATTGTTATACACTTGCTAAAACAGCAGATTCCTTAGCAATACTGCATAACTATAAAAAAGGAAGTGCACGAAGTTTACGAATTCAGGCACATTATTGGAATAGTAAAAAGCAACTTGATAGTGCTTTGCTGGTATTGCAAAAATCAGAACAGCTAGAAGAAGCTACTAAAAATTACAAAGGCTTACTTTCGGTATACAATACAAAAGCATTACTATTCAAAAAAAATAAATTCTATGATGAAGCATTGGCAAATTATAAAAAAGGATTAGCAATTAGCGATCCTAGTATTACGGGAAAACAACAAAGTAAAACACATGTAAATATTGCAAACGTATACACAGCTACGGGTATTTATGATTCTGCGGTATATCATTACCAACAATCATTATTACTAAACAAGCAGGAAATTGAAGATCGGCAAACCATTGCAACCTATTCAAACCTTGGAAATGTATACAGTTTATCTGATAATTATACACAAGCAGAGTTCTATTACACAAAAGCATTAGACTATTACAAAGAAGAAGAAAATACGGTTCAAGTAGCTAAAATATATAATAACTTAGGCGCATTATTCTATGAAAAAGGTGATGATGTGATCTCGTTAGACTATTTCAAAAAAAGTATTCAACTCAAAGAAGTAATTTCAGATTCTTCTCAATTAGTAAAAGGATATTTGAATATTGCCGAATTATACGCACAAAAAAACACAACACTTGCGCTAGATTATTTAGAAAAGGCAGCACTTTTTGATCAAAATAAAAAAGAAACATCAATCAGCGCAAAAATTCAAATTGCACGTGCAAACATCTATCAACACAAAAATCAATTCGCAAAGGCAAAAGCTGCATTACAAAAAGCAATAGTACTTTCAAAAGACAATGAAGCACTTACATTAAAGCGGTATTTAGCCAAAAAACAGAGTGAATTTGCACAAAATGAAGGAAACTATCAAAAGGCCTACGAATATCAACTACAATATGAAGCATTAAACGACTCCGTATTCAATGAACAAAAGCTATGGGAAATTGCAACACTGGAAAAATCGTATCATTCAGAAGTGAAAAAAGCAGAAATCTCATTGCTAGAAAAAGATCGTGCGCTCGCTGAAGAAGTTGCTTTTAGAAAGCAAGAAGAAAACAAAAAATTATATGGATATTTAATTGCTTTCGCGATAATTCTCTGCTTGGTTGTTATCATTGCAATTTACTTTTACAAACTAAAAAAAGCAGCAAGCCAATTAGCTGTTCAACAAGAAATAGTACTCCAACAAAAAATACAGAACCTTGTTGATAACCAAGAGATCGATATCATAAATGCTACACTGTCAGCCAAGAAAAAGGAAAAAGAAGAAATCTCTAAAGAATTGCACAACAACATAGGAAGCTTATTGACATCTGTAAAATTTCACTTTCAAGCATTTGATAAAAACGTTATAGAAACCCATGATGGAACAAAAAAACTATATGAAAAAACAAATCAAATTTTAGATAGCGTAACAGATGAAGTTAGAAACATATCACATCGATTTGACAAAGATCCACTTCCAGATTTCAATCTAGAAAATGCCATCACAAGTTTCTCTAAAAAAGTAGAAAATAGAAACTTAAAAGTACACACAATATTACACGGTTTAGAAAACTTTCAAAACTCACAAACGAGTATTTTTATCTTTCGCATATTGCAAGAATTAGTAAATAATGTATTAAAACATGCAAATGCTAGCGAATTGAGCATTAACATTACACGAAATTCTGATCATATCAATATGATGGTGGAAGACAATGGAAAAGGCTTTACTATTGAAAAAGAAAAAAGCGGAATTGGATTAAAAAACCTTAAAAAACAACTGGCAACCATTGATGGTTCCTGTCATATAGATTCAAACGAATCGCGCGGAACTATTGTAAATATTGACATTCCAACACATTAATCACAATCTATGAAATTACTCATTTGCGACGATCACAGTTTAGTTTCCGAAGGTATCGAATTAATGCTTCAAAATAGTTCGGAAACTTTTGAAATACAAATTGTTACGTCTGGAAAAAATGCACTTCAATATCTACAATCAAACACTGTTGATGCATTAATTTTAGATATTTCTATGCCAGAAATGGACGGTTTAGAAGTATTAGATGCATTAAACGAGCAAGAACTCAAGATCAATGTATTAATGTTAACGATGCATAATCAGATTGAATATATCAAAAAAGCAATGCAAAAAGACGCAAAAGGATACATTCTAAAAAACACAAGCAAAGAAATGCTCATTGAAGCGATTCATACAGTTGGAAAAGGTGAAACTTATGTAGATGCACGTTTGACAAACATTCTTATCAATGATTTAGCAGGCGTTCCAAAAACATTAAAAGTAGCAGATTTAAAACTCACACCACGTGAAATAGATGTACTAAAACTCATTGCACAAAACAAAAAAACCAAAGACATTGCCGAAATTCTCTTCATCTCGGTAAACACGGTACAATCGCACAAAAAAAATCTCTATAGCAAACTTAACATTCACTCAGTTTCCGAATTGGTCAACTATGCTATAAAGCATGGTTTTGTGGAGATTTGAGAGGAAAATACAACGTTTATACAAAATATACTACGCTTACAAAATCATACTAGGTAACCTGCATATAAAAAGGTAGTTTTATTAAAAACTCATCAAAAATGCTCAAAAAAGTTTTTGGAAGTGCTGTATTTGGAATTGAAGCTAAGACTTGACGATAAAAAACTGTTAGAAATGAATTTAAAAGAGTAAGATTAGTAGCTAAACACAGTTACAATTAGCTCAAATATTGAATTTTGATAGGAATTTATTTACGAGTAGGAATTTAACAAAGCAAAAAGACGAAAATCTGTGTATTTCATAAACTTTATTTGTTATTTAATCATTTACTAAATACTTTACATGTAGATGAAAGTACATAGTAATTTTAATTCTTTTCATAAAGAATTAAAATTACTCAATTGATGCTAAAATTTACAATAGCAATAGGTTTGGACAAAAGTACTTTGATTAGAATTGAAAAAGAAAAAATAAAACCTTAAAATTGCAAATTTCTTAAAAGACTGCTATGAAAAAAAAATTACTACTCCTTTTTACACTATTAATTACTCATTTCGGATTTGCTCAATTAGGATTTGAAGAGAACGTTGTATTTGATTTTTCAATAGACGGTGTTTTTGAAGTATTCCCTGTTGATATTGATAATGACGGCGATATGGATGTACTTTCAGTATCTATTCTTGATAGTAAAGTAGCTTTATATAAAAATTTGGATGGGCAAGGATTCTTTAGTGGTCCGCAGATCATTTCCGCGCCTGGAGATGGGGTTGCAGCAAGATCGGTTAGTGCAGAAGATTTAGATGGTGATGGTGATATGGATGTAGTTGTATCATTTCGTGATAACGGTAATATAGTTTGGTACGAAAATATAGATGGTCAGGGTACTTTTGGCTCCCGACAAATTATATCTACTATCGAAAATTCTCCAGGAACTGTTACTATAAGTGATCTAGATGGAGATGGAGATATGGATGTACTTTCATCGTTTTTTAATAGTAATAAAGTAGCTTGGTTTGAAAACACAGATGGACAAGGATCTTTTGGATCTCAAAAAATTATTACAACTATGGCGTGGGGAGCTATTGCTGCTTATCCTACTGACATAGATGGAGATGGTGATTTGGACGTACTTGTAGCATCTTCTAATGATAATAGAATTGCTTGGTTTGAAAATTTGGACGGACTAGGCACTTTTGGAGCGCGACAAACAATTACTATAAATGCACTTTCGGCAAGGGCAATTCATGCAAGTGATTTAGATGGCGATGGCGATATGGATGTACTTTCTGCATCCCGTAATGATGATAAAATAGCTTGGTATGAAAATGTTGATGGTCAAGGAACTTTTGGTGCTCAACAAGTAATTACTACTATGGCAGATCGTGCGAGATGGGTTTATTCGAGTGATATAGATGGTGATGGTGATATGGACGTACTATCGGCGTCTCGTTATGATAGCAAAATTGCTTGGTATGAAAATATGGATGGTCAAGGTAATTTTGGTACTCAACAAGTAATTTCTACACTGGCTCATGAACCTTTTTGTGTATATACAAGTGATATAGATGGTGATGGCGATTTGGATGTTATATCAGGATCTTTTGCAGATGACACCGTAGCCTGGTATGAAAACACGGATGGTCAAGGAACTTTTGGAAATCAACAATCGCTGACACCGTGGATAGATGCTCCAGTTTCAGTTTATTCGAGTGATATAGATGGCGATAATGATATGGATATACTAATAGCGTCATTTGGAGATAGTAGGATATCTTGGAGTGAAAATACAGATGGGCAAGGTGCTTTTTCGAAACCTCATACAATAACTACAGATTTATTTGCAGCAGCAGCAGTTTATTCTACGGATTTAGATGGAGATGGTGACATGGATGTTTTATCAGCTTCTTGGTATGATGAAAAAATAGCGTGGTATGAAAATATAAATGGGCAAGGTACTTTTAGTGATCAACAAATTATAACTACAACAGCATATGGAGCAAGATCTGTGTACGCAAGTGATATAGATGGCGACGGTGATATGGATGTACTTTCTGCTTCTCGTGATGATAATAAAATAGCTTGGTATGAAAATATGGATGGGCAAGGTGCTTTTGGTGCGCAACAAATTATAACTACAACAGCATCTGGAGCTAATTCTACGTGTGCAGCTGATTTAGATGGTGATGGCGATATGGATGTACTTTCTGCTTCCATCAATGATGATAAAATTGCATGGTATGAAAATATGGATGGGCAAGGTACTTTTGGAGCACAACAAATTATCTCAACATCAGCAAACTATGCGCTTTTAGTTTCTGCTAGTGATCTAGATGGAGATGGAGATATGGATGTACTTTCATTATCTACTAGTGATGACAAGATAGCTTGGTATGAAAATACTGATGGACAAGGGACTTTTAGTACCGAACAAATTATCACAACATCAGCAACTGGCGTCGAATCGGTTTATATAAGTGATTTAGATGGAGATAATGACATGGATATAGTGTCTGCTGCAGTTGGAAAAATAACATGGTACGAAAATACGGATGGCCAAGGTGCTTTTGGAGTAGAACAAATAGTCACTACTAACATTAACTATCCAAAATGTGTCTTTGTGAGCGATGTAGATGGAGACGGAAGTAAGGATGTAATTTCAGGATCTTATATTTATGATACATTAGTTTGGTATAAGAACTTAGGGACAGTCACCAATGAAATAATTGGAGAAATTAAAGTAGATGTAAATTCTAATGGTTGTGATAATGGAGATGCACCCATCGGAAATTTACTAGTAGAAACTACAGACGGAACTATTAGCTTATCTACTTTTTCAACAAATAGCGGAGTATATCAATTATTTCCAAATTCAGGGAATTTTACGACTTCCGTAGTATCACCAATACCGAATTATTATACGTTAAATCCTGCGTCGGCAGTATCAAATTTTACAGGAGTAGCGAATACCGATACTGTAGACTTTTGTTTGGTACCATCTGGAGTTTATAATGATTTAAATATTACTATTTATCCAAATATAGATGATCCACGTCCAGGTTTTGATACCACATATCAAATTGTCTACAATAATGCAGGAAATACTCAACTTGATGGAAGTATTATCTTTGAGTTTGACAACACTAAAATGCAATTTTTAAATGCTAGTGAAACTGTAGCTTCACAACTAGGTAATATTTTGACTTTTAATTTTACCGATTTAAATCCATTTGAAACTAGAACTATAGATTTACAATTCAATGTGTTTCCACCACCAACGACCAACATTAATGATATACTTTCATTTTCGGGAATTATAATCCCAATTAATAACGACGAAACTCCAAGTGACAATGAATTCAAGTTGGAACAAATTGTTATAGGTTCTTACGATCCTAATGATATTCGTGTACTAGAAGGTGATCAAATCTTACTAGAAGACATAGATAAGTATTTACATTATATCATTCGTTTCCAAAATACAGGAACGGCAAGTGCCATAAATGTTAGAGTAGAACACATATTAGATAACAAATTGGATTGGACTACCATGCAATTGCAAAGCATGAGTCATGCTGGTCATGTAGAAATTACAGATGGAAGCAATGTAGAATTTATTTTCGACAACATCAACCTAATAGATAGTACAACAGATGAACCTAATTCACATGGGTATATTGCTTTTAGGATAAAGCCAAAAAGTGATGTAGTTTTTGGAGATATTATATCTGGAACAGCTGATATCTATTTTGATTTCAATCCACCGATAATCACTAATACTGTTAATACAGAAATTGTAAATCGTTTATCCGTTGAGGAGTTCGAAGAAAATATTATTTCAATTTATCCAAATCCAACGAAAGGATTATTTACAATACGTGCAAATCGTGAAATTGAAAAATTAACAATTTATGATATCAATGGTAGACAGTTAAAAGTGATTGAAATAAAAAACTCTTTACGACAATATCAATTAAATATCAGCAATCTATCGAAAGGAATCTATTTTGTGAAAATTCAAACCAATTTAGGAACCCAAACACAAAAAATAAGTAAACAATAAACATATTTTTACAACATCAAAAGCCTCAATTTTTTTAAAAGTTGAGGTTTTTTTTTTTCATTTCTGAAAAAAAACTCAATATTCACACTTTTTCAGAATTGGTAAGTTATGTATATAAATTCTCTAATTCGATAAGTTTTTTCCAATGTGGATCTTTCTCTCTAGCTTTTTTTATGAATTTCAAAGCTTCCTTTTCATTATCTTTTTTTAGAAAAATGAAAGCATATAAGAGTAGTGAATCAGCTTGCAAGTATTTTTTATGAAGATCTAAAAAAAGGATGCATACCAAGTATAATTTTAGTGAATATAGAACACTAGCAATTTTGTATATTTTATCCGCTTTTTCACAGTATGTAAGGATATACATTGCTTGTTCAAAACGAATGGATTTGCTAGAAGTTTTTAATTTACTATAATATTTTAAAGCTAGAAGAAACTTTTTTTTTTAAAGTAAATATCACCCAATAACATATTTGTAAGTGTACTACTTTTCGGAGAGTCTTTTAATGTTTTTATAGCATCATCCAATTTTCCACTTTCAATATATAGTTGACTTACTATAATGTTTATGGCACTCTTTATTTTTAGGTTGCTGGTTGTTAGTGAATTAATAGTATTGAAAACCTGGTCATTTCTTTTAAAATAGGTTAACGTTTTAATTTTTTGATACGTTAACCAATCATCATTTGGATTTTTCTTTAAATACTTATTGATCAACGTTAAGTATTTCTCTTGTTTTGAGTTTACATGTTCAATATCTAAACTAATATTATGTTCTAAATAACAATTATTGTTTAGTGAAACGCTTATTCCTTCTTTAGTAAAATAATCGTCTAGTCGTTCATGAATTGGATATTGAAACGTAGCATTCGTTTCTCGTTTAAATAGTCGGATTATGTTAACTGGATATTTAACTTGTTTTAAATCATGATGTTGCCTGTAAATCTCTTTTCTAATAATAGAAAAAGCATTCACTTTTGTAGACTTTAATTTAGATATAAAATCATTTTCATATTTAAATTCTTCATCGGCATCAATAATTAAAATCCACGTACCACTTGCTTTAGCTATTGTAAAGTTTCTGGAATAGGAGTAATCATCAATCCATTCTTTAAAATAAATTTTTGAAATATAATTTTTAGCAATATTGATTGTATTATCAGTAGAGAAAGAGTCTAATATAATAATTTCATCAGCGATCTCTTTTACGGAGTCTAGACAAGATTTAATATTCGATTCTTCGTTTTTAGTTATAATACATACAGATAAAAACAAAAGTTATGAATGGTAAAAAGAATCTACATAGTTTTGTTCAGGCTCACTTTGACTATTTGTAGCAGCGCCTCCTACTATTTTTGAAGAATCAGAAACACGACTTCCTTTAATTTTTTTTAATAATGTCGAAGATAAATAACGTAAGATGCTCATTTTACTTTTATATTTAATATTTATATAATCTTGTATCAATACAACAAGGTCTATAAATATAATAATAATAAACGAACCAGTAATCCTTTTTGTTTTTCAAAAAAATGTTAAATGATTTTATATCAAAAGAAACTTAAAAAATGGAGAAGAAGAAAGTTTTAATAATGGCTCATAAAATGCGTTTAGGTGGAACTGAAAAAGCACTTTTAGCATTTATAAATGAACTTCAATCAAAAAATGTACATATCACGCTACTCTTACTAGAAGCTGGAGGAGAATTGTATGATGAAATACCTGATTCTGTAAATGTTAGGATTTTTGAAAATTTTGAACAAATAAAACCTATACTATATCATCTTCCTCTATATCAAATCAAAAAAAATATTTTACAATTAAAGTTGTTTTTAGTCATATCTAATTTAATTAGACATATAAAAATTAAAGCTACAGGTAATTGGTCTCTAAATTATGTCAAAGCATTAAAAAATGTAAACGTAGCATACGAAACAGATGTAGCCATAGCTTATGCCGGACCTTCAGACTTTATTTCATATTATATCTTAAAACATGTGAATGCTTCAGAAAAGCAGCAATGGATACATTTTGATGTTAGTAAAATAATATTCAATAAAACTTTTGGGAATACATACTACAAAGATTTTGATAAAATAAACTGTGTTTCCGAAAATGCAAAATCAGTTTTTGATGCTATGTTTCCTGAACTTTCAAATAAAACATTTATAGCTAAAAACGTTATTTCTAAAGCAAAATTAGAAAAACTAGCGACACTAGGAAATACATACAATGATAGTTTTAATGGTTTAAGAATACTTACTTTGGGCAGATTGTCTAAAGAAAAAGGACAACAAATGATTCCTGAAATTGTCAAAAAACTCAAAGAGCATAACTTAAATTTCAAATGGTATCTAATAGGAAATGGAAATACTTCTGAGGATATAAAAAATCAAATTGTCAAACTAGAGATTCAGGATGAACTTAGTATGCTGGGACCAAAAATTAATCCTTATTGCTTTGTAAAAGACTGTGATATTTATGTTCAGACCTCATTTCATGAAGGCTATTGTATGACAGTACATGAAGCAAAAATATTCAATAGGCCAGTAGTTGTAACGAATTTTTCGAATGCTTCTAATTTAATAAAGCATAAGCAAGATGGATTAATTGTAAATACCACAAAACAAGCTATTTATGAAGGAGTAAAATCACTTTTAATGAATAAAGAATTGAGAGTTTCATTTCAAAGAAACTTATTATGTCATGAAACAAAATCACTTTTGTAAACTTTTGGACGCATGATTCTTGGGCATCATTTATTGTGTTTTTATAAATCGTCAATAGTTATATTATTATTCAATAAGTTTTTAATTTTATATTTGTTATACTAGATTAAATATAATTTTAAACACATGAAAATTACGAATAAAGCATTACTATTTTTCTTTGTATTATGTATTCCTTTAAGCCTAACAGCTCAAGTGATTTTTGAAGAAGTTGGAATAACTGAAAAAAGTGATGTCATTTTTAAACCAGCATTATTCGATAATGAAAACTTAGATTTAGACCTTGATGGAGATTTTGATGTTCTTGTACGCTCAAATCATAATATTGTATGGTATGAAAATAGAGATGGAGCAGGAGATTTTTCTTCTGCTAAGGAAATTTACTTTGATGAATCCTTTGTTATTAGAGACATGCAAATCGGAGACTTAGATGGTGACGGAGATATAGATATAGTATGTTTGCTAAAAACAGTTGGACTCGGACCACTTAAAATCGTATGGTTTTCCAATCAAGGGAATGGTAGCTTTAGTAATTTTAATGAAATAGAAGAATATTCTACCACCATAAATAATTTAGAGATAAGTGATATTGATGGAGATAATGATAATGATATTGTATTTAATTTAAGCGGACAAGGAATTTCATGGCATGAAAATATAGATGGTTTGGCAACGTTTACAAATCCTACAGTAATTATATCCTTTGCAAACTCTATTTCTGATTTTTCGTTGCAAGACGTTAATGGAGATGCTGCAATTGATATTATTTTTTATGATTTTGCAATTGACCAACTCTCTTGGTATGAAAACATAGGGAATGCTACATTTTCTTCGTCTCAAGTTTTTCAGGCAAATCAGCCAACCTCTCCATGGTTTATAAAGAAAGCAAATATTGATGGAGATACAAATCCCGACTTTATAGTTTCATATATTGGTATTCAGAACCTAGTTTGGCTTGAATATGATAACAATAATGGACAGATTTCTGAAACTATTATCAGTATAGAAGATTCTTATGTTTCTAGTATGATATCAACAGACCTAGATGCTGATGGAGATCAGGATTTGCTATGTGCGTTTGGTGATGGAGATTTAATCTGGTTAGAAAATGTAGATGGTTTGGGGACTTTTTCAACATCTAATATAATCGATTCTCAAACATGTTTTAATAATTGCAGTAGAGTAGATAGGTTAGCTACAGGAGATTTTGATGGAAATGGAACAATAGATGTCATTGTTTCACCTGCTCCAGATCAAAGTTTAGGTTTCATCTATAAGTATTCAAATTTGGACGGAGAAGGAACCTTTGGTATTAGAGAGAATATTTCTGAACGTCTTTATACAAAACATATAGAATCCATTGATGTTGATAATGATGGAGATCTTGATTTATTGAACACTGGAAACGGACATATTTCTATTTACAAAAACCTAGATGGTAATGGGAATTTTGGAAGACAGGAACTCTTGTCTGCTATTGATCTTGTTCAGTATTCAACGTCTATTGATATAGACAATGATGGCGATATAGATATTGTTGCAAGTAGATTTTCACCTGAAGAAGATCTCGTTTGGTATGAAAACATAAATGGACTAGGAATGTTTGAAGAAGCTCAAACATTAAACGCATCTATTGGCTTAGCAAATCGAATCGCTACAGGAGATATAGATGGTGATGGATATCAAGATTTACTCTTAACTTATAGTAATGCCAACGGAACAGCATATTGGTTGAAAAATGAAACAGGATCAGGTACTTTTTCTGCTCCTGTAGTAATAGGTACTGATATCGATTCCCCATCATTGGGACAATTAGGTGATATAGATGGTGATGGTGATCTTGATGTAGTCGTAAATGAAAGTTTAGGAGCTGGGCTTGTAAAATGGTATGAAAACACTGATGGTGCAGGAAGTTTTGCTCCTGCGGTTATACTCACAGATAGCGGGGCATATCGCGGAATTCATTTGGTAGACCTCGATCAAGATAATGACCTGGATATCATTACATATGGAAACGATATTAGATGGTATGAAAATGTAGATGCCCAAGGAAGTTTTGCTTCTCCAGTACTAATAGGCGATCCTTCTAACCTTATTCAATTTGTTGAAGTAGTTGATTTGGATGGAGATTTAGATTTAGATGTGGTATGGAAGTCTTGGAGTTCTGATGGTGTATTTTGGTATGAAAACCTAACGGGTAATCAAGATTTTAGTAATGAGATTCACATATTTACAAATGATAATGTATTAGTTGATCCTGTTACAGCACTTGGAGATTATAATGGTGATTTTAAAATTGATATTGCTCATGCTCACGGTGTTGAATATGCTGGTTTTATTGCAAGACGACTTATTGTGCTTCTCAATGAAGGAGAGCTAGGAAATCAAATTGTAGGAGGCGTGAGAATTGACTCGAATTCCTCAGGTTGTGATATGAATGATCCAGTGATGCAAAACTTGATGATCACAACAAGTAATGGAGTTGATTCTTATAGTACATTTACACTTCCTAACGGTTCTTACAGTCTAAATGTTGGTGAAGGAATGTATACAACTACTGTCTCTAGCGCACTTCCTACTTATTATGGAGCTAATCCTTCACAACATGATTTTACGTTTAGTGGAATTGGAACTACTGAGTTAGGTGATTTTTGTATTGAACCTGTTGCTTCTGTGAATGATTTAATTGTTGCAATTTACCCTTCTATAAATGACCCAAGACCAGGTTTTGATACCAGTTATCAAATTGTATGCAAAAATATAGGGACAACAACGCTAAGTGGAAATGTAACATTTGAATTTGATGAATCAAAAATTCAATTTTTAAACGCAAGTGAAACAGTAGTATCACAAACAATAAATACACTTACTTTTGATTATGTAGATCTAAGTCCATTTGAAACTAAAACTATTGACATACAATTTAATGTATTTGCTCCACCGACAACCAATATTGACGATATATTGATTTCTACGGTCACTCTAAATCCAGTTGGAGGAGACGAAACACCAGCAGATAACGTTTTTGAATTAGAACAAACAGTAATTGGTTCATACGATCCTAATGACATTAGAGTTTTAGAAGGTGATGAAATTACCATAAATGAAATTGATAAATATTTACATTATATAATTCGTTTTCAAAATACAGGAACTGCAAGTGCTATCAATGTTAAAGTAGATCATGTTTTAGATGAAAAATTAGATTGGACAACGATGCAATTAGAAAGTCTGAGTCATCAAGGAAGGATAGAAATTGTAAATGGTAGTAGAACGAATTTTATTTTTGAGAATATAAACCTTCCTGATAGTACTAATGATGAACCTAATTCGCATGGCTATATTACTTTTAAAATAAAGCTTAAAAGCGATGTTGTTATTGGCGATATCATCAATGGAGTAGCTGATATCTATTTTGATTTTAATCCTGCTATTACCACAAATACTGCTAGTACAGAAATTGTAGCACCTTTATCAGTTCAAGAATTTGATACAAACGTAACATCAATTTATCCAAATCCTACAAAAGATATTGTGAAAATAAAGACAAATCATGAAATTGAAAAATTAATAATTTATGATATTAATGGTAGACAATTAAAAGCTGTTGAAGTCAAAAGTTCAGTACGACAATATCAGTTAAGTATTAGCAATCTTTCCAAAGGAATCTACTTTATTAAAGTCCAAACAGATACTGTAATTCAAACTAAAAAAATCATTAAAAACTAAAAAAACTATCCATAATTAAAATCCTCAATTTCATTAGAAGTTGAGGATTTTTCTTTTTAAACCGAATCGTTAGGATAAACAATCATTGACACACGCGCAGAATTCTTAAAAAACGTATCATTTCTCCGAATTTGATTTCTTAGATGTAAAAGTTCAGTATAGTATCAAGCACTTTCCAATAAAAATAGTGATTAATCTTGTAAAAAAGGGTCTATTAACCTTACATGAAAGGGTTTATTAAACCTACTAATCGTTGCGAAAAAAAGATAATTTAGCTACAACTATTAACAATTAGAAAGCTGAAAAATTCTAATTATTTAAATTCAATTACGATGATTAAATTTAACATTTCAGGACGCGTCATTATAGAACAATTAAATATACCTGTATCCAATGTGTTGGTAAAAGCCTACGATAAGGATTTGTTTTTTGATGATGTCCTAGGTAGCGATACCTCAGATGAAAATGGACGCTTTAATATTTTAAGCGAAACGAGTGACTTTAGTGAGTTCTTTGAAAAGAACCCAGATATTTATTTTAAGATTTTTGACAAGAATAATGATAAGTTGTTGTATGAAAGCATTACATGTACTACAATTAATGTTCATGATGACCATCAGTTCACAATTGCTATTCCAGAATCTAAAATTAATATTTTTCAAAATCGAGAAATTTACTTGCAAGATGAAAATGGAGAAGCTAGAAGTAACTATGATCCTGGAGAAGACATACGTTTAAATGTTTCACAATTGAGAGCTTCACATCCTTATACGGTAAGAATAAGCTCTGAAGGAGATGAAATGTTTAGTAGTCGCTTTATTTCGGATAAATACGGACAATTACAAAATGTTAATGTTTGGCCGCAGTTTGGTTTGGATAATCCTAATTCTGATGAACGTTTTACAGTAAGGCAATCAAGAGAATTTTGGAGTGGTAGAAATATAAATATTGAATTGCTAGATGGTGATGAATCTATATTATCAAATTCATTTCAAGTACCTAATAATCTTGAACGTCCTTTACTAATAGGAACAGATGAAAATGGTTTCATACGTAATGGTTTTGTAGAAGGGGAAAATGATGTACGCATATCTATTTACAATCCAGATTTTGAAGGAAACGCATTGGTTTATTTAGTACCAAGACAACATAATTGGGAAGAAGGAAATGTATTTGAGCCAGTTACATTACAAAATGGTAGAACTGCAGTGGCTGAGATAGAAATAAATGGTCAATCTGAATTTTATGAAACAGTAATAGCCGAACGAGGTGAAATAGAAACTGGAGCGTATGATTTTATAGTTAGACCTACAAGATATGGATATGAAGATGATGAAGATTTTACAATTAGAAGAAGTGACTTATTAACGAGATATGCAACGGGACTCGTAGTTAGACAAGACTTTATGGCTAGTAAATTTGCCTTTGGTGGTTGTGTAAATACAATACCTATAAGTGGAAGAAAGCTATCAGGCAGTCCTTACTTTCAATTTACGAATGTTTTTGAATTAGGCGAAGATATTTATGGAGCTCTAGATCCAAATGCTCTTTCTCCTTCAATACATAGTAAAATGGTTGCTTTACATGTTGTTCAACATAAAGATGCAGCAGGTTGGACGGCTAATAACAGTTTAACACATTTGCCAGTATTGGGAGGTAATGCAAGTGTTCCAAAAGTTAAGGTTTATAGTGGCTGTATAAATGCCAACGACCATCTACTTTGGCCAAATGCGAATCAAGAAGGTTTATATGATATTGTTGCCGATTTTGGGAATAATACTACTGATGCTGCAGCTTTTGTGCCTGATCATCAGTTTAATTCTCCACCAACTGATTTTATTGATGGATATTATAGTCCAGGTTTTAGAATAGTTAAAGATCCTGGAACAGAAACCTCATTTAACTTTGCAGGGCAATTTCAATACAATGAAGGTCCGCATACTGTCCTAAATGATTTGTCTAACCCAAAAACTGCTGATGTGCAGGCTCAAGTTTACTTTCCATCAGATGTTTCTGGAGCTACGCAACCTAATCAGTTGAGTGCTGCTCAATCCGATTACCCAGTAGTAATAATCATTCATGGAAATAGTGGCGCATTAAATAGTTATGAAGGATATGACTATCTACTAGAACATCTTGCAAAAAATGGTTTTATTGCTGCTAGTATTCACTTAAATCCTGGTTGGCGAGCAACAGATAGAGCTCGTATGGCATTTGAACATATTAGCGTATTGAACACAAAGTTTGGTAGTGGTAACGTTCAAAACAATATAGGTCTCATGGGACATAGCCGTGGAGGTGAAGCAGTAGCTGCTGCTGTTAGATTGAATCATCAAAATAGTTTAGGACATAACATAAATGCAATAATTTCATTGGCACCAACTGATCAGTACACATCTGAAGATGTAGGTGGTTCTTGGGCAACGCCATATATGAATATTTATGGGTCAATGGATGGAGATGTAGCTGGAGTATCTAATAATGGGTTTCGATTATATGACCGAGCAAGTGATGAAGCGAAAAGTTTTGTCTTTGTTTATGGAGCCACACATGGAAGATTCAATACGGTTTGGGCAGATACAGATATTACATCACCGTGGTCAAAGTTAACTGCTTTAGATATGCCTAAGTTAATAAATATGGATGCGCATCAAAAAATCGCCAAAGCTTACATGACAGCGTTCTTTAAGACGCATATGCTAAATAGTGATAAATACGAAGAAATGTACAAAGGAGAATGGATACCATCTTCTGTTACTACTGCAGATAGTGGAAAGGCAAGACTCTTTTTACAATACCAAGCTGAAAATCAATTTAAAATTGTAGATAATTTTGAAGGAACTTCAAATGCAACAAGCTGGCAAACCAGTACTATTGGAGGAACTGTAGATGATGGTAATACATTACCAACGAATCCTCAAGATAATGCTCTTAATACTCTAGATTCACATTCACCGCATGATACCAAAGGAGCGCTACTTCGATGGAATAATACATCTGATTTTCTGAGTTTTGATATTCCAGATGCAGATAAAAATGTCTCGTCTTTTGAAGCTATTAGCTTTAGAATTTCTCAAAAAGTAGACAGTCCACATAATACTGTAAATGCAATCCAAGACTTATATGTGGCTTTAGAAGATACTACAAACACAAAGCGGTCTATAAAAGTGAGCAAATTTGGTGAAATACCAGAGCCACATAAAAGAGGAGTTAATCAATATACAAAATCTGCTATGAATACCATTAGAATACCGTTACATGCATTTACTATTAAATGCGCAGGTCTTCCAGATGTAGATTTGGCTAATGTATTGAGGATTCGATTTGAATTCATGGCAAAAGCAACAGGTGAGATAGAAATAGATAGTGTTCAATTTACAAAATAAAAATAATTATGTTTAATAATTTAATTCAATTTCCGATAGAAAGTGACCTTTTAACATGGTCAGCTAAACAAATAGTAAGAGACATAAACAATAATCCTATGTTGTTTTATAGAGTTAAAATGACCGGAACATATTTTCCCGAACGTGCTCTAAATCCATATATAATGATTGGTAAGGTTAAATCTAAATTTGCCTTAATCTCTGAAGATGGACTGGAAGTAAGAGGATATTTTGAAAGGAATATCTCAAACTTTTCAAACGATTCAGTAGAATTTGGTTATGGAGAAGAAGAACCATTACTAAGAATTAAAAGAAGGTTTGTTAATGATGAAATTAAGCTTCTAGATTTTAAAAGGCTGAAAATAACACCAATAAATCTTGATATTATCCAATAAGATTCTCATTTTTATCTAAATGAAAGTTTTTAAAGGCACTTTATTTATATTAACGCTAAGCATAATGCTAATATGTGGATGTGCAACAAAAAGTGAAACTATGAATAATTCAATACCGAATCATAAATTTAATTCATGGGAGTTGCAAGAAGATAGCAGTATACTAATGCCGAGTAATTGGACAATTTCAAAAAAGGAATATTCTGAAAGTGTTCTACGTTACCCAAATGAAAGTGATGATGGTTATCATTTGTATTTAGCACAAAAAGGGCAGCTTAAAACTACTTTCAGTTTATTAGGACAGCCAAAAACGTTACAGGTTTTCTTGAAAAGTTTTCTCGAAGGAGATCAAGTAACCATTTTGTTAATACTTTATAATAATGATGAAGTTGTATCAAAAACGGAGTGGAAACTTGCAGAAGATATTAAAGAGTATACAAAGTTTGAAATAGCAATTGCGCCAATAAAAGGCAAATGCACTACGGGTGAAATCGTATTAATAGGACCTCAGTTTGTTCGTTCGGAAGAAACTGGAGTCCATATAAAAAGCATACAAATTAAGTAAAATCTAACGCTCATACAAAATCTATAACGCTTACGAAGTATTCTTTTGAAACTACTATATAAAGAAATAGTTTTAAAGAAAACTAACTTTAAAAATGCTCAAAAAAGTCTTTGGAAGTGCCGTATTTGGTATAGAAGCTACCACAATTACCGTAGAAGTGAATGTGGCAAAAGGAATAGGTTATCATTTGGTCGGTTTGCCCGATAATGCAATTAAAGAAAGTAACTATCGTATTGCAGCTGCGTTACAAAACAACGGTTACAAAATTCCAGGAAAGAAAATCACGATCAATATGGCGCCTGCAGATTTACGTAAAGAAGGAAGTGCGTATGATTTAACCTTAGCCTTAGGAATATTAGCAGCTTCTAATCAGATTCAATCTGAAAACATAGAAGAATATCTTATCATGGGCGAATTGTCCTTAGATGGAAGCCTACAACCAATCAGTGGCGTATTACCAATAGCCATAAAAGCACGTGAAGAAGGTTTCAAAGGATTTATTCTGCCAAAACAAAATGCAAAAGAAGCGGCTGTTGTCAACAATTTAGAAGTCTATGGAATTGAAAACATAAAAGAAGTCATCAACTTCTTTGACAAAGGTGAATCGTTAGAACAAACAATCATTGACACGCGTGCAGAATTCCTGAAAAACCTAGCATTTCCCGAATTTGACTTCTCAGATGTAAAGGGGCAGGAAAGTATCAAGCGTTGTATGGAAATTGCCGCAGCTGGCGGACATAACATTATTCTAATTGGTCCACCAGGTTCAGGAAAAACGATGTTAGCCAAAAGATTGCCATCGATATTACCGCCATTAACACTTCATGAAGCATTGGAAACAACCAAAATTCATTCGGTAGTTGGAAATGTAAAAGACAAGTCGGGTTTAATTTCTGAACGACCTTTTCGGAATCCACATCATACAATATCAGACGTCGCATTAGTTGGCGGTGGCAGTTATCCGCAACCTGGAGAAATCTCGTTAGCGCATAATGGCGTATTATTCTTGGATGAATTGCCAGAATTTAAACGAAGTGTCTTAGAAGTCATGCGACAACCTCTAGAAGACAGAGAAGTGACAATTTCACGTGCGCGATTTACAATTACCTACCCAAGTAGTTTTATGTTAGTAGCAAGTATGAATCCGAGTCCAAGCGGATTTTTCAACGATCCAAATTCACCAATGTCGTCGTCTCCGATGGAAATGCAACGGTATATGGGAAAAATATCTGGACCTTTATTAGATCGAATAGACATTCATATTGAAGTCACGCCAGTTCCTTTTGAAAAACTTTCGGAAGAACGAAAAGGTGAAACCAGTGAACTGATTCGCGAACGTGTAATCAAAGCTAGAGAAATTCAAACAGAACGATTTGATGATTCAGAGACCTTACATTACAATGCACAAATGAACACCAAACAAATTCGGTTATACTGTAAACTAGATAAAGAAGCTCTGAATTTACTCAAAACTGCAATGGAGCGTTTGAATTTATCCGCAAGAGCGTACGACAGAATTCTCAAAGTCGCCAGAACTATTGCTGATTTAGGCGAACAGCCAGACATTTTGCCAGATCATATTGCAGAAGCTATTCAATACAGAAGTTTGGATAGAGAAGGTTGGTTGGGATAAATTATATGTCATGGTACCATATAAAAAATTAATTAAAAATTTTAAGTTTCTACCTTTATATTAAGATCGAGTTAAGCATGATTTGCGTGTGAAAAATATTTTTTGACAAAATTTAAAAGTAAAAAACATCTTAAAACCTGAAGAAAGGCAATTAATTAATTTTTAATTAGTTTTATAGTTACCTGTTTATCTAAGGATTTTATTTTAACAAAGTAAACCCCAGAATTTAATTCGTAAGTATTTATTTCAATTTTAGAAATGTTATGAAAGTATTCCTTTTTTATTTGTTTTCCAAGTATATTAAATAACCCTATATGTATAGTGTTGTATACTTTATTCAGATTTATGATAGATGTTGAAAAACTTGGATTTGGATATAATATTACTTCATTTTCAAATGTATTTTCATCTACACTTAAACTATTAGTAGAATATACTCTTACATGACCTGTACTATTATTGTTTTTTTTAGCTCCTATAGCAACGGTTTGGCCATCATCACTTAAACTAACACTACCTCCAGATTCATCTGCAAAAGCTTCTCCATCTATGTCAGTACCTAACTGAATCCAACTACCAGAATTATATTCGTAAATTCTTACATGTCCGCTATAAATTGCTGTCCCATCATTTTTAATAGCACCTACTGCTAATATATTTCCATCATTATTTAAACTAACTGAATGACCAAATTCATCTCCAGCATTTTCACCATCTATATCAGAACCTAATTGTTGCCAAGTATTTGTTGAAGTATTGAATTTAAACACTCTTGCATGTCCTGAGTCATTACCATTTCCATCATTTGTTTTTGATCCAATTGCTACTTTATTGCCTACTCCGTTTATACTTACTGTATAACCAAAATAATCATATTGACCTTCACCATCGATATCAGAACCTAATTGTAACCAATCACTTGAACTAGAATCATATTGATATATACGTGCGTGCCCATAATTATCTCCTATTGCTCCTTCTGCATCATTTCCTACAGCTCCTATAATGATTCTATTTCCGTTATTATTTAGACTAACACTATATCCAAAATTGTCTTGATTTGCTTCACCTACTAATGTAGAACCACGTTGAATCCACGTATTTGTTGCAGAATTATAATTATATATTCTTACATTACCTTTTGGATTCGCACCAGTATTACCGACAGAGCCTATAGCAAGTATATTTCCAGCATTATTTAAACTTATAGATTCTCCAGATCTGTCTCCTGGACTTTCTCCACTTATATCAGAACCTAATTGAGTCCAATCCCCCGAAATATATTGATAAACTTTTACATCCCCTGATTCAGCACCACCACCACTACTTAAATTTGATCCGATTGCTACTATATTACCTTCATTATTTAAACTTAATGATTTTCCAAATTGATCTCTTATTTCACCATCAATATCAGAACCTAATTGAACCCATAAACTTGTTGATGCATTAAATTCATATACTCTTACATGTCCTGATTGAAAACCACCATCATCATTTAACCTTCCTCCAATAGCTACTCTATTACCTGCTCCATTTATACTAACTATTTCACCAGACAAATCTTCTTCAGCTTCTCCATCTATATCATTGCCTAATTGATTCCATTGAGAATATGCTGATGAATAAATTAATAAAAAAAATATTAGAATAGATTTTATTTTAAGTCTCATTTTTATAAAAAATTTTGTAATCAAAAATAACATATAAAAAAGCTCTAAAAAATACGTGCCAGCACGTATTTTTTAGAGCTTTTATTAATTAAATCTTGATAAAAGGGTGCTTGATTAAATAGTTGCAATGTATTTTAAATAAAGCAGTAATTAACGGAACTAAAACTACTAATGAAGGTGTTATTATTGCCTTTTGCATTTGGAGTTCTTCGGAGTCTATTAGCGATAATACTTGGAATTAACTTATAAGATTTGTTGATTAGCTCGAATGTGATAAGTTATACGTTGGTTGTGTGTGTTTTTTCTAACTATTTTAATCATTAAAGTTTATTTCATACGTTACAAAATCCTCCGAGCAGTAAGGGTTACTTTCTTTTTCTATAATTACATTAATGCGTTATATGTAGATTATTTTGTTTAAAGTAGCACGTACAATTGCCGATTTAGGAAGCGAACCAAATATTTTACCAAATCATATCGCGGAAGCCATTCAATACAGAAGTTTGAATAGAGAAGGTTGGTTGGGATGAGTTACTTTGTGATTTTTAAATCGAGTGATTTGTAATAAAAAACCGAACAAGAATAAGATTCACACTTATGTTTTTATAACTCATTTTTTCTTGTAACGTAACTTCCCAGTTTCAATTCCAATAGCTGTTCTCGCTAAAATTGTAAATACAAAAGCTCCTAAAGCCCAAATACCTAAGGTAACACCTATTTCAATTCCAGTAGGTGTGTATTCTGCAATTTTTCCGTAAGGTCCAGGAATAAATCCAGGAACTATAAGTCCAAATCCTTTTTCAATCCAGATGGCAACAAATAGCATAAAACAAGCAAAGAATAATACTTTGAAATTGTTTCTAAGCTTATGGAATGTAAGCATTACGGTTGCTACCACATTCATAGTGATTGCTGTCCAAATCCAAGGTAATAAAGCTGTTTTTCCTTTCAATCCAAAGAATAAATAATATGCACTTTCACTATGATGTGTTGGTGCATAGAATTCTTTAAACAATTCAGAAACTAACATAATTAAGTTAATCTGTGCTGCTACAGTAACTACCATAGCAATCTTTTTAAGTGTTTTATCTTCTATTTTGAAAGCTGTATAAGTTCGGATAATTGCTAAGACTAAAATAATTAATGCAGGTCCGGCAGCAAATGCAGAAGCTAGAAAACGAGGTCCTAAAAGCGCATTGTTCCAAAACGGTCTTGCTTGCAATCCTTGATACAAGAAAGCCGTTACTAAGTGAATTCCAACTGCCCAGAAGACTGATAAAATTGCTCCAGGAACATAGATACTCTTTTTAGATTCTTTTCCTTGATAATGTCTAAATAATATATAAAATGGAATAGTAATATTTAAAAATAAGTAGCCATTTAATACTAATACATCCCAAGTAAGCATTGAGTTAGGAAAGTTAAATACACCTATTCCTGGTATCATATGCCAAAGTACAGATGGTCCGCCCATATCAGCAATAACAAATGCCAAACACATAATAAGTGCGGCAACTGCTAAACCTTCACCAATAAGAACAGCTTGTTTAAAATCGATGTCTTTTAATACATAGGTTGGCATTACCAACATTACGGCTGCAGCAGCAACACCAACTAAGAATGTAAAGTTAGAAATATACAATCCCCAACTTACTCTATCTGTCATTCCTGTTACACTCAATCCGTGTTCTAATTGGACTGAATAACAGTACATTCCACCAAGCATCACAATCGTTAAAAACGCCATCCATAGATGATATTTTTTTGAACCATGTGTAATGGTATCTAAACTATCTTTAACTAAACTTCCAAAAACTCTAAGTCTTCTCATTTACGTATACTTTAACTTATTTCAAGTTTTATATTTTATTAATCCATAAAGTACCAGAACTTAGGCTCTGTGCCTAAATCTTCTTTAAGTCTAAATACTTTTTTGTTTTCAAGAACCCAGCGAATTGTACTATCTGGATCTAATAGGTTTCCAAAAATGCGGGCTCCAGTTGGGCATGCTTCTACACAAGCAGGATTTTTACCAGCTCTAGAACGTTGTACACAGAATGTACATTTTTCCATCACACCTTTTTTGCGCATTCTATTTCCTAAATAATGTTGATTTTTATTAATTTCTTCTTCAGGAACTGTTGGTTTACTCCAATTGAATCGACGACCATCGTACGGACAAGCTGCCATGCAATAACGACATCCAACACACCAATCATAATCTATTACAACTAAGCCATCATCTTCTCGCCAAGTAGCTTGTACAGGACATACATCTACGCATGGAGGATTATCACAATGAAAGCATTGTGTACCCATGTAAAAATGTCCTTCGGCAGGAACTTCATGATAGTAATTATCATCAGCTTCATTAAAGTTGAATCCTTTTCCGTCTTTCATCTCGTGAATACGGATATATTGCATTTGTGAATTACGATCTTGATTGTTTTCTTCAACACAAGCATTTACACAATCCATGTATCCTTGACATTTGGAAATATTGAAAGCATAGCCAAATAGTACATCTTCTTCAGCATTTTTAGATGACATGCTAATGGTTTTTCCAGTTCGCAATTGATACGAACGAACAAGTCTATCTACGGTTCCTTTCTTTTCATCATCAGACATCAATTTATAGTTTCCTTTAAATTGTTCTTCCCAATCTATTTGTGCTTTTTCCTTAGTTTCATCTCCTGCAATAACACTTGTACAAGATGATACAGCGCCAGCACCAATTAATAAACTTGCTGTTAGTTTTTTAAAGGCAGATCTTCTATCCATCTTAACGTCAAACACTTGTTCAAAACCGTCTTTGGTTCTTTCATCTCCTATAGAAGCATCTACTGCTGCTTCAAAAAACTCTTTTTCGTTTAACTCTTCTTTTGGAACACTAGAATTGCATCCTCCAGAAGGATTTCCACAACCACAAGAGTGAGAAGTATCTTTTTCTTTTCTTCCAAAATTTAGAGAATACCATTTTTTGTTATTATCGCTCATACCTTATGATGTTATATAGTCTATTGAAAGACTTTATTACTTTCGTTCTTTTATTTTTTGAGTATTAAATCTCGCAGGCCATTTAGATTCAAAATGCGGATCATGTGGATTATGACAGTTTACGCAAGTCATTGATGCTCTAGGAGGCGCCCATCCACCAATACGTTTTCCGTGTGCGCCACCTTGCCAATCATCATATTGTTTTGTATGACATTGCGCGCATAATTGATAACTTTTATTGAGATCGATTATATTTCCAGTTAAACTTGTCAAATTGTCCATTTTCTTTTCATTATGACAAGTAGTACAATTCATTGTATTTTGATCTGCATGATTTATAGTAATATCCCAATGTGCTTTCTTTATTTCTTCAGAGCTCTGTAATTCGCTTAAAGGTTTTGAATGACATTCTGTACAAGCAAATGATTTGATTTTACTTTTACGTTCTGGAATTAAGAAAGTACGTTCTCCAACGGTAACTTCTATCATTTTTTCATCTCCTAAATGCTCTTCGGAAGAAATAGAAATACCGTGATAATTTTCACTTTCTGCTTCTATTTTGTCAGTTATACTATGGTATTCTTCGTCGTGATGTTTACATGAAAATATAGACATGGAAAGAAACGCAGTAATGATTATGATGTAGTTTTTATTGCTCATTTTTGTTGTCGGTTAAAAATTCCTATATCCTTAACTTCTTTATCATTTAAAACATGACATTGTCTACAATTGATTCGATCAGGATGCGATACTCTTATTTCTTTTGGAGCACTTGGTCCTGCATGGCACGATAAACAATTTTCTCGCATTTGAATTTGATGAGGTATTACAGGCGGACTGCCATTCAATGCATTGTTAATTCCAACTTTTGGAGCTGTAACGTTATAAAAATCATTTTCTTTAAATAAAGACGTTGTATTTTCTACCACATGACATTGTCTACAGTTTATCATTTCTGGATGTGGCGTTACAGGAGCATACGCATTAAATTTTGTTACAAATCCTCCATTTTGATGACATTGTAAACAACTATTTGCACCGATGTTTCGTTCATCTTTTACTTCATGTGGAATACTTGGCGGCGCTCCATGATAAGCTCTATTGTCATAATAGGTTGCTAAAGATCTTTGATGATTTTTATCTACAGGCATATTAGCATAATCTAACGCAAACTCAGAACGTTTAAAAACACCAGCTTCTGAAGGAATTGAAGGAATTGAATTGTCATTCGTTATTGGAATATAAGCGTCTTCTAATCCAGTTTGGTAACTATAATTCCATACAACTATAAAAGCTATAGATAACAGTGTAAATAATGATATAATACCTAATCGTTTCATACGCTATACCTTTTCTACTTTAGCAGCACATTTTTTATAGTCTGGCTCTTTTGAAATAGGACAAAAAGCATCTAAAAGTACATCGTTAATCAATAGGTTTTCGTCAAAGAAAGGCACAAATACTTGCCCTTTAGTTGGTAAACCTCTTTCGTTAATAGAAGCGGGTAAAGTACAAGAACCTCTACGAGTTGTTACTTTTACATTTTCACCATTTCTTATTCCTAGTGTTTTTGCATCTTCTGGATGAAACTCTACATACGCATTCGGCATAGCCTTATGCAATACAGGAATTCTTCGGGTCATAGAACCAGTATGCCAGTGTTCTATAACACGACCAGTATTTAACCAAAACGGATATTCATTATCTGGAGATTCTGCAGCTGGTTCGTAAGGGCGTTGCCAAATGGTGGCTCTTCCGTCTGGTTTTCCATAGAAATGGAAATCTTTACCATTGTCACATGCAGGATCATATTTAGCATTAAAGCGCCATTGTGTAGATTTTCCATTTACATACGGCCAAATAACGCCTGATTCTTTTTTTAACACTTCCAACGGAGCCATGCCATGTTTGGCTCCTTCATGAAACTGTCTGTATTCGTTATAAATTTCTTCTACATGGTTTTCCTTACTGTAAGGAAATAAATCGCCATAACCCATGCGCTTCGCTATTTCAATTGTCATCCATGCATCTGGAGTAGTATCTCCTGGTCCTTCTATCATTTGATCCCAGTGTTGCGTTCTTCGTTCTGAATTTCCGTATAAACCACCTTTTTCAATATGCCATGATGCTGGTAAAATAACATCAGCAACATCTGATGTTGGTGTTGGAAATACATCAGAAACCACTACAAAACAAGATTCTTTTTGCATTGCTGGACGATAACGATTGGTATTTGGTAGAGATACTAACGGGTTAGTAACTTGTGTCCATAAAAATTTAATATCACCACGATCTACAGCTCTAAACATTTCGGTCGTATGATATGTAGGTTTTGACGGAATACGTTCATAAGGTACTTTCCATATTTTGGCAGCAAGTCGTCTGTGTTTTTCATTTACGACAACTCCTTTTGGTAATTTGTGCGTAAATGTTCCTACTTCTCTTGCAGTTCCACAAGCAGATGGTTGACCTGTTAATGAAAATGGTCCATTGCCCGGTTGTGATATTTTACCGGTAAGTAAGTGTATATTGTATATGAGGTTATTCATCCAAGTTCCTCTGGTATGTTGGTTAACTCCCATACACCAATAGGATATTACTTTTTTATTTGGATCACCATAGATAGCTGCTAAATATTTAATGTTTTTTACAGATACTTTAGAGTACTTTGCTACTTTTTCTGGCGTATAGTCTTCTAGAAATTTCTTATACGCTTCAAAATCTATTTTTTCTGGCTTATCTTTAAATTTGTATTTATCTTCTGTTCCATATCCCATTTTGGTTTTTCCTTTAAAGAAACTGATATGGTCTTCTACAAACTTTTTGTTCATCAATCCATTATTGATAATTTCATAACAAATGGCGTTTGCCACAGCTAAATCGGTTTGTGGTTCAAAAAGAATAGATCTGTCGGAAGCAGTACTAGAACGTGTAGTTCGGGTTGCAAAATCTATAATTTTGGCTCCTCTGCTATTTTTTTGTTCCAACATTCTAGAAAACAATACTGGGTGCATTTCTGCCATATTATTTCCCCAAGTAATAAAATAATCTGCATGGTCAATATCTTCATAGCATCCCATGGGTTCGTCTGCTCCAAAAGAAGTCATAAATCCTGCTACTGCACTTGCCATACAAAGACGTGCATTACATTCTAAATTGTTGGTTCCAATGGCACCTTTCATAAATTTAGATGCTACGTAACCTTCAGGAATTGTAGATTGCCCAGAAGTATACATTGCAACCGAATCTTTACCATGTTTTTCAATGGTCTCTTTCATTTTGTTAGCAACAATGTCTAGTGCTTCGTTAATAGGTGTTTCTACATAGCGTCCATTCTTTTTAACTAAAGCATGCGTTAACCTGTCTTTTGCTTGGATACACATTGTTTGATGATATCCTTTTACACACAAGAGTCCTTTATTTACAGAGCTATTAGGATCTCCTTTTACAGCGACGGCTTTTCCATTTTCTACACCTACTAATATTCCGCAACCTACACCACAAAATCTGCATGGTGCTTTTTTCCAATCTAGATTGGCACCTTTAGGTAAACCTTTTTCTTGTTCTTCTGCAAAAAGAATTCCAGGAAACATAGTTGCTGCGGCCGTCATAGCAGATAGTAAGGCCATTTTTTTTATAAAACTTCGTCTATTTGTTATAGAAGTATACATATATTAATTCTTTTTAGGTGTATTAAATCCTGAAACCATTGCTAACAACTTTAGACTGTCAATAGCTTCTATTTGTTCTTTTAAATGATCTTCTTCAAGATTACTTTCTGTGTCCGTCACAATGATTACTAAATCTTGATTTTGGGCAGGAACGATTTCACATTGCTCTAACCTCGATAAAGCTTCTATGAGGTTGTTTTTTTTGCCTTCATGCGGATGGGCTAAATAACTTTTAACGGGCATTATTTTTCTTTATGAGTTCTAGTACAAAGTACAAAAAACAATCAGTTTTAAAACATGATATTTATCATAAATTAATGAAAATCAAGTCGTTATATTTGTCAGGAAATAACGGTATAGTTTATAATTAACAGTGATAATTCTACAATAATGATTAATGTGAAAGAAGCGAAACAACTCATTTTTAATAATATAAGTGTAATTGAAACAGAGGAGAAGCTTTTGATAAATAGTGTTTCTAGTTATCTATCTGAAGATATAAAATCACCTATAAATATGCCTCCTTTTCGACAATCTGCTATGGATGGTTATGCAATTTGTATGCATAATTCAACTAATTATAAAGTTATTGATGAAATAAAAGCAGGAGATGAACACCATCCAAGGTTGAAAAAAGGAGAAGCTGTTAGAATTTTTACAGGAGCTGCTGTTCCCAATGATGCGAATGCGGTAATAATGCAAGAACGTGTAATTCTTGAAAATGATACTATAAAACTAACAAGTGATATTTTTATAGGAGATAACATTCGACAGCTAGGAGAGCAAGTTAAAATAGGAACAATAGCGTTAAAGAAAGAAACTTACCTGACACCAGCAGCTATAGGTTTTTTAACTTCTTTAGGAATAAAAAAAGTTACTGTTTATAAAAAGCCTTCAATAGCAATTGTTGTAACAGGAAATGAACTAGTGGAAGCTGGGAAACCTTTAAGTTATGGTAAAATATATGAAAGCAACTCTATAATGTTGCAAAGTGCTTTAAATGCGACAGGTTTTATAAATACACAACTATATAAGATTCCTGATGATTATAAGGAAACACTTCACATAGTAGATACTGTAATTAAAAAGCATGAAGTTGTTTTAATAACTGGCGGTATTTCTGTAGGCGATTATGATTTTGTTGGGAAAGTTCTAAAAGAATTAAATGTGAATCAACTGTTTTATAAAGTGAAGCAGAAACCGGGAAAACCTTTATTCTTTGGAAAAAAAGAAGATACTTCAATTTTTGCACTTCCAGGAAATCCTGCTGCAGCTTTAAGTTGTTTCTATATATATGTATATGCAGCATTGCAACGAATGTCTGGCGTTACAAATTTTCAATTAAAGGAATCTATAGAAATAGCTGCTTCAGTTTTCACGAAAAAAGGAGATCGTGCACAATTTTTAAAAGCGATCTATAAAGAAGGTAAAGTAACCATTCTTGAAGGACAAAGTTCGGCAATGTTACAAACGTTTGCGTTGGCGAATGCATTTGTATATATGCCAGAAGAGATGCATCAAATTTCCATAGGAGATCAAGTACAAGTTATACACATTCCTAATTAAAATAGCGCATTATGGATTATAAAATAAAAAGTAGAATTTGGATTGAAGTAGATGATAAAGTGCTCATAGGAGAAGGACGTGTTCGGCTATTAAAAGCAATTGAGCAAACAGGTTCATTATCCAAAGGTGCCAAAGCATTAGAAATGTCTTATAAGAAAGCTTGGACACTTATTGATGCCATTAATAAATCTGCAAAAAATCCAGTAATAGTTTCAAGTATTGGAGGAAAAGATGGAGGAGGAACAAGACTAACTCCACATGGAAAAGAATTAATTATTGCTTTTGATAAAATTAATAAAAACTGTTGGAAATATTTAGATAAACAACTTTCTAAGGTAGATACAATTTGATAGTAGACTTAAATACATATTGGATTTTTATAGTAATCCTGCCAGTAATATCATTTCTCTATGCAAGTGTAGGGCATGGTGGAGCTAGCGGATATTTGGCTTTAATGGCTTTGTTTTCCTTTGCTCCAGAAGTGATGAAACCAACGGCGTTATTGTTGAATTTATTTGTAGCAGGCATTGCGTTTTATCATTATTACAAAGAAGGATACTTTAATGGAAAGTTATTCCTATCATTTGCGATAACGTCTATTCCGATGGCGTTTATAGGCGGAATGATTACAATTGATGCTTCTATCTATAAAAAGATATTAGCGTTACTATTAGTTTTTGCGATTCTTAAAATGTTGAATGTTTTCGGAAATGAAAAATCGAAAGTAAAAAGCATTAAAATATGGCAAGGATTGATTGTTGGCGCAGTCATAGGTTTCTTTTCAGGATTGATTGGTATTGGCGGTGGAATTATACTAAGTCCAGTGATTTTATTACTTCATTGGGGAAAAATGAAAGAAGCTGCTGCGGTTTCCGCATTATTCATTTGGGTAAACTCAGCTGCAGGTTTAATTGGACAATTAAGCAGTGGCGCTTCTTTAGCAAATGAAGCGTTCATCTTTGTGATTTTTGCACTAATTGGAGGTTTTCTTGGCGGCTATTACGGAAGTAAAAATTTTAATAATAAGAGCTTACGATATATGCTAGCTTTTGTACTAATTCTAGCATCTTTTAAATTGTTTTTGATCTAATTATGGAAGCAACTAAAAAACATATCACAGGAATCATTCTCGCTGGAGGAAAAAGCAAGCGTATGGGAAGTGATAAAGGTTTTATGTTATACAATGAAAAACCTTTTATACAACATAGCATAGATGCTTTAAAACCGTTAGTTTCAGAAATTATCATCGTTAGTAACAATCCTGAATATGACATTTTTCAAAAGAAACGTGTAACAGATATCATTCCTGATGCTGGTCCTTTAGCTGGTTTATATACAGGATTACAGTATTCTAAAACAGAAAATAATTTGGTGCTGAGCTGTGATATTCCGCTAATCAATACAACTGTTTTAAAGGAATTGATAAATCATTCGCATGATGACGCAGACATTGTACAAATACAAAGTCAGGATAGAAAAATGCCGCTCATCGCTTTGTATAAAAAAAAATGCAAAGACCAATGTTTATCATTATTAGAACAAGGAGAAAGACGATTAAAGGTATTAGTAGCACAATCAAACACTAAAACAATTAAACTTAATAAAACATTAGAAGTACGTACTATAAATGTAAACACACCAACAGAATTTAAAAATATAACGAATGCGAATAACGATTAAATATTTTGGAATGCTTGCTGAAGTTACCAATTGTCAAGAAGAAATTCTGGATGAAGAAGTAACTACGGTTTTAGAAGTATTGGATATTCTGTATCATAAATATCCAGTATTAAAAACCAAAAATTTTCAAGCGGCTCAAAACCAAGAAATGGTTGCCAAAGAAACGCTCTTAACACAAGGAGAATTAGCATTACTACCACCTTTTGCAGGCGGATAATTTATATACAATATGAATAGATATGACAGACATATTATATTGCCCGAAATAGGCGAGAAGGGACAACAGAAATTATTAAACTCAAAAGTATTGGTAGTTGGTGCTGGTGGTTTGGGTTGTCCAATTCTTCAATACTTATGTGCGGCAGGAATTGGAACATTAGGAATTATTGACGATGATATTGTAGATGAATCCAATTTACAACGCCAAGTATTATATGGTTCGTCTTCTTTAGGTGAATATAAAGTACTTGCAGCAAAAAAGCGTTTGGAAGATTTAAACAATACGATTACAATTCATGCGCATGCAGAAAAATTAACGCATGTGAACGCAATTGACTTATTTAAAAAATATGATCTTATTGTAGATGGAACAGACAATTTTACTACACGTTATTTAATAAATGATGCAGCTGTCATTACCAGAAAACCTTTGATATATGGAGCCATCTATAAATTTGAAGGACAAGTTGCAGTTTTCAATTATAACAATGGTCCAACGTATCGCTGTTTGTTTCCGAATCCTCCAAAACCAAGCGAAATTCCTAACTGTTCTGAAATAGGCGTTTTAGGTGTGCTTCCAGGAATTATTGGAACAATGCAAGCCAATGAAGTACTGAAAATTATATTAGGAATTGGAACTGTGTTAGCAGGGGAAATCCTGTACTATAATGCACTTACACTGCAATCTAATACTATTGCGATTCAAAAAACTGAACAAGCAGATTACGATACAGTTGTTGCTCAATTTCAAAAACAAGAAGCAGCGTTTAGTTGTGCAATAGCAATTCTAGAAATTACGATATCTGAAGTATTACAAAAGCAAAATGTACAATTTATTGATGTACGTGAAGCGGATGAACTGCCTAAAGTAACTGCCATAAATTGTATACACATTCCATTAAGTAAACTAGAAGAACAATTACATGAAATTGATTTTAAAAAAGAAACAATTCTATTCTGTCAATCAGGAATCCGAAGTAAAAAAGCAGTAATGGAATTACAGAAACATCATATTACAAATTGTTATAGCTTAAAAGAAGGTGCTTCAAGTTTGCAAAAAGCACTTAACACTATAGAAACTAACTAAAAGATGAAAAAAGATAAAAAGATAAAAAACGTATTCATTCAAGGACCAATCACGGCGGAGTTTATAGGAAACTCTATTGCCAAACATCAATCAAAAACAACGATTGGCGCGCATGATATTTTCTTGGGTCAAGTACGCGCAGATGAAGTTGATGGAAACATAGTAGCATCTATAGAATATACAGCGTATGAAGAAATGGCAAATCAGAAGTTTCATGAAATACGCGAAGCTACTTTTGAAAAGTTCAATCTTACCTGTATGCATATTTATCACAGTTTAGGAACTGTAAAAGCAGGTGAATTATGCTTGTTCGTATTCGTATCATCTCCAAGAAGAAAAGAAGTATTTAAAGCGATTGAATACATCGTTGAAGAAATAAAAACACAAGTTCCCGTATTCGGAAAAGAAGTCTTTGAAGACAGCACACATCAATGGAAAGTAAATAGTTAAGATATGGTAGATATTACACATAAAGTCAACACACTCAGAATTGCTACAGCACAAGCCATAGTTCGTGTGAGTACGCAAGAAACAATCACGGCTATTTTAAAAAAGACAGTTCCGAAAGGTGACGTATTTGCCATGAGCAAAGCAGCAGGATTATTAGGCGTAAAGAAAACTCCTGAATTATTGCCAGACTGTCATCCATTGCCAATTGAATACACAGGAATTGACTATGAAATCAATGGATTAGAGATTACAGTAGTATGTACCATAAAAACAATTTATAAAACGGGTGTTGAGGTAGAAGCGATGCATGGCGCAAGTATTGTTGCCTTAAATATGTATGATATGTTGAAACCGATTGATAAAGGAATTGAAATTCATCAAATAAAATTGATTTCTAAAAAAGGAGGGAAGTCTGATTTTAAAGATCGATTTAGAAAAGATCTTACAGCTGCGGTCATTGTTTGTTCGGATACCATTTCTGCAGGACAAAAAGAAGACAAAGCTGGAAAAGCAATCATGCAAAAACTAGAAGAAAGTCATGTTGCAATTTCTGATTACATAATTATTCCTGATGAAAAAGAAATCATTCAAGAAAAAGCAAAAAAATATCAAGCAGCAGGCGTTGATTTAATTATTTATACAGGAGGAACAGGATTGTCTAAAAGAGATATTACGCCTGAAGCATTAACACCTTTATTAGATAGAAAAATACCAGGAATAGAAGAAGCAATTAGAAGCTACGGACAAGATAGAACACCATATTCAATGTTATCAAGAAGTGTAGCTGGAACATTCAAAGATACATTGGTATTAGCATTGCCAGGTTCAACCAACGGCGCTAAAGAATCTATGGATGCTATATTTCCTTCTTTATTACATGTTTTTAGAATTTTTAAAGGCGCAAGACACGATTAATGAATACAGATCAAAACATACTAACCGATACTTTTGGAAGAGCACACCAATATTTGCGCATTTCGCTGACGGAACGCTGCAATTTACGATGTACGTACTGTATGCCTGCGGAAGGAATTTCGTTATCTCCAAAGTCACACTTAATGACCGCTGAAGAAATCTATACGATTGCGAAAACATTTGTAGCACATGGAGTTACTAAAATTAGATTGACAGGTGGAGAACCATTGGTACGAAAAGATGCTTCTTTAATTTTAGAAAAACTAGCAACGTTGCCAGTAGAATTAGCCATTACAACCAATGCAATTATAGTAGATAAACACATTTCAACCTTCAAAGCTTTTGGAATACAACACATTAATGTGAGTTTAGATTCTTTAGATCGTGAAAAATTTAAGCAAATTACCCGAAGAGATTATTTTGAAAAAGTGTATGCTAACATATTGCTTCTCGTTGCTGAAGGATTTAAAGTGAAAGTAAATATTGTCTTAATTAAAGGATTTAACGATGATGAAATTATAGACTTCATAAATATAACGAAAGAACTTCCTGTGGTTGTTCGTTTTATAGAATTTATGCCTTTTGATGGTAATCAATGGAACCTTAAAAAAATGGTCTCATTAGATGAAATTATGAATACGGTTTTTAAAACATTTCCAGCTTTGGATGTTGCTCGACTTGAAGATGCATCGAATGATACTTCCAAAAATTTTGGAATAAAAAACTATAAAGGTTCTTTTGCTATCATTAGTTCTGTAACGAATCCGTTTTGTGATTCCTGTAATAGATTGCGATTAACAGCCAACGGGCAATTGAAGAATTGCTTATTTTCTAATACTGAATCTGATGTGCTTTCCGCTTTGCGTTCAGGGAAAGATATAACTAAGGTTATTCAAAAAGCAGTGCAAGCAAAACTAAAAGTGAGAAGCGGAATGAATACGCTTGAAAAACTTAAAAACCCTCAATTACATTCAAAAAACAGAAGCATGATTACAATTGGTGGATGATTTAGAAAATGTTTGTTTATAAGATTTGAAATTCATGATTTATGTCATTTTATCTGCTAGAATTTCACCCAACCTTTGCACTTATAAATTTACACAGATGAATTCAGATACTATAAAAATAGTAACGGCTGAGAAAGCAGTTTCTATTGTAAAATCGAATGATAAAGTTTTCTTTCAAGGAGCCGCAATGACTCCAAATGTATTAATAGATACGTTGTGCGAACGTTATAATGAAATAAAGAATGTAGAAATTATTCAAGTACATACAC
This sequence comes from Kordia sp. E, assembly GCF_056033805.1. Lineage (NCBI taxonomy): Bacteria > Pseudomonadati > Bacteroidota > Flavobacteriia > Flavobacteriales > Flavobacteriaceae > Kordia > Kordia sp. E. The sequence goes on from NZ_JBRASR010000003.1 coordinate 938,671, forward strand.
ATGGAAAGGCAAAATATTTAGAGCAACCGTATAGCGACTCTTTTAAATTAATTAGCTGTTTTGTGGGCGATAATGTTAGAAAAGGAGTCAACTCCAATAATGGTGATTATATTCCTATCTTTTTAAGTGAAATTCACTGGTTATTCCGAAGAAATATATATCCTTTAGATGTCGCATTTATTCAAGTTTCTTTGCCAGATAAACATGGATATTGTTCGTTAGGAACTTCAGTAGACATTACGTTGCCAGCAATACAAACGGCTAAAACGGTAATTGCTCAAATAAACCCGCAAGTACCAAGAACACATGGAGACGGAATAATTCACGTTAGTAATATTGATTATGCAATAGAAGTAAATAGACCTATTCATGAATCGGCTACAGGAACGCCTTCTGCGATAGAAACTAAAATTGGAAAACATGTTGCAAGTTTAATAGATGATGGCGCAACTTTACAAATGGGAATCGGAAATATCCCGAATGCTGTATTACACAACCTAACAAATCATAAGCGCTTAGGAATTCATACAGAAATGTTTTCTGATGGAATTTTGCCTTTGGTAGAAAAAGGAATCATCACAGGAGAAGAAAAAGAAATCAAAACTGGGAAAATAGTGACTTGTTTTGCGGTTGGTTCTCAAAAATTATATGATTTCATTGATGACAATCCGCTAGTGCATTTTAAAGAAGCAGGTTATACAAACGATACTTCTATCATAAAATTGAATCCTAAAGTAACAGCAATAAACAGTGCTATTGAGATTGATATTACTGGACAAGTTTGCGCAGATACCATAGGGAAATATCAATATTCTGGAGTAGGAGGACAAATGGATTTTATAAGAGGCGCGGCACTTTCTCAGCATGGGAAACCTATTTTTGCAATGCCTTCCGTTACGGCAAAAGGAATTTCTAAAATCACACCATTTCTAAAAGAAGGAGCTGGCGTTACCACAACAAGAGCACATGTACATTATGTAGCTACAGAATATGGAGTCGTTAATTTATTTGGTAAAAGTTTAAAACAAAGAGCAAAAGCATTAATCTCTATTGCACATCCTAATTTTAGAGAGGAATTAGAAAGAGAAGCCTATAAAAGATTCAATTAATATAACCTACAAACATAAAAAGAGCATCTAAATTTAGATGCTCTTTTTCTTCAAACTAATATTACTACCTACGATTCTAACCCAATAACTTTGCTTCTAATGCAATAGCTTTTGGATGTAAAATATTATTCTCTAAATGTATATGTCTGTGTAAATCTTCTTCAAACTCTTGTAGCTTCGCATACAAAGCTTTAAAAGTATTACAAGCGCCTTCTGGCGGCATATAATTAGTAGTTAATGCTGCAATTTCTTTAAAAATATCTCCAGCATTTTCGTGTTCATATTCCATCATTTTTATTGGATTATGAATCGTTTTAAAATTAGGGATATTCAACTCAGTTTTTTCAACTTCCGCAGTAGCGAGTTGTTTGATGAATGGAAACAGTACAAGTTCTTCTTTTTGTAAATGCTTCATCAATTCATTGGCTACATTATGAAACAATTTATTTATTTTAACAACTTCAGGGTAGTGTTCACCATGTACCTTAGCAACTTTGTTTGCATACTGAGATAGTAATGGAAGACTTTCTTTTACATAGGTATGATGAATATTCACAATATGATCTATGAGGAATGTCAAATTCCAGGTGTCATATGCGTACGCGCGATCTACAATTTTAGTAACATCTAACAATTCTTTTTCTAAAAGCGTTTGATCTACATTATTTTTAGCGCAAGCTTTCTCTAAAGTAATTCCACCGCCACAACAAAAGTCGATTCCATGTTTTTTAAAAACATCCGCAGTTTTTATATTCTCTGTAACAAAATCTGCTACAGTCTTTTCTTTTGTTGTCATCATAATATTTTATTTATTCGTTTGGAATAAAGTTGGCTTTATTACAATCATTACCCAACCCCAATTGTTTGTGTTTCCGTCAGTATTTCCTTTTAAGATTTCCATTCCGTCTGAAGCAAACATGTGGGAATATCCAGCTTTTAGCGAAACATATTTTTGAAGTTTGTATGCGTATACTATATCTAACTCGTTTCCAAGTTGCTTATCGCTAAACTCAGCAGCAGCAGAAAAATTATGAAGTGCAAGATTTAAATTTGACTTCTCGTTTAGTTTAAAATTAGCGCTGGCATAGAAATCTAATAATCCGACATTATTGATATGATTTCCAACATAGAAATAATCCATTAAACCGTTAAACTTATGATTCGTTCCATAAAAAGGAGTAAAAGCATTGTTATCTCCATTTGCTGGAGCGCCATTATCATTACCACTTTGTAACTCTACACCTAAACCAATTTTAGTTTTTTGAGAAGCTTTATAGATGGCTTCTAATCCTAATAAATAAGCACTAAGATTGTTGTCGGCTACATCATTTCCAAACTGATAGTATAGGTTTCCTGTAATTCCAAATTTACCTTTGTTGTATTTTAAATGTGTTCCTAAGGTTTGACTATAACGTGTATCATTATTATCGGCATTATTAGTATCAATAAACTGCAAACCGTTATTTAAAAGTAAAAGACTTCCTGAGAAATTCTCCCAATCTTTATGTAGCCAAGCATATTGAAAACTCTTATACGTATTTGTATTTAACGTAGTTCCTGTTAATGTTTGCCCATCTTGATTGAAGGCAACACCTATATCTAACTTAAACTTGTTTTTACTGTATTTAAGTAAAGCTACATCATGACTTCTAGCTTGTTGTGCCCAACCTACATTTCCAAAGAAACGACTATCATCATATATAATTTCTTGTCGACCAAGTTTTAATGCGAAATTTTCAGACAACCAAATTTTTGCCCAAGCTTCATGAAGTGAAAACCCGTTATTATCGGCGCTATTTAATTGTGCAACATCTCCCCAAACTCTAACATCTTGTAAGCTAATATAGAAATCTAGCTTCTCCATTATAAAACCTGCATTAAGTCGTGTACGTTGAGATACAAAAGCAGCTGGATCAGTATCATCGGGAAATAATGTTTTAAAACCATGACGGTATTCAAAACGAGGACGTAATTCAGCATCAATTTTTAATTGCGCATTCATGTTTGTTGATAAGGCAATAAAAAAGACGATTATATAAATTCTAATTGACTTCATAATTTTAGTATATATGTTATTATCAACACAAAATTAGAGTATCCAAATCCATATAAATATGATAATTGTCAGTTCTTAATAATCACAGTTGATTCCATCTATTTTATAAAAATTATGATTTTATTTGATTAAGATAATATCTAAAGTAGTTAGAACTATTGATGATTTAAGTGAAGAACCAATATTTTACCAAATCATATTGCAGAAGCCATTCAATACAAAAGTTTGGACAGAGAAGTTTGGTTGAGATAATACTAAATTGAAGTCTATTATATAGTATCAAACTTACTTATGTAATACAGATATTATGCAAATTAAATTTACTTTTTAATTAAAAGCGAATTTATTTATTCAATTTGAAAAATAATTATAACATTTAAAAATTGTTTAACTAATTTAATCAATGATTGTATTTTTACGTAAATCAATTTTAAAATATTGCTTCGTATTTTTAGAAAATATAATTCCTTTTTTCATAATTTTCTTTTCTCTTTTTTAAATTAAGAATTTGATTTAAAATTTGTAAGTAACAAACTACTTTATTACGTTGGTATAACGTTCTGTGTAAATAAATTATTTTTGTATCTATTTGTAATGTAGCTTGTTATGATTTTTTGTAAAAAAAATAAAATAAAAATGTTAATTGAATAAAAAAAATATTATCATTGTAGGGAGCAGATTGAAGTGTTGTTTAATAGCATGATTTATCTTCAAAAGAACAATAGTCTGCTAGTATTAGTTAATTTCCCACCCCCACAATTTCTATAAAAAAGCACCTCATGTGACTGAGGGAAGCGAAGCTGTGTTGTTATTTAAGCTAATTTAAATAACTAACAATGAAACATTTATATAATGGATGGCATGTCTTGTATGTAAAATCGAGACATGAGAAAAAGGTGCATGATTTGCTTTCAGAGCTATCATTAGAAGCCTTTCTTCCATTAGTGAAAAAAGTAAAAAAATGGAGTGATAGAAAAAAAATTGTGCATGAACCTTTATTTCCATCATACGTTTTTGTAAACCTCACAAACTCTTTAGATTTTTATAAAGCACTCTCAGTAAGTGGCGCTTGCGCGTATATTCGTTTTGGTAAAGAATATGCTAAAGTAGCTGATAAAGAGATTAGTAAGGTGAAGTTTTTAATAGATGAAGAACAAATTACAGATATAGAAACCAATACTCAGCTTCCAAAAATTGGAGATACTAAAGAGATTGCGTTAGGACCACTTGAAGGCTTGAAATGTGAAGTCTTAAAAGTAAATAATGAAAGTAAGATTATCGTAAGGATTGATTCTTTACAACAGAATATTATAGCTACACTTCCCATTGGCTATTTTCAAGAAATCGAAGAAGTTATCTAAACTACAAAAGGAAATATAGTGACTACCGTAGAAGAAAAAATAAGCATACAATATTGGAATGCTAAATTGAAGGTACAAGATGTTTACGATTACAAACAACTTGGTACTTTTAATACAACAATTGATTTAATTGATTTAGAAAAATTAAAGTATTTTTCTAATATCACATTGGGCAATAAGAATGCAGAATTTACTGTATTCCTCATGATATTTGAAATACTTTCTAAGCGATATTTTAATAATAGTAATTCTATATGTTCAAAAATACGTTCAAAAGGGCATAATGTACATTACTTACTAGATTCTATTGAAAGTAAATCACTAAAAGAATATCTTCAAAGTGTTAAGCATGAGGTGCAAACTGTTTATAAATATGAATTGCATAATTCACTAATACATCAAGAACCTTTAAAAACACTTTTCTATAAAACCTATACACCTTTTGGGTTATTTTATACTGCAAATGAAACGGAAAATAATTCTCAACTTCCATTCACATTAAATATTAAAAAATCTGCTACAAATTTCGAGCTTTCTTTACGATTCTCACAAGATTTTGTAGATAAAGAAGTAGCAACACATTTTTTAAAGGTCTTTAAGATGTGGTTGTTAAATTTAGAAACGTACTTAACGAAAGAAGTTTCTAAAATTCCAATTATCCTCCAAAATGAAAAAGCATTAATAATAGATCAATTTAATAACACTAATCTTGAATACGATAAAAGTCAAAGCTTACTTGATTTATTTGAAAATCAAGTAAATAAAACTCCAGAGGCTATTGCATTATTAATTGGTGATGTGTCACTTACATATAAAGAACTTCATGAGCGCTCTAACCAATTAGCGGACTATATCAAGATTAATTTTACGATTAAAGAAAATGATTTCGTGTGTGTGAAATTAGCACGAAATGAACATCTAATATTTAGTATACTGGCAGTACTTAAGTTAGGAGCTACATATGTTCCTGTGGATATAGAATATCCAGAAACGAGAATTGCATACATAGAGAAAGATAGCAATTGTACATTAATAATTAATGAGGAAATACTAGTTGATTTTCTAAATACTAAAGAAAAATATTCGAAAGAAGCGATTCATCGAAATAGTGAAATAACAGATGTAGCGTATGTGATTTATACTTCGGGAACTACAGGAAACCCTAAAGGAGTATTGATTACACATGAAAATGTCGTTGCAATGATTCAGTGGGCGAAAGCAGAATTTGACGCAACTAATTTTGATGTTGTATATGCAGCAACTTCACACTGCTTTGATTTATCGATATATGAGTTTTTCTATCCACTATCAATAGGGAAGAAAGTAAGACTTTTGCAAAATGCGTTGGCAATAGGAGAAGCATTACAATACGATAAAAAAGTATTGTTGAACACAGTACCTTCTGCAATGCGAAACATTATTGAAAGTGAATATAGTTTAGATTCAGTAAGCATTATCAACTTAGCAGGAGAACCTTTTCCTGTAGATATTGCAGCAATACTTTCTAAAACGAACATTACTGTACGAAACTTGTATGGACCATCAGAAGATACAACCTATAGTACATATTATAAGATATCAGATAAAGTATACAAAACGATTCCCGTAGGAAAACCTATTGCAAACACACAAGCGCTAATTTTAGATGAAAACCTTGAACTTGTGCCAATAGGTGTTAAAGGGAAATTATATCTTTCTGGTAGTGGTGTTGCTAAAGGTTATTTAAATCAACCAGAACTAACAGCAGAAAAATTTATAAAAAATCCATATGCTACTGATTGTAGAATGTATGACACAGGTGATGTTGTACGCTGGTTGCCAAATGGGATTATAGAATTTTTTGGACGAAAAGATCAACAAGTCAAACTACGTGGATATCGTATAGAGCTTGAGGAAATCGAAAATGCTATTGCAGCGTATGCAACAATTCAGCAAACAGTTGTTACAGTAAAGAAGATCCAAAACGATGATGTACTAGTAGGATATTACCTTTCTGATGATGTACTAGATAAAAGTTTACTTAGAGCATATGTAGCAGATAAATTGCCATCATATATGATTCCAAGTTATTTTGTTGAATTGAAAGCGATACCATTAACACCAAATGGAAAGATAAATAGAAATGCGTTACCAAGTATTTCTGAAAGTAATGCAGCACGAAAAGCATATGAAGCTCCGCGAAATGAAGTTGAGCAGCAATTGGTAACTATTTGGGAAGAAGTTACTGGACATGCTACTATTGGAATCCAAGATGATTTCTTTGAATTAGGCGGACATAGTTTAATGATTTCTCAAATTATCAATAAGGTCTACAAAGAAATTGGTAAAGGAATTACATTTAAAATGTTTTATGTAAATCCTACAATAGCAGGATTAAGTGCACAATTAACAGAACGACAATTTTCTGCGATTAAAAAAATTCCAAAAGCTTCTTCGTATCCAGCAACAGCGGCGCAATCACGTCTATGGATGTTAAGTCAACTAGAAGGTGGAGCGAAAGCTTATGAAATGAAAGGAGCATTGCGTTTACAAAGTGTTATTGAGGTTGAGCTATTAGCCGAAGCCGTTAATGATATTGTAGCACGACATGAAATCTTAAGAACTGTGTTTGAGGTAAATGATGATGGAGTATTACACCAACACATTATACCACATTCAGTAATTAACTACAAAATAACGACCAAAGATTTTTCAAATATAGATACTGCAGAAGTAGCAGTACAAGAGTATATAACAAAAGAAATAGATGTAAATTATGACCTCGCTAAAACACCTTTGTTTCATTGCGAGTTACTTAAACTAGGAGCTGAAGATTATATCTTATACATTTCAATGCATCATATCATTGGAGATGGTTGGTCATTAGAAATCCTAACCTCAGAAGTTTTACAACGATATGCAGCATTACAAACAGGCAATCATACAAAAATACCTGTGTTGCCAATACAATTTAAAGACTGTTCAGTTTGGGTAAATGAAGAAAACTCAGCAACAGCAAAAGTAGGAGAAGCATATTGGAAAGGGCAATTTGAAGATGAATTGACCGTATTACAATTGCCAAGTTTCAAGAAAAGACCATTAGTAAAAACATTTTCAGGAAACCAAATAAAGCATACATATGCATTACAGACTTTTGAAAAGTTGAAAGCTTTCTCAAAAGAGCAGCAAGTAACTTTATTTATGACCTTACTATCAGGAATAAAAACGTTACTATACAGATACAGTAATCAGGATGATATTACTATTGGAACACCAATTGCAGGTCGTGAACATCCTGATTTAGAACATCAAATAGGATTATATTTAAATACATTACCAATACGTACGCGCATTCAAGAAAAAGAACGTTTTTCAAGTTTATTGCAACGTGAAAAGGATCAATTATTACAAGCATACGCACATCAAAACTATCCTTTTGATGAATTGGTAGAAAAACTCAACCTTAAAAGAGATACTTCAAGATCACCATTATTTGATGTGATGGTCATCTTGCAAAATCAACAACAATTATCAAATTTCAGCAATAGAAAAGAATTTGAAGATTTAAAAGTTGAATCGTTTGATATTAACAGAAATACATCTCAATTTGATATAACATATACTTTTGTCGTAGCAGAAGAACTTTCAGTATACGTAGAATACAATACGGATATTTATGAAGAAAACTTTATTGAAAACAGTTGTCTGCATTTAGAAAACATATTCAATCAAGTAGTTGATAATCATGAAATCGAGTTAAATGACATTGCCTTACTGACAACAAATGAGGAAGAAGCATTTGGAATCTCGTTAGCTATTATAGAAAATACTGCCGTAAGTTCTCAAACCATAATCGATTCGTTTCAAAAACAAGTATTAAAAGTACCAAATAACGTTGCTTTACTTGCTAATGACGTAACATTGACATATGCTGAATTAGATGCAGTTTCGAATCAATTAGCACACTATTTAATTCAAGAACATTCAATTACTAAGGCAGATTTAGTCGCGGTAAAACTAGAACGAAATGAATGGTTACTCATAAGTTTACTAGCAACATTAAAAGCAGGAGCAACCTATGTTCCTATAGATGTTGAATATCCAAAAGAACGCATTGAATATATTGAAAATGATAGTCAGTCGAAATTGATTATCGATCAAGAAATTCTAATTGATTTTAAATCAAAACAACAACAATATGCTAAAACTTCATTAGAAATTGCTATTGCTTTGGATGACTTAGCATATATCATTTACACTTCAGGAAGTACAGGAAAGCCTAAAGGTGTAATGATTACGCATCAAAATGCAGCTGAACTTGTACATTGGGCACAAGATGAATTTGATGCAACAACATTTGATGTCGTATTTGCAGCAACCTCACACTGTTTTGATTTATCGATCTTTGAAATGTTCTATACATTAGCGGTTGGTAAAACAATCAAGCTACTAAAAAACATATTAGAAGCGCATCAATATTTAAGTTCATACAAAAATATATTACTAAATACTGTTCCTTCTGCAATGCGAAACATGTTAGCAGCTGAAGAAGACTTAAGTAATGTAACTGTGATAAACCTGGCAGGAGAAGCATTTCCTTTAGATATCGCTCACAAATTAGCAAATCATCAAGCTGAAGTTAGAAACTTATACGGTCCATCGGAAGATACCACATACAGTACATGTTATAAACTAACAAAAGCAGAAACGAATAGTATTCCAATCGGAAAACCTATTCGTAATACACAAGCTTATATTTTAAACAATTCACTAATACCATTACCAGTTGGTGTTGTTGGTAAACTTTACCTTTCTGGAACAGGAATAGCGAAAGGATACTTAAACAAGCCTTCATTAACTTCAGAAAAATTTATAGAAAACCCTTTTCAGGAAAATACAATAATGTACGATACTGGAGATTTGGTAAGAAGACTTCCAGATGGAACTATAGACTATATTGGTCGTGAAGATTATCAAGTAAAAATAAGAGGACATCGTATTGAATTAGAAGAAATACAATACGGAATAACACAATACTCAGAAGCTATAAAACAAGCGTTAGTTTTAGTAAAAATTGTAAAAGGAGAAGAACAGTTAGTAGCGTATTATAAGAGTGATAAAGCTGTAGCTAAAGATAAATTACGAACTGCATTGCAACAAAAATTGCCTCAATATATGATTCCAAATTATTATATGGAACTGGAAGCAATGCCACTAACTCCAAATGGAAAAATAGATAGAAAGAAACTTCCTGAAGTTGAAGCTACGATTGTAACAACACAAACATTTGTTGCTCCTACAAATGAAACAGAAGAAAAAGTGGTAGCAATATGGGAAACATTATTGCAACAAGAACACATAGGAATTTTAGATGATTTCTTTGAATTAGGTGGACATAGTTTACTCTTAACAAGATTAATTAATGAATATCAAAAGGAATTCAAAACACGCATCAATCTAAAAGAAATATATGCGGATACAACTGTAAAACACCATGCGCAATTATTAATGATAACGAATAAAACGGGTTATCATAAAATCAAAAAAGTATTACCGCAGGAGTTTTATGAAGTATCACCTTCGCAGACTCGTTTTTGGTTATTATATAAAATTCAAGGGAAATCGAAAGAATTTAATATTTATAGTAAATATGATTTACCAAAGGACTTAAATATAGAAATATTTCAAGCAGCATTCAATGAATTAATTGCACGACACGAAATATTAAGAACCATATTTGTAGAACATGAAGGTGCGCCAAAACAAAAAGTAATACCGCATGCACCAATTACAATTCCATATCATAAAAATATAAATATAGCTGTAGCTGAACAAGATGTGTTTGGTTATGAATTTGAATTAAATACCTATCCATTATTCAAAGTAGCTTTAGCAGAAACAACAGAAGGAACAACATTGTTTTTCAACATACATCATATCTTAAGTGATGGATGGTCATTAAATGTAATCTCAAGAGATTTATTAGAATTATATGAAGCTAAACTTGAAAACAGAACAGCAAACCTTCCTGAATTAATAGCACATTATAAGGACTATACATATTGGCAACATCAAGATTCCAATACAACGCAATGGAATTTACAAAGTGAATATTGGGAAACAAAATTAGAAGGCGAATTACCATACTTACAATTGCCTGCTGATTTTAGTAGAAAAATAAAAACGGCAAAAAGTACATCGGCTTATCAAACAATTTTCTTGAAAGACGAAGTAAAGCAGAAAATAGTAGCATTATCAAAAACAAAGAAAGTAAGTGTATTTTCAATATTTGTTACTACCATAAAGATACTTTTCAATAAATTAACCTCTGAAAAAGATCTTATTCTTGGAATTCCGGTAGCAAATAGAAATCATGACCAACTAAAAGATATGGTTGGATGTTTTCTAAACACAATTATGTTGAGAGATACACTTGATGAAACTATTGAGTTTGAAGGTTTCTTACAAGAAGTCAATCAAACATTACGAGACGGATTGGCAAATCAGAATTATCCGTTTGAACAATTATTGAATCAACTCGATATACCAAAAGAAAACAATCGTTTTCCAATAAGTTCAGTATTCATGAACATGTTAGATTTTAATGTTAATAGTACACGAAAGCTAACATCATTTGAAACAATTACAGGAACATTAGAAGCAAGTCCAAAATTTGATTTTGAATGTTATGTAAAAACTTTTGTAAATGGATTTGAATTAAACTTTGTGTATGATAGTAATCTATTCAAAAGTGAAACAATTTCGTATTGGCTAACAGAATTCACAAATATTATAGATCAAGTTTTAGGAAAAGTAACCATTCCTGTACAAGAAATAAAAGCTTTTGAAACTCCAGTTTTTAAAGTAAATGATGCGACACCAACAAACGCATTTGATGAATTTAAAGCTGAAGAAATAACACAAAGCATTGTTGATCGATTTGAAAAACAAGTAGTACAAACGCCAAATAAAATTGCTGTACATGATAAAAATCAGGCAATAAGCTATACAGTACTAAACGAAAATGCAAATGCTATTGCGCATGAAATTGTAACGTATACAAATAAACAACAGCAACGAGTAGCTTTACTATTAGATCATAATTATACTTGTATTGTTGGAATGTTAGCAGCATTAAAAAGTGGTTGTACATATGTTCCTATTGATGTAAACAATCCAGTTAATAGAACTCAATACATACTAGAAGATGCTGGTTGTAACATTATAATTTGCAATACAACAACATTAGCAAAAGCACAAAAAATAAAATCAGAAATTCCTTCATTGACAATCATAACAATTGAAGAAGGAAAAGTACTTGAACATACTACGAATTTGAACATACAAATTCCTCATACGAATGAAGCATATGTATTATACACTTCAGGTAGTACAGGAAATCCAAAAGGAGTAGTTCAGAATCATACCAATGTATTGCACTTTATCCGTGTATATACGAATGCAGTTCATATTGCTAAAGAAGATCATCTAAGTGTATTTTCAACCTATACATTTGATGCGTCTGTAAAAGATATATATGGCGCAATACTAAACGGAGCTACAGTGCATTTGTACAGTATTCCTGATAATGGATTGGATAACTTGTCTAATTGGCTAGTAGAGCGTAACATTACCATTATACACATGGTTCCTACGGTATATAGACATTTTATAAAAAGTTTAGCAGAAGATCAAGTATTTGAACACATACGCATCATAGATTTAGGAGGAGAAGCATCTTTCAAGTCAGATTTTGATCATTTCAAAAAACACTTTACAACAAATGCCTTTTTAGTAAATGATTATGGTCCGACAGAATCTACTATTGTATTACAAAAATTCTTATCGCATCAATCTAAATTAACTAGAAATAGTATTCCAGTAGGATCGTTAGTAACAGAAACAGAAGTATACATTCTAGGTGAAAACAATCAACAAAAAGGAATCTATCAAGAAGGAGAAATTGTTTTTAAAAGTAATTACTTGTCTTTAGGATATTTAAACAGAGAAGAATTAACCGCAGAAGTATTTACCAAAGATCCAATCACAGGAGAAGGAAGAGTATACAAATCGGGTGATATTGGACGACGTTTGCCAACTGGAGAAATAGAATTCATAAAAAGAAAAGATACACAGATAAAGCTAAACGGATTGCGAATAGAATTATCTGAAATAGAATATCAATTAGAACAATTAAATAATATAAAAGAAGCTGTCGTATTGCTTCAAGAAATAAATAGCAATAAATACATAACAGCATATTATTGTATTACAAATGAAATTGCGATAGGCGAAATAAAAAGTACATTAAAACATGCACTTCCAGAATATATGATTCCAACTGCTTATGTTTTAATGGAGAATTTTCCATTGACTAGAACAGGCAAAATTGATAAAAAGAAGTTGCCAATTCCTAAAGTAGAAAACCTTAAAACTGTTCCATATGTAGCACCAGAAGGTGAATTAGAAAAAGCATTGGTAACAATTTGGGCAGAAGTGTTGCAACTCGAAGCAACAGCTATTGGTGTTAAAGACAACTTCTTTGAATTAGGAGGAAACAGTCTTCAAGCAGTCGTACTAATAAATGCTATTAACAAAACATACGATAGTGTATTATCTATCGGAAACTTATACGAAACATTAAGTATAAGAGAATTAGCAGAAATACTTAATTTCTCAATACAACAACAAAACAATGATGTTGTAGATCAGGATTATGATGAAATCATCCTATAATCATTAAATAAAAAACCAAACCAATTAATACTTGCTTATACGATTTCGTATGAGTAAAAACCGACTTTTTTTGTGAAAAAAGATTTAATTAACAAATTACTTTCTTTAAGTATAAACGTAAAGGTTGTAGATGGAAACCTGAAGATTAATGCGCCAAAAGGTGCGTTAACTAAAGAATTGCTTGCTGAGATAAAATCTAATAAAGATTTTTTAATACAAATATTATCTCCAAAAGTAAAAATTCCAAAAACAATTCTTAGTAACGATTATCCTTTGACTCCGACACAGTATTTTATGTGGTTTACACATGAACATCTTGGTGGAGATAAGGCATATAATATCACGTCTACACTAAAATTAGATGGTAATTTGAATGTGACGTTTTTAACACAAGCATTTCAAAAAGTAATTGAACGTCATGATTCTTTACGAACGATTTTCAAGAAAAATGAGGAGGAAGAAATTGTACAGCATGTGTTGGAACGACAAACAGTTGATTTTGAACTTGAAACTGTAACACTTTCAGCATTCTCAAAAGAACGTATCGTTGAAGAAGTAGAAAAAGAATATCAAAAAGCGTTTGCATTAGATCACGAACTATTAGTAAGAGCAAAACTAATTAGTTGTAAAGATGAACACATTCTTCTATTTGTAATTCATCATATCATTGGTGATGGTTGGTCATTACAAATTTTGGCAAAAGAAGTAATGAAAGTCTATAACAGTTTGGTACATCAACAACCGATCGAGTTACCTTTATTACCTATTCAATACAAGGATTATAGTGTATGGTTGACGGACAATCTAAAAACGAAAGCATATCAAGATAAATTAGCGTATTGGAAAGCGGTTTTTGCCGAAGCAATTCCTGTATTAGAATTACCAACATATCAGGCACGTCCACTAAAGAAAACGTATAATGGTCGAGTATACAATCACAAATTCTCTCCATCTCTAATTCAAGACGTCAATACATTTGCTAAGGAACACCAAATGACATTGTTCATGATGTTATTAGGAAGTATCAATGGTGTATTTTCAAAATATACAGGTCAAACCGATATCACTTTAGGAACTACAGTTGCAGGGCGATCAAATGAACAATTGACTCATCAAATAGGATTATTCTCTAATGCATTGCCAATTAGAACCAAATTTGCCAGTAACGATTCATTCTTAGCCTTATTAAAACAGCAAAAAAATACGTTACTAAAAGCCTACGAAAACAAAGAATATCCGTTTACGGAATTTGTAAAGCAACTTTCAATTCCTAAAGATCAAAGTAGATCGCCGTTGTTTGACATTATGGTATTATTACAAAACCATAGAGCGTTAGAAATTAATGATGAAAAAGAAGTACAAGGAATAAAAACGTCTATATATGATGAAATAGAACGAGGTGTAAGTCAGCAAGACATCACATTTATTTTTGAAGAAAAAGGAACAGCTTTAGAACTTAATGTAGAATACAATACAGATCTTTTTCAAGAAGATTTCATTGTTCAATTCATTTCTCACTTTGAGAATTTTACTAGCAATGGTTTACAACAACCAGAAACTACTGTAGAAGAGTTGACAATTATATCAGAAAGAGAAAAGTTTAAAATTTTATCAGAATTCAATACGGAAACAGTTTCTCATACAGAAGAAATTACTGTTTTAGAATTACTAGCAAAACAAGTTGAAGCGCAACCAGAGTCTACTGCATTACTATTTGAAAACACACGTATATCATATGCAGAATTAGATGCACAAAGTAGTAAACTAGCAAATTTCTTAAAAGAGAATTTTGCTATTGAAAAAGGAAACTACATTGGTATTGAATTGGCGCGTAGTGAATGGATGATCATAACAATGTATGCTGTGTTGAAAGCAAATGCAGTATATATTCCAATTGATCCGAGTTATCCAGAAAAAAGAAAAACATACATCTATTCGGATAGTGATTGCAAGTTGAGCATAAACGATCTATTTATTTCGGATTTTATAACGAAAAGTGACAAGTATCAATCAACTATAACAACGGATATTTCAGGAAATGAAATAGCATATGTAATTTATACTTCTGGTTCCACAGGAAATCCAAAAGGAGTACAAATTACACATCAATCATTACTCGATTATACATGTACGTGTAAAGCTTATTTCAACATAAACAATACAGATAAACTTTTACAACAAGCTAGTATTTCGTTTGACACTTCGGTAGAAGAAATATTTCCAATACTTAGTAGTGGAGGCGAATTAGTAATCTACAAAAACAACAATGACTTTGAAGGATTGCTTCGTGCTTGTGAAACACATAAAATTACAATACTAAGTACCAATCCGTTTGCATTACAATATTTAAATCAAACCTATCAGGAATATGATTTCAAATTTAGGATTCTTATAAGTGGTGGCGATGTTTTAAAACCTAGTTATATAAATAATCTATGGGATAAAGCGAACATCTACAATACGTATGGTCCAACTGAAAGTACGGTTTGCGCAACATACTATAAAGTAGAGAGTCTAGATGCAATTACAATTCCTATTGGAAAACCTATTGCCAACAGACAAGTATACATTCTAGAGCCAAATTCAACAAAACTAAGTCCACTAGGAATTCATGGAGAAATTTGTATCGCTGGAGCAGGTTTAGCAAAAGGATACTTAAACCAACCAGGATTAACTGCGGAGAAATTTATTCCGCATCCATACACAAATGGAGAACGTTTATACAGAACAGGAGATCTTGGAAAATGGCTTCCTGACGGAAACATTTCATTTGAAGGACGAAAAGACGAGCAAGTAAAAATAAGAGGATATCGTATAGAACTTGGCGAAATAGAATATGCGCTAACAACTCAAAAAAACATAGCGGAAGCTATTGTATTAGTAAAAGAGAAAAATGGTGAAAAAAGTATTGTTGCATATCTAGTAGGAACAACAATTACAATAGATGAAGTAAGAACTCAGTTGGTAAAAGAACTTCCTGAATACATGCTTCCAAATCACTATGCAATTGTAGAAGCAATTCCAATAACTGCAAACGGAAAAACAGACAAAAAAGCATTACTAGCATTAGAAATACAGCACAATTCTGAAACAGTATATATTGCACCACAATCTACTATAGAAAAACAAATAGTAGCTATTTGGGAAAGCTTACTCGATGTTGCACCTATAGGACTTACAGATAACTTTTTTGAGCTTGGCGGACATAGTTTGAAAATTGTGAAATTTATCAACATCGTTAAAAAAGAATTCAATCGTAAACTAAGTGTGCAGGATATCTTTACGATGCCAACAATTGGGATGTTAGTATCTAGTAACCTATTCGAAGCAACTACAGAAACAGATTCAGCAAGTATACAAAAGGTAGCGATTTCAGAAAATGGATATCAGCTTTCACCGTCACAATATAGATTATGGATATTAAGTCAGTTTGAAGCTTTATCTACAGCGTACAACATGCCGTATGATATAATTTTAGATGGAACATATGACTTTAGAAATTTAGACAAAGCAATTCATGCTACCATAGCGCGCCATGAAATACTACGTACAATATATAAAGTAAATGCAGCTGGAGAAGTACGTCAATGGATTCTTCCAAAAGAAGCGCTAGAATTCAATATAAATTACATTGATTACAGTGATGCTATAAATCCTATGGAAGCGGCTAGAAACTATATTCAAAAAGACTCGTATTTGCCTTTTGATATTGTTGCTGGTCCATTAGTAAGAGTAGCTGTATTGCAAGTTTCAAAAGCACAATTCATACTATATTACAACATGCATCATATTATAAGTGATGGTTGGTCAATGGAAATATTGGCGAAAGACATCATGAATTTCTATGAAGCATATCAAAAAGAAGCAACGCCAACACTAAAGCCGTTGGAAATTCAATATAAAGATTATGCAGCTTCACAATTGCAAAAAATAAATGAAGGCGCATTCAAATTGCATGAAGACTATTGGTTAACACAATTTTCGGGAGAATTACCAGTAGTAAACTTACCTAGTAACAAACAACGTCCGTTAGTAAAACAGTATGAAGGAAAAGGCGTAGAAACTTATATATCTAAAGAAACAACAGAAAAGTTACAGCAATTTGGACAACAGCAAGGCGGAAGTATCTTTATCAGTTTACTAACCATATGGAATATATTATTACATAAATATACTTCGAGTAAAGATCTCATTATTGGAACTTCGGTTGCAGGAAGAGATGCATTTGAACTAGAAAATCAAATAGGATTCTATGTAAACACGCTTGCATTACGAAATCAACTTGACACTGAAGATAGCTTTGTAACATGTTACGAAAAAATCAAAAACAATACACTTGATTCGTACGAGCATCAAGCATATCCTTTTGATCGTTTGGTTGAAAAACTAGACATAAAAAGAGATGCTAGCAGAAATGCAGTATTTGATGTAATGCTAACCATGCATAATGCAAGTCAAAAATCGGCTGCTGAAGATGTATTACTTTCAGAAGAAATAAACGATACAGGATTAAAAATGTCAAAATTTGATATTGATATCATCTGTAAAGAAGTTTCTGGAGGAATTCAGTTAAGTATCACTTACAATACCAGTATTTACGAAGCTGGAATGATTCACAACTTAGTAAAACATTACAAGCAATTAATTGATGAATTATTAGCCAAGCCAAAAGAAAAAATAAGCGAAGTAGCATTCTTAACGGAAGCAGAAAAGGAAAAACAATTACTGGAATTTAATACGACTGCAACAACGTATGATGCTTCACAAACAGTAATAGATAGCTTCTTGCAACAAGTAAGCAAAACACCAACAGCAATTGCATTACAAACAAAAGATAAGACGTTCACATATTCAGAACTTGATCAAATATCAAATCAATTTGCAAACTACTTAGCAGCAAACCATCAGGTTGGAGTAGAAGATATGATAGGAATTCATTTGGCGAAAAGCGAATGGATGTTAATCTCCATACTTGCGATTCTAAAATGCGGTTCGGCATATATTCCGTTAGATTTAAATTATCCGAAAAGTAGAATAGATTTTATTCAAGAAGAAACAAACTATAAAGTTTGCATTACCAAAGACTTCATTGCAGACTTTACACAAAATCAAGATGCATACGTAACTGACGCTAAAATAATAGTAAAACCTACGCATACTGCTTATATAATCTATACTTCTGGAAGCACAGGAAAACCAAAAGGAGTTGAAATAAAGCATGCTTCATTGGCAAACTATTTACAATGGGCAAAAGGATATTATTTAACAAATAATACATTAGTAAATACAGATTTTGGATTGTTTACTTCTTTATCTTTTGATTTAACAGTTACGAGTATTTTTCTACCAATCGTAAGTGGAGGAAAATTGATCGTAAATACTGAAGATGATGTTGCAGAACAATTAAAACAATACTTTGAAAGTTCTATTTCATGTATCAAAATTACGCCTGCACACATTAGTATCCTACCTAAAATCGGAATTACAAAAACTGCTATTGAAGTAGCTATTGTTGGTGGAGACATGTTAACAATACATCAAGTTGAAATATTACGAAATTTAAATCCTGCCATTAAAATTTACAATGAATACGGACCTACGGAAGCAACTGTAGGATGTACAATACATGAAGTTGTAAATACAGCAGAAGAAATAATAATAGGGAAACCGATAGCAAATACACAAGCGTATATTTTAGATTCGAAGAACAATCTACTTGCTGAAGGCGTAACAGGAGAATTATGTATTAGTGGAAATGGTTTAGCAAAAGGATATTTAAACAGAGAAGAATTAACTTCTGAAAAATTTATTCCGCATCCTTTCAAAGCCAAAGAAAAATTATACAAAACAGGAGATTTAGCAAAATGGCTTCCAGATGGAAACATTGGACTATTGGGAAGAATTGACAACCAAGTAAAGCTAAATGGATATCGTATAGAGCTTCAAGAAATAGAACGACAATTACTTGCGCATACAGAAATAACGCAAGCTGTTGTATGTGTAAAAGAAATTGAAGAAGGAACAAAAGTATTGATTGCTTTTATAACTTCAGAAACAACACAAAAAAGCGCGGCAATTAGAAGTTTCCTAATGGACAAATTGCCAGCATATATGTTGCCTAATTATACTATTCAAGTAGATGCAATTCCGTTAACACCAAATGGAAAAACAGATACGCGTGCTTTGTTATCTATAAACATTGCAGAACTAGAAAGTAGTGAAACATACATTGCGCCAACTACTGTAAAAGAAAAAGTAATAATAGCAGTTTGGGAAGATGTATTGAAACGAAAAAGGATTGGAATTCATGATAACTTTTACAATTTAGGAGGCGATTCTATCAAATCAATTCAAATTGTAGCACGATTAAAACAAAAAGGATATCAAATAAAAGTAGAGCACATTCTACAAAATCCAATTGTAGAAAGTTTAGCAAAACTCATCACAACACAAACTAGAACAATAGCACAAGCTGAGGTTTCTGGGAAAGTTGGACTAACACCAATACAAGCATACTTTTTTGAAAATAAAAATATTACAGTACCAAATCATTTCAATCAATCTGTACTATTAAAAAGTACAACAGCATTAGATACAGATATTCTACATAAGACGTTATTAAAATTAGTAGCGCATCACGATGCGTTGCGTATGAAATACACTAAAGAAGAAAATAGTTGGCTACAAACCAATCAATCAACTGAAAGTGCACATTACGAACTAGAAGTACATGATTTACGAAAAGTAGAAAATGCAGACGAAGAAATGGAAGCTCTAGGAAGTGCATTGCAAGCTTCAATTGATATCACAACTGGACCGTTACTAAAAGTAGGATACTTTAAGCAAAATGATGGAGATTACATTGCACTGATCATACATCATTTGGTTGTTGATGGAATTTCGTGGCGAATTTTACTAGAAGATTTTTCTACAACGTATGCGCAATATAGCAAAGGAAATACGGTACAGTTACCATTAAAAACTGATGCATTTCAATATTGGGCTTTAGGGCAAAAAGAATACGCTTCAAGTTCAAAAATAGCAGCAGAAAAACAGTATTGGAATTCAGTTGTAAATCAAACAATAGATCCTTTAACTGTTGACTATAGTATAAATGACAACATACAATTAGAAAGTAAACAAGCGTTTACGCTAACAAAAGAAGAAACAGCTTTACTACAAACTAAAGTTCCAAACGTATACAAAACAGAAATTAACGATGTATTGTTAACGGCTTTAGGATTGGCAATCAAAGAAGTATTTCAACAAGCACAAACGGTGATCCAAATGGAAGGTCACGGACGTGAAGATATTATTGAAAATGCAGACATAACAAGAACAATAGGATGGTTTACTTCCATGTTTCCATTTGTATTAGATCTTTCAAACTCAGCAGACAAAAGAAAAAATCTAATCTATGTAAAAGAAGCTGTTAGAAAAATTCCAAACAAAGGAATAGGATATGGAATCGTTCGATATTTAACGCCTAACTTCAATCCAAAAAATAAAACTTCAATTACGTTTAACTATTTAGGGGATTTTGGAAATGCTGTTGGAGATGAATCTGGTCAGGCTTTTGAATTCTCTTCAAAATCGATTGGTGAAAATGTAGCATCACAAAACGGAAATGATACCATACTCGATATCTCAGGAATGTTAGTGCAAGATGCATTAAGCATGTCAATTCGATATTCAAAAGCAATTCATAAGGAAGCTACCATAGAAAAATTGGTGGCAGCATATCAAAAACAATTACAAGTATTTATAACTGAATTTGCAACAGAAACACAAAGTTATAAAACACCTTCAGATCTTACTTATAAAGGACTAAGCGTACAAGATGTAGTAAAAATAAATAAAGAAAACACAGTTGTAGACATCTATAAACTATCACCATTACAAAAAGGAATGTATTTCTTATGGTTGTCAAATGCTTCTACAACATTATACTTTGAGCAAACTTCATTCACGATAACAGTAAATGATTTAACACTAGAAAATATTGAAAACGCATATCAAAAACTAATAAATAGACATGCGGTACTACGTACAAGCTTTAGTAATGATTATGCAGGAGAGATTTTACAAATAGTTCGTACCAATGTGCAAGGTAAATTTTCGAGTGAAATAGCACCGAAAAACTTAACGGATAATGAAGTAGCAACATACATTAAAAACATAAAATTAGAAGATCGAAAAGTAGGATTCAATCTAGAAGATGCTTCTCAAATACGATTACAAGTAGTACAATTAAAAACAAATGTATTTCATTTCATCTGGAGTTATCATCACATTCTCATGGATGCTTGGAGCGCAAATGTGCTAATTGATGAATACTTACAATTAATCAAAGCAACATTGGCAAAAACGGAAGTCAAATTTCCTAAACCGCCAGCATACGGAACATACATTCAATTGTTAGAAAGTTTTAAAAATGAAGACTCTCTAAACTATTGGAAAAACTATCTATCTGGATATAACAATCGAATTTCAAAACCATTTGTCATCAAAAAGCAAACGGAAGAAAAAAGCTTCCATATGGCTATTGAAATGTTGAATGTTACAAATGAACTCTATACGGAATTAGATACCTTTTGTATGACACACAATATTACACAAAACGTATTCATACAGGGAATTTGGGGATATCTCTTATCAATATATAACAATATAAATGATGTTGTATTTGGAATGGTTGTTTCAGGAAGACCTGCCGAATTGAATGGTGTGGAAAATATGGTTGGATTGTTTATAAACACAATTCCTGTGCGAATTAGTTACCAAAAAGAAGATTCGGTACTAAACTATTTAGAAGGCATAAAAAACAAGGCATTAGGTGGAAATGATCATCATTACATTGGATTGTCAGAAATTCAATATCAAAATGAATTAGGAAATGATTTAATTCATCATACGGTCACATTTGAAAACCTACCATTACAGGAAGAAGTTGTAGAAAATGCTGATAAAATAAAAATACAATCGCCAGAAGTATTTGAAGAACCAAGTTTTGATTTTGACATTATTGTAGTTCCTTTTGAAACAGCAATCGAAATCAACTTCCGATACAATACTACTAAATACGATGGAGCAATAATCAAAGATTTAGTAGCGAACTATACCATTCTATTCAAAGAATTCTTAAAGAACCCAACAACAATGCTTGAAACTTTGAAATCGTCAATAACGATTCAAAATCAAAAAAAATCGCCTCGTGCAGCATTGAAAAATCTTAAAAATATAAATAGTAACAGACTGAAAAAACAAATGTTATGAATCGACTCGCAAGATTAAAAAGCATAAAAGTTAAAGAAGTAACAAACACAGAAGAAGTGAAAACTTCATTCTTTGAAGGTCAATTACAATTTCCATTAGTTGTGAAACCTACAAACTCAGGATTAAATCTATACAATTGGATTGAAGAAAACCTATCAAAATTTAATGGTGATATTCAAAAATATGGATCAGTTTTATGTAGAGATTTTAAAATAAATACTGTTGAGAAATTTCAGCATTTAATGACTATTTTTCCTAACGATTTGTTAGAATATAAAATGAGGTCTTCGCCACGGTACTCATTAACAGATAATGTATATGTGTCTACTACATATCCAGAAGATCAAACTATACAAATGCACAGTGAAAGTTCGTATGCGCCAAATCATCCAGAACGAATTGTATTCTGTTGTATTACAGCTGCTGAAGAACAAGGAGAAACACCAATAGCTGACAACAGAAAAATTATATCACATCTAAGTGAAGCTACAAAACAGAAATTCTTAGAAAAAGGAGTGCAATACCGAAGAAATCTTAGTGGATTATTAGGATTGAATTGGCAAGAAGTATTTCAAACTTCAGACAAACAAGAAGTAGAAGAAGAATGTAAGCGAACTGGGATGAATTTTGAATGGAAAGATGAAGAAACGTTGATCTTAACCTGGACAAAAAAAGCAATATGGAATCATCCAACGACAAACGAGCAAATATGGTTCAACCATGGATTGTTCTTCAATAAATACATGTTAGATGAGTCAGTGCTAAACTCAGTAAACTCATATGACGATCTTCCAAACGATACATTCTTTGGAGATGGAACAGAAATTTCTAGAGAAGAAATAGAAGAAATAAAAGAAGCATATGCAAAAGCTACGACTGCATTTCCATGGGAAAAAGGAGATGTATTATTCTTAGATAACATGTTGTTTTCTCACGGAAGAAGACCTTACAAAGGCGAGCGAAAAATTATTGTTTCGATCTCATAAAACGATCGATCAAAAAGTAAATCAATTAACTACTAAAGTTCTTTTTTAAAAGAACAAAAACCAATTAGACTAACTTATTAAACTATAAATTATGGATTCGAATATTGTAGAGAATGTTCAAGGATACGAGTTTTCTGAAAATCAAAAAAACGTATGGCAATTAGGAAATAATAGCCAACAAGTATGCTACAACCAACTAGTACTAGAATTCGAAACGGCAATAGCATCAGAAACGCTAAAAAAAGCCATCAGCGCAGTAATACAAAAGCATGAAGTATTATCGTTTCATATTCATAACGATAAAAAATTCACTTTTCCATTGCAAGTTGCAGCAGAAAACCAAGACATTGCCTATGAAGAAGTGAAGCTTGATGAAACAAATCTTGTTGAAACAATAACTGCAACATTAAATACCAACTATGATGTTGCTTCCCACAAGCCAATACGTTTTTGTGGCGCAACAACAGGGAAAGGTGTACACTATTTAGCAATCCGATTATATGCTTTATGGGGAGATCATTATAGTGTAGTATATTTCAAAGAAGAATTAACGAAAGCAATTGACAATTTAGAAGCATATGTTGCTGAGGAAGTAGAAAAAGTAGATTTTCTAAATTTTTGTGCATGGCAAAATGAATTGCTAACTGAAGCAGAAGATGACGCGATCAATTTCTGGAAAGCTCATAACTACAAAGCAGCTCAAGCTATAATTCCATTGGCAACGAAAACTACAGCTGATTTTTCGCCTATAAAAGGAAAAGTAATCACTATTGAAGGAACTCAATACGTGAAAATAAAAACATATTGTGAAACCAATGAAATTGAACTCTCAGAAATACTATTAGTTCAATTTTCAAATTATTTAGCTTCATATACAGAAGATCAACTAACTATAGGTTACGTTCCTTTTGACAGAAACTATGAGGAATTAAAAAATACGTTGGGTTCAGTCACAAAGCGATTGCCATTTACGTATACAAAATCAGAAGAATCATTACTGGAAGCTGTCAAAAGTGCAAAAACACAACTAGGTGAACTTGCAGATTGGGCAGATTATTTCTCACTAGACAGAGAAAATAAAGGAGTAAACGAAACAGCATTCAATTATTGTTACGAGTACATCAATTATACAAAAGGTGGAAACATAAGAATAGTGGATAACTATGGAGTACAAGATAAATTTGAACTAAAACTAAGCTGTATAGATTTAGGAGATCGTTTAGAAATAACTACATATTACGATCAAGCAAAATATAACACATTAGCAGTTTCCATATTAGAAACGCAACTACAAGCATACTTTAAAAATAACAATTTAGAAGAATCAAATACGCCAACTATTACTGATGTAGAAAAGGATATAATTGCTGCTTCAAATGCAACAGAAAGTGATTTGCCAGAAATAGTATCAGTAGTTGAATTATTTGAAACTCAAGTAGAGCAAAACCCAGAAGCTACTGCAATTGTATTTGAAGGTGAAAAAATCACATATCAAGAATTAAATACAAAAGCAAATCAGTTTGCGAACCATCTAACAAAAACACATGCAGTAAGCAAAGGAGATGCAGTTTGTGTATTATTAGAACGTTCAGATTCGTTTATTATCTCAATACTTGGAATCTTAAAAACGGGAGCATATTATATTCCAATTGATACAAGTTATCCTGATGAAAGAATTCAATTTATCATCGAAGACACACAAAGTAAACTCTTGGTTTGTGATGCTGCTGCTAAAGAGCGCGAATTACCAGAAGTAACACATGTTGATCCAGCTACAGCTGAAATATATACTGGAAAAGCAACATATGAAACCAACTACGATCTAGAAAATGTTGCGTATTGTATCTACACATCTGGATCAACAGGAAATCCAAAAGGATGTTTAATTACCAATAAAAATCTAATAAACTATATCAATTGGGCAAACAACTATTATTTCAAAAATGAAAGTTCTGGGAATTGGGGATTAATCACATCTGTTTCTTTTGATTTAACAATTACTGCTTTATTCACAAGTATTACAAGAGGGAAGCAACTTTCGATAGGAAGTAGTCAAAAAGACATTTATGAATTGCTAACAGAAAGTTTCAATAATCCTGAGATAGACACTCTAAAACTTACACCAACGCATTTATCAGTACTAAGTGAGTTAAAAATTGAAGCTACGCAACTAGAAACTATTATATGTGGAGGAGAAGCATTAACACAGCAACAAATAGAAAACGTATATGCGTTAAAAGATACCATAGCAATCTATAACGAATACGGACCTACGGAAGCTACTGTTGGATGTGTAGTGAAAAAAATAGAAAAAGGAGAAGAAAACATTGCTATCGGAAAACCAATTGCAAATACAAAAATTCACATCTTAGATACAAACGGTCAAATATGTCCAATTGGAGTTTCTGGAGAATTAGTAATTGCTGGTGAAGGATTAGCGAAAGGATACTTAAATAGAGCTGAACTAAACACAAGCAAATTTGTAACACAAACGCTTCAAAAAGCGGAAGAACGTATCTATAAAACAGGCGATTTGGCAAGATGGCTTCCTGATGGAAACATTGAATACTTAGGACGAATCGACAATCAAGTAAAAATTAGAGGATATCGTATAGAACTTGGTGAAATAGAACAACTACTTGCAGCCAATGATGAAATAGAAGAAGCTGTAGTATTAGTTACAAAAACTGCAAACGACGATAAAGAACTTACAGCGTTTTTACTTACGAAAGGACATATAGACGGAAACGTGTTAAAAAGAGATTTAGCCAACAAGCTTCCAGAGTATATGATTCCTACTGCAATGATGCAAATTGATAAAATCCCGATGACGATCAACGGAAAAATTGATACAAAATATCTAATCGATTTAAAAGCAAAGGAAACAGAAAACAAAGTTGCTTACGTTGCACCAAGTACTGAAGTAGAAGAAAAACTAGTTGGAATCTGGGAAGAAATACTAAACAGAGAAAAAGTAGGTGTCAATGATGATTTCTTCGCTTTAGGTGGAAACAGTTTATTAGTAATGAAACTAATGAATAAAATAAGCCATGAATTTGGAGTGAAAATTGACTTCAAATCATTCTTCAGCAAACCAACCATTAACAGTTCAGGATTAGAAATTTCATTCTTGCTAGAACAAGAATCAATGAATGAAGACAACCTAGTCGAATTAGATATATAAAAAAAATTTAAACAAACATACTCCTTCTCTTATTTCTTTTCAAAAACGCCTTACAGGATTGAAAAGAAATGAAATTAACCACCAGATAACATTTATATGGAACATATTCTAAAAAAAATAATAGAAAATAAGTTATTACTAAAACTTGAGAATGGTAAACTTAAGATTTTTGCAAAAGACAATAACCGTATAGATAAAGAACTCATCAATGAGATAAAAGAGAACAAAACGGCTCTTGAAAACTATCTATTAGCACAAGAAAAAAATGCTGTAGATGATGGCTTAATGCAGGAAATTCCAAAATTGGAAACGCAAGAAAGTTATGAATTATCATCATCACAATTGCGTTTGTGGATTCTAAATCACTTTGAAGAAGGTGCTGTAGCATATAACATTCCTTCAGATTTATACTTAGATGGAACATACAATGTTGAAAACTTCAAAAAAGCAATTTATGCAGTTATAAATCGACATGAAATTCTAAGAACAATATTTAGAAAAAATGAAGCTGGTGATCCAAGGCAATGGATTTTAAAGCAAGAAGATTTAGACTTTACTATTGATTATAAAGATCTTAGTGATAATCCTGAGAGTACTACTTTGGTGAAAAACCATATGGCAGCAGATGCGCATATTCCTTTTGATTTGGCAACTGGACCATTATTTAGAGTATGTCTATTCAAAGTAAAAGCAGAAGAATATATCTTGTATTACAATATGCATCACATCATTGGAGATGCGTTATCTATGGAAGTATTATTCAATGAAACATTTGCATACTATAATGCATTTCAAGAAGGAACAACAGCAAACTTACCAGCGCTTAGAATTCAATACAAAGACTATGCAGCTTGGCAACAAGAACAAATAAAAAGCGGAGCATATACAAAACACCAAGAATTTTGGAAAAATAAATTTTCAGGAAACTTACCTGTATTAGACTTACCAAGTCAAAAAATAAGACCCAAAACAAAAACGTTCAATGGGCATAAATTGGGCGCGTATCTTTCTCCTGAAATGACAAAAAACTTACAACATTACTGTAAAGAAAATGGCGGAAGTTTATACATGGGATTGGTCGCAACTTGGAATGCACTATTCAATAGATATTCTGGAGAAACTGAAATCATTGTAGGAACACCAGTCGCGGGAAGAGGTCATGTAGATTTAGACAATCAAATAGGGTTTTATGTAAACACCTTAGCACTAAAAAATGAAATTGATGCCTCAAAAAGTTTCAACAACTTCTTTGCTGATGTAAAATCAAATGCGTTAGAAAGCTTCAATCATCAGCAATATCCTTTTGACTTGCTTGTAGAAGATATTGATTTAGTAAGAGATCCATCGAGAAGTTCAATATTTGATATAATTATTGGATTTCCTGATGCAGATAAAAAAGCAGAAGATTTCTATGTAGATTCGAATAAGATTGATAAAATATTCGATTATGGAACTATTGTTTCTAAAGTAGATTTAGCAATCATTTACAGTTGGGTTGGAAACTGTTTATTCTTTGATGTTATATACAATACAGATGTATATGAGCAAAAAATGATAAAAGAAATGATTGTGCATTTCAAACAATTAGTAGGCGCTGTTTTAACTAATCCGGAAGAAACAATTGCAACTATAGATTACTTATCAAGTGAAGAAAAAGCACACTTACTAAAAGTTAACAATAACACTGAAACTGTTGAAGTTTCAGAGGATACTGTTTTAGATGTATTTACTAAACAAGTACAAAACAATCCTGAAACACTAGCCTATGTGTTTGGTGAAACACAATTAACATATGCTGAATTAGACGAACGATCTACACGCTTAGGACAATATCTTATAGAAAATTACAACATTGCTTCCAATGATTTAGTAGGAATCATGATGGATACCAACGAATGGTCAATGGTATGTATGTTGGGAATTCTAAAAGCTGGCGCTGGATATGTCTTTATTGACAACGAATTACCAGAAGATCGTAAAGGATACATCATAGACAATGCGGCAATCAAAGCATTGCTGATCATTTCAGATGATCTATTTGAAGTAACTGCATTTGAACTTCCAATATTCTCCATAGACATTCAATATGATGAACTCTTAGAGCTAGATATTGAAAAATGCACACCAGCAGCAATCTCAAAAGATACTACTGCGTACGTTACCTATACATCAGGAACTACTGGTAAGCCAAAAGGAGTAATGGTAAGTCATGCAAACATTATAGACTACTATACAGGATTAGAAGCAACTGTTAACCTAAGTAAACAAAACAGTTTCGGATTAATGTCTTCGCTTTCAGCGGATTTAGGAAACACGGTTGTCTACGGCGCATTACTTGGTGGTGGAACATTACATGGATTCACCAAAGCAACATTAATGGATGCTGAATCTTTGAAAAGTTACTTTAGTGAAAAAACGATTGATTGTATCAAAATAGTTCCATCACACTGGAAAGCTTTATCAAGTGAAGGAAATATACTCTTACCAAACGGAATGATTGTATTTGGAGGAGAAGTACTATCGTTAGACATTCTAGAAAAAATAAAGGCATCTGGAAGTGATATAGAAATCATCAATCACTATGGACCAACGGAAACTACTATTGGAAAATTATTACACAAAGTAGATTTAGAAAAAGCATATACAAGTGTACCAATTGGGAAACCATTCTCAGCAACCTCATTATATGTTGTAAACGCAGCAATGGAATTATGTCCACAAGGCGTTTCAGGAGAATTACTGATTGGTGGATTGGGTGTTTCACAAGGATATGTAAACAATGAAGCATTAACAGCAGCACAATTTGTTCCAAACAAATTTGAAGCAGGTAACGGATCTCTATACAAAACTGGAGATAAAGTTCAACTAAACACTGAAGGTGAAATTGTATTTATCGGAAGAGTAGATGATCAAGTAAAAATACGAGGATACAGAGTTGAACCAAATGAAATCGCGTTAGCAATCTCTGGACATAGAAACAGTGTTCAAAGTGAGGTATTGGTAAAGCAAGATCAAAACGGGAACAACAAACTTATTGCTTATGTGGTATCGGAAGGCGATTTTGATGAAGAAGGCTTAAAAGGATATTTACACTCACGTTTGCCAGATTACATGTTACCAAGCATGTATATCGCAATAGACGAAATGCCATTAACAAGCAATGGGAAAGTAAACAGAAAAGCGTTACCAGAACCTGGCGATTATGAGCAATCTACTGAATATGTAGCACCAAGAAACCAAGTAGAAGAAGACTTATGCGAAATATGGTCTTCCTTACTAAATGTAGAAAAAGTAGGAATCAACGATGATTTCTTTGCTTTAGGAGGACATTCATTACTGGCAATTCGATTAATTTCAGAAATAAAAAATAAAAAGACAATGGAAGTTTCTATTGCCGATTTATTTGAACATCCAACAATTGCCGAATTAGCTGCTCATATAGAAGCTAATAAAGAAGAAAACCGAAGCTTTGCAATTACACCTCAAGAACGTCCTGAGCAAATTCCACTATCATTTGCGCAAGAACGTTTATGGTTTATAGACAATTGGAAAGGAAGTACACCATATCATCAACCGTCATTATTTACAATCAAAGGAAATGTAAACATTGATACGTTGACACATGTTTTCAAAACAATCATAGATAGACATGAATCATTACGAACAGTATTCTTAAATGATGATGGAAAACCATATCAAAGCATCAATGAAGCATCAAACTGGAAACTGAATTACAAAACCATAAACGAAGTAAAAGCTACTGGAGTAGAATTAGATCAATTTATAGAAGCACAAACATATGCACCTTTTAATTTAGCTAAAGATTACATGTTACGTGTTTGTGTTATAAAAATTACGGAAGACGAACACATACTATTAGCTGTACGACATCATATTGCATCTGATGGTTGGTCGTTATCATTACTAATCAATGAATTTGTAGAAATCTATCAGGCAAAATCTCAAAATGTAGAACCAGTTTTACCTGAATTAAGCATTCAATATGCAGATTATGCAATATGGCATAGAAACAATCTTGTAGGTGAAGCATTTGACGAAAAACTAGCCTATTGGGAAAACAAACTAGCAGGTTTAGAACCATTAGAACTTACTACAGATTATAAAAGGCCAGCTGTACAAAGTACAAAAGGAGCATATAAAAACTTTACAATCTCTAAAGATATAACAGATAAGTTAAAGCAAATTGCTCAGGAAGAAGGAACTACGTTGTATATGGTATTAATAACAGCATACAAAACCTTATTCTATCAATATACGAGTCAAACAGATATCTGTATAGGAACAACAGTTTCTAATAGAAAAAATCAAGAACTAGAAGCACTAATCGGATTCTTTGTAAACACGTTAACGTTGCGTACAGAATTTGAAAAGGATACAACATTCAAAGAATTACTACAAAAAGTAAGACAAACAATTGTGGAAGCATACGACCATGTAGCGGTTCCATTTGAAAAAGTAGTAGACAAAATTGAAGTTGCGCGTGATAGTAGTAGAACATCACTATTTCAACACTTATTTGTATTCAACAACAATCCTGATCCGGAAATACAATTAATAGATGATATTACGTTAACAGAAAAAACATTAGAATTAGGAGATCATATTGCAAAATTTGATATCACATTTTTTGTGCAAGAACTTCATGATAAATTATCGTTAAGTATCAATTACTGTGTCGATTTATTTGGTGAAGCTCGAATTCAGCAAATGGGACAACATTTTGAAAATTTATTAACTAACATTGTTGAAAATACAGAAAGTGAATTAGCAACTATAGATTATTTATCAAACGAAGAAAAAGCACACTTACTAGAAGTTAACAATAACACTGAAACTGTTGAAGTTTCAGAGGATACAGTTTTAGATGTATTTGCTAAGCAAGTACAAAACAATCCAGAAACACTAGCCTATGTATTTGGTGAAACACAATTAACATATGCAGAACTAGACGAACGATCTACACGATTGGGTCAATATCTTATAGAAAATTACAACATTGCTTCCAATGATTTAGTAGGAATCATGATGGATACCAACGAATGGTCAATGGTATGTATGTTAGGAATTCTAAAAGCTGGCGCTGGATATGTCTTTATTGACAACGAATTGCCAGAAGATCGTAAAGGATACATCATAGACAATGCGGCAATCAAAGCATTACTGATCATTTCAGATGATCTATTTGAAGTAACTGCATTTGAACTTCCAATATTCTCTATAGACATTCAATATGATGAACTCCTAGAGTTAGATATTGAAAAATGCACACCAGCAGCAATCTCAAAAGATACTACTGCGTACGTTACCTATACATCAGGAACTACTGGTAAGCCAAAAGGAGTAATGGTAAGTCATGCAAACATTATAGACTACTATACAGGATTAGAAGCAACTGTTAACCTAAGTAAACAAAACAGTTTCGGATTAATGTCTTCGCTTTCAGCGGATTTAGGAAACACGGTTGTCTACGGCGCATTACTTGGTGGTGGAACATTACATGGATTCACCAAAGCAACATTAATGGATGCTGAATCTTTGAAAAGTTACTTTAGTGAAAAAACGATTGATTGTATCAAAATAGTTCCATCACACTGGAAAGCTTTATCAAGTGAAGGAAATATACTCTTACCAAAGGGAATGATTGTCTTTGGAGGAGAAGTATTATCGTTAGATATTCTAGAAAAGATAAAAGCATCAGGAAGTGATATAGAAATTATCAATCACTATGGACCAACGGAAACTACTATTGGAAAGTTATTACACAAAGTAGACTTAGAAAAAGCATACACAAGTGTACCAATTGGAAAACCATTCTCAGCAACTTCATTATATGTTGTTAACGCAGCAATGGAATTATGTCCACAAGGCGTTTCAGGAGAATTACTCATTGGAGGATTAGGTGTTTCAAAAGGATATGTAAACAATGAAGAGTTAACAGCAGCACAGTTTGTTCCAAACAAATTTGAAGCAGGAAATGGATTCTTATACAAAACAGGAGATAAAGTTCAATTGAACGCAGCTGGTGAAATTGTATTTATCGGAAGAGTAGATGATCAAGTAAAAATACGAGGATATAGAGTTGAACCAAATGAAATCGCGTTAGCAATCTCTGGACATAGAAACAGTGTTCAAAGTGAAGTATTGGTAAAGCAAGATCAAAACGGAAACAACAAACTTATTGCATATGTAGTATCGGAAGGCGATTTTGATGAAGAAGGGTTAAAAGGATATTTACAGTCACGTTTACCAGATTACATGTTACCAAGCATGTATATTGCAATAGACGAAATGCCATTAACAAGCAATGGAAAAGTAAACAGAAAAGCATTACCAGAGCCAGGCGATTATGAGCAATCTACTGAATATGTAGCACCAAGAAATCAAGTAGAAGAAGACTTATGCGAAATATGGTCTTCCTTACTGAATGTAGAAAAGGTAGGAATCAATGATGGTTTCTTTGAACTTGGAGGAGATTCTATCATCGTAATTCAGTTTGTAAGTAGAGCAAAACGAAAAGGACACAACTTTAAAGTACAAGACTTATTTGATCACCAAACAATCGCTGAACTATCAGAAGTATTGGAAAATCAAATCAATGAACAGAACGTTGCTGAACAAGGAATCTTAGAAGGAAAATTACCATTAACACCAATTCAAGAATGGTATTTTGAAGAAGAAAACGATCACATGAATCACTTCAACATGAATCTATTATTCAAGATAGACAAAAATGTAAGTGAATCACATATAAAAATGTTGACAGCCAGAATTGTAGAACGACATGATACTTTGCGATTAAAGTTCACAAAAACTGATGGAAAATGGGAGCAATCGTATGGTGAAAGTAAAGGCGATTGTAACTACTATGATATTTCTTCAATGGAAACTTCAAAAGTAAGCGAACGTATTACTGAAATCTGTAAAGAAGTACAACAAAAAAATAATTTAGAAGAAGGTGATTTAGCACACTTCACACTAATTCAAACACCAAATACTGAAGAGCACAATAGATTCTTTATCAGTTTTCATCACTTAGCTGTAGATGGAGTTTCATTACGTACCATTTTAGATGAAATGGAGTTAATCCTTGACGCATTCATTCAAAATGTAGACGCAGAACTTGGATTAAAAACGAACTCATATAGAGATTGGGCAACAGCATTAACAAACTATGCACATTCAGACAAAATTATAGCGCAACAAGAATATTGGGAAACGATCAAAAAAGCATATGTGCCTTTTGAAGCAGACCTTAACAATGATGCACAAAAACGAGCTACGATACAAACGGTAATTGTAAACATTGATGAAGCGTTAACAACAACACTAACCAAATCAACAAACAAAGCTTACAATACAGAAATCAACGATATCTTATTAACAGTATTGTCTAAAACGATTTGCGATTGGACAGCAAGAGAAAGTGTTGTAATAGGATTAGAAGGACATGGACGAGAAGCGATCGACGAAAGTATAGATATAAGCAATACTACAGGATGGTTTACAAGTAAATATCCATTGCTATTGCATAACAATACAACTGAGATAGGCAACTTAATAAAATCTGTAAAAGAGCAAATCCGAAACGTTCCTGACAAAGGATTAGGATACGGATGTTTAAAATACTTAAACAAAGAGGTAGGAACTACGACAACATTAGCCAACAATTCTTGGGATTTAGTATTCAATTACTTAGGACAAATGGACAATGTAATTAACAAAAGTAATTGGTTCTTAGGCGCACCAGAAAATACAGGTCATCATATCAATGAAAGCTATCCAATGCGTGAAAAACTTGTTGTAAAAGGAGCTATAATGAATAACATGCTAGGAATTTCATGGGACTATTCTGATCAGCAATACGATAAAGAAACCATTGAAAAACTTGCAGACTTATTTATTGAAAATCTAAAAGAAGTCATCAAGCATTGTGAAACTAAAGAAGATGCAGACTTCACTCCATCTGATTTCAATTTACAAGACAAAATAAGTATTTCTGAACTCGATAATCTATTTGAAAGCGAGGATTCGGAAGCAGACGGAGTTATGAAATTCTAATAAAGGTAGCATACAACCCAATCCCTAAAGTTGCCTCTCAAAAACTTTAGGGAAACAACCAAAAACGACAACTATTACAAGTATTACAAGACATTATTTATGAATGAATTTATAAATAAAATAACAGCATTAGGATTAAGCTTGGAAGCACAAGGTGACTCTTTACTATTAAAAGGAGCCAACGGAAAACTGTCTCCAAGTGAAATTTCTATGATCCAGAAAAATGCTGACATTCCTACGTTTATTAAAAATAATAAATCGGAGTTGATAGCGCATTTAACGGAAACGGTAACTTATGATGGTAAAATCAACAAAAAAGATATATCAGCTTTATATGAATTGAGTCCACTACAAGAAGGGATTTTATTTCATAGCTTATACAGTCCGGCTGGAACTACATACAAAACACAATTTAGTATGGAGTTTTCTGATGGATTAAATTTAGAGGCTTTTCAGAAATCGTGGGAATATCTAATAAAAAACCATACGATACTTCGAACATCATTCATCCACGATCAATTAAGTGTTCCAGTACAATGTGTCTATAAAGAAATACCACTTACATATACGTTACTAGATTTTACAAACTACACAGGAACTGAATTAGAAGAGAAATTTCAAGAAGTAGTAACAGAAGAACGCAAAAAGGAATTCAATTTCAAAAAACCACCATTAATGCGATTGACTTTAGTAAAAACAGGAACTAAAGCCATTCGAATGATTTGGACAAAACATCATATCCTTTGGGACGGTTGGTCTGGACAAATATTGATGGGCGAATTTTTACAAGCATACGAAGCATATATAACTAACAAAGTTCCGCCTGCATTAAAAGAAGATAAGTTTGAAGATTACATAAAACATATCAAGGCAATTGATCCAAAAGATGAAAAAGAATTTTGGCAAACGTATTTGAATGAATTTGAAGAATCTACTCTATTACCATTTGTCAATCATAACATCAAAGAAGAACAACGAAAAGGAAACTTTCAAAAAGTAACGATTCTATTTGATGAGAATTTTACAAATGACATCAATACATATACTAAAAAGTCAAACATTACTGTAAACAGTTTGCTACAAGGAATATGGGCTTTATTACTTGCTGAATACACAAACAAGAATGATGTTGCATTTGGAGTAACGGTTTCTGGTAGACCAGCAGAAGCAAAATATGAAAAGAAAGTAGGATTGTATATCAACACAATTCCATTACGTACACAAATAGATAAAGAGCAAAAAGTAGCAACGTGGTTACAATCTTTACAAGTTGGACACGCCAAAGCAAGAGCTTTTCAACATGCTTCTTTAAGTGAAATAAAACGAAACAATAGCATCAATGATGACTTCTTTGATTCAATTTTAGTCTTTAGAAACTTTCCAATAAACAATACTGATTCGGATGGAAAAGATGCTGAAAATGGTTTAGCAATACAAAACTATGCAGTAAACGAAAACAATAGCTTTCCATTATCAATTCAGGCAGATTTAGACGAAAGACTCAATATTGATTTTCAATATAATGAAGACCTAATTTCGGAAAGTCATATTCAAATGATCGCGAATCACTTTGAATATTTACTGACACAAATCATTCAAGGTTCTGATCAGAAAATAAAAGAAATAAGTATTATTTCTGAAACAGAAGAAGTGCAAATATTACAAGCATTTAACGCTACTGAAACGGTATATCCAAAAGATAAAACTGTTTTAAATTTAATTGCCGAACAATGTGAAAAAACACCTAATCAGATAGCTGTAGAATTCAATGATATGACATTAACATATCAAGAATTAGACGAAAAGTCAAACCAATTAGCAAACTATTTGCTGAAAAAAGGAGTGCAAAAAAACACTTTTATCGGTGTATGTTTAGAACGTTCTTTAGAAATGATTATTAGTATTGTCGGAATCTTAAAAGCTGGAGCTGCGTATGTACCAATTGATCCTGAATATCCGCAAGATCGTATCGCATACATTCTAAACGATATTGCAACTGATTATTTAATTACTACGAAAGAACATCATAATAAAATACCAAGTGAGTTTTCGTCAACAATACTAACATATACAAACGAACTCGTACAAGAAGAAAATAAAGAAATACCAAGCATTACTATTGATCCAACAGATTTGGCATATGTAATTTATACATCTGGATCTACAGGAAATCCAAAAGGTGTGATGAATGCACATGCTGGATTGATCAATCGTTTGTTATGGGCACAAGAATCTTATCAATTAGATACTACTGACGTGGTTTTACAAAAAACTACGTATTGTTTTGATGTATCGGTTTGGGAATTACTATTGCCATTATTTACAGGTGCTAAGTTATTATTTGCAAAACCTGAAGGACATAAAGACAACGCTTATCTTAAAGAAGTTATAGAACAAAAAAATGTGACTACAATTCACTTTGTTCCTTCAATGTTATCCGTATTTCTGTTAGAATTAACAACGGAAAACTGCCAAAGTTTGCGCCGTGTAGTATGTAGTGGAGAAGCGTTACAATTGCACCATATTCAGGAATTCAAAAGAATTTTTGGAGAAAGAGATATGCTACTTCAAAATCTTTACGGACCAACGGAAGCAGCAATTGATGTTACTTTTTGGAATGTACCATTACAAGATGATGAAATCAAAAAATCATTGATTGGGAAACCTATAGCAAATACCAAAATGTATATTTTGGACGCTAATCATAAAATACAACCTATTGGAGTAACTGGTGAGTTATGCATAAGTGGCGTGCAAGTTTCCAAAGGATATTTGAATAAAGAAGCATTAACGACTCAAAATTTCATAAGCGATCCTTTTACAGAAGGTGAACGTATATACAAAACTGGTGATTTAGCCAAATGGTTACCTGATGGAAACATTGAATATATAGGTAGAAAAGACAGTCAAGTAAAAATTAGAGGGTATCGAATAGAATTAGGCGAAATAGAAACAGCAATTCAAGAAGTTGCAACGGTTCAAAGAGCTGCAGTATTAGTTAAAAAAGGAAAAAACAATCACGCACAACTAATTGCTTTTGTGATTGGAAATGAAGAAATCGATACTACTTTAATCACAATGCACTTAAAGGAAAAATTGCCTGCATATATGATTCCGAGTGCAATTATACAAGTTGTAGCCTTCCCATTGAGTAATAGCGGTAAATTAAATAGAAAAGCATTACTAGAACAATTTGAATTACCAGAAAGAGTATATGTTGCTCCAACAACGATTGTAGAACATAAGCTAGCTGAAATTTGGAAAGAATTATTAGGACTTGAGAATGTTAGTATTGAAGATGATTTCTTTTTAATAGGAGGTGATTCTATCCTTTTAATTCGAATGTTGACACAACTAAAAAAGCAACTTCAAAAAACGGTAGACTTACAAACGATATATGAGTATTCAATCTTAAAAGATTTGGCAAACTTCATCGAAACTGCTGAAGAAGAAGATAGAAACAACAAGCAAAGACAATTAAAAAACGATGAAATAACAGCTGTAAAGGCAACTGTACTTTCAAAACTTGAAAATGCTTCGACAATAGAAGATGTATATCCAATGCGCGATATTCAAGAAGGAATGATTTACGAATATTTCAAAAGTCAGGACAAAAGTGTCTATCATGATCAATTTGTATATGTAGTTCCTTTTATTGAGTTTGAAATTTTCCAGAAAGCCTTCAAGCTAGTTGTAACGAAGCATGAAACACTACGAACGGCATTTAACATGACTGATTTTAGTGAAAACTACCAAGTCGTATACAAAGAAGTTCCTGCGACAGTTGCGTATGAAGATATTTCAAATCAAACACAAACGGAGCAAGAAAGTTATATAGAATCGTTTTTACAAGAAGAATTAAAGGACAAATTCATACCACATTCTGCACCATTATGGAGAGCGAAGATCTTTAGACTTACAGAAGGTACAATGGTGTATGTGTTCCAGTTTCACCATGCAATTATAGATGGTTGGAGTTTAGCATTGCTGAATACAGAATTATATCAATTATGTGCAGCATTAAAAAATGATGAAAACTTTGTACCGCAAGTATTAAAGGCGACAAATAAAGTTGCAGTTATAGAATCTTTAATAGAACAAGAAAACTCAAAAAACACAAACTTCTGGCAGTCGTATTTAGAAGAATATCAACTCTTAAACATACTTTCAGAAACATCAGTAGATAAAAACCATCAAGAATTTTTCCAAAATGTTGATTTAAATGCGCTGAAGCAAGTTGCAACAACAATTGGAGTTCCGTTAAAAACAGTCTTCTTAGGTTCGTACATATATGCATTACAACTCATGACGTATGAAACGGATATCACTATCGGATTGGTTTCAAATAATAGACCAATTAGCGAAGACGGAGAAAAAGTATTAGGTTGTTTTTTAAACACGGTTCCGTTTAGAGTTCAAACAGATAAAGAAGGTGATACATGGAAAGACTTCTTTTTAAATATTCAGAAAAATCTAGATGCATTAAAAACAAGAGATCGCATCTCTTTACAGCAAATTAGCGCCATCATTGGTGAAGATCCAAAGGCGACCAGTAAAATATTTAATATAGGCTTCAACTTTACAAACTTCCATATCTATAATGAAATGGAGAAAGTTTCAGAAGATGCAGAAGTACAAGAAAAGGAAGCTGTAGAAAGAAATGATATAGAGCTCAATTCTTACGAAAGAACAAATATAGACTTTGGTATTTCTGTTGGAATTACGGGCGATCAATTAAAAGCAACATTTAGCCAGAAAAAAGAATTAAACTCAGGAATACAATTAGAAGAGTTTGTACATAATTATGAAAGCATACTTTCGATGCTTAGTAAAAATATTGAGGCTAACATTGATCATCAAGAAATCTTTACGCAAACTACAAATGAAATGCTTTTGACTAGGTTTAACGATACTGTTGCACCATATCAAAAAGAAAAAACAATTGTAGATGTATTTCTAGATCAAGTACAGGTGAATCCAAACAAAGTTGCTTTGTGGTTTAGAGAAGAACAAATGACGTATGCCGAATTAGACACAGCATCAAATCGTTTGGCAAATTACATACTACAGCAAAAAGAAGTCACTGTTGAAAATCTTATAGGAATAAAACTAGAAAGAGATGAATGGTTAATCATTGCAATTCTTGCCGTCTTAAAAACTGGATGTGCATATGTTCCAATTGATCCTAAAAACCCAGCAGATCGAATTGCATTTATAGAAGCTGATAGCAATTGTAAAATCATCATTGATCCAGATTTCCTAGCTACATTCTTTGCAACAGAAAATATTGATGAAACGTTGCCAAAGACAAAATTGACCTCGGATAACTTGGCATATGTAATCTATACTTCGGGCTCAACAGGAAAACCGAAAG
Source organism: Kordia sp. E (assembly GCF_056033805.1). Lineage (NCBI taxonomy): Bacteria > Pseudomonadati > Bacteroidota > Flavobacteriia > Flavobacteriales > Flavobacteriaceae > Kordia > Kordia sp. E. The sequence goes on from NZ_JBRASR010000003.1 coordinate 978,811, forward strand.
GAGCATTAATAGAACATCATTCGGTAATAAACCTTATAGAAGACCTAACAAAAACATTAGATTTTACTAGTGATGAGAAGTCAATATTGATGATAAACCATGCGTTTGATGCATCTGTAGAGCTATTGTTTTTAGTCTTGTTAAATGGAGCAACCGTTGAATTAGCTCCTGAAGGATTCATATACGATCCGTCATTATTAAAGTCAAAAATTGTAAAAAGAGGATTAACGCACATTGTTGCGCCACCAAGTTATTTAAATCAACTAGAAGCCTTAGAAACATGTGACACTATAAAAAGAGTTGTAACTGGAGGCGAATATTTTCCGTATGCATTGGCTCAAAAGATAAGTGGATACACTCGATTTTTCAATGAATATGGACCAACTGAAGCTGCGGTAACTGCTACAGCATTTGAGTTTGAAGGACAATATAAAGAAGACAAAATCATTCCGATAGGAAAACCAATAGCAAACGTTCAAATGTACATTTTATCCAAAAACTTAAAATTACAAGCGCCAGGCGTTATTGGAGAAATATGCATTGGAGGAGTTGGATTGGGTAGAGGATACTTGAATAGACCAGAATTAACGGCAGAAAAATTTGTAAAAAATCCATTTAAAAAAGGTGAGCGTTTATACCGAACTGGAGATTTAGGAAAATGGTTGCCAGATGGAAATATAGTGTTCATTGGAAGAAAAGATAATCAGGTAAAAGTTAGAGGTCATCGTATTGAAATAGAAGAAATAGAGCAAGTATTACATCAAACAGAAAATGTAAAACATGCAATTATAGAAATACAGGAAGTAAACGATGAAAAATCGATTGTAGCATACATTGTTGCAAAAAGTGATGTTGAAAAAACTCAAATAAAAGAGGCACTTTCTAAAAGGTTACCAGAATACATGGTTCCTAACTATTATGTCATTATGGATGAATTTCCAACGACATTCAATGGTAAAATAGATCGAAAAGCATTGCCAAGTATTTCAGAAGAAGATATCATCAAAAAAGAATATGTAGCGCCAAGAAGTGAAGAAGAGGAAAAATTGGTGAAAATTTGGCAAAGACTTCTCAATGTTGCACAAATAGGAATTAAGGATAGCTTTTTTGAATTAGGCGGAAACTCATTATTAGTCTTAAAAGCAATTACAAATATTCAAGAAGAATTTGACATCAGTATTCCAATAGATGTTTACTTCAAACTAATGACCATTGAGAATATTTCTGATTACATGGATTCAATAAAAATCTCCAAAGAAGAAGTAGAAGAGGACAATTACGAAATCTTTGAACTGTAAATAACAAACTAACTAAATTTCGAAAGCATTGCCCCAAAGCTCTAGAAAACAACCAAAACAGCAACTACTATAAGACATTATTTATGAATGAATTTATAAATAAAATAACGGCATTAGGATTAAGTTTGGAAGCACAAGGTGACTCTTTATTATTAAAAGGAGCCAATGGGAAACTATCTCCAAGTGAAATTTCCATGATCCAAAAAAACGCTGATATTCCTACGTTTATTAAAAACAACAAATCGGAGTTGATAGCGCATTTAACAAAGACTGTAACCTACGACGGTAAAATAAACAAAAAAGATATATCAGCTTTATATGAATTGAGTCCACTACAAGAAGGGATTTTATTTCATAGCTTATACAGTCCGGCTGGAACTACCTACAAAACACAATTTAGTATGGAGTTTTCTGATGGATTAAATTTAGAGGCTTTTCAGAAATCGTGGGAATATTTGATAAAAAATCACACAATACTTCGAACATCATTCATTCACGATCAATTAAGTGTTCCAGTACAATGTGTATATAAAGAAACGCCACTTGCATATACGTTACTAGACTTTACAAACTATACAGGAACTGAATTAGAAGAGAAATTTCAAGAAGTAGTATTAGAAGAGCGAAAAAAGGAATTCAATTTCAAAAAACCACCGTTAATGCGATTGACTTTAGTAAAAACAGGAACTAAAGCCATTCGAATGATTTGGACAAAACATCATATCCTTTGGGACGGTTGGTCTGGACAAATATTAATGGGCGAATTTTTACAAGCATATAATGCCTACACAAATCATAGAGTTCCACCAGTAGTAAGAGAAGATAAGTTTGAAGATTACATAAAACATATCAAGGCAATTGACCCAAAAGAGGAAAAAGAATTTTGGCAAACATATTTGAACGGATTTGAAAAATCTACACTATTACCTTTTGTAAATAATGCGGTAAAAGAAGAAAACAAAAAAGGAATCTTTAAAGAAGTTTCTACACATTTAGATACTGCATTTACAAGTGAACTTAATACGTTTACTAAAAAACTAAATATCACTGTAAATACATTATTACAAGGAGTTTGGTCGTTATTATTATCAACGTATACAACTAAAAATGATGTTGCATTTGGAGTAACGGTTTCTGGTAGACCAGCAGAAGCAAAGTATGAAAAGAAAGTAGGATTGTATATCAATACGATTCCATTGCGAACAAAGATTGACAAAGATCAATCCATTGCAACTTGGCTACAATCTTTACAAATTGGACACGCTAAAGCAAGAGCTTTTCAACATGCTTCTTTAAGTGAGATAAAAAGAAACAATAATATCAATGATGACTTTTTTGATTCAATCTTAATCTTTAGAAACTTCCCAATCAAAGCTTCTAATGGTGAAAAATCGGAAGATTCATTAGCAATTCAGAAGTATAGTGTAAAAGAAAATAATAACTATCCGTTATCGATTCAAGCAGATTTACACGAAACATTAAATGTAGATTTTCAATACAACAGTGACCTAATTGATGAAGCACATATAAAAATGATCCGAGATCACTTTGAATATGCTCTACATAAAGTTATCACATTAGCTGATGAAAAATTAAGTGCATTTAGTTTAATATCTGACGAAGAGGCACATAAAATACAATACGAGTTTAATACCGCAGCAATACCTTATGATACAACGGTAACTGTTTTAGATTTAATTCAAAAACAAGTTAAAAATAGTCCGAAAGCTATTGCATTAACGTATAAAGAGCAGCATTACACATACCAAGAATTAGATGAAATATCTAATCAATTAGCAAGCTACCTAACCGAAAACTATTCAATTAAAACAGAAGATTTAATCGGAGTTCAGTTAGAGCGAACAGAATGGTTAATAATAACATTACTAGCAATTCTAAAATCTGGAGGAGCATATGTACCATTAGATCTGAACTATCCTGAAAACAGAGTGAAGTTTATAGCAGAAGATACAGGATATAAAGTATGTGTGACCAAAGAAATTATAGCTGATTTCATTAAAAATCAAGTTAATTATTCGAAAGCGAATACAATTGAGAATAAAATCACGGCTGAAAACTTAGCCTACGTTATCTATACTTCAGGTTCTACAGGAAACCCAAAAGGAGTAATGCTAGAACATAGAAACTTAGCATCCTTTTTACTAAACATTGAAGATCAATTAGGCTATACAGATGGGAAAAGTGTGGCAGCTACTACAAATACAGTATTTGATATCTCTATTCTAGAAATATTTGGCGCCTTAGCACATGGAAAACAATTAGTAGTAATTGGTGATAAAGATTTAATAGAGCCTGAAAAATTACTAGGAGAATTAAACAAAAATAATGTTGAAGTTTTACAAATAACTCCATCTCGATTATTACAATTAAAAGATGTCATTTCTAAAGCAGCAATTCCTTCTCTAAAACATTTACTAATTGGAGGAGAAGCATTTCCTAAAGAAGTATATGACAATTTAGAATTCATAGCACATTTAAACATCAAAAATGTATATGGTCCAACAGAAACAACCATTTGGAGTACATTCTTAGATATAAAATCGAGCACAAGTTTATCTATAGGGAAACCTTTTCAAAACGAAAAAACATACATTCTAAATGAAGAAAGTCAAATGCAGCCTATAGGAGTTGTTGGTCATTTATGTATTGGAGGAGATGGTTTAGCAAGAGGTTATCTAAACAATACATCATTGACTGATGAAAAATTTATAAATAATCCTTTTATAGCGGGTGAGCGTATTTACAAAACGGGTGATTTAGCTAAATGGTTACCTGATGGAAACATTGAATACATTGGTCGTATAGACAATCAAATAAAAATTAGAGGGTATCGAATAGAATTAGGCGAAATTGAAACAGCAATTCAAGAAGTTGCAACGGTTCAAAGAGCAGCGGTATTAGTTAAAAAAGGAAAAAACAATCATGCACAACTAATTGCTTTTGTGATTGGAAATGAAGAAATAGATACTACTTTAATAACGAAGCACTTAAAGGAAAAACTTCCTGCATATATGAGCCCGAGTGCAATTATACAAGTTGCAGCATTTCCGTTGAGTAATAGTGGAAAATTAAATAGAAAAGCATTACTAGAACAATTTGAACTACCAGAAAGAGTATATGTTGCTCCAACAACGATTGTAGAACATAAGTTAGCCGAAATTTGGAAAGAACTATTAGGACTTGAAAATGTTAGTATTGAAGATGATTTCTTCTTAATTGGAGGTGATTCCATTCTCTTAATTCGAATGTTGACACAATTAAAAAAACAGCTTCAAAAAACGGTAGACTTACAAACGATATATGAGTATTCAATCTTAAAAGATTTAGCAAACTTCATAGAAACTGCTGAAGAAGAAGATAGAAACAACAAGCAAAGACAATTAAAAAATGATGAAATAACAGCTGTAAAAGCAACTGTACTTTCAAAACTTGAAAATGCTTCAGGTATAGAAGATGTATATCCAATGCGCGATATTCAAGAAGGAATGATTTACGAATATTTCAAAAGTCAGGACAAAAGTGTATACCATGATCAATTTGTATATGTAGTTCCTTTTATTGAGTTTGAAATTTTCCAGAAAGCCTTCAAGCTAGTTGTAACGAAGCATGAAACACTACGAACGGCATTTAACATGACTGATTTTAGTGAAAACTATCAAATAGTATACAAAGAAGTTCCTGCGACAGTTCAGTATGAAGATATTTCAAATCAAACACAAACGGAGCAAGAAAGTTATATCGAATCGTTTTTACAAGAAGAATTAAAAGACAAATTCATACCACATAACGCGCCATTATGGAGAGCTAAAATCTTTAGACTCACAGAAGGTACAATGGTATATGTGTTCCAATTTCACCATGCAATTATTGATGGTTGGAGTTTAGCAATGCTGAATACAGAATTGTATGAAATATGTATGAAGCTGCAACAAAACGAAAACTTTATTCCACAATCATTAAGCGGAACCAATAAAGTTGCAGTTATAGAGTCATTAATAGAACAAGAAAATCCAAAAAACACAAACTTCTGGCAATCGTATTTAGAAGAATATCAACTCTTAAATATACTTTCAGAAACATCAGTAGATAAAAACCATCAAGAATTTTTTCAAAATGTAGACTTAGTAGCTATCAAACAAATGGCTAGTACATTAGGAATTCCATTAAAAACAATCTTCTTAGGTTCGTTCATATACACATTACAACTTATGACGTATGAAACGGATATCACTATCGGATTGGTTTCAAATAATAGGCCTATTAGTGAAGATGGAGAAAAAATACTAGGTTGTTTCTTAAACACGGTTCCATTTAGAGTTCAAACAGATAAAGAAGGTGATACATGGAAAGAGTTTTTATTAAATATTCAAAAAAACTTAGATGCACTAAAAACAAGAGATCGCATCTCTTTACAGCAAATTAGTGCCATTATTGGTGAAGATCCAAAGGCGACAAGCAAGATATTTAATATAGGTTTCAACTTTACAAACTTCCATGTTTACAATGAAATGGGGAAAGTTTCAGAAGATGTAGAAGTACAAGAAACGGAAGCTGTAGAAAGAAATGATATAGAACTCAATTCTTACGAAAGAACGAATATAGACTTTGGTATTTCAGTTGGAATTACGGGCGATCAATTAAAAGCAACATTTAGCCAGAAAAAAGAATTAAACTCTGGAATACAACTGGAAGAATTTGTTCACAACTATGAAAGCATACTTACAATGCTTAGTGAAAATGTTGAAGCTACAATTGATCATCGCAAAATCTTTACGCAAACTACAAATGAAACGCTTTTGACTAGGTTTAACGATACTGTTGCTCCATATCAAAAAGACAAAACAATTGTCGGTGTATTTAGAGACCAAGTGCATGCAAACCCAAGTAAAGTTGCTTTGTGGTTCAGAGAAGAGCAAATGACCTATGCAGAATTAGATACAGCATCAAATCGTTTGGCAAACTATATACTAGAGCAAAAAGCACTTTTGGTTGAAGATTTCATAGGAATAAAACTAGAAAGAGATGAATGGCTAATTGTTACAATTCTTGCCGTCTTAAAAACTGGATGTGCATATGTACCAATTGATCCTAAAAACCCAGCAGATCGAATTGCATTTATAGAAGCTGATAGCAATTGTAAAATCATCATTGATCCAGATTTCTTAGCTACATTCTTCGCAACAGAAGATGTTGATGAAACGTTACCACAAACAACATTGACAGCAGATAACTTGGCATACGTAATCTATACTTCGGGCTCTACTGGAAAACCTAAAGGAGTATTGATTGAACATCGTTCAGTAATAAACCTTATAGAAGACCTCACAAAAACATTAGATTTTACAAGCGAAGACAAGTCCATATTGATGATAAACCATGCGTTTGATGCATCAGTAGAGCAACTATTTTTAGTCTTGTTAAATGGCGCAACTGTTGAATTAGCTCCTGAAGGATTCATTTATGATCCGTCATTGCTAAAAGCAAGAATTATAAAAAGAGGATTGACACACATTCCTGGACCACCAAGTTATTTAAATCAATTAGAAGGTTTAGAAACATGCTCAACTATAAAAAGAGTTGTAACTGGAGGCGAATATTTCCCGTATGCATTAGCTCAAAAGATAAATGGTTATACTCGATTTTTTAATGAGTATGGACCAACGGAAGCTACGGTAACTGCTACTGTATTTGAGTTTGAAGGACAATATGAAGAAGACAAAATCATTCCGATAGGAAAACCAATGGCAAACGTTGAAGTGTACATTTTATCCAAAAACTTAAAACTACAAGCGCCAGGCGTTATTGGAGAAATATGCATAAGCGGAGACGGATTAGGTAGAGGATATTTAAATAGACCAGAACTAACAGCAGAAAAATTTGTAAAAAATCCATTTAAAAAAGGAGCACTTTTATACCGAACTGGAGATTTAGGAAAATGGTTGCCAGATGGAAATGTCGTTTTCATCGGAAGAAAAGACAATCAGGTAAAAGTACGAGGTCATCGTATTGAAATAGAAGAAATAGAGCAAGTATTACATCAAACAGAAAATGTAAAACATGCCATTATTGATATTAGAGAAGTAAATGATGAAAAATCAATAGTAGCGTACATAGTTGCCAAAACGGATGTTTCAAAAACAGACATAAAAGAAGCACTTGCTAAAAGATTACCAGAATACATGGTTCCTAACTATTATGTCATTATGGATGAATTTCCAACGACATTCAATGGTAAAATAGATCGAAAAGCATTGCCAAGTATTTCAGAAGAAGATATTATCAAAAAAGAATATGTAGCACCAAGAAATGAAGAAGAAGAAAGATTGGTAAAAATATGGCAAAGACTTCTCAATGTAGCACAAATAGGAATTAAGGATAGCTTTTTTGAATTAGGCGGAAACTCATTATTAGTCTTAAAAGCAATCACAACTATTCAAGAAGAATTTGACATCAGTATTCCGATAGATGTTTATTTCAAATTAATGACTATTGAGAATATTTCTGATTACATGGATTCAATAAAAATCTCCAAGGAAGAAATAGAAGAGGACAATTACGAAATCTTTGAACTGTAAATAACACTTTATTCAAAAAACATAAAACCATTACCATGAATACTGAGATTATTCAACTCATAAAAGCGGCTGCGAAAGAAGGTGTTTCTTTATTTATAGGAGATAACCGACTTCAATATAAAGTGATTAAAGGTGTAAAACCTAATGCAAGCTTAATTGATGACATTAGAAATCATAAAGAGCAGATCTTTAAGATGCTAAAGAATCAGCAAGAACATGAAAAAGGAATTCTTAAAGGTGAAATCTCTAAGTTAGATAGCACTGTTATAAAAGAAATTCCGTTATCATTTTCTCAAGAACGCTTGCATTTTATTGATCAAATGGGCGGAAGTCAAGAATATCATATTCATGCAATTTCTAAATTTGCTAAAGATTTAAATAAAAATGTATTACAAGATGCTTTTCGCGAAATCATGCAACGACATGAAATATTACGAACCATCATTAAAATAGAAAACGGGAATGCTTTTCAGGAAATTCAATCAGAAGCAGAATGGAATTTAGAGCACATTGAAGCTGCAGAAAATACAGTAACAGCTATTGCACAACAGTTTATTAGCAAACCATTTGCATTAGACAATGATTATATGTTGCGTGCTGCAGTAATTGATACGAAAGAAGAATACACATTAGTTATTGTATTGCATCATATTGTTACCGATGGCTGGTCTATGAGTATTTTGAATAAAGAATTATTTCAAAGTTATCAAGCAAAATTAACGAATCAACCTTCAAATTTACCGCAATTAGCAATTCAGTATGCTGATTATGCGGTTTGGCAACGAGAACAATTACAAGGAGAACTATTAGAAGGAAAACTAAATTTTTGGAAGGAATATTTACAAAATAGCATTGCTTTAGAATTGCCATTAGATTACAATCGTCCGGCGGTAAAAGAAATTGAAGGGCGTTCTATTTCGTTTCTAATTGCGAATGAAACTACAAAAGAACTTAATAAAATAGTAGCTTCAGAGCGTATTACACTATTCTCGTTATTATTAGCGTCATTAAAAGTATTACTTTATAAATATACAGGACAAGAAGATATTTGTATTGGAACTCCAGTAGCAAATAGAGGACACAAAAGTTTAGAAGAATTAATTGGATTCTTTGTAAACACCATTGTATTGCGATCTCAAATTCCTGCTAAAAGTGCATTTATTGAATTTGCTAAAAAAGTAAACACAGAATTACTTGAAGTATACAAACACCAAGATACACCGTTTGAAAAAGTAGTAGATAGCATTTCTAAAGAAAGAAGTCAAAGTAGATCTTTACTATTTGATGTATTATTTGCGTTTCAAAACCAAACAGCGCCGTCGGAAATTGAAATTTCAGTTGACAAATATGACGAGTTTGTAATCAATGATACATTTGCGCAGTTCGATATCACATTCAACATCAAAGAAACTGCTGCCGGATTGGTTGTTTCTATTGAATACTTAAAAAGTCTCTTTAAGCAAGAAACTATCGAAAGAATGTGTAATCATTTCAAGCAAATACTCACTACAATAGCAGGTAATGCACAACAAGAAGTACAACAAATAGATATTGTTACGGAAGAAGAAAAGCATAAGTTATTACATGAATTTAACGAAGTTGAAGTTACGTATCCTAAAGAAAAAACAATTGTAGATTTATTTGAAGAACAAGTTGCAAAAACACCAAACAACATTGCGTTAGTTTTTGAAAATACACAATTGACGTATGCTGAAATAAACGCAAAATCTAATCAATTAGCCGAATATCTAAGAAATGAATTCAATATTCAATCAGACGATTTAGTTGGTGTATTACTAGAACGTTCGGAATGGATGGTTATCGCATTATTAGCGGTCTTAAAATCTGGAGGCGCGTATGTTCCGATAGATCCAAATTATCCTGCTGATCGTGTTGCATACATGACAAAAGATAGCAACTGTAAAGTAGTTATAGACCAAAATGAGTTAGAAAAATTTATGGCTGTAGCCGAAAACTACACTGTAAAAAACTTAGCCAAACAAAACACACCACAAAACTTAGCTTACGTAATATACACTTCAGGAACCACAGGAAATCCTAAGGGAACACTAATAGAACATGAAAATGTAGTTCGGTTATTTAAAAATGAAAAAGATTTATTCGATTTCACCGAAAATGATGTTTGGATTCTATTTCATTCCTATTGTTTTGATTTCTCTGTTTGGGAAATGTATGGCGCGTTACTATTTGGTGGAAAATTAATAGTTGCTCCTTTTGAAATAGCAAAAGACACCAATCTATTTATTGATTTATTAGTAAAAGAAAAAGTGACTGTTTTAAACCAAACACCTTCATCTTTCTACAATCTAATTTGGATAGAAACTGAAAAGCCAAACAAAGACTTAAACCTTCGTTATGTAATCTTTGGAGGAGAAGCGCTAAGTCCTGGAAATTTAAAAAAATGGAATCTAAGATATCCAAACGTGAAACTCATCAACATGTATGGGATTACTGAAACGACTGTACACGTTACTTATAAAGAAATTACCCAAAAAGAAATAAATCAAAACATTAGCAACATAGGAATGGCAATTCCGACCTTAACGAGTTATGTATTTGATCAAGAGCAAAATTTAGTTCCTATTGGAATAGTTGGTGAATTATTTGTTGGAGGCGCAGGTGTTGCGAGAGGATATCTTAACAGACCTGAATTGACAAATGAACGATTTATTCAAAATCCTTTTAATCCAACGGAGAAACTATACAGATCTGGAGACAAAGTACGATTACTTCACAATGGAGAAATGGAATACTTAGGGCGTATAGACAACCAAGTAAAAATAAGAGGTTATCGTATTGAATTAGGTGAAATAGAAAATGCAATAAAAGCGTATTCAGTCATAAAAAATGTTGCATTACTTGTAAAAACATTAGAACAAGGACATGCCGTATTAATCGCTTTTGTAGTATCTGACGAAACAATTGATTTAGACCAACTAAAAGTATATCTAAAAGGAAAATTGCCAAACTACATGGTTCCTGGAATCTTTTTACAAATAGAAAAGCTTCCTGTAAATCACAATGGAAAATTGGACAGAAACATACTTTTAGAATTAGTAGATGTTTCTAAAGAAGATTATATCGCTCCGCGGAATGAAACTGAAGAACGTTTGGTAAACATTTGGAAAGAATTATTACACCTAGAACAAATAAGTGTTGAAGATGACTTCTTCTTAATTGGTGGAGATTCTATTATCTTAATTCGTTTAATATCTCAAATCAAAAAAGAATTTAAACGTGAAGTAAAACTAAGTCAAGTATATGAATATCCTACAGTTGCTGACTTGGCAAAATTTTTGGATGAAGCCGAAGAAAACCAAGCGAATAGACTTTCGATAAAAGAAAAAATTACATCAAAAATTACTACGATAAAGACAAGTTTCATGTCGCAAGCAATTGATAGCGAAAACATTGAGGATGTATATCCAATGAGTGATATACAAACAGGAATGGTGTTCGAGTATTTTAAAGGCGATGCAGGAAACATATATCATGATCAAATGCTATATACAATACCGATAGTCGATTTTGAAATATTTAAACAAGCAATACAATTACTTACAGCAAAGCATGAAACTTTAAGAACTAGATTTAACCTGACAGATTTTGAATATGGACTGCAAGTGGTTCACAAAACTATTTCGACAGATCATCTTAGTTATGAAGATTGTACAGCATTAAATACTGAAGCACAAGAAGCACATATAAGAGCGTATTTAGAAGCAGAAAAAAATAATAAATTTCCAATAGACAAAGCGCCATTATGGAAAGCAAAACTCTTCATAATATCTCAAGATACTATGGTTTATGTATTCCAGTGTCATCATGCAATAATTGATGGTTGGAGTTTAGCGTCACTAAATGCAGAGTTAAGTTCTACCTGTAAAAAATTAAGTTCAGGAATAGCAGTTGTACCGCAACCTTTAAAAGTGACCAACAAGGAAGCTATTATTGACACGCTAATTGGAAAAGAAAACAAAGAAAATCATACATTCTGGAAAAATTATTTAAACGGTTTTCAACGACTAGATTTATTTACAGAAGACAAAATGTATCAAGTTGTAGAAGAAAAATTTTCAAATTATACATTCTCAGAAGTAAAAGAAGCCTCAGAAAAACTAGGAATTACATTGCGAACATTATTCCTTGGAACCTATTTATACGCACTAAATACCATACAATATGGAGCAGATGTAACTATCGGGTTGGTAACAAATAACAGACCAGCACATGAAGATGGTGATAAAGTTTTAGGTTGTTTCTTAAATACGATTCCTTTCCGAATGCAACTAGAAAACAATGCATGGTCATGGAAAGAATTTTTACAGAATGTACATCAAAATCTAGATGCATTAAATGCTACGGATCGATTGTCATTACAAGACATTAGCACAATAGTTGAGCACAAAGACATTACAAATAATCCATTTTTCAACATCATATTCAACTTTGTCAATTTTCATGTATATGATAAGATGGTAGTTGATAAGGTAGCGGAAAAAACTGTAAAAGAAACTTCGGAAGCTCCAAAAATGAATCTGAAATCATTTGAAAATACAGATGCTTACTCTGACTTTTCAATAAGTGTTACGGGAGAAGAATTAAACGGTTCTTTCAAGCTAAAAAGAAAATTAAAATCAGGAACAACACTAAACGATTTTGTTGCTTATTTTAATCACATATTCCAGAAAATAATTTACACACCAGAAGCTCTCGTAAAAGACACAAACATATTGGAAGTGAATAATGGAATCACACAACTGACTTCGTTTAATGCAACTAAAAACGAGTATACAACGACAAAAACAATTGTAGATCTATTTGAAACACAAGTACAACAAACACCAAATGCAATTGCAATAGAATTTGAAAATACAACATTGACATATGTTGAATTAAACGAAAAGGCAAACCAATTAGCACATTACCTTAAAACGCAAGGTGTACAACAAGAATCGTTAGTAGGAATCTGTTTAGACAGATCGTTAGAAATGATGATAGGATTAGTTGGAATCCTAAAAGCTGGTGGCGCGTATGTTCCTATTGATCCTTCGTATCCTATGGAAAGAATCAATTATATTCTTGACGATATCAATACGCCAGTTTTACTTACAACACAAAAACATGTAACAAAATTAAGTACAGGAAATCATAAAGTAATTGTAATAAATGCGAATGCGGAAGCTGATTCAAACAATCATAATCCTGAAGTAGTTCTTAAATCAACGGATTTAATGTATGTAATATATACGTCAGGATCTACAGGGAAACCAAAAGGTGTAATGAATCAGTATGATGGAGTTGTCAATCGTTTGTTATGGGCAAGAGATTGTTATCAACTGACAAGTAAAGATGTCATATTACAAAAAACAACGTATTGTTTTGATGTTTCGGTTTGGGAATTATTCTTACCATTAATTACTGGTGTAAAACTTGTATTGGCTAAGCCAGAAGGACATAAAGACAATGGATACTTAAAACAGCTTATCACAGAAAAGAAAGTAACAACAATGCATTTTGTGCCTTCAATGTTAGCTTTGTTTCTAGAAGAAATACACTTAGGTGAATGTCCAAGTTTAAAACAAATTACCTGTAGTGGAGAAGCCTTAAAAACGAACCATGTACAAGAATTTAGAAAATGTTTTTCTAACACAAAACTATACAATCTTTACGGACCAACGGAAGCAGCAATTGATGTTACATTTTGGGATGTACCTTTAGCGGAAGAAACCTTAGAAAAAGTAAGTATTGGAACGCCAGTGGCAAATACGAATATTTACATTTTAGATACATTCTTAAATCAGCAAGCAATAGGAATCATTGGAGAATTATGCATTGGAGGAATTCAAGTGGCAAGAGGTTATCTAAATCGTCCAGAATTGACAGCTGAAAAATTCATTCAAAATCCACACAATGCAAACGAACGTTTGTACAGAACTGGCGATTTAGCACGATGGAATGCAAATGGAACAATTGATTTTCTAGGAAGAAAAGATACACAAGTTAAAATTAGAGGTTTACGAATAGAACTTGGTGAAATAGAACAAGTAATCTTAAAAACGGAAAGCGACATCACTCAAGTTGCTGCATTTGTAGAAGAAGTAAATAATCAAAAAAGTATTGTTGTATATCTAGTTTCTACAACTGAAATAGATAAACAACACTTACGAACACAAATAGCACAAGAACTTCCAGATTATATGGTGCCTAGTTATTTTGTTCAAATAGAAACAATTCCATTAACATCAAACGGGAAAATTGATACGAAAAGTTTGCCATCTGTTGGAAGTGAAGATGTCATACAAAACGCATATATAGCACCTGAAACACCAATTGAAAAAGCAATAGTTTCTATCTGTGAAGAAATATTAAATATAGAAAAAGTTGGAGTCCAAGATAGTTTCTTTGAATTAGGTGGAAACTCATTGAATGCAATACAACTCGCTGCTAAACTTAGATTACAAAATTATCAATTAGACATTGTTCAAGTATTAAAAACACCAAAAATCATTGAATTAGCCGCTTTTGTAACGCACAACAATCGTACTGAAGCTTTCAGAAAAATGATTGACAAAGACGATTACAAAATACCAACACAACTTTCAGAAAATCAAAAACAATACTTCAATGAAAATGCTGAATATACACATGCCGTAGGAAGTTTTGTGTTGATCTTGAAAGATTTTGACAAGGAACGATTCATGAAAGTTATAAATGAACTATTCAACTTAGTCCCTTCGTTACGTCTTCAATTCTATACGAATTCTGAAAATGAAATGCTTCAAATTCCAATAGCTGTAGAAAAATTTACACCAAAAATCATAGAAGAAGAATTTGACTATATAGAAAAAAGCAGCACAGAAATTCAAGCATTATTCAAAAAAGAAAGAGCAATTCCATTTCATCTTGAAGAAGGAGAAGTAATGCGAATACATATATGTAAAGACAAAAATCATGCAGCTATTCAATGTACAATACATCATGCAGTAACTGACGATTATTCAAATCGATTAATTCAAAAACACATTGAATCTGCATATAATCAATATGTAAATGTACAAGTACTAAAAGAAGGATATCAAGCGTATCAAAAACTACAAAGTAAATTTTTACAAACAGAAATGTTTACAGAAAAATTAGCGTATTGGAAACAACAATTGCTAGCTGTTATTTCTCCAAGTATGGAAAAGGAATTTGTAGCAAACATTAGTAAACAAGATGCAGTAGAAGTAGCAGTTTCAGATTATTACATTACAGGAGAAACATTTGAAAACTTAAAAACAATAGTGCAACAAAATAACACTACGATGGGAAGTTTCATGCAAGCAATGATATGCATGGCTAATTATAATTCATCTGGCGAAACTTCATACATATTTAATACCGCTTTAAATGGGCGTGATGTAAACTTATATGGATATGATTTATCTGATGCAATCGGACAATTTTCAAATGTAATTCCATTAGCGGTTTGCTTAGATGAAGACAAATCAGTTATTGAAAATATACAAGCAATTCAAGAAGTATACTCAACAGGAAGAAAATACCAAGAAGTACCTTATAAAAAGATACAAGAAGTAATATTTGAAGCTACAAATAAAGAACTAGATCAGTTTATTACAGGAATGTTCAATAGCAATGAATTGAAGACACATCTTGATGAAAATTTGGTAAATACTCAAGAATTAGTAGCACAAAAACAATTGTATCCAATTGATGTGAAAATCTCCATCTATCAAAATGGAATTCATATCAACTATAGTAAAAAAGTAGACTTCAATACAAGTGAAAAATATCAATATACAAATGAACATTTTACTGCATTGATTCAAAAAATACTCACTAAAACAAACCTAGAATTAGCTGGATTGGCTAATTAAACAGTGAGTTAAATTTCCCCCTCGATTTTTTATAATACATGACATACTAAAACTGTATGCAAGCTTTTAATGCTAGCGATTAGCATGAACAAATCTTAACTAAATAATTTATTAAAAAAGGGAATTTTATTAACCAATTTACACACAAATGAAAAAGAAAGTTATCATTATTGGAGCCGGTCCAGGAGGACTACAATTAGCTTATTACCTACAACAAAGCAACATTGATTATGTTATTATTGAAAAAGCAGACATTCCAGGTCATTTTTTCAAGAAATTTCCAATTCACAAAAAATTAATCTCAATCAATAAAGTAAACACTGGATTTGATGATGCAGAGGTTAACATGAGATTCGATTGGAATTCATTACTTGCTGATGATTATGGAGTATTATTTTCTCAATTTTCACAAGACTATTTTCCTGGTACCGATGTACTTTTGGACTATATGGCAAAGTATGCGGAAACATACAACCTAAACATCAAGTACAACACAGAAGTAGAATTAATTACAAAGGATGAAACATTCAAAGTAAAAACTTCTGAAGGAACTTACGAATGTGAGGAATTAGTAGTTGCAACAGGATTAAGAAAACCATATTTGCCACCAATTGAAAACATAGAAATGTGTACAAACTATGTTGATTTGGATACAAACTATGCAAAATATACAGGGAAACGTGTCTTAATTTTTGGAAAAGGGAACTCTGCTTTAGAAACAGCAGATGCTTTAATTCCTTATGCAACACTTATTCACTGTTCAAGTCCACATCCATTAAAACTGGCTTGGGAAACACACTTTGTTGGAAACTTAAGAGCAATCAACAACAACTTTTTGGATACGTACCAATTAAAATCTCAGAATGCACTTTTAAATGCTGATGCGACAAAAATTGAAAAGAAAGGTGATAAATACCACGTAACATTCCTATACGGAAATGCACACGGAGAAGTAGAAGAAATCATATATGATGATATTATTGTATGTGCAGGATTTATGTTTGATAGTAGTATCTTCCACGAAAGTATCACTCCAGAATTAAGCATCAAGGACAAGTTCCCAAGTCAAAAATCAAACTGGGAATCTACAAATATTGATAACCTATACTTTGCAGGAACAATTACACAAGTAAGAGATTATCAAAAATCAACTTCTGGATTTATCCATGGATTTAGATACAACAGTAAATGTTTAGCACACATGTTACAAAACAAAATACTTGGACAAGCGTGGCCTGCATATGAGAAAAACTATATTTCTTCTGATGAAGTTGCAGATAAAATTGTTGAAAACGTTAACAAAAGTTCTTCTTTATGGCAACAATTTGGATTTATTGGTAGTGCATTAGTAATAAATGAAGAAACCAATTCTTGGAAACTTGTATACGATATTCCTGTAGACTATATCAAAGATAATAGAGACCAATTTGGGAATAGATACTACATGATCACATTAGAATACGGAAACGAATTCTTTGAAAAAGCCAAAAGCGTATTTAATGTAGAAAGAGTACACAAAGATGATGTGGATAATGCACATATGAGTCCTGGATTACACCCAATTATCAGACAATATGTTGATGGTGAAGTAGTATCTACGTATCATATGATCGAAGATTTTGAATCGCAATGGAATGATGAAGTAAGACATGTAATTCCATTAAAGAAATATATGAAAAAAGAATTAGCAGCATTAGAAGCTTCAGAAGTTCAAATGAACTAATCCATTATAAAATAGCACATTAAATAGTATTTGTGTTGCGTTTCTGATGTAATTACAAATATTATTTAATGCTGCTTTTATAACTTCTTAAATTTTCTGTAAAAATAATAAAGAAAGTGTGTAACAATTTCTTAAGTCAATCGTGTTATAAAATATAATCACGACTCTTTTAAAGAAATTGTATTGCATACATACACTTATTATTGATTAAGATAATAAACGTTTTAATAAAAGAATTATGAATATAAAAAATGACGATTTAGTATATATTAAGTCGAATTTAGTCATAGAACCACTAATTGATAATTGGTATGCATGGCCACACATAGTGTCACCAGCAACCGCTGCAATGAACATAAAGACGAGACATCTCAAAATAATGAAGTCTTATGTTCAAAATCCTAAAATACATGCAGCTGCAGTAAAAAATCCTAAAATGCTTGGCGGACCTTTCATTGATTATGATGGAAAGCGAGTAGAAGAAATACAAGCTTTAATAGACAAAACAACAACTGATTGTGCTAGCTTATTACAATTAAATGACGAGATTTTAGAGCTAAACGAACTATTAAAGAATTCTGCAAAAGGATATTCAATGAATGATTTATATTCTAAAATACCAGAAAATCTTCAAGGATTGGTAGAATTAGTATATGATATTAATGATAATCCATCATTTCGATTTTTTGAAGCACTTTTATACGAAACAGAATATTACAATGAAGCTATACAAAGCTTTAATCTATTCTTAGTAATAGATGATGATTCAAGAACATTTGTATTAAGTACACCAAAACTACCTTCGCCAGAAATATTAAGAGTAGATCTACCATTCAAAAGCCAAGAAATTGATATGCTTTTTGAAATGTCTAGAACACCGAAAACCTATAAAGAAATAACTGAAATTTTCAATATTACTCCTGAAAACGAAGCATTATTTAGAACTTTCTTTACAACAGAAGCTCCAAAGCCATATAAAAAATATGATGGTGATGGTGTATTGACAAGATATTTTGGACATGCATGTATCTTAACGGAAACTAGAGATACAACTATATTGGTTGATCCTTTAGTGAGTTATGGATATGAATCTGATATTTCAAGATTTTCGTATGAAGATTTACCAGAAACGATAGATTATGTATTAATCACACACAATCATCAAGATCATATTCTTTTTGAAACATTACTTCGTCTACGAAACAAAATAAAGCATGTTGTAGTACCTAAATCTGGTGGTGGAAGTCTTCAAGATCCAAGTTTAAAACTGATGTTTGAAAAACTAGGATTTGATAGCGTAATAGAAATAGGAGAAATGGAAGTATTACGTTTCGATGACTGTTCTATTACAGGCTTACCATTTATAGGAGAACATTGCGATTTAGATGTAAGAAGTAAAATATGTCATAGTGTTGAATTTAAAGATGGATATAAAATTCTATTCGCAGCAGATTCTTGTAATGTAGCACCGCAATTATATAAAAGAATACAAAAAATAATAGGAAACATAGACGTAATCTTTTTAGGAATGGAATGTCATGGAGCGCCATTATCATGGTTATACGGACCAATAATTCCGCAAGCAATCCAAAGAGATATGGATGAATCACGAAGACTTGCTGGTTGTAACTTTGAACAAGCCAAAGCCTTAGTGGATGTCTTTAATCCTGATAATGTATTTGTATACGCTATGGGAATGGAACCATGGTTAAAATATATTAGTTCTATTAAATATACAAGTGAGTCAGAACCAATTGTTCAATCAAATATGTTAATAGAGTATTGCCTTAACAAAGGAATTGAACCAGAACGATTATTTGGTGAAAAAATTATTGAATACAAGCACAACGAAACAACCCCGATATTAGAAGAAACCAATTATTAATCATAACAAAACAAAAATGAAATTAATGAATCATAAAATAATTGTACTAGCACTGCTATTTATATGCTCGGGCTTATATGCCCAAGAAGAATCTAGCACTAATATTGGTACAATATCAGGGAAAGTACTAGATGAGAATTCAGAACCATTGCCATATGCTACAATTGTAGTAGAAGGTGCTGATAATAAAATTTTAGTAGGTGGAATAACGGAAGACAATGGTAAATTTAAGCTTAAAAAAATACCTCTTAAAAAACTAACTCTAAAGGTCAGTTATACAGGTTATAAAGGATATACTAAAGAAATTACATTGAGTCCTTCTAATAAAAGTTTAAATCTTGGCGAAATTGTTTTAGTTCAAGATGAAAATGCATTAAAAGAAGTTGTTGTAACAGGAGAAAAGAGTACGTACTCAATAAAGAGAGACAAAAAAGTATTTAATGTTGGAAGAGATGTGTTAGCACAAAGTTCATCAGCGATAGATATCTTAAACAATATTCCTTCTGTAGCAGTTGACCCAAATGGAGTGGTAAGTTTACGTGGAAGTAATAACGTAACGGTATTAATCAATGGACGTCGTTCAGGATTGACACTAAGCAACGCATTAGAACAAATTCCAGCAGCAAACATTCAAAAAGTAGAAGTAATAACAAACCCATCTGCACGTTATGATGCAACGGGTTCTGCGGGAATCTTAAACATCATTCTAAAGAAAAATAAAAATGGTGGTATTAATGGACAAGTAATGGTTCGTGCTGGAACGCCACAAGATTTTCGTATAAATCCTACTTTCAACTTTAAAGCAGGGAAATTTAATTTCTTCTCTACTTTAGGATTCAGATCTACTGATTATGTTGGATTGTATAAATCGACACAAACATCTACAAGTTTAGGTCAAAACGTAACATTAGAACAAGTTGAAAACGAAGATAGACATGATGATGGACGTTTAATTTATGTTGGAGCTGATTACTATATTGATGATAATAACAGTTTAACATTAGCTTTCTTTAGAAACGGAACAAAAGATACGGATGATACACGTATAGACTATGATTACTTTACAGGATCAAGTTTAAGCGAGGTTATTCAACGTAATGGAAAATCGGAAGAAAACAGAGGATACAATCAATTAGAATTCAATTATACAAAGCGTTTTGAGAAAAAAGGAAAACGTTTCTCAATAGACTTACAATATGATTTCTGGAATAGTGATAAAGATTGGAATTTAGGTACTCAAACAATAGCTCCAACACCAATACAAGGAGATCAGTTGCGTACAAATAACGACAGTTCTAATAATGACTTTGTATTTCAATCAGACCTTGTAACGCCAATGGGCGAAAAGTCAAAATTTGAAGTTGGAGTAAAAGCAGAAAATCGTCAAGTTTCAAACAAGTTCTTAGCGGAAGTCTTAAATGGCAATGTATGGGACGTTTTTAACGGATTGAATAACGATTTAGATTACCGTGAAACTATAATGAGTGCGTATGTACAATATGGTTCAGAAATTGGGAAGTTTAACTACCAAATAGGATTGAGAAATGAAAATACAACTGTGAAAATTGAAGATGTAGATCAGGTATTCAATTCAACAAAGAAATACAACAATCTATTTCCAACGGTAAACTTAGGTTACAACATGTCAGAAACGTCAACTTTTCAATTAAGTTACAGTAGACGAATCAATAGACCGTCATTATTCAACTTAAATCCATTTACGGAAATTAAAGATTTCAACTTCCAAACTACTGGAAACCCTGACTTAAATCCTTCGTATACAAATGCTTTTGAATTAAGTTATTTCAAGAAATTTAGTAAAATGACGCTTAATACTTCTATATATTACAAGCGAACAAAAGACTTCTTTCAGGATATAATTACTCAAAATGCGGACGCTTCGTTTACTTCATCACCTGTAAACTTAGACGTAGAACAACGTTACGGATTTGAATTGTCATTAATGTGGAGAGCTGCAAAATGGTTAAACCTTTTCTCTGACTTTAACTATTATAGCTTTACTCAAGATGGAGATTTTGGTGGAGAAAATTTTGATGTTTCGGATGAATTATTACAAATTCAATTCAGTGCACAATTTAGATTGCCAAAAGACTACAGATTGCAAGCATTTGCATTGTATAGAGGAAGAACAGAAAATGCACAAACGGTTACTAAACCAGTTTCATTCTTAAACTTATCGTTAAACAAATCATTTTTCAATGACCGATTAACTGTAGGATTGAATGCAGAAAACATTTTCGATTCAAGAATATTCAAGCAAGTAACAACAGCTGCAGATTACTCATTAAACAGACGTTTAAAGCGTAATAAAGAACGTTTCAACATCTCGTTGGTATACAAGTTCACAAACAAGAAATTTAGAGAACGTTACGAGAATACTGGAAACAGAGACTAAATTTTTTATAACTCTTATCACATATAGCATGCTCTTCATCATAAAGAGCATGCTATATATTACCTTTCAAATACAAAATCATGTATAAAAAAAAGTCACAATTGATATTGTTGCACTTTGCTGGTGGAAGTAAATATTCCTATGATTTTCTTAAAAAATACTTTAAGAATACAAACATAGAAATACATGCTTTAGAATTACCAGGAAGAGGAAAACGCCATCAAGAAGATTTTGTAAAAGATAAAGAAGCTGCAGTCAATGATTACATTCATCAAATAAAACAACTTAGAAACAATCAGCCATATTTAATTTTTGGACATAGTATGGGTGCAACACTCGGACTTACCATTACAAAAAGAATGGAGGAAATAGGAGATATTCCTATCTCATTAATAGTATCAGGAAATCCAGGTCCAGGCATAAAAGAATATGCAGGAAATGAAAAACGATACTTGATGAATGATGTTGATTTTAAAGAAGAATTAAGAGAATTAGGCGGAGTTCCTGAAGAGGTATTAACCAATGAAGAACTCTATAGTTTTTTTGAACCTATAATGCGCGCTGATTTTAGAGTACTTGAAAATGATGAATTTTCAGAAAAGAACACAAAATTAAAAACACCTATACTCGCAATAATGGGTGATGAAGAAATTACGAATACGAAAATAAATAACTGGAATACGTTTACAACTGGAAATTTTAGAAGTAAAATATTCAAAGGAAATCATTTCTTTATTCATGACAACGCAAAACAACTTGCAGATCTTATCATATCACAAAGCTTAGTAGTATACTAAATACTTAAACTAGCAAAACCTTCAAAGTATATCTGAATTCTTATTGAATTCGCTATTCTTAAATCGATTAACAACGAATATAATAACTATAGATTTTTATCTATACTAACGACAATCAAGACAATGTTGAAATTAAAATCAAAAAACATTATCTATTTAATATTGTATGCAATACCAAATACAATTTTAAACTTTGGTATTATATATATCATAAATAATGTGCTTTCTGGAAATGAAGCCTTTCTACAAGATTATACCGCAATCGTATTTTTAGCCATTGTATGTTATGCTTATTTATTAAATATAATATTTCAAAAAAGGTTGAATCAATTCACATTTAAAGTTCTATACGACAATGAGAAAAAACTATTCAGGCAAATACTAAAAGCACCATTAACAATGTTAGAAAAGTATGGAACACAGCGTTTCTATACGGCAATGGAAGATTTACGAATATTCTCTAACTTTCCATATACAGTAACACATACGGTAAGTTCATTATTAATGTTGGTATTAGGTGTTATCTACATGTTTACCCTATCTACAATTGCAGCATTCATTGTAGTGGCACTAATAGTATTAGTCGCTATATGTTACTTTATTGTAATGAATTCAATGTCTAAAGATGTTGGAGTTTTACGAAAATATAATGAACATTACTATAATTATGTTACGGATTTAATTTCTGGGTTTAAAGAATTAAAACTAAGTGCTTCACGAAGAAAAAACATCATGAAAAATCACTTAGGACCAAACAGAGATAATTCAGAAGGGTTAGACTTTAGAATCAACTATGTATTTCTTTCTATAAATATGATTAGCCAATACGGATTATACTTCGTAATAGCTGCAATCATGTTTGGATTACCAGCTTTAGGGTTGTTAGAGCGCGCTGATGTTATCGCTTATATTGTTGTAATTCTATTTATATCTGGTCCTATAAATAATCTAATTAATTTACAACAATCATATACGCGTTTTATGGTGGCAAGTCGCAGAATAAAGACGTTTATGAAAGATTTTCAGATCGAAAAGGACATCGAAATAAAAGAAAGTGCAGATCATGAATTTAAATCATTAGCATTCAAAAATATTGGCTTTAGCTATAAAAGTGAATCGAATGAAAAAGCATTTGAATTAGGTCCTGTCAATTTTGAAGTGAAGCAAGGTGAAGTTGTATTTATAGTAGGAGGAAACGGTTCAGGAAAAAGTACCTTCATCAATATCTTAACAGGTTTATATGAACCAAGTGCTGGAGATATTATCATAAATGGTGAATCAAACAAAGAAATCAAGCAAGACCTACAAGATTCGATTGCGGCAATCTTTACAAACAATCATATCTTCTCTAACAATTATGATAACTACAATCTGGAAAACAATGAAGAGTATAGCGAGTTGCTAAAAACAATGCAACTTGATAAAGTGATTACAGATGATAAGGAAGAGTCTGCAAGAAGAAACTTCTCGAAAGGACAGAGCAAACGTATGTCTATGATTTTTGCATTACTAGAGAAAAAGCCAATTTTGGTATTAGACGAATGGGCAGCCGATCAAGATCCACATTTTAGAAAATATTTCTACGAAGAACTAATTCCAAAACTAAAAAGAGAAGGAAAAACAATTGTTGCGGTGACACATGATGATGCGTATTTCCATCAAGCAGACCGAATTGTAAAATTTGACTATGGACAAATTGTAAAAGATGTGCATGTAACAAGTCAAAACAAGCTTACTGAAAGCCTTTGGGCATAATAGAATACACTTATTTCTATTCACTATGTTACGTATATAATCTCTAAACTACATTTAGATGAAACTAACTTTACCACAACAAGATGTCTATTTTGAGCAACTTTTATATCCAAGCGATCCAATATATAACATTGGCGCAAAGATTATAATTGATGGGAACATTGACTATGACGTTCTAAATAAAGCATACATTGCATTAATAGATCAGCATGATGCATATCGTAGTATCATTAAGAGTAATGAAACATCTGCCGAAATTGAAATCTTACCAACACATGATTCTGTACTTGGATTTATAGACTTTTCGAAAGAAAAAAATGCACAAGAAGTAGCAGAAAACTACATGCAGAAAACGTTTCAAGAAGCATTTGATTTTTCTAAAGAAACATTACTACATAAATTCATTCTGCTAAAAATAGAGGAGAAGAAGTACTATCTTTTTTCAATGTATCATCATATCATAACTGATGGTTGGGGAACTTCTATCATGTTTCAACGATTTGTTAAAAATTATAATGAACTCCTTGAAACTGGAAAAATAGAAACTGAATATCCGTATTCATATACAGATTTTATACTTGATGACGAAAAATACTATACGTCTGAAGGTTTTATTTCAGATAAAACGTATTGGAAAAACAAATTCCAAAATTTACCTGAACGTATATTTGAAAAGATAGATGAAACGATTCATGTAAATAAAAGTAAGCGCAAAGAACTAATCATCAAGCGATCGGTTTACAATGAATTAGAAACAATAGCAAAAGCATCTCGTTGTTCTACATTTCATGTGATACTAGGAATTCTATACCTATCTATTGGAAGAAGATATCAAAACAAAGATTTTGCAATTGGTTTGCCTGTATTGAACAGAGGAAAATCAATCTTTAAAAAAACTGTTGGACTCTTTATGGGTGTTTCTGCATTGAGAATGGAACTCAATTTTGAAGATACTTTTGAAGAATTAATACTTGCAATAAAACAACAATTACGACAAGATTATAGACATCAACGTTTACCATTAGGGAAATTGATTCAAGAATTAGATATTTTTCAAGAAAAAGACAGACTGTTCAACATTACATTGTCTTATGAGAAGCAAAACTATGCGGATCATTTTAAAAACACAAAAACGGCAGTTATTCCATTAACACACGAATCTGAACGTGTTGCCTTAGCTGTATATATTCGTGAATTTGATGCATTAGAAGATGTAAAAATAGATTTAGACTACAATATCAATTATTTTGACGAAACGCTCATAAATCAAGTAGGAAGTCATATAGAAGAACTAGTAGAATCAGTTCGTAAAAACCCAAAAGAAAAATTAAACAATTGTAATTACCTTTCAACAAACGAAAAACAACAGTTACTTCATACATTCAACGATACTGTTGCTGTGTATGATAAGGAAGAAACTGTAGTCTCATTTTTTGAAAAACAAGTCGCTAAAAGATCAAATCATATAGCTGTTACGGACGGAGAACATTCGTATACATACCAAGAACTTGATGAACTATCAAATCGTGTAGCCAATTATATCAATACACATTTTAATGCTACTGAAAATAAAGCTCCTGTAGCTGTATTACTATCACGATCTGCAAATCTAATTGTTACACTATTGGGGATTTTAAAATCTGGACGAGCTTACATTCCGTTAGATCCTGAATTTCCACAAGAACGTTTATCATACATTGCAAAACATAGTGGAGTACAATGTATTATTGGTACAGCAGATTTAGTAGATAAAATAAATACAGACGCTGACTTTGTAACTTTTTCAACAATACAACAACACAGTGCAGTAGAAAAACTGCCAAAAATAATAGCTTCAGAAACGGCATATATCATTTACACTTCAGGTTCTACTGGAAATCCAAAAGGTGTACGTATTGGACATCAAGCGTTGCTAAACTTTTTACTCAGTATACAAAAGCAGCCAACTATTAATTCAGAAGATACTTTATTTTCAGTAACAACGCAGTCTTTTGATATTTCAATTTTAGAATTCTTTACACCTTTAATTTCTGGCGCTACAGTATACATGGCTACCAAAGAATTATTGGCAAATCCATTAGAGATTTTAGATAAAATTGAAACAGTAAAACCAAGTGTAATGCAAGCTACACCAAGTTTTTATCAATTATTGTTTAATGCTGGTTGGACAGGAAATAAAAATCTAAAAATACTCTGTGGAGGTGATTTATTGAGTACTGCATTAGCTGAAAAATTAGTTGATACCTGTGCTGAGGTATGGAATATGTACGGACCAACTGAAACCACAATTTGGTCTAGTATAAAAAAAATAAATGAAGCTAAAGAAGCTTCAACGATAGGAAAACCTATTGATAATACACAATTATACATTCTAGATGAAAATCTACAACTGTTACCAATTGGAAGTGTGGGCGCACTTTATATTGGTGGTGAAGGATTGGCGCAAGGATATTATAAAAATGAAGAACTAACCAATGAAAAATTCATTACAAACCCATTTGATACTTCTCAAAAAATCTATGAAACAGGAGATTTGGGGAAATGGAATACGAATGGAGAAATAGAATTTTTAGGAAGAAATGATTATCAAGTAAAGATAAGAGGATATCGTATAGAACTTGGAGAGATAGAAACTAAACTAAATCAGCTCAACACTATAAAAGAAGCCGTTGTAATTGCTAAAAAAAGTAAAGACCAAGAAGCAGTATTAATAGCATACGTAATTCCTAATGAAGCAACGCTAAATACCGATCAAGTCATAAGAGAATTACGTCAGGAATTACCCGAATACATGATTCCGTATACAATATTTCCAGTAGCACACTTTCCATTAACACCAAACAAAAAAGTAGACAGGAAAAGCTTAACACAACAGGAAATACAACATACAACTGACGAAGTTATGTATCGTAAGCCTGAGACAAAAACGGAAATTGCGTTGACAGGTTATTTTTCTGAAATACTAGAAATAAAAGAAAGCATTAGTTGTGATGCTAACTTTTTTACACTCGGAGGACATTCTTTAAAGGCAGTGAAACTAATCAATTGCATCAAAAAAGAATTACACTATCAAATAACATTAAAAACCATTTTTGATTATCCAACAATAGCAAGCTTAGCAAGTTTTTTAGATCGCAATGAAACACAAAATTCAATTGCACTAGAAAAAGTAAGTGAGCAAACTCAGTATTCAATAACAACGCCACAATATGGACTTTGGTTAGCTTCTCAAAAAGAAACAAAATCTATCGCTTATAATATGCCTGCCGTATATAAAGTTTCTGGTAAGATTGAAATTGAACTATTTGAAGAAGCATTCAAAAATGTAATACAAAGACATGAAATTATAAGAACTAATTTCATTGAAATAGGAGGAATTCCATATCAAAAAGTTGTTGATAATGAGAGTGTTGATTTTAAAGTAGACACGAGTTTAGTTGACGGAAATGATATACACAACTACATACATAAAGAATTCAATCTAGAAAAAGACCTTTTACTAAGAGTCGCTCATGTAGAAACAGAAAGCACTGTTATATTTGTTACACATCATATTATAATGGATGGTTGGTCATTGGAACTAATGATTCAAGAAGTAATTACGAACTATAAACAATTACTTTCTGGAGAAAAGACTGCTGCCAAAACATTAGAATTTCAATTTAGAGATTATGCTATTTGGCAACAAAAAGTAAG
Source organism: Kordia sp. E (assembly GCF_056033805.1). Lineage (NCBI taxonomy): Bacteria > Pseudomonadati > Bacteroidota > Flavobacteriia > Flavobacteriales > Flavobacteriaceae > Kordia > Kordia sp. E. Next base: position 1,006,878 of record NZ_JBRASR010000003.1, read on the forward strand.
TACGCACGTAGAAGAGAAAAATCAAAAATTCTGGAAAGAATATCTTAGTGATTATTCATGGAACGCTACAATACCAATAAGTGTAGAAATTGAAGATGATGCAAATGCAAATGAATATCAATTTAGTTGGAATGATGATTTTTTAGAATCAATACTTCAATTTTCTCAATCACAAAACATAACACTTCATACATTTTTAGTAACCACATTTAATATGTTGATGCACAAAATGTATCAACACAACGATATTTGTGTTGGAACAGTAAACTCGGGAAGAACACTAGCTGAATTAGAAAAACAGATAGGAATGTTTGTAAAGACATTGCCATTACGAACAACAATAGATTCGGAAGAAAGTGTAACATCAATATTTGCAAAAGCACATAAAAATTTATTAGCCATTGATGCGCATCAAGACATTCCGGAAGCAATACAAAATGAATTGCGTTTAGATGTCTTAATAGCATTGCAAACACCATCATTTAATTATGAAAATGTAATGATAACGCCTGAACTCAATTTGGAGCTACAACACGCGGAATCAATATATAATAGACTTCCATTATTAATAAACTTTATTCAAGGAGAAAAGAAATTGCATGGAATTGTAAACTACAATGCTATGGGATATGAAAAGGAAACAATAGAACTCATATTCTTAAAATACGAACAATTAATTACGCAAATTATAGCAGATATCACTATAAATATTGCTGATATCGATGTGACATTAGCATTTGAAAAACAACAAGTAATTGATATAGATTTTAATTTTTAAAATAACTAAACACCAAAAAATAGTACCAAAAAGCATGAATTTTTATAAAAAAATAGTAACCGTTAGCATAGTACTTGTGCTGTCTACTCTAGGAATGTATGGACAAGACATTGTTTTTGAAGAAGTAAAAAGTTTTCATCGTGATTCTACAGATTTAGCAAGCAGAAAAGTTACTTGGGCATACCTTACCGTTCCTGAAAACTGGGAAAATCCTACAGAAAATAAAGTTAAAATAGCTGTTGCTGTATTGAAAAATAAAGGAAACATAAAAAATGCAGAAGCTGTAGTATTTGCACAAGGTGGACCAGGAGGAAGTGGTGTTGGGAATATTTGGAATTGGACTAATCATCCATTGCGAAAAACGAATGATATTATATTATTTGATGTACGTGGAACTGGATATTCGGAACCTCGACTGTGTCCAGAATTAGGTCAGAAGTTTTTTAATATTCTTGCTAAAAATCAAACAGAAAGTGAAGATGAAGCTCAGAAATCGGAAGCTTCAATGGACTGTAAAAGAACATTGATTAGTAAAGGTATTGATGTTGATACTTATCACAGTTTATCTGTAGCAAAAGATTTACATGCGCTCAAAGAAAAAATGGGATATAAAAAATGGACTATCTATGGAGTTTCTTACGGAACATATATGACGCAAGTATATGCAAGTACATTTCCTGAAGACATAAAATCATTAATTCTCGATTCTTCAATTGAAGATATAAATACATATTACACCAAAAATACGAGTAACTACATAGGAAGTCTTTCCAAAGTATTTGAACTCTGTAAAAATAACTCAGAATACAATAAAGCATATCCAGATTTAGAACAATTATATTACAAAACAATTGCTGACTTAGAAGAAAAACCAATCACAGTAAAGGTTGATGAAAAACTTATTGAAACAGGAACGTTTACCTATAATGCTGAAGATTTTAAAGTAGCTATTCAACAAGCATTATATCATAAGCAATTAGTGGAAGTTATTCCATTACTGATCACTCAATTTCATGATAGAAATGAAGAAGCTTTAGGAAATTTAGTAGCAGCATTCTCTAGTTTATTAAACATGGATTATGGTGTGTACTACTGTGTAAGTTGTAATGAAGTTTTACCAAACAATTCGTATGCAGATTATGAAGCCAATGCAGCACAATACAAAAAACTAGAAGGCGGAATCTCGTTCTATAAATCTGACTTCAAAGTATGTGATGCTTGGAATGCAAAGAAAAATGATTCTTTAGCAATGAAATATGATCTGACAAACCTGGCAGAACAATCGTTCCCAGTAATCATATTTGCTGGAGAATACGATCCAATAACTCCAGAATCAAATGGAGAAGCTTTGGCTAAAAAATTCAAAAAAGCGTATGTTATTGATGCTGATACGTATGGACACGTTCCTAGTTTTACCAAAATAGGAGACAAAATAACAACGACGTTCATTACAGATCCAAATCAGATACCAGATACTGATGCGTATTCCGCAGTGAATAAAATACAATTGGTGAAAAATATCACCTTAAACAAAGGTGTTTCAAAAATGGGGAATAGTATAAACAAATTCAATCCGTTTTTCTTATTTCCTTTAGTAGTTGCATTAGGAATAATGTTAGCATTTATAATTGCTCATTTAATAAAACTAATCAGAAAAAAATACAATATTCTTTCAGATAAAATTATTCGTTTATTAATTATGCTAACTTCTTTAGTGGGAGTTTTAAGTTTCATAGGATTAATTCTTGCTTTAGGAAATGTAGCGGATCAAAACTATTACATCCTCGCTTTCGGATTACCGAATACATACAATATCGTATTTACTGGAATATTAATATTTAGTGTATTGTTGATAGCAACACTGCTATACTATATTCTAAAAATCAGAAAAATTACGGATAGAAGTATTTTGTTTTCCATCATCTTTTCTAATGCATTACTAGCTGTATACTTGCTCTATTGGGGAGTTCTAGCTTTTTAGACTATTTCATAACGAGCAAATAGTAGACCTTAAAAGTTGTCTATGACAATTTAATAAATGATTAAAAATCGACCAAAAAATATATACCATGTTACTTAAAGAATTAACAAAGGACTCCATACTTTCTGAAAACTACAATGATTTTGTTACGGAAGCATACTCAAGTATTCCTAAATGGATTGATACCAATGTAAAAGAAGTTCCTAATATATTTAAAGATTATGAATATCCAGTAAGCCCATGGCCTGTTTTAATAGGCAAAGAAACTGCTTCAAGGTTGAAAGAACTATGCATTAAATTGCCAAAACTATTAAATCAAGTTCCTTTACTATATTTTAATGACGATGTAAAAAAAATAGCTGATTTTTACTTTGAAGGAAATGAAATGTTAGCGCAATTTGCATTAATGGCAAATAGCAAAAACATTGATGTAAGTTGCCGATTAGACTTAACACTTACTACAGATGGATTTAAAGTCTTAGAAGCAAATATTGGTTCTTCAATAGGAGGTTGGCAAGTACAAAGTTTTGAATCTATCATACGAAAAATACATTCTAAATTATCTGATACAGTATCTGAAACTAACTTTTATTCTAAAAATATTCAACACCTATATGTTGTATTTCTTGTTGATGAAATATTGAAATATGTTAACATTAATGATGAAATTAATGTGTTTATAGAACTATCGCATGTAAAAAGTGAAAAACTAAAGGATTTTAGTGTAGACTTTTTTAATGAAATGCTTCAAACGGAACTGACTAAAAGAAAACTAAAAGGAAAAGCAGTTTCTGGAGCTCTTTCAGAATTAAAACTTATAAATGGAGAGTTACAATTTAAAAATGAAACCATACATAGTGTATTATTACTAAGTTTAAATACGGAAGAAGTGTCGCCAGACATTTTTAGAGCATTTATAATGGATAGTATACATTTTCCAGACCATTTGGGAGTTTCTATCATACGAGATAAAAGAAACCTAGGATTATTAAGAACATTAGCTGAGCAGCAAAAGTTTACAGAGGAAGAAAATGAATTAGTACTAAGTTGTATTCCTTGGACTTCAATGATTAAACATGAAAATCAAGAAGTAATATTTAAAAAAGAAAAGCATAAACTATCAGAATTACTACTAAAAAAGAAAGACCAATTTGTTATAAAAGCATCTAATGGTTTTCAAGGAATTGATGTTTTTATAGGTAAATTTTCAACTCAAGAAGAATGGGAAGAAGCGCTTGCATTAGCCATAAAAACCAAAGCTTTTATTGCACAAGAATTCAGCGAATCTAAAAACTTCTTAGCACCTAATATTAAAAAAGAATGGACGCCGCACAAACTAATATGGGGCGCATTTGGTTTTGGAGAAACCTATGGAGGTGTTTGGGTTAGAATGTCTGAAGTAGAAACTGATATTGGAGTTATCAATTCAGCAACAGGAGCTATAGAAGCAATTGTTTACGAAGTTTTATAATAAGCATACAACCCCTAAATAACTAAAACTAACACACACATGGAACAAACAATCTTATCTGATTCATACAATGCCTTTATGGGACAATTGAATCAAACGGTTAAACCATTAATTAAAATGGATACAGATGATATTCCAATTGTTTTTCGGAATTTTAAATACCCAATATCTTCGTATCCAGTGATTTTGAATAAAAGTCAGAGTCAAAAAATAGAAGAAATAAGTACTCTAATCCCAAGATTATTACAAAAAATTCCAAAACTTTACTTTCGAAGTGATGTCAAAAAAATAGCAGACTTTTACTTTGATGGAGATGAAATGGTAGCACAATTCTCAACAATGTGTCAAGAACAAGAAGTTCCTGTAAGTTGTCGATTAGATTTGAGCTTGACAACAACAGGTTTCAAAGTGCTAGAAGTAAATATGGGATCAGCTATAGGAGGAATAGAATTGCAAAATTTTGAACCTGTCGTCCGAAAATCACACAATATTTTATCAGACGAAACTAATGGAAAACAATTCAAATTTCGTAAAACACAGAACCTATACATACAATTTATTGTAGCACAAATTCTAAAATTCACAAAAACAAAAAATACTAAAATCAATTTATTCTTAGTGTATGATGCGAATGCTGATCAAACTGAGAGAAAAATTGTAAAAAGCTTTTTTAATGAGTTATTAGAGCAAGAATTGCAGCGCATTGGAAAAACAGGAAATGTGTATATGGATACAATAGCTACCTTAAAAATGAAAAGTGATGGCTTGTATTTTGAAGAAAATAATATACATGGCGTATTGATTTTAGACTACGCACTACGTAACATTTCACCTGATTTATTTCGTAGTTTCATTATGAATGATGTCTATTTTCCAGATCATTTAGGAACAGTGTTTATGCGTGATAAAAGAAACCTTGCCTTGTTGCGAAGACTTGCCAATGACGGGAAGTTTGAAGGAAAACAAAATGAATTAGTGTTGGAATACATTCCGTGGACGGAAATAATTGAAGATGCTGATGTTACGTATGAAGGTAAAACACAAAATATCATAACACTTATAAAAGAGAACAAAGATAAATTTGTAATTAAAATCATAGATGGACTACAAGGAAAAGATGTTTTTATTGGAAAATTCATGTCAGACATTGATTGGGGAAATGCTATTACAGAAGCCTTACAAAGTAAAAAATACATTGCACAAGAATTCAGTGATTCACTGGATTTATTAGCACCAAATAAAGAAAATGAATGGGTTCCACAGAAGTTGGTTTGGGGATCGTTTGGTTTTGGTGATACATACGCAGGTTCATGGGTTCGTATGTCACCAGTAAAAACAACTTCCGGAGTTATTAATTCTGCAACAGGAGCAGTAGAAGCAATTGTTTACGAAGCTCTATAAACTATTCTAGCCTCAAAATTACCATATCATATTTTAAAAAAAACAAACCTACACAAATGAAACAAACAATCCTATCAGATAGCTATGAAGCTTTTATGGAGCAACCTAACAAAAAAGTTTCCTCATTACTTAATACAGATACTGATGAAATATCAGCTGTTTTTCGAAACTATAAATACCCAATTTCTTCATATCCAGTGATTCTGAATAAAGAACTGAGTCAAAAATTAGAAGAGGTTAGTACTCTAATTCCAAATTTATTACAAAAAATCCCCAAGCTTTATTTTCAAAATGATGTAAAAAAAATAGCAGATTTTTATTTTGAAGGAAATGAAATGATAGCGCAATATTCTATGATGTGTCAAGAACTAGAAGTTCCTGTAAGTAGCCGATTAGACTTAAGCCTAACAAAAGCAGGCTTCAAAGTATTGGAAATAAATATGGGATCTTCGATAGGGGGAATTGGATTGCAAAACTTTGAACCAATTATCCGAAATGCACACAATGTTTTATCAGATACTGCAACGGGAAAACAATTCATGTTTCATAAAACACAAAACCTATATATTCAGTTTATAGTTGCACAAATTTTAAAATACACACAAACAAAAAGTACTAAAATCAATCTTTTTCTAGTCTCTGATGCTGGAGCTGGAGAATCTCAAAATGCAGTTGTAAAAAACTTTTTTAACGAGTTACTAAAGCAAGAACTAGAACGCATTGGAAAAACAGGAAATGTATATATGGATACAATTGATTCCTTAAAAATGAAAGGCGATGGCTTGTATTTTAATGAAAATTGTATACATAGTGTTTTAATTCTAGAATTTGGACAACATACTATTCCACCTGATTTATTTCGCAGTTTCATTATGAATAATGTCTATTTTCCAGACCATTTAGGAACGACGTTTATGCGCGATAAAAGAAATTTAGCATTACTACGAAGACTTGCCGATGAAGGTAAGTTTGAACCAGAACAAAATAAATTGGTCTTAGAATACATTCCATGGACAGAGATTGTGACAGATACCGTTGTTACGTATGAAGGAAAAACACAGAATATTATTGAGTTACTCAAAGAATGCAAAGACAAATTTGTAATTAAAATTATAGATGGCTTGCAAGGAAAAGATGTTTTTATCGGAAAATTCATGTCTGAAACTGAATGGAATGATGCAGTAAATGAAGCTATAGAAAGTGAAAAATACATCGCTCAGGAATTCAGTGATTCATTGAATTTATTAGCGCCAAATAAAGAAAATGAATGGACACCGCATAAACTCATATGGGGATCATTCGGTTTTGGCGATACGTATGCTGGTTCATGGGTTCGTATGTCTGAAGAAAAAACAACTTCAGGAGTAATTAATGCTGCAACAGGAGCTGTGGAAGCAATAATTTATGAATATACTTCTTAAAAAGAAAAAATGACTCAAATATATTATACTTACATATCAAAAGAGAATCACGATGAATTATTACAAACATATTTACCAGACTTTCCTGAAGAATTTAGAGAGCGAATACTAAAGTATAGACGATGGGAGGATGCACAATTATCCTTACTAGGACGATTACTATTACAGTATGGATTAAAAAAAATCAATAAAGTAGTACATATTGAAGAACTTTTAGAGTATTCAGTTTATGGTAAACCGAAATTAAAAGATCAAAATATAAAATTCAATATATCGCATTCAGGAGATATTGTCATTTGTGTGCTTACTAACACTTCCGAAATAGGGATTGATATTGAAAAAAAACACAATGTCAATATTAAAGATTTTAAAATACAAATGACTGCAAATGAATGGCAGAATATTGATACAGCAACAAATAAAACAGATGCTTTCTTTAACTACTGGACTCAGAAAGAAGCTGTAATAAAGGCAAATGGAAAAGGGTTTTCTATAGCTTTAAATTCATTCGAAATCAAGGATGACCAAGTTGAGATTAATGGAGAAAACTTTTTTTTAAAAGAAATTACTTTAGATACAGCTTACAAATGTTACATCGCATTTAAGGATAAAATTGATGATGAATTATGTCTTCAAAAAAAGATAGAAATTCAATAATTTATTATCCGTAATACTCGTAATTTATAAAATAGTTTTAAATAGGGTAAAAATTAAGTTATGAATATATTCAATTTTACTACCCATTTTAATAATTAAGAAGTTTGTCTCGATCATTTTAAGGGTGATCGAGATAAAATCGGCGTTGTATGTCATAAATTATAAACATTACTAGTTTATCTTATCATAATAATCAATTAATTTTTTCACACAATCTTGGGTATGAAAATAATATTGATTAATGTTTTTTAAATAATTTTTAATGATAGATAAATCTTGATTAGCTTGAATGGCAACGCCATTATCAGTTAGTATATAAACACTTGGAAGTGCTGGCATATCATTTTTCAAGTTATTAACATATTCAATATCTTTTAGTGCATTTAAAGAATATTCATAAAACCCGACTTCAAAATATGATAGCGCCAACACTAATAACAAACTATCTTTGATATTTGGCTGATTATTACAAAAAATTTCATGTAAAGCTAATTCAAATGCCATTTTATAATTAGATGAATAATAATAAGAAATACAAAGATTTACAGAAGCTAAAACAGGACGTTTACTTATTTCAATTGCTTTGTTTAATTTAACTATTGCAGAAGAATAATCTTTTGATTTCATTAATTCAATGCCATCATCAAATTCAAGCCTGAAATCTATAAACCTACGAAGACTCTCAGCATATAATTCTACAATATAATCTTGAAAATTAAGTTCAATAATTTTCTCGTAGGATGTAATTAAATTTTTGAATCTTTCGATATAATCAAATTTAGTAATCACAAGAAACTTTAGATAAATAAATTTAATATTCTCATTATATAAATTTAATTTATAGTCAATTAGCTTCAAAGCTTCTTCTGATTTTCCAACCTTACAAAACTCTTCGATTATTATTTCATAATATAAATCATAATTATTTTCAAGAGCGATAACTGACTTTAACATACCAATCCCAATGGAGAGGTGGCTATAGGTTTTTCGCCTAATTAACGATATTCCAAAAATCAAAATAACATCTGAATGGTTTGGAGATATCTTAAGAACTTCATTAACTTGTTTTTCTAATTGGTTAAATTCCCCATTATTTAAAAGATCTTCACATTTTACTAATAAGTTGTTAAGTTCAGTATTAATATCATAGGAATCACCCCATATTGATTGTATTTGAAGTAAAGCTCCATTTATTTCATAAAACTCATAATTATCGATCATTTTCATTGGATAATCGAATATTGAAGAGGTATTACCTTCCATTACTATTATATTACTCAAGTTAAAATCAGAACCAGAAGCAACATCAATTAACTCAAGTCTTATAGTATCTTTTTTATTTGAATTGACAGAAGTAGGAGCTGATTTTTCAGATTTAAAATAATGCAAATACCCACTTTTCTTTATATTCTTTTTATAGAATTCATATAATTTTGATCCTTTTTTAAATTTAAATATTCTTGCTACTAATCTAATTACCGAAGTCCTTTGATTTCTTAGAGAAACTACTATTTTTTCCCCTCCAATAGCAATAATATTATTTATGATATAAATAGTGCCATTTATATCAATAGTTTTACCAATCATGTTATCAAAACCATGTTTGACAGGATCAAATTCTTCAGAAGTTTCCATGATAACTATCAATTAATAGAAAAAGAGGAGAACCTTCATGAGGGTTTTTATTAGCTGATGTTAAGAAAAATATGGTATCAAATTCAATAGAACGCCCTTTTCTTAAAAATGCATAATTGCTAGAATTTATTTGAATAGGTTTTGAAAAATCAGTATTTGAACTAAAATACTTTAATGAACAAAATAAATTTAGTGCTAGTTCATTTTCTAAAATAGTTTCTAATACAACAATATTGTCTTTTTCAGCAATATAGCTAACTTTAAAATTAGATTTTACTCTATAGAATTTCCCAAACTCTAACGCGTCACAATCACTAGCTAAAAAAGTATTTTTAGAGATTTTTTGTATGACGATCTTAAGTTTATTAGTAATAGATTCACGTTTTACTAGTTCTGAATGATAAATATCTGACCTACCATAGGGAACATTTAAATCATTCAATTCAAGAATGTTAGCTAAATCAATAAGATCTATTTTCTTAGAACCTTGCTTTTCTTTAATTCTCTCATTAGAAACTTCCCTTTCAGTTTTATCGAGTAACAATTGGTTAACTTTATCATGTGATATATAGGAGTAATACATTTATATTTTAAATTATGTAAATAAAATCTCTCTTAAATATAAGATTTTTATTTTACAGATTAAATGTATTTAGTTATCAATCATTTTTTGTGTAAACATCAGTTAATCTATAATAGTTATAAACGTATCCCAAATGTTTTACCGAATCATATCGCAGAAGCCATTCAAAACAGAAGATTGGTTGGATAAGAAATTTTATAATTTATAATGACTAGCGTCCGATTATCAAATAGTTATACTCTGGTCTTTGCTCTTTATTCTATAAGTGAAACGATCTCAAGCTTTTAATAGGTTTAAGATCAGTATATTATATAAAGTAACAGATTTGACAGTGATTTAATGCTTGAATTATTTTGTGTTCAACAGAAGTAAAAACGATATTAAAGTGAATATAATTTTGATATACTACGGATCTTAATTAATATTAATTCATTATCTTGTTGTAGAATATTGTTAAGTTTTATCAGTAAAATGATTACTTCTTAATGATATTCTTATTTTTTTTCTTAAATATTTAAATAATTATGAAAATGATAACAGGTGAAAATTTGGTAGAAGTTAAAAATTATATAAATGGAAAGTTTGAAAGAAATGGTCAAAAAGCCATGGATGTTTTAAGCCCAATAGATGGCAGTAAAATTTCTTCAATACCATTATCCACAGTTGGAGATGTAGATGCCGCAGTGCAAGCTGCTAAAAAAGCATTTCCTAAATGGTCAAGCATGACCTTTAAAGAACGAGTCCAAATATTCTTTAGATATCGAAATCTATTAGAACAAAACATAGATGAGCTTACAAAATTAGTACAGCTCGAAAATGGCAAAACATATGGTGAAGCAAAAGCAGAGGTCGAAAAAAGTATGGAACTTTGTGAATTTGCTGTGTCTATGCCGCAAATCGTAGTGAACGAAGTGCAGGAAGTAAGTAAAGGTGTAGAATGTAGAATTGAGCGGAAACCGCTGGGAGTTGTAGCATCTATAACACCTTTTAACTTCCCCAATATGGTGCCGCATTGGACACTTCCAAACGCATTAGTTTTGGGAAACACTATGGTTATGAAACCTTCTGAATTAGTACCACTAAGTACAGTTCGAATGGCAGAACTACTAAAAGAAGCTGGTCTTCCTGACGGTGTTTTTAATATCGTAAATGGAGGAAAAGAAGTTGTTGAAGCTATTTGTGATCATCCTACTATTGAAGCGGTATCTTTTGTCGGTTCTACCAAAGTTGCGAAAATTGTATACAAAAGAGCAACTTCTACTTTAAAACGTTGTGTTGCTTTAGGAGGCGCAAAAAATCATCTGTTAGTTTTACCTGATGCAAATCCGGAAATGACAGCTTCTAATGTTGTTGCTTCTATGTCTGGTTGTGCTGGTCAACGTTGTATGGCAGCTTCGGTTATGGTTGGTGTAGACAAGGTACAGCATATTATTGATCGTATGGTTGAAGATGCGAAAGCGATTGTTCCTGGAGATAATTTAGGTTCTGTTATTACGGCTGAAGCCAAAAAACGTATTGAAGGCTATATTGATGAAGCGGAAAGAAATGGAGCAAAAATATTATTAGATGGTCGTAATACAACTGTTTCTGGTAAAGAAGGCGGTTATTATGTTGGACCAACAATAATTGATCATGTAACTATTGATATGTCTGTAGCTCGTGAAGAAATTTTCGGACCAGTAATTTCTATTATTCGTGCAAAAGACTTAGATGAAGCAATTGAAATTGAAAATGGTTCAAACTATGGAAATGCAGCTGCCGTTTTTACACAAAGTGGTGGATTAGCAAAACAAGTTATGGAGCGTGCCAGCGCTGGAATGATTGGAGTTAATATTGGAGTTCCTGTACCTCGCGAACCTTTTTCTTTTGGAGGTTGGAATGAATCAAAATTTGGAGTAGGAGACATTACAGGTCGTAGTTCTATAGAGTTTTGGACACAAAATAAAAAGACGACTACCAAATGGAATCCTGAAGCACAAACAAACTGGATGAGTTAATCTATTTATATAGAAAAACACAATAAACTTCTTTATAATCAATATTTAAAAATTAATGAGTAACCAACAAATTATAAAAGATAATTTAGATTACACTTTATTTTCTTGGGGAAAACAAGGTGGATTAAATCCAATAAATGTATCTCATGCCAAAGGATGTTATTTTTATGATAGAGATGGAAAAAAGTATTTAGATTTTACATCTCAATTAATGAATGTGAATATTGGTCATGGCAATCAACGAATTACTGAGGCTGTTACAAAACAGATGCAACAAATAAGTTATGCATATCCAGGAATGGCAACTGAAATACGTGGAAAACTAGGAAAGAAAATAGCTGAAATAACACCAGGAAATTTAACTAAAACTTTTTTTACACTTGGTGGCGCTGAAGCAATTGAAAATGCAATCAAACTAGCAAGAATTTATACAGGACGCCACAAAATTATTACGCATTATAGAGCTTATCATGGCGCAACAAATGGTGCAATTACTGCTAGCGGTGGAGATCCTAGACGATTTCCTGTAGATAGTCAGGCTATGCCTAATATAATGCATGTAGAGAATCCGTATGCATATCGCTGTCCATGGAATTCTAACTCAATTGAACAATGCGGAGAACGTGCTTTGGCACATTTAGAACGTGTGGTTAAATTTCAAAATCCAGATAGCGTGGCTGCAATTTTATTTGAAGGAGAATCAGGTTCTTCTGGATGCATAAAATATCCACCAATGTATTTAAAGCACGTTCGTGAACTCTGTGACAAATACGGCATTATGATGATTGTTGATGAAGTAATGAGTGGGTTTGGTCGCACAGGAAAAATGTTTGGAATAAATCATCACGATGTAACACCAGATTTTATGTGTCTAGCAAAAGGATTGACTTCTGGATATTTACCGTTGGGTGGACTTGTAGTAACTGATAAAATTGCGGAATATTTTAATGAAAACCCAATGATAATTGGATTAACATATTCAGCGCATCCAACATTATGTGCAGCAGCTTTAGAAAACATTAAAATCATAGAAGAAGATAATTTAGTTGAACGAGCAGCAGAAATGGGATTATATATTGAAGCTGAAGTAGAAAAACTAAAAGCGAAACATCCATCTATTGGTGATTTTAGAAATACAGGATTATTGGGTTGTATAGAATTAGTAAAAAATAGAGAGACTAAAGAACCTACCACACCTTGGAATGCGAAGCCATCTGAAATGGAGCCAACTTTAAGAATGGCTTCTAAAATTAGAGAATTAGGAATGTTCACATTCGTGAGATGGAACTGGATTTTTATTGCTCCACCTTTAAATGTAACAAAAGAAGAAGTAGATGAAGGCTTATCAATTATTTCTGAAGCGTTAGCGATTGCTGATGAATATTGTAATTAAACATCATTCTTGCGAAAGCAAAATTCAATAAAATAACAAATGAACAAAGACATTGTAGAATTACAAGAAGACGTTTCAAACTCATCATTATATAGTGAAGACTTGGCGCCAGTTCCTTCAAGTAAAAGAACTTGGAGTAAATGGCACTTAGCTGCTATTTGGGTTGGAATGGCAGTTTGTATTCCAACATACCTTTTGGCTTCATATATGATTAAAACTGGATTAAATTGGTATGAAGCATTGATTATCATAGGCCTGGCTAATTTAATTATAACCATTCCTATGGTACTTAATGGACATGCTGGAGTAAAGTATGGAATACCATTTCCTGTCATTGGACGCGCTGCATTTGGAACAAAAGGCGTGCATTTGGCTTCTGTGACAAGAGGAATCATAGCCTGTGGTTGGTTTGGAGTTCAAACTTGGATTGGTGGTTTGGCTATTTATGCCATATTTAATGCTATTACTGGTTCTACAGGTGAATTAGGATTATCCATAGGTAAATTTGTCGGTTTTGGAATATTCTGGATCATCAATATGTATTTCATTTGGAAAGGAACGGAAAGTATCAAATGGTTAGAAACATATTCAGCGCCAATATTGGTCATTATGGGAATTGTACTAATTTATTGGAGTTATGCAAAAGCGGATGGTTTCTCAATAGTCTTAGACCAAAGTGTACAGTTAGAAAAAACTGCGGCATCAATTACAAAAGACAATGAAGTCTATTATTTGAATTTAAACTCTTTAGAAGATAAGGAAGGACAGTTAAAAGCATTAGAATATAATATTACTTCAGATAAAAATACTACTTGGGAAAAATTCACAAACGAACCTATTTTAATTTCTAATGCAGAGAACGTTCAAGTTCAGTTTAGAAACAATGATGTAGTTTCAAGTATTGTAAATGCAACTATAGTTAGTTCAGAAAATAACTCAGAAAGTAAACTTTGGAGTTACTTATTATGGCTAACAGCAATGGTAGGTTTTTGGGCAACGATGTCAATTAGTATTGCAGATATCACGCGGTATGCAGCCACTCAAAAAGATCAAGTTGCAGGACAATTTATTGGATTGCCAGCAACAATGATGCTATATTCCTTCGTTGGGATATTTGTAACATGTGCAGCAGTTATTAACTTTAAAGACATTTTAATTGCTGATGATGCACCATGGGATCCAGTTTCGTTGATTTCAAAATTCAAGAATCCAGCGGTCGTTATCGTTTCTCAAATATTTATGATTATCGCTACATTAAGTACAAATATTGCAGCGAATGTAATTGCACCTTCTAATGCCTTTTCAAATTTATGGCCTAAAAAAATAAGTTTTAAAACTGGCGGAACAATTACGGGAATTCTTGGAATATTGATTATGCCTTGGTGGCTATTGAACGAAATTTCAGGGTTCTTAATTTTTGTGAGCGGATTACTAGGTCCTGTACTAGGTATTCTAATTGCAGATTATTTTTTAGTCAGAAAAAAGAAATTAGAATTAGCAGAATTGTATAAAGAAGACGGAATCTACTCATATGAAAAAACAGGATTTAATAAAGCAGCATTGATTGCTTTATTTATAGGTGTTTTTGCTGCATTAATTGGATATTGGGTTCCTGCATTGAATTTCTTGTATTCCTTATCTTGGTTTACTGGATTCCTTATTTCGTTTGTGTTATATGTTTTATTAATGAAGAATAACTCAACACTTATAACTAAAAAATCATAACTATAATATATGTCTATACTCATTAAAAATGGTCAAATAGTTACAGCTGCTGAAACGTATGTAGCAGATATATTTATTGAAGGAGAACAAATTATCGCTATTGGGAAAGACTTAAAGTATCAAGCAGATAAAGTGATTGATGCTACTGATAAATTAGTATTTCCTGGCGGAATTGATCCTCATGTACATCTCGATATGCCATTCATGGGAACGTACTCGAGTGATGATTATGAAACTGGAACGCGTGCAGCCTTGCATGGAGGAACTACAATGGTGATTGATTTTATTTTGCAAACACAAGGAGATACACTTCACAATGCATTGAAAACTTGGCAAAGTAAATCACAAGGAAAAGCTATAGGAGATTATTCATATCATATGGCTGTAACCGATTTTAATGATGATGTAGCCAAAGAAGTTGTTCAAATGATAGAAGAAGAAGGAATTTCATCATTCAAAACATTCATGGCTTATAAAGGTGCATTAATGATTGATGATGGACAAATGGTGCAATTGATGAAAGTTGTAAAAAAACATGGAGGTTTAGTAACTGTTCATGCAACAAATGGCGATATGATAGATTCGCTAATTGCTAAAAATAAAGCGGAAGGAAACTTAGCACCAATCTATCATTACTTATCTCAACCAGAAGTTACGGAATCAGAGGCTTCAGGACGTTTTGCGGATATGTTAGAATATACAGGTTGCCCTGGATACATTGTTCATATGACTTGTGAAGGAGCATTAAACGCAGTAAGAAAGGCTACACAGCGTAATCAAAAAGTATTTGTAGAAACATGCACACAATATTTAATATTAGATGCTTCGCTATATGAAAATGATTTTGAAGGCGCAAAATGGGTGATGAGTCCGCCATTAAGAGAAAAGAAAGATCAAACAGCATTATGGTCTGGTATAAATCAAGGTTTAATTCAAGTTGTTGGTACTGATCACTGTCCATTTATGTGGGAACAAAAAAAAATGGGAAAAGATGACTTTTCTAAAATACCAAACGGACATCCAGCAATTGAACATCGAATGGAATTATTATACTCAGAAGGAGTTCACAAAGGAAAAATTTCATTAACAAAATATGTGGAAGTAAGTTCAACGAATGCTGCAAAAATTTTCGGAATGTACCCAAGAAAAGGAACAATTGCAATCGGTAGTGATGCCGATATCGTAATTTTTGACCCTAAAAAGGAACATATCATTTCTGTAGAAACACATCATATGAACTGTGATTATTCAGGATATGAAGGTCAACAAGTAACTGGAAAGACAGAAACTGTAATTTTAAGAGGAAAAGTTGCTATAGAAAATGAAGAGTGCAAATTATCAGCAGGTCACGGACAATTTATTCCGAGGGGAAAAACATCAAAAACGGTTATATAGTTTAGAATTCAGAGTTATGAATTTTGAATTAAAAAGTTGAAACTATGAGTTTAACGTTAAAAAAAGAAAGTAAAAGTATTATTGCTGATAAAACATATGTGTTTGCCTTGCTCATTATTTCGATTTATAAAGAATTAAAAGTAGAAAAAGAGTTTATTCTTTCTAAACAAATTCTTCGGTCTGGAACTTCAATTGGAGCCAATGTAAATGAAGCTATTTCAGCAGAATCAAAGAAAGATTTTGTGCATAAGTTAAGCATTTCACTTAAAGAAGCCCGAGAAACTAAATACTGGTTGAATTTATTAAAGGATAGTAATTTTATTCATCAAGAAATGTTTGACAAATCAAATAAAAAATGTGAAGAATTGATTAAGATTTTGAGTAGTATTATTTTAACTACCAAACAACGATATCTTAACAACTCTTAACTTAAAACTAATAATTCATAACTTATAAGATATGCCAAGAAATGTAAAATCAGGATTGATACAAATGAGCCTTCCAATGACAGAAGGCGAAGGAACTATTAAAGAAATTATGGATGCTATGTACGACAAGCACATTCCGTATATAGAAGAAGCAGGACGACAAGGCGTTCAAATATTATGTTTGCAAGAAATATTCAACACGCCATATTTTTGCCCAGGACAAGACCGTAAATGGTATGCTTCAGCAGAATCTGTTCCTGGTCCAACTACTGAAAAAATGCAAGTATTGGCTAAGAAACATGATATGGTAATCATTGTGCCAATTTATGAAAGAGAGCAAGCAGGCGTATATTATAATACCGCGGCAGTTATTGATGCTGATGGAACATATTTAGGGAAATATAGAAAAAATCATATTCCACATACAACTGGGTTTTGGGAGAAGTTTTTCTTTAAACCAGGGAATTTAGGATACCCGGTTTTCCAAACAAAATATGCTAAAGTTGGCGTGTATATATGTTATGATAGACATTTCCCTGATGGCGCAAGAGCCTTAGGATTAAATGGCGCAGAAATCGTTTATAATCCTTCTGCAACAGTTGCTGGATTAAGTGAATACTTATGGAAATTAGAACAACCTGCACATGCAGCAGCCAACGGATATTTTATGGGTTGTATAAATAGAGTAGGTGAAGAAAAACCTTGGAATTTAGGGAAATTTTATGGGCAATCTTACTTTGTAAACCCTAGAGGACAAATATTTGCTGAAGCTTCTAGAGATGATGATGAATTATTAATTGCAGATTTTGATTTAGACCTTATTGAAGAAGTTCGTTCTACATGGCAATTCTTTAGAGATAGACGCCCAGAAACGTATGGTAAGCTCACAGAACTTTAGTTTTATAATTATGAATTAAGAGTTAAGGATTTCTTTAGTTAAGTAATTCATAACTCATAACTTTTAAACTCATAACTCACAAATGGCAGAATATAAAAAACCAACAACCGAAGCAGAATTCCAAAAGAATTTCAAGCAGAAAAAACCGTTGATGAATGATACTGAAGCGTTTTACGAAGCTTCAAGATGTTTATTCTGTTATGATGCGCCATGTATTCAAGCATGTCCTACAAGTATAGACATTCCGCTATTTATCAAGCAAATACATACAGACAATATCACAGGAGCATCCAAAACTATTTTCGATTCTAATTGGTTGGGAAATGCGTGCGGAATTGTGTGTCCAACTGGAGTTTTATGTGAAGGTGCTTGTGTATACAATCATCAAGATGTGCCGCCAATTCAAATAGGTAGACTACAAAACTATGCTACAAATAAAACGATTGATGCTGATAAAGTAATCTTTAAAGTTGGTGAACCTAATGGCAAAAAAATAGCAATTATTGGTGCTGGTCCTGCAGGAATTTCGTGTGCTAGTGAAGCACGAACTTTAGGATATGAAGTAGATATATTTGAAGCCAAAGAAAAACCTTCTGGTTTAACGGTCTATGGTATTGCGCCTTATAAAATTACAAATGAAGAAGTCTTAAAAGAAGTAAAGTACCTTCAAAATCAGCTTGGTTTTAATATTAAATATAACACAGCAATCAATTCAAAACCAGCATTGAAAAGTCTAGAAGATACGTACGATGCTATATTTATTGGTGTTGGTTTAGGGAACACAAGAAACTTAGGTTTACAAGGAGAAGATAAAGAAAATGTTGTAGGTGCTGTAGAGTTTATAGAAGAGTTAAGAATGAAGCATCATAAATTGAAAGTTCCTAAAAAAGTAGTCGTTCTTGGAGGTGGAAATACTGCGATGGATGCAGCATCTGAAGCAGCAAGGATGGGCGCAAGGAAAACGGTATTGGCATACAGGAATTCCAAAGAAAAAATGGGCGCTTATGGATTTGAATATGATTTAGCGATAAGCGCTGGAGTTGACAGCTTATTTAATGTAACTCCTATTGCAATTTTAGGAAACGGAAAAGTAGATGGAGTACGATTCGCCAAAACTGAAATGGTGGACGGAAAACTCAAAACTAATATAAATAACACATTCATTGTACGATGTGATATGGTAATTAAAGCCACAGGTCAGGCAAAGCAAGGTCATTTATATGATTTAATAGATGACTTAGATATAGATGAAAAGACAAGAATTAAAACAAATGATGAATTTCAAACTTCCAATGAAATGTATTTTGCTGGAGGTGATGCCGTTAATGGAGGCGCAGAAGTAGTAAATGCAGCGTATGACGGAAAAATGGCAGCGCAAGGAATTCATAATTGGTTAACAAAATAAAAGAATTATGAACTAAAAAGTTAAGAATTTAGAGTTGAAAATTTATAATTGACCAACTCATAACTGACCAACTCATAACTCATAATTATAAAACTCATAACTCAAAAAAACATGATAGACTTATCAGTAGATTTCGGAGGAATAAAAGCACCAAACCCATTTTGGTTAGCATCAGCGCCACCAACTAATTCAGGGTACCAAATTATGAAAGCTTTTGAAGCAGGTTGGGGCGGAGCTGTATGGAAAACATTAGGTGTTCCTGTTGTGAATGTATCAAGTCGATATGGTTCTGTAAATTATAGAAATACCAGAATGATGGGTTTCAATAATATTGAACTAATTACTGATAGACCTTTGGCAGATAATCTTCGTGAAATAGAAGAAGTTAAAAAATACTTTCCAAATCATGCTGTAATTGCTTCTTTAATGGTAGAAAGCAGAGCAGAATGGGAACAAATAATAAAGGATGTTGAAAATGCTGGAGCAGACGGAATAGAATTAAACTTTGGTTGTCCACACGGAATGTGCGAACGTGGAATGGGTTCTGCTGTTGGGCAACAGCCAGAAGTTTTAAAAACGATTGTAGGTTGGGTGAAAGAAGCCGCAAACATTCCTGTAATAACAAAACTAACGCCTAATGTTTCAGAAATTATTCAACCTGGACTAGCAGCTCTTGAGGGCGGAACGGATTCTATATCATTAATTAATACAATTAAAAGTATCGTTGGAATAGATTTAGATACCTATGCTCCATATCCAATTGTTGATGGAAAAGGTACAAATGGCGGATACTGTGGACCAGCAGTAAAGCCTATTGCAATGAATATGCTGAAAGATTTAGCACAGCATCCAGAAATTGGAAAATTGCCATTATCTGGAATTGGTGGTATTGAAACTTGGCGAGATGTAGTTGAGTTTATTCTTTTAGGCGCAACTTCCGTGCAAGTATGTACTGCGGTAATGCATTATGGTTTTGGAATTGTACGTGAAATGGAAGCAGGTTTACGTCAATTTATGGAAGAGAAAAATTACACTACTATCTATGATTTTGCTGGTAAAGCATTGCCAAACGTAACGGAGTGGAAACACTTAAACCTAAAGCATAAAGTTGTTGCCGAAATAAATCCTGATAAATGTATTGGTTGTGACTTATGTTATATTTCTTGTGATGATGGAGCGCATCAAGCAATTGCACTACCAGATGATCCTTTAAATAGAATTCCAAGTATCATTGAAGAAAACTGTGTCGGTTGTAACTTATGTTCGCTAGTTTGCCCAGTTGAAGACTGTATAACAATGGTTAAAAAAGACGATGGCACAAAACATACAACATGGCACGAACGTACGTTAAATGATGATATTCCTGTAACTTTTAATGATGACAGAGCTGGAGGAAAAGGACACTTTGTACCAAAACCTTCAGATGCTTTAAAAAAATAGTTTTTTTGACATACATTTTAATTTGTGAATATAAAACGATCTTCTTTATGTGCTAACAATTTCAAGTATTCAGTATGTCAGTTTTCTACTAAATCATATCGCGGAAGCTATTCAATATAGAAGTTTGGATATAGAATTGGTTAGGATAGCATTTGTATTATACAATTTGCTACTAAAGCCGTTTCAAAATAACTCTTAGATTTAAAACAACTTCAATAGCTCATTGCTTATTTGTATAATATGCTAAATGCTAATTTTGACTAGCATTCAAGACGTGTATCTGGACAATCATATACTTGACTAGTACACAAATTTGCACACTGAGTTATGCGCAGCGTTTTGCATTGTGTCGGATTATATGTAGGAGGAAACGGAAGTGGATCTGTACATATAAAAGTAATAGGCGCACCGCCAGTTACATGCTGTAGTTTTGAAATTGCTTCTTTTTTAAGCATTAATTTGGTTGATTTTTGCTTTTTCATAATTTAAAAAAATTAAATAAGATTAATAAAATTGTTTACCAGTGTCTAAAAACACTTTGACAATTTTAACTTCATTTAAGAGAGAAAAAAAAGAGAAGGTATGGATGTCGTCTTTTTGTTACGAATTCAATTATTGATAAAAGAAAATGGTACGAACGTATTGAATTTATTGTAAAGCGCTAAAGAATATTTCGAACTTATTCGCAAAAGTGTATGATTGTATTTTAAAAGTAGCGAGAACTAGTACTAAATTTAGAACAACAAAAAGATATTTTGCTAAGCAATATTATAGAAGTTTGGTTGAGATAAAATATATTCATGATAGAAACTTATCTTATTATAACTTATTTAAAAAAGTATTTTATGTGTATTTTTTTCGCTATCAAAGTTTAATGCTTAAAGAAATATATGTCATAAACGATTAGAAATAAAGAGAGAGTATTCTTTCTTTATTTTTGGATAAAGATTATATTGCAAATGAGAAATACAAAAAAGTTAACTTACCATGAGTCAAATAAAATTTAAACAACCAATTGTACGTCAAGTTAGTACAATGACTAGACATATTTCACCAACGGATACTGTATATTCTATTGGTCCGTTTGTAAATATGGAAAAAGGAACGAATGCTATTTATATTACGGCTCATTTTCTTGAACATATCAAAAGAGAAAACATTTCTGTACCAGATTTTGCAATAATTAATAATAATAAGATACGAATTGATATAAATATCAAATCTGATATTAGTGAAGAGTCCATTGAGTCAAATCAACGTTCTCATTGGGAAATAGTACTTCAAGAAGACTCAGGTAGTGAGACTAATAGTGATACTAGACTTAAAGATTTAAAAGAGATTTATGTTCATCTCGATTTTAATGAAGATAATCTGAGAGAAAAAATGGAGGATATAAAAAATGTTCTCAGAGATACAGATAGATCTTTAGAGGATAAAATTGAAGAAATAACAAAAATTGCAAAGCCAGAAATAGGAGATCCAAGACGTGGAACTAGAGTAATTCCTACTTAATAATGAATTTGGAAGTTTTTTAAGAAACTAAACAATCTTAATCATTATGAAAACGGTCAAATTTCTCGTTTGTACTATATGTATATTCGTAACAACTATAGTATTTGGACAAAACTCATTTAACGAAATATGGTTTATCAATCATTGCAAATACTGCAAAGAAAATACTGCATCTCAAAACGAAATAACTACAACAGTTCCAAACAATACATGGCACAATGCACATGTGAGTTTTGCTCAAAAAAACTATAAAGAAGCAAAACGATATCTTCTCAATGATAATGTAACCGACGATACGTTAAAAGAATTATTACAAAAGCACTTACTCTTAAAATTGGGCGTAGATGATAATGCAAAAAGCTACTTTTTTAGAATAAGTCAAACGGATTCCAAAGATTTAAAACAGTTTGCAAATAAAAGTTTAGCACGATTGTATTTTGAAAAAAGGAAATTCGATTCTGCAATGATATATTATGATAAAGCATTAGATGTTCCAATAGCTCAAACGCATTATTTTAAAAGTGAAATATTTGAAAGTAAAGCTTTCGTTTATTTATTTAAAGAAAATTTTAAAGCATCAGACTCGTTATATAAAAAAGTACTCAAACTCTATAAAAACAATCAAGATTCCATTCAAGTAGCTAGAAACTATTCTAATATTGGGAATTTATACTTTGAACAATACAAAGATACAATTGCAAAAAAATACTTCGATTCTGCCTATGTATATTCAAAATCAATCAAAGATTTAGAGTTAAAAAGTCACATAACATACAACAAGTATTTAATTTCTGAGGTTTTAAAAAACCATCCAAAGGCAATAAAATATTTAAAAGAACATTTAGCTATCAATGATTCGCTCCAAAAGCAAAACTCATTATGGCAAATAGCACAACAAAAAGAAACGTTTAATATTGCAAAAAAACAGGCTGAAATAGACCTTACAACGGCAGAACGAAATACGTTTATTGCAATTTCAGCAGGAATTCTTTTATTGTTAGTGATCGGATTTATTTTCTACAGAAAACTCATTGCACAAAACAAGCAAATCAAAAAACTAAATTATGAGTTAAGCGAAACAAATACTGTCAAAAATCAGTTGTTTACAATCATTGCACACGATTTGCGTAGTCCTGTAGCTCGCTTAAAACAACTATTTCAATTAAGGAGTATAAAAGAAAATAACGAAGGAACCTCGGCAGATAAAAATGTATATAAAATCGTTGATTCTTTAAGTTTATTGTTAGATAATCTATTGAATTGGTCACTAAGTCAATCTGATTTACTTTCAGTTCAAAAAGATTGGTTTCCACTATGGCAAATTATTCATCAGATAGAACTGCAATATCAATCATTAATAGAGGAGAAAAGCATTCAATTTAGTACTGACATAAAAAAATCAATATTAGTATATGGTGATATGGAAATTTTTAAAATTGTAATTCGAAACTGTTTGGATAACGCAATAAAATTCACACCAAAAGGTGGAAATATTATTATTTCAGGAACAATTGAAGATGATTCGTTTACTGTATTTATTAAAGATTCAGGTATTGGAATTCCTGAAAAAGTATTGAAAAGTATTTTTGAAATTCAATCAAACAAAGCACAAAAAGATACTACAGGAAGAAAAAGTTCAGGTTTAGGGTTAATGCTCACAAAATCGATGATTCAGCTCAATGGCGGAACAATAAAAATAAAGCAAAATCCAAATGGAGGAACAATTGTAAATATATCATTACCTTATAAAAATGTAGCATAAATTACTATGGAGAAAATTGATATTCTAATTCTTGAAGATAGTCCAGAAGAAGCTTCAATACTCGCAGAAATACTCTCTGAACATTACAACATTTCGGGAATTGCTGCAAATTATGAAGAAGCTGTAAAGTTGTATGATGAAAAATCTCCTGACATCGCCATACTCGATATCTTTATAGATGGTGAACGCGACGGAATTAAATTTGCGGATTATATCAACAAAAGTAGACCAATTCCTATTTTATTTCTGACTAATTCAAAAGATAAAATATCGTTTATTGCTGCCAAAAAACAGCAACCATATAATTACTTACTAAAACCTGTTGATCCTTTTGGAATTAGGTTTTCAATAGAATTAGCTCTGGAAAAGTACGTGAATCAAATTGGGCAATTATCTACAAAAGAAGAAGCTGCATTGCAAATTAATAATACACTGCTCATTAAAAAAGGAAATGTATTAGTCAAAGTAGCGATCAACGATATTTATTATGTAGAATCGGATGATAAATATTGCTTCATTCATACGGAAGATTCTAGTTTTTTAGTCCAAAAAAGTTTAAAAAGTTTTTCTGAAACATTGCCTAATAACTTTGTGGCATTGCATAGGAAATATGTAGTCAATACGAATCAAATTCTATCGGTGTATCCAACAGATTATACGCTTACACTTAAAAATAATAAAACCTTACCTGTAAGTCAGCGTCATCGAAAATTACTATTAGAACTCTTCACAATTATCAAATAATGTGCGTTGTATTTTTGCCTATTTATTCTACAAAAATGGGCAATTACAACTAAAAATAAATTACAATCGAAGAACATCACCTTTAACATATATCCAGAATTCTTTACTGCACCCAAAACCCAAAACCGAGAATCACTTTACTCTTAACATTTCTTCGTTCACGAAACTTTTCTCTTCATTCACGAAAATAATAAATCCTACATCAATTAGGTAGCTACATTTACCCTGTAATAGCGCTAAAAGACGTCATTTTAAAGCTGCTTAAGGCGAAATCCGAAAAGCCCAAATAGAGTAGGAGAACCAATTAAAAACTATAAAATATGTCAAAAAAAATTACTGTTATGGCATTACCATACAACACCGTTAGTGAAGAAAAAGAAAATTATAATAATGATGGAGTTTTAACTCCTCAAGAAGAAGGAAGAATTGCAGATACAGTAAACAGAGCAATAAATATTCCTTTTATGAGTGAGAGACGTGAAAAGAAAGTTTTCTTAGCTGGAATTCGATTAATAGATAAGGCACTAACACTTTATCTGCCAAAAGAATTAACTGAATGTATTCATGATATCAAAGATGGTGTAACAAATGAAGAAGTTGCTGTCTTAGAAAAAAGATTGACTCCTATTATTAATCGGATGATTAACATACCAATTATACCGGAATTCCTTGAAGCAAGACTAATTAGTATGGTATTAGGGATTATTTTGAATGCAATGAGAAAAGGAACACAGGTTCTTTCATAATGAATGGTAAATAATTAATTTTTGAATAATCAATCGATCATTTCCAGAAAAATACCGAAGACTCTGAAAGTTTCAGAGTCTTCTAATATTTTCTATTAAATTGGAGTTACACAACAGCCAAACTCACAATACGCTCGAAAACCGTTGTGAACAGGATGACATTGTTCATCACTTGTACATTCGCCTAAAAGTGGTTCGCATTCTTCGCCAAAACCACCATAAATAGTGCGTTGTTCATTCTTAGTCAATTCTTTTCCGATATTTAAAATATGTTGTTTCATACTATTAAAATTTAAAAATTAATTTTTTGGTGAGTACATCTATAACTCATCATATATTTATATAGTTAACGTTTTTTAACCAACACAATAAGGATAAGATAGTAAGCATAGATATGCATCTGTACGACAAACACATCGTGAATCTAAATGGTTAGCAGTAAAAGGAATATTCGTTCCACCTTTTAAGTTAGCCTTGTTTAAGTTAGAAATAGTTTTTTTCTGGATAGATAAATGGTTAGTTTTTTGTTTTTTCATGATAATAAGTTTTTAAATTTTATTGGTTAATAAATGATGAAAATAATTATCGTAGCAATACATTGTTATCATAGTAAAGACTTCGAAACAATTTTCAAAGCCTTTACTTTATACAGTATACTTAGTTGTTAAGAACAAGAAAAGCATATTAGTTTACACCTATACAATGCCTATTCCATTGTATCAATGTTTGTGTTGCTAACGAGTCATTTTCAGGACTAATTCCATCTCCTTCAGGATCATTTGTTAATGAGTGATATACAATGGAAAGTGATGCACAATATTCTTGAAGGTTTGTTAAAGAATTTCCTCCATTAATGTTTCTTTGTGCTTCTTTGTTTAAAACAGTTCCGATGTTTAAAATGTTTTTTTTCATGAATAAAATGTTTAATAATTGATATAACAGTAAACAGTTTAAGACACTTACTGTTTGTGTCTAAGTGCATTAAATCAATGCATTACAAAACAACAATTCATAAAATCAACATGCAAAACATAGTAGGTGACATTCATGAATATGTAGTATGAATTCATGAATCTGTATTTTTTTCTTCAAAAAAGAGTATTTTTAGTTATCATTTTTTACATAACTGAAAAAGCCTGCCATCTTGATATTATATTTTATAAAGAAAAACCAATTTTCACTTCGAGAAGTTAGTTTTCAATCTCTTATACTTTTGCTGTCTTTTATATGCTTTAGTTGTGAAGGCATAAACGTTGATGCTCAAATTGAAAAAAAAGATTATAATGAAATAGATAACATGTTTTCAGAAGCTAAAACGGAGCAGGAAAAGATTTTCTTTGCCAAACGTTTTCTAGAAAAAGCTAAAAACGAAAACAATACTTCTAGAACGCTTCAAGCATATCGTATGCTTTCCGTAACACATACAGACGAATACGTGTTGGCGTATAGTGATAGTATTATTGCAATGACATCTAAAAATCCAAACACATACTATCCAGCTATTGCTTATGAAAAGAAAGGAGATTTTTATTATCAAAAACGTGCATATCAACGCGCATTAGATAATTACCTTCAATTTTATAACTACGCACAACAATTTGATCAAAAAGGAATGGTTGCACGCGCCAATTATAACTTAGGTGTTGTAAAAAGACGTACAGGGAATACAGAAGAAGCATTGGAATTATATCGAAAAAATTTTTCATACTGTCAAGAAAATAGTGAAAAGATCAATGCAAGGAAGTACTTAAACTCTATCACAGCATTGGCAAACATATTCAATGATATACAAAATATAGATTCTGCTAGCTATTATAATAAACTGGGCTATAAAGAAGCTACGCGCTTGCAGAAGGAATCATATAAAAATCATTTTGGATTTAATGAAGGTGTTACAAATTATCACAAAAAAGAATATCAAGTAGCAATGGATAGTATTTCAACATATACTCCATACTTTGAAAATGCTCAGGACGATGATAAGTTAGTATTTGTTTATTATTATTCAGGCGAACTATATTTTGCGGTTCATCAACAAAAAAAAGCAATTCAGTATTATAAAAAAGTAGATTCAATCTTTCAAAAAACACAATCGATCTTTCCAATTACTAGAAAGGCATATGTGCGATTAGATACATATTATAAAAATAAAGGCGACTTAAAGAATCAACTGATCTATAAAAATCAAATGATAAAAGTTGATAGTATTTTGAAAGCTGATGAGTTGTATTTAAATAAATTGATTTTTAAAGGATATGAAATTCCAAAATTAAAAGCTGAAAAAGAAAATTTAGCATCGCAAAAACAACAACAAAAAAAAATATTCAAAACCATTGTGATCATATTATTTTTGCTAATTCTAGTACTAGGAATTGGTTTTGCAATACAATATAAAAAACAAAAAGTGTATCAACTTCGCTTTAAAGAAGCTATCAATTCACCTAAAACGAAAAAAAATACGCAGCGTCAATTAAGAAAAGAACAAAAAATTGCAGTTCCGGAAGATATTATCGAATATATATTACAAAAACTAGAAACATTTGAACAAGAAGCTGCATTTACATCAAATGAAATTACACTCAATTCGTTAGCAAAAGAATTTAATACCAATCCAAACTACCTTTCCAAAATTGTAAATCATTACAAAAAATGTTCTTTTTCAAGCTATATCAATCACTTACGTGTTGAATACACAATAGAACAGCTTAAAAATAATCAAACATATATGCGTTATACCATAAAAGCGATTGCAGCAGAAGTTGGTTTTAATAATGTACAATCGTTTTCAAAAGCATTTTATAACGTTAAAGGTATTAAGCCTTCTTATTTCATTAGAGAACTAAAAAAAGTAAATCAAACTTCATAAAGCGCAAATAAAAAACTACAGATTCATGAATCTGTACTTTATCATGGTAAATTATACTGTCTGTACACTGTATTTTTTATAGTTTCATTGCAAAATTTAAAAAATAAATAGATGAAAAAGCGATTGAAAACATTAATATTTAACAAAACAAAAATTGTAAATCTATATAACAGAAAAAGCATATATGGAGGAACAAATTTAGAAAGCGATGTAAATAATCCAGATGCAACCTGTGTAATAGTAACTACAGACCCAACATCAGATATGACAGATGATAAAACTAATACTGATAATTATATACCTTCAAGGAGTTGCGTTTATATTTGTTAACGCTTCAATTATTTGTGGTTTTAACTATTATTACTGCACGATAAAGTATTCAAGATCATATTATCTATGATTTTGAATACTTTTTTTAATTATAATTTGGGCGTAACCTTCGTGGAAAACTCAGGTCGGGCTTTCGCGAGTCGCTCTCCCAATTTTATTGGGAGGAGCTTCAACAAATCGCTCAATCCCTTACGCAACATCAAATACAATACAAAGTAGCTTCAAAAAACTATTCGTTAATTCGTAAATTTTCTTTCACTCCTCACTTTTAATCACTCACGATACATTCTTCTGCGTTCATTGAATATTTCATCTTATGGATTAGATTCATGTCTACATTTACATTGTAAAAAGCAACTAAATGGCGTCACTTAAAGCTTCTTATGGCGAAATCTGAAAAGCCTAAATAGAGTAGGAGAACCAATTAAAAAAACCATTATGACAACAGAATTATTACGAGAACAAGAACTTATAGTTGCTTACAAAGAAGCCACTATTGAAGCTTTTAAAGATAAAGTTGATGATGTAAAACTATATAACCTACTAAAAAATATAGATGATTCAGTCAAACAACCAAGTGGTTTGGCAGATTCAAGATTCATTGAAGCAACGGGCGGTATTATAATGCTTGCTATTTATGGAAGAGTTACTTGCGATGTATCTAATATGCCTTATTCTTTCGCAGAAAGTGCTTGGGGAGTTGGAGGAGCAGGTTTTACTTCACTTGGAACAATGTATAATGTATATGAAGATAGTGATTGGGAAAGATTTTTTAGAGAAGCTCGAAGCTATCATGCACAAGGAATAGCAAAAGCTGGAGGAGTATACCAAATTACATGGTTTGACCGAAATAATGATCCAATTGGACAATTTAATTCAGTTGCGATTGGAGTAGGAGTTTTTCAAGTAGGAGGAAAAGGAAAATGGAAAAAAAATAAAAGATCCTAGGTGAAATTAATTACTGAGAAAATTATTGCTAAAAATCATTAAACAAATGTCATTACTAACATGGTGCCATATACTATGTTAGTAATGTTATTTAAATGCGTTGGTAATGAATAGTTTTCTTTACATAAAAACAAATTCAATTTAAAATATAAAAATAATGAAACCACAATATAACAAAACACAAATCATACACAGTTTATCATTTGCGAGTAACTCAGCATTCAAAAAAGTTTTTGAAGACGAATCAACTTGTAAAAAATCATATGAGAAACTACAAAACTTTGTAACAGAAGTATCTGAGAAAGTATTCCTAGATGAAGAAATAAAAAAACTAATTGGGGACGATTGGGAAACTGTTTGGGGACCAGTAGTATATTCTCATGATCAGAATTCTTCATTCGCTGTAGCTGATAATACGATGGGAGCATACTATTCAAAGTCACAAAATTTATTTGTGATCGCTATTGCAGGAACAAATTCTATCTCAAGTTTTGGCTGGATGAAAGAAGATTTTCATGTAAATAAAACTGCCGTATGGAAAGATATTTCAGGAAAAGGGTATGGAAACATTTCACAAGGAACTGCTACTGGACTAAACATACTTAGAGATACAATGAAGTATAAAAATAAAACTCTTTTAACGGGACTAAAAGATTTTATTGCCACAAACAATATCAAATTAGCTGAAGTAGCTGTTACTGGACATAGTTTAGGTGGTGCACTTTCTCCAGCATTAGCATTATACTTATCTGATAAACAATCAGAATGGGATCCTAAAAAATCTATGGAAATTTCAACATACCCAACTGCTGGACCAACAATAGGAGTTCATAAAATTTATTCATGGCCATTAGGTGAAACAGGAAAGAGTTTTACTGACTATTTTGAAAGCCAAATTAATGATAAAAGGATAAAATGTCATGGTATTAAAAATAGCTTAGATATTGTGCCTTTAGCTTGGAATAGAACAGATTTAGCAACAATACCAAGTCTTTATAAAAATGAAGATAAAGATAGAAATATAGAAGATGTAAGTTTTGGAAATGCTGCTCTTATAGCTGTACTTAATATATTTAAAAAGTCAAATAAAAAAAGTGAAGCAGGGAAACAATACATATACAAGCATGTAAAAGGGATAGAACTTAAAAAAGGGACGTTTGACGATGCAATAGATGATGTTATTAAAAGTAAATTTAAACTCTTAAAAGGCATTACAAAATTGTATAATAGTAAATATATACCTAAATCATTGCATTCAAGTATAGGAAATCTTGAAAATATAACTCGATTTTTTGGGCAAGCTGCATATCAGCATACAACAGCTTATGCCAAGTTATTAGATATTGAAGTTTTTTTAAATAAATATAGCGCGATTATAACAGATGATTCAGAAACTAACTCAGTGGATGACACAATAGCAACGGCAGTAGAAATGGCAAATGAAAGTGTAGGATTTGATATCAATAGTATATTTGAACTAACTGAAGAAGATATAGAAAAATTAGAGGTACAAGATGAATAATAACAATGTTTATTAAAGACAAGTGTTTTCTAATTAAAATTTGGAAAGATTACTAACTACTATTTTAAAGTATTCAAGGTTGCAAATAATCAATCTTGGATACTTTTTTTGAATACGCTCATCACAATATCATGAAATTCATCACAAAACAAAGGTAAAACCTTACTATAGACAAAAACATTTTTGTAAATTTAAGATGTATTTACAACTAATATAACCTCGATTTTGGAAAAAATAACCTACTATTTTCAACAAAAACACCAACTTATAGATAAGCAATCGTATTATCTAAAACTTGCAATGATTATTGGTGTTGTTCTAACAATTTTCGTCTACATATTCGATCCATATGATAACTATTTGGCGATTCCTAAATATGAACTTCCAATAAAAATTATTCAACTAGGTTATGGAATCAACACTGCAATTGTGATATACTTCTTATACTGGTTCATTTTTCATAAAATAAAATTTAATACAGGGAAACGTATTTGGAAAACCTATCATCATTGGTTATTACTTATCGGAATTATGAGTGTCGCTGGCTTCTTTGGAACAATTTACCATCGTTTTATGATGAATGTTGGCGAAGTTGAAACGAGTTACTACCTTTTTGTAACGATTCCAAGATCAATACTAATAAGTGTTCCGCTATTTATTATTACAATACTATTAGATAAATTATATAATAGCCAGTTGATAAACCAGGCAAACACAATAGCAATACAATCAAATAGTAACGAAACACAAGTATTTGCAGATAAAAAAATCATTCTAAAATCACCAGTGGTCAATCAATGTATAGAAGTAACACCTTCTTTAATTGTATATGTGAAAGCTTCTGGTAACTATGTTGAAATTTATTCAATTGGGGACAAAAAAGCACAATTGCTTAGAGCTCCATTACGATTTATTGCAGAAAAACTAGCACCTTATGATGACTTCATCATCAAATGTCATCGTCAATACTATGTTAATCTTCATAAAGTTACATCGTATAAAGGAAATTCACAACGAATTCTTTTGAATATAGAAAATTCAAAGGATATAATTCCAGTAAGTAAAAGCTTCACAGAAACCTTCCTTTTATATCTAAAAGAAAAAGAAAAATAATACTTTTTCATTCATCACAAAACATATTCATTCGTCACATTTTTTTTCAAATAGTTTAAAAACAGGGTAATATTGAGATAAGTTTTAGAATATGCAATAGCTATAATACTATGTGCTAAACGCTAAAACACTATTAATAACCATTAAAACATAACCATTATGAAAAAAAAGAATTTAAACAAACTGTCCTTAAACAAGAAAGCAATTTCAAGCTTAGCTGAAGATGTAAAAGGAGGTGCAGTATCGCATGGTCCAATACCACCAACTGTGGTAAGTAAAACTCCAACTTATTGTGCAACTCAAAACAATCAATGCCCTAGTAGTGTAAATTATTGGTGTAATGCTTCATGTTTTGTTTGTTAACAAAAAAAATTAAACCCAATAATCTGAAAATTTAGAATAAGATGAAAAAAAAGAAAATCAATAAGCTATCATTAAACAAAAAAGCGATTTCTAACTTAGATGAAGTTAGTGGAGGATTGCAAATAGGAACACCAGTTCCTGTAGGAACAAATGTTGCTTCTGGTTGCCCAGGAGTTTGTACACCTTTAACTAATTTTAATTGTGCTACTCAGAACAATCAATGCGCAAGTAGTGTAGTTGCATGGTGTAATCTTTCATGCTGGATTTGTTAATGTTTAAAAGATGAATATAAAATTGAAAAGCGGGCTTCAGTTCGCTTTTCAATTTATTTTACAATCAACTAAAATTTAGCATTATGAAAAAATATAATTTTAAAAAGTTATCCTTAAATAAATGTGCAGTATCTAATTTAAAAAAAATTAACGGAGGTATTGCAAGCCCACAAGACCCAGTCCCAATTACAGTAGCTTCAGTATGTGGAGGAGTTTGCTCGAAAATCCACTGTGCAACTCGTTTCTGTACCGTAGAACCTATGTGTAATGGTGTATCTTATTACATCTGTTAAAAAAATATATTTATACTAAAAAAGCAAGCTGAAGCTTGCTTTTTTTATATGTAATGATTTTGTAAACTACGATTATTACTTATAAGGCTTTCCACTTTTCGATAATAGCTTTTTCTCTTGATAAAATAGAATTTGGGTCAGCTTCAAATTCTTTTCGTCGTTCTTCACTTACAGCATCAGACTTCCACCAAGTAAGTGTATCTTTTACGGAATCTTGTAATGGTCTAAACGAAAGTCCATTTTTCAATGCTTTTTGATTATTAATCTTTGCCGAACCTACGGTATTTTCAGTAGGAATAATCCATGGAACAATATAATAAATGTTATTCTCTATTAAAAAATCATAATCATCTATAATTACTAAAGAATTCGTTACAGGGAAAGTTTTCTGTGCTTCCGTGATGAATTCATACATGTTTTGCG
Organism: Kordia sp. E; assembly: GCF_056033805.1. NCBI lineage: Bacteria > Pseudomonadati > Bacteroidota > Flavobacteriia > Flavobacteriales > Flavobacteriaceae > Kordia > Kordia sp. E. Next base: position 1,040,380 of record NZ_JBRASR010000003.1, read on the forward strand.
CTTCTTTTGGTCCAACAGCATTAAATGTTCCTGTATTTTTCTCTTCAATTAGTCGAATCATCCATTCAGCAACATCTCTAACATCAATGTATTGAACTGCATCTTCTTTCTTTCCTGGAACTAAAACTTCTCCTCCTTTTTCAAGTCGAACAGGCCAATGTATAAAACGATTCGTTCTGTCTGCAGGACCAATCATGTATGTTGGGCGTACAACAATAGTTCTATCGACTCCAAATTCCTTAATAGCTGCTTGTTCAGAAGTTGCTTTCATCACACCATAATCATATTCCAGTTTTTCTTCTTCTTTATAATTTTCAGGAACTGATAATAGAACTTTAGAATTTTCTGTAAATTCACTATTAACATATGGATAATAAACGCCTGTTGAAGATGTATATAGATATAAGTCACAACTATCTTTTAATAATGCTGCAGATCGTTTTGTCCATTCAGTTTTTCTTCCCGAATTATCAATAACAACATCCCATGCGCGATTTTCTAAAGCAGACAAATCATTTTCTCTGTCGCCAACAAGTTGTTCTACATTTGAAAATACTTCTTTATAAATTGATGGCTTTGTTTTTCCTCTGGTAAACGTTGTAACCGAATGACCTCTTTGTATTGCATACGCAATTTGATGTGGACCTAAAAAACTTGTGCCACCAAGAATTAGTATTTTTAATTTATTTGAAGCTTCTTTTTTTGGAGCTTTATTTTCTGAAGGTTTAGAAATACAACTATATAAAATAGAACTTGAAAATGGCAAAACAAGCCCCATTTTTAAACTAAGCTCTAAAAATTTCCTTCGTGACTTTTTATGTTCCATTTAATTGTAATTTAATTTATTGTTTTAAAAATACTATTAATTTTTAAAACTTGTTAAAGCAGGAAACATTTAAAAACAATCTAGGCAGAAATTCATATCTTGAACCTTCAACCCAAAACTCCTTAAAATTGAAAAAAATAAGTTACTTCTTACTCATTTGTTTATTTGTACAATGTCAGTCCAAATCCAAAGAAAAAAAAGAAGTCAAACAAACAGAAACGAAAGAAACTGCGATGATTTCTAATAAAATTGAAACTTTATCTTTAGCGGAAGCCAATCGTTTAGCGGCTTTGCCATTGCATTGTATGCAAGAAGAATATCCAAACAAACTCAATCAAACTATTGGTAGCGGAGAAGACTTGCAATCACCAAAAGCATTGCATCCAGCATTTTATGGCTGTTTTGATTGGCATTCATCGGTTCATGGACATTGGTCGTTAGTAACATTGCTGAAACAATTTCCAAACTTGGAAAATAGCGCTGAGATAAGAAAAAAACTGGCGCAGAATATCTCAAAAGAAAACATAGAAACCGAAATTCTATACTTCAAAGGAAAATATAACAAATCGTTTGAACGTACGTATGGATGGGCTTGGTTATTAAAATTAGCAGAAGAATTACACACTTGGAACGATCCATTAGCGCGTGAATTGGAAACCAATTTGCAACCAATGACAGACATGATTGTACAAGGATATGTAAACTTCTTGCCAAAACTTAACTACCCAATTAGAGTAGGAGAGCACACAAATACAGCATTCGGACTTACATTTGCGTACGATTATGCAAAAACAGTTGAGAACGCAGCTCTAAAAGGCTTAATTGAGCAAAGAGCGAAAGACTTTTATGGAAATGATGAAAACTGTCCTATAAGTTGGGAACCAAGCGGATTTGACTTCTTATCACCATGTTTAGAAGAAGCAGATATTATGCGAAGAATTTTACCAGAAAACGAATTCAAAACGTGGCTGAATAAGTTCTTACCGCAACTAGCAAACAAAGATTTCACACTTGCGCAAGGAAAAGTATCAGATAGAACTGATGGAAAACTTGTTCATTTAGATGGCGTAAACTTCAGTAGAGCTTGGTGTTTATACGGAATTGCCAATCAATTTCCTGAATATGCACACTTAAAAAATGTAGCAAACGAACACATAAACTATTCATTACCAAGCATTGTGGATGACAATTATGAAGGAACACATTGGTTAGGTTCATTTGCTATTTATGCTTTAAATACGGCTGCTCATGTTCAAATGGATTAAAAATATAGGACCAGGAACGCTTGTTGCTGCTGCGTTTATCGGTCCAGGAACGGTTACCGTATGTACAAAAGCAGGTGTGCAATTTGGCTACAGCTTACTTTGGGCAATGTTACTCTCTATCATTGCAACCATTGTATTGCAAGAAATGGCAGCTCGTACAGGAATCATTACACAAAAAGGATTAGCAGAAGTCATCAAAGAACAAATAACAAGTCCGCTATTACGAAACTTAGCAATCTTCTTAATTCTGGGAGCAATAGTCATAGGAAATGCAGCATATGAAGCCGGAAACATAAGTGGAGCTGCGTTGGGAATGCAAGTATTTGGTGAAGGAAATGCAATATTATATCCAATGATGATTGGAATGGTAGCATTTTCAGTACTCTTCATAGGAAACTATAAAGTGCTAGAACGCAGTTTAGTAATATTAGTCTTATTAATGAGTATTTCTTTTCTGATCACAGCAATTCTAACAAAGCCAGATATTATGGCTATTCTAAAAGGAACGTTTGTGCCTACAATTCCTAAAGGTAATGTGTTGATAATTATTGGTTTAATTGGGACAACCGTAGTTCCGTACAATCTATTCTTACATGCTTCATTAGTAAAAGAAAAGTGGAAAACGAAAGAAGATTTATCGATAGCTCGAAAAGACACGATGATCTCTATAATTTTAGGAGGAATTGTTTCTATGGCAATCATAATAGCAGCAACGGCAACAACAGGAGGAAACATTAGCAATGCTTTTGACTTAGCGAAAGGATTAGAACCGCTATATGGTGAATATGCTAAATACTTACTCGGAATTGGTTTATTTGCTGCAGGAATCACGTCTGCAATTACTGCGCCTTTAGCGGCTGCATATGTTGCAAAAAGTTGTTTTGGTTGGAAAGGAACACTCAAAGACAACAGATTTCGTACTGTTTGGGCAATCATTTTAATATTAGGAGTTGTATTCTCTTCGTTAAAACTAAACCCTGTAGAAGTAATTACGTTTGCACAAGTTGCCAATGGATTACTATTACCAATAGTTGCTATTTTCTTAGTATGGATTGTAAACAAAGCCAACGTTTTAGGGAAATACAAGAACACACTATTTCAAAATATTTTAGCAATATGTATCATTGGAATCACATTAATACTCGGAATCAAAGGAATTATAAGTGTATTCTGGTAAAGTGACAAAAGGTAATATTTTACTGATTCTTTTCTGAAGTATAGAAAAAGTTTTGCGTTAAAAATTTTCGAAGCCTTGGAGGAAATTTAGCAAAAGTTTTTTTGGTTTTGGTTTTCCAGAGAGAAAACTAAAAATACCTACCAGGAAAGCGCCATTTCTTTTGTTTCTTTTCTTTGGGCGAACAAAGAAAAAGAAAATTCATAATAAAAATGTTACATGATGCTATTAGTTTAGTCATGAGTTTAGAATGTTGTAGATAACCAATAATTACTATTTTAAATGATACATATCAACTGTGATGTTGGAGAAGGTATAGACAATGAAGAAATTTTGATGCCGTATGTCAATGCATGTAATATTGCGTGCGGTGGACATGCTGGCGATAATGAAACGATGCATGAAGTTGTAGCATTAGCAAAAAAATATCATGTAGAAATTGGCGTGCATCCTTCGTATCCTGATCGTGAAAACTTTGGACGTATTTCAGTTAATATGACTTCCGCCGAATTCATTAAAACGATTCAAAAACAAATCTCAGATCTAGAAAAAATTGTTGCTTTGCATGATGCAAAAATTATGCATATAAAACCACATGGAGCATTGTATAATGATGTTGCAAAAAGCGAAGTAAAAGCACAACTTTTCTTAAAGTCAATTTCAATATATAAAGACAAATATAAGCTCTATGTTCCGTATAATTCAATCATTGAAAAAGAAGCTTTAAAACAAAATTTTCAAGTCTATTATGAAGCGTTTGCTGACCGAAATTACAATGATGACTTAACACTTGTTTCACGTAAAAAAAGCAATGCAGTTTTAACTGAAATAGGGGAGATTATTCAGCATGTTTCTTGCTTAAAAAATGAAGAAAAAATACAAACAATTTCAAGCAAAAAAATCACACTAAAATCAAATACGTTTTGTGTACATTCTGATACGCTAAATGCAGTTGAAATTGTGCAACAAATACATACACATTTCAATACTAAAAATACTATTAAAAAGACAAAGTTTCCGAGGTATACTTCATATGGAAATACAGGAATTCTAGTCACTTGGGAAGCTAAAATGACTCCAGAAGTGCTTGATGTAGTGTTGGAATTCAAACAAAAAGTGTTAAGTTTTGATATTAAAGTAATTGTTGAGTTAATCCAATCAAATAATTCATTATTAATTATTTATAATAATTTAAAAGTAAATTTTAACACACTCCAACATTTGTTGGAATGGCTAATTTTACTAAATACAGACAAAATACAGACTCAAAAACGATACTGTTGGGAAGTTCCTGTGTGTTATGATATAATATTTGGAATTGATTTAGAAGAAATAGCACAAAAAAACAAGCTCGTAATAGACCAAATAATAACACTGCATACAGCTCCAAAATATCAAGTATTTTCAATCGGTTTTTTACCTGGTTTTTTATACTTGGGTGGACTTGATAAACGACTTCACATAGATCGTAAGTCTACACCAAGATTAGAAGTCAAAAAAGGAGCTGTTGGGATCGGTGGAATGCAAACAGGAATCTACCCAAAATCAAGTCCTGGTGGTTGGCAAATTTTAGGGAATTCTCCTGTCAGTTTTTTTGATATAAATAACGAAAAACCATGTTTTGCAAAAGCAGGTGATTTTATAAAATTTGTTTCAATTTCATTAGAAGAATATCATGAAATTGCAGCAGCAGTTTTGAACGGAAATTATGAACTAAAATCGACTGTGGAATGTTAGAAATTTTACAAGCAGGATTGCACACTTCCATTCAAGATTTAGGACGATTTGGATTTCGGAATTATGGTGTTCCAGTTTCGGGAGTCATGGATGAATTTCATGCAAAATCGGCAAATATAATTTTGGGAAATGATCAAAATGCAGCAGTTTTAGAAATGACATTGCAAGGTCCAAGTGTACGTTTTCATGAAGCGACTCAAATTGTCCTTTTTGGCGCAAATTTATCTCCCAAACTAAACAATCAACCAATAAAGTACAATACTACTATAGACATTGCGAAAGGTGATCAATTGGATTTTGGCACAAGAAACTATGGAGTTCGCGCGTATCTTGCCGTGAAACATGGTTTTCAAACTGAAAAAATGCTAGGAAGCAGAAGTTTCTACGAAGGAATTACGCCAACATCGAGAATTCAAAAAGGTGATTCCATTCCGTATCGCACTATTTTAAACAAACAAAAATCATATGCGAAAATTGGGTTTCAACCAATATTATTCAATAGTAATCTAATAAATGTTTACAAAGGTCCAGAATTTGATTTCTTATCAAAACAACAGCAAAGACAGCTATTTGAAGCTACTTTTTCAATTGGTTTAAATAATAGAATGGCGTATCAGTTGAATGAATTGATTATAAATGATTTTCCTTCAATCATAACTTCAGCAGTTCTGCCAGGAACAATTCAACTGACACCATCGGGAAAATTGATAATTTTAATGAAAGATTGTCAAACAACTGGAGGTTATCCAAGAATATTGCAACTAGATGAAGGTAGTATTAGTAAGCTTTCGCAAAAACATACAAGAGATGAACTTTGTTTTAATATGATTTCAATTTCGTAATATCAATCTCATCGGAAAGTAATTGCATGGCATCTTCTTCGCTCAATTTTGATAAAATATTTTGCGTTCCGTCTTTAAACGTATCATGATTTAGAAACAATCGCCACAATGCACGAATGAACTCGGTATAATTTAGTCCATCATTCCATTGAATAAACTTTTCTGTAAATGCTTTATCAATATGTGATTGAATAATTATACGAGAAGCATTTGTATTTTTATCAACTGAGGTCATTTCGGGGTTGCTTTAATAACGATTGTATGGCGAAAATAGTGAGTCTCTAAAAACTTGACAAGAGGAAAGTTCCGCAAATAAAGGGGAAAAAGCCCCTTTTTAAAAGGAAAATCCCTGAGAATTAAATGCTAAATAATAGTTAAAAATCTAACTATCAGATTCTTATGTCGTTTTTGCTAAAGTTGAATGATTTTAAATTTTTGTTATGTGGTAGTTTATGAATAAATTGGGAACAATAATCAATAATATTATAATGTATGAGTGACTACAAAACCCCTAATGACAAACTTATTACTAACGAACAAGCAGCAGAATTGAATGCTTGTTACAGAGCAAAGCAAAATGAAGGCTTTGGCGCGGAAGACGATGATGGTTTTGCGTGTTCTAGCTGGTATTCGCTAGAAGATTTGGAAGGCTACATTAGCTATGTAAAAGCACAGGCTGCGTCCAAGAAAATTTCAGTCGATGGTATTCGATTCTATTTTGGAGTATATCCAGAAAATGTAGCAGACAAGTCCAAAGCTGGGCAAAACACCTTGTTTATGTGTCCAACTAAGTCTTGTAACAGTTTTTCTGAAGACAATGGAGAAGGAAACAGCGAAGATATTACAGGAATCCATGCAATGAATTTTGGAGATAATGGAAACCCTCCAAAAAATGAATATGGAGGTTAAAAGATTTTTAAATTAGATGGAAGAACTACGTTTCTTATCAAAATATTTGGCTTTAGCAGTTTTAATTTTTGGACTTTACAGTTACAAGAATTATTCAAATACTAAAGCCAAATATTTTATTTTCAGCATATTATATGCAGTGTTAACCGAGTTTGTCGGTTCAAACTTTCATAATTGGTTTGGCATAGTTAATTATGCCGTATACAATGTGTTTATAATTATACAATTAACCTTCTTTTTGTGGTGGTTTCAACATATTATTGAATCCAAAAAAAGAAAAAATATAATTAAAATTTTTATTGGATTATACTTAGTATATTCAGTAGTTAACATGTGTTATTTACAGAGTTTTATTCAAGGAAACCAAACATACACATATGCAGTTGGTGTAATATTTTTATTAGTTGCGATTGGATTTTATTTCATAGAAACCTTTAATAAGGACTCAGTGCTAAATATTACAGATTCAATACTATTCTGGTTTACATTAGGTGTATTGCTGTTTTATGGAACTTTTATGCCATTCTTATTTGCTTCTAAGTTATTTTTATTAGGAGATAAATGGATTTTAAGTTTGGTAACTTTTTTGTTAAATGTAATTATGTATACATGTTTTGCCATTGGATTTTATAAATCCTATAAAAAATAATAATTTAATTTAGGTGTAATGACTGAGGAAGAAATTCAGATGTTAGTATTTATTTGCGCTTCAACGATTTTTATTGTAGGAATACTTCTAGTTATTACTTTAGTGTTTTTACACAGAAAGAAGCGGAAATACATCGACTTAGAGTCAAACATAAAAACATTTCCCTAAAATAGTATTATTTTAAAGATTGTTATGGAAGAACAAGAAATACAAATGCTTGTAGCAGCAACATCATTAGTGCTGCTTATTTTATTAACCACGGTTATTATTTTATTTGTATTCTTTCAAAAGCGTAAACTAAAGTTTATTCTTGAAAAGAAAGAATCAGAGAAAAGATACATGGAAGAAATTGCGAAATCGCAAATTGAAATCCAAGAACAGGCATTGCAAAACATGAGTTGGGAATTACATGATAATATTGGACAATTATTGTCTGTAGCACGTATGCACATTAACATCTTAGGAACACAACTTGCAGAAGAAAACAAAGAAAAACTTAATGAAGTCAGTGAAATAGTTGGAAAAAGTCTGCAAGAAATTCGTTTGCTATCCAAAACTATGAATACCGAAATAATCCAGAATATGGGATTAGTAAAATCGGTAGAAGTAGAGTTAGATCGATTTAATAAATTAAATTTTTTGGATGCAACACTAAATGTTCACGGAGAAGAACGATCTTTGGACATTAAAGAAGAAATAATATTATTCAGAATATTACAAGAGTTTTTCTCCAATGCCATTAAGCATTCAAAAGCGAAAAGCTTAGAAGTTACCCTTAATTTTAAAGAAGATCAATTGCTAATTTCTGCACAAGATGATGGTGTTGGTTTTGAAGAAGGAGAAATAGAAAAAGGATCAGGATTGATAAATATGAAAAGTAGAGCAGCAATTATAAATACAGAATTTGCTATGAAATCTGCAAAAAACAAAGGAGTTTCCTTAACTTTATCTTATCCCTATAAAAATTAGTATGAAGAAACATTCAGTCGTTATTGTTGATGATCATTTGCTTTTTGCACAATCTTTACAAGGTTTGGTGAACGCATTTGATGAGTTTGAGGTTTTATACCATGTAAAGAATGGAAGCGAACTAATCAAAAAATTATTAGAGTCCGAAAATGTCCCAGATATTATCTTATTAGATATTAATATGCCAGTTATGAATGGTTTCGAAACCATGGAATGGATTAAAGAAAATCGTCCAAGTATACAAGTATTGGCGCTTTCTATGGACGATCATGAGGAAACTATTATAAAAATGTTGCGCTTAGGCGCGAAAGGATATCTTCTGAAAGACATTCATCCTGAAATATTTTACAAAGCATTAAATGAAGTAATTTCTAACGGAATTTATTATTCCGAACGTGTTGCTACTACGTTGCTAAATTCACTTCATGGTGGAAACGATAAAGACTTAAAGAACGGAAAACCGTTAAAAGATACCGAATTGATGTTTTTGAAATTGGCATGTACAGAAATGACATACAAGGAAATAGCTCAAGAAATGTGTCTCAGTCCAAAAACTATAGATGGTTATCGCGAATCTTTATTCAAACATTTTAAGGTAAAAAGTAGAATAGGTTTGGTATTATATGCAATCCGAAATAAATTGGTGAATAGTAAATAGTATTGAGGTATTAGTAATGAGAATTGAGAGTTTTGAATTTTCTTAAACCTTAAACCTTAAACCTTAAACCTTAAACCTTAAACCTTAAACCTTAAACCTTAAACCTTAAACCTTAAACCTTAAACCTCAGTATACGTAGTTTCAAAAGGAACTCTAAATTGTGGACCATAAATTCCTTTCTCTGTTCGTACGCCACAACCAACAATCATATTGATTTCGGCACCACGTGGAAGTTTTAAAATCTTTTTCACACGTAAAGTGTCACTTCCTTCCATTGGACACGTATCGTACCCAATCGCAGCCATGCTAATCATAAAGTTTTGAGCAGCTAATCCGGCACTTTTGTGTGCAACAATACGTAAATCACTCAAGCGAACTTGTCTGTATACTGGTCTGAATAATCCGATACAATTAAAAACAGCATACTTTAACCAACCATAAATTCCTAAAAACTCTGCATAAATAGGCGGAATCAGTTTTTGATAATAGTTTAATGCAAACTTTTCTCTTTTGGAATATTCCTCTTTGGGTTTGTCTCCATATAAACTTTTTAAAAAACCTACATTAGCTTTAGCACGTTGTTTCCATTTATCTTTTCTAGCAACAACAACGACCATTTGTTTTGCGGTCTTTGCAGCATTTTGTCCTAAACAAGCTGTTGTTAGTTGTTTCAAAACAGCTTCATCCGTAACATGATAGAACTCCCATAACTGTAGATTGCTACTTGTAGGTGCTAAAACAGCGTTTTTAATGCATTGTTTAACTTTTTCTGTGTCTATATCTATTTCATTATCAAAAACGCGTACAGAGCGTCTGTATTGAATAGCTTCGGTTACTGTTTTTTCTGAGGTCATGCACAAACTTAACAATCTTACTGCAAACAAAAAAGCCAGAGAAATTAACTTCTCTGGCTTTACATATATTTATGCTAACTTGGAATGTTTTCCAATTTATATTAGCAATTATTTTTTGTATTAAAATCTACGGTTGATCTTGAGTCGCCGCCTAAGATTTCATTTTTAGTTTTTGTGTCTAATTTTGATACATTCATTTTGTTTAACTGAAAGTACTTGTTTGATAATTTTTTCATACGATTTTGTTTTATGTTAATGTTTTATACTTTGACGGTTTATCAAAGTTTCTAATTAATATCGTATCAAGAATAACGCCAAAATCTTTTACAAATTAAAAAAAGAGAACACATTTTACTGTATCCTCTTTTCACGTTTAACCTAAAAATATTTAAATCTTGAAATTTATTTAAAACGTTGTCACTGGATCTGTAGGACCAGGACCAGGACCTGTACCATTACAATCGGCAGGATTGCATGAGTTGTTACAGGTATTATTTGTCGGTGTTGGACCGGTAGTTCCACCTGGAGGAGGAAAACAGATATAAGTTGGATCTTCTGGCGGCTCCGTAGCACTTACGCATGGTGGCGCAAAAGTCCAACAATTATAATATGATCCTGTTCCACCGCTTAAGTTTGATGCTTTAAGAGAAGAAACTGTATTCTTTCTTAATGATAATCGTGTGATTCTTTGTTTTTTCATAATAAAATTAATGTTAATGTAATGCCTACTTTTTTAGGGTTTTCGGCTTTCCCAGTACTTGATCGATCTGAGAACAATATTAACAGGCTTTTTTAAAGAAAAAAAACAATAGAAACCCATTTTAAACAAATTAGGACTAGAAGTGACATACACAAGAATTTTCTGTATCTAGGTTGTCACAACCTACTGTACAATTAGCTGTATGGTCAGACATACCGTTTTCTGCCGTAGAACGTGTTCCGCCTTTAATTTCTTGTAAATGCTTTGTATTAATACGAGCAATATTTACTTTTTTTAATGTAAGTGTGTTTCTTTGAATACTTTTTTTCATAATGATTTTGTTTTAGTGATTTTTAATAAAAAAAGAATACTGTATGATACGAACTAGCTATTATACATACCATATCATACAGTATTAGTGAATAGGAGAATTTTAAAATAGCACACAAGTATGCTCAGCTTCATTTGTAGCACCTAGAGCGGTAGAACGAGTTCCTCCTTTAATGTTTGATAAATGATCGAAGGAAATTTTGGCAATGTTTGTTTTGCTTAAAACAAGTGTTTTACGTTGACGTTTTGTTTTCATAATTTTTGTGGTTTTAAATTTGTTAATGATTTATTTCTGAGTAATAATCATTTCAAACTTAAAACTATCGACGCAAATTTTACAATTTACGTAACCTAAACTAAACAAAATAGGGTTGTAGTTACACGTTCTTTTTTAGACTCTTAATATAGTAGGAAGGATATAGCTGAGTGTAGTTTTTAAAGTGCTTTGTGAATGAATCAGCACTTTTGTAACCAACTTCTTGTGCAATAGATTTTACAGAATAAGCTCTAAACAAAGTATCGTTTTGCAAGCGCTTTAATGTATACTGCATTCGCAAGTCTGTAATGTATTCATTGAAACTTACGCCTTTGTCAGTATTGATAATTTTGGAAAGATATGTAGCGTTTGTTTTTACTTTTTTTGCAACAAATCGTAAGTTGCAGTTAGTATCTAGATAATGTTCTTGTTGTTCAAACCTTTTTAAGGCTTCTAAAATTGCGCTTACTTTTTTATCGGTAATAACAATTTCTTTTTTAGGAGCTATAGTTTCTGTAGCTTTTTTTGATTGAGTTTGTTCTTTAATAGTTACTCGTTGCTCATATCTTAAAGCGGCTATTTTAATATTTAATTCACGGAAACGTTCTTTTTTCTTTTGTTGGTTTCTATAAAAAAGAACACATCCTGCAATAAACAATATGGATAAAACTAATAAAGAATAGCGAAGAATGGTATTTATCCTAATATGATTTTGTTCTTTTAATGCAAGTTCTTTCATATTTGCAACATCATTTTTATCTTTTAGGAAATCAAAAAGTTCGTTTCGTATATATTCGTTCTTTTTTTCTGTTTGTTCATCAATTTCAACAAGTTGCGTATTGATATAACTATCTAATTGTTCAGTGTTACCAAGTTTTCCATGATTCTTAATCAATAATTTCAATAAATCTTTATATTCATGTGGTATGAATTGCTTGTTTTTAGAAGTGCCTTCATTTTCCTTATCGATGATAGCAATTGCTTTTTTAATAAAAACAATTGATTGTTCATAATCATGTAATTTGTGTTTACATTCTGCAATGTAGTAATAGACTTCTACAAGTCGCATCTTATTGTTAAGCTCTAGAATTATTTTTTCTGCTTTTTCAAAATAATCAAGTGCTTTTGTATAGTCTTTTTTTAACAAATACGCAATTCCATAATCATTATAAAAGTAGCTTACACCTTCATTATCACCAAAGTCTCGACTTCTCTTAATTCCTTTGTTTATATAGATTAATGCTGAATCAGGTTGTTTTAATTTTAAATAGGCGCCACCAACTCCCATAATGATATTGATTCTAGAAATTTCATCCTTATAATTAGGTTTCATCGTAATTTTATAAGCTCTTTTGCTATGTTCTAATGCAGGACGATATTCTTTAGCTTTACGTCTAAGTTTACCAAAATTTGCAATCGCATTAGCTTTTCCAACATCATTATTATATTTAATAGCAATATTATAAGATGTATTAAAGTCATTTAAAGCCAATGAATCTTTACTAGATTGTTCGCGTACTTTTCCACGAAGAGAATATACTCTGAAGAGAAACTCACTATCTTCTTTGTTTAAATCGATATTTATTGCTTGGTATATATAATTGATAGCTTCTTCATAAGAACCTTCAACATCAGCAACATACGCTCTATAAAAATTACTTTTTACGATATTCAATTTGTCTAATCGCTTTGAAGCTCTATAATGTAAAACATCGATGTAAAGATTTGTTATACTTTCATCTAAACGTAGATATTCTTCTATACATGTAACTAATTCAACATTTGTATATGACTCTAAATTAGTAGCTTTTTCAGTTGTTTGTGCATGTGTAAAGCTATAGTTACAAAGTGTAAAAATTGTAAAGACTATGAATAATAGTTTTTCCTTCAATGAGAATTTAGTTTAGTTATACGTGAACTAGTTTCAGCCACAGTCATGGGAATTGTGCGGAAATTACAGTTAAAAATTGATGAAAAAATACTAAAAATACTTTAGAAAAAACTTTAATAGCTTCATTTTTCTTTTATATGAAACATAACAAACTGTAAAATTAGGAATGTTAGTCTTTTTTTAAGACTATTTTTTTCATTCATCATATTACAAAAGAAACTATACTAAAACAAAATTGAAAACAAAAAAAGAGAATGCATTTATTAGCATTCTCTTTTATATTCAGTCTAAAATAATGGATTTAAGTATTATATTTATTTTGCATGGCAACCAATTCCGCCTTGTGCGACAGGAACTGAGTTTCCGCAATAACCACCTAATTGAGATATGCCGCAATTACAGGAAATACAGGACATAGTATTACCATAACCTCCTTTAATCTTATTAGAATTAAAATTTGAAATTGTGCCTTTTGTAAATTTTAGTTTTTTAACTTGTTTTTTCATACTAATTAATTTTAATTTAAATGCCTACGTTTATGGTTTTCGGCGTTCCCATTTCTAGATCGATCTGAGAACAATATTAGCGTAGTAGTTGTGAAAAAAAAAAGAGTCTCACCTTAAATTAAACGTATAAGGGTATTAAAATGTAAAGGAACCACTGGAGAAAAAACATCTTCATCTATAGTAAATGCATACTCTTCATCCTTAAACTAAAATTGGGTGAAATCTATAATGTACAGGACGCATCTTGAGTTTCTTGAGACATATTAGAGTTTACGCTAGTTCTAGATGTAGTATCAACGGTAGTAGTATCAATAGTTAGACTAAGAGAACTGACTCCTCCAAAAATACTATATGAAACTTGTATGTTTAATTTAGAAATGTTGATTTTGTTTAATGCTAGGAACGTTTTGCTTGATTTTTTTTTCATAGTTTAAAATATTAAGTTAATTGATGGAGTGTACTATTTAACAACCATTTTTTAAGTTATTCAAACATAATTTAGATCGAACTCTTTTCATAAAATTGGCACCTTGTTTTGTTTAAAACAAGGTGCAAAATTAGGGTTGCAAATTTAATTTTTTAATATAATAGGAAGGATAGAGTTGTGTATGTTTTTTAAAGTGTTTTGCGAAAGAACCATCAGTTTTATAGCCTACTTCATGTGCAATAGATTCAATGGAATACGCTCTAAATAACGAATCATTATGTAGTCTTTTTAGGGTATATTGAATTCGTAAATCATTAATGTAATCATTAAAATTCTGTTTTTTATGCGTATTTATAATTTTAGATAAATACGTAGCATTTGTTTTTACTTTCTTAGCTACAAATCGTAAATTACAATCGACGTTTAAGTACTGTTCTTGCTTTTCAAATTTTCTTAAACCTTCTAATACAGTTTGAATCTTATGATCGGTAATATTGCTTTGCTTTTTTATTTTATTCTTTTTTTCAGGCGAATCGTTTTTCCTAGTTTCAAGCGTTGTAATTTTTTTAGTTAATGTTTCAAAAATTTCTTTTTTCTTTTTACGATTTCTAAGAAATACAATACAGCTAACAACTATAATAAATACTAAGAATGAAATAATATAGATATAATATTTCATTCGTTTCTTTGAACTATTTTCCTCTTTAATAAGTGCTTTAATAAGAGTATCTTTTGCTCCAATTTCTTCAAAGGCATACAAATTACTTAGTACAGTATTCTTTTTTGATTCATTTTGTTTTCTAATGATTTTATACTGTGAAAAATAATATTTAAACTTTTCTTCTTGATTAAGTTCTTTACAGTTTAAAGACAGTAATTCTAAAAGATATCCGTATTCAAAAGGAATAAACTTTTCTTCTATGTTTTGTAGAGAATCGTTTTTTTTATTAATAATCCGCAGTGCCTTTTCTAGTGAGTTATTTGATGTTTTATATTGTTTTAACTCATATTGAGATTTCCCAATATAAAAATATACCTCAATAAGTCTTTTATCGTTTGCTAATGCTTTAATTATTTTTTTTGCTTTTTCAAAATAGGAAAGTGCTTTTTGATATTCTTTTTTAATTAAATAAGCAACGCCTATATCAGTATAAAAATAACTTACGCCTTCTTGATCGTTGATAGCAACGCTTTTTTCTAGTCCTATATTACTATAATACAAAGTAGAATCGGGTTGTTGTAGTTTTAGAAAAGTGCCACCAATTCCCATAATGAAATTTATTTTAGCTATCTCTCCTTTAAAAGCAGAATCTTTAGAAATTTTATATGCTTCTTTATAACCTTTTAAAGCTTCTTGAAATTGTCCTGCTTTTTTTTTTAACTTCCCCAAATTAGCAATCGCAATTGCAACTTTGCCTGTAAAATTATATTTTTTTGAAATATTGTAAGAGTTGGTGAAATCTAGAAGCGCTTTTTCATCATGTCCGTATTGTTCATATATTTTACCTCTTAAAGAATAGAGTTTAGGCAATCGTAACATACTATCTTTTTTCACTTGTACTTTTTGAATAGCTTTTGTTACATAATCTATGGCAGTTTTATAATTTCCTTGAATATCCTCTATTGAAGCTAAATGAAAGTAACCTTCAATCATTGCTGAAATATTTTTTTCTTTTTTGGCTTTTACATATAAAGTATTTGCACAAATTTTGGCAACCTTAGGCTTTGAGTATTTAACGCTATTGATTTCAGTTATAAGTTCTTTGTATGTCTTATGCTGTAAACTATCATGAATTTCAAAATATTTATCTTGTGCGATGGCTACATTAGTTATAGCGAATAGAAAAGAAAACAAAAAGAATATATTTTTAATCAAAGTATGTCGTATTACAAATAAAATAAAAGACGTATTTACATTTAGTAGAATATCATAAATATTACCCTTTTATTAATTCTGAAAAATTACTAAAAATACTTTAGAAAAAACTTTAAAAGCTTCATTTTTCCTTTGTAAGGAGCATATCGAACAGGAATATCTAGCCAATTTGCTTTTATGAGGACTGATTTTTTATGTGAAAATGTATCAAAACTCAGTTTTCCATGATACGCGCCCATTCCACTTTCACCAACGCCACCAAATGGCAATCTGTGATTTCCAAAGTGCATAATGGTATCATTAATTGCGCCACCACCAAAAGAATGTTGCGTAATCATTCGATTTGCAAATTTTGAATCTTTGGAGAATACATACAATGCTAACGGTTTCTCATAACGAGCAATAATATTGCTAATGTCTTCCAAAGAAGAATATATTTGAATTGGTAAAATTGGTCCAAAGATTTCTTCTTTCATCGCTTCACTATCAAATGCGGGTTCGTCCAATATAGTAGGAGCAATGTACAAATCGTCTTTGTCAGTAACACCGCCAAATAGTACTTCGTCTTCTTTAATCATAGAAGCCAAACGGTTAAAGTTCTTTTCATTTACAATACGAGCAAAATCAGTGGATTCTTGCGGATTTTCGCCAAAAGCAGCTTTCATTTCTTCAATGAGCACTTTTGTAAAGTCAAACTTTGCTTGTGCTTGTACAATTAAATAATCAGGAGCAATACATGTTTGTCCGGCATTTAAAAATTTTCCCCAAACAATACGCTTTGCTGCCAATTGAAAATCTGTATGAATATCAATAATACATGGGTTTTTTCCACCAAGTTCTAGTGTAACAGGCGTTAAGTTTGGTGCAGCTGCTTTTGCTATTATTTTTCCAACCTGCACACTTCCTGTAAAAAATATATAATCCCAACGTTCTGCTAGTAATTTTTGAGAAATTGAAACGCCGCCTTGTACAATAGTAACATGATCTTTTTCAAATACTTCTGTAATGATTTCTTCTACAATAGCTGACGTATTTGGTGTTAATTCAGAAGGCTTTAGTACAACCGTATTTCCTGCAGCAATAGCGCCAATTAAAGGAGCAAACGCCAATTGATATGGATAATTCCACGGTGAAATAATTAAAGTAGTTCCGTAAGGTTCAGAATGAACTCTATCTTTCGACGGGAAATTTAATACTGATGGAAATACACGTTTTGGTTTTGCCCACGATTTTAGTTTACGTATTGTTAACCGTAATTCAGAGATAACAATGCCAGTTTCGGTCATTACAGCTTCAAATTTTGGTTTTTTGAAATCTGCATACAACGCGTCACAAATATCGTTTTCACGTTTGCGCACTTCTTTGAGTAACTTTTTTAAAACAGTTTTTCGGTAGGCTACATTTTTGGTGCGTCCTGTAGCAAAAAACTTTTTTTGAGCTAGTACGATTTCGGAGCAGTTGTATTCCATAAATATTGTTGTGTAATCGATTGTGTTAGATTATCAAATTTGCCAGTTTCGGCGTATTCTTTAATTGTAGTAGGATTAAAATTTCCATTCATGTATAAAACAGTATGTTTTCCGCTAACAGTTTTATGGACAATCACTTCTTTGATGGAAGTTCCTACTTCACGAACAGAAATAAGTGTACGTTTAAAATCATCGTTTTTTCTGAAAATATCTGTAAAACGTTCGTTTGTCAATTGATTTATTTCAGCTTGAATATCTTTTTCTTCCGATTGGTCTTTTGGTTGTAGTTGTATAAAACGTAGATCGTTTACATTTCCTAAAACGGAATTCATTTCTGGCGAAAGCCCTTTTAATACAGCAAACATAAAACGTGGAACTTGTACAGCAGTTACCTTATCATCATTCTTATGTGCATTGTAAAAGTTAGCCATTTTATAATAGCTTCCACATGAAAAAAATAGTAAAGTGCTTAATATCAATATTGTTTTCTTCATTATTGATGTTTTAAGATTTGTGTTAAAAACGATGGTAAATTACTATTTTTATTTCAATGTTAACGTGTTTTTTGATTCCTGTTTAATTTCTTCTGTATTCATCATCATTTTTCTAAATCGTCCTTGTGCATACATTTTTGCTTGATCTTGATAATGAGGACTAAACATGTTTCCAGATTGTCCTGTTGGCAAAATACTCATGCTATTCTCAATATCTGAAAAGTCAATAATTCGTCGTGTTGAAGGTCCAAAATAAACTTTGTATTCGCCTGAATCATCATAATGATAGCCTAAGTTGTTAATGACTTCTCGCGTTCCAGGAACTTCAAACGGACCTACATTAAAGTATGGACGTAAGGTTTCTACTTGTCCCATTGGATGCGGATGTTCCATTGTATGTACTTTATTCCATGTCCAATCGTTTGTATTTTGTCCAAGTTGATTTTCCAATAAAGCAATCGCTTCTTTGAATGATTTGAGTAAAATATCACTTCGAGTTTCTTTTACGGAAGTTGTGTTTACATCATCATACCAAATAGATTCTTGATAGAGTAGTGGTGCTTCAAACCGTTTTAGAATATGAGTTTTGAGTAATTGCTCATAGGTTTCTGTATCCAATTCATCTGAAAGTGTATTTTTTAAATATGTATTCATGAAACGATGGTAAATAGTTGGCGCTATGTCTGTAAGTTGATTTTCTCCATTCCATGTTCGTAAAATATTGATAGCTTCTTTTTCTTGGTCTGAAAAATCATTTTTGCCAATTACTTTGAACACTTCACTAATTGCTGCAACATGTATGTTTGATTTGACATCAAGTGTCATATTCATCATATCTTGTTTTGTCCAGTCGTTTTTTTTCTCTAGTAGTTCTTTGATGCGTTTTGCTCTGTTTTCTGGAAGGTAATACCCTGGATATAAACTTCCTGAAATACTATCAGGTTGATTGTTTGCCGAATATACATAGTTCCAAGTTGGATTAGCAGCACTAGGATTTTCGTCTGCTTCCATAAAACGAATTGGTTCATCATTGCCAGAAGCTCCATCCAAAATTAACTTTGAATTTACATGTGCTGGACGTTCAAAGAGTTTTCCAACAGCATACCAACCAATATTGTCTTCCGAATCACCATACATCAGGTTTAGTCCTGGCGCGTGAATTTTAGACAAACTTTTTTCAAATTCAGCTTGACTGCTTGCATGTGACATTAAATAACACGCTTCTAATAATTGATTGTCGTGTTGTAAATATGCCCAAGACATCGCTACAGGTTTTTGAAAATCGATTCCGTCTGCAATTCCATTCAAAATTGGTCCATGACGTGATGTTTTATAAGTTTGCGTAGTAGCTTCTCCGTCTTTTACATTAATTGTTTTCGTTCGAGTTTTGTAATTATTCCAACCAGTTGGTGTTTTGTATGCGTTGGAATCATTCGGATTATTTTCTTCCCAATAGAAATCGATGTCATCATTTTCAAACATGGTCATTCCGTAGGCAATATTTCGATTGTGACCTAACATTGGAAAAGGTGTTCCAGCTAAGTAATAACCATATATTTCAAAGGTTGGTGTATGTATATGTGCTTCATACCAAACCGAAGGTTGCGAGAATCCAATATGCGGATCGTTGGCAAATAGCACTTTTCCTGTTGCTGTTTTTTGTGGTGCAACTACCCAACTATTACTACCAATAAATTGTGGAATTGGTAATTTGTCTAATGCATGATGCACTGAAGAAACCAATGTATTTTCAATTTGAGTTGTATCTTTTTTCTTTTCAGGATAGTTGTGTAATATGGTTGTTTTTGGATCTACATGCAATCCTAAATCTGCTAAGTATTCGTTGCCAAGTTTTTGTTGAATTTCTGTGAGTAATGGATCTGTTTTGTGTGCCATTGCGAAACTAAAAGCCATGTAGCCAAATACATTGTGAATGTCTTTGAGCGTAAATTTTGTTTTGTCCGTTCCTGTGAGATAGAATTCTACTGGCGTTGCTCCGTTTGCTACAAATTCGTTGATTCCATTGAGATAAGCTTTTGCTAGTTTGTAACTCTTTGAGTTTTTATCAAGATTCTGCACTGTTAATTCGGAAGCTTCATCAATGCCTAACGCAACAAAAAAGCGATCTGTTTCGAAGAGTTTTTCTCCAAAGAGTTCCGCTAATCGTCCTGGCGCTATTCTACGAATAAGTTCCATTTGCCATAAACGATCTTGTGCATGTGCATATCCTAATGCTGTAAAGGCATCCGCTTCGTTGTTAGCATAAATATGTGGAATTCCATAGGTATCGTAATGAATTGTAACTTCTTCTTGGAGATGTTCAATATCTAAGTTTCCATTATATGTTGGTAGAAGTGTTCTATAGAATACAAATCCTGCAATGATGATGATTAAGAGTAAGATTCCAATAATTTTTGCGGCTTTTTTCAAAAGAATTAGGTTTTTTTAAAACTACAAAAATTTATTTAGAGTTTAACTTTAGTAAGTACGAACTTCAGTTCACTTTTTTTTATAACGATTGTTTCAAAAATAATTACGGCTTTACCGTAGGTGGTTACTATTTTAATTTTATAGGTTTATTTATTATTTATTTTAAAATCTTATATCATGAAAAAAAAGAATCTTAATTCACTAAAGCTTAACAAAAAATCTATTTCAAACCTTAATGTAGTAATTGGAGGTAGAGCAAATGGTACTACTGACTGTCCTACTGGTCCAAATAATTGTCCTTGGCCTACATCAAATGATCTTTGTGCGGCAACTACTTGGGGACCAAATTGTGAGAAAAAATAAATTAGTAAAGCGAACTTCGGTTCGCTTTTTTATTGAATTCGTTTTCCAACTATAGTATATGGTTCTTTAGGAAAACCATACAACACAATCTTTTCAGTAGTTATTGTTTTAATTGGAAGCATTAGATGTCTTTGCTTATTATGAAAAATTGAAACAAATAAGGTTTCCGCTATTTTTTCCAAACGCATTTTAGTGCCTTCTATGTTCATTTTTTTGTTTGCTTCTTGAATGTGTGGTGCATCTAAAATTGTATTGAACTCAATAATTCCATTTTCTCCATTCCATGAGTATGTGTACTTTGATTGCATAATTTCATTTTCAGAAATTGTTGTACTCGTAGGAAACAAACAAACATAATCTTCTTCAAATATAGTTTCTTCGTTCTTGTATTTTGTTTCATTTATTACTGTATGCTTTTTTCCTTTTTTGTAGAATCGAATTCTATCTTCATTGATAAATTTGAAATTTGCTTTATCAATACTTTCTATAGAATTTACTCTAGTAGAAGCTTTATAAGTTAACTCGTTTTTATTATCATTAATCGTTAAGTGTTGTATCGTTTTAGTGTCAAAAGCAATAAAATCAACAAACGGAAATCGCCCAGTTTCACTCGTATTTAACCATATCCCTTCAATTTGTGTGTGCATGTTAATCTGAAATTTCTGTTTTGATGACTTTTAAGTTATTGATATCGAATGAAATTTCTAAATGGTACTTTGTCATATATCCATAATCAACAATATAATGAAAATTAGTAAGTGTACTGTCTTTTGGCTGTCCTAGTATATTGATAACTTCCGCTTTGTTTTTTCCTATTAAAATAGCGCTTTTTACCAAATCTGTTGCCATGTTTCCGCGTTCAAGTAGTGTTCCTATTTTCCATTTTTCAGCGTCAAATTTTTCAAGATTGACTTCGTTTTTACAACTCAATAAAAATAGTAATATGATGTATGTTAAGATATTTTTCAATTTAATTTATAGTTGTAGGTTTTTCTTTTTTAAAATTAAAAAAAAAATGATACTGTTAAACTTATAAGGTAAGTGTTTATTTAAAGAATAAAAACAGTATTTCTTACGTTAATTATTTTAATAAGACTACTTAATGTATGATATTTTGTAGTTTTAGCTTACCAATTATTAATCATTAAAAATTTTAGTATGAAAAAGAAAAAAGCATTAAACCTTAACAAAAGGTCAATCTCTAGTTTTAGAGCACAATCACTCAATGGAGGAGCTACGCCAGTATGTACATTTCTAACTACACTTACGGAGGAGATTACACCAATAGTGGCTTCTTTGGTTTTGGATGAATGTGTAGGTGGAGAAGATCCAGTTACTAGTAGCGCTTGCGCGAATACTCAAAATGATGATTCGTGTCAATGTACAGTTGCCTAAAAATTTAAAGCGAACTTCGGTTCGCTTTTTTTATTCTTAAAAACTAAATAAGAATTTCTTCTTTCATTTAAAATAGTATAACACTCATTTTAAATTATTCTTGTTTTTTAAGATTTGTAATACTGCTGCGACCTAATATATAACCAGAGATACCTCCAATTAATGCTGCAATCTCTTTTCCACCTAAAACTCCGGTAATTCCAAATAGAATTATGGCGATAATGATTGAGAATATGGTGATAAATTGTAATCCAGCGTCACCAGAAAAAATTGTTTTACGAATCTCATCATCTCTATACGCTATAATAAAAAAGCCGACGATGACAATACCAACTAGAAGCGCAAATGACCAACTAATTTGTTTTTTAAAATTTTGTGATACGAAAGAAGTATTATTCAATTCTGTTACTTTTGTCCCAACACTTGAAAGTTGATCTGTTTTTTTAACAATTGTTTGTACTTTGTTTTCAATAATTCTTCGAAATCCTTCTGTCACGCTAATAGATTGCATATTATGTAAATCGATACCGCCAACTGTTTGAAGTTCTGGCAATACAATTTGTGACTTAATTTCGGATAAACGTTCTATATTCATTCTTTCTTTAATTGATAAAGCACTTGAATCTAAACCTTTTGAAAGTTTTTCATGGTAGCTATTCACTAATTTTTCAAGGCTTTGCGCTCTTTCTAATTCTGTAAAAAGACCGCCTATTTCATACATCATTGAATACATATCGGCAATAAGTTCTAACCTTTTTTCTTCCAACTCATGATAGTCATAGGATTGTTGTATTTCATTCTCCATTGCTATTGCTTCCCTATCATCTTGTCCAAAAAGAGAAAAATTTAGCAATAGTATCATAGAGATACTTAAAAGTAAAGTAAGTGACTTATTCATTTTATTATGTTTTAAGGTTAAAATGCTTACTCTTTTAGGATTTTCAGCAATCTCCTTTTTGGGAATACTACACGGTATCTAAATATAATTTGCTGTGAAAATATAATTTAAAAGACTAACTGTTTAGCGTATAAATACGTAATTTTCAATTATTCAATGCCTAAATATTTGTCAAAATAGGACAACATACCTTTTCTTATGTATTCTATATTTGTACCATGAAAGCGAAGCATAATTATATAGAAAGATTGCAACAGGTAAGAGATTACCTGAGAGTTTCGTTTACTACTACGGTTTCTGTTGAGACATTAGAATCGCTTTCACACTTTTCATACCGAAACTTACAACGCATATTTAAAGCTGTTTATGGAGAAACTATTGGTGCGTATGTAACACGATTAAAAGTAGAAGCCTGCGCAAAGCTTTTGTTGTTTAGCAAATCAGCAATTACAGAAATAGCGTATGAAGTTGGCTATTCAGATGTGCAAGCGCTGAGTAAATCATTTAAAAAGCATTTTGGAATCTCGCCGTCCGTATACAGAGAGCGTAAAGAAGAATTATTAGGTACACAGAAAACGAAAGTAGATAAGATGCCATTTATAGAAGATAGAGTAGAAGTATTGCCAAAAAAAAAGGTGATGTATATGACTTATAAAGGTGATTACGATAGTAGTGAAATTGAAGATTTGTGGAATACTATTGATCAAATGGCTACTGAAAATCATATTGATACATCAATAACGGAAAGCTTCGGAATTATTTGGGATGAACCAATTACTACTGAAGAAATCAAGTGTAATTATGATGCATGTATTGTTATTCCTGAAAAAACGAACAATCTAAAAAAGTATACTATCAAAGAAGTTCCAAGTCGTAAGTATGCTGTATTTACTCATGTTGGAAGTTATAAGACGATTAGTAAAACCTATGATAAAATTTTTGGACAATGGATTTTTCAGACAGAGAAAGAAATTGGAATTACACCATTTTTAGAATTTTATCGTAAACACAGTTTGCATACAAATGATGAGAATGCTTACGAAACGGAAATTTTTGTTCCTCTAAAAAATAATTTATCTTGAAAAACACATTGATGAAAAACACACAGACTATGAAACTTATTTTAATTGTATTTAGCATAATGAGTCTTACAAAATCTTGTAAAAGCGATGATCCTATTATGGAAAATCAGCAAATGATGAATGAAGTTGCAATACAGAAAGTTTTCATTAATGGAAAAATATATACTGTAAATACGGCACAACCGTGGGCAGAAGCTATGATTGTTCAGGATAAAAAAATCATGTTCGTTGGAACATCTGCGGAAGCACAGGCAACTGCGGAAAGTGATGCTCAAATTATTGATTTGCAAGGTGCTTTGGTATTGCCAGGAATTCATGATGTACATATGCATCCGATGGAAGTTGGTTCGTCAAACAATCATTTTGTAATTTCTGACGAAGAAACTGATCCTGAGAATTATATAAATGTCATTGCAGATGCTGCTGCAGATAATCCAACTGTAGAATGGCTGATTGGTTTCGGGCATAACATCAATACTCTTTTTGAGGCAAATCGTTCGCCACTAGAAATTTTAGATGAAGCAGTTCCAAACAGACCTGTAATTATCATGGAACATACATCGCATTCTATGTGGGTAAATTCCAAAGCATTGGAGTTAGCAGGAATTACAGCAACTTCATCAAATCCACAAGGTGGAATTATCATGAAAGAAGACGACAATTCGCTCACAGGAATTTTAATTGACAATGCTGGTGATATTGTGATGCAACAAGCAATTTCTAGCTTAGCAAATTCTGCTAATGGTGAATATGATGGAATGGTGGAATATGTGTTGCCTGAGCTTGCAAAACATGGAATTACGTCAGTTTCGGATGCACGAACCTATTGGAAAAGAGATCAACATTTGGTTTGGAAACAATTGGAAGCTGATGGGAAGTTAACGGCGCGTTTCAATCTTGGACTTTGGGCATATCCTGCGGAAGATGATGCTTCTCAAATAGCAAGTTTAACTTCTTTATATTCAAACAATCCGAATAGTTTATTAAAAATTAATCAAATAAAATTATATGCGGACGGAATCACACACAATACTACAGCAGCATTGCATTCCGATTATTTAATTGATTATTTTGAGGAGCCAACAAATAACGGTTTGAATTATTTCACAGAGGCAAGAATCGCAAATTATATTAGTCAATTAGAAACTGTCGGATTCGATTTTCATATTCATAGTATTGGAAATAGAGGAGTTACAGAAGCGTTAAACGCAATAGCACAAGGAAGTGCTGGAAACAATAGACACCGATTGACACATGTAGAAATTGTAAATACTGCTGACATGTCTCGCTTTGCACAATTAAATGTAACAGCCGATGCGCAAGTTGCAGGCGATTTTACAAATCCTGCGCATTGGCAAGAAAATGCTGAGTTAATTGGAAGTACATTGGCAGATAATCAAGTTCCTATAAAAAGCCTGTTAGATGCAAATGCAAGACTGACTTTAAGTAGTGATTGGAATGTAAGTACATTAAATCCATTTGTTGGAATTGCCAATGCCGTTAGCAGAACGCCACAAAACATTTCGTTGGAAGAAGCTATCAACGCATATACAATAAATGGAGCGTATGTAATGCGTCAAGAAGACAAAGTTGGCTCGTTAGAAGTTGGAAAGCAAGCAGATTTTATTGTATTGGATAGAGATATCTTTCAGATTCCTGTAAATGAAATTCATCAAACAAAAGTTGAAATGACCGTTTTTAATGGAACTATAATTTTTGAGCGATAATTTATAAATATCTGATTACCATTTATTTTAAACGAAATAATACCTATTAGAAAACCTCAAAAACATGTGCCTTTGAGGTTTTTTTAATGTCTATACGGAACAAAGATTATTGATGTAAAGATTAATATTTAACTATTTTTTTTGTGATTATAGCTCCTTTGAAATTTATCTTTAAAAAGTATATTCCTGCTTTTAAATTTGAAATGTTTAGTGTTAATTCAGCTGCATAGTTTGTATTTTCTTTTTTGAATACAGATTCTCCATTGATTGTAACTAATTCTAAATCACTAATTATATTTGAAGCTTTATTTTTAATCGTAATAACTTCACTAGCTGGATTTGGGTAAATTATAAATTTATCTTCCGTTTTTTCTTCAATATTAAGTAAACTACTAAATGTAGGAATGCTTAATGAATAAATATCTGAGTTATTTCCAATCCCAATAATTTTTCCATCTAAAATAGATGCATTAGATAAATTGGTAGAAACGGTGTTGTTTTCTGCAAGATTATCCCAAGTAACGCCTCCGTCATTTGTATATTGAACGAGATTACTGCCTTGTATATTAAATATTGATAATTCACTTAGGAATAAAAATTTAATACTACCAGTTATATTAGTAAAAGAAGTCCAAGACATACCGCCATCTACAGTTTTGAAAACTCCTGCATTTGTAGAGCTTACAAATCCTATATCATCTGTTAAAAATTGTATTTGCTTATAATTCTGATTTTGTTGTGGTTCTGTTATTTCATTCCAATTAATTCCTCCATCAACTGTTTTATAAATACGCTGACCAATAGCATATCCAATATTGTCTGATGGGAAATAAAAAGCTGTTATATTAAGTGAATCAAAGCTGTCCCAATTAGAACCATTATTTAAAGTATTATATATCTCTGAACCTCCAAGCGTATATGCATTAGCGTTTCTCATCCAACATGCAGAGCTTGCTAAATTGCCTATAGGAGTTCTAGTTTGCCATGTTACACCAAAATCATTAGTTAAAAAATATTGTCCTGAACTAGAACTTGATGATCTATTTACAATACCATTTCCATCAGGTAATAGATGTACTGCATTGAAAGCAGCAGAACTTGATGTTAAGGATTTTGTTCGTGTCCAAGTAATACCGCCATCTGTTGTTGTGAAAATTAAATTATTACTGTTAGCCGTTGAATTGCGTCCAACAGTAACTCCATTTAGATTATTTGCAAAATCTACAGCTACCAAATTAGCGGGTCTTACACCTTCGTCTGTTAAATTCCAACTTTGACCATTATCAGTAGAATTATAAGTAATGGCTTCTCCAGATACTAATAAATTTGTGCCAGAAAAATCAATAGATAATAAGTTTTTACTTGAATTTAAAACTTCTTCTGTCCAATTAATTCCATTGTCAGTCGATTTTAAAATAATTCCGTTCGAACCACAAACAACTAGTGTATTATTGACATTACGGATTTCATATAAAGCATTAGTTGTTTGATAGTTTGAATCAATCCATGTAATGCCGCCATCAGTAGTATATTTTAAGTCTTGATTATTTCCGACAACAACACCATTCATTTCATCATAAAAGAAAATGTCTAGCCATCCTGAAGAACCTACTGTTGCTGCTGTCCAAGTATTTCCTCCATCAATTGTTTTTAATATTTTACTAGATAAACCACAAGCATAACCAACATTTTCATTTACAAAGTAAACACTTAAAAGACCATTTGAACTAGAATTACTTAAAGTAGAATTTTGAGTTGCCCATGTCATTCCTCCATCCGTGGTTTTTACAATTTTCCCATTATTACCTACACCATAGCCAACCAAAGCATTTACAAAACTAAATTTGTAGACGCTAAAAGCTAAATTTTGTGCTAAAGAAATATTTTGAAATCCATCATTGGTAAAATAAACACTCAGGTTAGTAGAAACAAGACCGTTATTTTCGTCAAACATATGGATGTCCCAAGTAGAATCACTAGTTGTAAATGGTCTTTCCCAAGTATCTCCATGATCTGTAGTTTTTAAAATATCATTAGAATTACTTTTTTGAAGTAAGTAATAAGTGTTGCCGTCTATAGCCTCAATATCAGTTACAGTTTTATTGGTTTTTAAAGGAGTAAGTAAATCCCAATTTTGAGAAAATGACAAAAAAGGGATAATCAAAAATGTTAAAAATAATCTCATTTGTTCTTTATTTTATATAGCACACAACAGTAATAGATATAGGGAATTCCATATCTATTTATTAGAAATAATAATTTGTTGTATTGATTTTAATTAGTGGGGAAATGAGTATTCAAATATACACTTTTTTAGCATACTAAGAATTTAATTGGTCAATAATCGTATATCATTTCTAGCTATTGTGGATTATAAAAGAGTGCTAATTTTAATATTATTGATGTTTCTATTAAAGATGAATTTATATGTTTGATTTAGCTTGCTTATAAATATCACTCATTATTTTTTGTAGTACTATTTCTTTGGCAGTTTTGTGAGAACAAATCCCTTTGATTGAAAATGTACCATTGACATTAATATGACCTATTGTTGAGAAGCTTGAATTTATGCCATTTCCATAGATAGATGTATTATGACTTAACGATTTTGTGTAATCAATAGAAGTATATTTATACAATGGAGTCCATAAAAAAACACCAAAACTTATATCTGAAATATCTATTCTTAATGGAGGATTAGAAATATTAGAGTTTAATACTGTAATACCAGGGTTTGTATCGCCATATTCTTTACCTTTATAAATAACAATAACTTTAGTTTGTGGTTTTTTTACTTCTCTACCCATGTTTTCTCCTCTTGTAGATGTGTTTGAGGATGAATTTATAACACTATTACTAGAAAAAGAGGTGTTACTTCGGTAGTAGTCTGCTGTAATATATCCAGTTTCTCTAGCTACGGTTAGAATAATGATAAAAACACCAATAATTCGCCAAATGTTTCTTTTTTTATTGCCGCTCATTGTAACTCAATTAATAATTCAATATAGTAAAATATCTACAGATAAATTTGTAGCACAACTTAATAATCATTAATTATTTCTTGAAGCAAAAAAAGCGAACCGAAGTTCGCTTTTAAAAGATTTTATTGGTCGTGTGGTACGTTACTGCAATCATACACAATACATCTGTTTAATTCGTTGTATAGTACGCAAACGCAGCCTTTTCTGTTAAGACCACCACCATTAATTTTTTGCTGTTGTTGTTTTTCTAAAGGATTAATACCTTCTAATTTTAAAAGATTCTTTAACATATGTACTAAATTTTATAAGTTAATAATGAATCAAATAACTAGAGAAAAAATCGAAGAAAAAACAGTCATTGGAGGTGATTTATAAATTATCACGCCAATTTAAACAACTATTTTATTTTTGGAAATAATATCTTTAGACGGTTAGTTGTTTGTTTTTAAACGCTTTCATTGCAATCATATAAATTTTTACGTTTTCATACTTTAAAATCGTTATCTCCTGATAAAAATAGCTGTACTCATTC
This sequence comes from Kordia sp. E, assembly GCF_056033805.1. Lineage (NCBI taxonomy): Bacteria > Pseudomonadati > Bacteroidota > Flavobacteriia > Flavobacteriales > Flavobacteriaceae > Kordia > Kordia sp. E. The sequence continues at coordinate 1,069,620 of NZ_JBRASR010000003.1, forward strand.
CATTTTTTTCTTTTCAACGATATCATTTCTTCAACTTTGAATAGAATCATTAAAAAATAATATTCGAACCAGTAGCTATAAGATTATTTTTTCTTGGTCGTGGCGGAATCTGAAAAGCCTTATGAGTAGGAACAATCAATTTAAAATTTAAAATCATGAAAACAATAAATTACACAAAATCATTAGAATTAAAAGTAACAGTTGTAGATAATCAATTAATTGTTGGTTTGAATCAAGATGTTCCTGGAGGAGCAAAATTAGCTGAAGTATATAAACGATCTGTATCTGGTTTTGCTACAGGAGTAAATGATACAATAGACTTGACTCAAACGATAGCTGGTTTGGGTGGATCTGCTATTTTTACAGCAGTTGCAAGTAATTTTGCAGATGGAGGTGGAGTTTCATTTAAGCTTATAGCAGATGGTACTTCAGTTTTTGATCTAAATCAAAATTTTGGGGAGTATACATCTCAACAATGGGCGTTATCTATTGAGAAAAAATAGAATAGGACTGCTATTAGTACTAATGTACGCACATATTAGGCATCTCAATAATTTAGGTTAAAAGTAAAGCAGGTTCAAATGAACCTGCTTTTTTATTATATAGTTTGAATTGTAAAGTTTTAAGCACCTTCAATCGCAATCATAGAAATTTCTACGTTTACATATTTTGGTAAGTTTCCTACTTCAACTGTTTCACGTGCTGGTGCAGTTTCATCATTAAAGTAGTTACCATATACAGGATTAATTTTCGCGAAATCATTCATGTTTTTAATGAAAATAGAAGCCTTTACTACGTTTTCAAACGTCATGTTTGCAGCCTTTAGAACAGCTTTCATATTTTCCATAACTAGTGTTGTTTCTTCTTCAATAGAACCTTTGAGAAGTTCACCAGTTTTAGGATCAATTGCTATCTGACCTGAAGTATATAATGTACCATTAATTAATACTGCTTGATTATACGGACCAATTGGCGCTGGTGCATTTGGAGTTGTAATGATTTGTTTTGCCATGAGCTTGGTTGTTAATTGGTTGATTTGTCCTTTGTGAATTTGTTAGTTGATTTAACTAATACCTAATACCCAAAATCTATAAGCTTCTATCTGGTTCGCTACGTTTTTCCCACTTCACATCACGTAATACAGATGCTTTAATTCCAATAAAGAAATACCAAGAAGCTCGTGTACTAAACGGAACCCAGTTAAAGTTAATTCGCCAACTCTTTAAATCACGTTCAAAACGCATTTGAGTATAGGTAAATCCTTTGTTTTTAAAGTCATAACCTGAAGAAACTCCGACTTTCCATTGTGGTGAAAGTTCAATGTTCCCTGAGAACATTAAGGAATTATTAGATATTTCATTCTGTCGATTACTATTGGCATACGTCATGGAATAGGCGAGACGTAAATCCCAAGGTATCTTGGTTCGATAGGCTTCTACGTCTTCTTTTTCTTCATCATCGTCGTCATCGTCACCAAATGAACTACTACTGTCACTGAAATCTTGAGCTTTTCCGAATAAATCATCATCACGTCCTCCACTTCGTGTATTATCAATACTTCCGTTATCTGTTTTTCCTTCTAAACTTTTGCTAGAGAATGAATAGTTTAACGTCATATTGGCACTTGTGAAACGAAATAAGCTTCCTCCATTGTCAATATTAAATTTATTAATACGTGTTCCATTATTATCAATGGCGTACGGATCAAAAGTAGCTCCGAAGTTTACATTTAATTTTTTATTGAAAACCTGCGTACTTCCTGTTACACGAACTGGACTCCACGCAAGTGAATCAGCAGCAATATTGTATGTTGTAGAAAAGTTAAAGCTATTTAAAAGCATTAATTTTTCAGGCTTTTCGGCAGTAGAATCTTTTGCACGAACTTTAGCTTCCACTGTATTGGCAACATTTAATCCAATAGAACTAGCAAATGTTCTACTTGGTTGGCCAAACAATCCATCTTCAAAACGTGAATAATCTTCTGTAGTACCACCATCTGCATCTACAATATACGTATCAAAATACTGATCAAAAGCAGGATTATAACTATAACTAATAGATGGTCTTACCGTATGCCTAATTGCTTGTATTTGCTTGTCTTCGCCAAAATTAAATGTACCGTAAATAGTAGTTCCGAGACTTGCACTAAAATTATATTGACGGAATGAGTCAAATCCGTTAATGGTTTGTTTCTCAGAGTCAAATTGTTCAGTTGGATCATCCGGATTTATAACAGCATCTGTTCTATTAGTAGTTCTTAATGTCCATACTTCATCATAATTTCCTCCAAGACTTACACTTAAATAATCAAATAGTTTAAAGTTTGTATTAATTGGAATACTGTGTCTCATTCCAATTTTTGCGTCATCAAACATTTCTTTCTTAAAGAATAAAGAATCTGTTGTATTAATTCTGTTTTCTCCTCTTAAATTATATTGAAAGTTTATATTTTGAATGATTCCTTTTTTTGTTCCATCTTTTTTTGCAAACGGATAAATACGTTCCATACTAGCTTGTAAGGTTGGTAACGTAAGATTGATAGTTTCTGTATTTGTATTTTGCGAATGCGTAGCTGTCAACGAAACATTTACGGAAGGATATTCTGGAAATGTTTTTGAATACGAAATAGATGAATTTAAAGTGTTATTTAAAAAGTTTGGTGTATTCAATTGGTTGATGGAAGCCTGATAATACTGACTACTACCCAAGTTTACAGAAGCAGAAAATCGTGAATTTGGATTTGCTTTCTGATCTTGATTGTGTGCCCAACGAATGTTATAAATATTTGATTTACTGTAATCGGGAAAACCTCGTTGACTGTTGATTAACGCTTCAAACCGGACACTCAAATTACCTCTAAATCGATAACGTAATGCGTAATTACTTTCTCCTCGAAAGGCATAACTTCCATTGGTATAATAATCACCTAAAAGGGCCAAATCGAAATAATCACTAATGGCAAAGTAATATCCACCATTTTGAAAGAAATATCCACGACTGCTATTTTCACCAAATGTTGGGAAGATAAATCCTGAAGCTCTGTCATCTGTTAATGGAAAATATGCAAATGGAAATCCAATTGGTGTTGGAACATCTGCAATATACATATTGGTAAATCCGGAAACGATCTTTTTATTTGGAACTAATTTAATTTTACGCGCTAAGAAATAATATTCAGGATTGTCTAAATCTTTTGAAGTCGTAAATTTCGCATTCTGGATAAAAATAACTGAATCATTTTCTTTTTTGGTCAATTCTCCAGCAATCTTAGTTCCGTTTTGTTCGGTTCGTGAATTCCAAATTAATGCTTTTTCTGTATCAAAATTAAATCGAATAGAATCTGGCTCTACAATATTATCACCTTGTTTAAAGTATGGTGATTGTGAATATACACCAGCAGAATCCTTTAAACGACCAGCATACACTTCATTTTTTTCGTAATCTAAAATAATGATTCCCGATTTTAATTCTGTATCCTGATAATACAATTCGGCTTCATTATATAAATAGATCTGTTTTGTGCGTTGACTAATTTTTACATAATCTTTAGACTTATACTTTACCAAATCGAGTAAAACTGGTGCTTTTTCAGGTACTGAATCATTTTTAATAGAATCAGTTTTAACGGTATCTCTCTTTTTAGCGGTACCTATTTTGATAGAATCTCTAATAGAAACCTGCAACGTGTCCATTGGTTGTTGCGGTTTTACAGGCAGCTTTTTCCTTTCTGGAAGTTCTTGTGAAATAGCAAACGAACTAATCAGTAACAGTAATAGCTGTATAAATATGTAATTTTTTTTTGTCTGCAAAGGTCTAGTCCAAATTCGTTATAATACACAAAAGAAAGATTTCTTTTATGAATAGTCAAGTAACTTTTATATTTTCGTTTCAAATATCAGGTCGTAAAAGTATGGCTCAATATTTGAAGTGCCAAACCTCGAAGTGTATTTTTATAATAGTTTTATGATAAATTAATCATAATTAACACAATAAGAAACACACATTAAACATTATTAGTATACAAAATGATGAAAATCGGATATATGAAGAACTATTTTTCAGTTTTACTTGTGATATGTATGGTTAGTTTTTTGAATGCTTCTGTAAATGAAGTAACAAAAAGCGATCCGCCAAAGAAAAAACAGTTTGTGGTTATGATTGACCCTGGACATGGAGGAAGAGATACAGGAACACCAGGAACAGGACGTTATAAAGCTACGGAAAAAGACATTGCGTTAGATGTTTCATTGGCATTAGGGAAAATGTTAAACAAGCTTCCAAATGTAAAAGTCATTTATACACGAACAGGAAATACATATCCTACATTAAGTCAACGTGCGGTATTGACAAATAAGAAAAAGGCAGATTTGTTTATCTCTATTCATTGCAATGCACAACCTGGGAAAAAAGGAAAAAAGTTTGGCTCTACTGCATATGGCGCAGAAACGTTTGTGCTTGGTTTAAGTAAAAACAAAACCAACTTAGAAGTTGCCAAACGTGAAAACTCTGTAATCCTTTTAGAAGAAAATCATGAAGAAACCTATGGCGGATTTGATCCAAACTCTCCTGAATCGTTAATTAGTTTAATTATCATGCAGGAAGAATACTTAGATCAAAGTATTGAAATAGCTTCTTATATTCAAAAAGAATTCAAAACCACAGGAAAACGTAAAGATAGAGGCGTAAAACAAGCAGGTTTTTGGGTATTATCAAAAACATATATGCCAAGTGTATTAGTTGAACTTGGTTTCCTAACTCATAAAAAGGAAGAAGATTTTCTAAACTCTAAAAAGGGAAAGAAAGTCATGACGAAATCATTATATAATGCCATAAAAAAATACATTGCACTACATACAGAAGTTGCTAGCAATGATGAAAAAGTGATTGACAGCGGAGTTGATACTTCTGAACCAGTTGCTTCAAAAATATATAAAGACATCACTTTTAAGGTGCAATTGGCAGCAAGTTCAAAGAAAATGGCGACAAAATCATACAATTTTAAAGGCTTAAAGCAAATTTCAAGAGAAAAAGCATCTAAAATTTATCGTTATTTTTATGGTAAAACGTCTGATTATGAGGAGATAAAGCGCATGAAAAACCAAGCTGTTCGTAAAGGATACAAGGACTGTTATATAGTCGCATTCAAAAAAGGTAAAAAAATATCCTTAACTGAAGCATTAAAACAATAGTAAAATAGACGTATTCTTAGGAAAAATTTTTTAATTTTGTTGAGTTCACAAATTCCCAAAAAAATTGAAAATATCCAGAGAAATTAAAACGGCATTATTAGTAATCACTTCACTAATATTATTATATGTTGGAATCAGTTACTTAATGTCCAAATCGATTTTTTCAAACAATCGAGTATTTTATACAGAATATAGTGATGTTGGCGGCCTAGTTCCTTCCACAAAAGTCTTAATCAACGGATACGCTGTTGGTAAAGTTCAAGACATCAAATTACAACCTTCAGGGAAGTCGTTAGTCATGTTTACACTTGAACATGATTTTCAATTCTCAAAAAATAGTGTAGTTCAATTACAAGAAAATGGTTTCATTGGCGGAAAGTTATTGGCTATCATAGTCAAAAACGACAATGCTGAAAAAGCGGTTTCTGGTGATACACTTCAGTCAGTAACACAAACAGGTATGGTTGATGGCTTTATGGATCAATTTACACCATTAAAATCCAAAATGGAAAACATGATTGTAAGTGCAGATTCATTGTTAACTGCTGTAAGTACAATTTTAGATGCTGAGACTAGAAACAGTATAAAAAGTAGTGTTAGTGAACTAAATGCTACAATGACGAGCTTTAAAAAAGCTTCAAATACGTTAAATTCTATTTTAGATACCAATAAACAAAAGCTTGATGATGCATTAACCAATGTAGATAACATGACAGCTAATTTATCGAAAGTATCAGATTCTTTAGCAAATTTAGAATTAAACAAAACCATGAATGACTTACAATCTGCTATTAAAGGATTTGACAATATTATAACTGGTATTGAAAATGGAGAAGGTTCAGTTGGAAAATTATTAAAAGATGAAGAGTTATATAACAATCTTACAAGTGCTTCAAAGCAAATGGAGCAATTGTTTGAAGATATGAAACTCAACCCAAAACGATATGTGCATTTCTCTGTATTCGGAAAAAGACCGAAACAGTATGAAAAAAATGAAGAAGGAGAAATACAAGAAAAGAAAAACTAACGCATAACCATCTAAAGAAATACTACCCATGGAGTACATTCCAAACATTCTATTTGCCATATTACTAATTGCTGGCGTCGGTTATTTTACAAGAAATGTCAAAAAACTATCCCGAAACATCAAACTTGGAAAAGATGTAGATCGATCTGACAATAAATCTCAGCGTTGGAAAAACATGGGAATGATTGCATTAGGTCAATCTAAAATGGTCAAAAGACCAATTGCTGGTTTTTTCCATATTGTGGTTTACATAGGATTTGTAATCATTAACATTGAAGTTCTAGAAATTGTAATTGATGGATTATTTGGTACACACCGAATCTTTCAAGATTATATAGGAGAAACTATTTATGGTTTCCTTATCGGAACATTTGAAATCTTAGCAGTTGCAGTATTAATCTCTGTAATTGTATTTTGGATTCGTAGGAACGTAATCAAGTTAAAACGTTTTCTAAGTGCCGAAATGAAAGGTTGGCCAAAAAGTGATGGTAATGCTATTTTATACTTTGAAATGGTTTTAATGACACTGTTCTTAGTAATGAATGCTGCTGATCTTCACTTTCAAGAAGCTGGTACTGGAAATGTAATCAGTCAATACTTATATCCTTTATTTGAAGGAAATGTTGAAACAGCACATATTATAGAAAGAGTAACTTGGTGGATTCACATTACTGGAATCTTAATCTTCTTAAACTATTTATACTTTTCAAAGCATTTACACATTCTATTAGCGTTTCCAAATACTTGGTATGCGAATTTAAAGCCAAAAGGTCAATTTGTAAATGATGCGAATGTAACGAAAGAAGTAAAGTTAATGATGGATCCGGATGCTGATCCGTTTGCAGCTCCAGCAGAAGGAGAAGATGAAGGCGAACCAGAAAAATTTGGAGCTTCAGATGTGCAAGATTTAAACTGGGTACAACTATTAAATTCCTATACATGCACCGAATGTGGACGTTGTACAAGTGAATGTCCGGCAAACCTGACTGGAAAAAAACTATCGCCACGTAAAATAATGATGGACACTAGAGATCGTCTAGAAGAAGTTGGGAAAAATATTGACGCTAACAATGGAAAATTTGTTGACGATGGAAAATCACTACTAAACGATTACATCACTACAGAAGAATTATGGGCGTGTACGTCATGTAACGCTTGTGTAGAAGCTTGTCCTGTAAGTATTGATCCATTATCAATAATCATGGAAATGCGTAAGTATTTAGTAATGGAACAATCTGCTGCACCAACGGAGTTAAACGTAATGATGGGGAATATTGAAAACAATGGAGCACCATGGCCTTACAACCAAATGGACAGATTGAACTGGAAAGACGAAAACTAATACAACTTAAAAATATACGAAGATGAAAGTACCTACAATGGCAGAATATATGGCAGAAGGTAAACAACCAGAAATATTATTTTGGGTTGGTTCTGCTGGAAGTTATGATGATAGAGCAAAAAAAATAACCAAAGCTTTTGTAAAGATTTTAAATAAAGCAAATGTAGACTTTGCTGTTTTAGGGTCAGAAGAAAGTTGTACTGGAGATGTAGCAAAGCGTGCTGGAAATGAATTCTTATTTCAAATGCAAGCAATGATGAATATTGAAACTCTCAATGCATATAATGTAAAACGAATTGTAACTTGTGATCCACATTCTTTTAATTGCTTAAAAAATGAATATCCTTCTTTAGGAGGAACATATGAAGTAGTACATCATACACAATTTATAAAAGAATTGATTGATAATGGACATTTACAAAAAGTAGGTGATACATATAAAGGAAAGCGTATTACGTTTCATGATCCATGTTATTTAGGAAGAGCTAATAAAGTATATGATGCACCTCGTGATGTTTTAAGTATTTTAAATGCAAACATAACAGAAATGAAGCGCCACAAAGCAACAGCACTTTGTTGTGGAGCAGGAGGAGCACAAATGTTCAAAGAACCTGAAAAAGGAGATAAAGATATCAATGTATTACGTACAGAAGATGCTTTAAAAACGAATCCGGAAATTATTGCTACAGGCTGTCCATATTGTAATACGATGATGACAGATGGAATCAAAAGCAAGGAAAAAGAAGACAGTGTTAAAGTGCAAGATATTGCCGAGTTAATTGCAAATGCACAAGATTTATAAAAAGATGAAAAAAATAATTACACTAGTACTGTTATGTGTTGTAACATTCAGTTTTGCACAAACAAAAAAAGAAAAAGCATTAACACTCATTACTGAGGACGTATGTAAATGTATCAGCGAACAAGATACTTCGAAGCTTAAAAATACGGCTCTAGAAATGCAATTAGGTATTTGTATTGCTAAAGCATATTCAAACAATAAAGAAGTCCTAAAAGGAACTTATGATATTTCATTCACAGACGAAGCTGCGATGGAAGCATTTGGTGAAGAAATAGGGTTGAAAATGGTTGAAATCTGTCCACAAACAATCTTTTTAATCGCACAGGGCTACGTAGATGATGAGGAAGGTAGTGATGATGTATCAGTTGGCGAAAAAGAAAATGTATTATCAGGTAAAATAGTGAATATGTCTGAAGGACAATTCAATATTATAAAGTTCAAAGGAGAAAACAAACGCGAATACAAATTACTTTGGATGGAGTATTTTGAAGGACAAGAATTATTGTCGGAGTTAAAAAATCTAAAAAGAAAATCTGTCAAAATTTCATATACAAGCAGAGAAATGTACGATTCTAAGCTAAAAGACTATCGTACCTATAAAGTATTGAGAAAAATTGAAGTTGAAAACTAAGAAACTATGCTCGTAGAATTTAATGTACTTTCAGATGATGCTAAAGTTTGGATTTACCAAGCAAACCGATCATTTAACGAAACGGAATTGGAAGAAATAAAATCAAAATTAGCTAACTTCATCACACAATGGACAGCTCACGGAAGCGATTTACAAGCTTCTTTTGAAGTTAAATACAAACGTTTCATCATCATTGCTGTTGATCAAGAAAAGCAAGCAGCAACAGGTTGCTCTATAGATGCATCAGTTCATTTCATACAACAACTCGAAAAAGAATACAATGTTGATTTAATGGACAAAATGAATGTTTCTTATAAGCAAGGACAATACATTGCTTACAAAGATTTAAAAGCATTCCGAAAAATGGCAAAAGACAAAGCTGTTACAGGAAAAACAATTGTATTCAACAATTTGGTTGCAACCAAAGCAGAATTCCTTGAAAATTGGGAAGTGCCTGCTAGTGAAAGTTGGCATGGACGTTTTTTAAACTAAATCAAACTAAAATATAAAATAGAAAAGGTGTGCAATATGTACACCTTTTTCTATTGATATATAATCTAACATAAAATAGCAACTTATAAACTGAGCTGTTTTTTTCCTAACTTGAGATCAAACAAAACATATATAGTCATGAAAAAAAGATCATTAAAAAAGATTAGCCTACAAAAAACGATTATCTCAAGTTTATCAGCAACAAACAAAGCAGAAGGATTATTAGGCGGACTTAAAGCTAGAGGAACTTCTCCAAAATGTGCATTCAGTGAATGGGACACTTGTAATGCAGAGGATATGTAATTATTTCTAATAAAAACACATTGTTGATAAGAAGATTATGAATTTATCTTGATTCATTTCATAGGAAATAGAAGCAAATAATATAAGTTCTGTATCTAAAATGGGTAACAAAATTAAAGTATTGTGACTTTTCCATATAATCACAAAACTATATCACAATGAAAAAAAGAAATTTGAAAGCAACATTAAGTTTAGGAAAAAACATTGTTTCAAACTTAGTAACAAACCAAGTTAAAGGTGGATTAAGAACCGACATTTGTTCAGGTTTACAAGAAACTTGCGGTGGATGTGATGGTGTCACAAGAAATCCTTGTGTAAAGCCATCAAGAGGTTGGTGTCCACAAAACTAGTAGTACGAAAAGCGGGTTTATCCCGCTTTTTTATTTTATCTATATGCATAGTGAATATTTTTCACTATATTTCTTCTATAATTTCCTCAAAATACTACCATAAAACTGATTCATTGTTGCTAATAACTAACCCAAAGTGACTATGAACACACATGTAGAAAAAAAACAAGTACCGAAACAGCACACTTCACAACAAACACCTGTAGCACAAGCTAAAAATAATACAACGCTTCAATTGGTAGACAATCGACCAAGGTCGGTTATACAACTTGGAAAAAAGCAAGAAAAAGCAAAAGCAGCAAAAGCAGCAGCTAAAAAATCAAAGCAAAGTAAGTCGGACAGAAATGCATTTCGAGCGATACAGTATGAAACAACCTCTAAAAAAGATGGAAAAGCAAAACAAGATTTAGCGAGAAAAGTTAAAGGAAATTTGGCACATGGTTTTGGAGATAAATCCAAAGGATCACAGGGGAAAACAAAACAGGAATTAAAGGAAATCAATAGAAAAATGAAATTGGCTAAAAAGCAAGCTAAAGCTAATAAAAAACATCAAGATTGGCTTGATCGTAGAGACAGACATGATAGAGGCGGCGCTGGCGGCGGACATGGAGTATTAGTGTAAATTTACTTAGTATGTATTTTGAAGAAAATCTATTACCATTCCTATGGGAAAACCGTAATGATTTGATTCTCATATATTTTATCTTTATAAAGAATAAAATTAATGCTAAAAAAGAACTTAGTGCGCAATTTATTGATCACACAATTACATATAAACAATTTAAAAATCATACACATATCCATGAAAAAGAGTCGTATGATATTTTTATCCCACTCAATATGTTTATAAGGAAACACATTATATTCTGTAATATCTTTTAGGGTAGATATTAGAGACATATATCTGTTTTATTAATTAGTTGGATAAAAGTAAAAGCCTTGCTGATAAATAGCAAGGCTTTTTTTGCTTAAAAAAGACATCTTGTACTGAATTTATAAATCACGATGAGCATTCTTTTTAAATCGATTTATAAAATTGTAGTTTTAATACATCAACATAGTAAAACACATGCTTTAAGAAGAAGAGGAAAGGTGACGTTCCGTAGAAAATAAAAGTGAAATACTTAAGATTGTTTAGTTACATCACAATCTTATTAAGATATTCAAAAATTTAGTTTAGTAAAAGTGAAAAAGGTCTTGTTTGTATGAACAGGACTTTTTTTTATGAAGGAAAAAAAGTACATTTAGTTGTTGTTAAATAAGTAATGTATGAAGGATAGTGAGATTGATAGAAGAAATCGTGAAGCAAAAAGGTGTATTGATAATGATGAGTTTGATAAGGCAATTTCATTGGTAGAATCTATTATTGAATATGATAAATTTAATAATCCTAGAGCTTTTATGTTAAAATTATTAGCAGAGTATAAAGGAGATTATAACAAAGTAGTAGATCATTGTAGTTCACTTATAGACTTAGATAGACAACCATCATCCTTTTATAACTCTTTAAGATCAGTTACATACTATTTTATTAAAGATTATAATATGGCTTTAATAGATTCTACAAGAGCTATAGAGTTAAATTCTCAATGTGTAATTGCTTACAGTATAACTGGTGCTATTCTTCACATCCTTGAAGAATATGATAAAGCATTAAAGCATTATGAAAAAGTCATCGAATTACAACATGATTATGTTTCTGCTTACAATAACAGAGGAATTGTTTATCATATTATTGGAAACTATGAAAAAGCACTAATGTTTATTAATATGGCTATTGAATTAGATAATGAATACATTCATGCTTATGATTCTAAAGGTGCAGTTCTTTTTGAATTGGGCAAATATGAAAAAGCATTAAAAGAATATAATCAAGTTATTAAATTAGATGAAAATTATGCTAGTGCTTATAATGGAAAGGCTAACGTTTATTATATGCAAAATGATTATGCAAATGCAATAGAATTTTATGACTTAGCCATTAAGTTTGAAGATGATGAACCTTTATATAATAAAAATAGAGGTAAAACATATTTTAAATTAAAACAATACGAAAAAGCAATTCAGGATTATAAAAAAGCAATAGAGCTAAATTCTGATGATAAATTTCAATTAGAATTTTGGATAGAAAGATGCGAAACAGCACTCGAAGAACAAAAGAAGAATCAACAAAATGAAAAGCGTTTAGAGATTTCCAAAGTTATTGATGAAATTAAAAAGCTTTTAGAATATAAAGAACCACAAGTGTGTCATTATACCTCTGCATTTGTTTTTAAAGAATTATGCAAAGGAAGTAAACTACGTTTTTCACATGTTGCATTGGTAAATGATCCAACAGAAGGAAAGTCTTTATACGATTTTTTAGGAGTTGAAAACATTCAAAGAACTGATCAATCTGGATTTATAGGAAGTTTTGTAGAAAGTCATAATAATGATTCATTGCCTTTATGGAGAGCATATGGAAGAGATGGAGCAGGAGTCTCCATTTGTTTAGATAGAAAAATGCTCATAGAAATAATAAATACAGAAGTAAGTAAAGAAATAGAAAAATCAGTAAATACAGATACTACTAAAATAAGTCGAAAACTGTATAAAATTGTATATGTTCATACATACAAGAATGATAAAGGTGAAGGAGTTTGGGATTTTTTAATTGATGGAGAACAAGATGAAGAATTAGAAAATAATCTAAAAAAACTCAAAGAATTACTTAAACCGTTAATTGATGATAAAACTGTCAAAAATGAAGAAGCGTTAGAACCTGTATTGGAAATTCAATATTTATTCAAAAATGCAATTTACAAAGGTGAACGTGAAGTTCGGTATTATGAACTCTTACCAAATGACTTTTCACAAATTAAATGGGATGATAGTACTGAACTGCCAACAACTTATATAGAAGTAGAAAACGATATCCGAAATCATATTCAAAATGTGACATTAGGACCTAAAGCTAAAAATGCTAGTACTTGGATGGCACTATATAAAACCATGCTTGCCAGAGAAGGCAACAAAGATGTAAGCGTTACACAATCGAAAATTCCGTATCGTTAGTCAATTTTAATCTTGTATATTTGTGATATAAATTCCCCGTAAACATCTGTTTTTAAGTGTATAAAAATGTCAAATATTATATAGGCGTATTTGTAATTCTAGCAATTAGCGGTTTCCTGTTGCACAACTTATTACGTAATTATGAAGCCTTTGAACAACAAAAAATTGACGCACAACTAAGCAAAGCGCATAATGATGCTATCACCAACGCCAAAGCAGGAATAGAAGTATATGCTTCCTTAGTTTCAGGATTGAAAAGCTTTACGCAGAATAGCAAAGAGTTTCCTTCCGAAGTTCAATTACAAAACTACCTCAATGACTTTCTAAAAGAAATAGAATTTAATGATTCAATTTTAGTAAATTATATAGATACAAATCATGTGTTTAAATATGTAATTACTCCAAAAGAAATAGATCCTAACCAACTAAAAGGAATTTCAGTAAAAGCAATTAAATCTCAAGAAAGAATTGATGAGTTAAATGCGTTGATGAAAAGTAATACAATTGAATTATTTACACCTATAAATCTAAGAGAAGGTTGGGTTGGTTTTCCATTTAACTTTTCAGCAAAAAATAGTGACAATGAACCTGTAGGCTACATTACACCAATATTGAATGTAAAATACTTATTAGATTACTTTTATGAATCTGCTGATTATGATATGTATGTACATAAATTTCTAGTCAATGATTCTATCGATTTAACACGTGAAGCATTTTACAATGGTTCCGAAGTTTTTAATGTAACTAATGATGCAGAATATTATAAGAACTTTAATGTAAATGAAAACGACTTTATCTACTCTTCTATTGAATTATTTGGGTTAAAATTAAAAGTTGGTAGCGCGTATAAAAAACCACAAACCATCAATAAAAACATTAGCGTCATTGCATACACATGGTTTGGTATACTTGCGTTTCTCATCTTTTTAACGTTGCATCAATTCTTAAAAAACAATTCACTTAATAAGAATTTACAAGAGGCAAATGCAATAGTCGTTTCAAAAAATAAAGAACTGGAAGGTAGTCTAACCAACATACAAACATTGATCAAAGAAATTCATCACAGAGTTAAGAATAACATGCAAATGATTTCTGGTATTCTAACGCTTCAGGAAGAAGAATATGAAGATGAAAATATAAAAAATGCACTTCGCGATAGTCAAAGTAGAATAAAATCGATGTCATTAGTTCATGAAAAACTCTATGGAACACATACTTTAAAACATGTTAAAACCAAAGAATACATAACGCAACTTATTCAGTTTATTGAAGACATTGTAAAGAACAACTATGTAAACATTGTAAAAGAAATAGATATAGATGAAGCATTAATTTTTGACGGTGATACAACGGCAAACCTAGGTTTGATTGTCAACGAACTAATTACAAATTCGTTCAAATATGCTTTTCATAAGGATGCGGAAAATAACATTTCAATCTCCATTGAAAAACAACTCGATTATTATAAGCTTATCTATACAGATAATGGAGAAGGATTGCCAGAAGGTTTTGACTTTAAATCGACAACTTCTCTAGGAATGGAATTAATACAAATACTAACAGATCAATTAAATGGAGAATTTAGTTATGTACGAACACCTAAAAATGCATTTATCATCTATTTTAAGCCTATAGCTCCCAGTTTTTCAGTGTAAGAAATAAAATTATAAATTCCTTTTCAAAATTTCTTGTATAAATCATATGTGTTAGTGTCCAAAATAATAGTTTATTAAAACGTAAAGAGAATTAAAATCACTATTTCTTCTCGAAATTTATAAATACAGACAATCATCCCTTTTGCAATATGTAGACTAGTTGTAGTTTTAAAATTATAAAATAAAACAACTTTAAAAAAGAAGATTAACTGTAAAAAAACTGATTAATATACTACAAATTTATGAAGTGAATGGAGAACGAAAAAGCGTTGTTCGCTATCCATAAATTGCTAAAAAATAAAATAAATACAATTCTATAGTTGGCTAAAAAGGGGAATTTTCCCCCTATAATAAAAAAAACTATGTTTGCAGACATGTTTTAATTACACATCAATGAAAAAAACACTACTCTTAATTGCATTTACCATTTCGTTATTTAATTATGTAAACGCTCAAAATGTTACTATAACTAACCCAAATGGCGGAGAAATTTTTTATAGTTGTGAAGAGCACTTAATTAGTTGGAATTCCTCTGGTGTAAGTTCAGATCTTTGGAATTTAGATTACTCATTAGATGGAGGAATTATATGGACTTCTATTGCAAGTAATTACTTGTCTGCTAACGATACGTTTTTATGGACAATTCCTTTTATAGAATCAGAAACTGTATTAGTAAGGGTTATCAATGCTGTTGATACGAATGCATCAGACACAAGTGACGCTTTTTTTAGTATACGAATACCTGTTGAAATCATTTCGGCTAATGGAGGTGAGACGCTGGTGGGAAATACAATGCATACTATTACCTGGAATGCTGTTGGTACTTCAAACAACTATACGATTCAATACCGTGTTGCAGAATCAGGCTCTTGGATTACTATAGTTAACAATTATTCAACTGCTTCAGGATCTTACGACTGGAATGTACCTCAACTATCGCTAAGAGAGAATTGTAGAATACGCATCTATGACTCTCAAGAGTTTTGTAAACAAGACATTAGTGATAGTGTATTTACAATAACGCCTACGCCACCAATATTAACCTATCCTAATGGAGGAGAAACGCTAGATTCAGGATGTGCCTATAATATTCAATGGAATCCTAGCACTTTATATACTTCAGTCAGACTTGACTATTCCTCAGATAATGGAATTACATGGAATACTATTGTAAACGGAACTTCTAATGATGGAAATTATGGGTGGACAGCTCCTAATAGCTTACCAACAAGCACCTATCTAATTAGAATAAGTAATATAGGAGATACCTCTTTATTAGATACTAGTGATGGTAGCTTTACTGTACAACCTATGGTGGAGTTAACGGATGATTTTTTAAATATCGTAACAAGTGGCTGTGAAATCTTGCCAATAAACTTTAGAGCTTCTTCTTGTGAAAGTCGTTTCGATTTTTATTACAGTGAGGATAATGGCACTACATGGAATACCATTGCTACCAATGTATCCAAATCAGGTACTTCTACATCAGTAAGAACTTATGACTGGAATATCCCGAATACCATTGATAGTAATACTGTACGAGTAAGAGTTGTTCCAAGATTCCATACAGAAAATGAAGCTATTAGCGAAAATTCATTTACTATTACTCCCAGTAACCATATTACTGTTACTTCACCCAATGGTGGCGAAATACTTGTAGGGAATACAAGCCATACTATTACTTGGAGTACATCTGGTAATACTTCAAACAGTTATACCATTCAATACCGCACATCAGCATCAGGTTCTTGGAGCAACATTGTTACTAATTATACAACTACTGCAGGAACTTATAATTGGAACGTACCTCAATTATCTCTAAGAGAAGACTGTAGTATACGTATCTATGACGCTCAAGAGTTTTGTAAACAAGATATTAGTGATAACGTATTTACAATCACGCCTGCTCCGCCAGTGTTAACCGCTCCTAATGGAGGAGAAACGCTAGATTCAGGATGTGGTTATAATATTCAATGGAATCCTAGTACTTTATATACTTCAGTCAGACTTGACTATTCCTCAGATAATGGAGTTACGTGGAATACTATTGTAAACGGAACTTCTAATGATGGAAGTTATGGGTGGACTACCCCAAATAACCTGCCGTTAAATACTTACATAGTTAGGATAAGTAATGTAGGCAATACCTCTTTGTTAGATACCAGCGATAGTACTTTTAGTATAAGACCTATGGTTGAGCTAACGGACGACTTTCTAAATGTTTCAACAAATGGTTGTGAAATCTTGCCTATAAATTTTAGAGCTTCTTCTTGTGAAAGTCGTTTCGATTTTTATTACAGTGAAGATAATGGCACTACATGGAGTACCATTGCTACCAATGTATCTAAATCCGGTACTTCTACATCGGTAAGAACCTATGACTGGAATATACCAAATACTATTGATAGTAATATTGTAAGGGTAAAAGTAGTCGCAAGATTCCATACAGAAAACGAGTCTATCAGCGAAAATACATTTACCATCTCTCCGAGTAACCATATTACGATCACTTCACCTAATGGAGGAGAAACACTAGTAGGGAATACAAGTCATACTATTACTTGGAGCACATCTGGTAATACTTCAAATACCTATGTCATTCAATACCGTACATCAGAATCAGGCTCCTGGAATAACATCGTTACTAATTATACAACGACTGCTGGAACTTATATATGGGACGTACCTCAACTATCTCTTAGAGAAAATTGCAGCATACGTATCTATGACGCTCAAGAATTTTGTAAACAGGATATTAGCGATAATGTATTTACAATTACACCTGCTCCACCTGTGTTAACGTATCCTAATGGAGGAGAAACGTTGGACTCTGGATGTGCTTATAATATTCAATGGGATTCTAGTACTCTGTACACTACAGTCAGACTTGACTATTCTCCAGATAATGGGATTACATGGAATACTATAGTAAACGGAACTTCTAACGATGGCGTTTACGGATGGACTACTCCTAATAGTTTGCCTACAAACACCTATATAGTTAGGATAAGTAATGTAGGTAATACCTCTTTATTAGATACCAGCGATAGTACTTTTAATATAAGGCCTATGGTAGAGCTAACGGATGACTTTCTAAATATTTCAACAAATGGTTGTGAAATCTTGCCTATAAACTTTAGAGCTTCTTCTTGTGAAAGTCGTTTCGATTTTTATTATAGTGAAAATGATGGAACTACATGGAATACCATTGCTACTAATGTATCTAAATCTGGTACTTCTACATCGGTAAGAACCTATGACTGGAATATACCAAATACTATAGACAGTAATACTGTAAGGGTAAAGGTAGTTGCAAGATTTCATGTTGAAAACGAATCTGTTAGCGAAAATGCATTTACCATCTCTCCAAGTAATCATATTACAGTTACTTCGCCTAATGGTGGCGAAATACTTGTAGGGAATACAAGTCATACTATTACGTGGAGTACACCTGGTAGTACTTCAAATACCTACACCATTCAATATCGTACATCAGCATCAGGTTCTTGGAGCAACATTGTTACTAATTATACAACTACTGCAGGCGCTTACATCTGGAACGTACCTCAACTATCTTTAAGAGAAAATTGTAGCATTCGTATCTATGACGCTCAAGAGTTTTGTAAACAAGATATAAGTGATAATGTATTTACTATCACACCTGCTCCGCCAGTGTTAACGTATCCTAATGGAGGAGAGACGTTGGACTCAGGATGTGCCTATAACATCCAATGGGATACTAGTACCTTGTACACTACAGTCAGACTTGACTATTCTCCAGATAACGGAATTACATGGAATACTATAGTAAACGGAACTTCTAATGATGGAAATTATGGATGGACAACCCCTAATAGTCTGCCATTAAGCACTTATATAATCAGGATAAGTAATGTAGGTAATACTTTATTGTTAGATAGTAGTGATAGTACTTTTAGCATAAGACCTATGATTGAGTTAACGGATGATTTTTTAAATATTTCAGCAAACGGTTGTGAAACCCTGCCTATAAATTTCAGGGCTTCTTCTTGTGAAAGTCGTTTCGATTTTTATTATAGTGAAGATGATGGCGCTACATGGAATACCATTGCTACAAATGTATCCAAATCTGGAACTTCTACATCAGTAAGAACCTATGATTGGAATATCCCAAATACTATTGATAGTAGTATCGTAAGAGTAAAAGTAGTGGCAAGATTCCATACAGAAAACGAGTCTATCAGCGACAATTCATTTACAATCTCTCCTAGTAACCATGTTACAGTTACTTCTCCTAATGGAGGAGAAATACTAACGGGGAATACATCTTATAATATTACTTGGAGTTCATCTGGTAATACTTCAAACACCTATACAATTCAATACCGTACATCAGAATCAGGTTCTTGGAGTAACATTGTTACTAATTATACAACTACTGCGGGCACTTATATCTGGAACGTACCTCGATTATCTCCAAGAGAAGATTGTAGAATACGTGTCTATGACTCTCAAGAATTTTGTAAACAAGATATTAGTGATAATGTGTTTACAATTACACCCACTTCACCAGTATTAACCTATCCTAATGGAGGAGAAACGTTAGACGCTGGATGCGCCTATAATATTCAATGGGACTTTAATACCTTGTACACTTCGGTAAGACTAGACTATTCCTCAGATAATGGAGTTACTTGGAACACCATAGTAAACGGAACTTCTAATGATGGAAATTATGGATGGACTACTCCTAATAGTCTGCCGTTAAGCACCTATCTAATTAGAATAAGTAATGTAGGCGACACCTCTTTATTAGATACTAGTGATAGTACTTTTGGTATAAGACCTATGGTAGAATTAACTGATGATTTTTCAAATATTTCTATAAATGGTTGTGAATCCTTACCTATAAATTTTAGAGCTTCTTCTTGTGAAAGTCGTTTCGATTTCCATTATAGTGAAAATGATGGAACTACTTGGAATACCATTGCTACAAATGTATCCAAATCTGGTACTTCTACATCGATAAGAACCTATGATTGGAATCTTCCAAATACCATTGATAGTAATACTATAAAAGTAAGAGTGAGAGCAAGATTCCACCCAGAAAATGAAGATATCAGCGACAATGCTATCGCTATTGTTCCTAGTAACCATATTGCAATCACCTCTTTAAATGGAGGAGAAATATATACAGCAGGTGTTTCACAATTAATCAGTTGGATGGGTTCTCCAGAAACATCAGGAACGTATACAATTCAATATAAAAGAAATAATACTTCATCTTGGAGCACTATTGCTACAAATGTATTTGGAACTAATTATAATTGGACAATTCCAAATATATACTCAGAAGAAGTTACGCTTAGAATATTAGATGCTAATAATACTTGTATTTCGACCAGCAGTGCTCATTTTACAATTCTTCCTTTAAATCCTGTGTTAACTTCTCCAAATACGAATGTTACATATTATGCAGGAGAAAATAGAACCATAACTTGGCTATCATCGAATATGTTTACTTCAACTGTTCGTTTAGACTATTCTACAGACAATGGAAACAGTTGGATAAATATAATTACCTCTACATCTAATGACGGAAGCCATAGTTGGGGTGTTCCTGCACAAAATAGTTCTGATTGTTTAATTAGAGTAAGTAATTATAACTTTCCAGAGTTCTACGATATTAGCGACACTACTTTCACCATCAAACCTGCGGTTACAATTCTAACGCCGCAAGGAGGTATTACTGCTACTGATTGGAGAGGATGTACCGTTACATCTATAACTTTTGATCATGGTTCTAGATGGAATGATTATGGAATTCAATATAGTATAAATAACGGATCAACTTGGGTTACTATAAATTCCAATTGGAGAGCTACTACAAATCCAGCTACTTATCAATGGGATATGAGTAATATTGCAACAGATAATGCACTTGTAAGAGTGTATCCAAGAGGTACAGCGTCTACAGGTGTTTACAGTGATGTTTCTGATGCTCCATTCATTATTGAAGAACCTATAAAAATTATCAGTGGAAATTATGGCGGTATTTTAACTGCCGGATCTTCGTATGATATTCTTTGGGAATCTGATGGAATCTCAAACTTTTATGATATTTTCTATTCTACGAATAATGGAGCTACCTATACAGCAATTGCAACGAACTATCAAACTTCGAGTAATGTGTATACGTGGACTGTTCCTAATACTATTTCCTCAGACTGTATTTTCAAAATAGAAGATCATTTAAATTCTTGTAAAAGTAATACGAGCGAAATTCCTTTTAGCATTCAGAACGATCCTGCGGTAATAACAATTACGGATCCAAATGCTGCTGGCACAACTTTAAATGCTTGTGAAACACACACTATTAAATGGAATGAAACAGCAGCAATTCAGTTTTACGATATTGATTATTCTGTCAATAATGGAAATACTTGGATACCTATTGCGACAAATTATGAAACTACTTTAGGCGAGTATGATTGGACAATTCCAAACATATCAAGTGAAAATGTTATACTTAGAGTAACTTCATTTACAAACCCAAGTAATTTTGATGTTACAGATGCTTCTTTTACAATACAAGAAGAAATTTTGAATACAATAACAATTGAAAGCTCTTCACAAACAGATATTTGCTCAGGAGAAGATGTATTATTTACAGCAATCACTAAAAATTCGGATGATATATTACAATATCAATGGAAAATAAATGGCGTAAATACAGGGGTAGATAGTGATACTTTTTCCAGTAGTATATTAGTTTCTGGAGATGTTATTTCTTGTGAAATAACAACATCTTACAGTTGTTTTCCAGTAACCAATATAACATCTAATACAATAACTATAAACTCTGTCACTCCACTCGTAACTCCAGCAGTGACAATAAGTGGTATTGATCAAGGTGTCATTTGTAATTTTACAACAACTACTTTAACGGCAAATGTTACCAATGGAGGAACAAATCCTAGCTATCAATGGAAAATAAATAATACAAATGTAGGATCTGATAATCCACAATTTTCAACTACTAATTTAGAAGAAGGAGATATTATTAGTTGTGAAGTTACTTCAGACTTGGAATGTGTATCTGTACAAACAGTTACTTCTAATGAAATAACAATAGCAACGGTTTCTCCAGGAGCTCCAAGTATTCCTCAAAACCTTTCAGGAGCTGTTCTTGTTTCTCAAGGAGCATCAGAAATATATACTATTGATCCTGTGGCTGGAGCCACTTCTTATGAATGGAGGTTAGCAAATAATGGATGGACTAACAGTACGCTAACAAATGAAGTTACGATCCCTAATATTATGGAATCTGGAACTTTATATGTTTCTGCTGTAAACGATTGTGGTAGCAGTATTGAAAAAACATTATACATTACCATTTCTCCAACAACAGAATTTTCATTGGAATTAAAAGTATTTTTACAAGGTGCTGCGCTCAATCCAAATATTGGAGAAGAAAGCTTGATGCGTGATGATTTGCGTATAGCAGGATTCATTCCAGCAAGAAGCCCGTATACAGATATGATTTCGTGTAATCCAACGGTGTTTAATATCGTAGGAGAAAATGCTATTGTTGATTGGATTTGGGTAGAACTTCGTGATCCTAATAACAATTCTGTTAAATACTCGCGCTCAGCATTATTACAACGTGATGGTGACATTGTGGATATAGATGGTACTTCAGCATTAATCTTTTCAACAGAAGAAAACACCTATTACATCGCTATAAAACACCGTAATCATTTAAGTATTATGAGTAGTGTAGCATATACCTATACTTCTGGTATTAATAATATTGACTTTACAAGTAGTAGTGCACAGATTACGTATGGTAGCAATGCTCAGGCTACCTTCGGAATGCTAAACAGTAAAGTAGGAATGTGGGCAGGAAATGTAGATGGAGATACAGGAGTGCAGTATTCTGGAACCAATCCTGATGTGCCAAGTATTCTCTCTAAAGTACTTAATGCTCCAGGAAACTTCCTAAACTTCCCAACCTACGTTGTAAGTGGTTATGCTAGTGATGATGTAAATATGGACGGAAACACACAATATTCAGGAACCAATCCTGATACGCCAATTATTTTACAAAATGTATTAGCGCATCCTGGAAACTTTTTAAACTTTAGTACCTATCAAATTAAGGAACAACTACCTGAAAACTTAGAATAATTAAAGTAAACTTATAATAAAAAGGTATAACAGCAATAGGCATTTAACGCCTTAAAAAACAAAAAGTCTTGTTAAATTCTAACAAGACTTTTTTGTGTGCTAGAAAGTCTGTACATTTAATATATATTCGAGTTACGGATACTCATATATACTTATTAATTAAGAAATCGTGAGTGCTAGGCAATTGAAAATGGCATCCTTTTTGTTTTAGTTTGATTGAATTTGTGAAACAAATTTATATCGAGAAAAAATAAAAAATACAGTGCATAGCTAGGCTAAACCACACAGGCTAAGTAATGTGTTATTTGGAAACTCTATATAATGAACGTGATTTTACCCTATGAAGAAATACTATACGATAGCGATTATTCTGATCGTTTCTCTATTTATAATAAGTGCGCAACAGCGACATCCATTTTACATTCAAGATTATACAACGCAAGATCAATGGATTGATAGTGTATATACAAACATGACGCAAAAAGAACGAATAGGTCAGTTATTCAATGTAGCTGCGTATTCCAACAAAAATGCTGCGCATGTCAATGAAATAAAACGATTGATTAAGGAGTATCATATTGGTAGTTTAACGTTTTTTCAAGGCGGTCCAGTACGTCAGGCGAAATTGACAAACGAATATCAAAAACTCTCCAAAGTTCCGTTGCTTATCGCAATGGATGCGGAATGGGGTTTAGGCATGCGACTCGATTCTACCTATAGTTATCCTTGGAATATGACGCTTGGCGCGATACAAAACGATTCCATCTTAGAACAAATAGGCACGCGTATAGGAACACATTGCAAACGCTTGGGCGTGCATCTTAATTTTGGACCTGTAGTAGATATAAACACAAATCCGAACAATCCAGCTATAGGAAATCGCTCGTATGGTGAAAGCTTAGAAAACGTATCAAACAAAGCAACCGCATTTATGCGTGGCATGCAAAGTAAAGGTATTATTTCTTGTGCAAAACATTTTCCAGGACATGGAGATACAGCTTCAGACTCGCACACAACATTGCCAACGTTAGAATTTTCTTCAGGGCGTTTAGATAGTATTGAAATTGCTCCGTACAAACAATTAATCTCAGAAAACATCGGAAGTATTATGGTGGCGCATCTCAATGTGCCTAGTATGGAACCTATGGATGGATTGCCTGCTTCATTATCATACAATATAGTCACCAAAAAACTCAGAGAAGAAATGGGGTATAATGGTCTAATAATTACAGATGCATTAAACATGGCTGGTGTTGCCAAAGATACCATCCCCGGAAGCGTAGAACTTTCTGCATTTTTAGCTGGAAATGATATATTATTGATGTCTAAAGATGTGCCAAATACAGTTGCTTCGTTTGAAGAAGCAATATTACTCGGAACAATTACGGAAGAGCGCTTGGCATATTCTGTAAAAAGCATTCTAAGAGCAAAATACAAGCATAATCTAAAAACATTTGAGCCAATCAAAATAGATTCTTTGGTTGAAGATTTACACACTATAGAAGATGATATATTACACCGAAAAGCTATAAAGCAAGCAATCACGGCGGTAAAAGTAACGGATAGCATATTACCATTCAAAAACTTAGCGAAAGAAAAAATTGCATATGTAGCAATGGGTGATGACAATGGAAAAACCTTTGTGAATACGTTGCGTAAATATGCTGCTATACGTGTGGTAAAAGGAAAGAATTTGGCTGACTTAATTCAAAAATTAAAACCATATACAACAGTAATTGTAGGTTTTCATAAATCGAATGCAAATCCTTTGAAAAGCTATAAATTCACGGAAAAGGAAGTTGTTTGGCTGCAGGAAATTGCTCGAACCAATACGGTAGTTCTAGATGTATTTGCAAGTCCGTACAGTTTATTACAAGTAAAAAGCTTTACAAATATTGATAACATTCTTGTATCATATCAAAATAGTGATGAAGCACAAGAAATCTCTGCACAAATCATTTTTGGAGCATTAAAAGCACAAGGAAAGCTACCCGTATCTATCAAAGAAGAATTTCCTATTCATACTGGTGTAGAAACAACTACTTTACCACGTTTGATGTATGGTTTGCCCGAAACAGTTGGTATTAATTCGCAAAAATTAGCACGAATTGATTCGTTGGCAAAATTAGTAGTTTCACAACGAATGGCGCCAGGTGTACAATTACTAATAGCACGTAAAGGAAAAGTCATTTACAATAAAAACTTTGGATATCATACGTATGATAGAAAACGAAAAGTAAAAGATCAAGATATTTATGATGTTGCTTCCATGACGAAGATTCTGGCAACCTTACCATTAGTAATGCAATTAGAAGAAAGTAAAAAAATCACCTTGCAATCGAAATTGGGAGAATTGATGCCAAAATTCAAAGGAACCAACAAAGATAAGTTGAAAGTCATAGAAGTATTATCACACTATGCACGTTTAAAACCTTGGATTCCTTTTTATATCAATACATTAGATAGTGTTACCAAAAAACCATCTCCAAAATGGTACAGTGATTCACTAACAAAAGAATATTCTATAAAAGTGGCGCATAAAATGTACATGAAAGAAGAATACAAAGATTCTATCATGCAACGTATCATTGATAGTGACTTATTAAAAAGGCTTCGTTACAAATATAGCGACTTACCATATTACATCTTAAAAGACTATGTAGAAGGTGAATACAAATCGAATTTAAACAAATTAACACAGCATTACTTTTACAAATCTTTAGGAGCACATTATACAACATACAATCCGTTAGAAAAATTTAGAAAATCTATGATAGTTCCGTCGGAAGAAGACGACTATTACAGAAATCAAAAATTGCAAGGCTATGTTCATGATATGGGCGCAGCCATGCAAGGTGGAATAGGAGGACATGCAGGATTGTTTAGCAATGCCAATGATGTTGCCAAAATAATGCAAATGTATTTACAAGGAGGAAGCTATGGCGGCAAAAAATATTTTGAAGCCAAAACCATTGCAAAGTTCAATACCTGTTACTATTGTGCACAAGACAATAGGCGTGGAGTTGGTTTTGACAAACCGCAACTAGGCGATGCAGGACCAACCTGTGGATGTGTATCCATGACAAGTTTTGGACATTCAGGATTTACAGGAACGTACACGTGGGCTGACCCGGATGAAGAAATTGTATATGTATTCCTATCCAACCGAACCTATCCGACTATGTCGAATAGAAAATTAATTAAAACTGATATACGAACCAAGATTCAAAAGCTTATTTACGAAGCCATTGAAGACTAAATTAAACTGATTTGAAAATAGCAATAGTATGTTATCCAACATTTGGCGGTAGTGGTGTAGTTGCTACCGAACTAGGAATTGCCCTAGCCAATAGAGGACACGAGATACATTTTATAACCTACAAGCAGCCTGTTCGTTTGGCTTTATTAGGCGAAAACATTCACTTTCATGAAGTAAATGTACCAGAATATCCATTATTTCATTACCAGCCGTATGAGCTTGCTTTATCGAGTAAATTGGTAGATATGGTAAAACTGCATCAAATTGATTTGTTACATGTACACTATGCTATTCCGCATGCATATGCAGGCTATATGGCAAAACAGATGTTGGCAGAAGAAGGAATTACGGTTCCGATGGTAACAACATTACACGGAACAGATATTACGTTGGTTGGAAGTCATCCATTTTACAAATCAGCAGTAACGTTTAGCATTAACCAATCTGATGTAGTAACGTCGGTTTCTGAAAGCTTAAAGCAAGATACGTTGCGTTTATTTGATATTAAACGTGAAATAGACGTTGTACCTAACTTTATTGATGTCTCAAAATATGATCATGGGTTTACAGATTGTCAGCGTAGTTTGATGGCAACTGAAGGTGAAAAAATTGTTACACACGTTAGTAACTTCAGAGCTGTGAAACGTATAGATGATGTCGTTCGAATCTTTAATGAAATACAAAAAGAAATCCCAGCCAAATTAATGATGGTTGGTGAAGGACCAGAAAAAGAACCTGCAGAACAACTATGTGAAGAACTAGGTATTTCGGATAAAGTTATATTCTTAGGAAATAGTAATGAAGTTGATAAAATATTGTGCTTCTCTGATTTATTCTTATTACCATCAGAAACGGAAAGTTTTGGATTGGCAGCATTGGAAGCCATGATATCTTCTGTTCCAGTAATTTCAAGTAATACAGGAGGAATTCCAGAAGTAAATGTTCATGGAGTTTCAGGATATTTGAGCAATGTGGGTGATATTCATGATATGTCGCAAAACGCTTTAAAAATCTTAAAAGACGATGCGGAGTTAGAAAAATTCAAAATAGGAGCAAAGGAACAAGCGTTGGAGTTTGATATCAACAAAATTGTACCTGTATATGAATTTATCTATCAAAAGGCATTTGAAATGGCGTAGGTAGGTCGCTTCGCTTTTGGGTCGCTTCGCTTTTGGGTCGCTTCGCTTTTGGGTCGCTTCGCTTTTGGGTCGCTTCGCTTTTGGGTCGCTTCGCTTTTGGGTCGCTTCGCTTTTGGGTCGCTTCGCTTTTGGGTCGCTTCGCTTAGGTTCTTAAAAATCTAAAGTCGTCACTTCGAGTTAATTTGCTTTTGCAAATTTGTATCGAGAAGTACTTTGAAGTTGCAATGTCATTCCTGCGAAGGCAGGAATCCACAGTTAGTTATGAATGGATTCCGCATCAAGTGCGGAATGACAGATATTTATATGAAGTACTATGAAATTATAAATAAAAAATTTTAAATAAAGAAGTATTTTGGAATAATGAATAACAAAGAGCAAGTTATAAGTTTAGTAGTTTCGTTACTTAACTTAAAAGTTATTTTACTCAATACTCAATACTCAATACTCAATACTCAATACTCAATACTCAATACTCAATACTCAATACTCAATACTATTCTCCCAACACCAACGATTCCGAATTAATACAAAAACGCAAACCACTTGGTTCTGGTCCGTCTGGGAATACATGTCCTAAGTGTGCGTCGCAGGTACTACAAGTCACTTCTACGCGCACCATGCCATGTGTAGTATCTTTAATATAATCAATAACATTCTCTTTTATTGGTTCGGTAAAACTTGGCCAACCACTACTAGAATTAAACTTCAAGTTTGAATCAAACAAAGGCGTATTACAACACACACATTCATACACTCCTGGATCATAGCGACTGCAATGTTCTCCAGAAAATGCACGTTCGGTTCCTTTCAGGCGTGTAATGCGATATTGTTCAGGTGTTAACTGTGCAATCCATTCTGTTTCTGTTTTCTCAACACGTGTGTCAGGTTTTTTATTTCCTTTGGTTGCATAATGTATAATATCTTTCCAAGTAAGCATGTTTTCTTCTTTTTTCTTCCTGTAAAGATACGGAGAATGTCATTAATGTAATGATTGTGTTGATGGTGTATTTGATTGCTTTACTAAATACTAAATGTAGAAGTTTTAATTTGATTAGGGATTAGGGATTAGGGAATAAGTTAGAAGTTTACTAGTTTCTTGTTTGAATTTAAAAGGTTTGTAAACAACTTAACCCAAAACCTGTCACATTGAGCGTAGTCGAAATGCAAACCCCAAAACCCGTATATTTATCCATCATAAAAAATTACAAAGAGTTTGTTCATGAAAAAACTAGTATTACTCCTCATCTATATTTTTTTCAGCATTGTTACTGCACAATCTAATGTTTCGAATGAAGCATCGGTTGACGAATTAATCAAATCCTATTCTAAATTCATATATAAAGATGCATCTAAGGCATTAACATATGTGCTGCAAGCAAAAGATTTGGTAGCTGTTCAACGTAATGAAGAACAATTATCAGAAGTACATTATTATATAGCTAAATGCTATAATCGCTTAGGTGAAAACAAGAAGGCACTCATAAATGTAGAAATAGCCATATCTAAAGGTGTAGCATTCAATGATATCCTTTTTTTATATAAATACTTTTTCTTAAAAGGAACTATTTATTCTGAATTGGGTGATGACTCCAAATCGCTTATCGCATATTTAAAAGCTATGGAATATGCAAAAGAGATAGAAAGTCCTATCTATGAAATATCGCTTCTTTCCAACATTGCACATATAAAAAAATCACATAAGGATTTTAAAGAAGCTATTGATTTGTATAAAAAGCTACTAAAGCGTTTAGAAGGATTACCAGAGGATCAGGATACTAAAATTAATAGACTTGTAGCACTTATAAATATTACAGATTCATATCTGTGGGTAAAAAACACTGATGAAGCAGCAGTGTATAATGAGCTAGCATTAAACAACTGTTCGGCTACAGATATGCCTTGGGCATACTATCCTATATTAATGAATAAGGCAATTATTCAGTATCAAAAAGAAAAATATAGTGAATGTGTATCAGTTACAAAAGAAGTGAGCACGTATGCATTAAAAGCTGAAAAGGAAGCTTTGTATTTAACGTCTATATTCTATCTTGGAAAAAGTGCATACAAGTTACAAACCTATCAAAAATCAATACAATACTTAGAGCAAGCGCTTGAGATTATAAATGTTAATGATAATGTAGATATTAATGAAAAGGAATTGCACGAATTTCTAGCATTAGGATATAATAAAATAGGCAACTCTAAAAAATCACTCTTTCATTTTGAGATATATGCAGCATTAGAGAAAGAGCAAAGTGCAGAAGATTTAAAAATAAATAATGAAACGCATCAATTGGTTGATATTGTTCCGCTAAAAACAGAAATAGACGAATTAGGCGTAGCACTTACAAAGCAAACAAAGAACAAAAAATGGCTTAGTATTACCTCCATATGTTTACTTATTTTACTTATCAGTTGCATTATATACTATAAAATAAGAGAAAACCGTACGCGTACCAAGTTTAAGGAACTCATGAAGAAAGTGTCTGAACTTGAAAATAATGAAGTAAAGAAAGAGGTTCCTAAAAAAGCAGCAATTTTAGATGATAAGATGAAGGTTTTATTAGATAAAATAAGTGACTTTGAAGACAAAGAATATTACTTATTGCAAGAATGCAGTTTAGGGTTTATGGCAGAAAAACTGGAAACAAATACTTCCTACTTATCCAAAGCCATTAATAAATACAGAGGAAAATCGTTTACAACCTACATTACAGAGTTGCGCATCAATGCAGCTTTAATTAAAATAAAAAACGATACACTCATACAATCATATACAATTAAGGCTATAGCAGAGGAGTTTGGGTTTAAAAGGCAGGAAACTTTTGCAAAAGCTTTTAAGTTTTATACAGGCATCTATCCTTCTCAATATGTAAAAAATCTAAAAAAAGAAGCGTAATATATTGATGATTCATAAAGCATCAATACATTAATTTTTATTTTACGATCTAAATTTGTTGTTTCATGCACAATTCAATTTTAAACAATAGTATTATGAAAAAAAAGAACCTAAAAAACCTGACGTTGCATACATATAAGATTTCTAATTTAGCATTGCTTCATGGTAAAACAGGAGGAACAGAAACCACAGCTACGGTTACGAATGTAAATGGAAACCCTAATAATTTTACAGGAGAACCTCAATGCCCAACATATATTATAAACTGTGCTTCTTTAAATTTTGATGACTGCGCTACAAACGGTAGTGCCACAAAAGCACCGCCACCAACAGAACACGAAGGTTGTTTTGCTAATGATGTTATCGGAGGATTTTAAAACAAATAATAGACAGTAAACATATAAAAAAGGTATTGGTGCATTATAAAATGTCAATACCTTTTTACATTTAGTAAAGTCAGTATATAATTAGTTTTGTGCTGAATCTAGCTATAGCAATGACAGAAATATAGCATTCTTAAAGAACACTATTGTAAAATAAAAAACTAAATAGTAAATTTGATTCATATTAAAACCGAAAATATAATGGACGAATTTAAACAAATAATGCCCGTAAGTGCTTTAGATCAAGATGCTAAAGTTACTTTTTATAAAAAAACATACACACATTTAGCCTTTGCTGTATTACTATTTGTAGTAGTAGAATACCTGTTACTTCAAGTAGATTTTATCGTTAATTTAGGTGTGCAACTTATACAAAGTTGGGCGTGGTTGCTGGTATTAGGAGGATTCATGCTTGCTAGTAACTATGTTGAACGTATGGCATTTAGTTCAAAAGATAAAAACACACATTACTTAGCTTTGTTTGTATATGTGTTTTTTGAAGCCTTAATATTTGTACCACTAATATACTTAGCTATTCAATATTCAGGAGCGTTAGAGAAAGATATATTATCACAAGCTGCCGTGATGACATTAGCCTTATTTACAGGATTATCTGCTGTAGTGTTGATAACGAAAAAAGATTTTTCCTTTTTAAGATCGATCATTACCATAGGTGGTTTTATTGCTATTGGGTTAATTTTAGCTGCATACATAGGTGGTCTACACTTAGGATTATGGTTTTGTGTAGGAATGGTTGTATTGGCTGCGGGTTCTATATTGTACCAAACATCTAATATGGTGCATAAATATGAAGAAGATCAGTATGTGGTAGCTTCTTTAGGATTGTTTGCTTCGTTAATGTTACTATTCTGGTACATTATCAGCATTTTCATGAGAGAATAAAAACATACAAATTATATACTAAAAACCGCTTTGCAGTACTGTAAAGCGGTTTTTTTATTACATTAAACAGAATTGAAATGTTATTTTGATACGTCAGTAATTCTTTAATAATATGGTTTTCCGTAACGATAGTTAGAAAGTTGTTTGTATTTTAATTTTTTAATCTAACTTGTAAATACCTGTATATAGGTATGTTATATGAGTGTGATGCTTGTTACTTTAGCTATATAATAATCAATAAATAATCATATCATGAGAAAAACTACCATTATTAAAGGAAGTTCTATACTAGGTATATTAGTTTTAATAGTTTCTTTGTTTGCGAACTTTTCTGTACCTAAAATTTCTACTTCTAATATTAGATTCTCGGTAAATGTAAATGATACTTTAAATTACCAGAGTATACATGCAGACAAGCGTTTTGGTGTTACAAAACTTATAAATGCAAAATTTAAATTGGGTAAAAAGGTTGATACTCTTGTAGAAATAGAAAAGATTGAGTTAACACAAATTAGATTATCTGGACTTTTTGATTATTATGGGTTCGTTAAATCTTATAAAAAAAATGATAGTGTTATAAGAATAATTATGAAACCACTAGGGTGTAAAAGTATTGAAGTAAACTTTAAAAGACCTTTTAATATAAATACAGAAAAACCAGCAAAATTTACAACAGAAATAATCTACTCAGATGATAAAATATTAGAAATTATTAATGGAAGTAGTGGAGATAATAAGGTTGATCTGTTAGATGAATATATAGATTCAAAATTTAGTGATGTGGGTGGTCGAATTTGTAATGTAAATTGTATACATGAATAAAAAACTCATCTTTAAAATATTTTTCATTTGTTTTTTTTGCCACTCTCAAGCTCAAAATGTAACCAAGTACGAAATACATAAAAACATATTAATGTCTTTGCATTCAGGAGATGTTCAAAAAACTGAACAACTCATAACAAATGTTAATAGCAATAGCATATTTTATAATACAATATTATGGGAAATAAATCTATTTGAAAAAGGAGAAAATGACGCTTCTTTACATAGTAATATACTAACTACAGCAGTTGCTAATAAAAAGGACACTATATATAAATTAATCCATTTTGGTAATTATCATTTATTTCACAATAAACAAGATGTAGCATACACAAGCTTTCTGAGAGCACTTAGCCTTTCTAAAAAACAAAACGATTCTATACTGGTATGCAAAATATTAAAGAAACTATGGTATATAACAAATAAAAACAGGAAACTAAGAAAAGATCGAGATAGATACATTCATGACTATGAAAAGTACGCTTATAATGAAATTGAGGGAAGATATGTAGCATTATATAACTTGAGTCATAATTATTCAATGGAAAAAAGAATTACTACAGATTCATTGAATAGACTTCTCAATAAAGCGATCAATACAAATAATAAACTATGCATTATTGATTATTATAATCAGTATGGTATTATATATGATTTTTATTTAAATGATACTGAAAAAGCTATTACATATCATACTCTAATTTTAGAATTATTAAAAGATGATGATTACTATTACTTCAAACAAATAAGAAAAAATACATTAAATAATTTAGCTTGTATTTATTATGATCGAAAGAACTATATGAAAGCTAAAGAATTATTTAAAAAAGCTTATGAAATTAGATCAAACAAGAGGTTCTTAAAAAATGACTCCATCATCGTTAACTGGCTTGCCAAAACACATTACAAACTAAACAACTTAGATAGCGCTTACTACTATGCTCAAAAAAAAGACACCATTAGTAGAGAACTAGGGCAAGCAACCTATGCAGCCAACATAGAAGAATACAAACGTAAATATGATGTAGCTGTAGAGCAAAAGAAAACATTAATAGCCGATCGTGAACGCATCGAAAATGGAAACATGGCAATACTACTTACAATTATTCTTGGCGGTGTATTAATTATAGGAATCTTAGTCTACAGGAACCTAAAACGAAAACAACTCCTCACGGAACGCGAAAAACAACTAGAAGCAGAAAAGCTAGAAAAACTACTCAATGAGCAGGAACTTGTCGGAATCAATGCCATGGTAGAAGGACAAGAAAAAGAGCGCAAACGCATCGCTAACGAACTGCATGACGATTTGGGAAGTAGCATGGCTACCTTACGACTCTACGCTGAAAACGCACGTACCAAAAACGAACAAGTTATCGAAACTCATGATAAAATGCTGACTATCATTGATGATGTATACAAACGTGTACGCAGTATGGCTCATACACGAAACTCAGGTGTGCAAGGAAGTAAAGGACTTATACCTGCAATTCAACTTTTTGCACAAAAAATATCGGACTCTAAACAATTACAAGTAGAAATCACAGCATTTAGTATGAATACGTACTATGACAGTGAGTTAGAATTAGAAATCTTTCGCATTGTCAAAGAACTTATTACAAACGTCATTAAACATGCAGAAGCAACAGAAGTACTTATTCAGCTTACCCAACATGATGATTATTTAAACATCATGGTGCAAGATGACGGGAAAGGGTTTGATGCCACAACTAGCAATCAAACGGACGGAATGGGCTTGTATAGTATAGAAAAGCGTATTGAAAGTAAAAATGGTACGATGGAAATAGACAGTTCTTTTGCACATGGTACAACTATCACTTTAAATATTCCAAACAACTCATAAATTGATAATATCAATCACTTTGATTTGGCGCAATAGATCTGTTCTTGGATTTTTGAATATTTACCATACGTTATTACAAGGGCTAGAATGACACGGTAACCTATCCTTAAGGTACTAAATACTAAATGTTGAATTTTAAATTTAAAAGTACTAATTACCCAACACCCAACACCTATTACCCAACACTTTGCTGTTAGTATAAAGGTAATTGCTACACTTTCAAATTAACGCATCTTCAAAATAGACTCATTAGGTCTTAATCAAATGTTTTATCATTCGTTGTCTAGCTTTTCCTTGTGCTAGCTGAATACTTTTTGCATAGTCAGATTCTGATAAAGCTCTATTGATAATCTCTCCGTTTTTATAGACAATCCACCAATATTTTGATTCTTGTACATACTGAGCAATCAAACGATAGCCATCGTCTGTAATTACTTCTTTAAATTTTTGATTTCCTTTCCAACGCATAATCTAGGGGAACTAGC
Source organism: Kordia sp. E (assembly GCF_056033805.1). Classification (NCBI taxonomy): domain Bacteria; kingdom Pseudomonadati; phylum Bacteroidota; class Flavobacteriia; order Flavobacteriales; family Flavobacteriaceae; genus Kordia; species Kordia sp. E. The sequence goes on from NZ_JBRASR010000003.1 coordinate 1,104,388, forward strand.
ATTTTTTAATAGTTGAAAAGTACAGAAAATAAGAACTGAGACGCTTACTTTTCGATTAATTGCAGTTTGGTGTAGATAAATAAATGATTTAGATTGAATAGCCGATAACAAAGTTGAAAATGTCAAATTAACAAGTTTGAAGCTTATGTATTTACAAGTTTAAGAGTTTATGTTTTGAAACAAAATGTAGAAAAACAAATTACCCGACACCCAACACCCAACACCCAACTCTCCCGTAAGAAAACCCACAACCATCCACGGTTGTTTTGCCTGAATTTACTACGGTTTACCACTATTCATAGAAATTGTTTCTGAAAAAATACTGAGATTCATCATATGAAACACGCTTGCAGCAGCCATATGTAGTTAAAAGTTTTCATGTTGCACGGCTGCGAGAAGCTTTCAAATCCGTCGGAAAGCTTGTTGCATGTCTGCGAGAACATTTCCAACGCGTTGGAAAGCTTCCTGCACGTCTGCGAGAACGTTTCAAACGCGTCGGAAAGCTTCCTGCAGGTCTGCGAGACGCTTCCAAACGCGTCGGAAAGCTCCCTGCATTGCTGCGAGAAGGTTTCAAACGGTATTTTATTGCGAATTATTCAATAAAACACCAAAAAGTGAGCAAAAAATTATGAATTATTTAAAATCGATGAATTATGGAAACACCAGTTTATTCTCGCTATAGAAATAGCGAACTATTACAATACATGAAAGATGTATTAGAACTTGTCAACGCAAATGATGTTGACGTATTACAATTAACAACACAACGAGATGCCTTAGCGACACTCACTAATCAAATGGACGATTTGTTTCAGCAGGAACAAAGTAGTGGTATTACCCAAGAACTAATTGATTTAGACGACAGACGTGACAAAGCGTTTATAGGAATTAAAGCTACTTTGGAAGCAAATCAATATTATTTTGATGAAACGATAAAAAATGCGGCGGCGAGTTTGTTATATAACATGAACAACTACGGTACTAATATTCCGAGAATGAATTACCAAGCAGAAACTGCCGTGATTGACAGCATGTTGTCCGAATGGGAAACAGAGACAGTACTTATTGCTGCTATTACAACCTTAAGTTTGGGTGATTGGATTGCCGAACTAAAAATCGCCAATCAAGTTTTTAACGATCGGTATTTGGCACGTATCTCTGAATCGGCAGCTAACCCAGCCACGAGTTTTACAGCAATACGTGATGTTGTTATCAGTAGCTATCGCGAACTTACAGCGCATACGGAAGCGCATGCTATTTTAGGGAGCAATGCTACACACCAAGAATTGGTTAATGAATTTGGCGTATTGGCAAAGCAGTACAATCAAACGGTGAGTTTGCGTATGAGCTCGTCTTCGGAAGAAGAACCAATACCAAATACTGATGTTGTAGAGATTGGAGACGAAGCTTCACAAGTGTAGGTTGATTGTAACTTAGGTATCAAGTATGAAAACCATCTGAATAGTATAAAAGCTATTTGGATGGTTTTTGTGTATTTTCAATACGTTGTATAGTATTCCTAAATACTTTATCTAATTTCTTGAATAGTTTCTTTTTTGTAATAAAAGAAATGTATGAGACTTGTGTAGTACTGTCTATAAATTTTTCAACTTCTTTAGATATTATTTGAGGTGATATAATGATAATATTTCCTTCTTGATGCGCCTTTACAATATTTTCAAGAACAGATGTAGTTATTCGATGTGATGCATTCAAATTATAGATATAATACTTGTTAGTATTAATATCAATATTCATATTCTGTTGAAAAACTTGCTGCTTCTTATGTATAATTTTAACCTTATTAGCAATCATAAAAGCTTCTGTATGATGTACCTGTTTTATAAGTGCAAAGAACTCTAGGATTTCTTCTCTATGAATACCTACGAAGGAAACACAAATATGTACGAAGTAAAATATGCTAATGATAAAAAGTAATACGACAACAATGGTAAAATCTAGAGCCCAATGTGTTTCAATTTGTAATACAAAAAAGTATACGTATACAAACAAAGAATATAAAAGAAACACTTCAGATATAAACGAATCTTTCCAATCTGCTAATTCTTTTTCAATTTTACTTTTAGAGTAGGATTGGAGTCGCTTGTAGTATTCCTTAAATTTTGATCCTAAACGAATCTCTCCAGTTTTTACATTAAAAGAAGTGATCTCCATGGCACTACTTACAATAGCTGTGATATATATTACTCTATTCTTACCCAACTTTCTTTTAAATTTTTTAGATATATATTTTAATATACCTAATGGTAAAATTATTAAAATAATAATTGTACTGTATTTACTAAATAGATAAAAGAATACCACAAGTAGTACACGCCCACTAATGATAAACTCATAGACTTTACTTAAAAAATCTTCATCCGTAGGAAGTATCAATTCATAAGGACCGAAAAAATTAGTATAGGCAACAGAAGTAATGATAGAAAACAAAATGATTTCAAGCAGATTGAAAACAATCTTTTTAAGTTTACTGGGTTCTTCTATAAGGGATATAAGTATTTCTTTCATAAATAGAATGCAATGTATATTTTAATGTATATGAGTGGCTTAAATGGTTTAAGTGTAAATGAATTACATTTTCAACGATTTTCATTACGGATTACCGTAACTAATACTAAAGTTTTTCCAGTATTCTTGTGATATGAATGTGGTGCTTATATAGCAATGCTAAACAAATTTTAGTATTTTCGAATTATATAAGAAAACTCACCTGAAAATATATATGTCCAAAAACAAATTAACCCTTGAAACTCTTGAATCTTGGCTGTGGGATTCTGCCAATATTTTAAGAGGAAGTATTGACTCTTCTGACTTTAAAAATTACATCTTCGGATTGTTATTTTTAAAGCGTTCCAACGATGTATTTGAAGAAGAAGTAGAAAACAGTATGGAACGTGATGGCTTTACCAGAGAAGATGCCGAAGCCGAAGCCTATTTTCAATTGCCACAAGAAGCGAGATGGGACAACATAAAAAAAGAAACTGAAAATATTGGGATCGCGCTGGATAAAGCATTTGCCGCTATAGAACGCGAAAACACCTCACTTGAAGGCGTGATGACTGCAACAAAGTTTGGCGACAAAGAAAAACTTTCTGATGAACTGCTACAACGCTTATTACGTCACTTTAATCAGCACTCATTACGGAACGATCATTTAGCATCACATGATTTATTGGGAGATGCCTATGAATATCTAATAAAAATGTTTGCGGACGATACGGGAAAAAAAGGAGGTGAATTCTATACACCAAGAGGTGTCGTACAACTCATTGTACAACTTATAAAACCTGCACCCAAACACAAAATATACGATCCTACCTGTGGTTCTGGTGGAATGCTCATAGAATCGGCACGCTATATTGCCGCACAACCCAATGGAAAGGTAGGAAACAATATCAATGTAGCATTGTACGGACAAGAAAAAAATATAGGTACATGGGCAATAGGAAAGTTGAACATGTTGCTACACAACTTTACAGATGCTGACTTACGCAAAGGAGACACTTTAAATATACCACAGCATCAAAATAGCGAAGGCGAACTCATGCTTTTTGACAGAGTAATTGCTAATCCGCCATTTTCTATGGGCGCATGGTGGGCAAAAGCCGAAGCCAATATAGAAGTAAAGCTTGATAAAAACGGAAACGAAAAGAAAGTAACGCCTAACTATAAAAAAGTAGTAAGTGATCCGTACGGGCGTTTTCAATACGGAATTCCGCCACGTGGTTATGCAGATTTAGCATTTTTACAACACATGATTGCAGTATTAAAACAAGATGGAAAAGCAGGCGTGGTATTGCCACATGGTACATTATTTAGAAGTGGCTCGGAAGGAAAAATACGAAAAGCATTGCTAAAAGCCGATTTGGTAGAAAGTATTGTAGGTTTGCCAAGTGCCTTGTTTTACAATACAGGGATTCCTGCAAGTATTTGGATTATCAACAAAACTAAAACCGAAGCGCAAAAAGGCAAGGTGATCATTATTGATGCCAGCAATGACTATAAAGATGGTAAAAACCAAAACGAACTTTTAACCGAACATATTGAAAAAGTAGTAAACGCCTATGATGGCGCCACCGATGTAGACAAATACATGCGCATTGTACCACTAGAAGAAATAGCCGACAACGATTACAACCTAAACATTTCACGCTATATAGATACCAGCGAACCCGAACCCGAAGTAGATTTACAAGCGGTACAGCAAAAAATAGCAGCTTTGGAAATACAGGAAGCTGAGATTGATAAGAAGTTAGCAGGATTTTTAAAGGAGTTGGGGATATGAATGAAGGGTATAAACAAACTAAACTTGGAATATTACCTAAAGATTGGGAGGTAGTAAAACAGGTTGAAGTGGCAACTTTATTCAATGGGAGAGCATATAAACTTTCTGAATGGGAAGCAGATGGAGTGCCTGTAATTAGATTACAAAATTTAACTGGATCAGGAAAAGAATATTATTACTCTAATCTTGAATTACCAGAACATCAATACTGTTATAATGGAGATTTACTTTATATGTGGTCTGCTACTTTTGGACCAGTTTGGTGGTTTGGAGAAAAAGCAATTTTCCATTATCACATATGGAAAATTGAGCATGATATTAAAAAAATAGATAAATGTTTTCATTATTATTTGTTAGATAATGTAACTAGAAGAATGAAGAATGAGTCTCATGGCTCAACTATGATGCATGTTACTAAAGGAGGAATGGAAAAGCTATTAATACAACTTCCTTCACTATCAGAACAACAAAAAATAGCAGACATCCTAAGCACGGTAGATGCTAAAATAGACCTCATTGATCAACAAATTAGCGAAACCCAAACGTTAAAAAAAGGCTTGATGCAGCAGTTGTTAACTAAGGGTATTGGGCATTCTGATTTTAAGGAATCGTCTTTGGGTGAGATTCCTTTGAGTTGGGAGATTGTAAGGATAGGCGATGTATTGAAATTAGGAAGTGGAAAGGATTATAAACATCTTAGTCAAGGTAACATTCCCGTTTATGGAACTGGAGGTGTTATGACTTATGTAAATGAATATTTATATGATGGAGAAAGTGTTGGAATTGGAAGAAAAGGAACAATTGATAAGCCTGTTTTTTTGAATGATAAATTTTGGACAGTAGATACTCTTTTTTATACTCATTCATTTACTGAGGTTATTCCGTACTATATTTATGTAGTTTTTCAATCCATCAATTGGAGGAAGCATAGTGAAGCAACAGGAGTGCCTAGTTTATCAAGGTCAATCATAGAACCCTTAAAAATTCTATTACCGCCTATAGGTGAGCAATCTAAAATAGTTGACATATTTCAATCATTAGACAATAAACTAGAATTACTAGCAAAAAAGAAAGAAACCTACCAAGAACTTAAAAAAGGTTTGATGCAGCAGTTGTTAACGGGAAGAGTAAGGGTAAAAGTTTAAAAGTAAATACTATGTTATTTAATAATAGAAGAGATATTGAGTTAATTGAATATACTAATAAATCAATTGTTACAAAACGTATATCACCTGTAATCACTAATCATAGCCCTATAACGTTTAGAAGTTGGCGTTTGGCAGATGCTATTGCAAGGACTATATGTTCAAGACAATTGGGTAGTAGAGAATCGTGGTTTGATTATTGGTCAAGCTTATTAGGTTTGTCAAATTTAATTCATAGTAATAAACCTAATATTAGAATTATTGCTTCAAGAATTGAACGTTTACGGGATTTTTCTCGTACAACAAGAATTGGAGAACTATCTCAAGGATTAACATATTTATATTTAAGGGATAATCATTATCCTTTTATAAATGATTTTGAGTTTTTCTGTGAAACCAATAACATTCCAATTCCCAACCAAGTGTCTACACCTGATTTTGTAGCCCAAGAAAACAATTTATTGAATCAGTTGTGTTTAGCTGAGTCTAAAGGAACTGAAACTCAATCTTCGGGTAATATAAAATCTAAACTAGCAAAAGCATTAAGTCAATGTGATAGTGGAGAACATATAATTACAAGTAGTAGCGGGTTTAATATTATAAAAAAACTTGGATTTTGTTCTGAGTGGTCAAATGAAAATGATGCAGAAAATTCAAAATTTCATTTTGTAGACCCTACCAAAGATTTTCAAGATAAAAAGAATGAGTTTTCTCCTATGAGACTCCATTATGCTACGTGGTTTTATATGATAGGAGATTTTAAAAATTCTGATAAATTGATAAAGGGTAATAAAATAGAATTAGATGAAAGCAGATTTCGAAAAGAAAATATCTACGATAGAGAATATCTTATTTTGAGACGGTTACCAGAATCTTCCAGATATTTTTTCTTTAATAGGTATCCATTTTTTGAAATTTTCAATGATTTCTTTGAGCTTAGTGAAAAAAGTTTTAATGTAGGAATATCTGTTGAGGTCTTTAGCCTCTTAGAAAAAGGTGAGTATTCTAATTTTCAGGAGTTAGATTTTTTTAATGATTCAACAGAAAATGTTGAACATTTTTCTGATGGAACAATTATGATAACAAATGAGTATAACTAACCAAAAATTAAGGCCATTGTAACACCATGAGTCAATCACCAGAATATACATATAGCGAATTACCTGCCATTCAGTTGTTTCAACAACTAGGCTATGCGTATTATGATGCAAGCAAACAAGATGAACGCGAAAGCATTACGGAAGTAGTGCTCACCAAACGACTGGAAAATGCAATCAAAAAACTCAATCCTTGGATCAATGACGCTAACTTATACAAAGCGTATACTGCTATTACATCGGTTACGGGTGCTTCTTTGATGGAAATCAATCAAAAGATTTGGGAACTCATTCGTGGTGGGAGTTTTCGAGTAAAGCAAGTCATTGATGGGAAAGAAGAATTTAAAGCTGTTCATTATATAGACTATCTCAATAGTAATGAAAATGATTTTTTGGTCGTCAATCAGATGAAATATCATGGTCGCTTTCAAAACTCCATTCCCGATTTGGTGGTCTATCTCAATGGTTTACCAATTGGTGTCATTGAATGCAAATCGCCCAAAGCAGACAATGCATGGGAAAAGGCGTATAGTGATTTGGGCTATTACCAAGAAAACTCAGAAAAACTATTTCACTACAATCAAATCTGCGCAGGTATTTGGGATGTAGGTGGAAAATATGGTGCGATCAATGCGCCCAAACAATTCTATTCTGTATTCAAAACTAGCAACACGGATTCTGAAATCATCGCGCAAGCAAAAAAAGAACAAGACAAGTTAGTATTGGCACTCTTTCAAAAAGAACGTCTTTTAGACCTCATTCGTCACTTTGTATTGTTTGAATTGGAAGAAGGAACAACAATTAAAAAATTACCACGATACCAACAGCTACGAGCTACCAACAAAACCATTGCACGCTTGCAAGCAGGAGAAGGTGGTGTGGTATGGCATACACAAGGTTCTGGAAAATCATTAACCATGGCGTATGTAACTCGAAAATTGCAAGCACCTGAATTTGGTTTTGAGAATCCTACAGTATTGATCATGACCGATAGAAAAGACTTGGATCGGCAAATCACTACCACATTTCAAAATGTAGGGTTCAAAAATGTCAATCAGGCTTCTTCGGTAGTACACTTAGACAAATTATTGCGCAATGACTATGGAGGTATTATCACTACCACATTGCAAAAGTTTCAAGAAACGGACAAAGAAGTCACCGATACGGCTGACCAAACCGAATTGGAAGAACGCGGCAATTTGATGATAGAAAAACACATCAAAGACAAAACGCTGATAAAAATTACCAAAGCGTTACAAAAAGGGAAGTGGGTAGAAATAACACGTCAAGAAATAGCACTGGAAGAACTCTCCAAAAAAGACAACTTATATATATTAGTAGACGAAGCACACCGAAGTCATTATGGTTTCCTAGCTTCCTTTATGCGTACCGTATTGCCCAATGCAAAATTTATAGCCTTTACAGGAACGCCTATTTCTAAGGAAGACAAATCGACTTTAGGAGAATTTTATGGCGGTAACTATATAGATGTATACACCATTACAGAAGCTGTAGCCGATGGTGCCACAGTTGAATTGTTATATGACGAAGGAATTGCCAGGCTTGATGTAAAGAAAGAAGCATTAGACAAGGAGTTTGAAGAAAAATTTGGAGATTATTCCGAAGCTAAGAAAGACAAGCTAAAAAGAGAAGCACTTACGAAGTATCAACTCTCCAAAGAGCGCATTACAGATATTGCCAAACATTTAATAGATCATTACAGGAATAAAATATATCCTGATGGTCACAAAGCAATGTTGGTCTGTAGCGGTCGTATGCATGCCATACGATATCAACAAGCTTTACAAGCATTAAAAGAGGAAGGCTTTCATGCTTTTGAGTCGAAAGTTGTGATGAGTATTGGTTCGGCAAAATCAGACAGCATTGCTAAAAGTTATTATGAAACGTTGGAGTGGAATAAGAACAATCCGCAATCACAAAAATCGATTTGGGTTGTGCCGCCAGAAGACATTAAGAATGCTACGGACAATTTTAAATTGCCTTTTGGAAACGAAGCAGAAACTGAGAAATCAGGCAAAAAGAAGTTTGACAATACAGCCATCATTATTGTGTCTGATATGTTATTGACAGGTTGGGATGCGCCTATAGCATCGTGTTTATATCTAGACAAGCCACTTAAAGAACATAACTTATTGCAAGCGATTGCACGTGTAAACCGTTCTCGAAAAGGAAAAGAGGCAGGTTTTATAGTTGATTATAATGGAATTACGGCATATTTAATTCAGGCATTGGAAATTTTCTCGGGTGACATACGACCTGATGATATTTTAAAGAATATTAATGAAGAATTGCCTAAGTTGGAAATGAACCATACCAAATTGGTTGATTTCTTTAAGCCGATGAAAATAAGTAGGAAGTATGATCGTGTAGATTATATTGATGCAGCAGTACGCTTTATTGAACCTATTGATAAAAGAGATCAATTTAAGGTATTATTGAAAGCTTTTAACAAGTCAATCAATATTGTATTACCGAATACCAAAGCCATGAAGTACCAAAGTGACTTTAAGCTGTATAACGAAATAAAGTTACGTGCTAGAAATGCTTTTCCAGATGATGATGGATTGAAAATAAGCAAAGACGAAAGCAAAATGCTACAAGGCATGATAGACGAACATCTAAAATCGGAAGGTGTAGAAAATCTCTTAGCAGAACCTATTTCTATTATTGATAAGGAAAAGTTTAAACAAGAAATACTAAACGCTTCTCCTGCCACCAAAGAGTTGAAGATGCGAAACAATTTAAAGCATACCATAAAAGTCGGACTCGATAAAAGCCCAGACTTCTATAAACCTTTAGCACAACGTTTAGACGAGTTGTTAAAACTTAAAAAAGAGGATCGCATTACACAATTAGAATTACTCAAAGCCTATACCGAAATGCAAGATGAAATCATTGCACAGCAAAAGGAAGGAGAAAACAAAGGTTTTACTACCGAACGTGAGCGCGCGGTTTACGATTCTATGAAAGTATTATTTGATGATGATGCTGTAGATGTAACTAAGACTATCTTTGACTTAATACATAAAGAACTCGATCTTGTAGGTTGGCAAACAAAAGGGCGTGTACAAAATGATATGAAGCGCAAGATACATAGGTATTTAAAAACTACCTCGCTAAATGAAGCAGAAGCGAATACAAAAGCGAAAGAAATGATTGCTATTTTACTAAAGAATACAGATGCCTAACGTACAATACGGAAATAAAACCATTAGCTATACTTTTCAACCCAAAGAAGGGTTGAAATCACATTATATTAGTGTGCAAAAGGATGTAGGCGTAATATTGAAAGGTGATCCTATTCCTGTGGAGAAGGAACAAGCTATGATTCTCAAAAAAGCCCGTTGGATATTAGACAAGTTACAATTAGTAGAAGCCATTGGTATGGATGATATTGTAACAGGGAGTCGTGTGCAATATTTAGGACGTAAATATTATGTTGAGGTATTTGTAAATAATGACTTGCGTGCTATTGAAATCAATTTCACCGAATCTAAATTTAAAGTTGTTGTGCCTGAGTCATTGCATACTCAAGAAGCGTTGAAGCAAGCTTTTGAAACTTTCTTTAGAGAGAAAGCAACGGAGAAGATTGCACCAAGAGTTAAGAAATGGTCAAAGAAAACAGGTTTTCATTACAACGAAGTAAAGATTCGAAAATTAGACAAGCGTTGGGGAAGTTGTACACCATCCAATACTATTTTGATCAACATAGACGCTATTAAACTTCCTTTCAGTTTGATTGATTATTTAATAGTACACGAATTGGCGCACACCAAAATTAAAAATCATTCCAAAGAGTTTTGGGCAGAAGTTTCAAAGCATATTCCCAATTGGAAAGAGTTGGATGCTAAGATGTATGGGATGAGGTTGTAGGGAAGTTAAGGAAGCAGTAAAATAACGATTATGACTAATTTAAAATATTTTTAAAAATTGATGTATGAGTATTCCAGAAAAACTTCCAAGAAATAGTAGTGGTCTATCGGGAGAATACTTTGTAGCTGCTGAGTTGTATAGAAGAGGATTTAGTGTGGGTTTAACTATTGGTAATGCTAAAGCGATAGATATTCTCGCTGAGAAGAATGGTGTCGCTTATCAAATACAGGTAAAAACTATACGTAGTAAAAAATCTGGAGGTTGGCCATTAATGGAAAACCAAATAAAGGATAATGTGATTTATATTATGGTAAATCTCAATTTAGATCAACAACCTGATTATTATATTATGTTGCCAGCAGAAATAAGGAAATTCCATAAACAATATAATAGCAGAGGAATTGTAAATATGTTGCCTGTTCATAGAGATGGAAACTTTCATAACAATTGGAGTAAAATTAAATGAGAATAGTAATGAATCAATCACATAATTAAAATGAAAGGATTTAAGTTATTAGGAATACAAACAAAAGATAGAGTTGATGTAATAGAAGATCCTACATTAACAGATTATTTAAAGGTATTGAAAGAGAATACTTATTATCCTTTTTATTCTAGCTATCAGTTTCATAAAGAAACACAAACATTTACTTACGTACCAGAAAAGGACATTGATTTATATTCTATAACCAGAGAAAATACAGGAGAACCATTATATGTAAATATTTCTGCAATAGTAGGAGAAAATGGAGCTGGTAAAAGCACATTAATAGAACTATTGTTCTTAGCTATTCATAATTTAGCAGCAACATGTCAAATACTTAAAGATCCTGATGACCCATTGATTAGTTTACCTATTGAAAATGGGGTTAGATTAGATATTTTCTATTCAGTTAATGACAAAATTTACTGTATTAGGCTAAGTGATTTAGGTGTTACCTATGCTGTTCAAACTATAAAAGAAGACAACAGTTTTTCGAAATTCGGAGATTTTAAAGCCTTTGATGCGGCAACAAAAAAGGATTTAGAATTCTTTTTCTATTCAATAGCCATTAATTACTCTTTATATGGTTTAAATACGAATCATATAGGAGGTTGGATTAGAGCATTGTTTCATAAAAATGATGGGTATCAAACACCTTTAGTAATCAATCCTATGCGGGATGAAGGTAAAATAAATATTAATACTGAAGAATATTTAGCAAAGTCAAGATTGTTATCAAACTTACTGATAGAATCGAAATCAAACGATCATCTAAAACTAACCAATAAACAGATTGTTACTGCATTAACCTTTACGCTAGATAAAGATAAAATAGAAAATATCTATTATCATAAATGGGCAGATCCGCCTTATACGTACACTTTTGAGCGGTTATATTCAGATTATTCAAGTGAATCTGATGTATTAGATATTATTTATAATAAATTAATAGGAATAGATAGAGATACGACAGAAGTAAAGTTTAAAGAAGAGATTGAAAAGTATATTGTTAAAAAACTCTTTAAAATTGCAAGAACTTATGATAAGTACAAAGTGTATTTAACAGATAATTCAAAAAAACCAAGAGAACAACCTCGTTTTTATGCTTATGGAGAAAATAGTTTAGAAGAATATATTATAGCATTAAAACAAGACGACAGTCATATTACTTATAAGTTAAAACAAGCCATAAATTATATTAAAAATGATCCTTTAGCTGAAAATGATAAGTATACATGGCATACTGAGATTGACAGGTTTCATATCCCTATTAAAGAATTAGCAAAAAGAATAAATACACCAAAGCTTTGTGATATTATAAGCTTAATACCACCTTCTCTTTTTAAATTGGAAATACACCTTGAAGAAATAGATAATGACAGTAATAAATCACTCTTTAGTGGCCTGAGTTCTGGAGAACAACAACTGATTCATTCTGTACAATCTATTTTATATCATATAATTAATGTCGATTCTGTATTTGATAATGATAATCCAGAAGATATTAAATATCAATATCTTAATTTAATGTTAGATGAAATAGAGTTGTATTTTCATCCTGCGCACCAAAAAGACTTTATTCAGTATATACTAAACGGAATAAAATCATTACATGTTCCTAAAATTAAAGGAATTAACATGTTGTTTTCAACACATTCTCCTTTTATTTTATCAGACATTCCTTCCTCAAACATTTTGAAATTAAAAAAAGGAGAAGCGATAAGTAATGAGCAACTTACTTTTGGCGCAAACATTCACGATTTGTTAGCAAACGATTTCTTCTTAAAAGATGGGTTTATGGGGGTATTTGCTAAAGAAAAAATTGAAGAAGTGATTCTTTTTTTAAACTATTCAAAATTGAGAAAAGAATATTTAGAAATATTGAACCAAGAAAAAGAAGAAAGTCAAGCAGAAGAAAATTTACATATAAAGAAAAAGTTAAAAAGTCAATTACTAGATGTTATTTCTAAATATGAAAAAGAATTAGAACCTTTAGATTTTGAATATTATATAAATTTTAATGTTTGGGGAAAACGTAAGATATTTTACAAAAAAATAATTGATAGTATTGGAGAACCTATTATAAGGCACAAGTTAGAAGCAATGTATAAAAATCTTTTTTTAGTTCGTAAGGAAGAACAAGATAAAAGAGAGCTTATACGTTTAGCTAAGAAATTAGGTTATCAACTTAAAGAAAAACTATAATGTTGTATATAGATAGTACTTCAATTGAAGTTCAAGACGCACTAACGGCTCATTATGATTCAGTAAGATGTTTGATAAGAAAAAAAATTGGGCAGACAGTATGTAGTAATGTTTCATGTAAAATATGTTCAAGTAGAATAGAAGAAATTTCAAATATTCCAATTAGGTTAAAGAAGATTTTATCTGATGATGACTTTTTAGAAATTTTGATTTGTGGAAAGCCAGATGAACTAATAGAATTAGATAAGTTGATTTGGGAGAATTTATTGCCTTACTTTGCCTATGAAGACAGATTTAAAGTTTTAAAAAAGAAAAAAAAAGAAAGATTATCGGATGAATTAGAATTTATAGAACTCATAGACATCTATAAATCAATTATTAATAAAGTTTTTGCATACAAAACTTGGTTTACAGCAGCTTCTCCAAAGTCTCAATATAGTGCTTATCATTTAGCTAAAAAACTAAACAGAAGATCCTGTACTTATTGCAATAGAACATATACTAACACAATGGTAACCAAAAAGAAAGAAAAGCTAATGAGACCACAGTTTGATCATTGGTTTCCTCAATCTAAATATCCGTTATTGTCATTATCTTTTTATAATCTAATTCCAAGTTGTTACACATGTAATAGTTCTGCAAAAAGAGATATATTACTTAACTTAGATGAACATATTCATCCATATGTAGATGCTTCACAAATTGATGATGTTAAATTTGATTATTTCTATGAAACGAAATTATCAAGATATAATATCTTCATGTTTTATGATAAGAATAATAAAAAAGCATATAACACATTAAAGAAATTAAAAATTCATGAAATGTATAATGCACATCATGAAGAATTGAGTGATTTGATAAAAATAAAACAAGCATATTCGACAACATATATTGAAAAGATAAAAGAATTTTTTCCAAAAAATGATTTAACGGAACGTGAAGTTTATAGATTACTTTTTGGAACTGAATTAGAGAGTTCAGATTTTCACAAGCGTCCAATGAGTAAATTTAAATACGATATACTAAAAGAATTAGGAATAATAGATTAAATTTTAATCCATCATGCCAAAACCAAAAGGACAAAAAAACACCAAAAACAAAGCCAAGCATACCAAGCTCATGCAACGCAAACTCAACAAAGAGCGTGCTGAAAAAGAAGCGACAAAGGCGAGGCTAAAGGCTATTGTGCAAAAAGCCAAGGAAAGTAAAAATGTAAAAGATCAAATGTAAAATGTAAAAAATTAATTTGAACCTTGAACCTAATCCCTAGAAAAAACATGGAACTCATCGATATCCTAGATAAACACGGCAATCCAACTGATACATACTTGCCAAAAGATGAGGTACATCGTAAAGGACATTTTCACGGAACCGTACACGTTTGGCTATACACAAATAGCGGAGAAGTAGTATTACAACTCAGAGCTGCGGACAAACAAAACTTTCCCAATCTTTGGGATGTTTCTGTTGCTGGACATATGAGTCATGGAGAAACTCCTTTAGAAGCTGCACAACGTGAAGTACAGGAAGAACTTGGAATTACATTACCCGAAACTGCATTTCAACAAATCACACGATTATACATTGAATGCAAGCATGCAGAAGATTACTGGGATCGTGAATTCATCACTATTTTTGCTTGTGAAATTCCAGTAGATACAAACTTTAAATTACAAGAGGAAGAAGTCGCAGGAGCAAAGTATATACCACTACAAACTTTACAAAACGATTTACGAGATGCAGAAAGGTCTAAAAAGTATGTTCCTTTTAATGGTGCGTATGCTAAAGAGGTGTTTGAGAAACTTAGTAATTTGTTTAATTAGCGATTACGTTCATTTTTTTCTTGATAAAAAAACGAACCAAAAAAATCAAGCTGCCTATAGAAAATTGCTGCGCATCGTTCGCGTTTTGTATTGCATGCGTTGTGCTGCGCACCGCACTTCCATACAATACTCACTATTTTTGAAGACAGCGCCCTAACACCGGAAAATCAAGAGCGTAAGAACACCAAAGAATTATGTTCTTTTATTGTAGTGTATACGAAAGTAGTTTTTGAGAAACTTAGTAATTTGTTTAATTAGCGATTACGTTCATTTTTTTCTTGATAAAAGATACTGAATCAAGTTCAGCACAGGCTTCTCAAAAAAATCAAGCTGCCTATAGAAAATTGCTGCGAATCGTTCGCGTTTTGTATTGCATGCGTTGTGCTGCGCACCGCACTTCCATACAATACTCACTATTTTTGAAGACAGCGCCCTAATACCGAAAACCTGCCACATTGAACACAGTCGAAATGTAACACCAAGAGTGAAGTAATATCAAAGCATTTCTCGATGCAATTTTCTAGTGAAAATTACTCGAAATGACGCTTGTAGTTTTAAAAGAGAAAGTTTTTTACCCAATACCCAATACCCAAGACCTCAAAAAAAAGTTAAGAGTTAAAAAGTTATGAGTTATGAGTGAAGTATCTTAACCAAAACCCAAAACCCAAAACCTAACATCTAATCCCTTATACTACCCCAAAGCGTAGCGTGTCTAACAATCTAACGATCTGAAACATTCAACTCATAGGTTTCTAAATAAAAATAAGGAACAGCAGCTAAGAGATGATCAAAGATGTCACCCATTATATATTCGTAGTTTTTCCACACTTTATCCTTACTAAACGCATAAATTTCCAACGGAACACCTTGTGGCGTTTGTGCCAATTGACGACTCATGATCATCATATTTTCATTAATAGCAGGATGTCTCTCTAAATACTCTTCTATATACTTTCGGAAGACACCAATATTGGTCAGATTTCGCCCGTTGATCAATACTGACGTATCATTTACATTTTCTGTATTAAACTCCGTAATATCTTTTTGTCTATGATCTAAATAATCAGAGATCAATTCTATCTTCTTCAACTCTTCAATTTCTGTATCGCTGAGGTAATGAATACTATGTGCTTTTAAAATAATGGCTCGTTTTATACGACGTCCATCTGATTCATTCATTCCGCGCCAGTTTTTAAATGAGTCAGAAATCAAGGCATAGGTTGGGATAGTGGTAATGGTTTTATCAAAATTCTGAACTTTTACCGTAGCCAAGCTAATTTCTACAACATCTCCATCGGCTCCGTACTTTTCCATCGTAATCCAATCGCCAATACGAACCATATCGTTTACTGCAACCTGAATACTTGCAACAAAACCTAAAATAGTATCTCTGAAAATTAATAAGATAATAGCAGATAACGCTCCTAAAGTTGTCAAGAAAGCTACAATAGATTTTCCTGTAATCACAGAGAAAATAGAGATCAAACCAACGCTCCATACAAATATCATAAATACTTGTATATAGCTATGAATAGGTTTGTCTTTAAACGAATTCAACGTTTTAAGATAGTCTCTAAACGAGCGCAACACACTTCTAATCACAAGAATAATGAGTATAATCATATACACATCAATCGCCATGTGCACAATACTTTCTACGTCAGGAAATGCTTCTAACAAATACGGAACAACCCAAGCAATAAAAAAGATAGGAACTAAGTGTGCTAAATATTGAGGTGTTTTGTTTTTAATTAAATAATCATCAAAATAATTATTGGTACGTGGCGCAATACGATGTGCTAAGGCTGCTAGTAATCTTCGCGCAACATAATCTAGTACAAATGAAATAATTGCCACAATGATTCCACCAATGGCTATGTTTAAATACACAGCCGTTTCTTGTGGTACTCCCTGGTTAATTAAAAAGTCATATATATAATGGAATATATTCTCTGGATCCATGGTAAGAATGTTTGCTGCAAAGATAGTAGCATTAAATGAATTATAATTATTCAGATATAAAGAATACAAAAAGTCTAGGCATTTTTTATAATAAAATGCCTAGACCTTATTGATTAGCCAATCACAAAGTTTTATTTAATGCTCAATAGAGATCTCAAAATCTATATTAGAATTATCATCATTATCATAAAATCGTATATAAATATCTGTATTAGCAGCATTTATTGTGTAAGTCCCTGTTTCTGTATCGCTGTTAGAATTATCGCTTATAGCCACTGGAGAACCACCGCAGACAGTGAATAATTGAAAACCTGGATCTCCATTCATAGTTAGATTAATGGTGTAGGTTCCAGCTGTTGTAGTTCTAAAACGATACCACATACCACGTTTTCCATCTGATCCATAGCTAAGGATATTGTCAATATTCCAATTATCTCTATAATAATTAGTATTTAAATCTAATCTGTAGTTGTCAGAAGAACCAGTTGCAGAACAATTATCTCTTGGAGAATTAGTGGCATATACTTGTGGTAATCCGCCATTTTGTCCTTGTACTTGAATTGAAAAACTATCTGTCCAACTACCTTGATCTGAAATTATTTGCATTGTAAATACAACCGTTTTTGTTGGGCAAGATGGAGATACTTGAAAATCAAAATCTCCTCCATTCCATTCAAAATCTCCTGCGGGCATATCATCATAAATCCTATCATTGTCTGAGATAGTTATATCTGGGTCATTGGTGTCTATGATAACTTCAATATTTGTTGCAGTAGCATTACCTATATTTTGTAACTCTATATCAAAATCAATATCCTCTCCAGCTTCTACAATGTCATTAAAATTATCATCACTTGTAATATTATAATCATTGTAAACTAGATTGGGTTGTCCTGTATTAGTATTGATACCATTTCCATTAATAGCGATTGTATTATTACCTGCATCGGCATTATGATTTACGGTAACTGTTCCGCTGTATGATTGTGCATTTGTTGGTTGGAAAGTAACAGTTACTTGTTGTGGATTATTAGGGTTTATCGTGCCAGAATTAAAATTAGCACTGTAAGCACTGCTTGGAAAATTGATACTTGAAACTGTAAAACTTTGATTTCCTGTGTTATTGATAGAAAACGTTTTTGTATCGGATTGTCCAACTTCTACATCCCCAAAATTTAGATTACCAGTAATTGAAATGTTTGAGGAGTTACTCGTATTCATAAAGCCAGTACCAGTCACTTGAATTGTACTATTAGTACTGTTGGCATTATCTGCCGTATTGTCAACTGTAATAATTCCTGTATAAGTTTGTTCTTGGGCTGGCGTAAATTGAAGTTGTACAGTAATTGTACTATTTGGTTGAACGACAGCACTACTACCAGCTATACTAAAAGCCGTATTTGATGATGTAATATCAATTATATTAAAGCTTTCATTTCCAGTGTTTTCAATGGCAAGTGATCTTGTTTCTGATTGTCCGATTTCTACATTTCCAAAGTTTATATCTCCTGATAGTTGTATGTTAGAA
Source organism: Kordia sp. E (assembly GCF_056033805.1). Classification (NCBI taxonomy): domain Bacteria; kingdom Pseudomonadati; phylum Bacteroidota; class Flavobacteriia; order Flavobacteriales; family Flavobacteriaceae; genus Kordia; species Kordia sp. E. The sequence goes on from NZ_JBRASR010000003.1 coordinate 1,122,835, forward strand.
GTGCCTACCGAGTTCGTTGCATCTTCTGTCCAATAAGCTCTAAATACGGTACTATTTGAAAATAATGTTCCATCAGAAAACAAATCATAATGTATCCAACAATATCCATTATTTCCCCAATCTTCTCCCCAAGAGTTTATAAGTTTGAAAGCATTTTTTGTATCATCATATCCCACTAATGTCATGGCATGATATCCTATATTTGAGCTATTAATAACTCCATTGTATGTGTATTCATAATTAATATTTAATTTATTTTGAAATTCATCATCAATTTTAACCCCAATAACAACTGGAATATCATTAGATAAATAATATTTAATGTTTGTAACACTACTGTTATTAATATCTATTCTGTAATAGTTTTCAATTTTGTTAGCAGAAGCGCTTTGGTTTTGTGAAAAACTTGGCTGTGTATTACAATCATTCACATTGTATGGCATTTCTTGTAATGAGCATACACCTTTATCTTTTAATAAATCAAGCGCATTGACGAAGTATGAACCACCGATACACGTACTTTCTTTTATTTGATTATATATGTAAGCAGGACTCATTAACTTAGAATTATCATTATATGAATATCCATTTTCTATTTTTTCATGATAACTTTTTAAATAATATCCTGTACTCCAAGCGACACAAGAACCTTGACTACCTTGATTCCCAACTGGTGGCATTAAGTCTGAAAAATCATAACTAGACGGTAAATTATTTGTACTTGCTAGAGGAACTTCTTGTGAAGGCGTACTCATAAAAGCTTCACTTGATATTGGAATATATCCAGTATTAATAGTATTTTTTTGTAACTCAATAGTCTTAGTATTATTTGTCACATTCCCATCATAATACTTTTCCTGAAACGCTTGTTTAAAAGCAATCTGCGCAGTTACTTCTGTAGAATCCGTATTGTATGTAATTGTTTTTTGAATTTCATTTTCTAAAGCATTTCCAAAGTTGAAAGTGAAAGCATTGTCTACTTTTTGAGCTAAATCGTCTTGATCTAACCAAAAAATAAGATTTTCTGATGCAGTTACCGAAATATCAGTATTGATAACTTCAACATCATCAGTAGTTTCATCTTCTGTACAACCGATATATAGGAAGATAAATAAAAATGAGTATACGTAGATTTTTTTCATTGTATAAATTTTTAGAGGTTAATTATTTTCTTTTTTAAGAAGTAAAACATTTGCTAATTTGTTTACATTTCTAATCATTGATAACATGAGTAGAATTAGTGTAACTACTAAAACACTACCTATAGCAGAACAAACAGACCAAAAACTATATACACGCCAAAAAACTTTGGTTTGTACTTTGTTATTGTATTCAACTTGTGCATTTTTTACATCTGCTAGGTATTGATTTTCAATAGCGTTAATACTTTGTTGATAGTTGTTATCAATGGTTCTAATTTGTGCTATACGTTGTGCATTTTTACTTCTGTAGACTTCATAAAAATATTGTAAGGCTACTGCTTCTTGACCTTTGGAGAATTTTGGAAGCATCTGTATGAAGTTTTGAGTTGTTTCTTTAAAAGTCTTTAAATTAGTATCGTAATAGTTGAGATATTCACTTTTCAATACTTTGGCAGCAGACACTCTATCTTCAATCGTAAACTTTGAAAGAATCTCAGTTTCAAACGAAATCATACCGATTCCATCTTTTGGATTTTTTTTGATGAAGTAAGACTCATTATCAAATACTTGTGCTAAATTTTCAAGGAACAATGGAAGTAAACCAGTCAATTTTTCTATACCGTTTACTGTTTCTGTTTTATTTTTATTGTAGAAAGTCAGTAACTTTTCCAGAATTAACTCTCGATCCGTCGCATTAATTTTAGACAAACATTCATTGTATGCTTTTAAGAGCTGATACTTTTCTTTGTAACTTTTAAAACTCATAGCATCTGTCCTAGAAATAATACGTTCTTTTAGTCCTTGACTTGTAATAACCCATTTACGGTATTTCTCATTCTTTGTTACGTCATATTTTCGCTTTCCTTGCGGATATGTATAGTATCCTTTTGGATTCCACAAATCGCGATACTCTTTTATAGGAAGGAGTAATTTTAAATTGGCTATTTCATTATTAAAATTATTAAGGCTTACTGTATCAATATCTTTTTTAACGACATAGGCTTTCTGATTGGTAGGCGTATTTGCAATTTTAGTTTGTTCGTCAAGAATTTTTTTAATCTCTTTTTTTTCTTTTGGCAACCTTTGTAAAACTTCATTCGTAGTAACATCCACTTGTATCGGATAACTCTGTTTTATTGGTGGAGATGTTTTTATTACGACCTTTTTACTACTTGGAATAAAACTCCATCCAATCATAATAATGCCACCAATTAGTCCTAAAAACAAAACGGTAATAACAATATGCCAAATAGAGCGTGTAAAGCCATAATAATAGTTGTTTTCTAAGTTTGTTAATTTGTTCCCCATGATGTAAATTTTATTTTTTATTCTCTTTATATGCCTTCTTAAAGTTTTTTCTAAAAAAACGCTTTAGTTTAAATGATTTGAAAGCACTCTCTATTGCTGCGCCCTCAGATTTTGCATAGGTATTGGTAACCTTATTAAATAGGGCATTTACAACTTTGTCTGACTTGTTAATTTTTTCAGTTCTATTGTATAATTCTTCTTGTTGACGATTTGTTAAGTACAATTGAAAAGCGATATAGAAGTGATATCCTTTTTCTCTTATGATTGGTGAGTTTTTATCAAGACGATTCTCTTTACGTTCGTGAAGTGTTTCTTTTTTTGACAGTACGAGATTTTGTAGAGAAATAAACTTATCAATCAATTGATATGGTTCATTAGATACCGAAGTAATAGGTTCAAAATAGTTATTGAAAAGATATTTTAGTGTGTACTTTACTCTTTCAGCATTCGTGTCTGCTGAAAAAGTAGCATCCATAGCTACAATTATAATCTCATCTGTAAATTTATTTCTGTAAGCAAACGTATTTGCTTCATTAATTCTATGTGCTAATAAGTGTACCTTCTCAAAGGTTTTACTTGTTGTAATTTCTCCTTGATCATAACTATCAAATATTTGATTAAGACTTTGATTGTTATAATAAATCCAGACACCATCTTTTTTGTCATTTATGTAATTACCTTGCCATTCTTTTTTACCATTTACATATGCTATTTCTGAGTCTTTATAACCGTTTAATGTATACGTATGCCAAATACTATCTTTAATTTTATTAGTTAAATATGACGTTGAAGTAAGTAGCTCATTATCATTAAAAATGCTTATTTTTTCAGTTTCAAATCCTTTAATGAATTCAGAATGCGACGAAAGTTTGTTGTTTTTATACTTTTTTGAGGATACTAGTTTTCCTTCAACATAGGTTTGTTCAGAGATAAAATAACCTTGTTCATTTTTGGTAATTTGTTCCCCGTGAAATTTCTCATTTTTATAACTTCTTTGTTTAAAGATTTCAATATCACTTGTGTCAAAAAATGTTTGATGTATTATTAGCTTGGAAGAAGTAGGATTATATTTTTTAATACTTTTTAAATTCCCTGATGCATAATAAGAATTCGTAGTGACATGTACCCCGTTTTTATATGTACTCTCTAATCTTTTTACACCTTCTTGATCATATTTTATCTTAGATTGAGAAACTCCATTAAGATAGCTTTCTTCTGTATTTTTTTGAGCATTTTCATACCAAGTACTAAAAACTCCATGACGTATTCCTTGTGAATTATAATTTTTTTCATGTTTTGAATTTCCGCCTTTATAAAATAATTCATCTTTAATTATAAAACCATTTTCATATGTTTTGATATGTTTTATAATGCCAGATTCAAAATAAAATTTATGGGTACCAATACCTTGTCCTTTTTCATAATTTCCTTCACTTTTTAACTGCCCATTTATATACCAATAATTACTTAAGCCATGGCGTACACCATCAATATATTGACATTTTGAAATACATTTATTTGCAGTAAGTGCTTCTTCTTTATATTCGTATAAATTTCCAGAAAAAGGACTTCCATTGTAATATATAATATCACCTTTTACGATTATTTCATCTAAAAAAGCATCATTTTGGGCAGTAATACGTGCCGCAACTAACAATAAAATAAATAGTATTATTTTCTTCATATAGTAATATTGATTCCACCTTTCAATATTATCAATGATTACACCTTTATTCAATACGTAAATTCCCGTATTTAAAAATTCATTTTTCTTACTTTAATTTTTTTAAATTACATTCGTAATGTAAAATTATCATATGCAGAACAACTATAAGTATTTATTTTTATGGGTTTTAGTTGTGTTTCAATTACAGGTATTGGAAGCAATTACTACAAACGTAAATACTGAACTTGATTCATTATTATTAAAAGCAAAGGAATTAGAAGCGGATAAAAAATACAATGCAGCAGTTTCTATATATCAAGAAGCATTACAATTAGCTTCAAATTTAAACCTTGATGAAGACACCAGTTATATTTATAATAAAATAGGCGCTATTTATTATAGAAAGAAAGAATACAATAGCGCAAAAAAATATTTCGTGCAAAGTATTCAAAACGATTCTATTTCAGAATATGCAGCAGATGCAAACTTTAATCTGGCATTAATGTATCGGAAAGAGAAAGACAGTGTTTTAAAATTTCTAAATCGCTCTGTATTGATTTATGAAGACGAAGCAGAATCCTACAAAAAGTTTAGAACATTTTCTAAAGCTGGAATTTTATATAAGAATTGTAATGAGTACGCTAAGGCTATGAAGTACTTAATACAAGCGTATATAGGTTTTTCTCAATTAAATAAGTTAAAAGATAAAGCAGGTGTTTGTAGAACAATCGCAACTATTCAGCGAACTTTAGGGAGATTAGATATAGCACAAACATATTACACAGAAGCATTACGATTATGGACGAAAGTTGGAGATTTTAAAAAAGTTTCTGACGGACATAATAGTTTAGGAAACATATACAAAGAACAATCAAAATCTGACTCCGCGATTTTTCATTACAAAAAAGCAATAGCATTGCGAACTAATTTAGGAATAAAAATACATTTAGGTAGAGTAGTACACAACTTAGGAACAATGTATTATATCGCTAATGATATTCAATTAGCAAAACAAACGTACACAAACGCTTTAAAGCAAAAAAAGGAAACGGAAGATGTAACGTCTTATCCAGTTACTTATAATGAGTTAGCTTTGATTGCTTTAAAAGAAAAACAATATACAGACGCTGCTACATATTTAGCTGCTGCAGAAGAGTATTTAAAAATAAGTCCTAACAAATTGAACGAACTTAGATTCAATGAAATAAAAGGAAATTACTATGAAAGTATTGGTAAATACCACGAAGCGTTACTATATCAAAAAAAATATCAAAAATTACTTAAAGAAGGATTTCAAAAGGATCAAATAAAAATTATCCAAGGTTATCAAGAACAATTACAAGTATATCAAAAAGATCAGAAAATTGAAAATTTGATACAAAATACATCTTCTATGGAAGAACATATTGAAGCACAAGAAGCCTCTATTCTGTATAGAAATATCTTATTAATAATTCTGGCAATTTTACTGATTATAAGTTTGGGAATATATTTTTATTATAGGCAACAGCAAAAAATAACTGTACAACAACAAGAATTAGAAAAACTAGCAGCTACATATCAAGGACAGGAAAGTATAAAAGAAAGTATTAGTAAAGACTTACATGATATTATTACCACAAGTTATGATGGTATTCGATTAAAAATATTAGCTCTTTCTCAAGCTAAAGAATATGATAAAATTAGTACTTCAATTATAAATGAGATTAAAGATGTAAATCAACAAATACGACTTATTTCACATCGATTATCTCCTTTACATAGTAAAATACAAGAAGCTACACTTACAGAAATCATAGTATCACAACTTTCTGAATTTCAATATTACAGAAAAATATTTGTACACCTACAATTACCATTGCCAACTTTATTAGATGAGATGAAGTTAGTTGATCAGACTAATTTTTATGGAATTTTTCTAGAAGCCATGCACAATATTGAAAAACATTCACAAGCTACAGAAGTCAAAATCTCACATAGAGTTACGAATAAAAAAATGCTAGAATTTGATATTGCAGATAATGGAATAGGGTTTAGCAATACAACAACAAATGGTATTGGAATTACAAATATGAAACAACGTATAAGTTTACTAAATGGAATATTAAAAATTATACACACTGACAAAGGAACAACAGTTCAAATTTCATTACAGCTTATAAAACAATAGTCTTATGAAATCATATCTAAAAATATTAGTAGTAGAAGATTCATTAATTTTTGCACAAGGTATTCAGTTATTGTTACAACAACATACGTTAGTTGAAAAAACGTTGCATACTGATAATTATAAGGATACCCTTGATATTTTGAAAGTAGAAGCCATTGACATCATATTGTTAGATTTAAATTTTGAGACAAAAGAGTATGATGGATTTATCATTGCACAAAAAGTGAAGCAATTATATCCTAAAATTAAAATTATGATCTTAACACAAAATACAAGAATCGCTCATTATGAAAAATTATTCAATCAGCTTGATGTTGATGCATATCTAGATAAACAATTAGGTGTTAAAGAAACTTTTGCAGCAATAGATGAAGTGGTAAATGATAGGAAATATGTAGATTACAATATATCTCAAATGTTAGAAATTGAATCATGGATGCGCATATCTAAACGAGAAAATGATATCCTAGAAAAGCTCAGTGAAGGAAATATTCAAAAAGAAATAGCTGATCAATTATACATTAGCCCTAGAACTGTAGAAGTACACGTGCGAAATCTTTTTAAAAAATTTAATGTAAAGAACGTAGCCGAATTAATGAGTAAATACATCAAATACAAGAATGCAAACAGAGAAAATATTGAAGACTGTACGGCTCCATTTAAAAGTTAAAATAAGCAGTGACTAACTAGTATAGTCACTGCTATTATTTTCTAACTATTTGGTTCTAATTCATCGTCTTCTCCAGTTTCCTCAGATGGTGGTGGAGTTACCTCTGAACCATTTTCGGTCGCTAAAACTTCTGTTGCAACTTGTTGATCCTCTATTGGATCAGGTGTGCAAGAAATCATTCCAAAAGAAATGAACGCAAATAAAATAAACATAATTAAATATCTCATGACACTAAGTATGATGCTGCTTTGGTAGCTAGAATTCCAGTAAGCAGCTATTACACAATGTGTCCTGCGCAAGACATTAGATTTAAGAGTCTATGTTAACTTCTCTTAAACACTGATGTAAAAATATTTTAGATGACAACTAAAAGTTGATGTTTTCTTTGTTTTCAAGGGTTTTCGAGCGTTTTCTGTGGTTGTCTAATAAGAAGAAAAGCATATGGATGTGAAGCAAAAGCCATATTTGGCAAGTATTATAAAAAAGTATGAATGGCTTTATGAAAATGATGCCAAATTTTACCTGCATGACTTAAATGAAGGCATCGTAAAAGAAGAATTATTTCAGTTGGTTCAAGTCTTTGATAAGTTATCTGATGATGATCAAGTAATTATAAAAAATTACATAGAAATTCAGGACAACTCGAAACTGTTAGTAGAATTTACAAAAAAAGCAGAAACACTAAGCAAAAATATAAGCCGCTTATTATCAGGAAATACAAAAGATCCGCAGAAACGAGGGTTACTTAATATTTGTGCTTTGTTATTAGACATAAAACCACGACCATTTGATAGGCATTATGATTACACCAAAATTAAACTTGAAAAAGTTAGTAAACCATCAAAAGCTAAACCGATAAAAGTTGAAGGAAAAGATGTAAAAAGTAAATTTCACTTCAGTGTAATAGTAGTAGTAGCTATTGTTGCGATTGCTTTCTTTTACACTATATGTATACAGAGTTATAATAAGAATAATTCAAATAGTTCTCCCATTACGATCCATACTAAAAATTTTACGGTAAGTGATATTAATAGAATTTTTCCAGATGCTACCACAAAATTCTTTGATGAACAACAACAACCTATAGTTTGGTATACAACGAATAATAATCAACCAGAATTTTACAATGCAGCTGGCATACATCCAACATCAGGAAAACAATTACAACCGATAAATAGAGAAGTGATAACAGAATACATAGTTCTTAAAAGTCCTTTACATAATGAAGAAGAAGGAAATATGAATGTTACGGAGACAACTAAACCTAAAAATGGCACAAAACCTTCTATTTCTTTGAATAGTTCAGTTATTAATACAAAAGAGCATAAAGAATTAAGTGTATTTATATTCGATTCAATATCAAATTTAGAAACGGATTTTACAACATACCTAAAACAACAATTAAGGAATGAATATGCCGTAACACAACAGTTGATTTCAACAAATCAACTTAGTCAGCAACTAAAAGCATCACTATTTCAAGGAGATCTAAAACAACTTGGAGCTGATTTGTCTAAGCATACAGATTACATATGTGTTGGTAAAGTAACGTATGAATTTAAGCAAAATACAGTATTAAAAACAAAACAAACATGTACGTTAACTATACATTATACAATTACGGATGTCCGTACAGGAAGCATACTAACCTCATATGCAAACTCAGTAACGAGCAATGGAACAACTAATAGCATTGCAAAAAGAAACACTATTAAAAAATTTACATTATGAAAAAAATTACACTCATAGGATTTTTAATAACAATATGTTATTCACCTTTTGTTTTCGGACAAGATACAGATTTTGAAAAAGATATGATCAGTCTAGCTAATCAAACAGTAGCGCGAGTTAAGCAAAAAAATAAATTAGTGGTTGCTGTTTGGTTTTTTCATAATACGAAAGGAAAAAAAACGGAGATAGGTGATTATGTAGGAAGAGACTTTTCTGTGCACTTTACCAATGTAGCAGAAAACTTTGAAGTGGTTGATAGAGATCACATAGAACAATTAAGTGCAGAACATCAATGGAATGAAGAAGGCTTTATAGATCCTGCAACGGCAAAAGAAGTAAACAAATTAGTGGCAGCAGATGCTATTGTAACTGGTACTGTTGATTATACCTTACATCATTTACGCGTACGGATAAAAATTATAGACACACAAACTGGAAAACAAATCGCAGCCGCCATAAAAACTGTACGTCCAGATGAAAGTTTAAAACATATTTTAAGTGAAGAATATGAAAATCGTAGTGTCAATAGGAAAAAGCAGGAAAGAGTTATTATTGTAGAAGATGAAAACGATCCACGGTCAACGGATGAAGATTGTGAACGCTTAAAGACAGGTGACTATTGTTTTGAAAATAATACAGGTTCCAATTTGTTTTTAGAGATTTTCAGATATAGACCTAAGGTAGCTGTTAATCTAGCATTTCGAACTATAACTATTAAAAGAGGGCAAAATGCATGTATATTTAATGTGCCAGCCGAAGCTTATTTTTTTCGTGGAGGAAAACTTAGTTATAGTAGAGAGATTAAAGGAAATATAAAAGTTGAAAAATGCAAATCTCTAACATATACTATAAATGACGGAACAAATAAGAATTCAAACAATAAAAAACAAAAACCGAAAACAAGACCAAAAACGAAACGTAAAAAAACAGAAGAAGTACTTTTAGATATATTTGACTATGTTATTAAAAAACGCAGAAAAAATAATGAAGGTAATAATTAACTCAAGAAAAAGAAAGAGTAATAAAACTAGCTTATAAAAACACAAGAAATTAAGAGTTCGCAAAAGTTCTTTAAAAAAATAACCGTAGATTTACATTAAACTCAAACCCAATTATTTTTTGCGAACCCTAATTAATGTATTTTTTGTGTTGTTCTTTAGTTTTTCCTTAGCTCAGGAATTACCTCCAATTATAAACTATACTCCCAAAATATATAATGCCGATAATCAAAACTGGATGCTTTCGCAATCCAATGATTCGTATATGTACATTGCGAATAATAAAGGATTGTTGGAATATGATGGTGCACAATGGAAGTTGTATAAAACACCAAATGAAACCATCATGCGTTCGGTAAAGGTGATCGGGGATAAAATTTACACAGGCTTTTACAGAAATTTTGGTTGCTGGATTCGAAACGATGAAGGAAATCTAGAATACACATCACTAAGCGATCAATCTGGTATTGAAATGCTAGAAGATGAACAAATTTGGAACATCATTCATTTAGATAAATGGGTGCTTTTTCAATCATTGAATAGTATTTACAGTTACAACACGGAAACAAAGGTTTGTAAGACGATCCATGTTAATAATGTTTTGACAAAACTCTACAAAATTGATGATGAACTTTTGTTTCAAGTATTAGATGAAGGCTTATATACTATAGAAAACGGGGAAAAAAGATTAGTCAGCGATAATCCTATATTAAAAAACAATCGAATTGTTGGTTTGTTTTCCAAAGGAAACAAAAAACTAATCATAACACGAAACAATGGTTGGTTTACGTATGATGAAGAAAGTTTAACAGCAATTGACTTACCATACCAAACACAATACAATCAAAAAAGTATCTACACAAGTATTCAACTTTCGGATGGAAGTTTTGTATTAGGAACTATTGCAAAAGGAATTGTACACGTTTCAGAAGAAGGAGAATTACTAAATCATATCGATCAATCAAGTGGATTGGGCGATAATACCGCACTTGCATTATATGAAGATGTTAATGGAAATGTTTGGATTGGTCTCGACAATGGAATCAATTGTATCAATTTAAAAGAACCTTTTAAATATTTTGCGGATCAAAAAGGACGCTTGGGAACTATTTACGCGTCTATTATTCACAACGGATATGTGTATCTAGGAACAAATCAAGGACTATTTTTCAGAAAAGAAGAAAATAAAACAGCTTTCAACTTTGTAGAAGGTACAAAAGGTCAAATATGGTGTTTGCGTGTACTAAATGATGAGCTATTTTGTGGACATGACTCAGGAACATTCGTCATAAAAGATGGAACGCAGCAAAAAATTGGAAACGCATTAGGAACTTGGGACATTAAAGAAATTCCAAAGAAAAAAAATACATTCATTCAAGGAAACTATGATGGATTGTACATTTTTAAGAAAGAAAACAATGTATGGAGAATTAGTCATAAACTAAAAGACTTCAACATTTCATCAAAACATTTTGAATGGGTTTCTCCTTCAAAAATATTAATGAATCATGAATATAAAGGTGTATACGAGCTAACTATAAGTGATGATTATCAAAGCGTAACGGCTTTTAAAAAGAATGAATCAGTTCAAAAAAGTGCAAACTCTAGTTTAATTCAATTCGATAACACGATCTATCAAGCTAATAAGAATGGTATTTTTGGGTATGATGCTACTAGTGCAACGTTTCAAAAAGATTCTATTCTAAGTACGATGTTTCAAAATAATGAATACTCATCTGGAAAATTAGTAGTTGATAATCTTGGCTATTTATGGGGATTCACCAAAAATTACATCAACTATGTTACAAAGGAAAAGCTAAATGGTAGTTTTAAACTAAACAAAATTGCAATTCCACAATCGTTGCGAAACGAGATGATAGGTTATGAAAATATTGCACATCTTAAAGGGAAAGATTATTTATTAGGAACTTCTGACGGATACATTACTATTGATTTGGGCGCAATGCATCTGATAAATTATAAAGTTGCAATTAATAGTGTAAAGAATAACACGCTTGATGGCGGACTAACTAACGTTTCATTAAAAGAAGCGGGCGATTTTAAAGCCAAAGAAAACTTTTTGACATTTATCTACAGTATTCCAGCGTATAACAAATATGAAGTTGCAGAATATTCATATCATTTAGATGGATTGTATGAAGGATGGAGTGATTGGAGCACAGAATCTAAAGAAACGTTTGAAAACTTACCTCATGGGAGTTACGAATTTAAAGTAAAAGCCCGAATCAACAATCAGGAAACTGAAAATACAGCAAGTTATACGTTTGAAATTAATAGACCTTGGTATCTATCCAATTTAGCAATAGCTATTTATGTATTATTAACAATACTACTCTTTACTGCATTAAACAGTTTTTATAGACGTTATTATAGAAAACAACGTGAACGTTTATTAGAAAAAACGACACGTGATTTGGCATTAAAAGAACTAGAAGCACAAAAAGAAATCATTCAATTAAAAAATTCACAACTAAACAGTGATATTGATTCAAAAAATCGTGAATTGGCAATTGCTACGATGAATATGATTAAAAAGAATGAAACGCTCAATAGTATAAAACAAGAACTGAACAAACAAAATGGAGAAAATAGTGTTACACCAGTAATTCGATTGATTGATAAAAATATCAACAATGCAGAAGACTGGAAATTCTTTGAAGAAGCATTCAACCATGCAGATAAGGATTTCTTCAAAAAAGTAAAAGAACTACATCCACAACTTACCGCAAATGATCTTCGTTTGTGTGCATACTTACGCTTAAATCTTTCTTCAAAAGAAATAGCGCCATTACTTAATATTTCTGTACGAAGCGTAGAAATAAAAAGGTACCGTTTGCGTAAAAAAATTAGCTTGGCAAGAGAAATCAACCTAAATGACTACTTTTTAAACCTATAAGTAACACAACACCTCACTTTTCTATTACAACATTACCACAACAACAACGTTGTAGTTGGCTCAAAAAGGGCAAACTAGTTACTTTTTTTTATTTTTTCACAATTACTGCGAATGCTATACAATTGTTGGGTTTTTATTAATAAATTGTTAATATAGAACACTATTTTTTGTAGTGTATGCTTTTTGTATAGGTGTTTTTTAAGGATTCGTTAACAATTATAAATACATTGTTGAGACTAAAAAATCAACTATATGAACCGTTACTTAATCATGCTTTCGCTTATACTATCCTCGATGTGGACTTATGGGCAAAACCTTGAGATAAAAGGAAAAGTGTTGGAGGAAGGAACCAACATGCCACTTCCAGGTGCGAGTGTGCTAATAAAAAACACCACCCAAGGAACAGCCACAGACTTTGATGGGTTGTTTACCTTAAAAAATGTACCACCAGGAAGTACACTTGTATTTTCCTCTATAGGGTTTTCACCTCAAGAAGTAGTGGTTACATCAAACAATGAGTTAACCATTATAATGAAAGAAGATGCACAATCATTAGAATCTGTTATTGTGATCGGATATGGTACTCAGAAAAAGAAAGAAGTTACTGGAGCTGTAAGTATCATTGATGCTAAAGCAATAGAGAAATTAAATCCAGTACGAGTAGAACAAGCACTTCAAGGACAAGTTGCAGGTGTTAATGTAACGTCTAACTCTGGTTCGCCAGGTAGTGGATCAAACATTAGAATCCGTGGTATTACAACCAATGGTGATAATGCACCTTTAATTTTGGTAGATGGGAACAGAATAACAGACTTATCAGTTATTAACCCAAATGATATCAAATCTATAAATGTATTAAAAGATGCCACAGCAGGAATTTATGGAGTACAAGCTGCTAACGGTGTTATATTAATAACAACAAAATCGGGTAAGAAAAATTCAGAATTGAAGTTTAAATTTGATGCATATACTGGATTTCAAACCACAAGTAATAAGATAGACTTATTAACTGCACCAGATTTTGCTAGATATGTGAACGATGCTGCAGATGCAACAGAATTTTTTGTCTATCCAAATCAAGGAACTGATTGGCAAGATGAAGTTTTTGAAACAGCAGCTATAAATAGCGTTAACTTTAGCGGAAATGGCGGTACTGAAAAATCTGCTTACGGATTTAGTGTTTCGTATCTAAATCAAGATGGTATTGTTGGAGGTAGTAAAAATAATTTTGAAAGAATAACTGCTAGATTAAATTATCAATACGATATTTTAGAGAATCTAAAACTTACAGCAAACGGACTACATACCATATCTAAAAAACAAAACCTTCAAGAAGGTGGTATTGGTGCAGTATTGTACAATGCGGTAAATATAAACCCAACAATGTCTGTAAGAGATGAAAATGGAGATTTTGCACTTGCAAATGATATTAGCCAAATTGAAATCATTAATCCAGTAGCACAAATAGAAAATACATATAATACAAGTAGAGTTTCTAAATTTAGTGGAGTACTAGGATTGGATTATACGTTTTTGAAAAACTTTAAAGTAAGCTCTAAATTTCAAATCAATCATGCCAATGTACGTGATGATGTGTTTAGACCAGAAGTGTTTTATGGAAACGGTAAGGCAGCAAACTTTGGTGACATAACGGATAACAATATTACGAATGAAGTAATAGATTTTGGAGCTGATTATGACGACTTTACGTGGGATAATTATATTTCTTATAACAATACATTTAAAGACGCACATGATGTTACTGTACTATTAGGTACATCATTATATAGAAATAAAGGATACTTTTATGGATATAGAGCAACTACTCAAGTAGGAACAAATCAAGAAGGTCAATCAGTTACAGACGAAGGTATGGTTCCTGAAGCTCGTTTCAATGCAGCTGCACTAGAAAATGGAGCAGATTGGTTTGATGTACGTTTATCTTCACTTTTCACAAGAATACAATACAGTTATAAAGAAAAATACTTACTATCTTTTGTATTACGTAGAGATGTATCTTCTCAGTTTTCTTCTATAGATGATAACAATGTTGGGTATTTCCCTTCAGGTTCTATTGGATGGAATGTTTCAGAAGAATCATTTCTAGAAAATAGTACTTGGCTAAACAGCTTAAAATTAAGAGCGAGTTACGGTATTATAGGAAATGATAAAATTCCAAGTTTTGCTTACATAACAAGATTAAATGGTCAAGCTACTGTTGATCCAGGTAATATTAATGATATCAGTGGTTTAGTTTTTGGAAGCGCGCCAGGAGAATTAGGAAATCCAAATCTAAAATGGGAAGAGCAAGAAACTGCGAATCTTGGTGTAGATGTACGATTATTAGATAATAAAATTAGCTTCTCAGCTGATGTGTATCGCAAACAAACAAAAGATTTATTAATAAGACCTCAAGCCTCAGCCGTTCTTGGTACTACAGCACCAGGATCAGCATCTCCAATTGTGAATGCAGGTACGGTTGAAAATAAAGGTTTTGAATTTGTATTGGGTTACAATGAGAACTTCTCAGATGATTTTAAATTCAACTTCAGTTT
The DNA here is from genome assembly GCF_056033805.1 of Kordia sp. E. Lineage (NCBI taxonomy): Bacteria > Pseudomonadati > Bacteroidota > Flavobacteriia > Flavobacteriales > Flavobacteriaceae > Kordia > Kordia sp. E. Next base: position 1,137,992 of record NZ_JBRASR010000003.1, read on the forward strand.
TAACTTTACTACTATTGATAATGAAGTAGTATCTTTAAATAATAGAATTCCTCCTGTAGGTGGTGATTTCGGAGTAGGATTAGGAATAACAGATGTTACTCGTATGATACCAGGATTACCATTAGGACACTATTACGGATATCAAACAAATGGTTTATATCAAACGCAAGCTGAAATTGATGCTTTAGATGGAGCTTCGCCTTCTGGTACGTATAGTACTGTTGGAGACATTAGCCCAGGAGACTTAAGATTTGTAGATACCAATGGAGATGGAGAAATAACTCCTGATGATAGAACAAATATTGGAGATCCTATCCCAGATATTACAATGGGTATAAATATAGGATTCACGTATAAAAATATAGATTTTAGTGCCAATGCCTTTGCATCTCTCGGTAATGATATGGTTAGAGACTACGAACGTAAAGACTTGTATGCCAACAGAGGAGTTTACATGTTAGACCGTTGGCAAGGATCAGGAACAAGTAATTCTGTGCCAAGAGCAAGTTCTGGAGCTTCTATAAATACAGATCTTTTCTCAGATTTCTTTGTAGAAGATGCTTCATTCCTACGATTACAAAACGTTCAACTTGGTTACACATTTGGTGATAAATTCAATTCTAGTTTTGGAATAGATAAACTAAGATTATATGTTTCAGGAAATAATCTATTTACGATTACTGATTACCAAGGGTATGACCCTTCTGCAAATACTGGTGCTCCATTAGGAGGTGCTATAGATAAAGGTTTCTATCCAGTTGCATCATCATATTTACTAGGAATTAATTTAAACTTTTAATTGTCATGAAAAGAACATTAATAATTTTATTAACCATTACTTGTTTCCATATTACTGGATGTAGTGATGATTTTGTAGAAGTTGAACCTGCAGGGTCAAATGCAGATAACTTTTTCAATTCTCAAGAAGAATACGAAAGCGCTTTAATTGGAGCTTATGATTTATTACAAGCAACGTTTTGGAATGCTTTAACTGGTATCATTGCATCAGATGACTACGCTGCTGGAGGAGATTCATTTAACTTTGATCAGCCTACGTTGCAAAACATCAACCTTATGACACAAACACCTTCTGATGAAAATCAGTTAAGAGATATTTGGGGTTTAATGTATGCAGGATTAAACAGAGCTAATTATATATTAGAATTTAAAGATAAAACAGATTTTGCTGGACGAGATCAAGTAATTGCTGAAGCATATTTTTTAAGAGCATATTTTACATTTGAATTAGTAAAATACTTTGGAAATGTTCCTTTAAAAACTGAAGAACGCAATGGTGTTTTAAGAATTGTAGATGCACGTGTAATTGCTGAAGATGAATTTGGTATGACTAGAATTGCAGATATTGCTACAGCATATAGCGCAATAGAAGAAGATTTAAAAGAGGCAATACCAAACTTACCTACAACACAAAGTTTACCATATAAGGTAACCAAAGGTGCTGCACAAGCCTTATTAGGAAAAGTATATTTATATCACGGTACGTATGACCAAGGAAAATTTGGAGATGCAGCTATTGTACTTAACCAAGTTATTTCTGGTAGTCAATATAGCCTAACTACAGGTGCTGATTATTCAGTACTTTTTGATAATGTAGGTGAAAATGGTACAGAATCAGTATTTGAAATTCAATACACAGGTGTTGAAGGAGCAAGCTGGTCATGTATCACTTGTAGTCAAGGAACATATTTCCCTAAATTTTGTGGACCAAGATCACCTTATGACAATCCAGTTTATGAAGCTGGTTGGGGATTCTGTTTACCTTCACAAGAACTATACGATTTGTTTGAAGCTGGAGACATGAGAAGAGATGTAACTTTTTACGACCTTAGAGATGCACAAGACACGTACTCTCAAGGACGTGATGACACAGGACTTTTTAATTTAAAGTACATGCCTAGAAAAGGTGAAAGAAATCTTTCTTCAGATCCACTAAACTATCCACAAAACTACCGATCTATACGATATGCAGATGTATTGCTTATGGCAGCAGAAGCAGAAGCTCAAAGCGGTGGCCCAAATGTTGAAAATTATTTAAATCAAGTAAGAGAAAGAGCATATGGCGATACTAGCCATAACTATACAGCTGCTGAAGGAGATGTATTAGAAGCAATCTACAATGAAAGACGCAAAGAACTAGCAGGAGAAGGACATCGTTTCTTTGACCTTGTTAGAACCAATAAAGCTGCTACTGCAATTGATGGTTTCCAAGTAAATAAAAATGAAGTTTTCCCAATTCCGCTTATTGAATTACAATTGGCTAATGCGCAAGAGCGTTGGGGACAAAATCCAGGATATTAAAAAAAAAAGATGTTAAACACTAAATATAAAGAAATGAAAATATTAAAAAACGGATTGTTAGTCCTTGTAGTATTTATTTTAGGTATTACAGTTTCTTGTAATCAAGATGACGATCTAAATATTATAGAAGGTTTAAATTTTGTAACTGCAGCATTAAATTCGCAGGGAAATGAAGTAGGAGTATTACCTTCTACAGTTCCACCAGATGGACGAATAGTATATACAGTAGACTTTGGAGCTGCTAATGATAATTCAGATGTATTTGAAACGAGTGGACCAATGGTAATATATACCTATCCAGAAGAAACTGCTACATATACAATTACAGTTACAGCTTCTTTACCAGGTAGAGATGATGTTACTATAACAAAAGAATATACAGTAGTTATCATTCCAGATGCTCCAACTCCAAGTGATAATCCTTTAGTAGGAAGATGGAGACTAGCTCCTGAAGCTGGAGCCTTAGGTGTTGGTCCAGCATTAGATGATGTATCATGGTGGTCTAGTTCAATAGATGATGTAGCAACAAGAGCATGTTTATTTGATGATGAATATGTATTTAATGCAGACAATACATTCCAAAATGTATTAGGTGCTGATACTTGGGTAGAAGCTTGGCAAGGAACTGATCCTGAAGCTTGTGCTACACCAGTTTTTCCTCACGACGGAACAGCTTCTGCTACATATGAATATAATGCAGGTGCAGGAACACTAACAATAAACGGAACCGGAGCATTCTTAGGGTTATCCAAAGTAAATAACGATAATGAATTAGCATCACCTGGCGATGCTCCAAGTTCTATTACATACATAGCAACTCTTGTAGATGCAAATACATTAGAAATAGATATCGCTTTTGGTACAACAGGTTTTTGGTCATTTAAATTAGTTAAAGATGCACCACCTGAGCCTTCTGCGTTAGAAGGAACATGGAGATTAGCACCAGAATCAGGAGCATTAGGAGTAGGACCTGCTTTAGATGATGTATCATGGTGGTCTAGTTCATCAGATGATGTAACAACAAGAGCATGTTTATTTGATGATACATATGTATTTAATGCAGATGGTACATTCCAAAATGTATTAGGTGCTGATACTTGGGTAGAAGCTTGGCAAGGAAATGACCCAGAAGGTTGTGCTACACCAGTTTTCCCTCATGATGGAACTGCTTCTGCAACATACAATTATAATGCAGGTGCAGGAACACTTACTATAGATGGAACTGGAGCATTCTTAGGATTAGCCAAAGTAAACAATGATGGTGAATTAGCAGCTCCTGGTGATGCTCCAAGTTCAATTACTTACTTAGCAAACTTATCAAGTGATGGTAATACATTAGAATTAGACATCGCTTTTGGTACAACAGGTTATTGGTCATTCAAATTAGTAAAAGATGTTGTTCCAACAGGTATTCAAGGTGCATGGAAACTAGCTCCAGAATCAGGAGCATTAGGAGTAGGACCTGCTTTAGATGATGTATCATGGTGGTCTAGTTCATCAGATGATGTAACAACAAGAGCATGTTTATTTGACGATACATATGTATTTAATGCAGATGGTACATTCGAAAATGTTTTAGGAGCTGATACTTGGGTAGAAGCTTGGCAAGGAAATGACCCTGAAGGTTGTGCTGCACCAGTTTTCCCTCATGATGGTAGTGCTTCTGCTACGTATACGTACGATGCAGGTGCAGGAACTATAACAATAGATGGTACTGGAGGATTCTTAGGATTAGCGAAAGTGAACAACGCTGGTGAATTAGCAGCTCCTGGCGACGCTCCATCCTCTATTACATATATAGCAGACGTATCAAGTGATGGTAATACGATGGAATTAGATATAGCCTTTGGAACGACTGGTTACTGGTCTTTTAAACTTGTCAGACAATAAAAACAACATACGCCCAAATTTATCTTTAGGATGAATTTGGGTGTTTTTAACAAAAACGATCATGGTTTTCTTATAAGATAGACATCATTGTTATAAATGTTATGAATAAAATTTTGACCAATTAAAAAATAATATAATGAAAAAAAATATCGTAATACTAGTATTCTTCTTCATAACTTCTTTAGTTTTTTCACAAAACAATAAGGTGTATGTTGAGAGTAATGACGATGGGGCGAAATTGATTGTAAATGGAAAACCATTTATGATTAATGGAATGAACTGGGATTATGTTCCAATTGGAACTAATGTTGTTAATGCCGAATTCTACAAAAAATCGGATGATATCATTAAGGCTGGACTAGATGCTGAAATGTCTCTTTTACAGAACATGAACGTTAATGTTATACGTCAATATACTGGTGTTCCTGCAAAATGGGTTAAGTATATCTATGAAAACTATGGTGTTTACACCATGTTAAATGATCCTTTTGGTCGTTATGGTTTAACTATAGATGGTGTATGGACTCCAATAACAGAGTATAATGATCCTCGTACACAAGAAATACTGTTATCGGACATCAAAAAAATGGTAACTGATTACAAAAACACACCAGGTATATTAATGTACCTCATTGGTAATGAAAATAACTATGGTTTGTTTTGGCAAGGAGCAGAAACTGAAGATTTCCCTGATGGAGAAGAAAAAATTAATGCAGTCGGAGAAAGAAGAGGTAGACCTATGTATAGGCTGATGAATGACGCCGCAAAAGCTATGAAAGAAATAGATGCGAATCATCCAGTAGCGATATGTAATGGTGATTTACTGTTTATGAAAATCATTGCCGAAGAGTGTAAAGATGTTGATATTTACGGAACAAACATGTATCGTGGAGAATCTTTTGGAGATGCCTTTACACGTGTTAAAAAAGAATACGGTAAACCAATTATGTTTACTGAGTTTGGATCAGATGCCTATAATGCAATTGATAATGCAGAAGACCAAAAAATGCAAGCGCATTACATGGTTAAAAACTGGAAAGAAATATATGACAATGCTGCTGGAGTAGGTGGAGCAAAAAACTCTATTGGAGGTTTTACATTTCAGTTTAGTGATGGTTGGTGGAAAGCTGGATTTGATGACAGAAAAGATGCCGACACACATCAAACAGAATCTACTTGGAATGCTGGAGGTTATAAAATTGACGAAGCATTTCCAGGAGCAAATAATATGAATGAAGAATGGTTTGGAATTTGTGCCAAAGGACCAACCAATGAAAGAGGTTTATATACACTATATCCAAGAGCTGCATATTACGCACTTAAAGAAGCACATAATCTAAATCCATACGACGAAGGTGTAGATAAAAGCTTTGTAGATAACTACTTCAAGAATATAAATCTAATGGATGCAGTTTTAAGAGCTAGAGGCGATAAAGCAGCTATTGGAGGAAATGAAAAAATTCGCATCAGTAATATGCGTGCTGAATTTACAACATTCAACACAGGAGGTAGTTTAATTACAACTCCAGATAACCCAAATCCAGATGAAATAACATATCCAAATCAATTAGGATTTGATCATATGCAATCTTATTTCATTGGAGTAGAAGGAAACCCTGCGCCAGGAATGAGAGCAGAAGTTAACTTTAATATCTTAGGAAATGTTGCAGAAAATCCAATAGATGAGATTTTCTATGAAAACAGAGGAAGACGCCAAGAAGTGACTACTCCAGATGGTACTACAACCTTAAATGATCCTAATAGAGTTCAAGTATATAATGCAGAGTTTGAATGGAATAATAAAAACTTTGACTTAAGAGGATTCTATCGTACAGGACATTACCATTGGGCATATGAAGGAGATTTCTTCAACTTATATCCTGAAGCAAATTATGGACCTAACTTAGATATTTACAATGGTGAAATCTTAGGGATGGAAATCGATGCAAAAGGTGCTTTAAAAGGTTTGAAGGCTGCTTTTGGTCCACAATTATGGTGGGGAGCAAATCCAACAGTATTATTAAAATATTCTAGACATATATATAATTGGGATGTAACAGGAATCTATCATAGAGATTTAAATACAGACCTTGAGTTTGATAGTAATGGTAGACGTGTATTAGACGCAAACCAAGTTTCCAGTGGTGTAATTCCACCGTGGCCAACAGAAAGAGCAACGTTAGTTTTGGAAAGAAAATTCGGAAAATTTGGTGTTGCACTAGGAGGAATTTGGGGAGGTAATCCATTAAAAGGAAGTTCTTTCCAAGTGTATGAAGAAAAAAGAGATGTAGTTTTAGTAGATAAAATACAAAGTAGTGACAACTGGGGAGCTAAAGCCAAAATTACATATCAAGGAGGAAAATTCAATTGGTATGCGCAAGGATCATACATGGGCTTAGTTGCCAATGGTGGTGCTGATCAAACTAGAACTTTTACAGGTTGGAAACTTAAGGATACAGGAAGTGGTAACATGACCAATTTCCTTTCAGGATTTACATACTTAATAGGAGATTTACAAATAGCACCTAACTTCTTATACCAAAAACCATTGGTAGATCCTATGCCAGATGGAATATTTGCACCTGGACGTTTACGAAATGTAATTGACGATCCGTTTGCTGTAAGAAGTGGTAATAGAGAAACTTATGGTTATGAAATGTTATTATCATATGATCCAACTCCAGGAACATGGATGTACGAATGGGACAATGATAGAGCAGAAGATGCGAAGCTTGCCGTAAGCGCAGGATTTGTATACAAACGTTTACCAACTACACAAGATGCACATATTGGATTTTTAGCAAATCGTCAATTCTTTGCTTTTGGACAATCTGCTCCTGCAGAAGATTTATGGGAAGCAAGCACGCGTATTGTTTCAAAATTAAGCCCAGATCTAGGAATAATAGGTAACTTCTATTATGGAAATGGTCAGGCAAATGGTGATTCTCAAAGAACTATTGATCGTTTTGGTGGAGATTTAAGAATGCTTTACAAAAAAATTAAAGTTACCTCTCAAGTTAAACTTAATGATTGGGGACCATTTGATTATCATCGTGATTTCAACTTAACATATCCTGTACAATTAATGTTAGACGTATCTACAACGTTAGGAAAACCAGACTGGTTTATATTACCAAGTACACAAATAGGAATTAGAGGAACATGGCGTTCTATGGATCAAAATTCTCCACGTTTTTTACCAAATCAAACAGCTGAATTTGCTAATTCACCAATTGTAAGTCCAGTAGGATTTCCAAATGGTAGAGAATGGGAAATAAGAACGTACATACATATTAATATCGGTAAATAAAAACTATGATTATGAAAAAAATAAATTTAAAATATAACATTGTCTTTCCTATTTTAGGATTGATATGTATCATGATGATAAGTTGTGAAAGAGGCTTTTCTGATGATATTGATTTAGCTACATTTCCAAATACTGCAGAAGTATTTACAGATGCACCTGTAGGACTTACCGATGCGTTTTTTATATCTTTTGATCCAGCAGGAGGAGCCAATACTAGTGGTTTTGGAACTGACGATAATGAAGCATATGAAGGAACAACATCTATAAGAATCGATGTACCAGCTCCTAATGATCCAGAAGGAGGCTTTATAGGAGGAATTTTTAAAGACCGTGGTGAAGGTAGAGATTTAACAGGTTATGATGCCCTAACTTTTTGGGCAAAAGGTTCTACTACAGCAACTGTCGGACTCTTCGGTTTTGGAACTGATTTTATAGATAACAGATATGCAGTTGGATTAGAGAATACACAGCTATCAACTGATTGGAAAAAATATACTATTCCAATTCCAGATGCTTCAAAGTTAGTACAGGAAAAAGGAATGTTTATTTTTTCAGCAGGAACGGAAAGTACTAATGGTGCTGGTTTCACTTTTTGGATAGACGAAATTCGTTTTGAAAACTTAGGTACACTAGGACAACCTAGACCAGCAATACTCGGTGGTCAAGATCAAACTGCACAAGCAAATATTGACACTTCTGTACCAATCATAGGATTAACTCAAACATTTAATCTTGCAAATGGACAAGATGTTACTGTTACTGCAACACCAGCATACTTCGATTTTATTACTTCGAACCCTTTTGTGGCTTCGGTAGATGGTCAAGGTTTAGTAACAGTAGAAGGACCAGGAGAAGTGAACCCAGATACAGGAGTTGTAGATAACTCATCAGTTATTACAGCTACACTAGCCGGAATGAATGCCTCAGGATCATTGACAATTTCATCTGTAAATATTGATGTCATTTCAATTTTTAGTGATGTGTTTGCCAATGTTCCAGTTGATAACTATAATGGTTTTTACTTAGATGGTTTTCAAACGACACTCGGAGGTGCTATTCTAGAAGGAAGCAACAACATCATAGATTATACTTTGCTCAATTTCGTAGCAATTGAATTTTACGGTAGAGATGGAAGTGGAGTACAACCTGTTGATGCTTCAGATATGACACATTTTCATATAGATATAAGACCGAATGAAACTGTAGAAGCTTCAGATTTCTTCAGAATTGAGATATTCAACAACTTTACTTTAGGTAGTCAAATTGCTGGAACGTATACTATTTCAGGAAGCGAATTAACAAGCAATGATTGGGTAGGATTTGATATTCCTTTATCTAGTTTTAGTGGTCTTGGCAGTCAAGATGCACTTGGAGCTATGATTTTTGTTTCAGACGGAACAATTACCAATATCTCTTTAGATAATATCTATTTCTATTCTGAAAATTAATAAAAAAAGCTCGTAAAGATGAATACAATTTTAAACACCAAAATAAATTCAAATCGCATTTATAGTGCATTGTACATTCTTGCTTTTTTCTTAATTGCAAGTTGTAGTACTGATGAAACTCAAGAAGTAACTACACTTACCGATCGTGTTCTTGTGGACAATTTTGATGTAGACGGCGCACCAAACTCGGCTATATGGAATTATGAAACAGGAACTGGAGATAATGGTTGGGGTAATAATGAATTACAATACTATACTGACAGACCAGAGAACATAGTTGTAGAAGATGGAATGTTAAAAATAACAGCTCTTCAAGAACAGTTTGAAGGATCTGGATATACATCAGCTAGAATTACTACAAAAGGACTATATGCAAAAAAATATGGTCGCTTTGAAGCACGTATCAAATTGCCTTGGGGACAAGGTATTTGGCCAGCTTTCTGGTTATTAGGTGATAATATTGATACTGTTGGTTGGCCACAATGTGGAGAAATTGACATTATGGAATATCGTGGGCAAGAACCTACAATTGTTCATGGAAGTCTTCACGGACCAGGATATTCTGGAGGACAACCTATCACAAAAATGTATGAATTACAAAACGATCGATTTGATACTGACTTTCACATATTCGGTATTGAGTGGGGAGAAGGATATGTTAATTTTTATGTAGACGATGTATTATATAACCAAATTACTCCAGCAGATGTTACCGGAGAATGGGTGTATGATCATGAATTCTTCATAATTATGAATCTTGCAGTAGGAGGTTCTTTCGCAGGTTCTCCAAATGAAAATACTGTTTTCCCACAAACAATGTTAGTCGATTACGTAAGAGTATATCAATAAAAATAGAACAAAGCTTTCCATTAAAAGTTTTAATGGAAAGCTTACTAAAGTTGAAAACATTACATAGAAGTTGTACTTAAAGACCTATAATGATTAAAGAAATAACATTAGAACAAGACATTTTATCACATACATCTCAAATAGATTATGTTCATATAGAAAACGAAAAATTTTATAAAATCTCTAACAGTGATGCCATGCGATCATTTTTCATGAGCATTGTGAGCGATTCTAACCACTGGATGTTTATCTCCAGTAATGGAGGCTTAACTGCAGGACGAAAAAATTCGGAATTTTCATTATTTCCATATTATACTGACGATAAAATTACTGAGTCAGCAGAAATAACAGGAAGTAAATCTATTTTTCAAGTTGCCAAAAACAATAAGGTTCAACTTTGGGAACCGTTTTCAGAACGCTACGAAGGAATGTATGAAGTAACTCGTAATCTCTACAAAAACAATTACGGTAATAAAGTAATGTTTGAAGAGATCAATCACGATTTAAAGTTGACGTTTCGTTACCAATGGAATTCAAGTGATCAGTACGGATTTGTAAAAAAATCAATACTCACAAACAATTCAAACGAAACGGTTGATATTTCTGTTTTAGATGGAATTCAAAATATATTACCGTACGGAGTTGGTTCAGATTTACAAAATGCAAGTAGCAATTTAGTTGATGCATACAAGCGAAATGAATTAGAAGAAAGTACAGGATTAGGTATTTATGCGCTTAGCGCGATAATTGTAGACAAAGCCGAACCGAGTGAAGCTTTAAAAGCCAATGTAGTTTGGTCATTAGGGTTTGACAATGCTCGTTACTTACTATCGTCATTGCAATTAAGAGATTTCCGTAAACGTCATCCAATTCAACAAGAAATTGATGTAAAAGCCGAAAAAGGAGCTTATTTCATCAATGCAGATGTAAGTTTAAAAGCTTCAGAAAGCAAAGACTGGATTACGGTTACAAACGTAAATCAAGATCATTCAGATATTGCAATACTATCAAATAGTATAAAAAATGAAGCTGATTTAGCTGAAAAAGTACAACAAAATATAAATGTTGGTACAGAACGTTTAATAGCGCTCAATGCTGCTTCTGACGGATTGCAATTATCAGCAGATAAATTTAGAGATACACGTCACTTCTCAAACACGTTATTCAACATTATGCGTGGTGGAATCTTTGACGATAACTATCAGATAGAGAAGTGGGACTTTGTAGACTATCTAGCGAAAGCGAACAAAAAAGTAGCCCGAACTTCAGAAGAAGTAATTAAAGATTTACCAGAAGAATTTACAATTTCTACCTTACAAGAAATTGCATATGCAAGTCAAGACAAAAACTTTAGACGTTTATGTTTAGAATACATGCCATTAAAATTCAGTCGTCGTCACGGAGATCCAAGTCGTCCTTGGAATAAATTCTCTATTAACACACGAAGTGAAGTTGATGGTTCAAAAATATTAGATTATGAAGGAAACTGGCGTGATATTTTCCAAAACTGGGAAGCGTTAGCACATTCATATCCAGAATTTATTGAAAGCATGATTCATAAATTCTTAAATGCAACAACATTTGACGGTTACAATCCATACCGTGTTACCAAAGGAGGTTTCGATTGGGAAACAATTGAACCAGACGATCCTTGGTCGTACATAGGATATTGGGGAGATCACCAAATCATATACTTACAGAAATTCTTAGAAATCATTGAAAGCCACAAACCAGGAAAATTGGAAAGCTTCTTTGATAAAGACTTATTTGTATATGCAAATGTACCTTACAAGATAAAAAAATATCAAGATTTACTAAAAAACCCAAAAGATACTATTGAATTCGATGAAGATTTAGATATCAATATTCGCAACGAGAGAGAAAAACTTGGTGCTGATGGTGCGTTACTTCGTGATGAAAGTAGATTTATTGTAAAAGTAAATTTTGTAGAAAAAATATTAGCAACAACACTTGCAAAACTATCTAATTTCATTCCTGAAGGTGGTATTTGGATGAATACACAACGTCCAGAATGGAATGATGCGAATAATGCATTGGTAGGAAATGGAGTTTCAATGGTAACACTTTACTATTTAAGACGTTTCCTAAAGTTTTTCAATGGAGTATTTGCAAACACAACAACAGAAACAGTTGAAATCTCGAAAGAATTAGCAGAATTCTATCACAAAATTTCAAATACATTCTCAACACACAAAAGTTTATTAGCTGGAAAAATTAATGATACTGCACGTAAACAAGTCTTAGATGGGTTAGGAAATGCAGGAAGTGAATTTAGAGAGCACATTTATACTAATGCATTTTCTGGAAGAAAAACGACAATTACAATCAATGAGATTAAAGAATTCGTCGAAACGAGTCTTGCATATTTAGAACATTCAATAGAAGCAAATAAGCGAGCAGACAATCTGTATCATGCATACAATCTAATGACTGTTGAAGATAACGGAGATGTTTCAGTTTCGTACTTAAGCGAAATGTTAGAAGGTCAAGTAGCAGTATTAAGTTCTGGCTACATAGACTCTAAAGAAGCTTTAGCTGTACTTGATGCATTAAAAAGCAGCAAACTATTCCGACCAGATCAGTATAGTTATTTACTCTATCCAAATAAAGAGTTAGTTGGATTCATTCAACGTAATAAAATTCCAAAAGAAGCTGTTGCAAAGTCAAAACTATTAAATGAGTTACTAAAAGATAACAACGGAAGTATCATTTCAAAAGATATAAGAGGTGAATACCATTTTAATGGAAACTTTAAAAATGCAGGTGATTTAAACGAGGCTTTACAAGGATTAAGCGAAACGGTATACAAAGAATTAGCATTGACTGAAACTTCGGATCTGTTAGAAATCTTTGAAGAAGTATTCAATCATAAAGAATTTACAGGTCGTTCTGGAACATTCTATGGATATGAAGGTTTAGGTTCTATCTACTGGCACATGGTTTCAAAGCTACAATTAGCTGTATTTGAATGTTGTATCAAAGCAATTAGAGCAAAAGAAAGTGATGAAGTTATTGGTAGACTATTAGAACACTATTACGAAATTAATGAAGGTATTGGAGTTCACAAATCTCCATCGTTATATGGTGCTTTTCCAACGGATCCGTATTCACATACGCCAGGAGGAAAAGGTGCTCAGCAACCTGGAATGACAGGACAAGTAAAAGAAGACATCTTAAGTCGTTTTGGCGAGTTAGGTGTATTTGTAACAGAAGGAGAACTATATTTTGATCCTTGTATGTTGCGTCAGAATGAATTTTTACTAAAAGACAGCACATTTAACTATATAAGTATTACAAAAGAACAAAAACAAATTTCAGTTCAAAAAGGATCATTGTGCTTTACATACTGTCAAGTGCCTGTTATCTATACAATTGCCGATGCATACGGACTAACGGTTCATTTCAAAGATGGATCAAGCAAAGCATACGAAAACTTACGTTTAGATGCAGCTACAAGTCAGCAAGTATTCAATCGTGCAGACGAAGTAACTCAAATCAATGTGAATATTAAAAAAAGTCATTTAAAGTAAAAAATTAAAAACGACATGAGAACATTAAAGCACATATCGAAGCTTGTATTGGTAACGCTATTAATGGTGTCTTGTGAAAATTCACAGAAAAAAAAGGCATCGTCGCCAGAACCATTAACACAAAAAGAAGTGACTGCGAAAGATATATTAGGAAATAAAGACTATTTAGCAATCTCATACGGAGGTTATAGAGACACATTACGTGATATTCAACCAACAATTGAAGAGCTAAAAGAAGATATCAAGATTCTCCATGCGATGGATATTCGAATTTTGCGTACGTATAATGTACAACTACCACATGCAACTAGCATTTTAAAAGCTATCAGGGAACTGAAAAACGAAGACACAAATTTTGAGATGTATGTCATGTTAGGTGCGTGGATTGATTGTAAAAATGCTTGGACAGACCAAGTACCCGATCACAATCAGGAAAGTGAACAAAACGAAGGTGAAATTGCACGAGCTGTCGCATTGGCGAATCAATATGATGATATCGTAAAAATAATAGCAGTAGGTAACGAAGCCATGGTAAAATGGGCAGCAAGTTACTACGTACAGCCAGACGTAATTTTAAAATGGGTAAACCATTTACAAGATTTAAAAGCAACTGGAAAACTATCGAAAGACTTGTGGATTACAAGTTCTGACAACTTTGCTTCTTGGGGCGGTGGCGATAGTATCTATCATGTGGAAGACTTAAACAAGTTAATCAAAGCAGTAGATTATATTTCTATGCATACGTATCCAATGCACGATACGCACTATCATCCTGTTTTTTGGGGAATAGAAGAAGGTTTGAAAAAATCGAGCCTTGAAAAAATTGATGATGCTATGATCAGTGCAAAAGAATATGCTATTTCTCAATATGATAGTGTATTTAATTACATGAAAAGTTTAGGAGTTAATAAACCAATTCATATAGGAGAAACTGGTTGGGCTTCATCTTCAAACGGACATTACGGAAATACTGGAAGTAAAGCGACAGACGAATACAAAGAAGCACTTTATTACAAGCACATGCGCGAATGGACAACAGAAGCAAACATGTCATGCTTCTACTTTGAAGCTTTTGATGAAGTTTGGAAAGACGCACGTAATCCTGGAGGTTCTGAAAACCACTTTGGATTATTCACAATAGATGGAAAAGCAAAATATGCACTTTGGGATTTAGTTGACAAAGGAAATTTTAAGGGTTTATACAGAAATGGAAATCAAATCACAAAAACTTATAATGGCAACAAAGACTCATTGCTTTTAGAAGTGCAATTGCCACCAGTAAAAGCAAAATCAGCAGTAAATCACTAAGTATGAAAAACATAAAAACATATAGTTTGATAATGATTCTCATGATGGTAATTGGGTGTAAAGAGGAAACAAAAACACCTGAATTGCAAGCAGAAATACTAGAAACATCTGAAAGCGGAAACAAGTTAACACCTGTAACTGAATTCACAACAGCTGAAAACGCTACTGAAATAGTTCTTTCTCCTGAAAAGCAATACCAAACAATTACTGGTTTTGGAGGTGCTTTTACAGAATCGTCAGCATATTTATTAAACAAATTGAGTAAAGAAAATAGAGATAAAATCATCAAAGCATACTTTGACAAAGATGGTGCAAACTACTCGTTAACGCGTACACACATGAATTCTTGTGATTTCTCACTCACAAACTATTCATATACGCCAGTTGCAGATGATGTAAACTTAGAACACTTTACCATACAAGAAGATCGTGATGATCTTATTCCAATGATAAAAGATGCTATGGCAGCTTCACAAGACGGATTCAAAATATTTGGATCACCTTGGTCAGCAGCACCATGGATGAAAGATAACAACGACTGGGTTGGCGGAAAATTATTGCCTAAGTATTATGATACATGGGCATTATTCTTTTCAAAATACGTAGATGCATACAAAGCAGAAGGAATTGACATTTGGGGATTTACAGTTGAAAATGAACCACATGGAAACGGAAACAACTGGGAAAGTATGCACTTTACACCAGAAGAAATGACAACATTTGTGCAACATCATTTGGGTCCAAAATTGGAAGCAGATGGAAAAGGTGATTTAATTATTCTTGGATATGATCAAAATCGTGAAGGTTTAAAAGAATGGGTTGACGTTATGTATAAAGACGAAGCTTCTTCTAAATACTACGACGGAACAGCTATTCACTGGTATGAGAGCACATATGACTATTTCCCTGAAGCATTGCAGTACGCCCACAACAAAGCCCCAAACAAATATCTAATTGAAACAGAAGGTTGTGTAGATTCACAAGTTCCTGTTTGGAAAGATGATGCTTGGTATTGGAAAAAAGAAGCAACAGATTGGGGCTGGGATTGGGCACCAGAACATCAAAAACATTTACATCCAAAATATGCACCTGTGAATCGCTATGCGCGAGATATCATAGGTTGCTTAAACAATTGGGTTGACGGTTGGGTAGACTGGAATATGGTACTTGACAGACAAGGTGGACCAAACTGGTTTAAAAACTGGTGTATAGCACCTGTAATTGTCGATCCAGATGCAGACGAAGTTTACATGACGCCACTTTACTACACAATGGCACATTTTAGCAAATACATTCGTCCAGGCGCAAAAGTAATTGATGCAAGTAATACAGACAAAGACTTAATGGTAACCGCGGCACAAAACCCAGACGGAACTATTGCCGTAGTTGTATTCAATGAAGGAAAAACAGAAAAATATTTTACACTAAAATTAGGAGAAAAAGCAAAAAACATCTCAATAAAGCCACAAGCGATTCAAACAATCGTATTAAATAAATAAACAATTAACCAACTAACTAAAACCAACATACATGAGTCAAACAAGTTCTTCATCAGGCAAAGTCCATATGGGCCAAAAAATCGCTTTTGGATTTGGAATGCTAGCCAATCAAATGTTTCCAGCAGCATTGGGAATTTTTATGGTTGTCTTAATTCAAGATTTAGGATTTCCAACTTGGATGTGGGGAGTTTTATTTTTTCTTCCACGTGTATTTGATTCCATTACCGATCCAGTTATGGGCTTCATTTCAGACAATACAAGATCTGTTTGGGGTAGACGTAGACAATATGTGCTTTTAGGTGCTATCATCATGGGTGTTTCATTTGCACTTATGTGGCAATTGCATAAGGGTGATGGTCTAACATATAACTTTACTTACTTTTTATTATGGTCTTTAGTTTTTTATCTTGGTCTTACCATTTTTTCTGTTCCTTATGTTGCTATGGGATATGAAATGAGTGATGATTTTCATGAACGAACAAACATCATGGCAGTGGCTCAGTGGATAGGGCAATGGGCATGGGTAATTGCACCATGGTTTTGGGTTATAATGTATGATCCAGAATGGTTTGCAGGTGGAGCGGATGTTGCTACTAGAACTATTGCTGTTTGGGTTGCCGTTATTTGCGCCGTTTTAGCAATGATTCCTGCTTTATTTATAAAAAGTAAATCAACCAAAGATGACGACAGTTTAACTCCTTTAACATTGAAAACTATTGGAGGAAGTCTTAAACAAATTATAGAAAATTTTAAAGAAGCATTCAAAATTGCTGTTTTTAGAAAACTATGTTTCTCTACCTTTTTAATTTTCAATGCATTTAATACAGTAGCAGGTTTCTCATTCTTTATTGTAGTATATTATCTATTTAACGGTGATGCCGGTGCGGCTGGAATTTGGCCAACATTGTTAGGAAGTGTAGGTGCTTTAGTAACTACTTTCATAGTAATTCCTATTGTGGCTCGTATGTCAAGAGTATTAGGGAAAAAGAAAGCATTTTTAGTATCACAAGCAATTTCTGTTGTAGGATACCTAATGCTTTGGTTTTTATTTATTCCAGGTAAACCGTATATGTTTTTATTTGCATTACCTTTTTTCTCCTTTGGAATAGGAAGTTTATTTACACTGATGATGTCAATGACTTCAGATGTTATAGATATAGATGAATTAAATACTGGAAAGCGTAGAGAAGGCGTTTTTGGAGCTATTTATTGGTGGATGGTAAAGTTTGGTTTTGCAATTGCAGGATTATTAACAGGAGCTATTATGGCATTAGTAGGCTTTGTGCCGGATGCTGATAATTCCGAAGCTTCTATCACTGGAATACGATTATTTTATTCAGGCTTACCAATTGCTGGTACACTAGCTGCTATGTGGATAATGCGTGATTATGACCTTACAGAAGAAAAAGCATTAGAAATAAGTGCGAAACTTGAAAGAAGGAAAAATGCTCCAAAAGAGGTGATTACTTCATACTATGAAGGAGCAAAGTTATCATCATTAGGAGGTCTTGACTTTAAAATTGATACAACAAAAGATATTGATTTTAGTTCAAAAAGTACAGCAGAAATTACAACGCTATTCAAAGACTCTCTATACAAAGGAATGCACGGATTGTGCTTTAGTCCATATAAGGAAGGACAAGATATTGGAGATCAACTAACAGAAGATCAAATTATTAGTAGAATAAATGTTATCGCTTCACATACCAAATGGGTACGTTCTTTCTCATGTACAGATGGAAACGAATTCATTCCAAAAGTTGCACGTGCAAGAGGATTAAAAACTGTAGTTGGAGCTTGGATAAGTGCTGATAAAGAACGTAATGAACAAGAAATAAATTCGTTAATCAATCTTGCAAAAAGCGGATTGGTAGATACTGCAGTAATAGGAAATGAAGTATTAATGCGAAATGAATTAAGCGAAAAAGAAATCATAAACTACATAAAACGAGTTAAAACTGCATTGCCAAATATTCCAATTGGATATGTAGATGCATACTATCAATTTATAGATCGTCCAAAGCTTATTGAAGCATGTGATTTAGTATTAATAAACTGTTATCCATTTTGGGAAGGAAGTAGTATTGAAAATTCATCCGTATACCTAAGACAAATGTATGCACTTACACAAAAAATAGCAAAAGATAAAAAAGTAATCATTACTGAAACAGGTTGGCCAGATCAAGGATCACACTCAAGTGGAGCAGTGCCTTCTTCAGAAAACGCAATGAAATACTTTATAAATACACAACAATGGTCTAAAAACGAAAATGTAGAAATATTTTATTTCTCATCATTTGATGAATCATGGAAAGTACGCCATGAAGGTGATTTAGGAGCGCGTTGGGGAATATGGGATAAAAACGAAAAATTAAAATTTATTTAAAAAATAATAGATGCCAAAAAAAATGCATCTGTCTGTAAATTTTAAAGACAACTAATAAATTAATATAGAATACAATTAAGAAATGTCATATAGAGAAGAAGATTATCGTTTATACGAAGGCATAAATTTTACAGAACATTCAGGAATAGACTTTGAAAAGTATTCTCTTGAAGAATTAAAAAAACTTTGGAAAGCTACCTTAAATAAAGGGATGCATGGTATTTGTTTTAGTATGTATGAAGATGGTCAAGAGCCAGGAGATGTTATAAGCGAAGAACAAGTAGAAAGAAGGATAAAAATTCTAAAATCATATTCAAAATGGGTACGTTCTTTCTCATGTATAGAAGGAAATGAACACATTCCACGTTTTGCAAAAAAACACGGAATGAAAACTATGGTTGGTGCTTGGTTAGGAGATGATAAAGAAGACAACGAAAAAGAAATTGAAGCATTAATTCAATTAGGGAAAGAAGGTTTAGTAGACATTGCAGCTGTTGGAAATGAAGTTTTATATAGAAACGATTTAACACTTGAAGAGTTATTAAACTATATCAGAAGAGTAAAAGAAGCATTGCCAAATGTACAAGTAGGATATGTAGATGCATACTATGAATTTTCAGTGCATCCAGAACTTGTAGAAATCAGTGATGTTATTCTAAGCAACTGTTATCCATATTGGGAAGGCTGTCATATTGATGGTTCTTTAGCACACATGCAACAAATGTTTGGTCAAGCGTCGCATGCTGCAAATGGTAAAAAAGTAATTATTACTGAAACAGGTTGGCCAAGTGAAGGTGGAAGTTTACGAGGAGCAGAATCTTCGGAAATCAACGCCATGAAATACTTTATAAATACGCAAGTTTGGGCAAACAAAGACAATGTTGAAACATTTTACTTCTCATCATTTGATGAATCTTGGAAAACAGGAGATGAAGGTGATGTTGGTGCATATTGGGGACTTTGGGACAAACATGAGCAACTAAAATTTTAACTTATAAAAAATAATGTCTGTACGAAAAGAGAAATTTTTTGCGTTAGCCGCCTTAGAATTTGAAGGAGAATCTTTAGATGACTTAAAAGCCCAATGGTGGAAAACATTAGATGCAGGAATGCATGGATTATGTTTTAGTCCTTATGAAGAAGGACAGAAACCAGGTGATATGCTTTCAGAAGCACAAGTAAGACGTCGATTAGAAATTATCAAACCCTACACAAATTGGGTTCGGTCATTCTCGTGTACAGAAGGAAATGAAATAGTGCCTGTTATTGCAAAAGAATTAGGCATGAAAACTTTAGTAGGTGCTTGGTTAGGGAATAACCCTGAAGTCAATGAAGCAGAAATAGAAGGACTAATTACCCTAGCCAATAATGGATATGTAGATATAGCAGCAGTAGGAAATGAAGTTATGTATCGTGGTGATCTTACAGAAGAAGAACTCCTAAAATTTATTTACTATGCAAAAGAACAAATCAAAGGAATTCCTGTTGGCTATGTAGACGCATACTATGAATTTGCAGAACGTCCAGCAATTACAGAAGCATGTGATGTAATCCTTGCAAACTGTTATCCTTTTTGGGAAGGTTGCGATCAAGATTATTCTATGTTATATATGAAAGATATGTATAATAGAGCAATGCGAGCTGGAAACGGAAAAAAAGTCATCATTACAGAAACTGGATGGCCAAACAAGGGAACAAACTTAGAAGGAGCTTTTCCATCTGACATGAACGCGATTAAATATTTTATAAACACTCAAAAGTGGTCTAAGGAAGAAGACATTGAAATCTTTTACTTCTCATCATTTGATGAATCTTGGAAAACAGGAGATGAAGGTGATGTTGGTGCATATTGGGGACTTTGGGATAAGGATGAAAATTTTAAGTTCTAAATCTTATTGTATAGATAAAGAGTAACCTCCGTTTCACTACAACATTACCACAACATTACCACAACATTTTAAATATAAGTACTTTAATACGCTGTTTTACAATTAAATAAAACCCTTTAGAAGTACTATATCTATTGAGTACAACATTTTTTTTAACGCCTGTATATTTTTTGTTGTAGTGGTAAATTCTCTTTCTTAAGAATATAAATATATATTGTGAAAGAATAAAAAGTGCTCCTTGAAAGTAAAAATTAAGAGTTAATTAATTATCGAATATCGATCTAATCAATTTGAAATTTATATGATGCACATTTTATTATAGACAATAAAAAATTAAACACTAATACCTAAATTAAAAATATTTAATATGAAAAAAATTACATTCTTATGTATGCTATTGATTTCTACAATAGCTTTTGCACAACCAACAGACAATGCTACAGATCCACCTGCTAGAGATGCTGCAGATGTAATCTCTATTTTTAGTGATACATATGCAAACGTTCCTGGTTCAGATTACAACCCAAATTGGGGACAGGCTGGTTTTGGTTCGGCAAATACAGCTTTCGATCCTGGTACTGGTAACGTAGTATTAGCATATCCAAATTTTAACTACCAAGGAAATCAATATGGTAGTGCTCAAAATATTGCTTCAATGGAGTTTTTACATGTTGATATTTGGATAGACGGAACATTTAACCCAAATGTTTTTGTAATTAGTTCAGGACCAGAAATTGCTCATCCAATTACAAACACTGGTTCAGGGACTTGGATTAGTGTAGATATTCCTATTGCTGGAATTACTGGAAATACTTCTTCAGCAATACAATTTAAGTTCGATGGAGGAAATGGAACTACAGACGCTATTTATGTAGATAACTTATATTTTTGGAAAAACCCAACAGCAGCAGGTTCTGATGCTACATTAAGTGATTTACAAGTTGATGGAGCTACTATAGCAGGATTTGGTCCTGGAACAACGGATTATACAGTAGAATTAGCTCCTGGAACAGTTGTAGTTCCACAAATTACTACAGCAACATCAACCGACCCAGCAGCGACGAGTGTAAATATTACACAAGCACCAGCAATTCCAGGTGATGCAACAGTGGTAGTTACTTCTCAAAATGGTATGGTTATGGAAACATATACAGTATCTTTTGCAATAAGCGGACCAGCTACGGCAGCTCCAACACCACCAAATAGAGCAGCAGCAGATGTAGTATCTATCTATAGTGATACTTACTCAAATATTGCAGTAAGTACATATGATGCAGGATGGTGCGGTGTAGCAGTATCAGAAGTAGCTATTGGCGGTAACAATATGTTTAAAAAGAATACAGGTGTTCCTTGTCAAGGAATTGATTTTTCTGCTAATAGACAAAACTTAACAGATTTTACACATATACATTTTGATTTCTATACTGATGATGTTGATTTAGTAGGAGATGTATTCAATGTAAAATTAGTTGACTTTGCTGGAGGAGGCGGAGAGGCTTCTGCTTTAGAAGTAAATATCAATACAGGAACTATGCCTGCTATTGTTGCTGGAACTTGGGTTTCTGTTGATGTAGATATTACTTCATTAGGAGGAGTTGTAGCAAACAACTTAACAAGAAGTGATATAGCTCAAATTGGAATTACAACAGCTAACTTAACAAATGTTTGGTACGATAACATCTACTTACATAAAAATACAGTTTTAAGTACAGAAGAATTCAATACAGCATCATTCAAAACATATCCAAATCCTACAAACAATTCATGGAATGTTGTAACAGATGATACTGTGATTAACACAATACAAGTATTTGATATTTCAGGAAGACAAGTAATGGCAATTGAGCCAAAGTCTACACACGCAACTATCGATGCTACTACATTGCAAGGTGGAATTTACTTTGCTAGAGTTGGTACAGATAAAGGTACTAGTAGTGTGAAATTAGTTAAGAACTAATAGTTTAGTAATTAAGTGTTAAAAGTGTGTTTATGAAAATAGGCACACTTTTTTATACTTTAAGAATTTAAGTTATTACTTTTACCAGTACATTTCAGATCTAAAACAAATAAAACCGTAAGCAATGAAAAACGTAGTTTCTTTAAAATCACTCGCAAAAGAATTAAACATATCTGTGTCTACGGTTTCAAAATCATTGAACAATAGTGAAGAAATAAGTGCACAAACAAAAGAACGTGTAAAGAATCTGGCAAAATTAAGAGGCTATTCTCCAAATCCTATAGCTGTGCGTTTGCAAAAGCAAGAGACAATGCAAATTGGTGTCATTATACCAAGTATTGAAAATCCATTTTTTGCATCTGTGTTAAAAGGAATTGATGAAATAACAAACACATCAAAATACAATATCATTACATTCTTTAGTAATGAAAGTCTTCAAAAAGAAAAAGAATGTCTTGACCATTTTTCACGTGGAAATGTAGATGGAATTCTGATCTGTATAGCTGAAGAAACGAACAAAAAGAAAACATTTGATCATATCATAGAAATTAAACAAAAGGGAATTCCTTTGGTATTATTTGATCGTATTCCTATGCAACCACTCGGTTTTGATGTAGTACATGTAAATGATTATGATAGTATTACCAGCGCATATGAATATCTTGAAAATAAAAACTGTACTAATATTGCCTTTGTATCTTCCATTCCAACGCTTATTGTTGGACGCTTGCGCGAAGATGGATATGTATCCAAAACGAACAATCCAACAGTAATTGCATTTGAAGATTTAAATGAATTACAGCGTACGCTAGATAAAACGTTGAAAGAAGGAACAATAGATGGATTAATTGCCGCCGATATCAATGCTACGTTACTATGTAATAGTGCAATTCAAAAAAGAGGATTAAAATTCTCAGAAGAAATCTCTTTAATAGGGTATGTAAATGCAGCACAAAATGATTTATCATATCCTAAAATTTCATACATCGATCAGCATCCACAAGAAATTGGAAAACAAACGGCACGCATATTATTAGAACGTTTGGAATCAAAAAATGAAAACAAAGACATTAAAGATATCGTTCTAAATACTACAATTACCATAGGTGATACAAGCGCTTAATTGTTGTGATTCTTTAATATAAAGAATGCTATTATCTAAACATTTTACAATCATACACATATAAAAACTTCTAAGATTATTGTACTTTTGACAAAAGTAGAATAATGAAGTATATATTTCCCGCATTTTTAATGCTATTGTTGAGTCAATTTGCAGTAGGTCAAGTTGTAATAAATGAAATTGATTGTGATACACCTGGAACAGACACCGGAGAATTCATCGAATTAAAATCTGCAACACCAAACTTTGCACTAGACGGATATGTTTTGGTATTATTTAATGGTTCTACTTCTGGAAATGATAGTAGTTACTTTGCACTAGATTTAGACGGACAAGTAACGGATGTCAATGGTTTATTATTAATTGGAAGTAATACAGTTTCACCAGTTCCACAACTATTAATTGGTTCCAATGTCATTCAAAATGGAGCAGATGCAGTTGCAATATATCAAGCAGATAGTTTTGACTTTCCACAAGGAACACAAGCAACAACTACCGATTTAATAGATGCTATTGTGTATGATACAGGCGAATCTGATGACGTAGGATTACTAGGTTTATTAGGCTTAACAACACAAATAAGCGAAGGTGGAAACAACAATACAAATTCCATTCAACGCGATGAAACTGATGGAAGCTATTATACAGCAACGCCAACACCACGACAATTAAACGATGGAAGTGGAGTTGCTCTAAACGGAATTTCAATCAATGTTGCTAATGATCAATATACAGAAGGTGAAATGTTTACAATTGAATTCTCTACGGAAACCGCTGTAACTTCTAACCTAGATATCACATTTTCATTAGATAATGGAACGTTTGATACTGCTGACTTTACAGGAAGTACAATGGTAACGATTCCTACGGGACAAACAACTATTACTACCTCAATTACACTTATTGATGATACTTTAGATGAAGGAGATGAAGAATTAGTAATCAATCTTGTAGATAACTTTTCAGTAGAATATATCATTCTAAATGATGGTCTTTTAATTAGAGCTGTAGATAATGATTTTACAGTAGCTCCATTCGGAACACCATTAAACCCAACATTTGGAACGGTTTCAAGTACAGCGCCAAATAATTATTATGACACAATGGATGGTTTAGCTGATAATGCTTTGCGTGATGCAATGCAGGCTATTATTTCTGAACTTGGAGTAGTACGTGCACAAACGTATGCAGATGTATATAACATATTGCGTGAAGCAGATCAAAACCCTGCAAATAGTAATCAGGTTTGGTTGGTATATACGGAACAAGGACGTGCAAAACTAGATCAACAATCAGGTTCAAACAGTACTGGAGCTTGGAATAGAGAACATACATTTCCACGCTCATTAGCAGGTTATGAAAGTATAGAAGCAGATGATATTGCAGATGGAAGAGATGTGTTTTGGATTACAAGACCAGATTCATTACGACATGGAAATTCTGATGCGCATGCATTACGTGCAAGTGATGGACCCGAAAATAGTTCGAGAGGAAATCAACATTACGGACAATATACAGGCCCAACTGGAACTGCGGGAAGCTTTCGTGGCGATGTTGCACGAAGTGTATTGTTTTTAGCAGTTCGTTACAACGGATTATCTATAGAAAACGGTTTTCCTGCAGTAGAAGGACAATTAGGTGATTTAAATACACTTTTAGATTGGCATAGAAATGATCCACCAGATGATTTTGAAATGAATCGTAATAATGTTGTATATACGTGGCAATTCAACAGAAACCCATTTATAGATCATCCAGAATTGGTAGAACATATTTGGGGAAATCAAGTTGGAATTTCTTGGTTGCAACCATTATCTACAGAAGAATTTACGGCTGATTCAGTAAAAATATATCCAAATCCGACAAAAAATAAAATTACAATTCTAGGAATAGAAGAAGATGCTACATTAGAAGTGTATGCCTTAGACGGTCGAAAATTACTAACAAGTAAATTCTCAGGAATGACAACAATTCCACTAAATCTTACAAGCGGAATTTATCTTTCAAAAATTATAGCAAACGGAAAAACCTTGACAAAAAAGATTGTAATTCAGTAAGTTTATTGAGCATATAATTTGGATACTATTAATTATACCATTACCAACCTTGTAGATTTTCTTGGCTTAGTACAAGGAGTCTTTTTAGGTATATACTTAATGGTAGAAAATAAAAAGAACAGACCAACATTATTACTTGGCGCTTTCTTAATAGCATTTAGTTTTGAACTTCTAGGAACAATTTTAGACGATTCAAATATTATAGAGCATTATCCATCCTTATTATATTTACCAATAAACTTTTATTACTTAACAATGCCTTTGTTTTATTTATATGTAAAACACATTACGGATACAAAACTTTCAAATAGGCATATTTTCATAGTACTCTTACCAGGAATTATAGAATTTATAGTAACACTAACTCTTTGCTTATTACCAGTAACAACAAAGGTTGGTTTAGAAGATAATTTATTATTTGAATTTCCTTTCATAGTTCTTATTATATTCTCTTTCCCGTACTCTGTATACTATGTTATAAAGACAATACGACATATTAATAGACATAATAAAAAGGTAAATGCGTATTATTCAAACACAGCAGGAAAGCTTCTAAGTTGGGCAAAAAAGGTAGCATACTTTATGTTAGTTTTTAGCTTTCTATGGATTATAGAAGCTTTTCAAGAAGATAAATTCTTTGAAGATTATACATATCCTATACTATCTTCAGTTAACGTAATATTTATTTTTTGGATAGGAATTTCTGGATTACGTCAATCTAGAATACCTATACTAGAAAGTGAAATAGAATTACCAAAAGAAGATACTAATGATTCTATAGTGGAGTTTAGTTCTGAAACAAAGAAATTAATTGCGTTAATGGAAGAAGCACAATTATATAAAGAATCCGATTTATCATTAGCAGATGTTGCCAAAGCAGCACAAATTCCGCAACGAAATCTTTCACAACTCATCAAAGAACATACAAACAAAAACTTCAATCAGTTTGTAAATTATTACCGAGTAGAAGAAGCAAAACGACTTCTAAAAGATCCTAATTATGACAATTTGAACATGCTAGGAATTGCCTTTGAAGCAGGATTCAGTTCAAAAGCAACATTCTATGCCGTTTTTAAACAATTTGTTGGAAAAACCCCAAATACTTATAAACAAGCAGTTTAGTTAAGTAGTCTAGAGTCCAGAATTATGTAAAAGAGTCTAAAATCACGATTTCAGACTTACCTATCTATATCCAAGACCTTTTTCGAACAATTACATTTCATCTTTGTAGAAACAAAATCAAAGTCGAACAAACTTTAAAAAATTATAGATATGAAAAAACTAATTGTAGTAGGGTTATTAATCCTTGGATCAGTATTCGGAGCAAATGCACAACAAAAATATGAATACAAAGTAATTACAAGTGTAGAATCAATTGTCGCAAATGGATTGGGAAGATCTCGTTTAATTTCAGCTTCTGAAGATAGAGATTATAAAAAATTTACGTCAAAGCGTTCTGAAGAAAATGACGAACGAAACAAAGCAAAACGAAAAGACATTCGTGTAAAGAATTTTGAAGAAACAAAATTATTAAACTTCTATAACCTCGGTGGAATTCGTTTTCAAAACATTGTTGCTAATGATGCAGTAGTGACTTCAAAAATTAACACGATGGGAGACGAAGGTTGGGAATTAGCTTTTGTTGTTAGCGGAGTTGAAAGTGATGCTGGAGAAGAAGATGGACAAGGGATTTACATAACGCGATATATTTTTAAACGTGTAAAAGAACAAAAAGAAAAAGAATAACCGCTTGTTTAAAACAAAACTAACCACCAAATCATTAATTCTAGAAAGATGAATTTTAAAAACTATAAAAAAGAAAACTTTGCTTTCTTACTTATTGTTTGGACCATTTTTTTGATATGGGAATTACAAGTTGCAAAGTGGGCAAAAACGGTTGAAGAACCTGTTATGCGAGTAGATTTAATAGTAATATTGCCAGGAATAATCATCCTTAGTTATTACTTATTGAGAAGCTTGAAAAAAGAATAATAATTTATAATGAGATACATCAAATGAAAAATATAATAACATACATAAGCATTATAGTTTTTTGTGTAATTGGTTCATGTAATGCACAAAAAACGATAACTGCAAGTACACAAAATACATGTGAAGAAAAAGAAGGTTACTGGTATAATAATAAATGTTGGGAAGGATTTTCGGATGAAGGAATTGCCAAAAAAGATATTGATAGTGTAGTAAACGCACAAATGAAATTATTGAAGGAAAGTTCAATTACAATGAATGGAAAAAAGCATGATATCAATTTCTTTTTTCCAGAACAAGATGAAGGTAGCATACTATTAATTACTGCATTTAAAGAGATGCAAGAAACAGTAATAGTGATTGTGCCAGAAGACGATATCAAAGAAGGTGAGAAGTCAAAATTTGAGGCACAAGCTATCTATCTAAAAGGAAATATTATGGATAGTAGTAAAGATCCACAAATGGTTGGACAAGGAACCGCAACTGGAACTGTTGATGAAGACTTTAATGTAGAAATCAACGGTACACTAGAGACTGAAAATACGAAGTATACATTTAATGTCAAAGGAAATGAAGCTATCATGGGCGCTGGAAACAGTAACATAGAAATCAAAGGAAATGAAGCATACCTTTCAGGTACTTTGGGAACAATAACTTATCATCAAATCAAAAATATAATTGATAACCATAAAAATGTAAAAACTATAGTATTAACGCAGGTTGATGGCTCTATCAACGATGCTGTAAACATGCATACAGGACGTATTTTAAGAGAAGCAGGATTAAATACCAAAGTATTGGCGGATAGTGATATTGCATCTGGAGGCGTTGATTTATTCTGTGCAGGAAACAAAAGAACCATAACTAAAGGAGCCAAGCTAGGCGTGCATTCATGGGCAGGTGGAGAAATGAAAGCAGATGAATTACCAAAAGATCATCCAGCACATCAATATCAAATAGCATACTTCACACAAATGCTAGGAGAAAAAAATGGTCCAGATTTTTATTTCTATACACTTTCAGCAGCGCCACCAGAAACGGTACACTATATGTCAGATCAAGAGGTAAAAGATTGGAAACTAGAACAATAATTAATAAAAATCGCTATGAAAAAACTAAATATAAAATACACGCTATTGTTACTATGCTTGACAACATTATTCATTGCATGTAAAAGTGACGATGATACAATTACGGACTATTCAACAGTAACAGTTTTTGATATTTTCACGGTTCAACCTGATAATGAAACCGTTTTAATGAATGGAGAAATTAAAAGTAGAACATTACAGGATTTCAATAATATGTTGACAGGTCATCCTGAAATAAAACGCATACACATGGCTGAAGTTCCAGGTTCTAATGATGATGAAATTAACTTTCAAGTAGGAGTGAAGCTTCGTCAAAATGGAATCAATACACACATATTAGACAATGGTTTTATAGCTTCTGGTGGTGTTGATTTGTTTTTAGCTGGCGTTAAAAGAACAAGAGGAACTAATACTAGAATAGGAGTACACTCTTGGTCTGACGGTGCAGGAAATGAAGCAACAGATTTTCCAGTAGATAGCGCTGAACACTTACCAAACATACAATACTATGTAAATGTAGGACATTCACAAGAATGGGCTAGAGATTTCTATTTTTTCACAATCAATGCAGCTTCAGCAGCTAATATTCATTGGATGACAGAAGCAGAAATTACACAGTACGGAGTAATTACAGAATAAATTAAAAAAACACTATGAAAAACATACATATCAAATATTATCTATTAGCTCTATTTATAGGAACAGTATTCACTTCTTGTAGCTCAGATGATGATGTTACAACTGTTGTAACTGGATATCAACAAACGGTTATTCCAACGACGATCGAAGATTTATATCAAGCAAACGGATTAGCAACAAAAGATACCGTAATTGTATATGCACATGGAGGACCAACTCCTTCATTAGATACTCAAGATGCTGAAGAATCACAATTTCAAAATTATTACCGAGTATATGTAAAACAAGCACAACATATCAATCAGACAGTAATGAATAATGAAATTACTTTTGATCAAGCAATTTCTGAAGATACTATATCTACAGAAATGTATTATAAAGTATTAAAACACTTCAAGGATGAAGGTAAAGTTGTCATTGCAATGTCACATTCATTTGGCTCTTTTATCCTTCCAAATGTGTTGGCAACCAAACCAAACATTGCAGATAAAGTAGTCATTATGGCTGGACGTTTAGACATGCCTGCTATTGTATGGGAAAATTTTAGAGACGGAAATTTCTATGGTTTTCCAGATGGTGTAACGCCAACAGCAGGTGGTGATCCACCAGTAACTGGAGGAGAATTATCATATACAAGATTGCAAGCAGGTTTAGGTAAAAATAGATTTACAACGCTTCTGGCAACAAAAAATATAACCAATGTGATCTATGTGTTTGGAACTAGAGATGAAGCCGTAGGAAGCTTAACAGCGGCTGAAGAACAATTTTTAACTACAAAGAATGCAACAGTTCTAAAATTAGAAAATGGAGATCATAGTTCTATGTTTCAACCAGATGCTTTAAATGCAATTCTAGGAGAAATTAGACAATAAAAAAACATACATTATTTTAATTGTTTTTGATGAAAAAACTCTGGCTAGTAAAATAGTTCGGAGTTTTTTTTATCGTTTCGTTCCATACGCTAAGTCACCAGCATCACCCAATCCTGGCATAATATAACCACGACTATTCAATTCGTCATCAACGGCAGCAATCCATAAATGTGTATCTTCTGGAAAATGCTCTTTTACGTAATCTACACCTTGCGTAGAACCTAACACAGACATAATATGTATATTTTTTGGTGTTCCTTGTTGTAATAACACATCATATACATTTTTCATGGTACGACCAGTTGCCAACATCGGATCAACTAATAACAAGGTTTTTCCTTCCAAAGATGGCGTTGCCATATAATTTACGACAATTTCAAATTCGTCTCCATCATCAATATGATCGCGATACGCAGAAACAAAAGCGTTTTCTGCTTTATCAAAATAATTCAAAATCCCTTGATGTAAAGGCAAGCCAGCACGAAGAATAGAACAAATGACAACATCTTGTTCAGGTAAAGCCATTTCTTTAGTTCCTAATGGCGTTTCTACGATTTCTGAAGTATTCACTAATGTTTTACTACACTCATAGCTTAGAATTTCTCCAATACGTTCTATATTTCGGCGAAAGCGCATGGAATCTTTTTGAATAGAAACATCGCGCAACTCAGAAATAAATTGATTCATTAAAGAAGATTGTGTTGTAAAATCGTGAATTATCATAAAAACTGGTTTAGGATTGCAATATTACTAAATTTTCTATTGGTAGCGTGAGTTCGATATAAAAACTCAACAGTGACTTTGTCTTTTGTTGACGCCTGTGCTGAACTTGATTCAGTATTCTTAGTGCGAGCAAAGACAACGGAAATAAAAATATGAAATTTAATATTTTATGAATCACACATAGTAAATACTTTCTAAATTTTCTTTGAATAAAACTTATATCCAACCTAGATATTGATAATATAACTTCCCAAGTACGATCAAAAAGGTAACTTTCACATAATCTACTACAAAACAAATATCAATTCACTTTTAGTATATTCGCCAAAAATAAAAGCAATGTTAAAAGGAGTTTTATTTGATATGGATGGTGTAATTGTGGATACTGAGCCATTGCATCACAAAGCCTACAATGGTATGTTTGATGAAGTTGGAATAGATGTTTCTCCAGCATTATACCAATCATTTACAGGACAATCTACCATCAATATCTGTAAAAAACTGTGTGATCATTTTAACTTATCAGAAGCTCCTGAAACGTTAGTTCAATTAAAACGAAATAACTTCAAACATCTATTTGCAAACGATCCAAGTTTAACGTTGATTGATGGTGTTTTGGACATTATTAAAGAATATCACGCTAATAATTTAAAATTAGTATTGGCTTCTTCGGCTTCAATGATGACGATTGATAATGTTTTTGAACGCTTTGATTTAAATCAATACTTCATTGCAAAATTTAGTGGAGCTGATTTAAAACAATCAAAACCACATCCTGAAATCTTTGAAAAAGCAGCGTTTGCAACAGGTTATGAACGTTCAAATTGTATGGTCATTGAAGATTCTACCAATGGAATCAAAGCGGCAAATGCAGCAGGAATCTTTTGTGTTGGATATGATAGTGTACATTCCAAAAATCAAGATTATACCATTGCGAACATGGTCATTTCTGACTTTTCAGAGATTCAGCATAATAAAATTCAGGAAGTTTTTAAAAAGTAATTGCATTTTTATAAAGATGTTATTTTTTTGTTTCTAAAATAACAACCTCAATAGTATCTTTCTTTATGTTAATAAGTGTTTTTTGATTATCAAGTTTAGAGTCAAAAGTAAAAAAAGAATATTCCTTTGTTTTTTGATAAGGTCTTGATGACATAATTGGCATAGATTTATGTAAAGTATCAACTATAGTGAACTTCCCCTCTTTGTATTTGCTTAAAATAATATCTATAAAACGATTTCCTATAGACCTATCGGGTTCACTTTCGTGTAGTATATAAAGTTCATCATTTGAAATAAATGTATCTAAAATTTCTTCACCACGAGATTCTATAATCATTTCCGTTCCTTTTCGTATATCATCGCGACTTATTTTTTCTCTGAGCCACCAATTATTTACAGCTTTATGATCGTCTAATGCTGTTAATTTGGTAGGATCTTCAACTTTGAGAATATAGCTAGAACTCATCATGTGATTTAGCGTGGATGTTAAGTAATACTCACCATTCAATTTATGTACTTCAGCGAGGCATGTAGCTTCACAACTGTATGTTTTTTTTGTCTTTTTATGTTCAAAAAATGCAGTTCCGCCAAATTCACCATTACATTGAGCGCTAATGACATATTCATCATCTTCAAAGAAAGTTTCACTAAAGTTATTATTTCTATATATGATCCATTCTTTCTTTTCGTTAGCATAAATATTTAATTGCTTAGAATTATCAAGGTGAAAATTTTTTGAATCAATTTTTGGTTGCATTTTTTTTGTGAGATGTGGATCAATTTCAAAACTCTTATCCAAGAAGAGCAACTCATTTTGTTCCGTAATTGCAACAAAACCATCTTCAAATTTTAAGCATTGTTTAAATTTTTGAGCGCTACTAAGGTTCGATTTAATTAGTATAGGAGTTTTTTGTGTTTCCTGTTTTGAACAAGAAAACAATAACAAAGAAAAAACACTGAAAATAAATATTTTCATGATTGTAAATTGAATAGATATATAATCAAAACGTAGATTTCTAATTCTTAGTGTTGTTCAATCTAAAGTCTAAGCAAATGTTATTAATCCGCTAATGTTTTAATATAAAAACCATGCGTTTCAACCAATCCAACAACATCATGTTCTGTGACATTATTTTTTGCTTCAATCCGAAGAACATTATCTATATCTTCAAGATCAACGGACCATTTTAAAATTCCTGAATGCATATTAAATGCAGGTTCTAAATACTTTACTTTATCTTCTGATTGTATATCTGTTTGAAATATTAAAATTTCCATAATGAAAGTTAAAAAATGATACTATTATTTAGTGTGATTCTGATTCGTTTGTTTGCGATTTATTCTTTTTACGCTCTATATATTGTTTATAAAGTTCATCACCTTCTTCTTCCCAAAACTTGTCGTAATGCTTCCATTTAGAGAAATCACTTTTTGAACCATCTTTGCATTTCTTTTTTGATTTTTTTGATGATTTTCCACCGCCACCACAGCCGCCAAGTAACAACTTGAACAAAATAAATAAACCAACTGCTTGCCAATATGTAAGTGCAGGAAGTCCAAAAATTTCGGGCATTAACCAATTCCATAACCACATAATTACAAAGCCAAACAAAATGGCTAATCCAGTTATGGCAATGGCTCCAAAAATGATGATTCCGACTATCTGAATTGGAGATTTCTTTCTAAATTTATGAGTGAAAAAACTTTTCATTATATACTATTTTTACGTTTATTAATTTCTAATTCTATTTTTTTATACAAAATGCTCATTGCTCTATGTTTTCTAGACATTAAAGTTCCTTCGGGAATTCCAGTTTCATTGGAAATCTCTTTATAAGAATATCCTTCAATATCAACAGCAATTATAATATCTCTATATCTTGGTTTTAACTCTTGAATACAACTCTTTAACACAGCAATCATTTCTTCGGAAGTTTCGCTTTCTGAAGATTGCTGCAACATCTCAGCAATCTCAGAAAATTCACTATCAAGCTCTATGGGTGCTGCTTTTTTAGGTTTTCGCATAATATCAATAATTCTATTCCGTATTGAGGTATATACAAAACCAGCAACGTTATTTATAGGCGCATATCTATCTGCCCCAGAAAATAGCTTTAGCGCAACATCCTGAATAATATCTTCTGCAGTACGATTTGCAGTATCTCTTATTTTTGTGTTTACAAAAACCTTGAGAGATTGATATTCTCTTCCAAAGAAATCTTTAAGTTTTTTATTGTTGTCTGATTCCAAATTCATTTAAAAACCTTTTACAATTGGCTTTTGATATAAAAGACGTTACTTTTTTAATCTATTGCATTTTTAATTCTTTTATTTACAAAATTAGTGACAGATTTATATAAAACACTAGAGTAGTGTATTAAAAGTGATAGAAATGTAACGTAAGGAAATAAGCTATGGATGTTAGTATGTATAGATTTTTGATATCTATATAACTTTAAAAAGAAATAATAAAATTACATTGTCTTTAGAATATTTCTTAGAATCAATTCGTAACAATAATATCATCTTCGGATCCTAAAAGACCATCTTTCCCTTTTGAAGTAAGCCTATAATTTTGATTGTTTTCAGACTTTTGATACATAATTTCATTATTCCAACTATCAACAGTCAAATCTCCATACGTAGGATTTCTTCGTGCAAGACTTCCAATTTCGTCTGGATACGTATTTGTTTGTTTTTTCTCAAGTACTAAAAGATACGAAATAGATAATAATTTCTCTTTTGTATCATGCTGCTTTTTCATAGGTGAAATGAATAAAATAAATACAAAAGCAATTCCTGCAATAATCAAAAATGCAATAACATAGGCGCTTAAT
The DNA here is from genome assembly GCF_056033805.1 of Kordia sp. E. NCBI lineage: Bacteria > Pseudomonadati > Bacteroidota > Flavobacteriia > Flavobacteriales > Flavobacteriaceae > Kordia > Kordia sp. E. The sequence continues at coordinate 1,172,731 of NZ_JBRASR010000003.1, forward strand.
GTACGTGCTCTCGCTTTTTTACCTGAAAGAAATTCCTCCTTAAAAAGATAAATTTCTCCAAACAATTCTGCAATCCATAGTCCTATCATAGTTTATTATTTTAATTTAATAATTACCAAAACTTCCACCATTTTTTCTTCTTTTCAGTTACAACGACTTTTTCTTCTTTTGCATCATCATCATCATCATCATCATCATCAATATCTAATGAATTCAACATATCACTAAAAGAAAACGATTCTATCTTTTTATAAGAATCAGTAATATCAAAATAAATTGACTTTCCACTTTGCGTCGTTATCAAATCATATGTTTTTTCTTCTTTTACAAGTGCTTGCGATTTATATTCTTCACCAATGAATCCTAAAAAATCACGTTCATCACTTACACGTAAAACCATATATGGATGTTCTTTACTTCCATCACCAGTTGTCATAATTCCTTCCAAAATACGATGTCCTAAAAAATACTCAGAAGTAGCATCTTTCTCTTTTCCAAGTTGTGTTGCTGCATACTTTTTCATCAAATGTACTCTAGGACTCAAAATGACATTGATATTATTATATTCCATTACTTCGGCATATAATTCTTTTTCTAGAAGGTCTTGTAATACACTTGTATCATCCGAATACGGATTGTATTCTTCATGTGTTACTACATAAGTTCTAGCTTTTAAAAAAGCTTTTTTTGTAGGTTCTTTTAAAAAATCAAAGAAATCATCTGTCATGCGTAGTATGTCTTTATTTTGGTAAAAAAGTTACTGTTTAATCTTAGAAATCGTAGTTCCAGTAATTTTAGAAGGTTTTTTCATGTCTGAGATGGATAGTTCTATAGCAGATAGAATCAACTTTTTAACAGCTTCATTGCGATAATCAGCATTGTTTTCAATAGGAATATGTCGAATCAATTTTCCAGTTCCTGTTAGTAATTTATTCGGGTCGTCTAAAAGTGTTCCTTTATTGAATCCAAAATTTAAATGATTTGTATAAATTGGAATCATGCAAAACGCATCCGAAAGCTTCTCAGAAATTGAAAAAACACTTGTCAATGCATGTGTGTGATACACAAGTTCGTTGGCTTCAGGATACAACTCTAATATATAATTTCGCAAATCAGTATACAAGTCAATACATGCTTGAGGTTTCAATTGTAGAAATTTCTCAAAATCAGGATGAATAATTCGGGTTGAATTCATAGTAATAATAAGTTTCAAACTACTCAAAGATAGCTAAATGCATGAATAATTGAGCTGCAACAAGAAATAAATCAAAAATTAAAAAAATGACAATGAATATATTAAGACTAACGCAAATTTTTATCAAAACTTTACAAAGTTAAAATTTGTTCACAGTTCAAATTCACGTAGCTTTGCACAGCTAAAAAAAGAATCATCATCGAAGATATAATTATAACAATGTTGTGGAGTATTTCACCTTTCGGAGAAGCCAAAGTTGGTATTCCGATTGGGTTGAGATCAGATGCGAATCCTTATGTAATTTTCGTAGCTGCATTTGTGGCAAATGTATTGGTATTTCCGGTAATGATTTTCTTCTTGGATCATATTAATCGATACTTATTACGTTGGAATTTTTACAAAAAAGCAGCCTTATATGTAGCTCGTAAAGCAAAGCGTGGTGCTAAAGATAAAATTCAGAAATATGGTTTTTGGGGATTAATGTTTTTCGTTATGATTCCTATTCCAGGAACTGGTGTATATGCAGGAACTATTGCAACGTATCTTTTCAACATTGAACGCAAAAAAGCATTCTTAGCAAACGTTATAGGAATCTTTTTCTCATCTGTAATTGTTTGGGTTACTTTCTACTACGGTTTTAGTTTCTTTGATTAAATAATAATTTCGTCAAATTGAGTATCTTGAAGTTGTTTCAGGATGTATCGAGAACTATAAAAACAAACTTGAAATAGATAAAATTACAAGTAATAATAAGCCAATAATAAAAATACCAACCATTTTCCCGATTGCATTGTCTTTCTCCTGTTGTGAAGCATTTATATATGTTTGATAGCTTTTTTCGTAACGTTTCTTAGAGCCAAATAGGAGAGAAATAATCAAATAAATAATAGCAATCAATGGAATTGCAATAATTTGACCAATAGCTTTTCCTGTACTTCTCCCAAAAATACTTTTTAAAAACCGTGTTAAATCTTTGGTGAAATCCTCTGAAACTAAGTTCACAACAATCAAAATTACAAACAAATAAATCATAACTGTCGCAGCAAACATTAAAGTTCCATACAAACGTCCTTTGCTAGTATCGTATCCTTTCTTTTCTAAATCATAATATTGACTTCCGTAAAGTGCATCAATAACTGTCATGTTGTTTTCGTTTAGATTCTAAAGTTAATTAAAATGATAAACATATAAAAACGTCACTTCGAGTGGCAAATCTGCGATTTGTTGTATCGAGAAGTGCTAGGAAACTAAAAATTACAATCTAACATTCAACACATCATTCTGAACTTGATTCAGAGTCTCATCCGATTAAGTTTTATTGCTTAAATCGCTTCCGCAACGCCAACACAAAAAACGCTAAAAACGTTCCGCCAAGCACTAATTCTATATTCCTCAGAATCAACCAATATCCTTCAAAAGGATTTTTCGTGTCAATTTGCATATACGGTAATGCGCCTTTAACTCCTCGTTGCAAAGCTTTTACAAAATCATAATCGATAAAGAAATACAATCCAGAAAACACTAGAATTAAACCAATAAGACTTACAATAGGTTTTCTGAAATCTTGTGTATAACCACCAAAAACATCATAAAACTTATAAATAAACCATTGGTAATACTTTCTTTCTAACCAAAGCCTACGTTTACGCATTTCCATTTCACTAACATATGCTTTTCCTGAAAGCTCCCAGTTTTTTGTACCATCAAAGTTCTTTTTTAATTGACGATATAAAACTTCTAAACTTTTTAATATATTCTTTTCTTTATTATCGATAGTTTTTTCATCCTTTAAAATAATTCGAGAATCTTCTTTCCATTCACATTCTCTAAACTTTACATCAGTTAAATCAGACTCTAAAAAGGTAGTATTTGTAAAGTTTATTCTTCTAAAAAGAATAGTTTTTGAGAAGATTGTATTTTTAAAACTTAGTTTTAAATTCTCTCCTTCTAAATCTAAAAAATAAAACTTTTTATCTCCTAAGAAAATGGAGTTTTCGAAATTGCCAAGGTCATAAAATTTTGTTCTGTAGAAATTAGTATCTCCTTTAAACTCTGCTCCAGAAAAACTTACATCCTTTTTAAATTCAGTTTCTATGAAAAGTGTGAGCCCTGAAAAATCTGTTCCTTCAAAATTTGTAGATTTTGAAAATTTACAACCATTGAAGTAAGCATCTTTTTCAAACTTTGTATTTTCAAAGTTGATCTTTTTATTAAATTTTGAATCATCAAAGTTTGCTAATGCTTTAAACTTAGCTTGATAAAAGTCACATTCGTTTAAAAAATCGTTATGAAAAAATGTATTTTCATGAAATATTGTATTTTCAAAGTTAATTTTTTTCTCAAAAATACAGTTTTTAGTAATAGAAAACTCATCATAAAATTCAACGTTTGAAAAATCAATACTTTCAACAAATCGAGCTTTGTAAATAAAAAAATCACCAAGAAACTTAGCGTTATTAAAACTTATTTTATGATTTACTATTTTATTATTTATATCTTCCCAAAAATTCATTGATTCTAGGTAACTAGACTTAACGAACGAAACTTTTGAAAAATATTCACGTTGTGGAAATACAAAATTTGAAAAATCATGAACCTGATTTTTTTTTCCTTTTGGTATTATTAATTGGCGAAGTAATTGCCAAAATTGTTTGACTTTTTCTTCATCCCAATTCTTTTTTCCATCCTTTTCTTTATACCAATCTGCTTTATCCTTTCTAAAGTAATTTTCAATTAAAATTTCATACATCGAATCTGTAGTACTAGATGTATTATTTCTAAGTATAGAATTTACTTGCTGATAAGTTTCTTTAGTAATCATATTGCTAAATATAGTTATTTTCCTACTATAAAGTAAGTCTATGTTTGTAAGAAATTGTTACAAAAATTTGAAAAGAGTTCCAGTGTCATTCGTACGTAGGCAGGAATTCATAGTGGTTCAAAGTAGATTCCGCAACAAGTGCGGAATGACAGATAATTATAATTTGATTTACAATTTCAAAGCATTCTTCCGAAACTTCGTTGGTGTTATACCTTTAACTTCTTTAAATTTTCGATTGAAATTTGAAATATTAAAAAAACCACAATCATGCGCAATATTTGCAATAGATAATTGTTGTTGATTGGTTAAGAATTTACAAGCATTTTCAATTCGAATCGCTGTCAAAAACTGAAAAAACGTTTTATTGGTTCGTTGTTTAAAATACTTACAGAAAGCATTTGGAGTCATGTTGGCAATGGTTGCAATCTCTTCTAAAACAATCTTTTGGTCAAAATGATTCATCACAAACTCGAAAACTGCACTCATGCGTTTTCCTTCATCGTCAGTATAATTTTTGGTGTTGATGAATGATGAAACTGTTTCGTAATTTGATTCAGTCAAAATTGAAAGCATCTCAAAAAAAGTAGCAAACCGTTTGATTGTATTTTGATTCAATATCGCTTCAAATAAGGGTTTCAATACAATTTGATGTTCTTTAAATTTAATTCCGAAACTTGCATCTTTCAATAGTTTTTGCAAATGTTGAAGCTTTGGTAACATAAAAAAATGTTCTCCAAAACTATCGTGCGTAAAAAACACAGAAATCATATACGAATCTTGCTCCGTCGAAACATCACTTTTTAATACATGCGGAAGATTACTTCCAAACAACAACACATCATTTGGTTGAAAATCACGAATCGTATCTCCAATAATAAAAGTTCCTTTCCCAGCAACAATAAACGAAAGTTGAATTTCTTCATGTTGATGCAACTTCTCATAAAAAGTGCGCCCACGATCTTCTTGAACGATCAAAATATCGCTCTCGGCTTTCGGTATCTTAAATGGTAAAACTTTCATTTTATTTAAATAATAGGCTAAAATTAATCTAAAAAATATTAAAAACTAATTATAAGGATAAAATAGTATCAATATTGGATAATATCTACAATTTCTAAACTATAGCCATACAGTACTTTTACCACATCAAAAAACAATACAATGAACATTAATTGGAAAGGCGTAATGCCAGCAGTGACAACTAAATTTACAGATCAAGATACTTTAGATTTAGAGATGTTTGCCGTAAACATAAAAGCGCAGTTAGAGGCTGGTGTACACGGAATAATTCTTGGTGGAACGCTAGGAGAAGCAAGTACATTAACAAGTGAAGAAAAACGAACTTTAGTTCGCGAAACGGTAAAAATTGTGAATGGAAAAGTTCCTGTAATTATAAATGTTGCAGAACAATCTACAGTTGTAGCAAAAGAAGTTGTAAAACACGCTAAAGAAGATGGAGCAAGTGGTTTAATGATGCTGCCACCAATGCGTTACAAAGCTGACGACAGAGAAACAGTTGCGTATTTCAAAGCTATTGCAAATAGTACAGATTTACCAATTATGATTTATAACAATCCTGTGGATTACGGGATTGAAGTTACGTTGGATATGTTTGAAGAATTACTAAATGAGTGTCCCAACATTCAAGCAGTAAAAGAATCAACACGCGATATTTCAAACATTACACGTATCAAAAATCGTTTTGGTGATCGTTTAGCGATTCTAAGTGGTGTTGATACCTTAGCTTTAGAAAGTATGTTCATGGGCGCAGATGGTTGGGTTGCTGGTTTGGTTTGTGCATTTCCAGCAGAAACGGTAGCAATTTATGCATTGGCAAAATCAGGAAGAACAAAAGAAGCAATCGAAATTTACAGATGGTTTTTACCAATACTAGAACTTGACATCAATACTAAGTTGGTTCAGAATATAAAACTTGCAGAAGTTGCTACTGGAATAGGAACAGAAAATGTACGTGAACCACGATTACCATTGATAGGAGAAGAAAGAGAACATGTGACAAACATTATCGTAGAAGGATTAAAAATACGTCCAAATTTACCAGATTATAAACAATATTTAGGTTTGATATAAAAGTGAGTGCTAAATGTAACAGTTACTGCAAATAGTCATAAATAAGTTGGTAGCTAACTGTTAATTCCAAGGTTCATTTTTTTAAGTAAAGCAGTGAGTCAAGTCCGTTATAAATTTCTAAAGCCTTGGGAGAAATTTAGGATTTGAGTCACGCTTTTATTATTTTTCAAAAAAGAGTATTTTCAGTTTCTTCTCTTTAGGCAATTAAAGAAAAGAACAACTAAACATAAAAAGTATGATCACAGGAAAAAACTATATAGGAAATTCACTTTCTGCCACAGGAAATAAAACATATAAAACCTTTAATCCCAAAGCAAATGCTGAAAATGAAGTTGTATATACAGAAGCAACTTCAGAAGAAATTTCAACGGCTGTAAACTTAGCTTCAGCAGCTTTTAAAAGCTATAATGAAGTTTCTGGAGCAAAAAAAGCAACATTTTTAAATGCAATCGCAGATGAAATTTTAGCATTGGATGATGAATTGGTACAAACGTATATGTCTGAAACTGGTTTGCCAGAAGGAAGAGCCAAAGGCGAACGCGGACGAACTGTTGGACAATTACGAACGTTTGCAACGTTATTAGAAGAAGGTTCATGGGTTGAAGCACGAATTGATCCTGCACAACCTGATCGTACACCAATGCCAAGAGTTGATTTACGAAAAATGTTAGTTCCAGTTGGACCAGTAGTGGTTTTTGGTGCAAGTAACTTTCCATTAGCATATTCCACAGCAGGTGGCGATACAGCTTCTGCATTAGCTTCAGGCTGTCCAGTCATTGTAAAATCGCATCCAATGCACGCAGGAACTGGCGAATTGGTTGCCTCTGCAATCGCAAAAGCGGCACAAAAAACGGGAATGCCAAATGGTGTGTTTTCAAACTTAAATAGTAGTGGAATTGAAGTTGGACAGGAATTAGTAAAGCATCCAAAAGTAAAAGCAGTTGGTTTTACGGGAAGTATTCGTGGTGGACGTGCTTTATTAGATTTAGCTGCAAAACGTACGGAACCAATTCCTGTATTTGCAGAAATGGGAAGTATAAACCCTGTAGTTTTATTACCGAAAGCATTAGAAACGAAAGGTGAAGCTTGGGCAAAAACTTACGCAAGTTCTATTACCTTAGGAATTGGTCAGTTTTGTACCAATCCAGGATTAATTTTAGGAATAAAAAGTGACTCGCTCACAAAATTTATAGCAACAATAGCGGAAGAAATCACTCAGATAAAACCGCAATGTATGTTGCATCCAAATATTCACAGGTCGTTTGCAAGTAATAAAGCAATAGTACAAGGACAAACTAATGTAAAAACGGTTGCAAACATTGATAATGCTGTCGCTGAAAACTACGCACAACAAGCAATTGCAACAGTTGATGGTAAAACGTTTTTAGAGAATTCTACTTTGCATGAAGAAGTATTTGGACCATTCTCGTTGGTAGTTGAATGTAAAGATTCAGCTGAATTAGAAGAAATTGTTGCAAACTTAGAAGGACAATTGACAGGAACGATTATCTCTGAAAATAATGAAGTTCAAGAACATGGAAACATCGTAAATGCATTGTCACAACGTGTTGGAAGAATCATTTTTAATGGTGTTCCTACTGGTGTGGAAGTTGCGCCTGCAATGTTACATGGTGGACCATATCCGGCTTCGACCGATAGCCGATTTACGGCGGTTGGTAGAGATGCCATCAAACGTTGGGTTCGTCCATTTAGTTATCAAGATTGGCCAAATGAATTATTGCCAAACGAATTGAAGAATGAAAACCCTTTGAATATTTTACGTTTGGTAAACGATAAAGAAACGAAAGACGCATTGTAATAAAGTTGCTATGAAATGAGCAATAACAGTTAGTTGTTAATAACTGATATGATTATTTGCGAATTCCATCTGACATAAATATAAAATAGAAAAAAACAGATGAAAAAGACTTTTTTTTGCATTGATGCGCATACCTGTGGAAATCCTGTGAGAGTTGTTGCTGGTGGCGGACCAAATTTAGAAGGTTCGAATATGAGCGAAAAACGACAACATTTTCTACAAGAATACGATTGGATTCGTAAAGGCTTAATGTTTGAACCACGTGGTCATGATATGATGAGTGGTAGTATTTTATTTCCACCTAGCAATCCTGAAAATGATTTTGGAATTCTATTTATAGAAACATCTGGTTGTTTGCCAATGTGTGGACACGGAACAATAGGAACGATTACTATTGCTATAGAAGAAGGCTTGATTACTCCAAAAGTTGCTGGAAAGATAAAGATGGAAGCACCAGCTGGTTTGGTTGAAATTGAATATCAACAAACTGGAAAAAAAGTAGATTGGGTTCGATTGACAAATGTAAAAAGCTTTCTAGCTGCAGAAAACCTAACAGTTGATTGTCCGGAATTAGGAGAACTTACTTTTGATGTCGCTTATGGCGGAAATTACTATGCAATTGTCGATCCGCAAAAGAATTTTTCGGGTATTCACGATTTTACTGCGAGTAAAATTATTCAATATTCACAAGTAGTTAGAGATCGAATTAATTCAACGTATCCGAATTTGTTTATTCATCCAGAAAATGAAACCATTCGAGATGTTTCACATATGCTTTGGACAGGAAACCCGCTAGATGCAGCTTCTTCAGGAAGAAATGCCGTTTTTTATGGAGATAAAGCCATTGATAGAAGTCCTTGTGGTACAGGAACTTCTGCACGATTGGCGCAGTTATATGCAAAAGGAAAACTAAAAGTAGGAGAAAAGTTCATTCATGAAAGTTATATAGGATCAAAATTTATTGGTCGTGTTGAAGAAGAAACCACACTTGAAGGAAAACTAGCTATTATTCCAAGTATAGAAGGTTGGGCAAAAGTATATGGTTACAACACAATCATTATTGATGAAGAAGATGATCCGTATGCACATGGTTTTCAAGTGATTTAAAATAGTGTTGAGTATTGAGATGTTAGTATTGAGATTTTTCTAACCGTCAGATCGAGTGAAATTTCGAAGAAATTTTGTATCGAGATCTGCTAGGATATTTGGAGTACTTCTCGATACAATTTTTTATCAAAAATCACTCGAAATGACGATTGTAGAATTATATTTTAGTTATTTAATAAAACAGAAACGATCTAAGAAGTCTAAGTTAGATTCCAGCCTTCGCAGGAATGAAAGTCTAAGAAATCTATAAATCTAAATACATTGAAAAAAGAAGTAGTAATTATTGGTGGTGGTATTATTGGGCTTTGTTGCGCGTATTATTTACAGCAAGATGGACATCAAGTTACGGTTGTAGATAAAAGCGATATTTCTAGTGGAGCATCTTTTGTGAATGCTGGATATATTACGCCAAGTCATATGATTCCATTGGCTGCGCCTGGAATGATTACAAAAGGTTTGAAATGGATGCTCAATTCGTCAAGTCCTTTTTATGTAAAACCACGATTAGATGCTGATTTCTTAAAATGGTCTTGGTTGTTTAAAAAATCTGCCACAGCAACACATGTAGAAAGATCAATTCCGATTGTAAAAGATATCAATTTGTTGAGTCGTGAATTGTATTCAGACTTAAAGGATTCAAGCGATTTTGACTTTCATTTAGAAAGAAAAGGCTTATTGATGTGTTATCAAACTGAAAAAGCAGGTGAAGAAGAATGGAAAATTGGTAAACGTGCAATTCAAGAAGGTTTAAAGGTTCAAAATTTGACTAAAGACGAAGTCAAAAAGCTAGAGCCAAATGTTGATTTTAATATCAAAGGTGCAGTTTATTTTGATTCAGATGCGCATATGACTCCAACTGATTTCATGCCAAAATTGATTGCTTTTTTAAAAGAAAAAGGCGTTCAGTTTTATACGAATGAAGCCATTACTGATTTAGAGTTTGCAAACGATAAAATTGTTTCTGTACAAACCTCGAAACAAACACTAAAAGCAGATGAATTTGTACTTGCGGCAGGTTCATGGAGTTCTGTTTTGGCTAAAAAACTGAATGTACATATTCCGCTTCAAGCTGGAAAAGGATATCGAATTGATGTTTCTGAAGATACTAAAATTTCGATGCCAGCTATTTTGGTAGAAGCTAAAGTAGCTGTGACACCAATGCAAGGTTTTACACGTTTTGCTGGAACAATGGAAATAGGTGGAATCAATCATACAATTAACCAAAAACGCGTTGAAACGATAGCAAAAGCTGCACAAACTTTTTATAATGGTTTAGAAATTCCGAAAAGTTCTTTAGAAAATGCAGCTTGCGGATTGCGTCCGTGTTCTCCAGATGGATTGCCGTATATTGGAAAAACTGCAAACTACAGAAACCTTACGGTTGCTACAGGTCACGCCATGATGGGTTGGAGCTTGGGTCCAGCGACTGGGAAATTGGTTAGTGAGTTGATAGGAGAGAAGCCAACTTCTATGAAATTGGATGGTTTTGAAGTTGGACGAAAATTTTGAATACTGTATTACTCTTTTCCTTTATAGAAAAATTTCATTTTAATGGTCATTTAAAAATAACAGACAAGTAATCTTACCTGTTTTTTAAAAACTGTATTTTTTACATAAGTTCTTTTGCATACTTTTTATTCTATTTGATACATCTTAATAAATGTAGAACTTAAAACTAATTAATATGCGTATCATAGGAAATCTTCAATTATTTGAAGGACATGCTACAGGATCTGTAGTCGTAAAAAATGTAAGTACTAAAGCAGTAATAACTTCTATGCAAACTAATGATGAAGGTTGGTTTGAATTTATGGATCTCCCAGAAAATACAGAATTAAAATTTTATGGATTTTCAGGTCAAGACATTAGTGCTGCTGCAGCTGAATCTGCTATTTCTGATGAAAGCAAAGTAAATTATACTGGTTACTTTCAACCAAGTATGGAAGCTGGTTTGGGAATTTATTTAAATGCAGCTTCTACTTTAATAGCATTACATTTAGAAGGACAAAGCACACCTGATTATGAAACTGCTGCCACAAAAGTAAAAACATTCTTATTTGATGATGCTAATGGATTCCTTACCGGTGGATATACGGGAGATTTTTATGCGATGATAGCACCTTCTTCTGTTTTTGATCATCGGATTTTTGTATATAATGCTGTGAGTCATGGTTCTATAATAACATATGCTAAAAGTTTAATGGGTAATGAAATGAATGTATCTGATAAAAAGTTACTTTTTGCAAATGCATTTGCCGGAGAACCTTCTGTCGATTCAAGTAAAAATAAAGAAAAAGTTACACTAACCTCAAATGCTCCAGCAATTCCATCAAATCCTGATTGGGCAATGAATCAAACGAATTGGGCTAATGTCATAAATCTTCAAACCAATCCCTTGGGAACTAATATGAAGCGCATGCAAAATATGACCGATGCTATTGCTTATGCAGCAGGAAACTCTTCTAGTATGGCAGATGGAGCAACAAGTTATACATTGGATGATTTTGGGAAAATGGCAGCAGGCAAAATAGGAGGCGCAGCAGCTAGTTATGCTGCTAGTTATGGTTTTAGTATGTTGTCTGATTGGATATTTAATAAAAAAAGTAGCGGACAAAAACTAGAAGAAATTCAAAAATGTTTATCTCAGGTTTCATCCGAAATTAATACTATTATTACTGAACTTGCTGCTTTAAAGAATTCTATTAAAGGCATTTATAGTATTTTAAAAAGTAATGAATTAAATAGAATAGAAGAAGATATTATGCCATATTCTTCAAAAATAAAAAGAGCAGCTCAACATGTGTATAATGCTACACAGACAACTAATGGAATGAGTGCGAGCGACATCAAAAGCTTGAGAGATAAAATATCAAGTCATTATGATGTAGTTACTAGTGCGCTAACAATTTGTCAATATATAAATCCGACAGCAGGAACAAGTCTTCCTTCTGCATTGTCAGCAAGTTTATTGAATAAGCATCCCAATTTAATGAGTAATGAAAATTTTTATGGTACTATCCAAATGATTTTTACCTATTATGGAAAACTTGTAACACAGGGAATTATGCTAAGTGTTCAAGCGCATAATTCTGAAGATAATAAAGATGTGACAAATGGTAGTACTATACTGAAGACGAGTTCACATGTATCTTTATTACATACTGAATACTTATTAGGAGGTGGATCTACTTCATCTTTACAAAACATCCAAACGCTCTTTAGAAACACTTTTACACAGTATTCCGATAATTTCTTATCTTATTTAAGTACCACGTTACCTTTAGGTATGGCTGTTGGTTTAACACCTCAGCAAACAGCTCAACCAATACCATTGTTTTATAATAATGCAACAGATATTTTCATATTTGGATATGTTGGTTATAGGTTTGCAAATTGGACAGCTTCAGCAGGAGCTCCAGGAGATCCTAATACTGTGTATGCTATTAATGGAAAATCTACAATAGAAGAATTAATAGGACCAGTTCCAGTGGGTACTCAATGGCGATATCCTTCTGTAAATGAGTTTAATGCACTTGTTGCAAATAGATCTAACCCGAGTAAATTTGCTTCTCTACTTGATCAAGGAATACTGTTTAATCCAACGATTAATCCTGATCTTTTGCAAGGTATTTGGACAAATGAAACTATATCTTCAATGACTAATCTACCTCTTGGTGGGAGATATCAAGGAAATGCTTTATGGAGCGAGCCTAATACATTAGTTCCTTTAGATTCTAATTATCAAGATATACCATGTGATTGGTGGAGGCACAATAAATGGCTTTTTGGACATGGCCCTTATCATTTACAAATGGGAGGTGCAATTTTTGGAAAGGCTTTAAATACTGATGGGACGGCTTTTGCTAACTCTAGTAAAAATGCAAGTCAGTTGCCTGGAGGTGTAGCTGCAATACAACCATGGACGAGTAATACTTATTTTGCTAATGTGTACGGTTTTGTAGTAGCAAGTGTATCATAAACTTATATAACATAAGCTTTCTTGATTGAGAGCTTGTGTATTTAATGTTTAAAGATGCAGCATATAAATGGTGTATACAAATGATGCTAGGATGAGTTAGTGATAAAATTCTTTCCAGAAATTATGTAAATTATAAACTTGCTAATTTTTGTTTCTTCTGGAGCAATTTATACAGACTTCATGTTTGTCACTTTTTATATGGTGTTTATCACAATACCTAATATTTATAGTGTTTTTTGAGGATGCTAAAATATTTTTGTTTTTCAAAATATGATACAAGTTATATATGAAAAAACAATTACTCTACCTTGCAATAACAATATTACCATTATTTACTATTGCGCAAACCTATGTTCCTGATGATAATTTTGAACAAGCACTAATTGATTTGGGATATGATTCTGGCCCGTTAGATGATTACGTGCCTACTGCAAACATCAATACAATTACTAATTTAAATATTGTACAAAAAAGTATCACCGATTTAACAGGGATTGAAGGCTTTGCAGCGCTTCAAGAAATACACTTTGGACAAAATCAAATACTAACAGCCAACTTTACCAGTAATAGCAATCTAATTTTTATTTCTGCTTATACAGGCGATTTAACTAGCGTCAATGTTACAGGGTTGACAAATTTAGAAGAAATAAGTCTTCAATTGCAAAACCTAACAAGCTTAGATGTGAGTACAAATACATCGTTGACAAAACTTTCTTGTAATGGAAATGATATCACAAGTCTGAATGTAAATAATAGTACGTTAATAGAGTTGGACTGTTCAGGAAATGACTTAACAACATTAGATCTCTCTAATACGCCTGCATTAAAAACGTTAAGAATTGCTGGAAATCAATTCCAAACAATTGATTTGAGTCATAGTTCAGCGCTTACACTTTTAAACTTAATAGGAACTCCGATAGCATCATTAGACCTAAGTAATAACTCATTATTAGAGTATTTATATATAAATTTTAACTCATCAAATCAAACCACTTTAGAACATCTAAATTTGAGTAATAATCCTGCATTAAAAGTTTTATATGCTCAATATATAATTAATCTACAATCCTTAAACATAAAAAACAATAACAATACTGCGATTACGACATTTAATGTATCAAATACACCAAACCTTTCATGCATTGAAGTAGATGACGCGACGTATAGTACGAACAATTGGACTGCTGTTGATGCGCAAGTGAGCTTTAGTACTAATTGTAATTCTTCAGGTATCTATGTCCCAGATGATAATTTTGAACAAGCTTTGATTGACTTAGGATACGATTCTGGCCCGTTAAATGATTATGTGCCTTTTGCAAATATTAGTGGAGTTACAAGCTTAGATGTCAGTTCAAAAGGAATTTCAGATTTGACTGGAATTAATGGTTTCCCTAGTATACAAACACTCTATTGTAATGACAATCAGTTATCTACTGTGGATTTAAATAACAATTTACAATTAAAAGATTTACGTCTTAATGATAATAACTTACTATTTATAAACTTAAGTAATTTAACGCAACTAGAAATTTTCAGTGCTAGTAATAACCAGTTAAGTAGTATTAATGTTGTGTCTAATCCTGGATTGCGAGCTATTGCGGTTTCTCAAAACAACCTTACTTCTTTAGATACAAGTAACAATCCATTTTTAATACAAATTTTATGCGATCGAAACCAATTAACTTCTTTAACAATAGATACGTTTTCAGATTTAAGAGATTTATATTGTTATGACAATCAATTGACTTCTATTGATGTAACTACAAATTTTAATTTAGAGGTTTTATGGTGTAAAAACAATCAATTAACGAGTATAAATACAACTGGATTAAGTGCTTTAAATACAATTATAGCTTATGAGAATCAATTAACTTCAATTGATGTAAGCACAAATACAGCATTAGATCGATTATCAATTGGAGCTAATAACTTAACAGGAGTAGATGTAAGTAATAATTCAAATTTGACTGAACTTTATGTGCAAGCAAATCAATTGAGTACACTTGATGTGAGTGCAAATAACGCTTTAGAGATATTATGGGCTTTTAACACTGGATTATCTACACTTGATCTTACCAATAATACCAATTTACAAGTTGTAGATATTGGTACAAATAATTATAGTTCAATCGATCTTAGTGTGAATACACAATTAACTCAAATTTATGTACAAAACTGCCCTAATTTGGAAGAATTGAATGTAAAAAATGGCACAAATCAGAATCTAACAAGCTTTTCAGCAACTGACAATCCAAATCTTTCCTGTATAGAAGTTGATAATGCTGCAATTAGTACTGCGAATTGGGTAGGTGTTGATCCAGGAACAAGTTTCAATGAAAATTGTAATTATGACTTTACCTATGTGCCAGACGATGCTTTTGAGCAAGCACTTATTGATTTGGGATATGACACAGGTTCACTAGATGATTATGTACCAACAGATGCTATTAATGTAGTAACGACTTTAGATGTAATTTCTCTCGGAATTGTAGATATGACAGGAATTGAAGCTTTTACTGTACTAGAAGAATTAAACTGTTCAGGAAACGCAATCACAAACATAGATGTATCAACAAATATATTACTTACAAATCTGAATATAAATTCTAATATGATTACTGAACTAGATATTAGTAACAATTTAGCATTAACAAATTTAGATGTAAGTAAGAATGACATTATATCTTTAGACTTAAATAATCATACGCAGTTAACGGACTTTAATGGTTCTGATAATGATTTCCTTGTACTATTAATCAAAAATGGAAATAATACAAATTTCACCAATTTTTCAGCAGTAAACAATCCCGATTTAACATGCATTGAAGTTGATGATGCAGCCTATTGCACAACAAATTGGACGAGTATTGATTCACAAACGAGTTTTAATCTAGATTGTCAACAGTTTTACACCTATATACCAGATGATGCTTTTGAGCAATTTTTGATAGATTCAGGACATGATTCTGGTACGCTAGACAATTATGTATTGACCGCAAATATAAACACTATTGTAAACTTAAATCTTCGCAGTCAAGGAATATCAGACTTAACAGGAATCGAAGGTTTTGTAGCATTAGAAGTATTAGATTGTGCATACAATATTTTAACTAGTATAGATGTTTCAGCAAACTCCAACTTAGAAGAATTAAACTGTGGTTTCAATGTAATTTCATCTATCGATGTTACCAATAATACCGCATTGCAATCGCTAACAATATGGACAAATGATGTGTCCACAATAGATCTAAGTAATAATTTGCAATTACGCTATTTAGATGTTGATGAAAATAATCTTACAACTTTAGATGTATCACTAAACACACAATTGTTCCGTTTATTTTGTGCAGATAATAACTTAGAAACATTGAACGTGAAAAATGGTAATAATACTAATTTTACTAGTTTTTCAGCAAGAAGGAACCCGAATCTTTCCTGTGTAGAAGTAGATAACGGAGCATATAGTACTGCCAATTGGGTAAGTGTTGATTCACAAGTAAGTTTCAATGAAAATTGTAATTATGGCTTTACGTATGTGCCAGATAATGCTTTTGAACAGGCGCTAATTAACCTAGGATATGATACAGCACCTTTAGATGATTTTGTGCCAACAGTAACAATTGAAGCGATTTTGACATTAGACATAAGTAATGCAGGAATTACAGATTTAACGGGAATCGAAGACTTTATAGCTTTACAAGAATTAAACTGCTCATCTAATGCGTTGGGAACACTTGATATAAGTAATAATTTGAATTTGACTAGCTTAAACTGTGCTTCAAACACATTGACTACACTTGACATACTTAATAACTTGAACCTTATCACACTAAATGTAAGTGGAAATTCACTAACGGAATTAAATGTTATTAATAACCCATTGTTGGAATCAGTGAATATTAACAACAATAACATAACTATTTTTAATGGAAGTTTTCAGACGGCATTAAATGAATTGTATGCAGAAAATAATGCATTAGAAATATTAAATGTCAAAAATGGAAACAACACAAACTTTGTAGGTTTCTCAGCCATAGGAAATCCTAACTTAACGTGTATTCAGGTAGATAATATCGCTTGGAGTACTGTAAATTGGACGAACATTGATAATCAAGCAAGCTTTAATGAAAATTGTGGTTATGGAACCTATGTGCCAGATGATAATTTTGAGCAAGCATTGATTGATTTAGGATACGATTCAGGACCATTAGATGATTTTGTGCCAACAGCAAATATTAATACCATAACAACCTTAAATGTAATTAATAAAGGAATTACAAATCTAACTGGTATTGAGGATTTTACAGATGTAATATCAATAAACTGTACGAACAATTTATTAACGAACCTAAATGTGAGTCACAACAATTCATTAACTTTTTTATCTTGTGGAGTTAATAAATTAACGTACTTAAATGTAAACACACCTCAATTAGATTACTTGAATTGTGAAAGCAATGAACTAACAACGCTAGATCTAAGTAACAATCTAGAACTGGATGTTTTAAATGTTAGAAGTAACGAAATCAGTGAATTAGATGTAAACGCTAATGTAAAACTAAGATCATTAGTTGCTTCAGGAAATGAAATTAGTGAGTTAGATTTGTCTACTAATACACTTTTACAACTCCTAAGTTTAGGTTTTAATAAGTTAACTACTATTGATGTACGTAATTGCCCAGCGTTATTGCAATTATTTTTTACGGGTAACAAGTTGCAAACAATCGATCTTAGTAACAATATAAATTTAATAGGTATTGACGGTGTACAAAATAACTTAACTACTTTAGATTTTAGTGCAAATATTAATCTAACCTCTATAAATGTTAGACGAAATGATCTTACAACGATTGATGTAAGTACTAATAGTTTGTTAGAAGTATTAGACGTTTCTAATAATTTCATCTCTGAATTATTGGTAGACACTAATCTAGCTTTAAGAGATGTAAGATGTAATAATAATAAAATAGAAAGTTTAGATTTTAGCAATAATACCAATTTAGCAATTGTATTTGTAGGAGGTAATAAATTAAACACCTTGAATGTTCAAAATGGAAATAACTCAATTCTCAATAGTTTTGATTCACGAATGAACCCTGACTTATATTGTGTTTTAGTTGATGAAATTCCTTTTAGTGTTGAATATTGGACATTTATTGATTCGCAAACAGAATTTAATAATACATCGTGTGATTATATAACGCTTAACGCGAAAGTAATTCTGCAAGGAGCAAGTTTAAATCCTACTATAGGAGAAGAAGGGCTAATGCGAGACGATTTACGTGTCAATGGATTACTAAGTGCAACATCTCCATATGCAGATGGAGTAACTATAAGTGAATTTGTTAGAACAAATGATCATGTTGAAAATTCAATGGTAGATTGGGTTTGGGTAGAATTACGCGACATCAATGATCCAAGTATTGTCGTAGTCGCACAATCTGGTATTCTGCAGCGAGATGGAGATATTGTATCTACATCAAATAGTTTAGTAGCACCCTTAACCTTTGATGCGATTCCTCTTGGAAAATATCATGTTGTCGTAAAACATAGAAATCACTTAGCAGTTATGACGGCAAACACAGTTACCTTAAAACAAGGAACAACTATTGTCGATTTTACAGATGCAACTAATCAAATAACTTTTGGAAGTAATGCACAAACCACCTTTGGTATGCAGGCAAATAAAATAGCAATGTGGGCAGGAAATGTAAACGGAGATTCATTTGTTCAATATTCTGGAACGAATCCAGATACACCTGATATTTTATCAACAGTATTGAATGATCCTGGAAACTTTCTCAATTTCCCTACATTTTCAGTAAGTGGTTATAAACCAGATGATATAAACATGGACGGGAATACACAATACTCTGGAACAACTCCTGATACGCCTGTAATTTTGCAAAATGCTTTAGCACATCCAGGGAATTTCTTAAACTTTAGTACGTATCAAATTACTGAGCAATTACCAGAAAACGACTAATTGATAAAAGCAAATATTTAGTGTTTACTTGAATTTTTGTGACTAAATAACTAGGGGATTATTTAGTAAAACGTCATTTCTTATGAAATGGCGTTTTTTGTATTCAAAATTTATTAATATTCGTCCCTAAAAACAAATTTTCAATAAGTTCACATAAAATTATAATACTTCTTTTTTTATTGTCAACTAAAGTGATGTTTTTTAAAACATCACAACAAAACCTTTTAAATACTGTTTCTAGGGATGAACACCTTTGTTATTGTGACGAACTCAGTTGCTTCAATTTCTTTATGGGTTAAATAATATTACATTTGTTGAAAACAAAAGAAATTGAATTCATATCGATATATTATTGCGTTACTTTTATTTGTGAATATAGGCAATGCACAAGAACATATATACAAGCATTTTGGTATTGATGATGGTTTGCCTAGTTCGCAAGTATATGATATGTACCAAGACAAACATGGATATGTATGGTTTGCGACAGACAAGGGTTTATCTCGTTACAATGGATATGAATTTGAAAATTTTACTACAGAAGATGGATTGCCCGATAATGTTATTCTAAATTTCTTTCCTCAAAAAAATGGACAAATTTGGTGCTTTGGCTATCAAAATCATAGTTTATTCTACTTTGATGAAGAGTTTAATGGGTTTAAAGAATATAAATACAATACTATATTTAAAGAAAATATTAATGCAAGAAGTATTGTAAAAAGCATTGTATTAGATGAAAACGAATCGTTACATATAGGCGGTTATTATATATATGGGGCTGTAGAAATAACTAAAGACGGTAAGTTTATCGGTCGTTATAACAATGAGCCTAAGTCAGATAACGGTAAGCCAAATCATGGTAAAATAAATATTAATATTGATACTGATAAGGACGTATTATTTTTAGCATATGATGAGTATGGACAGGCTGAAAATATATTAAGCTTAGAATTGAATATGATAATTAGTTCGCGTTTTCAATTTGATGTGCTAAATGATGAACAATTTATTTTAATGAACGATGGTTTGTATATTATCTCAAAAGATCAGAGTCAAAAAAATATCGATATAATACATGGCCCAACTGGTATAAAACGTATAGATGATAACCACTTTTTTGTGGGATATTATAATAATGGCGCTGAAATTAGAAATACTTCGGGAGAAATCATTAAAACATTCTTACCTAAACAATCTGTGACTAACTTTCTAATAGATGAAGAAGGCAGTTATTGGTTTAGTACCTTAAGTCATGGTGTTTTTTATGTGAAAAACCCTCAAATGAATATTTTTACTAATGAACATATCTATTCGCTAGTAAAAGATAATAACAATGTATTGTATGCAGGTTTAAATAATGGAAGTATTTTAAGTATAAAAAACAATAAGATTGATACTATATACAAATCATTAAATATTAATAAAGCACTAGTAGGATTTGATACTATTCGTAATCACTTATATGGATATAGTGATGGTAATGTTGTTAATTATTCAAAAGGTAAAAAAGTATATACTAAATATGCTCGAAAAATGCCTGAAGACATTGGAAATTCTTTGTTTATAACTGGGACAAATTCATATAGTATTCTTAAAAATGATTCAGTTATAGGACATGAAGTAAAATATAGAGTACAAGACGTATGTATGTTTAAAGGAGAAGTTTTAATTGGAACTTCTGGCGGATTATTAGTGCATAGAGATAGCATAATAGCGGTTAATGAATCATTAGATTTTTTAAAGTTAAGAATTGATGATTTAGATGTAAATAGGAAAAAAAATACAGTATACATAGCAACACATGGAACTGGCGTTGTCGTATATGGAGATAGTATATATACTATTGATGAAAAAGCTGGTTTGACAAGTAATATTGTGAATGAAATTCATATTGAAAATGATACACTTGTTTGGGCATGTACGAATGCTGGTTTGAATAGAATTTCTTTTAAACCTGATGACACATTCAAAATTACTACAATTACAAAAGATGACGGCTTATTAAGTAACGGTATTCATGATATAGAAATTATAAATGATACTGTATGGGTTGCCACTAGTGAAGGTTCCTGTTTTTTTAAAAAAGAAATTTTAGCTGAAAAAGTCAATTCAAAAATTATTTCTTTGATTTTACAAGACGTGAAAGTAAACAATACACGTGTAGATAGATCTAAGGTTAAATTATCGTACGATCAGAATAATATTGATTTTTCAATACAAGCAATATCTCATAAAAATGCTAACAATATAAAATATCTATACAGGTTAAAAGAGGTTGATACTAATTGGACAACAACAACAAATAGAAACATTCGTTTTCCGTCCTTATCTCCTGGGAATTATACATTTCAAGCCAAAGCAAGTGTTTTAGACAATCATAGTGATGATGTACTATTGTATACATTTAAAATATTGCCTCCATTTTGGAAGACTTGGTGGTTTTATGGACTATGCACATTATTACTTTCAGGAATTATATATTTATTCTTTAAAATTCGTGTATTTACGTATAACAAAGATATTATACGAGAGCTTATACGATTGGCAATAAAACGTTTAAAACGAAAAGAAAAATTTCTTCAATTTCGATCTAATGGAGAAGATTTTAAAATTCCTACACATGAAATCCTATACATTAAATCGCAAGGAAATTATCTAGACATTTCCACCGAAAAACGAACATATACGATTCGTTGTAAAATAGGAGATTTTATAGCAAAAACTCCAGATGTCTTAGAATACTTGAGAGTACATCGTTCCTATATTATTCGAATTGACAAAGTATCAAGTAAAGGAAAAAATTGGGTTGTGATTAAAGATCAAAAGATACCAGTAGGAGAGACCTATTTAAGTCAATTAGAAAAGATACAGTTTTAATTGCTTACTAAAAGCAAATAAACTTATCTAGTTTAGAAAAGGTGTAGGCAAACTCTATCTATATAAACATCCACACTGCCTTGACTAATTTGTAGATTTGAGCAGAATTTCCCAAATCTTCCTTCATTAATTATTCTTTTTATGGGTTTAAGTTTTCAGGTAATTGTTCTGTGATTTGATAGGTGCTAAAGTTTAAAAAATTTCCAGGATGTGCTAAAACATTTTGTAACACAAACGGCGTATCAGGATTTGTTCCTGAATATTGTGTACTACCATCCAAATTCACATCGTTTGTGTTATAACCAGAAACTGCATAGGTTGGAAAGTTTAAGAAATTCCCAGGATCGTTAAGAACTGTAGATAGAATATCTGGCGTATCAGGACTAACTCCTGAGTATTGCACAACTGTATCTCCATTGGCATTTCCTGTCCACATAGCCACCATATTTGTTGGCATTCCAAAAGTAGTTTGTGCATTGCTTCCAAAAGTAATTTGGTTGTTTGCATTTGTAAAATCTACCGTAGTTGTCGTTTTTGAAAGTGCAATTGTATTTGCGCTTATAATTCCTAAATGGTTTCTATGCTTGATAACTACATAATAATTTCCATTTGGGACTTCGAATTCAAGTGTGTTGTATTGTGAATTTAAGATATCTCCATCACGCTGTAATAATGCGGATTGACTTGCAACAATTAGGGTATTGTCGGTTGCATCTCTGAGTTCTACCAAAACCCAATCAACCAATGCATTTGTATCTAATACACTAAAAATACCTGGATCAAGTGTGTTTCCATCTCCATAGGGTGATGTTGTTGGAATGTGGTTATCTCTGTGTAAATCGTCTCGCATAAACGATTCTTCTCCAGTATATGGATTTAGAGCTGCTCCTTGCAAAAAGACTTTCGGATCTAGCAGAATAGCTAGTTTTATGGTTCCTTGCTGAAACCCTTGCGATAGCGTAGTAGTACCATCAGTAATTGTAGTAGTAGCTACTTCGCCGACAGTAAAATCTAAAGTAGTGTTGGTATTAGAAAGCGTTCCGCCTGCTGCCCCAATTACTTGACGTTCGATGCTTTGTGCTGTACTAAAATACATACCAAAGACTAAAAAAGAGAAGGTTAATATATGTTGCTTCATCATTGTCATTATTTAATTACACCAAAATAATAGGTTGCACCATCTCCTCCGTCAGGATCTCTACTGCCACCATCTGTATTTCTAAATTTTACACTTACTGTATTGTTTCCACTTACCCAACATTGTACAATTACTATTTGACCGCTTAAACTTTCGCTAGGTGATACAAAAACAACATCTCCCGGAACGACACCATTGACAGTAAATGTTTCTGTACGACCATCATTTCCACCAACATTTCCTACATTTTTAAACACAGCTGCTTTATAAATCCCTGCTATCGTTGAGCTACTCCCTATTTTTAGTGTTCCTGTAGTTGTATTGCCAGTCGTAGTTGTTGCTCCATTTGTGGTTGTATTTCCTGTAGTATTTAAATTACCATTGACACGAACAAGATTGTTATCAAATTCACCATAAATAAGTGGCGTCGTAGTATTCGTATTGTCAATAACAAGTTTGTCAGAAACACTTCCGCTAATATCTGTGTTGCGTCCTAAGAAAATATTGTTTCTTCCTCTGTTATTAAATCCAGCTCGATATCCTAATGCGACATTTCCGCTACCATTACCAGTGATTGTACTTCCTACAGTTGTTCCCAACGCGCCAGCACCAACAGCAACATTTTCATTACCATTTTGCAATCTTTCCAAAGCTCCAATTCCGATAGCTGTATTCCCAGTTCCTCCAGTTGATAAATTCATTGCAAATGCACCAACAGCTGTATTTGAACCACCAGTTGCATTGGCTTCCAACGCTTTGTAACCTATGGCTACATTTTCATTATCTGTTAAATTATCATTTAATCCTGCATTTTCTCCAAGATATACACTAAGTCCAGAGTTTACTACATCTATTCGCCCTTTTTGCATTCTGAAATACTCTGTTCCTTCTAAGTCAAAACGAATTATATCTTCATCAGTATTTTCTTCTACCTGAATTTTTGTGTCGCCATCTGTATCTGCTAGGTTTGAGGAACTTGCCCAAGAAACAGTTCCGCTTCCGTCAGTTACTAAAGCTTGTCCTGCATTTCCATCTGCATTTGGAAATGTAAACGCATTGTTGAAACGAACTGTTCCATTACCTCTGGCACTTAAGGTTTCATTTCCTCGTACATTTAGGTTTAATTCATAATCTGCATTTCCAGGAGTAGGAATCGTTGTTACATTCGGAAAAATATTTGAAATCGAGTTTGTATTAGAATCATCTTTAAATTCTAGTTGCAGATTGTTTCCAAAGTTTGCTATCGCTGCATTTGTAGTTAGTTTACCACTCGAAAATGTAAATGTATTAAAAACGTTGTTAAATAATTTTATATCATTTGTATTTGCTTGCAGTTGTGTCTCTCCGTTTGCTGCTTTAAGGGTGTTAGCTGTATTGGCATGCAATGCATACGGAACAGCTACTAATTGTTGTGTTCCTAAATCAGTATAGTTTGAACCAGCATTTAAATCAACGGCAACATTTAGAAAAAAAGTACTTTTATGCCATTGAACAATCGCTAGATTGTCTGTAGTAGTTCCATCACCAATAACAAGTGTTATGAGTCCGTTTGCAGCCGTAGTAATCGTATGTGTTTCGGTATATATTGTAGTTCCATTGGCAGTATCTTGATTAATTTTAATTTGAACGCTAATGTTTTGATTGCTGACAGCATCTCCGTTGTTATCTTTTACAATGGCTTGATAATTGATTTTTTCTGGTGATTGTGCAAAAATGTTTGTTGTTGTGAATAGAAAACAACAAGTCAAAAATAGTAGTACCTTTTTCATAAGTATATTATAGTTTAGTAAAAAGTCAAAAGTACTTTAAATGCATTATTTTGATTAAAAAATATAGGTAGCAAAAAGTAGCAAGAATAAAAAAATGCTACTTTTGTGATGAATTCCTCAAAACATGCCCAATTGAGAAAACTACTTCCATTACTTGCATTATTTACAACTTTGTTGACTTTTGGTCAATTGAGGCAGCAAAAAATGGATTCAGTTAGTGCATTATTGAAAAATGCTACTTCTGATTCAGTAATTGTAAAGCAATCGATTGCTTTAGGCGTTTTGGTTGATACTTCAAATCCACTAAAAGCAGAAGAACTTTTTAAAAATGCATTATCAATTTTAGAAAAAGACTATTGGTATACAGATCGATTTGAAAAAAGGGCTTTAGCCTATGATTGTCTTGGTATTATTGAGCGAAGGCGAAGTAATTATGAACAAGCTTATGACTATTACTTAAAGGCATTAGAGGTAAAGAAAACATCTAATAATAGCAAAAAAATAGGTCGTTCGTATCATAATATTGCCATGTTATTTAGTGCGCAAAAAGATCTAGATAGAGCAATTTTTTATATTAAAAAAGCCTTACCACTACGTAAAAAAGATAGTACTGATTATGGAATTTCATTGAATAATTATGGTCACTTTTTATATAAAAAAAGGGAAATGGATAGTGCATTAATCATTTTGGATAGTGCCAAATTATTTTTTGGAAAAGATATGCTTCGTGTAGCTGATGTAAATAATAATATTGCTAGAGTGTATGATCTTCAAAAAAAGCATGTTGTAGCTTTTGAAATGTACGCAAAGAATCTAGAAATTTATCGTAATCATGAAAAGATAGAACGCTTGGCAAATACCTTGCGTAAAATTGGAAGGATTGCTCGTAAGCTTAAAAAACACACATTAGCCTTAAAGTATTTAGATCAATCAGAAGTTTTGGCGAAACAATATGAAAGTAAAAAATTATTAGCAAATATTTATAATGAACGCTATAAGTTGGCAAAAGCTCAAGATGATTTTAAAATTGCTTTAGATCATTATCAAATTTATAAAAAGTATCATGATTCTATAGCTAATATGAATCAAATCAATAAGATTGAAAAATTAGAGTTAGCATATATATACAAAAATAAGCGCCAACAAGATAGCTTACGTGTAGCAACCGAAAAAGTACAGTTGGAAACAATGGCAGCTTCCCAACGCTCACAAAAACAATTGTTTGTAGTACTGTTTCTCGTAGCTGTAGTAGCTTTATTTAGTTTATACCTTGTATATCGTTATAAGCAAAAAGTTGCCTTAAAAAATATTCAAGGAAAAGAACTAGAAGCAGAATTATTAAATGAAAAAATTAATTTCTTGCATTACAGAATTGAGCGCCTTTTAACTGATAATAAGATGCGTACAGATTTTAAAGAAGAACTATTGCAGCGAATTCGAATTCTGCAAACAAAAGGAAGCACAGAAAGAGTTGTAGATACGTATCAGTCTATTTTGGTGAGATTAAAGAATCAAATTGAAACAGAAAAAAGATTGAATGTAGTTTCAGAAAAGAGTAAAGAATTGGATAAGTCTTTTGAGTTGAAACTTGCAGCATCTTTTACTGAATTGACTAAATCTGAACGTGAAATTTGCCACTTAATCTATTTAAATTTAAGTATAAAAGAAATTATGAATGTACGAAACACTACATTACCATCCATAAAGTCAGCTCGTTATCGCATTCGTAAAAAACTTCAAGTTCCAACAGGAGTAGAGTTAGAGCTGTTTATGCAACAATTACTCTAATGTATTGATTAGCATGAATAGGCATTAAATCATAAGAAAAAACGATATAACAAGGTCTAATTTTGCATATCATGTAAATATCAACCAATTGTTGTCATATTTTTAGTGATCTCTAATAATTTGATTAAATTACACATCTTTACTCGTAAATAGCGCCAAACATTGAACACTACTTTAAAAAACACGAAGAAATGGTATGAACATATACCTCATGCTGTAGTAATTGTATTCCTAATTATAGTTTTTGTAACACTATTAACTTATCTCATTCCTGCGGGAGAGTTTAAACGCATGTTAATTGACGGTCGTAATCGTGTGATTCCAAATTCATATACAGTCATTCCTAATACACCGATAGGCTTTTTAGATATGTTTAAAGCTATTCCTTTGGGTTTTAAAGCAGCGATTGAAGTCATGTTTGTCGTTTTTTCTGGAGGAATTATGTTTGGTATAATGGAACGTACCAAAGCGATTGAAAATGCAGTTGGAACATTCGTAAAAAAACTAGGACAGGAAAAAAAATACCTAGCTGTAGTTATCATGACTTTTATTTACGGTGCGCTTGGTGTTTTTGTGGGTTATGAACATAATATAGCTATGGTTCCTATTGCTGCAGTGGTAGCGTTGGCACTTGGTGGCGATTTAATATTAGCTGCTGGGATTTCAGTAGGTGCCATTACTATTGGATTCGGGTTATCACCTATAAATCCTTATACGGTTGGTGTTGGACATAAAATTGCTGAACTTCCATTATTTTCAGGTGCTTTGTTGAGAAGTATATTATGCTTCAGTGCACTTAGTTTTTTAGCTTTTTATAATGTTAGATACTTGAAGAAAATTACTAAAAACCCAGAAAAAAGCTTAGGTAAAGGTTTAAATATAGATGGAATCTCGCTTTCAAAACCTATTAAAAAATATACAATATCAGCTAATAATTGGCTTGTTATTGCTGCATTTATAATTGGTTTAGGAGCAATTTTATATGGTGTTTTTAATTTAAAATGGTATCTCAATGAAATTTCTGCTATATTTTTAATGGTAGCTATTGCTTCAGGAATTATAGGAAGAATGAATGCCAACACTTTTAGTGAAACATTATTAAAATCAGTATCGTATGTTGCGCCAGGAGCGTTTATGGTAGGTTTTGCAACAACAATAAAGGTATTATTGGAAATGGGGCATATTAGCGATACAATTTCATTTCATTTATCAGAATTATTGAAAGATTTACCATTATATCTTTCTGCTGTCGGCATGGCAATATCACAAAGTCTTATTAACTTTTTTATACCTTCCGGAAGTGGACAAGCATTGGCCACTTTGCCCGTTATGATTCCGTCAGGAGAAGTTATCGGACTCACGCGTCAAACAACTATTTTAGCATTTCAAATAGGAGATGGAGTTTCTAATTTAATAAACCCAACACTTGGCGGATTAATAGCTATGCTTAGTATGTGTCGTGTCCCCATAGATCGTTGGTTTAGATTTATATTTCCAGTGGCGCTAACCATATTCATTTTTTCAGCAATCACACTCGTAATAGCAGTATTAACAGGCTATAATTAACTATGAACGCAACTACTATATTAAGTAAATTGGTAAGTTTCCCTGTATTAGGAGGCGAAAGTAATTTGAGTATTATTCATTGGATAAAAGAATACATTGAATCTCATGGAGTATCAACGACACTTGTGCCAAATGAAGAACATACAAAAGCTTCTTTGCATTGTAGAATTGGTCCTGCTATTGATGATGGAGTCATTCTTTCAGGTCATACAGATGTCGTTCCTGTAAAAGGACAAATTTGGGATACAGATCCTTTTGTGCTAACTGAAAAAGATGGCCTACTTTACGGACGCGGAAGTTGTGATATGAAAGGTTTTGTAGCATGTTGTTTGGCAGTTTTACCCACAATGATAAAAGCTAATCTTAAAAAACCAATTTATTTTGCCTTTAGTTATGATGAAGAAATAGGTTGTTTGGCAGCTCCTGATTTAATAAAACATATCAAGCTTACTTATAAAGAAACTCCTAAATATGCTATTATTGGAGAGCCAAGTATGCTAGAACCTGTTATTGGTAAAAAAGGTGTCTGTTATGTAAAAACGGAAGTAAATGGCTCGGCAGGTCATAGTAGTGGAATTCATAAAGAAGTAAGTGCTATTCATGAAAGTACACGGTTAATACTATGGTTGGAAAATAAAATGAAAACAATTGCAACGACTTCTTCTGATGATCGTTTTGATCCGCCACATTCTACAATTCATGTTGGACAAATTAGTGGAGGAGTTGCTACTAATATTGTTGCTGATTATTGCAATTTTGAATGGGATACTCGTGTGATTCCAAAAGATGATATTTACCAATTGTTTGATGATTATTACGCTTTTTGTGCGGAAAGAGAAGTAGAAGTTCGTAAAAAATTTGCTGATTTTAAAATTACCAATACATTGATTCATCCACCAGTTCCTGCTTTGGATACCAAAGAAACAGATAGTATTGTTGGGTTAGTGCAAGAATTGACAGGAAATCATAGTTGGCAAACGGTTGCGTATGCAGCTGAAGCTGGACAGTTTCATGAAGCTGGATATGAAAGTATTATTTGTGGACCTGGAAGCATAGACCAAGCACACCGTGCCAATGAATTTGTTGCGCAAGAACAATTAGATCGTTGTGTTGAAATTTTAGAGAAGTTAGTTAACGAAATGTGGTCATAAAATTAACTAAATACAGATTTATAATTCAAAAGCACTTCAATTTTCAAAATTGAAAGTACATCTTTTTAGGTATTTAAAATATACTAAACTTAGCAAATTCAAATTGAATATATTTTGCAAGTAGGCTAGGGCCAGTAATTTATTTTACACAGTAGTTAACTAGTGTTTACTCATAAAAGACAGTTACTTCATCTAAATCTTTTCTCTTTAAATCTGGTACGTATGTAGGAAGCTTTGGGTATCCAATTGGAAGCAATAAAAAGGCTCTTTCATTACTTGGTCTGTTAAGAATTTTAGCCAAAAAGTTCATTGGACTTGGTGTATGTGTTAATGTGACTAAACCTGCACTATGTATAGCAGAAATCATCATTCCGCAAGCTATTCCAATAGATTCATTTACATAATAATTATTATACTTTTCTCCATTCTCTCCAAATTCATATACTTTTTTAAAGGCAATAATTAACCAAGGAGCTGTTTCTAAAAAAGGTTTATTCATATCAGTAGCTAATGGTGCTAAATCCTTTTTCCATCGTTCACTCATTCTATTTTCGTAGTTTTCCTTTTCTTCAATTTCTGCTTCTTTTCGAATTTGAGTTTTTAGTATTGGATTAGAAATAGCACAAAAAGTCCAAGGCTGTTTGTGTGCTCCAGATGGTGCGGTTGATGCGCTTTTAATCAAGTTTTCAATTACTTGTTTGGGTACAGGTCTATCTGAAAAGTCTCTTACAGATCTTCTTTGATCTAACCAGTTATGAAAAGCACTACTTTTATTTATTGATTCAGATTCTGAGAATAGTTCCGTTTCAAAAGAAACATGTTTATATCCATTAATCATTATGTGTTTCGGTGATTCCATAAAATAATTTTTAAATCAAATTCTTGTCAAACTAATAGTAAAGTTAAGGTGTGTATAACTTGAATTCTTGTTATTTTTATAAATAACTAAACCAAGCAATATATAAACTTAGTTAAAAACTAAAGCTACAAGAATTTTGTGTAAAATCATATTAAAAAGTAAGATTCTGAAAGGTTGTTAGTTCAAAAAAAATAAAGATGAATCCTTGCTATACTTCACAAAAGAAAATGTTGATTTTTCAATTGATATTGAACTCACATTATATGAATAAAAAAGCGCCATCTATGCAGATGACGCTTTTGGTAACTAAATGCCCAAATCTAAGTTACCTCACAATTTAGCTAAACTAAACAAAACTAAATTTTATTTTTTAACAAGTTTGATTGTTTTTTGTGCGTTTTTAGAATACATTTTTAAAAGATATATTCCGCTTTGAAAATTACTGATATTGATTGTTTCTAGATTGTTTTCTGATGAAAATACAAGTTGTCCATTTGTCGTATGTATATCTACTTTTTGCAATTGCGTGTTTGCGCTAATGTTTACAATATCTTCTGCAGGATTTGGATAAATAGTTACTTCAGGTAGTTCATTTCTTTCAAGAGAAAGTGTTGCAAAATTGAATGAACTATCACCCGAAACTGCTGCTGCATTTGGATCTACTACATTTACAAATTCTGCCATAGCATTATCAACCATATCGGCTTGCATAAAACTTTTTAACGGTGTTACTGTAGTCGCTAAAGCGGAATTGTTTTCTAAGATATACATCGTTCCTGAAGTTGGCGAACCATTTATTTGAATCGTAACGATGTTTGTGGTTGTTCCTGTAGATGGTGCAGCTATTGACACAGGACTTCCAAGTGTTTCTGTAATTAAATAACCATCAATAGTTGGTTGCGCTACATTATTTCCATCAAAGAACGTTGCAGAAGCGGCACTTCCTAATGAAGAAGTGACGCTTGCTGTTACGCCATCGGGAACAATAATCGTAAAACCATAACTCTGCACCGATGTAGCAAAGTTAGATGAACTTGTGTTTGGAACAGCGCCAATGGTGTAGCTGTAATTTCCATTATCAATTAAGGTATACGTGTATCCTTCTTGTGCATTTATTTGAAATGAAAATAAATGTAGGGTAATGATGTATAGTATGATTAATTTTTTTCTACTCATGATTGTTTTTTTATTCGTTTTCAGGTAATTGTTCAGTGATTTGATAGGTGCTAAAGTTTAAAAAGTTGCTTGGATGCGCTAATATATTTTGCAAGATGAATGGTACATCAGGTTCGGTTCCAGAGTATTGCGTGTTTCCGTCCATGTTTACATCATTGGCATCATAACCACTTACCACGTAGGTTGGAAAGTTTAGGAAGTTTCCAGCATCGTTTAGTACGGTTGATAGAATGTCTGGCGTATCAGGATCGGTTCCAGAGTATTGAACTATGGTATCTTCATTCGCATTTCCTGTCCACATGCTAACAATATCCGTTGGCATTCCAAAAGTTGTTTGTGCATTGCTTCCATAGGTAATTTCATTGGTTGCATCTGTAAAGTCAATTATCGTTGTAGAAACTTTATTGAACGTTATGACTGTTGATGACATAATTCCTAAGTGATTTCGGTGATTAATTGCTATGTAATAGGAATCATCAATCGTAGCAAAATTGAGTACTGAAACACCATCTACATCAACAATATCACCATCACGTTGTAACAATGCAGAACGCGCATGTGAAACGATTGTATTGTCTGTTGCATCTCTTAATTCAACCCAAATCCAATCTACAATAGCATCATCACCTGTTACTGTAAACACAGAAGATTCACAAGTAATCAAGTCTGTATACGTGCTTGTAGTTGGTAGCAAATCAGCAACACGCAAATCGTCACGCATTAGGTTTTCTTCTCCAGTATTTGGATCTATTAAAGCACCTTGCAAAAATACTTTTAGTGATAAAGCATAATCTGTTGTACAAACTGTCTCATTAAAGACAATTTGCGAATCAATAAAATTAACCCAAGTAGTGCTCGCATACGATTCATCATCTACCAATACACAAGAAAGGTTAGGTACATTACTTGCTTGAAAAGACGAATCTGAAATCAGTTTTGTGTTGTTACCATTTTGAAGGTTTAGAGAAGATAAATCGTCACAGTCATTTAGACTAACAAAATATAATTCAGTATTTGCTGATAGATCAACACTTGTTAATGCTGTATTATTTGCGGTTAGTAATCCAAGGTTTGCGTTAGAAGATAGATTGACACTTGTCATTAGATTATCATTCAATATTAAATTAAGTAATGAATAAAAATCTTCAATTCCTGTTACATCATAGATAGCTCCTGAGCTTCCAAATGAAATATCTAAGGATTCTTGATCGATAATAAGTGCAGTTGGCACCTGACCATCTCCAGAAATATCGTCTAATCCCAAATTTTCTAATCGTGTTTCAAAATTAGCATCTGGTATTTGCGTATATCTACAGTAGGAAGTACTAAAGTTTGTTGTATTATCAATATTAGTCCAATTGGTTGTACTATACGCTATATCATCTACTATAATACAGTTTAAATCAATATTATTTGTGGTGATTAGATTGTAAATAATTGTATTTGTACCATTTTGAAGATTCAAGTATATAAGATCATTGTCGTTTACAGAAAGTTCTTCTAATGCTGTATGGCTAGTAAGATCCATAAATACTAGATTATTCGAATTCGCAACCAAATTAACAATAGATGTAGGCACATTTAATACCGGCAAATTGTTAGAAGATATATCTAAATACGTTAAGAGCGTATTGCTACTGAAATCAACTTCATTTAATTGATTATTAGAGCAATCTAGTGCGTCTAATGCTGCAAAATCTTCGATTCCTGTTAAGTCAGCAATGTTTTTATTACTTATATCTAAAATTGTTAAGGCTTCAATTAATGCTGTTGGCACTTGTCCGTCACTAGAAATATCATCATAACCTAAAGTTTCTAATGCTGCTTCAAAATTAGCATCTGGGATATTCGTATAACGACAATAGCTGTCACTAAAACTAGATTCAGCATCGATGCTTGTCCAATTGGTTGCACTGTAGGCTGCATCATCCACAAGAATACACGTTAGATTAGAATTCCCAGTAGTATTGAAGAATAGTACATTTGTATTATTTCCGTTTTTATAGTTTAAACTCGTTAAATTATTATTTACCAAGTACAGATATTGAAGTTGCGTATTGGCACTAATATCTAGCTCAAGCAACCAACCATTATCTGCATATAAAGAGTTTAATAAAAGATTACTGCTAAGATCTAAGTAGAAGAAATTGTTTGATGAACAGTTTAAATCTTCCAAAAGTAGATTGCTACTTAAATTTAACACAGACAAATTATTATCCTGGACATTTAAGTCTACAAGTGCTGTAAAGCCTTCTATTCCTGATAAATTTGAAATGCTTTCATCGCTTACATCTAGATTTGTAACTACTTCAATAAGCGCAGTAGGCACTTGTCCGTCACTAGAAATATCATCATATCCTAAAGCTTCTAAAGCTGCTTCAAAATTTGAATCTGAAATTGTTGTATAACGACAATAGCTCTCGGAAAAACTTGTTGTGCCATCTATGTTTGTCCAGTTTGTTGAACTGTAGGCTGCATCATCTACTAAAGCACAGGATAAGTTGCTGTTGTTAGAAATATTAAATGTAGTTATATTAGTGTTGTTTCCATTTCTAATATCAAAGTACGTTAATTCATTATGTGCATACGCTGCAATTTCTAAATCTGGATTATTACTTAAATCAACATCCGTAATGTCATTTCTTTGTGCGTACACATTAATTAAAGCCGTATTATTTGTAAGATCTAAACTTGTTAAACCATTATTTCTACAAGCGATACCAGTTAATAAAGTATTGTTACTTAAGTCTATACTTGTGATTGAATTGTATTGAAATGCTAAACTTTTTAAGTTGCCATTATTACTAAGGTCAAGAGTACTTAAACTATTGTCTCTAAAGTGTAATGTTTCTAAATTTATATTGTCTGTCACATCAATGCTTAACAATGAATTATCTGATAAGTATATTATTTTTAAATTCACTAGATCAATAAAATCTACGCTAGTTAGCGAGTTATTATCCGCATTTAATTCTTCTAAGGCTGTAAAATCTTCAATTCCTGTTAGGTTTGAAATGTTTTCACCATCTATATCTAATGTTGTGATCGTTTCAATTAAACTCGTTGGCACTTGTCCGTCACTAGAAATATCATCGTAGCCTAAAGCTTCTAATGCAGCTTCAAAATTACTGTCTGGAATAGCTGTATACGTACATTGATTATTTATGATATAGTCTCCTAATTCTATTGGACAATCGTTATCTCCCCAACGCACCCAAATATTATAGGTTGCGGCACCAAATCCTGTTTCTGTTGCAGATCCGTCCGTATCATCATAATTGTATGGATACGTACTTCCGCCATCTACACTAAATTCTAGATTGGTTCTGTTACTATTCGCATCAAAACTAAATGTTATTTCTCCGTTAGCTTGTGTACATGTTTCATCTTGAACGGCTACTGTTGCAACTACGTATTCGTTGACCGTTAATGTAGCGCTACTTGAGTTTGTAGAATCTCCGCAGGCATTGGTATAGCTGAGTCTATATAAATTCCCATCTAGTGCATAGGTTGCATCACTAATAGTTAGGGTAGTAGTTGTAACTCCAGCATAGGTAGAGCCATTTGATATATTAGACCAACTTCCGTCATTTACTTGCCATTGTACCGAATCGTAGTCTGTACCAGCTGAAGTAAACGTTGCATCTTCTAATTCGCAAACTTCATCATTGCTTGGATCTGTCGTTACAGCAGCTGCATCACAACAATTTACTTGCGTACTCATGGCAGTAATACCACAACCTGCAGTTTGTGTAAATAAATTCATTGTATACACAGCGCCATCAATGTCATTTTGGTTTAATGTATAACTGCTGTCACCTGAACCAATAGCATAATGCATGATAACATTTGTATCAATAACATGTCCTAATTGATGTGTATGACCCAATTCATGCAATGCAACACTTTTAAAGTCGTATTGAGAAGCTCCAGGATTACCACTCCCATAATACCAGTTTATATCATCATTCCAAGTAATATCAAGTTCAGATACGATGGCTTTTCCTGTTGAACCACACGTACCTAAAAATCGTGTTGTCACTTGCCCTAAAACTCCCGATGCTAATTCACTTCCGTTATCGAATCGTACAATATTGATTCCATCATTTATAGATTCGTCTGTAGTTGTTGTACTGCCAAACGTAAAGTTTATATCCGATTCGCAATTCCAAAGATCAAAAGCATCTTCAAAATACGTTTTAGCCGAGCTTGAATTAAAATCGGTATGGTATTGAAAAGTATAGCCACCATTTCCATCATCATCTTGTAAAATTGATGGATAATGCGTGGTTCCATCACTAGCAGCCTGATGATTGTAAATAATTGTTAGGTTTGAACTACTGGTTCCTGTTTCAGCAGTATTGTTTGTGACTCTAAAATCACCTGTTCCTGATGCATATGGAATTTCTACTTGTATTTGTGTATCAGACCAACTGATAATTTCGGAGTCAAACGCAGCTACATAAGAGTTTCCTCCATCATCTGCATTTGAAAAACTTACTTCGCCCATTGTCGATCCAAAATTAGAACCATTAATGGTTAGTATCGTTTGTGTTCCGGCACTAGCCGATGTAGGCGAAAAGTTACTTATTGATGGAGTTGCAAGTATTGCTCTATTAGCGTTAAGAATAACTGGACGATTTTGAATGGTTTCAATACCTCTTCCTGTTGTATTTTTTATACTGTCTAAAATATCTTCTTGAATAGAATTGTAGCTATAAAATACATCCGATCCTTTATTGGTATGTTTATCATATTTAATTAATCCTTGTGCGGCTCCAACCATTTTATAGAGTGTGCCAGCATTTCTTATAGTTCCAGTAAATGCTTTTAGAAAAAACACACCTGTTACACCAACGTTTAGATGCGCGGCACTAGAAGTGACTTGCATTTCATCATCAACTTTTCCACCTGTAGTGACAATTTTAATTGTTGCTGTATTATCTCCCAGCATTTTTTTATATACTGAAATCGTGTGAACAGTGTATATGTTATGACGATTAGCATCCCAATAACTCTGGCTGCTAATCACTTCTCCTTCAATAACTCTGGTTGCTTCGTTAGCGCGTTCTTCTATGGATAGTGGCTTCATTAACGTTCCACATTGTTGACCATAACTCCATACTATTGAAAGTAGGAAAGTAAAAATGAGTAGGAATTTATTCTTCCTGTAAGGCGTATGTTTTTTTTTGGTAGGCATGTTTGGGTTCAAAAATTAAGGGTTTGATTGTTGGCTATTTTTTATCTTTTTTCAAGTACGATTAGAACTTCTAATCGTACTTGAATATCATGTTTTTTGTTTCAATTCATTATAAATTACTTATATGTTTTATGCTTTTTAAAAGCAGTGTAAATGCATAGGAGCAAGGTTTCTAAAAAAGATGAATACTTATTCGTTTTCAGGTAATTGTTCAATAATTTGATACGTACTAAAGTTCAAGAAATTACTTGGATGCGCTAATACATTTTGCAAGATGAATGGCACATCTGGATCAGTTCCAGAGTACTGAATGTTTCCATCCATGTTTACATCATTTGCATCATATCCGCTTACTACATAGGTTGGGAAATTAAGGAAGTTTCCAGCGTCATTTAATACGGTTGATAGAATGTTTGGCGTATCTGGACTTACTCCTGAATATTGTACAATTGTATCTTCATTTGCATTTCCACACCACATGGCAGCAACATCTGTTGGCATTCCAAAAGTTGTTTGTGCATTGCTTCCGTAAGTTATTTCGTTGGTAGCATCGGTAAAGTCAATCGTTGTAGAAACTTGCTTTAGTGTAATCGCCGTTGATGACATGATTCCTAAATGATTTCGATGTTTTACTACGATGAAATAATCTCCAGCAGGGACAGCATCAAAAGTTAAAGGAGTTGCTAAATCATCATTAGTAGCAACGATATCTCCATCACGCTGTAAAATTCCAGATTGTCCAGCAATAACAGTTGTTGGATTACTTTTATCACGTAACTCTACCCAAATCCAATCGACCGTTGAGTTTACGCCTTCATCATCGAGTCCGATACCTTCACTAATGGTAGCGCCATCGCCATAAGGTGAAGTTGCTCCGTATAAACCGTCAGCAACTCGTAAGTCGTCGCGCATTAGGCTTTCTTCGCCTGTATTTGGATTGATTAAAGCACCTTGCAAGAAGACATCTACATCTACAATAACAAAGTCGCAACTTGTTTCGTTGTAGGTTGCTTGTGCATCTTTGTTTGTCCAGTTGGTTGTACTGTAGGCAGCATCGTCTACTAAAATACAGTATAAATCTGGATTGTTAACCGCACTAAAACTTGATATGATTGTATTGTTTCCGTTGTTTACACTTAAAGCAATCAAATTATTGTCTTCTGCTCGTAATCGAGTTAATGCACTATTTTGCGATACATCAATGCTTGTGAATTGGTTTTCGTCTAAGTCTAGAATTTCTAGATTTACATACGAAGACACATCAATACTTGTTAACAGATTGTTTGTTGCATCAAAGTCAACTAAACTCGTAGAAAGTGGCAATACTAAGCCTGCTACATCATTGTTTTCAATGTCTAATTCTTCCAATAGCGTGTTGTTTGCGACATCAAGGCTTTTTAGATTATTCGATTCTAAATCAATTACTTCTAGTAATAAATTGTTTGTAAGATCGATGGTTATTAGTTCATTTCCTTCTAAATCAA
Source organism: Kordia sp. E (assembly GCF_056033805.1). Classification (NCBI taxonomy): domain Bacteria; kingdom Pseudomonadati; phylum Bacteroidota; class Flavobacteriia; order Flavobacteriales; family Flavobacteriaceae; genus Kordia; species Kordia sp. E. The sequence continues at coordinate 1,210,737 of NZ_JBRASR010000003.1, forward strand.
CATCAACTAGTTGCGTATTGGCAGACAGATCGATGCTTGCAATTAAACAGTTATCTAAATCTAAATCTTGTAATAATGTATTGTTGCTAATATCGATTGCTGTGAACAGGTTTTCGTCTGCATCTAAATCAATTAAGTTTACATTTTGAGAAACATCTATTGTTATTAATTGATTCAAACTACAATCTAAGGTCGTTAATGCTACGAAGTCTTCAATCCCTGTTAAGTCAGCAATATTTTCGGAAGCAACATTTAACGATTCAATCGTATTGATAGATAGTGTAGGAACTTGTCCGTCACCAGTAATATTATCATATCCTAAAGCGTCTAAGGCAGCTTCAAAGTTTGCATCCGGAATTGCGGTATATGTTGTACAATCGGTTTCACTGAAAGCCGTTTGCATGTCTATACTTGTCCAATTGGTTGTACTGTAGGCAGCATCATCTACTAAAATACATTCTAAACCTGAATTCCCTGTCGCATCAAAATTTGTGATATTTGTGTTGGTACCATTTTGAATGTTGAACGAGAGCAATTGGTTATTACTCACATTTATATCCGTTAATGCTGTGTTTGTAGATACATCAAAAATAACGAGTTGATTGTTAGCTATATTTAACGTACTGATTAATGGGTTTGTGCTAAAATCATAGTCTACAATAGCATTTCCGCTTACATCTAATGAAGTTAAGGCTACAAATTCTTCAATTCCCGTAAGATCAATAATGCCTTCTCCAGATACATCTAATGACGTAAGCATGTCTATGTTGGCAAGCGGAATTTGATTGTCATTTGCAATATCATCGTATCCTAATACGCCTAATGCTGCTTCAAAGTTATCATCTGGCACATATGCATATACACCACATGAAGTAATTCCGAAACTTGTATGCGCATCAATATTTGTGAGATTAGCCGTTGCATACGCAGGATTGTCCACATTGATACAGGTTAATAAATCATTTCCTGTAGTTTGGAATAAATTTATTGTTTCGGTACTTCCATTTCGTAAATCCATCGTTGTTAGTAAAGGATTACTTCCAGCAATTAAGATCGTTACTAATGGATTGTTAGTCATATCAAAACTTGTGAAGTCATGACCGTCTAAGAAAATGAGATTCAAATTGATATTGGTGCTGATATCTACAGCAGCAAGCTTTCCAAAACGAACTACTAAATTTGTTAAGCTGGTAGCGCCAGTTGTGTTTAATGTAGTGATGTCTGAATTAGATTGTATTGATATGGATTCCAAATTAGCCAAACCACTTGCGTCGAAACTTGTAAGTTGGCAATTGTCTGCATCAAAATTTTTAAGTAATGTATTGTTTGAAACATCTATTGTTGAAAAAGAGTTGTCAGACAGTGAAAGCGATTCTAAGCTTGTAAGCATGGTTACATCTATGGCTGAAAAGTTATTTTCAGAAACATCTAAATTATATAATGCGGTATTGTTTGATACATCTAGCGTACTGATGTTATTATCATTTACATCTAAATACCCCAAATTTGTATTGTTTGATACATCAATGCTCGTTAATAGGTTTTCTCCTGTAAATAAGATTTCTAAAGCTGTATTATTACTTATATCTAGTGAAGTCAGTACGTTTTTAGAACAGTTTAATTGGATCAATGCTTGGAAGTCTTCAATACCAGTTAAATCAGCAATATTATCATCTCTTAAGTTTAATTCTGTAATTCCTATGATGGAAGCCGTTGGGACAAAGTTATCGTTAGAAATATCATCGTATCCTAATGCTTCAAGGGTTGCTTCAAAATTATCATCTGGTACGTAGGTATAATCTAAACATATAGTATCGCTAAAACTAATTTGTACATCAATATCTGTCCAGTTTGTTGTACTGTAGACAGCATCATCTACCAGAATACAGTTTAATGCTGAATTTCCTGTTACATAGAAGTCTGAGATATTGGTATTGTTTCCATTTTGAAAGTTTAATGATCTCAAGTTACTGTTAGTCACTTCTAGTTCTATCATTGCTGGATTGTTACTAAAATCGAGTGCCTCAAGACTTGTGTTTTCAGCAGTAAAAGTATCCAACACTATATTTGTATCTGTATTTATAGCTGTAATTGGATTGTCTGAAATGTTGATACTTTCTAATGCAACACAAGCACTAATATCAAGTGTCGTCAATTGATTGTTATCACAAACCAAGAAACTTAGTGCAGCATTGTTGCTTACATTTAAACTTGCTAATACATTGTTTTCTTGGCAAAGCAGTGTTTCCAACAATGTGTTGTTACTTACATCTAAGCTTGTCAAATCATTTCTACGTGCATCAAGACTTGTCAATGCCACAAAATCAGCGATTCCTGTAAGGTCAGCAATACTTTTTTCTAAGACACTTAACGTAGTTATTGTTTCTATTAGTACTGTAGGAACTTGCCCGTCTGCGGTAATGTCATCATATCCTAAGGCTTCTAAAGCCGCTTCAAAATTTGCATCTGGAATTGCTGTATAGCGACAGTATGTACTGCTAAATGTTACGCCTCCGTCTATGTTAGTTAAATTGGTTGTAGCATACGCAACATCATCCACCAAAATACAAGACAAGCCAGCGTTATTTGTAGCATTAAAAGAAGCTAATGATGTATTATTTCCATTTTGCAGATTCAGACTTGTCAATTCATTGTCATTACAGATAAGTGTTGTTAATGCTGTATTTGCTGATACATCAAGTATTTCTAGATCATTGTTATCGCAAAATAAAGCTTCTAAAGCTGTATTGTTGCTCACATCTAATGTTGTTAAATTGTTTTGAAAGAGATCTAACGTTTTTAAGAGTGTGTTCGTTGAAAAATCAGCATTTGCAATCTGATTTCCATACACAACTATACTTGTTAAAACTGTATTGGTACTAGTATCTATACTTGTAAAAGAGTTAGAATCCGCATACAATTCTTGAAGTGCTGTGTTTTGAGAAATATCAAGATTCGTTAAACTACAACCACTTACAGAAAGTATTTGAAGATTGCTATTGTTTGTAATATCGATCGTTCCCAATGTATTGTCAGAAACATTTAAGTTAGTTAAGGCAATAAAGTCTTCTATACCTGTTGCGTCTGTAATTCCGTCATTGGAAAGATTTAGATTCGTTACTACTTCAATTAACGCTGTTGGTACTTGTCCGTCGCCAGAAATATCATCATAGCCTAAAGCTTCTAATTCAGCTTCAAAATTTGAATCAGGAATAGCTGTGTACTCACAATAGGTATTGCTAAAACTATTTGTTCCACCAATATTTGTCCAGTTTGTGGTACTATAAACTACATCATCCACTAGAATACAAGATAAGTTTGGTGTTGAAGCAGACTGAAATGCAGTAATATTTGTATTGTTCCCATTTTTTACATTCAGGGAACTTAAGTTTGGATTGTTACTTACTTTAATTGTTACTAATGCAGTTTGTAATGATACATCTATAGCTGTTAATTGTGTATTACGTATATCTACATCTTCTAAAACTAAATTATTACTAAAATCTATACTTGAAATACTTGTGTCATTACCTTCTAATAATTCAAGTAATGGGTTATTAGAAAGATCTAATGAAGTAATAAGAGTACTATTGGTAATTTCCAATTTTTCCAATAATGGATTATTTGATACATCTATAGCACTAAGAGAATTATTAGCTAACCAGAGTGTATCTAAAAAGAGGTTATTACTAACATCAATACTGGTTAAATTATTACCTCTACAGTTTAACGTTTCAATTGCTATAAAATCTTCGATACCAGTTAAGTCCGAAACACTGTATCCATTTAGGTTTAAAGATGTAACCACTTCGATTAAAGCCGTTGGAACTTGACCATCTCCTGAAATATCATCGTAACCTAAAGCTTCTAATGCAGCTTCAAAATCGGTATCTGGAATTGCTGTGTAACGGCAATAGGTATCGCTAAAACTTGTTTGCATATCTATAATGTAAGCACCGCTATTCGCGTGATCAATATCATCAACTACTATACAAGTGAGGTCAGGATTATTATTTGCATACAAAAACATATAAGCAGTCACCGTACCACCACTTTTCGTATTCAAGCTAGTTAATATATTGCTTTGAACATCTAAATATTGCAGTAATGGATTATTACTTGAATCTAGAGTAGACAACATGTTTCCAGAAAGCCCCACAAACTGTAAATCTGTGTTTAGAGATAGATCAATTTCACTTAAACTATTGTCAATTAGATACAAATGGGTTAATTCTAAATTATTTGATAAATCTATAGTCGACAAACTATTACCTGTAGCGTACATCTTATTCAAATTAGAATTTTGAGTAACATCTAAATTTGAAAGTCCATTGTTGTTAATTGCTAAATCGGTTAATTCTAAATTATTTGATACATCTATCGTTGACACTGAACTATTTGCGATATCTAAAATTCTTAAATTAGAATTTTGAGATACATCGATTGCTGTTAATATGTTATCTGCGGCAAATAAGTTTTCTAAAGCCGTGAAATCTTGAATACCCGTCAAATCTGAAATAGCTTCATTTTCTATATTTAAAACAGTTATTACTTCAATCAAAGTAGTTGGTACTTGTCCATCTCCAGAAATATCATCATATCCTAATGCTTCTAAAGCAGCTTCAAAATTTGAATCAGGAATAGCGGTGTATTCACAATAGGTATCACTAAAATTTGTTGTTCCATTTATACTTGTCCAATTCGTTGTACTATAAGCAGCATCATCGACTAAAATACAGGCTAGATTCGAATTTGAATTAGTATTAAAGTATGTGATGTTTGTATTGGTACCATTTTTTACATTTAGCTCTGTTAAATTATTCTGATCTAAACGGACAAACAATAATGCAGGATTATTTGATACATCTAAAGAGGTTAAACTATTTCCAAATAAAGAAATTTTATTCAAATTTGGATGACCAGAAAAATCAAAACTCGTAAAATCATTATAATATCCTATTAGTTCTTCAAAATTGGTTAAGCCAGTTAAGTTTAAGTTGTCCATTCCATTTTCATTACATTTAATGTATTCCAACTGGCTGTTATTGGTTAAATCTAAGTCCTGAATGGAATTATCATTACATGTTAATCTTTCTAGTGCTGCGAAATCTTCTATTCCTGTTAGATCTGAAATAGATGCACTAGCTACGTTTAAAGACGTTACCACTTCTATCAGTTTTGTTGGCACTTGTCCGTCACTACTAATATCATCGTAACCTAAAGCTTCTAAAGCTGCTTCAAAATTTGTATCTGGTATGGCTGTATATAAACAATAGGTATCACTAAAACTTGTTGTTACATCTATATTTGTCCAATTTGTTGTAGCATATGCCGCATCATCTACCAGAATACACGTTAAACTTGAATTATTATTGGCTACAAAAGTAGTTACATTGTTATAATTGCCATTTTGAACATTCAAATAAGAAAGATTATTATTGTTATTACATATTAATTGAGTAATAGCAGTATTGGCGCTCAGATCTAAACTTATAAGATCGTTATTATCTATCATAAGATTTTCTAATAATAGATTTGTCTGAAGATCCAATTCCGAAATTTGATTTTGAAACAGATCTAATATTCTTAATTGTGTATTGTTAGTTACATCTATACTTGTTAATGAGTTTCCATAAAGCACTACATTTTCCAGCAATAGATTATTAGATAAGTCTATACTTGTTATAGACGTGGTATGCGCATTTAATTGAATAAGATTTGTATTGTTAGAAATGTCAATTGTTCCAAGCGCATTGTTTGAACATAAAAGATTGGTTAAGTCTCTGAAGTCTTCAATACCGGTTAAATCTGTAATACCATCATTTGTTATGTTTAAAGAGGTTACAACTTCAATAAGCGCAGTAGGAACTTGACCGTCGCCAGAAATATCATCATATCCTAAAGCTTCTAAAGCCGCTTCAAAATTTGTATCCGGAACAGCTGTATAAGCACAGTATGTATTGCTAAAAAAAGTAGTTGACTCAATATCAGTCCAGTTTGTAGTACTATATGCTGGATCATCGACAAAAATACAGCTAAGATTTGTAGAATTAACGGTTGTAAACTGAGTTACATTGGTATTGTTACCGTTTTTAATATTCAGAGATGTTAAATTACTCATGCTGCTTGCTGTCAAGCTTGTTAAGTTGGTGTTTAACTCAAGATTTAAAGAACTCACATCAGTCTCATTAACCCACAAGGTTTCTAGTGCTAGATTGTTACTTACGTCTATGCTTGTTAAATTACTATATCCACAGTTTAAAAGCGTAAGATTTACGTTGTTACTAACATCTAAAGAGGTAAAACTATTATAAGAAATCGTAAGGTTTTCAATAGCTGTAAAGTCTTCAATACCTGTAAAGTCAGTAATACTTTGAAATTGAGCAGTTAAATCAGTTACCACTTCAATTAACGCAGTTGGCACTTGTCCATCACCAGAAATATCATCGTATCCTAAGCCTTCTAAAACTGCTTCAAAATTTGCATCAGGAATTGCAGTATAGCGACAATACGTATCACTAAAACTACTAGCTGCATCAATATTTGTCCAGTTAGTAGTACTATATGCAGCATCATCTACAATAATACAGCTTAGGTTTGGACTTGAATGTGTTTGGAAAGTAGAAACATTGGTATTGTTTCCGTTCTTCATATTCAAATAACTTAAACTAGGATTGGTATGTGCAATAAGACTTGTTAGTGCAGTATTGTTTGAAAGTTCTAAACTTACTAAGCTTGTACTTTTACAATCTAATTCTTCTAAGAGTGTATTTTGAGATAAATCGATTGTGGTAATCGTAGTTCCAAAGAATTTTAATCCAGTTAGTAAGGTGTTATTTGTTACATCTAACGAAGTTAAACTACAATCTCTCACATTTAAAAAACTAAGCTGTGCATTGCTTGATACATCTAAACTCGTTATTGGATTATCATAACAACGTAATTGCTCTAAATTGGCATTGTTGCTAATGTCTAATGTGGTCAAATTATTTATATGACATCTTAAATCAACTAAGGCTGTAAAATCTTCAATTCCTGTTAAATCGGCTATTCCATCGTTGGAAACATTTAAATCTGTCACTACTTCAATTAATGATGTTGGCACTTGTCCATCGCCACTAACATCATCATAACCTAGTACTTCTAGCGCAGCTTCAAAGTTTGTATCTGGAATACTGGTATATGCTATTTCGTTTATATCAAAACTTCCTAAACTAATAGGGCAGGAGCTTTCATCAAAAGCAACCCAAACATCATAGGTTCCTATAGCCAGGTTTGTAATTTCTTCAGTGCCTAAAGTATCATCAAAAATATACGGATAGGTGGTTCCGCCATCAATACTAAATTTAATTTGAGTTTCCGTAGCTTCATCATCAAAACTTACTTTGATAATTCCGTTACTCTGCGAGATATTTACACCAACTGTTTCTGTAATGGATGCTACAGGAGCTATTTGATTTGCTAACGGAACAAAGTATACAGAACCTGAATTTGAAGGACTATCATCTTCATTTTGTCCAATCAATAAATACGGAAAAGATACATCGACAGCTTTATTAGCAAACTCGTCCCATCCACCTCCAGAAGTTATTTTTGCAATTTGTGTCCAGTTGTTGCTTCCATCATCCTGAAATATATATACAGCGTCACCATTAATAGTTCCATCTCCCCAAGTTCCCACATATAAATAACCATTTTCTAAAACCACATCGGTTCCAAAGCGTTGATCTGTAAAACTATCTTTATCATCATTTTGAATCATGACTCTGTTGGCTTCCAAATAATCACCATTTGCATCTGCTTTATACACAAACACACGTCCTAGATCGGCTTCTGTAGTTGTTCCTGTTTCAAAATTCATGGCTCCAATTGCCAAATAATCTCCTTCAACATCTATTGCCCAGCCAAAAGATTCTGAGGTTTCTGTACCTCTTAATCTGTGCGTGCGTGACCAAGTTCCATCATTTGCTTGATCCCATATTTGTACCGATCCAGCAGAAGCTCTTCCAACAGAAGAATAATCATAAGGTCCGCCAACATAAGCGCGTCCATCTTTTACATGTACATCGTTTCCAAAGCGAGCACCAGAATATCCTGATTGTACTTGAGGTTCCAGTTTTGTTTCTGTATAGGTAAATGTATTGGTGCCATCGTTTTCATATAAATAAGCACATCCGCCAGTACAACCATTTCTAGCTCCAACAAGTGCAATATTTCCTTCTAAGTCTACAGATTCACCAAAACGATATCCACTAGCTCCATCACTAGGTTCAAACTTTTTTACTTCCGTCCATGTATTTACTCCATTGTATTCAAATAAATAGGCAGCTCCAGTATCTACATTGCTACCATTAAGTTGTGATCGTGCACCAACTAGTAGATAGTTTCCTTCCAACGCTATATCTGAACCAAAATTATCTCCAGCAAAATCATCGCTTGCTGTCAGTATGGTTTGTTCTGTCCAGTTTCCAGCACCATCATTCGTGAAAATGTATATTTTTCCTGCTGCTGCACCATTGCTACGAGAAGCTACAGCGGCAATATTTCCATCAATAACGACGCGTTCTCCAAATCTATGATTGTTTGCTGCATCACTCGCTTTTAATTTTGTAGCACCAGCAGTAGTCGTTGTAATTGTCCCCGAGAATACACTTTCATCAAAAGGGCATGTGGACTGTGAATGCATGTACGAAGCATGTAGTAAGAAAAAAAGAGATAGTATGTTTATTAGTTGTTTTTTGTTTGAATATGCCGTTCTACGTGTGGTTTGTATACACAGTCGAACATAGTGACATACAATAAAAATGGGCTTTTTAATCATGATAGGTTATTGTTGTTTAGTTAGTTCTTTTAAAAAAATTTCAAATTCTGATAGTGATTCTAATTCAGCCTTCATCTTTTCTTTTTTGGATTCTAAGATTTCCAAAGAAGAAGGCTCTTTTCGAGTTCTTGAAAAAATACGTTTTAGATGTTTTACTATTTTTTTCATTGTAGATATCGCTACATCGTTAATGATGAGGCAATACTAGAAAAAAAATGTAGGTTTAAAAAGAAACTATAGGGTGCAGAATAGGGTGCAGTTTGTGTAAATTGCTGATTATATTGATTTTATAAAATTATCTAAAGAATCTTGAGCAGATAATTTCAACTTCTTTTTTAAACGAAATCGCGTAGATTTTATGGCTTCTAAACTTGTCTTTCTAAGTTCAGAAATCTCGTTTCGTGATAAACCTAATTTGATAAAAGAACAAACTTCAATGTCGGTTTTGGTTAAGTTTGAATGCTTTTCGCGCAAGCGTTTTAAGAATTCATAGTTGAGCGTTTCTATGTTTTCTTTTAGTAAAACAATTTTTGAATCTTCTAATTTATCCGCCTTGAGTTCGGCAATAATTCCAGTTAAAGAAACACCTTCTTCTTGTTTGGAAAGTTTGTTGAGGTTTTCAGTTAGTTTCTCTTTGGTATTTAAGTGAATGATGGTTTCTGTCATTAATTCGGTAATTTCTTCCTTCTTAGAACTAATTTCAGTACTTAACTTATCAATTTTCGTGTTAAGTTTTTGTGCTTCCAGTTGTTTTCGGAGACGAAGCTTTTTAAAGTATTTCATTCCGAAATAAATAATGACAACTATAGTAAATAAAGTAATAATAAACAATGCTAAGTACCACTTTTTTTGAAGCGTCTCGTTTTCAGTTTTGAGCATGAGCACATTTTTTTCTTGTGCAAACTGGATGCTGTCGACATAACGTTCTTTTTCAAACTCATGGTTTAATTCAATCTCACGGATTTCTTTAATCTTATCTATGTTTAAAATGCTATCGCGTGCTTTGACATACCTTCTATAATCTTCCAAGGCATTGTAATAATCTTTTAAATTATTATACACTAAACTTCGCCTTCTAAAGGATAAGAAATAACGACGTCCCATTTTTTCCTTTTTAGCAAGCTCAAGAGACGTATTTATATGAAATAAGGCTTTATCGTAGTCTTTTAATTGAATGTAAATTCGGGTTAAGTTATAGTGAGCAGCAGCTATCGAGGTCTTTTTTTGAATACTAGTTACATAGCCCAGATATTTTAATTGCAAGTCAAGCGCTTCTTTATATCGTTTTTCTCGAACATAAAGATTACTCATATTTGACATTACTTGATGCACGCCTTCTTCATAATTTGCTTCGGTGTAGTATGTCAAGGTTTTATCTAAAAAATACTTTAACGAATCAATTTCACTATCTTTTTTATAAGCTCTGCAAAGAATATTATAATTGTGTCCAATACTTCTTGGACGTTTTAATTTTATATTGATTGCAATGGCTTTGTGAAGTACTTTTTTAGCTTTTTCAAATTCCCTTTGATAAATAAGTACATTACCAATATTGTTATGACTAGAAGCTAAACCAATAGAATCATTATACTTTTCAAAGATTTTCAAGGCTTTATAATAGTTTCGTAAGGCTTCGGAATAATTAGCACGCCTTCTATATACCAAACCAAATTGCTGTAAAATTCCTGCTTTTTGTATTTCAGAATTGTAATTGCTTGATGGTGATTCAATGATTTTGAGTGCTTTATTTAAATAAGAAAAGACACTGTTAAAATCGCGGCGCAGTTGATAATTCCCTATTTTTAGATATGCTTCTACTTTTAAAGAATCATTCGGAGCTTCTGCTAATACTTTTTCAAATGCCACTAAGGTGGAATCTTTCTCTTGAGCAAAACTGCTATGAGAAGGTAATAATAAAGTTAGAAACAGGAAATAAAACGTACGCATTTGTATGATAGGTTGTTAGGGCAAGACTAAATGTAAGAGAAAGTCTTCACAAAAACAAAAAGTATATGCAATAGTTATTTACCAATACAAAAGTTTGCAAAGATGTTCCCTAACAAGTCGTCACTTGTAATTTCTCCTGTGATTTCTCCGAAGTGATATAAGGCTTGTCGAATATCAATTGCCATTAAATCACCTGATAAACCAGATTCTAAACCGTAATGTACTTTGTCAATTTCTTCCAATGCTTTTAGTAACGCATCATAATGACGCGTGTTTGTGATAATAGTTTCATTGTTTCGTAATGCACCAGTATTTACAAAAGAAACGAGTTTGTTTTTTAATTCGTCAACGCCAATGTTTTCTTTGGCAGAAAGTAACAATAGGTTGTCAAACTCAAAGGTGTTTTTGATGAATGTTTCATCACCTTTGTCAATCTTGTTAGAAACAATGACAATTGGTTTTTGCGGAAATTTATTCTGAAGCTTATGAATTTCCTGCAACATTATTTTTGACTTTTCTATATCATTGGATAGGAGAGAAGCATCAAAAAGGTAAATCACCACTTGTGCTTGTTCAATTTTTTCAAATGTTTTCTGAATTCCGATACTTTCTACTACATCTTTCGTTTCTCTGATTCCAGCAGTATCAATAAAACGGAAGGAAATTCCATCAATAATCAATTCATCTTCAATAGTATCACGTGTTGTTCCAGCAATGTCAGACACAATTGCACGTTCTTCATTTAACAATGCATTTAACAAGGTAGATTTCCCCACATTTGGTTCACCAACAATCGCTACTGGAATTCCGTTTTTAATTACGTTTCCAACCGCAAAAGAATCAATTAAACGTTTTAAGACAAACTGAATTCGTTTTACTAAGGTTTTAAACTGTGTACGATCAGCAAATTCAACATCTTCTTCTGCAAAATCTAGTTCTAATTCTATTAGTGAAGCAAAGTTTAAGAGTTCTTCACGCAAGTTTTTGATTTCATTACTAAATCCACCACGCATTTGTTGCATTGCCAATTGATGCGATGCTTCTGAATCACTTGCAATTAAGTCTGCTACAGCTTCCGCTTGAGATAAATCTAGTTTTCCGTTTAAGAAAGAGCGTAAGGTAAATTCTCCTGCATTCGCATTTCTACAACCACTTCGTAATAATAGTTGAATAATTTGCTGTTGAATATACACAGAACCGTGACATGAAATCTCAATGGTATTTTCGCCAGTATACGAATTTGGTCCTTTAAACAAAGACACTAAAACCTCATCTATATACCGATCTTGATCAATAATATGGCCTAAATGTATAGTATGCGATTTTTGTTTTGTCAATTTTTTATTTCGAATCGATTTAAAAATTGGTTCACAAATCGTAATGGCTTCTTTCCCGGAAACTCGAATTACTGAGATAGCTCCAGCGCCAGAAGGCGTTGCTAAAGCTACAATCGTATCATTTGGAATCATATTAAAATAATTTGTGCAAAAATAGGGATAAAGTTTTTAGTTTGCTTTAAAAAAACAGAAGTTACGATTATGACTTTCATTTTAAAATTCGTTCAGTAAAAGCGATAGTATCGATATCTTAATGAGTAAAATGATGTGCTTATGCCTAATTATTATGAACTGAAGGAACTTTTTCTGCTTTGAACCATTTATTTTATGATATTTAAAAATAATACAATAGATTAAATTTTATTGGAACAAATTAAAAAGTCAGTTAAAGTTGAATCGGCAGTTTGAAGTCTAGTCTAAAAAAGATTATAGTATTTCATCAATTTATTTTCATCACAAAATGTAATAGATGCGCTATCTGAATTTACAGTTGGAAAAATGTTTCTAAAAGATTTAATTAGTGTAATAGAAACAGATATTCCAAAAAACTAATTTAAATACTAATTAATAATAATAAAAATAAATACATTATGGCAACAGACATTAAAATTACGTACACAAATAAATCAATGAATAAAGATCTTCCAACGGTTTTTGTATTTACTAAAAATGAAATACCAACTTTCGATGTATTGAAAGAATGTGTAGCATGGCGTACAATTCCAAATATTGGAAGAGGATCTTCTAGTAGTTTTGTATTTCCGATTATTACAGAAGTAGGAGCTTCATGGCAAGACGGAATGAATAAAACACAAGTTTTACCATCAACCATTGGTAAACGCTATACAGTAAGTAAAAATGATACAGGAATTGTACTTCTAGGCAATGGAAATGCTTCTGATACAAAGTCGATTGATGTCAATAATGATGCAAATATTCCTGGAGGAATCAGCGCTTCTTTGTATAAAGATGGGAAATTAATGATTACGAAAAAGATAGTAGGATATGGGCAGAAAGCTACGTTTGTCTTAAAACCAAAATTGTATTGGGGAATTGCCTCAGAAATCGAGGAAAGCCAGCTACTTAATTCTGCGGTATTGAATACCGATCATTTCTTTGAGCTTGATTTAGAAGGTGCATCAGAAATCAATGTTTCTTTAAATGGAAATGCAGAAGAAGGATATGCATTCAAGGTAGATAGTCAAAAATAGATTTATAACTTGTTTATTTGATTTATAAAAGGAAACATATTCGATTGAGTAGCTACTATCGTTTCTTTAATGAATAGAAATTTATATGAGCATAAAAACTACTGATACAATTTTGTAATTGTATCAGTAGTTTTATTTTATAAAATTAGGTTAGTTTATGAAAAATGAAATTAGCAACATGCCCACCATCCTTTTGCGCTATCCCAATAGATACAAGCGCATACAATACCTCCGTTAATTTCTGTTTGTTCTGTTTTGTTAAGTGTTTTTACACCTTCAAGATTTGAAATGTTTTTTAACATGATTTAAAGTTTTGGTTAAGACTAGAAAGTATAAAAACGAATCATGAATCGTTTACGGTATGACCGTAATTAACATGTATTGAATTTAGATGGTATGCATTGTTTATCAAATAATTAGCTAGATCAACTTTTTACTAGTAAAATCTTCAATTTTTATTATTTAAAAAACCAATTTCTAAAATATCTGTAACTCAAAGTGTAACAAAATATATAAATCTACGTCACATAAGTATCAATCAAAAAACATTTAAGATCATGAGAAGAAAAGACAATCAATTAATAGTCATCACACATTTAAGTCAATTATCAAGTTTTGTATTAGGTTTCGGAAGTTTAATAGTTCCATTAATCCTTTGGGCTTGTAATAAAAACGATGTGTTTGAAATGGATGAACAAGGAAAGCAAATTGTAAACTTTCAATTAAGTATGATTATCTATGCAATTGCTGCCATTCCATTAATTTTACTTTTCGGATTAGGATTATTAGTATTACTTGCGGTTGTTGTATTATCATTCATAATGCCAATTATCAATGCAATCAAAGTTAGTAATGGAGAGGAACCAAATTATCCAATGACATTAAAGTTATTATAGATTTCACAGTATTGAGATATTAGAATTGAGAATTGAATCTTTTCAATTTAAAACATAAAAAAGCCGTTATACAATATGTATAACGGCTTTTTCTATATAAAGAATTCTTGTTCTTAGTTATTCAACATTACTGGCATTACCAACATTGTAATGTGTTCACCTTCTTCTAAACCATCAATAGGTGTTAAAATTCCAGCTCTATTTGGTAATGACATTTCTAAAGAAACATCATCCGAATTTAAATTATTGATCATTTCTGTTAAGAAACGTGAGTTGAATCCAATTTGCATGTCATCACCTTGGTAATCACACGTTAAACGTTCTTCAGCTTTGTTTGAGTAATCAATATCTTCTGCAGAAATATTTAATTCTGCTCCAGCAATCTTCAAACGAATTTGGTGTGTTGTTTTGTTAGAGAAAATACTAACACGACGTACAGAGTTTAAAAATTGATTTCTGTTGATTTCTAACTTATTTGGATTCTCTTTTGGAATTACCGCTTCGTAGTTAGGATATTTACCATCAATTAAACGACAAATTAAAACCGTTTTATCAAATGTAAATTTTGCATTGCTATCGTTATATTCAATAACAACATCGTCTTCGCTTCCGCCTAAAATTCCTTTTAATAAGTTTAAAGGTTTCTTTGGCATAATGAATTCAGCAACTTGCGATGCTTGTAAGTCTGTACGTTGGTACTTTACCAATTTGTGTGCATCTGTAGCAACAAACGTTAAGTTCTCTTGTGAAAACTGGAAAAATACACCACTCATTACGGGACGTAAATCATCGTTTCCTGAAGCAAAAATTGTTTTGCTTATGGCAGTTGCTAATACATGTCCTGCAATAGTTGTAGCACTTGGATCTTTTAACTCAACTGCATGTGGAAACTCAGCGCCATCAGCGTATGCTAAAGCATATTTACCATGGTTAGAGCTAATTTCAACCGTATTATTATCTTCCACAACAAACGTTAATGGTTGCTCTGGAAACGTTTTTAAAGTATCTAATAATAACTTTGCCGGAACTGCAACACTTCCTTCACTATCAGATTCTACATCTAATTTTGAAGACATCGTAGTTTCTAAGTCAGAAGCTGATACCGTAAGTTCGTTTTGATTTAATTCAAAAAGAAAATTATCTAAAATAGGTAAGGTATTGCTATTATTAATTACGCCTCCTAAAACTTGAAGCTGCTTTAATAAATAGGTGCTGGATACAATAAATTTCATGTGTTTATGTTCTATTTAAAGTTCAAAAATAATGCTTCCTGACTAAATTACATAGCTTTTTAGTAGCTAAATTGCTGTCTGGAACTCACTTTTTTGTATTCTTACAAATATATTTCAAATGTCGTTGTAAAGGAAAGAAACTTATTAACAACTATTTTGCATACTTACGTTTTCTAATATACACAAATAAAACACCAAAAACACCCAATATAAGAAGTGGGAATCCAATGTTTATAGCTTGCCAGTACGATTTTTCTTCTAAGACTTTTTCTGTATCTAAAAATGCTAATTTTAATTCTTTAGATCGAATGTTTATAAGTCCGTTGTTGTCTAAAAGGTAATTTACAGAATTTAGTAGGAATTCTTTGTTTCCATATTGACGTTTTGTTGCAATATCAAAACCTAGTTCTTGTGGTCTTCCACGTGTCACTTGATTTTTAATAACGTCTCCGTCTGCAATGACTAACATTTTAGAAGTTCCTTCGTTTTTATCGTTTGAAAGTTGAAAAGGTTTGACTCTATTTTTATACATCGATGTAAATGTTCCTTCAATTAAAACCGCTAAGTTTTGATTTCCTTTGCCTTCATAAGCTTCAGTTTTTGGTTCTTTTTCAATAACCGCTAGTGAAATAGGTTTTGGAACGCCTTCAAGCTTTGATAATTCTGAACTTTTTAGTAAAATGGTTTTCTTTGTACTGCTTTTTAATGTATCAATCTGGTTTGCAAATTCAAATTTCACCAAATTTGTATTATTCGTAATTGGATGGTTTTCTGATGGATTTACTAATGGATTGTAGCGCCATTGAATTGGTAAAAATTGTGTATTGTTATCTTCTCCAACTGCCATCATTATTGGCGCACATTGCATATCATTCACCAATTTCGGATTGATTCTAATTCCGTATTCAAAGAAAAAATCGCGCATGCGTAAATCTCTTGGAAATGCTAATGTTTGTCCGCTTTCACTATACAAACTGTCCATTTCGACTTGTACATTTTCAATCAACCATAATGATTTTCCACCATTTACAGTATACTGATCTAAAATGTATTTTTCGTCATCTGTAAATGCTTTTGTTGGCTTTGGAACAATTGCCAAATCAAATCGCTGTAAGTTTTCTAATGATTTTTTAGGATCATCAGGAAACGCAGTTATATCGAAAGGTGCAATTTTATAATATTCTTTTAATGTTTGTAAAAAGCTAGCAATGTATGTATCATCTAATTCTCCGTGACCTCTTAAAATTGCAATGGTTTGCTTTTCCATCAACGTTAATTTTGTAAAGGCATCTGAAAATGCGTATTCTAAATGTTGTACAGAACTCGCAATTTTTTCATCTTCAGAACTTGATAAATTATTCTTGTATAAAGGAACTTTTACAGATTTGTTTCCATAGGTTGCAACTGCCCAAGGAAATACACGTTCTCTTGAAATTTTGTTAGTAGCTTCTTCTGTAATATATGTTGGTTGTATGCCAACACGATTCATTAAAAATTCTTCAGCACCTTGTTCAATAGGATCAATAAATTTGAATTTTACATTTGAATTATAGGCTGAGAATTCTTCTAACAATTGTTCTGTTTCGGTTGCCAAACGTTTATAATCTGATGGAAAATCACCTTTAAGGAAAACATCAATTATAATAGGCGAAGCTACATCTTTTAGTGTATTTTTTGAAGCTTCAGAAAGTGTATAACGTTTATCTTGTGTTAAGTCAAAACGTGTAAAAATACTGCCAGCAATAGCATTCACGATAATAAGTACCACGATTAGCAATATGATTTTTGTACTAGTATTGAGTTCTTTTTTCAAGCTTATCGTTTTTTTAATTGTACTACAGTTAAGAATAAAAAGAAAATCGTAATGCTCAAGAAGTAAATAACGTCTCTTGTATCAATAACACCACGCGCAATGCTGTCGAAATGTGTTTTCATACCTATCTTTTCAATCAAACTATTATAATCACCAAAAATATCAGCATTGGCAATTCCTTCAAAACCAAAATACATAAAGAAACAGATGAATACTGCTACAATAAACGCCACAATCTGATTCTGCGAAAGCGTTGATGTAAATACACCAATACTTGTATACGCAGCAATTAGGAATAATAATCCAAAATAGGAGCCAAGTGTACTTCCAACGTCTAAGTTGCCAACAGGATTTCCTAAGCTATATACTGTATATACATATAATAATGTTGGAATTAACGCTAGTAAAATCAACACAAAAGCGCCGAAATATTTGCCGAGTACAATGTGCCAACCAGAAATTGGTTTTGTTAAGAGCAATTCAAGCGTTCCTAAACGCTTTTCTTCTGAAAAACTACGCATCGTAATAGCTGGAATCAAAAAGATAAGAATCCAAGGTGCTAGCGTAAAAAAAGGTGTTAAATCAGCAAATCCGTAATTAAAAATATTGAATTCACTTTTAAAAAACCATAGGAATAATCCGTTGAGAATTAAAAATAAAGCAATCACCAAATATCCAATGGATGAGGAGAAAAACGAATTGATTTCTTTTTTGAGTATTGCGAGCATTTAGTTCTTTTTTAATACAATAATATCTTGGTATGATAATGTGTTTTCTGTTCTTCCTGACCAAGTGCCTGGAAAAAAGTTTACAATAGTAAAGCCTTTTGCTTTAAACTGTGAAAATATATATTCTTTGTCAAAAGCAACATTTGCTTCTTTTACTTTTTCGTCCATCAAGGAATAATTTCCATGTGTTACGCTAAAATTCATTTGTGTAGACGACATTAATCTTTTTGAGGTTTCATCCAATATAAAAAACGTTGCCAAACATATTTTGTCTGTGTCTAATACACGGTTAATTTCACCTAAATAATGCGAAACATCATCAGGCATCATATGTGTAAATACAGATGTTAAAAAGGCAAAGTCAAAGCTTGAATCTGTATAAGGAAATGTAAAATCTTTCGCTTCTTCGTTCGTGTTTAAATTATATAAATCGTTTTTTAATGGTGTAAACGTAAATATAAAGTTTGGATATTTTGAAGTGATATTCTCAGTACACCAATCAACACCTTGTGAAACGACATCAAAACCTTTGTAACTTCCTTCTTTATTTAAAAATTTTGTAAACGGAATTGCCATACGACCAATTCCTGAACCAATATCCAACACACGACTGTCTGGTTGAATGTTTCCGTAGTTTTTGAAATACTCAAAAAAAGTTTCTCCAACTTCGATATAATTCCCTGGACCTGTATAAATATAACCTTTTGGCGGTTCGAGTTCTTGTCGTTTTCTAAATAAATCAATAGGAAAATATACTACTCGTCTTAGTAATAATCGTTGTTTTGGTGATAACTTGTAGTATAATAATCTAAGCATATATTCTTTAGTAATCATTCCATATAGGAATGTATAATTGTGTAACGTTCGGTTACGAGTTCTAGTATTTAGTTTAGGATAAACTCACTAATTTATCAACACTCCATGCATATGGTTTGTCATTAAACATCGCTTTTGTTTGTTTCCAGACATTTTTAAATAATTCTGAATTTCTATATGCTTCTAAATCATCTACATGTCTCCAGTGGCTATAGGTAAAGAAAATTTCAGGATTTGTCTTATCCTGGTATAACTCTAAAAATTCACAACCTTCTCTGTTTTTTATCGATTCTTTCTTTTCATCAAACATTTCCAAAAATGCAGGAATGTTTTCTTTGTGAAAGCTCATTTTTACGATGCGTACAAACATAAACTATTTTATTATAAAAAATTAACGGTTATGGTATCTCTAAATCGTAATCCAAAAAGGGAAGAAGCGCTACCAACCGTTTGCGGATTACTTTTATATATTGCTAATTCAAGGAAATTGGCAGAATTAAACAACGCTAACTTTTTGCCATCTTCTTCACGTTTGTGTTTTTCAACAGTAAAATTGATACTATCACTATAGCGTTCGTGAATTCGTTTGAACTTATAATTACGCGCAGAAATTTCAAAATTTCGTCCTTTTCCAACATCTTTAAACAGCTTTCGTGTAATATTTGTAACGACATTCCCATAATTATCAATGTAAATAACATTTCCAATAATTTGAGATTCGTCAGTATTTACAACAGGTTTTATGTCTGTTAAATGTTTTATTTCTTGAATTGTCTTTCCAATAACTTCTAATGTTCCGCCACGAGCAATGTGACATGCAACCTTTACAAATACATCCAAAACAGGAAAATTTGTTTCAATTCGATCGTGAATATTGATCTCTACAATCTTTTCAGGAACTATCTCAGAGGCAATCAAGCTCATAATTCCATTATTGGCACACACAAAAAAATGTCCGTCCAATTTTACAGCAATATGCTTATTTTCTGGATTTAATTCAGAATCAATACCAATAAGGTGAATACTTCCTTTCGGGAAGCTATTAAACGCATTTTGTATCACATATGCAGCTTCCGTAATGTTAAAAGGACTAATGCTATGTGAGATATCAACAATACGAATATTGTCTAATTCACTATAAATAGCTCCTTTAACTGCGCCCACAAAATGGTCTTTCTCCCCAAAATCAGTTGTCAATGTTATAATTGCCATTGGCGAATTGTTGATATTTTTTTAAATTTAATCTATTAAAAAATGGTAAGTTTGCTATGCAAATCTAAAAAAACAAAACGGAAATCTAACCTTAATACGAGTCGCTTTTGAACGAAATTATTTTTGAACTCTCAGAGATCAGCCCAAGAGAGTTTTTTGGTCAACAAAATACCAACATAGAATCGCTAAAAAAATACTTCCCAAAACTTAAAATTGTTGCAAGAGGAAATAAGATTAAAGCATATGGAGATGAAGCTTTATTAGAAGAGTTCGATAAACGTTTAACGATGTTGATGGAACACTTTGGTAAATACAATAAAATTGACGAAAATGTCATTGAACGTGTATTGACAAGTGAAAGTTCTAAAGATTATGATACTTCTGCAGCAAGTGGAGAAGTATTATTGCATGGAACCAACGGGAAACTCATAAAGGCTATTACTGCAAATCAGCGTAAGTTGGTGGAAAAGATGAATAAGAATGATATGGTTTTTGCTATTGGTCCTGCGGGAACAGGAAAAACCTATACAGGAGTAGCTTTGGCAGTGAGAGCGTTGAAAAATAAAGAAGTAAGACGTATCATTTTAACACGTCCAGCAGTAGAAGCAGGAGAAAGTTTAGGTTTCTTACCAGGAGATTTAAAAGAAAAACTCGATCCGTATATGCAACCTTTATATGATGCGTTGCGCGATATGATTCCACCAGAAAAATTAGCACTCTATATTGAAAACGGAACTATTCAAATTGCGCCAATGGCGTTTATGCGTGGTCGTACGTTGGATAATGCCTTTGTAATTTTGGATGAAGCTCAAAATACAACGCATGCACAAATGAAGATGTTTTTAACACGTATGGGGAAAAATGCAAAATTTATGCTAACAGGCGATCCTGGACAGATAGATTTACCAAGACGTGTAACATCAGGATTAAAAGAAGCATTGTTAGTATTGAAAGATATTAAAGGAATTGGAATTATTTACTTAGATGATAAAGATGTCGTTCGTCACCGATTAGTGAAGAAAGTAATTGAAGCATATAGAAATATAGAACATCAGAATTAATAAATCATAAATGTTAAATGCTGAATTTTAAATGTAAAAGTATTTTGACTAAAACCCAAAGTAAATCAACAAAATAGCAAGGCGACCAAATATCCAACACCAAAAACACACAACAACACAACAACTATAACAATGAGTAACACAATTACGGAAACGAATTTTAACTTTCCGAATCAAACTGCTAAGTATACTGGAAAAGTACGTGAAGTATACACAATTAATGATGATCTATTAGTGATGATTGCTTCAGACAGATTATCTGCTTTTGACGTTGTAATGCCGAAAGGAATTCCGTTTAAAGGGCAAATTTTAAATCAGATTGCAACTCAAATGATGAAAGCAACGGAACATTTAGTTCCGAATTGGCTGTTAGCGACACCAGATCCAAATGTTGCTATTGGACATATGTGCGAACCTTTTAAGGTAGAAATGGTGATTAGAGGATACATGTCAGGTCATGCAGCACGTGAATACAAAGCAGGAAAACGTATGTTATGTGGCGTTGAAATGCCAGATGGAATGATTGAAAACGATCAATTTCCTTCGCCAATAATTACACCAGCAACTAAAGCGGAAATGGGCGAACATGACGAAGATATTTCTCGTGAAGATATTTTAGCTCGCGGAATTGTTTCTGAAGAAGATTATATTCAATTGGAAAAATATACACGTTTGCTATTTGAAGAAGGAACAAAAATTGCAAAAGAACGCGGTTTAATTTTAGTGGATACTAAATATGAATTCGGAAAAACAAAAGATGGTAAAATTGTATTGATTGATGAAATTCACACACCAGATTCTTCTCGTTATTTCTATGCTGAAACGTATGTAGAGTTACAAGCAAAACAAGCTCCACAAAAACAATTATCGAAAGAATTTGTACGTCAATGGTTAATTGGTAATGGTTTTCAAGGATTAGAAGGACAAGAAGTTCCGTTTATGAGTGATGAATATATCAATTCAGTTTCGGATCGATATATTGAATTATATGAAAATATTACAGGAGAAACTTTTCAAAAAGCAGATGTTTCTGATATTATGCAACGAATTGAAAAAAATGTGATTGCATTTTTAAATAGGTAAACTGTGAAAAATATATTAAAAAGAGACATTCTTTCGATAGAGTGTCTCTTTTTTCGTTAATTTAAAGTATCAATTTAGAAAAAATATTTTAAGCCTACATGAGTCGTCTTTTATTTTTACTATTCCTATTTTTAATTGTTGGGTGCAATAATCAGTATGAAAGATCATTTACTGAAGCAGAAAAAGTACAAAAGATTCTCAAAAAAGCCGAAGTTCTAGTAAATGCTCAAACTTCCTCAGATTCCTTATTACAATTGACATTAGATTATTCAGCTAAAGCCAAACAATACAATGATCCAGTACACCTATTTAGATCTGAATTAAAAATTGGGGAGTATTTAGCGAAAAAAAATCTATATGAGGAGACTTTACAACATTATAAGAAGACGTTAAATGTTATTACCGTCGATCCTGATAGTGCTAGATATACGCAAACAAAATCAAATATTGCATTAACCCATGTGTATTTAGAAAACTATGGAAAGGCAGCAGAAATATTCTATGAAGCTAACAAAATAGCTGAACGAAATAATTTAGAGAGATTCATTTTTGAGATTAAAATGAATATGGCATTTATGAATCTTACTGAAGGTAAATGGGCTACATCTATTAAAACTTTTAAAGAAGGTATTACTTATATTGAAAATAATAATTTACTAGAAAAAAAACCAGATACTTATGAATCTCATTATGTAAGTCTACATGGACTTATTGTAAAAGGGTATAAGGAGGCAAAAATGTTAGATTCAGCATTAGTATATGTTAACAAAGGGTTAGCAGTAAATAAAAAGTTAAGAAAAAGTATAAAAAGCAGAGCTAATTTATTAATTCAAAAAGGCAAAGTGTATCAAATGATGAAAGCTTTCCCAATTGCATTTGAAAGTTTTGAAGAGGCAAAAGAGTTATCTATTAAAGACAAAAATGAAGTACAAACATTTAATGTTTTTTACAATATAGCAAAATGCCATTACGAGAATAAATCTTATGAAAAAGCACTTTCTATATTGGAAGATATAGAAATAAAGAAACAGTCTAATTATATGCCTGATCGGTTTTTTTGTAATGTCTTAAAACTTATAAGAGATACGTATAGAGAACTCAAAAACTATAAAAAAGCAACTCGTTATACAATATTGGTAGAAAACTTAAATGCTACTATTAATACAAAAAAAGAAAGAGAACTGCAATTGTATATAAGCTCAATATATGATTATGAAAAATTAGAACGTGATTCTGAACTGCAAAGGCAAAAAGATAAAAAGCAGTTGTATTTATTGTCATCTGTGGTATTGATAGTACTAATAATTTTAGTCATAACTGTTTATAAATACCGTCAAAAAAACACTAAAAAGAGAGATATTATTAAAAAAACGTCTCCTCAACCATTGAAAGACGATAAAACTGTAAATGATATTTTAAAAAAGCTTAAAAAACTTGAAGAGAGTGAATTCTTTTTAAATCCAAAATATAATCTATACGCTACAGCTAAAAAAATAGGAACCAATACAACGTATTTATCTACCATCTTAAACGTGCATCAAAAAATGACCTTTACAGAATATTTAAATGCATTGCGTATAACGTATACCATAGATAGGTTACAAACAGATGAGCAATTTAGACAGTACACGATAAAAGCTATCGCAGTAGAAGTAGGCTATAAAAGCCATAGTCCTTTTTCTCGTGCTTTTAAAGTTAAAACAGGGATGAATCCTTCCGAATACATTAAGAATCTTAACTAAGTTATTGTGCTCATTTTATAAATTGAGAGCAAAACATCAAATTATGATGCCGTTTTTCATTGTATTTTGTTCCAAACATTAATACATTATATTATGAAAAAAAAGCAAAAAATTTTAAAATTAAAGAAAATGCAAATTGCTTCATTAGAATTTTCTACTATAAAAGGAGGATATAGTTTTAACAGTGTATTGCATTGCGAAGTTTCTTATTCATGTTCACAATCTATCGGTACAGGCGAAACAACTAGTACTACTAATAATGAAGCTTGTAATTTAGAATCTATGGAAAAAGAATATTGTGAATCATATCTTGCAACATGTAAAGCATAATACTAAAGAAAGTTTATCTTTCTAAAAATGATTAAGAGGCTGTCTAAAAAATAAGGCAGCCTCTTTTTTGTTCTTCGCTTTAACAGAAAGAATCAGTTATTAGTGAAAATTCTTTTCAGGCTGTCTCTTCAAAATCATTTTATATTTTAACAAATAGCAAATGTATTTATATCAACTTCATTCGTTTTAAGACATCCATTTTTTGTGTGTTGACAATGTAACTGAGATTCTAAACAGATATTTACACCGTGTTGATTTACAAATGTTCTAATGCAAACAAGGATAGAATTAGTTGTATTTCCTCCTGCAATTGGCAAAGTACTTAAACCAGAAATGGATTTTTTATTCAATTTTAAACTTTTCAACTTCTTTTTTTTCATAATAATATAATTAAGTATTGTTCTTACTCTATTATGGCTTTTCAGAATACGCCTTACTGTTAGCAATTATGATATAAAAGTATTGGAGGAAATCTGTTTCCATGTGATACTAAAAAAAATAGTTATCAGTATAAAAAGTAGTTGTTAAAAAAATAGTGTTAAACTATTTCTATTTTAAGTTTACTATCTTTTCTCATTATCCCAACATAAATTATAGCAAGATCTATCATATGTTGGACACCAAAGTGTAATACAAATACATGTCTCACCTAAAATAGTCGCTGATGGTCCAGATCCGCCTTTTACCGATGATGATTGAAATGAGCTGATAGTAGATTTGTTAAGCCCTAAATTATTAATCTTCTTTTTTTTCATAATAATATAATTAAGTATTGTTCTTACTCTATTATGGCTTTTCAGAATACGCCTTACTGCTTACAATTATGATACAAAACTATTTCTCTTGACAATGATCAAAACAGATTGATTCCATAAAATAGATACTATAACAAGGTAAACCTGACGTTCCTCCAGTTATCTCTGTATTTTTGAAATTTGAAATTGACTTTTTGTTAAGCTTTAAATTATTTACGCTCTTTTTTTTCATAATAATAAATTTAAATATTGTTCTTACTCTATTATGGCTTTTCAGAATACGCCTTACTTGCTAGCAATCATGATTAAAAGTATTAGAGAAAATGTTTGAAAAAAAATAGAGGTATCCTCAATTTAAAAATTGATACTGCAGATTTATAAATTGAGAGCGATTAATAAGTAGGGACTAAGCTGTATATTGAATTTGATTTTTTTATTATAATAAGTAGCTTTCCATGCTAACTATAGATAATTATATTTCGATCGTTATATAGAACTGTATGAAAATAGTATAGGAGAAATTTTAAAAAAGCAGATGTGTCTGATATTCTAAATAGAATAGAGGAGAACGTAGTTTCTTTTTTGAATAAATAAGCGTATTAAAACTATATAATAAAAGCGGCATTTTCATTACGAAAATGCCGCTTTTAATTTTTTAGTTACTCGCAGAAATGTCTAAGCCATCTGTACTGTTTATGGTAATGATACTATGCGTATTCAATACCCAATCAAAAGTTGGAGCAGTTCCTGTAGCAATGACTTCTTCTCGAGCATTTGTTAAAGATTGCGTTACCTCATCTTTGTACTCAAGAACCATTCCATTTAAGAAAATGTTAGTAGAATTTCCATAAGTTACTACTTTACCTTTTTCTCCAGGATTTAGAGAAAAGTTTTCTTCTAATGATGGTTTTTGAATGTCAGTTCCTTGACGAACTAATAAAGTTACATTAATGTAATTTTTTGAATTGTTGTTGAAGGTTTTTCTTCCAGACATGATTAAAATATTTATAGGTTAATAATTAATTATGTCAAATTTACGCCTATAATAAATAAAGAAATAACGTACAAATACTCTATTTGATAAAGAAGTGTTATTACTAATGAAGAAAAAAAAAGACTTCAATACTGAAGCCTTTTTAGAGTTTATTATATGAATCTGCAATTACTTAATCTCCTTCATTGCGTTATCAATCATTGTTTTTAAATGTATTTTGTGTGCCTTTGTTGACAAGTCACCTAAACCATTTGCAGCATATCTTCGGATTGTCTTTAAGTTATAAACTGCCATTGATTTTGCAACATTGTTAAAACGTCCATTTGTTCTTCCTGTTAACATTTCAATCAACATATTTGTATATTCAATTTGTAAATTTTGTCTAAATGAATTTACAGAAGTATTAATATCTGCTACAAAAATTGCTTTATTCAAGTCACCCATATATTCTGACAACTTGTATTTATTTCCATATAACTCAGAATCTACAATACGTTGTAATGTGTTTGGATGTAATATATGATATAAAACGCCCATTTGTCTACGTAATGCTGCATTGTGAAGTTTTGGGTCTTCTGTTCCTCTTCTTCCCAAGTTGAATCCTCTTCGTTGCCTTGCTAAGTGTGTATATAACTCTACAGGTGCAGTATTTGCGTTTGGAGCAAATAAATACTCCTTTAAAGCTTTCATAGCTCTTTTTTGATCTTTATAGCTTACTGGCGTATATGGTTGTGTTCCACCAGCTTGTCCTTGCATAGCTCTATCTACATAAACACCACCAATAAAACGTGATATTACATTTACAGCACTTGATTTTTGTCCTTGAAGAATAGAGTATGCAGCAACCATTTCTTGGTACGATTTTCCATATGTATTATACTTTGCGCGTAATCCTTTCAACATGTCATTTACCAAATCAATTCTATTGATAGAATATGTAATTTGATCATTTGATAAATCACCAACCATTACTCTTGGATCAATCGCTTTTCCAGGACTTCTCATGTCATCAGCATCGTTTCCAAAAATTAGCGCTGGTTCTGTTGATCTTTTTAAAATATCGTCTAATTCTTTATAACTCTTTACAGGCTTGTATCCAAACTCAATTGCCCATAAATCGTATGGACCTAATGTGGTTGTAAAGTAATGTCCTTGTTGCGTTCTATCATTCGTAACATTAATTGCTTCGTAATCCATTACAGAACCTGTCAATGCTTTTCCTTGAATATAGTTTTTGTCTGCTAATTGTGCAGGTGTGTGCAACTGACTAGATTTCATATTGTGGTTTAAACCTAATGTATGCCCAACTTCGTGCATAATTAAATGCGTTAAACCTTCATTACGCAATACTTCTTTTTCATCTTCTGAAGCATCTAATATTGTTAGCGCAGTATGTCCAAATACACTGTTTTCGTGCATTAAATGTCCTAATGAACAATAGTTTTGTGTTTTATCGAATTGTTGTAATTCTTTAGTTGCTTCCTCTAAATTTTCATATGAATATGCTTCCATTGTTTGAAACAATTTATCAAACTTTACTCTATTTGTTTGATGAATATATTCTAACATTACGTCAGCTCCTAAAATTTGACCTGTTAACGGATTTACAAAACTTGGTCCGTATCCACCAAACGGAGGATTTGGAGAAGATGTCCAACGCAATACATTGTGATCAATATCTCCAGCGTCCCAATCTGCGTCATCTGGTTGTACTTTTACAACCATTGCATTTTTGAAACCTGCTTTTTCAAAAGCAATATTCCAACGTAAAACAGCTGCCGTAATCGTTTCTCTAAATTCGATTGGCGTTGTATTTTCAATCCACCAAGTAATTGGTTCTACCGGTTCAGAAATAGCAGCATTCGGGTCTTTCTTTTCTAAATGCCATCTGTGTACCAAATCTTTATATGGAGTTGAAGACGCAGTTGTCATGTCATTTACCTGTGTCGTAAAAAATCCAACTCTTGGGTCATCGTATCTTGGAACATATGTATTATCTGGAACTTCAATTAAACTATGATTTACTTTAATGGTTACATTTCTTCCATCAGTAACCGATTGTGATCCACCGTTAAGTACAGAAGGTTTTGAGTATACATATTCAATAACTAAATCTGTATTTTTATCATAGTTTTTAATTGCATTGATTTTAGATTTTCCTTTATTAAGATTCCCTAATGTAAATGCAAATGGTCCTTGTCCTGGAAAACGAGGCGGTTTTATTTGTGAAAATGTTTCTTTTAAAAATAAATCATCAGCCTTGATAAGGTATAATCCTTTTTCCTTATCCATAGCTTCTACCTTTAGGCTAGCCATTACAGCTTCATTAATATTTGCATTGGCTGCTTTTGATAAAGCATTTGTTGGATCAAAATAAAACTGAGTATTTTTTGTTACAAACTCAATTTTATTAAAATATTTTCTAATTGTAAATACTTTTGAACCTCTATATGCACCTCTAAATGCACGAACATCGGCAACTCCATCATTTATTTGACTGAAATAAATAAAGTTTTTTTCTAATTGTTCTTTTGAAACAACCATGTGCATACTTCCCGTAATAGTATCTTGATACATCGTAAATAAACCTTCTATTTTCTTACTTTTTTTAGTAAGATCTTTAATGGTTTTTTCCGTAGGTTTCTTTTTTGGTGGTGTTACTTGTTCTGTAGTGCCTTTCTTTTTTTTGTTACGTTTTTTTCGTTGTGCATTAGCTTCAGGAACAGCTAAAAATGCGATCAACATTATAAGTACAAAAAAAACATTGCTTTTTGATTGAGATTTAAATATCATAACTTTGTTTTTTTGGAATAGTTTTTATGATTGTAAAAATACTTTTTTGAGTACTTTTTGTGTCTTAAATTGTTGTTAAAAGGCTTGCAAAACAATTATTTTTAAATAAACAGACATTTTTTCCATCGATACGCGCAAAATCGTCATA
The DNA here is from genome assembly GCF_056033805.1 of Kordia sp. E. Classification (NCBI taxonomy): domain Bacteria; kingdom Pseudomonadati; phylum Bacteroidota; class Flavobacteriia; order Flavobacteriales; family Flavobacteriaceae; genus Kordia; species Kordia sp. E. The sequence goes on from NZ_JBRASR010000003.1 coordinate 1,239,656, forward strand.
AAAAAAGTATCTTCATTTTTATCGATCTAAATATTCAATATGAATCGTTATATATGCATAGGTTTGCTGTGTGCATGTCTATTTTCATGTTCTGAAAACCAAGAACAAAACCCTACCAATAAAGGCATTACACAGATTTTAGAACAAGATGAGCAAGCTATTTTAAATTATCATGGAATTGAAATAGATTCTATGATGAAACTTCGCATGGAATACTACCATAAAGCAAAAACATTTCAAGATTCTGTACACATGTATCGTTCGCACTTTTATTTGGGTTCTTTTTACAAGAGTAGAGGAATTTATAAAGATGCAATGAGCGAATATGAAAAAGCCTTGCAAAATATTTCTGATGATAGTGATAGTGCACGTTACATTCAAACAAAAATTGCGATTGCTAAAACCGAAATTGAATTAGGTAATAAATATAAAGCTGCGGATTTATTACTAAATATATATAAAGTTGCACAACGAAATAAAGATGTTCGCCAGTTACTTGATATTAGTGGAAACATGGGAGTTTTGAGTTTGGAACTAAAGAATTATAATGAAGCAAAAACAAACTTTAAAGGCGCAATTACATTTATAGAAAAGGAAAAATTAATAGAAAAAGAACCTGCGAATTATGTAGAGAATTATATTAACTATCACATGTTTTTGGCAAAAACATATTATGAAGAAAAAAAGAATGATTCTGCAATGATGTACATTGATAGAGCATTGATTTCTGCAGATTTTTATAAAGATATTGAAGGAAAAGCATATTTGTATCAGTTAAAAGGTAAAACACAAACGGCGCAACAACGTTTTGAAGAAGCGCAAATCAACTTAACTAAAGGGCAACAGTTATTTGAGACCTTAAAAAATGAGAAGCAATTTTCTAAAATGTTGTATTTACAGGCAAGTAATTATGTTGAGCAAGAAAATTATCTAGAAGCAAAACAATTGTTAGAAAATTTAGAAATACGATATACACATCAAAATGTATTGTTTGAAGATTACCGTGAAATTTTAGTGTTAAAAGCAGAAGTATATAAAAATACGCGACAGTTTGAAAAGGAATCAGAATATCGACAAAAATCTAAAATGCTTCAAGATAGTATTAACACTATAAATGGTGAAGAAACTATTATTCAAACAGCAACACAATATGAAATTGAAAAAGTAAAGAATCAATTTGAAGCGCAACATCAAAAAGATGAAAAGAAATTTTATACATTTTTAAGCATTGCTATTCTTGTTATTGTAACATTTGGTTTCTTATTATTTAAACAATTAAGAAAAAGAAAAGCAATGAAAAGTGTTGTTGTTAGTAAACCTACCAAAACAGCGTCGCATAATGCTATTAAAAGTGATAAAACTCTTGATGAAATCCTTCAAAGATTAAAAAGCTTAGAAGCGCAAGAATTTTACCTGAATCCAAAATATAACTTATACGCAACCGCTAAAAAGATAGATACCAATACAACCTATTTATCTAACATTTTGAATACATATAAAAAAATGACATTTACAGAGTATTTGAACACATTACGTATTCAATATACATTGAACAGGTTGGAAAGTGATAAGAAATTTCGCATGTATACAATTAAAGCAATAGCCAAAGAAGTAGGCTATAAGAGTCATGGCTCATTTTCGAGAGCGTTTAAAGCTAAAACAGGTGAAAACCCTTCTACTTACTTGAAAAAGATTCGTTAAAAAGGTTGTTCAATTTATAAAATGGAAATACCTTTTTCACTCACATATAATACAGTTATGTATATTGAATCTTTAATTTAAAATTACTTCATTATGAAAACTAAGCAAAAGCATTTAGCCCTCAAAAAAATACAAATAGCAAAAATAAATTCATTTAAAATTATTGGCGGAGATTTAGAACCAAACTCTTCTATGGAATGTTTGGCGTATAAATCGAGAACTCCTAGCGGAAACCAAACACAAACGCATTCCAATCCAATTGATTGTTATACAACTACTGCAGCTTAAAAGATAAACCAAACTATTTTTGAATAGAAACAAAGGCTTCTGATTTTATAGTTCAGAAGCCTTCTTTTATACTAACATACGTAGTCAAAAGAGTAGTATATTATATGTCGTTACCACATGTATATACTTGTGGACATTGAATGATAAATCCGCAAAATGGATGTCCTACAACACGTCCTGCACAATCGCATCCACATGATGAAGTATCTATTGGTAATCCAATTCCACCACTGATTTGACTTTGTTCGCTTTTTGAAATAATTGAAGCTCCTTTAATGTTTAAGATATTTTTTTTCATGATATATAAATTAAGATTATCCTTACTCTATTATGGTTTTTCAGGCTCGACCATTTTTTAACACATATTTGAAAACAAAAGACTCCTGAATATTAAAATATATTTAGAAGTCTTTTATACTATTTACAAAACATATTATGAAGTTTGTGCATCATCACATGTGTATACTTGTGGACACGCAAAACCACTAAGGTAACATGCAAAACCTCCAGTTACGCGCCCTGCGCAATCGCATCCGCATGGACCACCACCTGTAATAGGCCAACTAATTCCTCCGCTTATTTGACTTTGCTCACTTTTAGAAATAACTGAAGCTCCTTTAATGTTTAAGATGTTTTTTTTCATGATATAAAAATTAAGATTGTCCTTACTCTATTATGGTTTTTCTGGCTCGACCATTATATGTATAAAAATAACTACAGAATTTATGAAAGAAAAGAAGTATATCATCCAATTTAAAAATTGAAACTGTTCATTTTATAAATTGAACAATTAACTTTTTCTTGGAAAGCCTTTAAAAACAAAAGGCTTCTGAATATTAGAGATTACAGAAGCCTTTTTTAAAATCATTTACAAAACATATTAAGAATCTTGTGCGTCATCACAAGTATATACTTGTGGACAAGCAAAAAGATCTTCGCAATATTTTGGTCCTGTAACACGTCCAGCACAATCACAACCACATCTAAATCCACCAGTTCCTGGCCAGCTGATTCCACCACTAATTTGACTTTGTTCACTTTTAGAAATTGTAGTTGCTCCTTTAATGTTTAAAATGTTTTTTTTCATTATATAAAATTTCAATATTCTCCTTACTCTGTTATAGGTTTTTCAGGAAACACCTTTTTTACGATTTATCAAAATCATTTTTTTTAAAATAAATTCTGAAATTCGTTACTTCATACTTAGAGTATTCTTACTTACAATCTCTACACGTAGGAAACTCTGTTTGTGTAATACATGCAATAAATACACTTGCACAACCTCTTTCTGTAATATAGCATTCAATACTTTGGATACAAGTGTTTACTCCATTTGCATTAAATAATGTTAAAACACATTGATAAGTGGCAGCTACTCCACCTTTACTATTTGATGCGTCAAGATTAGAGATTGTTTTTCTGTTTAAAACTAAATTTTTTAAGTTCTTTTTTTTCATGATTGATTTTGATTAATTGTAAAATGATTAAAATTATTTTTTACTGAAATTAAATATATAGGTATAGTAAGTAAGAAAAAAACACAAGTCTTTCCGTTTTAAAAAATGAACTATTCGTTTTATAAATTGAACAGTATAAATAAGGTCTAAAGAATACGAATAAGCCATAAATGTGGACTATATTTGCAAACTGAAAATACAGTTGTGATTTTAGAGAACTACACCAAAGAATTTCGCTATAACTTAAAGCTTGCATCTCCAATTATATTGGGAATGCTAGGGCATACGTTTGTCGGTTTTGTAGATAATGCAATGGTAGGACAATTAGGAACAGCAGAATTGGCGGCAGTTTCCCTTGGAAATAGCTTTCTATTCATCGCCATGTCTATTGGAATCGGTTTCTCTACAGCGATTACAACATTGGTAGCCGAAGCAGATGCTGAAAATGATAAAACGAAAGTAAAAGGCGCTTTAAAACATGGTTTATTACTATGTACATTAATCGGAATTGTAGTATTTGCAGGAGTATTACTTGCAAAGCCTTTAATGTATAAAATGGATCAGCCCGATGAAGTTGTACACTTGGCAATGCCATACTTAAACTTAGTAGCAGCATCGTTAATTCCATTGATTATTTTTCAAGCATTTAAACAATTTGCAGATGGTTTATCACAAACAAAATATGCTATGTGGGCAACGTTACTTGCAAATGTGGTAAATGTGATCATCAATTACTTTTTAATTTTCGGAATTTGGATTTTCCCTGAATGGGGAATTATTGGCGCAGCAGTTGGGACATTAGCTTCACGTATTGTTATGCTGGTATTTATCTGGTTACTATTGCGTTACAAGAAAAAATTTAAGGAATATGTAACGAATTTTAATTTTAAAGAAATAAAAAAGTCTGTACTCAAAAAAATTATCAGTCTTGGTTTTCCATCATCGTTACAAATGTTTTTTGAAGTAGCTATTTTTACGGCAGCTATTTGGTTATCAGGTGTTTTGGGTAAAAATTCGCAAGCGGCAAACCAAATTGCTTTAAATTTATCGTCCATGACTTTTATGGTTGCAATGGGACTAAGTGTTGCAGCAACCATTCGTGTAGGAAATCAAAAAGGATTAAAACGTTTTTCAGACTTGCGTAGAATAGCACTGTCATTATTTCTTTTAGTTCTCATAATAGATGTTATCTTCGCACTCATGTTTATGGTATTTAACAATTGGTTTCCAACTTTATATGTAGACGAAACTGATGTAAAAAACTTTGTAGACAATCAGGAAGTAATTGCTATAGCAGCCAAACTATTATTAGTCTCTGCATTTTTCCAAATATCAGATGGTATTCAAGTAGTTGGATTGGGTATTTTACGCGGATTACAAGATGTGAAAATCCCAACATTAATTACGTTTATTGCGTATTGGATTGTTGGTTTTCCGGTATCTTGGTACTTAGGTTTACATACCAAATTTGAAAGTGCAGGAATCTGGATTGGTCTATTAGCAGGATTAACTGTTTCTGCAATATTATTGTATATTAGATTTAATTATTTATCAAAAAAACTCATTCGTAATAAAGCATAATAATACACACGTATGGAATTCCCGAAATTTTTACTAGGCGATAACACCGATTATCCCGACGCTATATTTATAGTACATACTGATTTTCCAAGATTTATCATCAATTTAGAAAATGATGAAGTAGAATGGTTAGAAGAATTTGACAAAGAAGATGAAAAAGAATTAGCTTCAGAAGCCGAAAACTTAGTACAAGCCGCAACCGATTTTTATGACCGAGAATTATCAAGATATGACGACTAAATTAACTAAAACTATCTGTGCAATAGCGATTCTAGGACTTGCTTTCACTGCATGTGAATTACCAAAAATTGAAAAAGTAGACACACTTTCTAATGTATACAAAGAACTTTCCTCAACAACTAACGGACAAGTTGATTCGTTAGTAAACGGCGTACTTGCTATTGAAGAAATCAAAAACTTTGACAATGCTTTAAAAGTAGTTCCAGTTACATTGGAAGATGAAATGACAGCCATTAGAGCGCTTATGAATGTGTCTATTGAAGAAATTACATCACCAGTTCCTGTTGAATTAAATCATAAAAACACGTTATTTCTTCACAGCAAAAATAATATGACTGCTAGAAGTTTTACAAAAAGAGATACTACTATTTTTGAAAAAGGATATAAGTTAGTTTTTAATACTAAAGGAGAACAATACGATGAATTAAAAACATTATGGAAGCAAGTTGGGAATAACTATGAACCAATGTTTAAAAATGATTCCATAACACAAACGATAAAAGATAGAGTAGAAGCTTCTTTTATTGGGAATCTAAAAATATTACAGGATTTAGAATATGTAGTATTAATAGACGATGTGTTGTTAATTCCACCAGTAATTGATTATGAAGAAGAAGGATATTCAAGTGGATATGTGGTAAGTCATGTATTTATTTATGATACGGAAACTTTTGATAAAGTTGAACAAATGATGGTAATTGCTGCCAATGGAGATGAAATAGAATACAGAACGTACTCAGATAAAATTGGAGAAAATACGAGAATTATTAATGAAAAATTACGTGAAGATTTATTAGAAGAAAGAACACGCGTAATGGATTCTATATTTGATTTCTAACCAAACATATTCATACAATAACCGACTTATGAAGAAAATTTACACATGCATTCTTTTAGGATGTTTCATTCTGTTTGCATCTTGCGGACATGATTTTCCACCAAGAGTAGATACCAAATCTAATGTATACAAACAATTATCTATTGCTTCTAATGGAGAAATAGATTCTATGGTAAAACGTGTGGAAACGCTTAAAGAGCTACAAGAATTTGAAAAACCATTGAAAATTGTGCGTACACAAGATGAAATGGAAATTATAACAACAATAATTGAGGCTTCTATCGATGGGAAAATTAAAATGGATTCACTTGGAATGACAACAACAAATTCCCTCTTGCTAAAAAATAAAAATAATATATACATTACTTCTTTCAATCAAACAGATACTACATATGCTGCTAAAGGCTACAGAACAAGTTTTGCAACTAGAAACTATAGTTATGCGAAAGCTGCTAGACTTTGGGAATATGCAAGTGAAAACTACGAAGCAACAAATCGTAGAGATTCCATCAGTGAAGAGGAAAAAAACTCACTTGAATTATCGTATGAAAAAAATGTTCAACTTCTAAAAGGATTAAAATTTATCGTATTAGAAGAAGATGCTTTATTAATTCCGCCTGTACTCGAATTAAAAGAAAAAGGATTTGTGAGTGGTTATGTAATTACACATTTATCTGTTTTTGATATCAATACGCTTGAAAAAGTAGCGCAAACAATGGTATTATCATCTAACAGTGATGAAATTGGCTACACGTCATTATCAGGTTCTGCAATTGCGCAATATGAAGAAGCATCTCTGAAAGTACAACTAAAAAACGACCTCATAGATCAAAAAAGAAAAATGGTTGATTCTGTATTTAGGCACAACAATATAATTTTGTTAAGATAATATCAGATGATTGATCAATTAGTCACATACGATAAAGAATTATTTTTATTCTTAAATGGACTCGGAACGCCAACTTGGGATGATTTTTGGATGTTTATTACGAATAAATATTATGCAATTCCGTTGTATGCATTTCTATTAATTCTGATCTTAAAAACACACAATAAAAAAGAAATTTTCTTTACACTTATACTAGTTGCTCTCTTAATCACCATAACTGATCAAACAGCAAACCTATTCAAAAAGACACTTTTTTTACGTTTTAGACCTTGCCATACTGCCGATTTAGTAGATCATATGCGATTGGTGAAAACACACATCATAAATGGTACTATTGAACCTGATTGTGGCGGACGATTTGGATACTTCTCAGGTCACGCGTCCAATGCAATGGCATTAGCTACATATATTGGACTTGTTTTAAGAAAGCACTATAAATACCTTATTTTTATCATCCTGTTTTGGGCAGCAATTGTTGGCTATAGCCGAATATATATTGGTGTACATTTTCCAGGCGATGTATTCACAGGAATGATCGTTGGTGGAATCTATGGTGGAATTATCTTTAAGTTGCGACAATTCTTGATTCGAAAATACGCTAATAACTAAACGAATTTTTGAGAACCTCTAATGTTAAAAAATAGATAAAATAATCTTTTTCTTACACTTTTTGCTAAATTTATGATATAACCAAAAACCTATATCATGAAAAAAAGTAATTTAAAATCATTAAAGCTTAACAAGAAACTAATTTCAAGTATTCAAGGTAGAAGCCTAAATGGTGGATCGAGTGATCCTGGGACAGAATCGTTACCAATTACGGGTGGTTGCGGTCCAGTTTCTATTACAATATGTGAATCCTATTGCAACAACGATTGCGAATCATATGTTTGTACAGTTACACTAGACCGTTACTGTGATGCTAATGTACCAACAAATTAATATTTACTGAATGATAGAGAGCGAAACTACGGTTTCGCTTTTTTATGCTTCAAGATATTTTAAGAATTCAACAACTGTAACAACTGTTGTGCCGCATTAAATGGAGAAATAGTACTATTTTCTGTTGCGTTTAAATAATCGTTCAGTTGCTCTTTAACGTTTGCATTGTTGTAGAAATTATGTTTCAAACGTTCTTCAATGGTTTGTAACAACCAAAAACGATTTTGTTGTTTTCTATGCGTTTCAAAATAACTGTTTGCTTTTGTAGCTTCTTGAAACTCTGAAATCATTTGCCACACATCATCAATTCCATCTTGTTTCAAGGCGGAAGCTGTAATGACTTTAGGAAGCCACTCAGAAGCTTTTTGCGGATATAAGTGTAATGCACGCTTAAATTCGGTTCGCGCCATTTGAGCACGCTTTATATTGTCGCCATCAGCTTTATTAATCACAATAGCGTCTGCCATTTCAATAATTCCACGTTTAATTCCTTGCAATTCATCTCCGGCACCAGCCAATTTCAATAACAAAAAGAAATCAACCATACTATGTACAGCGGTTTCACTTTGTCCAACACCAACAGTTTCAATCACAATAGTATCAAAACCACAGGCTTCACATAAAATAATCGTTTCACGAGTTTTTCGAGCAACACCACCAAGAGAATCGCCAGAAGCTGACGGACGAATAAAAGCATTTTCATCCTTTACCAAATCTTCCATACGTGTCTTATCACCCAAAATACTTCCACTAGAAATAGAACTACTTGGATCAACTGCTAAGACAGCAACTTTTTTATTTAAACCTGTTAAATGCTTTCCAAAAGCTTCAATAAACGTACTTTTTCCAACACCTGGAACACCTGTAATTCCGATACGAATAGACTTATTAGCATGTGGCAAACACTTTTCTATAATTTCGGTAGCTTTCGCTAGATGTGAAGTATTTTTACTCTCAACTAATGTAATAGCTCTACTCAATGCTACTTTATCATGCTTCAAAATTCCTGTAACCAATTCGTCTACAGAAGGTTGTTTTCTTCTATTCTTTTGAATAGAAGCCACAGAATCTTTACTGATAAAATCTGGTTGTGAAACACCATCTTTTTCATGCAAGGCAGAAGTATGTTTTGGTTTTGAACTCAAGAGTATATAAATGATTTTAAAATATAATAACGAAATTACGATATATTTTACTTTTATGATTCATACATTGAAAAATTCAAGGATTGAAAAATAATTTTCAAAAAATGAAACGCTCTAATTTAAACGTCGTCTTTACAATAGAACACAAACCAAACGAATGAGCCAACAGCATTTAGGAATACTAAAAAAGTGTCTGCAAGGAAATCGGAAAGCACAGATGAAGCTCTACGATTTATATGCAGATGCAATGTACATAATTACGTGTCGTTACATTTCCAGTAGGGAAGATGCTAAAGATGTCATGCAGGAAGCTTTTTTAAAAGCATTCACACGATTGCCACAGTATAAAGGAGAAGTTGCTTTTGGTGCTTGGTTAAAACGAATAATGATTAATCAATGTATAGATACTTTAAAAAAACGTTCGTTGGTGTATGAAGAAATGAACGATAAAACGTTGACAATTATTGATGATGACGAATCTTGGAATATTGACATAACGGTAACAAAGCAAGAAATTATTCAAGCCATTGAAAGTTTACCAGATAAATACAAATACGTAGTTCAATTGTATTTAATAGAAGGATACGATCATCAAGAAATATCTGAAATACTTGAAATACCTGTTAGAACCTCACGAACGCAATTAATGCGCGGAAAAACGAAATTGAAAAATAACTTAAATGATTATTTTAAACATAAAATATCATGAAAAAAAATATTAAAGACATATTGAACGAAAACGATGAAACTTTGGAAACTCCAACGTTGCCAACAGGACATCGGGCTGATTTTTTTGAAAAACTATCAGCAATCGAAGACACTTCTTCAAAAAGAATAACATTTCATTACTGGAAATCTATTGCTGCAGTATGTGTTTTACTAATAGGACTTGGAGCTTTTGTATATGCAAACTATTCAAAAGTTGAACCTCAAGAATCTTCTTTATTTGCAGAAATGAAATCTATAGAAAGTGAATATTTAAAACATATTGAAACGGAATGGAATGCATTTCAATTGTCAGCAAATGATGCACATTTAATCAAGAAGTATAAAGAACGCTTGGAAAGTTTAGATGAATCATATCAAGATTTAAAACAAGAGTTTTTAGTACAAAAAAATAGTTTGACAGCACTTGACAAAATGATTAAAAACTTACAAATGCGTTTGACACTTTTACAGGAAATTCAGCAACATTTAAAACGTTTAGAAGATGAACAAAACAATATATAGTCTCATAATTTTATTTTTCATTAGTTCGTTTGGACTGATGGCACAATCGCAAAAGAAGTATCAAAAAACTTTTTCGGTTGATAAGAATACAAAGTTAAAATTTGAAACACGAAACATTGATGTCACTTTTAAAATATGGAATAAAGACAAAGTGAAAGTTGATTTTGTAGTCGATTTTAAAAATCATACAGAAGAAGAAGTTAAACATATTTCGAATGGTATTGTTGTGTATGCAGGTATGCAATCAACAATGGGCGATTCAAATTACTTGGAAATTAAAAATACTTCACCAACTTCTATAGGAAAACTTTCCTATCAAATTAATACGGGAGAAATTCACATTGATAATATGTTTGCTGAAAAAAGTGAACCCAATCGATATAAAACTGTTGCTGATATTAACAAAGAAATTGAACAAAACGGAACGGGTTTTCAAGATTTGGATGGTTATGTGGTATTTAAAAATGATAGTGTTGCTTTAAAAGACATTAAAAACAGTAATCATAAAGGAATTCAAAGCATTCGTTCTACATACGAAATTTATGTACCAAGTTATATGATGATGGATTTGCAGGTAAGTCGTGCAAATGTACATTTAGATGGAAAATTTACAAATCGTATTGTTGGATCATTTCAAGAAAGTAATTTGCTTGCTGATGAGATTCATAATAAAGATAATTCAATCACTTTTAAGAATGGAAGTGTGAAAGTGAAAAAAATTGTTGGTGGCGGTTATATGTTTAAAAATGTAACAGAAGGATTAATTGGTCAACTAGAAGATGTAATGATACAGACGGAATTTTCTAAATTCACTATTGGTGAGATTACTAAAAATGTAGAGTTTAATGATTTTAAAAGCAACTTCTTTATCTATAATTTGGCAGAAAATTTTGAGTCGATTGATATGATTTGTGAATATTCTGATATTAAAATGTATGCAGAGATAGATCAAAAATATTATATGGAAGCCATTGGAAACAATGCAGTTTTAAATGACAATGGCACAAAAATTATCATGCAACCTAATAAAGAAGGAAAGAAATTTAAAATGTTTACACGAGGAAAAGATAATGAAGAAACTCGTAAAAACACCTTCAAACTTGATTTAATTCATGGTTTTGTAACCTTATTCTACAACAAATAAACTAACAACTACAAGATGAAAAAATTAACAATTTTGTTGATGCTTTTAGCATTGACCAGCACAACGTATGCGCAAACAAACCTGAAAGTTGGTGATAAAGTACCAAATGTTCAACTCACGAATTTGATGAATTCAGTAACAACTGAAGCTTCATTATCAGATTTAAAAGGAAAAGTAGTCATTCTAGATTTTTGGGCAACTTGGTGCGGACCTTGTATTCCTGCTATGAAAAACTTAATTAAACTACAAAATGAATTTTCAAGCGATATTCAAGTCATTGGAATTGCAGAAGACAAACCTGAACGTTTACAGCGATTCATTGGCAATTCGCCATCTAAGGTTTGGTTTGGACTGCAAACAAAGGAATTAGAAGGGTTGTTTCCGTACAGAATCCTATCACATGCAATTATTATTAATCCAGCAGGTAAAGTAGTTGCAATCACTTCTACAGATAATATTACCAAAGAAGTGATTCAGAAAGTAAAAAATGGAACAGCAATTTCATTGCCACTAAAACAAGAAAACATTACGTTTGATTATAATGCAGATCCGTTTCCTCAGAAAGACTCAAGCTTAGAACGTGTATTACTAAAAGGTGGAATTGAAGGTGTTTCATCATTCTCTAAAGGATATTTAAATAATAAAACGTATAACGGAAGACGTTTAACAATTATAAATTATACTATTCCTGCGATGTATAGAAGTTTATATAGAAAAACTTATAATAGAACTGTTTTTGATATTGATGAAGAAAAATATAGTTATAAAGATCCTAAAAATAAATACTGTTTAGATATCATCACTGAAAAAGCTGGAGACGAAATGTATACAAAAGGTATTCAAAAAATTGAAAAAACTTTTCCCGTAAAGGCTAAACTTGAAAAGCGTACAATTCCTGTATATGTTTTAAGTGTGATAGATGAAGTGAAACTAAAAAAACTAACATCAGTAACTAAAGAGCGTACCTTTGAATATAGAGGTTATGAGTTTCATGCTAAAAAGATTCCGATGCGAGAATTTGCGGATTATATTGAAAATGAAACGCCTGTTCCCGTGGTTGACGAAACGAACTTTTCAAAGTTGTTAGATATTGACTTTGTATTTGATCCGCAGAAAAAAGGTTCATTTAAAGAAGAACTAGCAAAAATTGGGATGAAACTTTCCAAAGCTGAACGCGAAGTGGAATTGTTAGTGATTTATGAATAGTTGATTGCTTCACTTTTGATCGCTTCACGTTGGTTCTTAAAATTCTATAGTCGTCATTTCGAGTCAATTTGCAAAGCAAATTTGTATCGAGAAATACTTTGAAATCAATAGTTTATTTCTTAGATAATTCTCGATACAAACTTCTTTACAGTTTAATTAATCGTATGTTTCATACTAACATACTTGCCATCTACTACATCCTGGACCTTTGCTAAAGCATGCATCATCAAATGTACACATCGGATTATTAGATGGTCCGCAATGGAATGTATTACCAGTACCACCTTTTGTAGCAGCTACATTAAAATTACTTACAGTCTTCTTACTAATAACTAATTTACTTTTTAAATTTCTTTTTTTCATGGTAGATTTTTTTTGGTTTAACTAAAATTATAAAAATCCTAAATGAATTGTTTACGGTTTCACCATATAATTCAAAGTGTAACGTTGCTTGCGTTTATTTTATTTAAAAAAATGCTGAGTCATTAGTCAAGTAGGTAAAACCCAAGTAAAATCTAGCGTAAGCGAAAATATAGAAGAATTAAAAAAGAAGAAAATTGATTAATTTAGTATGTTTTTTTTATAGTATTGTCACATTGTAAAATTTGGTACGTCTTTAAAGATGTATAGCAATAACCAAAACCAAAAAAGCTAACTAGTAGTATGTCTCAAACCGAGCTCATCGAAAAGTGTAAGAATAATGACAGGAAAGCACAACTGCATCTGTACAGGCAGTATTGTGAAGGAATGTTTATTGTTGCCAATCGTTTCTTGAAACATACACAAGATGCAGAAGATGCGATGCAAGAAGCATTCATTAATGCATTTCAAAAAATTGATCAATATACGGCTGAAGTAAGTTTTGGAGCTTGGTTAAAAAAGATTGTCATTAATAAAAGTTTAGACAAATTACGAGCTAAACAACAGTATTATATTTCCATAGATGAAGCGCAATTAGAAGTAGTTGCCGACGATGATAATTGGGAAACAAGTGATGAAACTACATTGAAAGAAGTGAAGACTGAAATTGAAAATTTACCCGATAAATACAGAATTGTAGTGATTCTATTTTTATTAGAAGGATATGATCATCAAGAAATTTCGGAAATACTTACGATTTCTACAACTGCATCAAGAACACAATTATCGCGAGGAAAAAAGAAGTTACAACAAGCATTAAAAAAGAGAAGTCATGGGACAGGATATTAAAGATTTGTTGAAAAATGAACAATTGCACATTCAAAAAGGATTATCTGACGGACACGAAGCTCGTTTTTTAGATCGATTGGATGACGCGTTGCCACAAATAGAGGATAAAAAGGAAACTAATAAATTTTCTTTTTCAATCTATAAAATTGCTGCCGCCATTATTTTGATTATTAGTTTAGGTGGATTGGCATATCAACAATTACAAGGAACTCCTTATGTTCTTGGTGAAGAAGTTGTTAAAACTGATTCTGTAGCCAAAGAAAAACCTTCTTTAACAAGTTTAGGCGATGTTTCTCCCGATTTAAAAAAGATTGAAGATTACTATTTGGCAAGCATTAATTATGAATTGACACAAGTAGAAGTTTCAGAAATTGGAAAGCAATTATTTGAAAGCTACATGGATAAACTTTCATTGTTAAATGAAGAACACAAAGTACTTCAAAATGAATTGACAGAAATTGGACCTAACGAGGAAACCATTAATGCTATGATTGACAATTTACAATTTAGACTGAAATTGCTATACCAATTAAAGGAAAAATTAAACGAACTTAAAACATCAGATAATGATACACAAATCTAAATATAAACAGTGTCTACTATTAGTCGCATTATTAGTCATCACGTTTGGATATTCACAATCAAAAAAACGAACAAAGAAGGAAGTTTTTACTGTAAATAAAGACGTAACCTTAGAAATTAACACATCGCACGCAGATGTAGAATTTGACACTTGGAACAAAAATAAAATAGAAATTGAGGCTATTATTGAAGTAGAAGATGCTACTGACGAGGAAATTGAAAAATATTTTAAAAATTGGAGCTTTAAAGCAATCGGAAATAGCGAAAAAGTAACAGTAACATCAAAAGGGAGTCATTCATTATTTGGAAATACAGGACAATTTGTATTTGCAGATCCAATAATTATTGAAAATATAGAAGCTCCAATTATTGCAAACATACCTAATATTCAGGCTGTTCCAGAATTACCTAAAATGGTACTTGAATCTTTAGATGATATTAAGTTTGATTATGAAGCTTTTAAAAATGATGGCGAAGCCTATATGAAAAAATGGCAAAAGCAATGGAAAAATAGCTTTGATGAAGAAAAATTTAAGGAAGGAATGGAGAAGTGGAAAGAAAGTTTCCAAGCTGGGCAAGAGAAGTTAATGGAACTAAAAGGTAAAGTGCTAACAAAACAAAAGAAAGCCAAATTAAGTGAAAAGCAATTAAAGCAATACAAAAGGCAATTAGCGAAAATTGAAGAACTTGCAGAGGTAAGCAAAAAGTTAGAGAAGTATAAAATAAAAGAGTTGTTAAAAGAGAAAGAAGAACTTTTACACCTTTTAGAAAAAGCACAGAATAGTCAGTTGTTTAATTTAAACGGAAAGATGAACTTTAACATTAATACAAATGATGATAATGTGTTTTACCTTTCTCATGGAAATAAACGTTTAAAAGTAAAAAAGACGATAAAGATTAGAATGCCTAAAAAAGCAAAGTTAAAACTCAATGTTCGTCATGGAGAAGTAACGATTGCTGCGGCAAGTGAAAATATGAATGCAAAGCTGTCCCACGCAGCTTTGTATGCAACTATTATTGATGGAGCAAATACGACGATAGAATCGTCGTATGCGCCTATCCATGTTACGAAATGGAATCAAGGTTCGTTGAAAGTAAACTTCGTAGAGAATGTAGATTTACAATTAGTAAATAATATTAACTTGATGTCAAACTCATCAAAAATTAGTGTTGGAACGCTAGGCGAGAAGGGAATTATTAGTGGAACTATTGGAAAGTTATTGATTCATAATATTAGTGATTCATTTGAAACTTTAGACATCATTTTAGAAAATACAGATGCACGTATTCAGTTGCCTGCTAGTGCTTTTAAACTATATTATATAGGTTCAAACTCTCGTATTTCTTATCCAGAATCTGTAGTTGGAACAGAAAACAAAACTCAGTTTAACACCATTATTCGTGGATATCAAGGTAAAAATAATACTGGTAAAGAAATTAACATCAACGCTAAATACAGTGAAATATCTTTGAATAAGAAATCGTAAATTGATTTGTTAGTTCGTATTATTACCAATAACAAACAACTATATTACGGTAAGTAAATTTTATTCTTTATAGCGTAAATAACGAGTCCAATTCTATTCTTCACACTTAGTTTTTCAAACAAAGCATCGCGGTATCCATCAATTGTTTTAGGACTCAAACACATTTGATCAGCAATTTGCTTATATGTCATTTCCGTACACACCAACTTCATAAAAGAAATTTCATTCTCTTTTAATTTTGTACCAGAATTTCCTTTTCCATTCAACGATCCGATTAAAATATTTGTGACATGTTTAGAATGGTAAAAACCGTTTGTAGTTACTTCATTTAGCGCCATTTCTAAAACACTTTTCTCAACATCTTTCATCAAATATCCTTTTGCGCCAGCGCGTAACATTTGAATAATGGTACGTTCATCTTCTTCAATAGAAAGTCCTAATACGTCAATATTTGGAAAATGTTCAGTTACCCAAGTAGTTGTTTCAATACCATTCATCAATGGCATATTAATATCCATTAATACAATATCTGGTTGATTAGAGTTTTCTTCTAAACGGGTGATGAGTTCTTTACCATTTTTACATAAATAACTAACCTTAAAGCGATCAAATGAATCTACCAGACCGCCAATTGCTTGTGATAATAATACATGATCTTCTACGATGGCAACAGAATATGTTTTCAAAATGTTGTTTTTATTTAGTGGTTGTTTAATTCTTAGGTTCAAGATTCAATACTTGAAAGCTAAAGGTAATGAATAATCATTAGTTTTGTTCCTTTGTCAACTGCAGATTCTAGCTCAATTTCGGCACCGATGAGCTTTCCTCTACTTTTCATGTTTTGTAATCCAATACCTTTATTTGGTTGTTCAACAGATTTGTCAAATCCTTTTCCATTGTCTTTTGCAATGATTGTCAGCACTTTATTTTCATACGTTAGCGTAACATCAAGTTTTGAAGCTTTCGCGTGTTTTATAGTATTGGAGAAGAATTCTTGTAAGATTCGAAACAAAATAATTTCGGCTTTATCGTCAATTATTTCTTCATCTCCATTAATTCTTAAGGTAGCTTCAATAAAATTTAGCCGATTAAAGCGTGCAATCTCTAAGCTTAATGCTTCTGGAAGCATAATATTCTTCAAAGCATCTGGATTGATCAATTTTGAAAGCGCTCGGAGTTCTGTTAAACTTTTAGAAATCGTATCACTTACTTCTGCGACATTTTCGTTCGTATTATCAAGTTGATGTAGTTGTATTTTGGCAAGTGTAAGGAGTTGCCCAATATTATCGTGCAACTCCCAACTTATATTTCTGAGTGTTTGTTCTCTAATTTCTATTTGTGTTTCTGCAATAGCGTTTTCAAATTCTCGTTTGGCTAGGTGTTTTTCTGCCAATAGTTTATTTTTTCGCTTGATAAATACCAAGAAGAGAACGATTATAATTACAACTAGGAAAATAAATACTATAGCTGTAATTAATGCTATTGTTTCTTCAACTTCTGTCCCCATATAAATCCAATGATATAGCATATATTTAATATGTAAATGAGTATATAATATAATAATAAATTAGATTCCATATCAACAAGCTCAATATAGTATTCTCTAATTACCATATATGGGATTATACCTATTTGAAATAAAAATAATCCAACACTAATCCAAAATAAGATATCTTTTGAAACTAATAAAATTCGTTCGGAATTTAAAATTTCAATTAAATAAAATAAAATACTAATGATTAAAACAATTGATCCATAGATATAAGAAACTGTTAAAATTTGTTTCATAGAATCAACAAAAAATATATTGATAACAAAAATTAATACATAAGTTACTGTGAAAATAGAAACATATTTTTTGAACTTTTCCTTAAATAATGAACGTCTATAAATATTTAACAGTAAAACAAAACTGATAATACCATAAATATTATAAATAATTGAATTGTATTTAATTTCTAAAATAGCATGAAAGTACCACCCGAGTAGCTCATTAAAAACAATATACCATAACAGTAATAGAATAAATTTTAAATTTGATTCCTTGTATTTATAATAATATACAGTAGCTATAACAGCTGTTATAATTTCGACATACAGACTGCCGGTTTGTAATAATGAAGTTATATAATTCAATTATTTTTTTTTGATTTATTAATTTCTAGGAGGAGGACTCAATTGCCCCATATTAAATGACGTACTAGTTCCATCGTCAAAGTCATTTTCAGCATTAGATGATTTATTTTCAACTAAATTATTATTTGATACTTTATGACCTAAACTATTATTTGCCATGAATGCACGTTCCGTTGGATTATATTCGTCAATTAGTAACCTTTCTATAATTTTATAGTTACCAACTAACGGTTCGTTTGGATTATTAGGAATAATATAAAATGGTAAATTCTTCATATTATCATGTGATTCATTTAAGCCTGTTTCAATCGTTGGATTGAAAAATACAGTCTGTTGTTTTGGGTAGAGTTGATGGTCAGTATGTGCTCCAAAATACACACGAATACCAGAAATTTTCGGATTGTTTGGATTTTTCTTTGCTATAGCTTCTAAATATTGAATATAAGATTTCATTTTACCATATTCAAACCAAACAAATTGTGTGTCTTTAAAATCTTTATCAATAGATTGATTGATTATAGGGTAGCGCCCATCTACATAGGTTTCGTGTAAATTAATAGCTTCACTTACAGGTATAATTCCGTTTGGTTTGTCACTATTTTCACAAACGCAAGTATTTAATTTTTTAAATAAGAAATAACCAATTGCAATACCAATAACTAGTGGTACGATTGATAGTACTAAATTTTCCATAAGGTTGTAGTTTTGTTTATTTTTTGTTTTGTTAAAATTAGCTAAACTTTTTAGAATAAAAATTAGAATTCCAAATTTGGGTGTTTTTCCCTTTTAACAAAAAGTGGTTAATGAATTAAATTTAGGAAAATAACTACAAAAAATATATTATGGAAGTGACTATTTTGATAAGAATACTAGGAAAGAAGTTGTTTTGGTAACTTATAAAATAGCAGGTTTGGAGGAATAAAACCTTATTTTTTAGGTGGCGGCGGTGATAATTGACCCATGTTGAAAGCTAAACTATCATCAGTATCATCAGTATCATCAGTATCATCAGCATCATTTGTATCATCTTTTTGAAAGAAATCATTCTGTGAAAAACTTTTGAATGTTTTTCCTTCTATATTGATAATTGATTGCTTTTGAGAACTTGCCGTTAAGAATACAGTTTGTGCATTCGACTTTAATTCTAAACTTGGATCGGTATTATAGACTCCAAAAAATACATCAATTCCCGTAATGGCTAAGTTATGGTCTGTTGATTTCTTTTTCAAATACTTAATATATTGGTTGATTTCAGCTAATGAATACCAAACAGCTTTTGTATAATATTCCTTTGTCACTTTAGCTGCAAATGGTTCAATATACTGTGTTTGATACGTATTGAATAGGCGAGTAGCTTCATTAAATGATAGATATCCATTTGGTGATAATATTAGGTTTTCATCATTTATACTTGTTAATTTTCTTTTTAAAAATTGATCAATATGTGTAAATGTTAGGAGTTTACCATTCTCAATTGTAAATGATTCTTGATAATCTAAGCTTGCATTTCGTGTGGAAGGCATTATAAAAGCGGTTCTTTTTCCGTTTTCATCAGCTGCAAATATAAAACTAATGCCTGTAATTGGAATGTTTTTAGAAATCGCTACTGTTTCTAAATGCGAAATATACTTGGTGATCGTTTCTAGTTCAAAATGAATTTTTTTGTCTTCAAACGTAGTTTTCTCAGCCCCAATTTGAGATAATCTAGTTGTATGATCATTTTGAAAAAGTAGTGCCGCATCCTTATTGGAAATAATCTTTTCTGGAACTGCTAATGCAGCGTCTAACTGTTCCTCTTTTTCTAGGTTTTTTGTCATGCAACTCAGGAAAAATGTAGTACACACAAGTCCTAAAGAAACAAATGACAACATTTTTTTCTTCATGGTTATAGTTTTAAAATATTAAATAAGATTCCGCTTTAAGCAGAATTAATTCAACCTATAGTTTTGAGTTCGTCTTTGCTACTGAATTAAGTTCAGTACAAGCTTCTCGTAACATAGTTTCATTAAAAGACGCGTCTTATGATGTAATTACTTTTTAAAAGTAGAAAATAACTGACTATAAACTTTATGAACTTGTATAACTGTTAGTTTTTTGTGTGTAATTGTCACATATTCAAAGAGAATATAAAATACAAAGAACCTGTCTAAAAAGTGAAATTTTGTCAAATTGAACTTAATTCGGTTTCTTAGAGTAATTGTAAGTTATTGAAAATTATCATGATGAAATTCTGAATCAAATCTAGAATGATATTTTTAAAAAACTTTTCAGACAGCCTTTATAATTCTATTAATGCCAAGGATGCCAGCATGTTTTATTTTGACAATCCTCAGGAAGAGGCGGCGGCGGTGATAGATGTCCTTCATTAAAATTTAAACTTCCATTCAAACTCTCATTATTATCCTTTGCAAAGAAACCATCTTGTGTTAAGCTTTGTAGTGTTTCTCCTTTTACATTAATTATAGACTCCTTTTGTGTACTTGCAGTTAAAAACAACGTTTGTGCATTTGATTTTAGTTCCAAACTTATATCATTATTGTATGCTCCAAAGAATACATTAACTCCCGTAATTGCTAAATTATGATCGTTTGATTTCTTTTTTAAATAACTGAGATATTGGTTGATTTCTTCAAACGAATACCAAACCGCTTTTGTGTAATAGTCTTTTGTTACTTTTTTTGCAAACGTTTCAATATACTGTGTTTGATAGTTATTGAATAACTCAGTTGCTTCATTAAATGATATATATCCATTTGGTGATAATATCAAGTTTGCATCGTTTTGTGAACTATTTTGTAGCCTTAATTTTGTATCAACATGTTTAAATGTTAAAAACTGACCGTTTTCAATGGTAAACGATTCTTGATAATCTAATTCAGCATTTCGCGTGGAAGGCATTAAAAATGTAGTTCTTTTGCCATTCGCATCAGCACCAAATACAAAACTTACACCAGTAATTGGAATGTTTTTAGAAGTTGCAACTGATTTTAATCGATTGATGTAACTTTCTAAAGCAGCCAATTCAAAGTGAATGGCTTTGTCTTTAAAAAAAGTATTTTCTTTTCCTATTTGTGATAAACGTGTGTTTTGATCGTTTTGAAATAGTGTTGCCGCTTGTGTATTAGAGATTACTTTTGCAGGAATTTCTAAAGCAGTTTCTAATTGTTCTTCTTCTGCTTGATTTTTTGTTTCGCAACTCAGGAATAATGTAGCACATACAATTCCTAAAGAAGCAAATGCAATGATTCTTTTCTTCATAATAATAAAATGTTTAATTCTTTAAATTGAAATAAAGCGCTTTATTGTATGTAATTACATTATAAATGTAAGAAAAGTATTTTTGTCTGCGAAAGATTTTGTATAAGCGTTGCGTATTTTGTACAAGCGTTACTGAACAATTCTGAATTTAGAATTTTGAATTCAGAATTAATGTGCTTCTTTCTTCAATAATTCTGGAAATTTTTTCTGAAAACGTTTCAATCTAGGAACGGAAACTCCTCTGATATATGGATTATTCGGATTGTTTGCCTCATAATCTTGATGATATGCTTCTGCATCATAAAATGCTTTGTATGGCGCAATTTCTGTAGTTATTGTTCCATTAAATACTTTGTCAGCAACAAGTTTTTTAATGTATGTATCCACTATTTTTTTCTCCTTTGCATTTTTGTAAAATATAGCCGAACGGTATTGTCTACCAGCATCTGGACCTTGTTTGTTTAACGTTGTTGGATCATGAGAACCAAAAAATACTTTTACCAAGGTTTCATACGAAACTACTTTTGCATCGTAATACACTTTTACAGCTTCTGCATGATCTGTTCTTCCTGCACTTACCAATTGATAGTTTGCCGTTGAGGCTTTTCCACCTGCATAACCAGATACAACTTCTTTTACACCTTTTACACTTTCAAAAATGGCTTCAACGCACCAAAAACAACCACTAGCAAAATATGCAGTTTCATATGTGTCTAATTGTTGTTGCGTAAATTGTTCTTTTTGTACCGCATTATTGTTAGCTGTATTTGAATTACAACTGATTGTGAAAAATAGTATAGTTATTAATGTAAGATAGATCGATTTCATCTGTTTATTTTTTTGTTTCAGTCGAGTTGCATCAAGAACCTTACGAAAAAATGATTAAGATTATCAATTTCCATGTCCGATTAAAGTACCAAGCGATTGGTTCACCGCAAAAATAATAGCAATTATACAAATGACAATAGCTATGGTTTTTAATCTTGTTTTTAAGGCAATTTTCTCTTTGTTCTTTTGAGTTGTTAAGATACGAAACACTTCCACAATTTTTTCTTTATGAAAATATAAAATACCCAAAAGCATTAAAAAGTATATAATAGCATTTACTAAGGCAGCATATGCATCTAAAAAAATGATATCAAATACAATAATATTTACCAATATTGGAATTAAAATAATAACACCTATAAGTCTAGTTCTGGGTAATAAAAGGCAGAAAGCGCCAATTAGTTGTGAGATTCCAACAAATAAAATATATCCAAAAGAATGTCCCATGAAAACCCAAGCCAATTCATAACTGCTTACATCAATAATGGGAGTTTTAGCAACTTCAACAGGAATTTGTCCTTGACGATAAAATTGTCCTCCTAAAATTTTTCCTAGTCCATATATGCTAATAAAGAAAAAAACATACCAGCGAAATGCAATTTCTAGATAATCTCTATATTTCATAAATAAATGCTTTAAATAACAAAACGATTGCTTATCCGAAGAAAAACAATCGTTTTATATAATTAACTAACTGTGTTTTTTGATGACGATATATTGTTAATGCTCTTTTTCAACCAATTTCTTTGTCAAGAAGAATCCTGTGAATAAAGAAATTCCGGCTACTAAAAAGATGGTTCCTGGAAATGCAACTTCTTCAGGTAAGTGAAATACACTGTGCATCATATTTCCAATAAATATACCCAATCCAATTCCCATCATTAAAACAGCAAAGTTTAAAACCAATACTTTCCAAGTTGGTGTTAGTGACTTTTTTGAGCTGAAAAAGATGGAAGCGTCTGCTCCTTTTTCAATTAAAGCCAAACGTTCTTTGTTTCGTGATGAAATGTATAAATAGTAGATTCCAAAAATTACTCCTAAAATTGCTGGCATTATAATTACTTCTGATCCCATAATAAATTATTTTTTAAATTTAGTTTTTATGTATTTGCCCATTATGACGAACGGTTTTTTGTTTTGGTTACAGAAAAAGTGAAAAAAATATAATAATATACCAATTAGCTAATGTAATAATGTGTCAATGACTGAATTTAAATATATATATTAGGCTAAATGTTTAATTAAAAAATAATTTTCCCTAATACCTAAAACAAATAATTTCAAAAAAGGTGTAACCATTTTATAAAAGTGATCGTCTTAACTACAAATGACTAAAAACACTGACCAAGACTATATAGAACAAATTCGTTCTGGAAACGTGAATGCGTACGCTATGCTTGTAAATAAATACAAGGATATGATATTTACATTGGCAGTACGAATGGTTGGAAGTAGAGAAGATGCGGAAGAAGTTGCACAAGATACTTTTGTGAAAGCATACAAAGCATTAGATACATTTAAAGGAACATCAAAGTTTTCTACTTGGTTATATAGAATTGTATACAATACTAGCTTGGATTGTATAAAGAAGAATAAAAGAGTTATTTTATCGGAACATATTGATGAAATTCATGAATCCGATATTGGCACAATGCAAGACGCGATGAGTTATTTGGAAGCGAAAGAGAAGAAGCAAACCATTGAAAAAGCATTGTTACAGTTGCCAGAAGAAGAACGTGTGTTATTAACGTTGTTTTATTTTGAAGAATTATCTCTGAAAGAAATCTCAGAAATTGCCAAAATATCCTATGATAACGTGAAAATAAAATTGCACCGAAGTAGAAAAAAACTATATCATATTTTAAAAAATGTCGTAGAACCTATATATTTGAGTCATGGAAGCACAAAATAAAAAAATAGATCAATTTACTAAGGAAATCATCCAAGATGCTGGATTGACAACGCCTTCAGTAGATTTTTTAGCCAATGTAATGGCAGAAGTTTCCAAAGAAAAAGCACCTGCTAAAGTATATAAACCATTGATTAACAAAGTTGGTTGGTTGATTATCGGCGCTTTGTTTTTAGTGTTTTCTTTTGTATTAACACGTTTTTCACTAGGTTTCTCTATTCTTGGCGATTGGGATTTATCAAGTCTAATGATTAAAAAACACGAAATGAAAGTTGATATTCCTGTTACGTATGCGTATTGTTTCTTCTTTTTACTTGTATTTTTATTGATTCAGATAAACATCATTCAAAAACGTTTTTCAAGAAGTTTAGAAGCTTAGTTTTAAACTGTAACAGTTTTCGAAGCAACAACTATTTTTTCTAAATAAGAGAAATAAATTGTCGCTAAAAGACTAGTTATAAAATACATTCCCATCATAATACTTCCATATTGAAAGTATGTATTAATTCCAAACCAATCATTAAAAAAAAGTATTACAAAAAGCCCTAATGCTAGTTTAACTAATTCAAAAACAATAGTATATCTGTGTTTGTCTAATAAACTTGTATAACTGTAAATTCCTAGAAATACGATGGCTCCATATAATACTAACATGTTATATCCGCTCGTATTTAGAATATTTCCAAAATTATAGAATAAGAAAAGCATCAAAAATATAGTCATAGTCAGTTGAATGACTGACCAAATTTGCAACGGAGTAGAAGTAGGAGTTGTATATTTTTCATATGTATATACATTTTCAATAATTTCTATAGGATATTTTTCTTTAACATCATTTGGTCGCCAACCTGTTGGCATAAACCAAATTCTTAGCTTATCGTAATAACTATTGGTTCGCCAAGCATCTTTGATCAATCTCCATATATGTTGAAAATTAATTAATACTGGATTCCAAGTTGCTGCAGGTTTTAATACTCCATAAACTGGCGGAACTTCATCTAATTCTTCTTGAAACGTTCCAAATACTCGATCCCAAACACAAAAAATAGCAGCTAAATTTTTATCAATATATTCAGGATTTATTGCGTGATGAACTCTATGTTGCGATGGTGTAACGAGAATATATTCTATGAATCCTAGTTTTCCAATATGTTTTGTGTGATACCAAAATTGTGCAAATAAATGAATAGGGGTAAGGATTGCTATGGCTTTGTATGGAACACCTAGTAAAGCTGCAGGAATTAGTAATAAAGGAAAGTAACCTAATATGTTAGATATGGATTGTCGCAATGCGCAAGCCAAGTTAAATTCTTCACTACTATGATGAATTACATGTTGATTCCAAAAGAAATTTATTTTGTGACTCAATCGATGATTCCAATAGCTTGCAAAATCTATAGCAATAAAAGCAATAACAAAAGCATACCAAGTTTCTGGAATCTCAAATATGGCTAAATATTGTAGTAAATATGGATATGAAATTAGAATGAAAGCCAATCCTAAAGAATCTTTAATAATACTTGTTAACCCTGAACTAATGCTTGAAATACTATCGTTTACATTGTGCGTTTGATTTTTTTTAAAATAACCATAAGCAATTTCTATGCTTACCAAAATAAAGAAAAAAGGAATTGCATATAAGAGTGCATTCGCGTAGGCTTCCATAGCAGAGGATTTTTTATAAAAGTACATCTTTTTTATAAAAATGCAATGCGCGCATAATAAAATTTATAGTCATAGAAATAATTAAAAAAATATCTGACAAACCCGAGAGTTCGCCAGATATTCATCAAATAATTAGGTAAACTTATTGTTTTACAATTCTACTTACTGAAATTTCACCGTAAACATCTATGATTTTTACAATATAAATTCCTGTTTGAAATCTAGAAAAATTAATATCTACAGTACGATTACTATCTTTTTCAAATTTCTTTTGCAGGACAGAAATTCCAGAGATATTATAAATTTCTACCGTTTTTTCTGCTGTATTACCAAATTGAATATGTAGTATTCCTTTTGTTGGATTTGGAAATAGTTTCAATTCACCAGTAGTTGTATTTGCTAAACTAGGTTCAAATTCCTCTTTTTCGAAGTTGGTTGGCATTTTATAACTAATGACTTCTTGTGTAGGAACTTCAGCTCTGTTTACAAATGTACCAGTACAACCTTCAATATATGCTCTAAATTTTGATCCAACTAATGCATCAAAACCAGGTTGCAAAAATACTTCATCACCAGCATGATACGTGGCTTGTCCACTGGCACCAATAGTATTATTTGCAGTTATCGTCATTGAAGCTTCTCTGTTGTCAACACCAGCAAGTACATCTACATTTACAAATAAGTTTCCAGGACATGCCATACTTTGTGATAATAATACTGCGGCATGTGCATCAATTAATCCATAACCCATTTGATTATTCCAGTTTCCGTTTGGACGACCACCAGTAGTAGAATAGGTATATAAATCAGTTCTAACTTTTTGTGCAGTTTGCTCAATGATGTCATTTACTTGAATACTACTCAATCCACTATTGACTTCAAGTACTAATGCAGCAACTCCAGCTGTATGTGGCGCAGCCATAGAAGTTCCATTCCATGAAGCTGTTCCATTGGTTGGAATTGTTGATAGAATTCCGCTTCCTGGCGCAACAATATCTAAATCACCTCCAAAACCAGAAAACGAAGAACGTTGTCCTGTTGATGTAATAGATCCTGTAACCAAAATATCATCATGGAAACTAGCAGGATAATCAATGGCAGGTGATTGATTACCAGCCGCAAAAACAACTACGGTTCCTAATCCGCCACGTCCCATTGTTATAGCATCTGTTATGGCGTCTTCTAGCATTGTACTTTGCAATTGTGTAAAAAACGCTCCACCTTGATCTCCCCAAGAATTATTGATAATTGCGGCTCCATTTTGCCATGCCCAATTAATTCCGTCGGCAAGTTCTTGAGAAACGTTTGGTGTTAATGAAAGTGTATGACTCACACTCATAATGTTTGCTTCTGGTGCAACTCCCACAACTTGTAAATTATTGTCTGCTTCGGCAGCAATAGTACCAGAAACATGTGTTCCATGATCTCTTCCTGTAGTAAATACACTTGGCGAAGTACCACTTTGTGTATCATAACTTGAAGCAGAAATGTTTGCATTTAAATCATTATGAGCAGTATACACACCTTGATCTAAAACGGCAACATTAACATTATTTCCTTCCGTTATTCCCCATGCAGCACAGGCATTGATATCAATGTTAGGATCTACAGTATTGTCTAATCCCCATAGCTGACTGAAATTGCTATCATTTCTACAGTTTCCTCTAAAGTTGAACATAAATGCAGGATCAACATCTGCAAATTGTTTTGTTTCATATAGTGTATTTGCCATATCTAATACATTTCCAGATGCTGGTGTAACACTGATAGTAAACCATAAAGGCATAAATTTGTTATATCCGACAAGCTCTAAGTTGTGCTTTTTGATTTCTCCTAATAAAGCATTAAAATCATTTTGATTTCTCAGTTTGATATAGAAATAGTTAGAGAGTCCAATATTATCATCTGCTGTCTTTTTAAAGTATGGAGACACAATGATGTTCTTGTTATTTGCTTTTATTTGCGCTATTTTTTTCGCATACTCTTCTTTTGAAATTCTAGTATCTGAAAGAACAACTTCTCTCCAGTAACGAACTGGATTTGCTTGTTGAAAACTTTCAGGAGTTAGCAAAATACGACTACTAACATCTTCTTGTATTTCAGAGGAACTTAGAATAGATAATCCTGTTCCGTTTAATGAAATACTTTGAAGATCTTTCGCATTTGTAGCAGAAACGAAGATAGTTTGCTTGTCTAATTGCAAAGGAATTTTTTCTCCTTTGTAATAGTAAAAGTCATATTCTGTTTCTTGTGCTAACGCTGGAATCATTAAAAAAAGTAAAGAAAAAGCGCTTATTAAGTTTCTTATGTAAGAATTCATAATAGTTGTTTTTTTTAATTAATTTTTTAGTTCTTCTGTAACGCTAATACTTGTTTCTTTAATGCATCCAATTGTTTTTGCTGTTCGATAAGATATAACGTCAATTCCTCAATTTTTTCTTGTTGAATTTTAGTAATTTCTCCTATTGATAATCCTTCTTGTTCAACAGTTGCTGCTGAAGGAACATTTGGTAAGTGATTGTTTTCATTGATGTATGCTTCAACATCCGCTAATGGTGCTAATACATAGTTATCATCAAAAACATAATCTGCCCAACCTGTACGTACACGTACTTCGTCAGATAATATTCCACCTGCTACAAATAAGTTGTAATTACTAATATTAGCACCTCCAATTGTTGTAGGCATGTTTAGTGTTCCCATAGATACTTTTTCAGAGAAATACCCTTTTCCTCTAAAATATCCGCCATACGTATTACTTCCATTTACGTCATCTACACCGACAACTCCTGCAGCAAAACCTCCATTTACAGAGTTGTTTCCTGCCCAAGCACCTTTTAGATTTCCATAAACACCTGCAATTTGTAATGCATTAGATCCGCTAGTTCCTCCGAGATCCGTAATAAATCTTCCAGCCATCGTACTTGATGTTTGAAAAGATGATCTTGCTGTAGATACTGTAATACTACTAGCCATTCCAAGTGTATTACTTGAAGCTGACCAGTTACTGTTGTAACCTATATAGCCAGTAGTGGTAGAGTTTGTACTACTGTAGTTAGATGTAGCGCGATAGGTCTGTGCAATTTGAGATCCCTTAATTCCGGTTCTCGTTCCGCCATCGACATCTAATTTTACATTTGTAGCAGTTCCTACTGCCACTGGAGGAGCTGGTGCTCCGATTCCAACATTTGTACCATTGTCATTTACTTGTGACTGAACATTTACTGTAAAAAATAGTAAAAATGGTAACACGATTGATAGTGTAACTTTTTTCATGATTAATTTGTTTTAATTAGTGTATTGGTTAATTTACACTTAAAACTATAAATTAATATCTTACACTAGTGAGAGAATAGACTTATAATGTTTATGGTTTTAGAGTTTTTTTTAATAAAGAAAAATACTATATTATATAAATTAATATAATGTATACTTACCAATTTTGGCTATGGTAATAAACTCTAAAAGACTTTAATTGCTAGGCAGGTAATACTTTTTGTGAATTATTTGTAGAATTAAAAGCCTTGAAATAATGTTAAGACAAATTTATTCTTAAAATAAGTATTGCATAAAAAAACTCCCATGTTTCCATGAGAGTTCTTTATCTATTCTAAAAAAAATAGAAGTTATTCTTCAACTATAACCCATTGTCCTTTTGAAATCAATGGTTCAGCTTGTTTGTATTTTACGGTTTTGTTTTCACCAGTCATAACGTTCTTGATAGTAACACGTTCGTTACGACCAATTTTTGGCTTATCGCGTACAATTGTTTCCGTTACTTGCGGACGTTGTTGCTGCGATGATTGCATTGCTTGACGGTTTGCAGCAGCTCTTTCATCACTGTTCAATACTTCTTCTTTAGAAGTCTTGTAATTATCCTTTTTACGTTTTTGCTCACGCGCTTCACGTACACGATCCGGATTGTTATCAGCTAATTCTCCTTTAAACAAGAAAGAAAGAATTTCACGATTTACCTTATCAATTACTTCTTTGAAAAGCTCAAATGCTTCAAATTTGTAGATTAATAAAGGATCTTTTTGCTCGTGAACGGCTAACTGAACTGATTGTTTCAATTCGTCCATCTTACGTAAGTGTGTTTTCCACGCATCATCAATGATAGCTAATGAAATATTCTTTTCGAAATCCGTTACTAATTGTTTTCCTTTAGAATCGTATGCATCTTTTAAATCACTGACAACATTTAATTCTTTAGTTCCATCAGTAAATTTAACAACAATACGTTCGTATTTATTTTCTGGATTTTCATACACTTGTTGAATTACAGGATAAACAGCTTCCGCATTGTGTTCCATTTTCTCATTGTAGCTTTTAAAAGCAGCAGTGTATACTTTTCCGATGATTTCTTCTTCAGTAAACTTAACAAATTCATCTTCCGATATTGGACTTCCTATAGAGAAGTAGCGAATCAGTTCAAATTCAAAGTTTTTATAGTCGTTAGCGGCTTTATTAGTCTGTGTAATGATTTCAGTAGTATCATATACCATATTTGAAATATCCACCTTTAAACGCTCTCCGTGTAATGCATGACGACGACGTTTGTATACAACTTCACGTTGTGCATTCATTACATCATCATATTCTAGTAAACGTTTACGAATTCCGAAGTTGTTTTCTTCAACTTTTTTCTGTGCGCGTTCTATAGATTTTGTCATCATGGAATGCTGAATTACTTCACCATCTTTTAATCCCATTCTGTCCATCATTTTGGCAACTTTTTCAGAACCAAATAAACGCATCAAGTTATCTTCTAATGAAACGTAGAACTGTGAACTTCCTGGATCTCCTTGACGACCAGATCTACCACGTAACTGTCTATCTACACGACGTGAATCATGACGTTCAGTACCAACAATGGCTAATCCACCAGCGGCTTTTACTGCATCACTCAACTTAATATCTGTTCCACGACCTGCCATGTTTGTTGCAATGGTAACTTGTCCAGGTTCACCTGCTTCTGCCACAATATCGGCTTCACGTTGGTGTAATTTTGCATTCAGTACATTGTGTGGAATTTTACGTATAGAAAGCATTCTTCCTAATAATTCCGAAATTTCTACTGAAGTAGTACCAATTAATACAGGTCTTCCTTGTTTAGACAATTCAGTTACCTCATCAATAATGGCATTGTATTTTTCACGTTTAGTTTTGTAGATTAAATCTTCTCTGTCTTTACGTGCAATTGGTCTGTTTGTTGGGATTTCAACAACATCCAATTTGTATATTTCCCATAATTCTCCTGCTTCAGTAACCGCCGTACCTGTCATTCCAGATAGTTTGCGATACATTCTAAAGTAGTTTTGTAATGTTACTGTTGCAAAAGTCTGTGTAGCATCTTCAATTTTCACATTTTCTTTTGCTTCAATCGCTTGGTGAAGTCCGTCAGAATAACGACGTCCATCCATAATACGACCAGTTTGCTCATCAACAATTTTTACTTTGTTATCCATTACTACATATTCTACATCTTTTTCAAATAATGTGTATGCTTTTAGTAATTGGCTTAAGGTATGAATACGTTCACTTTTAACTCCGAATTCACGGAAAAGAACTTCTTTTAATTCAACCTCTTTTTCTTTTTCTAATTCTTGTGCTTCAATTTTGGCAATTTCTCCACCAATATCAGGCATTACAAAGAAATCTTGATCATTGCTTCCGCCAGATAAATATTCAATTCCTTTATCTGTTAAATCAATTTGATTATTCTTTTCTTCAATCACGAATAATAATTCTGCATCTACTTTATGCATTTCGCGATTGTTGTCTTGCATATAGGTATTCTCAGTTTTTTGAAGCAGTTGTTTTACACCTTCTTCACTTAAGAACTTAATTAATGCTTTATTTTTAGGCAAACCTCTGAAAACTCTTAATAATAAGAACCCACCTTCTTTGGTTTCACCATCTTTGATCATTTTTTTAGCTTCTGCTAGAACACCTGTTAAGTACTGACGTTGTTTTCCAACTAAGTCAGAAATTTTTGGTTTTAGATCATTAAATTCATGTAAATCTCCTTGCGGAATTGGTCCAGAAATAATTAATGGTGTACGTGCATCATCTACTAATACAGAATCGACCTCATCGACAATTGCATAGTTGTGTGGACGTTGTACCAAATCATTTGGAGAATGCGACATATTATCACGTAAGTAGTCGAAACCAAATTCGTTATTTGTTCCGTATGTAATGTCTGCTGCGTATGCTTTTCTTCGTGCTTCTGAGTTAGGTTGATGGTAATCAATACAATCAATTGTAAACCCATGGAATTGGAAAATAGGAGCCATCCAAGCGCTATCACGTTTTGCTAAGTAATCATTCACAGTTACCAAATGCACACCTTTTCCAGTTAATGCGTTTAAGTATACAGAAAGCGTTGCTACCAACGTTTTTCCTTCTCCAGTTTTCATCTCAGCAATTTTACCTTGATGCATGGTAATACCTCCAATTAACTGAACATCATAGTGAATCATGTCCCAAGTGACTTGCTTTCCAGCTGCATCCCAAGAGTTTTGCCATGTAGCATTATCGCCATCAAGCGTTACATAGTCATGTAAGCCTGATAACTCTCTGTCGTATGGAGTAGCTGTAACAGTAATTTCGGTATTATTTGTAAAACGTTTTGCAGTTTCTTTTACAACAGCAAAAGCTTCTGGTAATAGGTCTAATAATACACCTTCCGTTATTTCGTATTCTTCGTCTCTAAGTTTATCAATTTCTTGATAGATGTCATCTTTACGTTCAATATCTGAACTAGTTTCAGCTTCTTCTTGTAAAGAATTTATCTTCGCGTTATTTTCTTTACATGCTTCTGCGATCTGTGATTTGAAGTATGTAGTACGCGCTCTAAGGTCATCAATAGATAATTGTGAAAGTGGTTGTTCGTACGACTTTATTTTGTCTATGATAGGCTGTAAGCCTTTTATATCTTTCTTGGATTTGTCTCCAACAAACATTTTCAACACTGAATTTAAAAAACTCATGGTATATTTTGGTTTTATATTAAACAAAAAAAAAGCCTCAAAATGGAGACTTTTTCCTTGTTTAACTTGTTTTAGTATTCATCTTCATTCCAGAGATAATCATCATCTGTAGGGTAATCTGGCCAAATTTCTTCGATAGATTCATAGGAATCGCCTTCGTCTTCAATGGATTGTAAGTTCTCTACAACCTCTAAAGGAGCTCCTGTTCTAATTGCATAGTCAATCAACTCATCTTTTGTAGCGGGCCAAGGTGCATCACTTAAGTGAGACGCCAGTTCTAATGTCCAATACATATTTATTTGATATTAATATTTTTGCAAAAATAAATTTTTAAATGAGAAAGTCAAGTAAAAAAATCATTATTTACACATTATTTTTAAGAACGTATTTTAAGGAATATGTATTTCCTTAATTTTTAAATAGTTACGAATTCTTTTTAGGAATCCATTTTATTTCATTCGCTTGTAAATCATGGGACAACTTTCGTGCCAACACAAAAAGGTAGTCAGAAAGTCGGTTTAAGTATTTTAAAGTATTCTCGTCAAAAGACTCTAATTCATAAAGCGCTGATGCTAAGCGTTCTGCTCTTCGGCACACACAACGGGCAATGTGACAGAATGACACTGTTTGATGTCCACCAGGTAATACAAAGTGTGTCATTGGCGGTAAAGCAGCATCCATTGTGTCCATTTCACGTTCTAACGCAGTAATGTTGTCTTCTGAAATTTTAGGAATGTTCAATCTGTCTTTTCCGTTCTTTAATGTTGCCTTTTCAGGATCTGTCGCTAACACAGCACCAACAGTAAATAATAAATCTTGAATATCCATTAATACATTTTGATAATGCGAATTGATTTCTTGATCTCTAATTAAACCTATATATGAATTGAGCTCATCAACCGTTCCGTAACTATCAATTCGGATATGATGTTTAGGAACACGAGTTCCGCCAAATAGGGCAGTAGTTCCTTTATCTCCAGTTTTAGTATATACTTTCATTCTTTTTCTTTCTTCTTTTTTTCAAAATAATCAAGTAGCTTTTTCCTTGTCTTAGTGTTCGATATAAATACACATATTCCACCGATACATAAAGCAATGATATAGTCTACTAGTGTCATTTTTTCAGATCTTTTTTCTTATCGTAATAGTTATCTCTAAAGTTTCTTCCTTTACGATTGTATAGCTTATTCTTGTTCCGTTTGTTATTGAACAATAACAACGGAAACACTACAATTACGATAATAAAAGTCCAAAGTAACATATGCGATTATTTTTTCTGCATGTGCATCGTTAAATGCATACACGTGTATAATTGACGATCATTCGTTTGAGATTTCTCCCAATCTTTTTGATGTAATTTTTTAATATAGTTTAATTTCTTTTTTGACCCAATTGGAATCAAGTTTAAAAAGAATGCCCATTTAGATGAACCAAGTATTCCATGACGTTCTACTACATTGAATTCCTTATGAAAACGACGTACTGTTTGTTTTGAAAACGGCCATTCCCAATCAGCATCCGACTGAAAAGGCCTGTATAACGCACGAATTATTTTTAACGGCCAACTTGTTTTTAACGGATCATATGAAATTAACTGCCCGTTTGGTGCTAACTTTTCTTGTAGCTTGTCAAACAACATATCTAAACTTTCAAAGTGATGTAAAACTCCGTATGCATAGATAATGTCAAAGTCTTTTTCTTTGAAATCTGGAGATAAAAAATCTACTTCTCTTGCTTCTGCATTTGGTAGATCTTTTAAACGTTCATTTAATTTTGCAATTGCTTCATCACTTAAATCAATTCCTAAGTAACTTTTAGCATTTTCTGCTAAGTATATACTTAAGTAATTTCCAGCAAAGCATCCTAAATCTAATACTTTTTTGTCTGATAAATCGCCTAACCAAACTTTGTGTCTGTCATACACTTGTTCGCTGATTTTCAGTTCTTTTCTAAAATCAGAAAGCAATTTATTTCGCATGTACGACCAAATTTTAGTCGCA
The DNA here is from genome assembly GCF_056033805.1 of Kordia sp. E. Classification (NCBI taxonomy): domain Bacteria; kingdom Pseudomonadati; phylum Bacteroidota; class Flavobacteriia; order Flavobacteriales; family Flavobacteriaceae; genus Kordia; species Kordia sp. E. The sequence goes on from NZ_JBRASR010000003.1 coordinate 1,274,386, forward strand.
AAATTCTTCTTTTTTGTATTGTAGAATTCTTTTTGCCTTTTGTTGACTTCTAATACTTTTTCTAATTGTGTATTACTCATGTTGTAATTCTTGGGACTCTTGGCATCAAAATTAACTAAAAATATAACTTATTTAATAAAATCTTTAGCATTTTAGAGTACAATTGGATTAATACGTCATTTTTTAGTATTTTATTTTCGTTTTCTTTGCTTTCCCAAAGAAAAGAAACAAAAGAAAGGAAATTTTTCCAGAGGTATTTTTAGTTTTTCTGTCGAAAACTAAAATCACAATTATTTCTCTAAATTTTTTCCAAGGTTTCAAAAATTATTAACGAAAAATTCTTGTTATACTTCGGAAAAAGGATAAAAGAACAAATCAAATAGACGCTAAAATATTTTTTTAAAATTAACAATTGATTTTAAGTGCGTATAATAAAATGCTCTTTCGCTTGTTCTTTTCGGAAGAAAACAAATCCCCAGAAAAAGGTGTCAATGGTAACAGTCACCTTAGGATTATTTTTAATGGTTTCCCAAGCTTCCGACATTTCTTTACTCCAATGAATGTCATCAAAGATAAAAACTGTGTCGTTGTGTGTACTATCTAGTAATTGTTCAAAATAGGAGAGTGTTGCTTTTTTTTGATGATTTCCATCAAAATATACTAAATCATAAGTTTCATTTGTAAGTGTTGGCAACGTTTTATCAAATTCATTTACATGTACTTTGACATTGTTAGCTTGGTGTTTTTTTAATTGTTTTTGAGCAATAGCAGCCGTTTCTGGGCAACCTTCTAGCGTATTAATCGTTGTTGCTTCTTTCATTGCAATGGTTGCAATTCCTAACGAAGTTCCTAACTCTAAACACTTTTTTATGTCTAAATATGAAATGAGTCGAGCTAGTAATTTTGCTCGCTTTCGCGTAATTCCTGCATTCTTTGCAATCGCTGAAATTTTACGTTTGTTGGATGAAAATACTCTGCTTCCGGCACCAAAATCAGTTATTTCGATAAAATTGTCATTTTGAAGCAAGTCAGAACGATAGGTTGAAATAGTTTTATAAATCTCTTTCGATTTCTTGTCATAGAAACATTTCGTAACCAAATCGAACACAAATGGAGAATGTACACCGTGTTCATTGGTTGATTTTCTTAAAAACTTGAAATAGGCAAAGATTTGATACCACATATATTATACCACTTATTGTTAGGGTTTATTGTAAAAGAAAATGATATTTTTTGTCTTTATTCGAACTAAAAAACTAAAGCATAGTCATAGTTACGGTTTCTTTTTTTATTGAAGAAGAAAGTGAAAAAGGGTGTTTTATTACATTAAATTCAAATGATAAATGGTATTACCCTTCCATTTTTGCAGCTAATTCAAACCAACGTTCTGTTTTTTCTTCAGAGTCTTTGATGATTTTCTGCAATTCTAGTGATTTCTCCTGAATTTCATCCTGTGATAATTCGCCAGAAACAAATTCTTGTTCTATCAATTCTTTCTTTTCTTCCAAACGCTGAATATCTTTTTCCAAACGTTTGTATTCTTTTTGTTCATTATGCGTTAACTTCTGATTTCCATCATCTTGTCGCCACGATTTCTTCTCTTTCTTTTCACCAGTATTTTTAGATGCAGGTACAACACTATCTTCATAGACTCTGAAATCAGTGTAGTTTCCAGGGAAATCCTCAATCACACCATTGCCTCTAAAGATAAATAAGTGATCTACAATTTTGTCCATAAAATATCTATCGTGCGAAACGACTAATAAACAACCAGGGAAATCGAGCAGGAAGCTTTCCAACACATTGAGCGTAACAATATCTAAATCATTTGTTGGTTCATCCAGAATTAAAAAATTTGGATTCTGAATCAAAACTGTACATAAATACAAGCGTTTTAGTTCTCCTCCAGAGAGTTTTTCAACAAAATCATACTGACGTTTTCTGTCGAATAAGAAACGTTCTAATAATTGTGCTGCAGAAATCAATCTACCTTTTTTTAATGGAATGTATTCTCCATATTCTTTAATGATATCAATTACTTTTTGACCTTCTTTCGGGTTGATTCCACTTTGCGTGTAATATCCAAATTTAATCGTTTCACCAACAATTACTTTTCCAGCATCAGGTTTTAAATTTCCAGTAATCATATTTAAAAACGTAGACTTTCCAGTTCCATTTTTTCCAATGATTCCGATGCGTTCACCTCTTTTAAATACATATTCATATTTATCTAATAACACTTTATCTTGAAACGATTTAGAAATATTATGCAACTCCAGAATTTTACTTCCCATACGTTCCATATTAATTTCTAATTGCACTTCATGTTCGTTACGACGTTTGTGTGCTCTTTCTTTGATATCGTAGAAATCATCAATTCTAGACTTCGATTTTGTAGTACGTGCTTTTGGTTGACGACGCATCCAATCGAGTTCTTTTTTGTATAAATTTTTTGCTTTTTCAACAGAAGCTTGTTCAGATTGTACACGTGCTTCTTTTTTATCTAAGTAATAAGAATAACTTCCTTTGTAATTGTATAGTTGACCATTTTCGAGTTCTACAATTTCATTGCAAACACGTTCCAAGAAGTAACGGTCGTGCGTTACCATGAAAAGTGTAATGTTTTCCTTTTTGAAATACTCTTCTAACCATTCGATCATTTCTAAATCTAAATGGTTTGTTGGTTCATCTAAAATTAATAAATCGGGTCTATTGATTAAAACGGTAGCTAAACCTAAACGTTTTTTCTGTCCACCAGATAAACTACTTACTTTTTGCGATAGGTTTTCAAGCTTTAGCTTAAATAAAATTTGTTTGTACTGTGTTTCAAAATCCCAAGCATTGTGCGCGTCCATTTTCTCAAACGCTTGTTGATACGCTTCTGCATCATCAGGATTTAATAATGCTTTTTCATAATTGTGAATAATATCCAGAATAGGATTCTCGGAAGCAAAAATGGTTTCTTCTACAGTTAGATTTGGATCTAAATTTTCGTTTTGAGAAAGAAAAGCCATGTGAATTCCTTTACGAGAGATGATTTGCCCGCTATCCGATTCTTCTCGACCAGTTATGATATTTAATAAAGATGTCTTTCCTGTACCGTTTTTAGCTATAAAAGCTATCTTTTGATCTTTATTGATTCCAAAAGAAATGTCATTAAACAATACACGTTCTCCAAATGACTTTGAGATATTTTCGACGGATAAATAATTCACTTTGTTGATTTTTTTACAAATTAAAAATAAAAAGATCAGATATATGGTATAGAATTTTATTATTACTGCGTAAAACTTATATTTGCTAATTGAACAAATAGATTTTTTTAATGAAATTGAACGCCTCAATATCTATTCTACTTTTACTATGTTTTCTATCTTCTTGTGTGTCTAACAAAGAACTGACGTACTTTAATGACGACAAGAAAGATCAGGAACTTATAGAACAAAGTATTAAGTTAAATGAAAAACCATACAAACTTCAAGTTGGTGATTTATTGTCTATAAACATTAAATCTTCTAATCCAGAATTGGTTGCAATGTTTCAACCAAGTTCTAATGAGGATGGAAGTGCACAACAATCAGAACAAGGTTTGTATTACAATGGATTTACAGTTGATGTTCATGGAAATATAAAAATTCCATTTATTGGCGACCTAAATGTTCTAGGATTTACAGCTGAAGAGATTAGTACGCGTGTGTATGATAAGCTGTTGGAAGAGTATTTTACAGAAGAGGCAAATATTTTTGTGGTCATTAAATTAGCAGGTTTACGATTTACTGTTACAGGTGAAGTAGGTGGAACAGGAATTTTTACCTTATATCAAGATCGCGTTAACATTATAGAAGCATTAGCAAGTGCAGGAGATATTGGTAGACTTGGAAATAGAAAAGATGTTTTAATTATACGTCAATATCCACAAGGTCAAAAAATTCATCATATTGATTTAACAAAAGCTGATGCATTTGGTTCTCCATACTATTATATAAAACCTAATGACATGATTTATGTGAAACCATTAAAACAAAAATCATTAGGAACAGGAACAACACTTGTGCAGTCAATTACAACAGTTGTTACTGTATTATCATTGGTAACAAGTGTTATAATATTATCTAGAAACTTATAGCCGTATGGAAGAAGAATTCGAAGAATTAACATCACAAAATTCTTTTAATATCAAAGCTTTCGCTTTACGTGCGTTGAGTTATTGGTATCTTTTTGTAATTACATTAGGAATTGCTTTTGTAGTTACATATTTCTACAATAAAAGATTGCAAAGAATATATAATGTAGAAAGTTTAATTTCTATCAAAGAAGAGCAAAATCCTTTTTTTTCCGCAAATACAAGTTTAGTGTTTAATTGGGGAGGAACAAGTGATAAAATAGAAACAATACGTATTATTCTTGAATCAAGATCGCACAATGAAGAAATTGTTCGTTTGTTGCAATCGTACGTACATTACTTGCGAAAAGGTGAGTATCGTTATGAAGACATCTACAAAAGCGCTCCATTTAGAGTTGAATTGGATGAGCTTCACAATCAAATGATTGATCAAGTGATGAAAATAAAGTTTCTAGATGATGATTCCTATGAACTTTCTTTTGATTTTGAAGAGAAAACAGCATACAATGTTATTAATTATACTTCAAATACAGTCTCAACAGAATCAGTTGTTTCCAAAGAATTTAAGCAAACATACAATATAAAAGATACTGTAGCTTTACCATATTTAAAGTTTCAACTAACGAAACTTCCTAATGTAAAGTGGAATACTGAGCAAGATTACTATTTGCGTTTTTCTTCTATCCGATCTGAAGTAAATAAATATAGAAATATAAACGTTTTCTTGAAGCGAAAAGGTGCTTCATTATTAGTAATGAGTTTAGTAGGACCAAACAGAGCAATTTTAGCCGATTACCTAAATGCTACTGCAGAAGTTTTAAAGATAAAGCAGTTAGAACAAAAAAATCAATTTGCAGTAAATACTATCGAGTTTATTGATAAAATGATGATTGGAGTGAAAGACTCTTTAGAATTAGAAGAAGATAGAATTAAAGAATTTAAGCAACGAAATGAAGTGCTAAACCCTTCAGCAGAAGGAGATGCATTATTTCGAAAACTTACTAATTTTGATGATCAAGTAAGTACACTAAATTTAAAATTGCAATATTGCGAATTGTTAAAAGACTATTTAATTAACGCACAATCCTATTCAGATCTCCCAGCACCAGCTTCTTCAGGAATAACGAACCAGAATATTGTACAGAATGTAACAAAAATTATTAACCTTTCTGTGACAAGAGCCCAGCGTGCCAAGACGACTAAAAATGCAATATTTTTAAAAGGAATTGATCGCTCAATAGAAGCAACAAAAAAAGTATTGTTGGAAAGTATTATTACTGAAAAAACATCTATTGAGTTAAATTTACAAGACATAAAATCGAGAATTGCACGAACAAAAGTAGAATTTAGAAAATTGCCTGCAGAGGAACAAGAATTATTCAATATTCAACGTAGTTATGAAATAAGTCAAGCTTCATATACAATGTTGCTTACCAAAAGGAATGAAGCAGGAATTGCAAAAGCATCCAATGTCTCAGATATCAAAGTTATTGATAAAGCACGTGATTTAGGTCAAGCTCCAATTGCTCCAAATACACAAAAAAATTATTCTGTAGCACTTTTTCTTGGTGCATTGTTTCCGTTATTATTTGTGTTCTTAACTACAATTTTAGATAACAATATTCATACGCCAGATGACTTAAAAGAAAATTCTAATATTCCAATTTTGGGAATTATTGGGAGAAGTAAAGCTAATAATAATTTAGCCGTTTTTGACAGTCCAAAATCATCTGTTGCGGAATCATTCAGGGGAATTCGATCAAGTTTACAATATATCTATAAAGATTTAGATAAAAACAAGACAAAAACCATTATGGTTTCTTCCTCTGTAAGTGGAGAAGGAAAAACATTTTGTTCAATAAACACTGCTTCGGTATTTTCTTTAATGGGAAAAAAGACGGTTTTAGTTGGACTTGATTTACGTAAACCAAAGATTTTCGATGATTTTGGAATCACAAATGATTATGGTGCTGTAAATTATTTAATTGGACAAAAAACATTACAAGAAGTAGTACAGCCTACGGAATATGATAACTTACATGTAATTACATCTGGACCAATTCCTCCAAATCCTTCTGAACTATTGATTAGTCAACAGATGGAAGAATTCATGGAAGAACTTCGTGAAAATTATGATTATATTATATTAGATACACCACCATTAGGACTAGTTTCTGATGCTGTTGATTTAATGAAATATGTTGATGCAACAATGTACGTGGTTCGACAAGAGTATACTAAGAAAGCTATGTTGAATGTAATCAATGATAAGTATAGAAAGAAAGAAGTAACAAATATAAGTTTTGTGTTAAATGATTTCCGTCAAAAAGCCAAATACGGATATGGTTATGGATACGGATATGGTTACGGTTACGGATATGGGAATTATGGAAATGGTTATCATGAAGACGAGAAAAAATCATTATTGACAAGATTTAAAAATCTGTTCAAAAAAAGCTAAACTAAAAAACCCCAAATTACGGAATGTATAAAAGCATTCCTGAATAAAGCGATTATGACGATATTAGGAATATCCGCATTTTACCACGATTCTGCTGCAGCAATTGTACAAGATGGAAAAATTGTAGCTGCCGCGCAAGAAGAACGTTTTACACGAAAAAAACACGATCCTGCGTTTCCAACAAATGCTGTTAAGTACTGTTTGGAACATGTTGGGAAAACAATAGATCAATTAGATGCGGTTGTTTTTTATGACAAACCGTTATTAAAATTTGAACGATTACTTGAAACGTATTATGGTTTTTCACCAAAAGGTGTAGCATCTTTCATTACTGCAATTCCAGTTTGGTTAAAGGAAAAAATGTTTTTAAAAAAACTGATCAGAGATGAATTGAAAGAAATTCAGGCATTTGACAAGAAAAAACTAAAACTACTTTTCCCTGAACATCACTTATCGCATGCAGCAAGTGCATTTTATCCGTCTCCATACAAAAAAGCGGCAATACTAACATTGGATGGCGTAGGCGAGTGGGCAACAGCTTCCATCAGTATTGGTGATGGAAAAAATATTACGATGCTTAAAGAATTACAATTTCCACATTCTGTCGGATTATTGTATTCTGCATTCACCTATTTCTTAGGTTTCAAAGTAAACTCAGGAGAATACAAACTCATGGGATTAGCGCCATACGGGAATCCAAATTCGGAACGTGTGCAAAAATTCAAAGAAATCATCAAAACCACATTAATCAAAATAAATGATGATGGTTCAATATGGTTAGATCAAAAATACTTTAACTATGCTGTAGGATTACGCATGGTATACGACGATAAATGGGAAGCATTATTTGGTTTTCCAAGAAGAGATTCTGAATCAGAATATGAACAACATCATTCCGATTTAGGATTAGCAATTCAAGATGTAACGGAAGAAATTATCATAAAGCTAGCAAAACACGCCAAAGAAATTACTGGTGCTGACTATTTATGTATGGCTGGTGGAGTTGCACTAAACTGTGTGGCAAACGGAAAACTTCAAAACGAAAATATATTTAAAGAAATATTCATTCAACCAGCTGCCGGAGATGCAGGTGGCGCTTTAGGAGCTGCGTTAACTGCAAATTATCTCTATTTTGAACAAGAACGTGAAGTTGTTCCGAATGATGCAATGAGTGGTTCGTATTTAGGACCTGAATACTCAGACTTAGATGTTGAAAATATAAATAGAAAATACAAGGCAAAAGCGACACATTTTTCTGATTTTAGTGAACTTACAAAAGAAGTTGCCAAATATATCTCAGAAGGAAATGCAATCGGTTGGATGCAAGGACGAATGGAATTTGGTCCACGTGCGTTAGGTAGAAGAAGTATTTTAGGAGATGCACGAAATCCTGAAATGCAGAAAAAACTAAACCTCAAAATAAAATATAGAGAATCGTTCAGACCATTTGCGCCATCTGTATTATCTGAAGATGTAAACGAGTTTTTTGATTACGAAGGAATATCTCCATATATGTTATTGGTGCATAAAATTCATCCAAAAATAAAACATGAAGTTCCTGTAAATTATCATGAATTGCCAATTCGTGAAAAACTCTATGTAGAACGTTCGTCATTACCAGCAATTACGCATATTGATTTCTCTGGAAGAATTCAAACGGTTCACAAAGAAACTAATTCGGAATATTGGGAATTGATCAATGAATTCAAGAAAATTACTGGTGTTGGAGTTGTGGTAAATACAAGTTTTAATGTGCGTGGAGAACCAATAGTATGTACGCCAGATGATGCATATCGTTGTTTTATGCGTACCGAAATGGACTATTTAGTTGTTGGGAACTACGTGTATAAAAAAGAAGATCAACCAAGTTGGGATGATCCTGATGATTGGAAAGAAGAATTTTTATTAGACTAAGCAGATTCTAGTGAACAATTACAAACATATAGGAACACTACTGATACTCTTTGGGATCTTATACCTAATTTCCTTAGCGTTTGTAAACGTATATACGCATCAATGGTTGTTTGACAATGTAGATTCGCTTAGAGTTTCTAAAATATATGATGCACAATATTTGCTCATTATTTCTGGAGTATGTTGTATTCTTTTAGGATTTTTAATCAAAAAAGCAGCATTTTTTAAATCTTTTTTTCAAAGCGCAAAACGTGTAAATCGTACATTATTACTCATATTCTTACTATGTCCTTTACTTTTTATTGAAGGAATATTAAAGTCTAGAGCTATATTCACTACACAAGAATTAATTCAGTACTCTGTACCGTATCAACCTTCTACTTTTACTAAACATATCTTGCCTAATGAAGATATTGATATTCTATACAGAAGTGGAGACATAAACTTTAAAATTCGAAATGGATTTCATGGCGATGATTTTCCATTGGAAAAACCAGCAGGAGAAGTGCGTATCTTTATTCTTGGAGGATCGTTTATCTTTAGTGATCATCAAGATGCTATAGAAATTAATACAAAGCATAATAAAAATTGGGTTCAGAAAATTGAAAATCAACTCAAAGCTGAAGGTTATCAAAATGTTCGTATAATAAACGCAGGAACTCCGGCGCATGCTTCTTTTGATTCTCTTGGAAAGCTATATGCAGAAATTCACCAATATCAACCAGATTATGTGTTCTTTTGCCATGGTTGGAATGATATCAAAGACTTTAGAGATTTAAGTTTAGATAATTCTTTATTGAGACTCAATCCTGGAATTACTAAAAGCTCTAATGATAAACCAAGTGTTGTTCAAAGTTTTCTAGAGAAATCACAAATATATTTACGTATAAAGCACTTCTTTACCTTTAAAAATCATGGTTCAGAGGGGAAGTTTGAAACAGTTGCGTTGCAAGATTCTTATTCAGAATTAGCAATTCCACAATTTGAACTAACTGTAAATCTCTTTATTGATGCTTGTAAACATATTAATGCTATTCCAGTATTGCTTACGCAACCAACATTAATCACAGCAAATAATTCTTTAGCGCAACAACAAAAAATACGAAACGAATATCAAGGATTAACAGTCAATGCAATTCATACTGCATACACGGAAATTGACGCATCACTCAAAAAAATTAGCAATGAGCGCAATGTATTATTGTATGATTTGTCAGTTCAAAATTCAGGAGTGGATGAGTATTTTACAGATCATGTACATTTAACAGGAGCTGGAGGCGTAAAAATTGCAAAAGATTTAGCTACATTTATGGCGTCCAAAATTTTATCACAAGAAGCCGATGTGGAAAACAATTAAATATAACCTTATAATCTTATTGGTGCTTTTAGTGCTGATCGAATGTATATTGTGGTTTTTCCCAGTACCTGATTCGTATTCAACTGCTAAGAAAAACATGTTCTATCCAACGGTTGGGAATATGTATATAGAATCGCAATTTGATCAGAATATGACAATGCAATTTTCTACAGAAGAAGGTTTATTAGGATTTGAAAACTACAAAAAAGCAACAGACTTTACGATCAATAATTATGGTTTTCGTGGTGAAGACTTGCAAATGCCTAAGCCAAACGGAGAATACAGAATCTTTGCAATTGGCGGAAGCTCTACAGAAAGTTTATACATTGATGACAAGGATGTTTGGACGCAAGTTCTACAAGAAAATTTAAACCGAGAAAACTACCAAAACAAAACGGTCAAAGTATACAATGCAGGGAAATCTGGTGATAACATTCAAGATCATGTGTCAATGTTGGCACACAGAATTGTACACTTACAACCAGATGAAGTCATTGTATTTTGTGGAATAAATGATGTAACACGTTTAATGTTGGATAAAAATCCATTAAAATTTAACGTGACGAAGAAAAACGATGAAGAAATTAGCTTTAAAAACATGTTTGGTGTTTTTATGTATGAATTTCAAATCCCAAGACGTTTATTTTACGCGTTCAAAAGCGAGGATGATGATTTAGAAACTATTGGGATTCAATCAAAATATAAAAAGAAAGTAACAAAAACACAATCGCGACCAATTGAAAATCAGCTACCTACAGTGGATTATGGTAATTATTCAAATAAAATAAAATCACTAATTGGTATCTGTCGAACTAATGATATAAAGCTTATATTTGCGACGCAAGTAGTAACTTGGGATACAAAAGATGAAGCTTTAAAAAGTTGGCATTGGATGACATCTCGCGGCGGTATTCGATACAATGCAGAAAAGCTGCAGCAAAAAGTTGATAGTATCAATATGATTACGGTTAACGAAGGAGAGAAATTTAACGTTCCAGTATTCAAAACGGATTCTATCATACCAAAAACAAGTACATATTTGTACGATGACTGTCATTTTAATCCTGCGGGAAGCAAAAAAATGGGAGACGAATTAGCAACATTTATAAAAGACACAAAATAACTATCATATGGAATTTTTGAAGGATATATTCAACTTCTTAAAAGAACGAAAAAAATTCTGGCTTTTGCCAATGATCATTGTATTACTACTATTAGGAGTGATCTTAGTTTTAGGAGGAGGATCAGCAATTGCTCCATTTATTTATACATTATTCTAGGATGAAGGAAAGTAACACGAAAGTAATATTAGTAATGGTTGCTGGGTTTTTAGTAATCTCTGCTTTGTTAGAGTTTTACTATGAAAAGCCAGTTCCAGCTAACTACCTGCGATATATTGCATTAGGAGTTGGAGTTGCCTCATTTTTTCCTCCATTAGAGCGTTTAGTTGTATGGATTTGGGGAAAAATTGCATTAGTTTTAGGATGGATTAATACAAAAATCATTCTATCAGTTGTGTTTTTCATCTTTTTGACGCCATTCGGAATCCTATCACGATTATTCTCAAAAGGTTCATTACAGCTAAAGCAAGACTCAAAAACAACATTTGTAGAACGAAATCATACCTACACAAAAAAAGATCTAGAAAATATTTGGTAACCAGAAACCCTCAATAACTTGAACAAGCCTCAAAAAAATAATACATGGTTATTTGAGATATCACCAAAAAGCAGCCTATTTGACTTTAAATTCAAAGAAATTTGGCGCTATCGTGATTTACTCATGCTTTTTGTACGTCGTGATGTAGTTACATTATACAAACAAACGGTTTTAGGACCATTATGGTATCTAATTCAACCGTTGATGACTTCGGTAATCTTTACATTAGTCTTCAATGGAATTGCAGATATACAAACAGGAACGGTAAATGCTTTTCTGTTCAACTTAGCAGGAATTACCATTTGGAATTACTTTGCAGAATGTTTGAAAGCAACTTCAGATACGTTTAAGAAGAATGAAAATATCTTTGGGAAAGTATACTTTCCAAGAGCCATCATGCCATTGTCAATTACGATTTCTAACTTATTAAAATTTACAATTCAAGTCTGTATATTCATTGCTTTTTATAGTTACTTTTCATTCTATGGAGAAGCTGGAACATTATCCTGGTATGTATTATTAGTTCCTGTTGTAGTAGTAATTATGGGTGTTTTAGGACTTGGCTTAGGAATGATTATTTCTTCAATGGTGACAAAATACCGTGATTTAAGCTTTCTAGTTCAATTTGGAGTACAATTACTCATGTACATATCAGCAGTAATGTATCCAATTGTAATTGTAAAAGACAAACTACCATCGTATGTTTCATGGTTGGTAGCATACAATCCATTAGCGCATGTCATTGAATCATTCAGATACATGGTTTTCACAGGTGCATATGTAGATGCAGATCAAGCAACTTTTTCACTGGTAAGTATTGGAGTAATGTTTATAGTTGCATTTATAGTATTCCTTATCGGATTAGTTATATTTAACAAAACGGAACGTAATTTCATAGATACGGTATAATGGAAAAAGACATCATATTACAAGTTGAAGAGCTGTCAAAACAATACCGTTTAGGAGTTATTGGTACAGGAACAATTACACACGATTTAAATCGTTGGTGGCATAAAATTCGTGGAAAAGCTGATCCATATCAAAAAATTGGTGAAAAAAATGCACGTACGGAAGTTGGTAATTCTAACTATGTTTGGGCGTTAAAAGATATCTCTTTCAATTTAGAAAGAGGAGAAGTGCTTGGCGTAATAGGAAGAAATGGCGCAGGAAAATCTACTTTACTCAAATTGCTTTCTAAAGTAACTACACCTACAAAAGGTATTGTTCGTTCCAAAGGACGAATTGCTTCTTTATTGGAAGTTGGAACAGGATTTCATCCTGAACTTACAGGAAAAGAAAATATCTATCTAAATGGTGCAATTTTAGGAATGACGAAAGCTGAGATAAAGCTGAAATTTGACGAAATTGTAGAATTTGCAGGTGTGCAACGATATATAGATACGCCCGTAAAGCGCTATTCTTCAGGAATGAAAGTGCGTTTAGCTTTTGCTGTTGCTGCACATTTAGAACCCGAAATACTCATTGTAGACGAAGTATTAGCGGTTGGAGATGTAGAATTTCAAAAAAAGGCAATTGGTAAAATGCAAGACATCTCGCAAGGAGAAGGACGAACTGTATTATTTGTAAGTCATAATATGATGACAATACGACGTTTGTGTAGTAGAGCTATTTTGCTTGAAGATGGAATGGTTGCTTACTCAGGTGATGTGGAAAGCACAATAAATAAATATATTGAGAAAAATACGGTCATCAAAGAAACAGATATTGCAACGCGTAAAGAACGTTTAGGTTCTGGTCAAGCCAGAATTACCAATACTGTTATACTTTCGGAAGAAATAAAAACAGGCGCTCCTTTTGATGTTGAAATCAGTTATAAAAATGATTCAAAGTTTGTCATTGATGAATTTGGAATCAGCATATGGAAATTGGATGAAACGAAAATCATTAGTATTTCATCAAACCTAAAAAAAGAACTCATAACCATTGATCAAGATAGTGGAAATGTTGTTTGTAAAATAGATTCTTTACCTTTAGTACAAGGTTCATACATATTAAATGTATTTGTAGCAAACCAGGCAGGCGTTGCAGATTACCTAGAAAAAGTACTCACATTTGAAGTAGAAGAAAACGATTATTTTGGAAACGGAAAACTAGTTGACTCTAGATGGGGAACTATTATCGTAGATCATAAATGGAAACACACGGATAAATAATGATTCAAGAATACTCAGAACTCAATAGCTGGCACGATCAAAAAGATCCTTGGGACTATGAAAATAGTGCGGACGACAATAAACGAAAAGACATTTTACTAAGTGAAATTCCGCAAAAACACTACGGAACTGTATTAGATATCGGTTGCGGACAAGGGTTTATAACAGAAAACTTGCCAGGAGCTAAAGTTTATGGTGTTGATATTTCAGCAAATGCGATAAAATTTGCACAACAAAAAGAAACAGATACACTCAAATTCTTAGAAGGAAGTATTTTTGACATTGATAAAATTGTCCCAGAGAAGTTTGATCTTATTATCATTACAGGTGTGTTATACCAACAATACATTGGAAAATCGACAAATTTAATCTACAAGCTAATCGATAACATCTTAAAAAAAGATGGAATTTTAATCTCAGTACACATCGATGACTGGTATTATGCACAATTTCCATACCTACGTGTAAAAGAACTCTTTTACAAATACAGAACTTACAATCATAAACTTGAAATTTACCACAAATGATTTTAATGTATCATAAAATATATTTGGATTCACCAACAATGTGGTGGGTTACTGTAAATGATTTTTACAGACAAATGGCTGAATTATCTTCAAAAGAAGTGGTTTATTTAGAAGATTATGATGTAAATAATCCAAATCAGGTAGTAATCACGTTTGACGGTGTCTATAAAAATGTTTTGCAATATGCAATGCCAATAATGAAGGATTTTGGATATCCTTTTGAACTATTCATTACATCTGATTATTTAGACAAAGACAACGAATTTGACAGTGTAGAACCAAATGCGCCTTTCACGAGTAAAGAAGAATTACAAGCATTGGTGGCTAATGGTGGAAGACTGCAATGGCATACAAAATCGCATCCAAACCTGAAAGAAGTTACGGATAGAGACGTTATTATAAACGAATTATCAATTCCGGAAGACATAAAAGTACTTGATCCTAATGGTTTCAATTGGTTTGCATATCCACATGGAGAATTCAATGATGTAGTTGTTGAAGAAACGGCAAAACGATTTAAAGGAGCAGTTTCTTGCAATCAAGGAAATGATTCGGACGTATATAAATTAAATAGATTAACGGTTGTCAATGAAACAAGCTTGCGAAAAGAAAACATAGCATGTATCATAGCAAGTTATAACTATGGAGATTTTCTTATTGAAGCAATAGAATCTGTTTTAAAACAAACAATAGTTCCAGATGAAATTCTAATTACAGATGATCATTCGGACGATGATACACAGCTGATTGCAGAAGGTTATGTGAAAAAATATCCAAAACTCATTAAATACAATAGGAATGAGACAAACTTGGGAATTGTAGCGCACTTCAACAAAGCAATCAAGTTGACAACGGCAGAATATGTCTTCTTTTTAGGAGCAGACAATCGTTTAGTAAGTAACTATGTGGAAGATTGCAGTAATGTGTTAGATCACAACAAAGATGCAGCTATTGCATATACAGACTATGCTTTCTTTGGTTCAAGAGCGAAACTAACACATCAAAATTTTACAAATGAATGGAAAGGAGCTATCATTTTAGATACATTCTATCAAATCAACTTTCCAGAATTTGACACAAAAGAAGCATTAGTTGCGCAAATAGAAAAACGAAACTGTATTCATGGTTCATCCATGTACAGACGTTCTGTATTTGATGAAGTTGGTGGTTATGTAGAATCAAAAAAAGCAGAAGATTACAACCTATTCAAACGTATTATTGCAAAAGGTTGGACAGCTAAAAAAGCGCGAAACACAAACTTAGAATATAGACAACATAACATATATCAAGCAAATAACATTGTTGGAATGCAGATGAAAATGATGCATTACAAAAAAATGTATGAAGAAACGAGCAAATACAATAATTCAAAGTATTTTAAAATTTCATACAAAATATACAAAGGTTTACGCTTTATAAAGTACAACTATAAGAGTCCATTGAGAGTCTTAAAAGCAATCAAGGGAAAGCTTTTTAAATAACCGATTCAACCATATGAATGTCGCTATCATCATAGTAACGTATAATGGAATGAAATGGCTATCTAAATGTTTAGATAGTTGCCGAGGCATTCCAGTTATTGTGATTGACAACAACTCTTCGGACAATACGGTTCAGTTTATTAAAGAAAACTATCCGAAAGTTACACTCATAGAATCGTCTAAAAATAAAGGTTTTGGTGCTGCAAATAATATCGGAATTGCAAAAGCATTAGAATTTGGAGCTGAATATTTCTTTCTTCTAAATCAAGATGCATACTTGCAACCGAATACGATTTCAAGATTGATAGAATGTCACAAAGAAGATAATAGTTACGGTATCTTAAGTCCAATTCATTTAAATGGTGATTGGAGCAAGCTCGATTACAATTTTTCAAAATATATCAACGAAAACAAAGCGCTTCAATACGATGCGATAAAGCAAAACTATCAACAAAATTGCTACGAAGTTTCGTTTATCAACGCAGCTGGTTGGCTAATCTCAAAAGAAGCAATAGAAACTATTGGCGGATTTGATCCTTTATTTTTTCACTATGCAGAAGACAACAATTATTGTCAGCGCATACTATTTCATGGTTTAAAAATTGGCGTCGTTCCAGATGTGTTCTTAGCACATGATCGTGAATACAGAACAAATACAGCAAAACCAGATACACAGAAAAAATTACAGCTTGAAGAACGAAAGATCAAAGTTGCGTTAGCTGATCTCAACAAAGATTTCAATTCACAAACACAGGCATTTAGAAAAAAATATTCAAACAATATTCTAAAATCACTTTTACGATTAAAATTTAGCGAATACTCATATTACAAAAAAGAAGAAAAATTATTGACTAAATTATTACCTGAAATAAAAAAGAGTAGAGCAATCAACGAACAAAAAGGAAGACATTACATTTCAACAAATTAATGGGAAAACAAATCTCCATACTAATCCCAACGTATAATAGAGCGCATCTCATTGCAGAAACGCTCGATTCTATGTTTCAACAAACGTACACAGATTGGGAATGTATAGTTGTGGACGATCATTCAAATGATAACACGCAGGAAGTTGTTAAAAGTTATATTGCAAAAGATACTCGTTTTCAGTACTACAAACGACCAAATAATAGACCTAAAGGAGCAAATGCTTGCCGTAATTACGGAATAGAAAAAAGTAGTTCAGACTATATAATATTCTTAGATAGTGAAGATTTTTTAAGCAAGAACTGTTTGGAAGATCGAATGGAAGCTGTTGAAAAGCATCCAACGAAAGACGGTTTAATCTTTACAATGGAACGCTTTCCAAATCGAGAAGGTCAAAATAATACGATAAATAAAGATCCAAAGGTAAAGCCTGATTCATCTACGTATCTAAAAATGTTTTTGGCACATCAATTACCATGGGCAATTACGTGTCCAATCTGGAAAAAAGAAGCGCTAAACGCAATTGGCGGATTTAATGAATCATTACAACGTTTGCAAGATGTTGATTTGGCTATTAGATTGTTATTAAACGATGTTCAGGTAGAACGCATTCAAAAAACAGATTGTTATTACAAAATTGATGCAATTGGCGATGCAAAATACAAAGACATCAAATTCATTAAAAAAGCAGTAAAAAGCTTTATTCCATTTATAGATACAACGTTAAAAAACATAGAAAACAGAAGCGATACGGAAGATTTAAAATCGTATGTAAAATCGTCTGTATACATATTTTTGAAAAACTACATCTTTCCAAATCATGCTGAACTAAACAAGGAAAAGCAAGAACTATACAAAGTTGTAAAACAACACAAGCTTTGTACAAAGAAAGAATTACGTTATTTATGGGTATTACAATTGCTAATAACCTTTAAACTTCAAACGGTAAAAGGTGTTGGCGTACACAAATTCATATCGAAAATCAAGAAGCACTTTTTAAAAACATACGAACTAATCCAAGGTAACTAAATGAAAATTCTGTTTGTTGCTATGCAATACATACACGCGGTACGTTGGATCAATCAACTAAAAGAATCCAACCATGAAATCTATCTATTCGATTGTTTAGACAAACCAATTCATGAGGATTTGAAATGGACAAACTACACAACCAATTGGAGTAAACGAAAAATAAGACCTTTAAAAGGAGAAACGTTTCTAAAAAAGCATTTCCCAAATCTAAACGAGAAAATACAACCAATACTAAAAGTAACGGCTTCTGAAAGGCTTACATCTTTAATTGAAGAAATTCAACCAGATGTTGTGCATTCAATGGAGTTACAGTCAGAAAGTTACCCGTTAATTTCGGTTCGAAAAAAAATAAAATTCAACTGGATCGTTTCTACTTGGGGAAGTGATATTTATCATTATTACAAAGATCCTTTTCACCAAGAACGAATACATGGCGTACTAAAACAACTTGATTTTTTATTTACAGATAACTTACGTGACATCACTTTGGCTAAATTAAATTACTTCAAAGGAAATGCATTGGGAAGTTTCCCTGGCGGCGGCGGATTTATAGTCAATGAAGAACTAATTCAGTCTGTTCACAATAGAAAACTAATTTTAGTAAAAGGCTATCATCATTGGGCTGGACGCGCATTAAATGCTTTAAAAGGTTTAGAGAATAATTTGGAATTGGTTAAAAACTATCAAATTCATGTATATGCAGCGCATCCAAATGTAATTACGGAAATTGAACGTTTAAAAGCGGAACATAATTTAAATATTAGCTATACGAAACGTGGAATTGAAGAATCGCATGATTCGTTATTAGAGAAGTTCGGTCAAGCCAGAATTGCCATAGGAATTAGTGTTACAGACGGAATGCCGAATACTTTATTAGAAGCTATGATATACGGTGCTTTTCCTATTCAAACGAATCCTGGTAAGGCTTCAGAAGAATATGTAGCGCATCAAGAAAATGGTTTGCTAATTGAAAATGCTGAAAATATTCAAGAAATTACGGAAGCAATCAAAGAAGCGCTCACTAACGATGATTTGATTGAAAAAGCATTTGAAGCTAATAAAAAGTATCGTGTATCTTTAAGCTATGCAACCATTCAACAAAAAGTATTACAAGCCTACAAAACGATTGAAAACGAACTATGAATATTCTATTCCTTGTAAATAACACTAAAATCTCTCCAAACGCTAATGGCGGCGCTTCGGTGTATTTTAGTCATCTGGAATTGCTATCGAAATTGGGCTATAATGTTCATGTGTTATTGGTGGATTTTCAAGATGGAAAACAAGCGGATATTTCATCAAATGTTGATCAAGAATATATTCAAGAAATAAAGGGTTTTTATACTGAAATTAATCACTTTCAAGTAGCACAAATTCCACCAAAAGGAATCGTTAATCGTATCAAAACCGCAATTTCACAACCAGAAAAATTTGAATACTTCTTTGTAAATTCAACAAATGAAAAGCTTTTAAAAGAATACATTTCAACAAATAACATACAATTAGTTTGGACAGAATGGCGCTGGACGGCAATATTAGCGAACTATTCAGATCTTTCGATTCCAGTGATTTATGCGCATCACGATTGGGAATTCAAACTGCGAAAGTTAAAAAGTAGTCTTTCATTAATGCAAAAATTCCACCTCAAACAAAAGAAAAGAGTAGAGTTGGACTTGGTAAAAAGTGTATCAGGTTGTGTGTCGGCTTCATTTACGGAAACAGAAGAAATCAAAGGATATGGAAACCCAAATGCAGTATACATCCCATTAACATATAAAGAAGTGAAAATTACGCCAAATGATTCAAAAATGCCGTCAATAATACATTTAGGCGGAATGGGAACAACGGCAAATCGTATTGGGTTAGAACGTTTCTTGGAAGTTTGCTGGTCAGACTTAAAAGAAAAAATACCAACCATAGAACTCAAAGTAATTGGAAGTCTAAAATATGCTTCAGATTCATTAAAAAAACGACTGGAAGGTCCACAAATCAAGTGTTTAGGTTTTGTGAAAAATCTAGAACCTGAACTAAAAGCACATGACATTCACATCATTCCGTGGGAATACAACACAGGAACACGCACACGAATTCCATTGGTTTTCAATCATGCGCAAGTATTAGTAGTGACAAAAGCTGCGGCAAGTTGTTATCCAGAATTGACACATGATGAAAACTGTATCTTAAGTGACGATTTGCAACACATGACAACACAATTGATAGATTTGTATAGCAATGAAGAAAAGCGGATATTTACAGGAAATAACGCCCGAAAAACGTTCTTAGAAAGTTTTACTGCTGATAAGCAATTGGAGAAGTTAAAGAAATTTATAAACTCAATTTGAAATTGTAAAATAGCGAAGGCGTCATTTCGAGTGAAATTTTGAAAAAATTTTATATCGAGAAATGCTTAAAAGCTATCAAACTATTTTCGAATAAACGAATACCAAAAACCTAATAACCCAACACATGAAACAAACCTACATCATAGCAGAAATAGCGCAAGCACACGACGGAAGTCTCGGAATGGCACATGCGTACATTGATGCTGTAGCAAAAACAGGCGCTGATGCCATAAAGTTTCAAACGCATATCGCTGTGGCGGAAAGTAGCATTCATGAACCGTTCAGAGTAAAATTCTCAAAACAGGATGCTACACGTTATGAATACTGGCAACGTATGGAATTTAGCTTGCCGCAATGGAAAGAGCTCAAAGCACATTGTGATGAAGTTGGAATTGACTTCTTATCGTCACCATTCAGTAATGCAGCAGTAGATTTGTTAGAAGAAGTTGGTGTAAAACAATACAAAGTTGGTTCAGGTGAAGTAAATAACTTCCTATTACTAGAAAAAATAGCTAACACAGGAAAACCAATCATCATTTCATCAGGAATGAGTTCGTTTGATGAATTAGACAAAACAGTAGCATTCTTAAAAGAAAAAAACTGCGAATTCTCTATCTTGCAATGTACAACGTCTTATCCGACGGCACCAAATCAATTTGGCTTAAATGTAATACAAGAATTAAAAGAGAAATATCAGGTTCCTATTGGGTTTTCAGATCATTCATCTGGAATAGAAGCAGGAATTGCTGCGGCAACATTAGGAGCCGAAATCTTAGAATTTCATGTAGTATTTGATAAGGAAATGTTTGGGCCTGATGCAAAATCGTCACTAACGTTTTCGGAAACGACACAACTAGTAAAAGCAATTCGTAATATTGATGAAGCATTAAATCATCCAATAGATAAAAAAGACAACTCACAATATACTGAATTGAAGCAAATCTTTGAAAAATCGTTAGCTATCAACAAAGATTTACCAAAAGGACATGTCTTAACATTCAACGATTTAGAAGCTAAAAAACCTAAAAACTATGGAATATTGGCTTCAGAGTTTCAAAATGTACTAGGAAAAAAGTTAGTAAAAAACATGCACCAATGGGATTTTTTAAATGAAGGAGATATTTCTTGAAATGTTTAATTTTAAAAACAACTAAAAGCGTCATTTCGAGTGAAATTCTAAAAGAATTTTGTATCGAGAAATGCTTAGAAGTTTTAAAAGTAGTTCTCGATACAAATTTGCTCCGCAAATTCACTCGAACTGACGATTAGAAATAATATAATATTTTCGAATAACCGAATAACCAAAAAAAACGAAGCGACTTATAATAAATCAACCCAAAACTGAAAACCGACAACTGAAAACCGAGAAATGAACAAACGAAAAATATGTGCTGTCGTAACGGCACGACCATCATACAGTAGAATAAAAACGGCGCTAAAAGCAATTCAAGAACATCCAAGTCTCGAATTACAATTAGTAGTTGCAGGTTCTGCATTACTAGGACGTTACGGAAATGCTGTAAATGTCATTGAAAAAGATGGTTTCAAAATAGATGAAAAAGTATTCATGGTGTTGGAAGGTGAAAACCCGACAGCAATGGCAAAAACGACAGGTTTAGGTGTGATGGAACTCTCAAATGTATTCTACAATCTAAAACCCGACGCAGTTATTACCATTGCAGATCGTTTTGAAACAATTGCTACAAGCATTGCTGCGGCGTATCAAAACATTCCATTAGTGCACATTCAAGGTGGAGAAGTTACTGGAAACATTGATGAAAAAGTACGTCATGCAAATACAAAACTTGCTGATTTACATTTAGTTGCTTCGGAAGATGCAAAAGATAGAGTTATAAAGCTTGGAGAAGATCCTGCGTATGTATTAAATACTGGTTGCCCGTCAATTGATATTGCTAAGGAAGTGTTAGAAAATACAAATCATAATGTCAATCCAATTAAAAAATATGGAGGTGTAGGAGCTGATTTAGACATTTCTAACGGATATTTAGTAGTAATGCAACATCCAGAGACAAGTCGTTACAAATCGGCAAGAGAAGACGTATTAGCTACGTTAAAAGCGATTCATGAGTTAAACATTCCAACGTTTTGGTTTTGGCCAAACGTAGATGCAGGTTCGGATGGAACTTCAAACGGAATTCGCTACTATCGTGAAAACTTCAATCCAGGAAACATCCGATTCTTTAAAAACATGGAACCGAATGACTTTTTACACTTACTAAAAAATAGTGATTGTTTAGTTGGAAACTCAAGTGTAGGAATTCGCGAATGTTCATACATTGGTGTACCAACGGTTAACATTGGAACACGTCAAAACCGCCGTCAACGCGGGAAAAACGTACTAGATGTTGCATATGATAAAGACTTAATAAAAGCAGCAATTCAAGAACGAATTGGACAAAAAGGAATGCTTTCTGAACACATATATGGAGATGGAAACTCTGGAAAACGTATTGCGGAAGCGTTAGCAAACACAAAACTAATTGCTCATAAAACGATTATGTATTAATGAAATAGTGTATGTTAAATTATAAATAACGCAAACGTCAGTTCGAGTGATTTTTTATTATATCGAGCGCAGTCGAGATAAACAAAAAATAGTATCGAGAACAGCTTTTAAAGTTAAATTTACTATTATATTTCAAAGTAGTTCTCGATACAAATTTGTTATGCAAATTCACTCGAACTGACGTTAAGTACAAAACAAATATATCAGATCACAGAAATAACAATATGAATATTCTAGCAGTCATACCAGCAAGAGGCGGAAGCAAAGGTGTTCCAGGGAAAAATAAAAAATTATTGAATGGAAAACCGTTAATTCAATACAGTATTGACGCTGCTTTGCAATCAAAACATATTGATGAAGTTGTGGTCACGACAGATGATGAAGAAATAATTGCGATTGCGAAGTCGCTTGGCGCGAATGTTCCCTTTGTGCGTCCAAAACACTTAGCGGAAGATACAACGCCAACATTACCAGTGATTCAGCATGTAATCTCACATTTTGAAGGAGCAGGAAAACAATTTGATGCCATCTGTTTATTGCAACCAACAAGTCCATTTAGACCGAAAGGATTTCTAGACAAAGCATTGGAAACATTCAAAGAAAAACAAACAGATTCGTTAGTTTCTGTCTTAGAAGTTCCACATGAATACAATCCACATTGGACGTTTGAAGCCAATGAAAATGGCGTGTTAAAGATTGCTACAGGTGAACAAAACATCATTCCAAGAAGACAAGAATTACCAAAAGCGTATCACAGAGACGGAAGTATATATATCACAAAAACGAATTGCATTCAACACGAAAACTCACTATATGGAAATACGGTAGCGTATGTAGTTTCTGATTCAACATACTATGTAAACATTGACACGCTAAAAGATTGGCAAAAGGCTGAAGAATTAGCTAAAACAATTGTGCTGTGAAATTTGAAAAACATACCATAACGAATTTTCATATAACTTTTGACAAAGAACAATTTCAAGTAGAACTGTTCAAAACGGAAAATCAAGGAAGTACACTCTATTGGTTAGAAGATCAACAATACGAAATTATCTGGTATTCATCAGATCATGATGTAGAAAAAATTACAGATTTTTTAGAAGAATTACATCACAATATACATGAAGCACTTATAAATATTTACAATCATATTGGTGGAGTTTTTGAACTGTTTATTTATGATAAAATAAGTAGTAAATTATTAATATATAGTGATTTATACGGTGTCAATGGAAGTTTTAGTTTAATATATAGAAACAAGCATATTTTCTTCTTAAACTTCCAAAATTTCAATAAATTACAAGTTCCGTTAGAATTTGATGAAATTGGAATGCAAGCACACTTTGCGTTCGGATATCAAGTAACTCCATTTCCGTTACCATACAAAAATATCACACGTATTCAAGGTGGAAAACAATACACTTTCAATTCAGATTTGACTAAACATACAATTGACTTACAACTTGATTTTTCAAATAAAAGCGAACCTTTTTCATTAAAAGATGGTATGAATGCTACAGAAAATCTATTCTTTGGTGCAACTGCGGGAAAAGATAGTTTAGCATTACTAAGTCAAGTTGAAGAAGGAAATGAATACGTAAAAGCAGGAAACTTTGGAAATGTGTATGCTGCTGATGTCATTCAAGGTAAGGAAATAGCTTTGAAGTTAGGAATTAACTACAAGTATGCAACTTTATGTGATGAAAATGAATTTGAACACTATGCCACTCAAATTGCTACAATTTCTGGCGGATTGGCAACAGCTTCGTATGTAGACATGCTGAAATTTGTAGATCAAACGATTCCTGAAAACTATAGTTATGTCATGGGAGAAGCTGGAGAATGTGTGCGCATGTTTTTTGGAGAAGATGAAAATCTAGCAAAAGCAATGCACAACTATTTAACGCCAAAAGAGTTTTTATCTAATTCGTTTACAAGTGATTATGATGAATTTTTAAATGAATATCCTGAAAATATTTCTTTGGCTGTAGCCGAAAACTATACTGGAAATTCAAATGCTGAAATTTTACTTAACTTCTATAGAAAAGGACGTTTGCCAGGGAATTTTGGGAATCGACATAAAATGATTTCCGCTTTTAGGAATAAAATTACACCATTTTTACATGAAGATTTTATAAAGCAAACGCACAATGCATCGCGTGAACGTTACAAAAACGATCAAATTCATGAACAAATCATTTATGAAGGAAATCAAGATTTACTACAATATTTCAAAAACCCAATCAAGTCTGAAACCTCTGTACAAGACTGGAATAATAGAATAGAAGGAGAAATAGGAGAAAAGCTATATGAATTGCTAGAAAAGAACATTAATGCCTTAAAAACTGTCTTTGACACGGAAAAAGTATTACAATTGGCAAAAAAACAACAAAAAACTCCGAATAGAGGACTCTATTTTCTTTTCAGAATCCTTTCAATGGCTATATTTGTCGACAATATCAATAACGCTGTTGCCTCATGCGAAAAAAGATAATATCCATATTTGTTGGATATCAAAGTTTTGAAAATCATTATGCAAGCAATTTCTTCGACATTCCAGAAGAATTTGACATGCTTGTTTGGCATAATGTAAAATCTTCTGCAGTAGAAAAACTGCCAAAATCAATTGCAACAAAACAGCTTCCAGAGTTTGATTACAAAGGGAAGACAGACTTTTTGCGTTATTTAAAAGCGAAGTCAACATTGCGTTACAATGATAAAAATCAAGCAAATAAAAATCATTTATTATATAGAGTTGCGCCAGGGAAAAGTAACTTTAAAAAGAAAGTGAAATTTGCACTAATTAGTCTCTTATCACGTTTCTATGCTTCCGCAACTGGAATTCAAAAACTAGAAGATAAATTCTTCAAAAACACGCGTGAATCCAACTATTACAAAGAATGTTTAGCATATCTAAAAATTGAGAAACCTGATCTTATCTATTGTTCGCATCAAGTATCTAGTTTGTCATTAGCGCCCGTAATTGCTGCACGCGATTTGGGAATTCCTGTAGTGAGTTTTATACATTCTTGGGACAATCTTCCGAAAGGAAACAAAATGCTAAAAGCAGACCATTACTTTGTTTGGAGTGAATACATGAAGGAGGAAATGCAGCAATATTATGCGGATGAAGTTAAGAATGACAACATTACAATAACTGGAACGCCGCAATTTACATTCTATACAAAACCTGAATATTTAATTGAGAAAGAATTATTCTATAAAGCATATAAGTTGCCATTAGACAAAAAGTTATTATGTTTCTCAGGAAATTTCACGTCTATAGGAATGGATGATCCTTTATATTTAAAAGATCTAGCCGAAGCGGTAAAAACGCATAATCAAACACATAAAGAACAATATCATGTAATATTACGTGCAAATCCTGCTGATTACAATCAAGGATTTACTCCAATAATAGCTGCATACAAAGATGTGATTACGGAAGTAATTCCAACATGGGATTCTGAAAATAATCCATTGCCTGAATTGTACAATGTAAACTCCAATTTAGGCGTATTATATAGTACATTGCATTACAGTGAAGCAATTTTTAATATTGGCTCTACAATGGCGCTTGACGCGATATTACTCGGAAAACAAGCATTTTATTGTGATTATAAACAACCAAATGGACACAAAGATTTCAATATAGATCGTTTGTATCAATTTGTCCATTTTAAAACCTTTGAAAAGCATCCAAAAGCGGTACATGTGTTGCGTTCTAAGGAAGCAATTACACATATGTTACAAGATTTTAATACCTTGAAACAACAAAATATTGGTGCACGTCAAAATTGGGCTGAAAGTGTTGCTGCGCATCCATTACAAAATGTACAACAACGTATGCACACTGCATTCAAAAAACTATTGAGCTAATGCATATTGGTTTTTTACTTCCCGAATATCCACATGAAAAACTTCCGAAAGCTGCCGGAATAGGAACGAGTACGAAAAACTTACTCAAAGCCTTAGTAGATAAAGGAATTCAAATTTCTGTATTTACGTATTTTCAGGATAAACAAGAAGTTTTTACAGACGAAGGCATCACAATTCACAAAATAAAACTGCGTAAATATCCTTTATTTACATGGCGTTTAAACGAAGGAATTATAGCCAATTATGTAAACAAAATCATCAAACAAGATAAAATAGATGTCTTGGAAGTGGTTGATTGGACTGGAATTTCAGCAAATATGAACTTCTCAATTCCAAATGTAATGCGATTGCATGGAAGTGATACGTTTTTCTGTCATTTGGAAGATCGTCCACAAAAACAACGAAACTTCAATCGTGAGAAAAAAGCATTTCAAAAAGCAACTAAAATTATAGCAGTAAGTCAGTTTGTAGCTGAAAAAACAAACATGTTATTTTCTGATAATAAGGGAGTTACTGTAATTCCAAACGGAATATATATTGATGATTTTCATCCAGATATTTCAAAGCGTATAGAAGGTTTAATTTTATACTTTGGAACGTTAATTCGTAAAAAAGGAATTATAGAATTGGCACATATTTTCAATGAATTGATTCAAAAAAACGACAACTGTACATTGGTTATTGTTGGAAACGACGCGATTGACGCCTTGGAAAATCGTTCTACATGGGAAATCATGCAAGAACAACTAAGCTCAGATGCTTTGAAAAAGGTTGATTACAAAGGAAAAGTCAATTATGATACAATGAAAGAGTTGATTAATGAAGCAAATGTTTGTGTATTTCCTTCGTTAGCAGAATCGTTCGGAATGGTTACTATAGAAGCAATGGCGCTAGAAAAACCATTTGTAAATACAGACTATCCTTGGGCACATGAAATTGTAGAAGATGGAAAAACTGGTTTTCTGGAAAACCCAAAATCTTACAAAGCATTTGCAGAAAAAATAAATACATTATTAACGAATACGGAAATTGCTTCAAAAATGGCTAAAAATGCTAGAAATGAAGCAATAAAACGATTTGATATCACCAATATAGCTCAACAAAATATAGAAATATACAAATCTCTAGTCCAACAAAACTAATGAAATTTACACTGATCATATGTACATACATGCGTCCGAAACCATTGCAAACACTATTGCAATCGGTAACGAAGCAAGTATTATATCCTGATGAGATATTAATTGTTGATGGTTCTACAAATGATGAAACAAAGGAAATGTTGTCTCAAAATCCGTTTAATAATTTGAAGTATCATAAAGTGGATGATTCAGAAAGAGGATTAACGCGGCAGCGTAATTTTGGAATACGAAATGTTGCTGAAACAAGCGATATTGTTTGCTTTTTAGATGATGATACAATTTTAGAAGAAACATACTTTGAAAACTTAATTGGAACCTATAAAACCTATCCTGAAGCTTTAGGAGTTGGCGGTTACATTACAAATGAGGTCAATTGGACAAAGATTTCAGGTGAAAACAAACCAACAACAAAATCGTTTCAATATGATGGTTGGTTTCGATCAGAATCGCTGCGTTTTCGTTTTCGAAAGAAACTTGGTTTACTAGATGATACAAAACCATGCATCATGCCAACATTTGCGCATGGACGTGCTGTCGGATTTTTGCCGCCTTCTGGAAACACATATCCAGTTGAAGTCTTTATGGGCGGTGTTTCATCATTTAAAAAGAAAGTGTTTAATACGATTAATTTTTCAACCTATTTTGATGGTTATGGTTTATATGAAGACACCGATTTTACGTTGCGTGTTTCTAAACTAGGACAATTATATGTAAATACAGCTGCACGTTTAGAACATCATCATGATGCTTCTGGTCGTCCAAATCAGTTTAAATATGGTAAGATGGTTGTAAAAAATGGCTGGTACGTTTGGCGTGTCCGATTTAAAAACCCAAGCTTAAAAGCAAGAATAAAATGGAATGTTACGTCATTGTTTTTGGCGTTTCTTAGATTTACAAATATATTTACCCAGCAAAAAAAGATGGAAGCTTTTACAGAATCAATTGGTAGATTTACCGCTTGGTTTGTATTATGGTTTCAAAAACCCCAAATAAAAGAATGAGTTTGCTAAAAACTATATATAAAATTTTGCCGTCAAAAGCATTAAAGGAATCGCTTAAACAAGTGTATTTCAATGTGATTCGTAAGGAAAAGTTCAAGCGAAAAAATAATACCTATCAAACTATATTTACTGGCGATTTAGGAATTTCTACAAAACTTCCTATGTATTATGTTGTGAGAGATATCAATAGATACGAGACGTTTTACACTATAAAAGAAAACGATGTTGTATTAGATGCTGGCGCAAATCATGGCTACTTATCATTGTATTATGGTAAAAAAGTAGGCGCAAACGGAAAAGTATTTGCTTTTGAACCTGATGCGATTAATATTGTGGAAATGGAATCAAACATTGCATTGAATCCTGAAATAAAAAATATTCAAATTCAAGAAGAATTAATTTGGGATAAAAATACTCAGCTAGAGTTTTTTGAAGCAGGAAGTGTTTCTTCATCAATTTATACGAAACCTGCTGATGCAAAAACGACTCTTAAAGACGCAATAACGATAGATTCTTTCCAGAAACGAGAAAAACTAGAACGTCTAGATTTTGTCAAAATGGACATTGAAGGCGCCGAAATTGAAGCAATGGATGGTTTGGTAGAAGTACTTGAAGAGTTTAAGCCAAACTTTGCAATTGCAAGTTATCATTGGGTTAACAAAGAACAAACCTATAAAAAAATAGAAGCTTTTTTTGAATCAAAAAACTATCCATATAAAACTGTTTTTTACAAAGATGGAGAGATTATCACATTTGCAGGAAAAATAGATTAACACAACATATGTTTAAAAAAGTACGATCAGATATTGCCAAATATAAGAAGTATAGCGGGAAAAACGCGTTGCTCTTAATACTCACACAACAGGGTTTGTGGGCAATAATCACGTATCGTTTTTGGAACTGTATTTATGAAAGTAGATTGCCTTCAATTTTGAAAAAAATCATCTTGCTTTTTGCTGTGATTTCACAAAAGTGGATTGAAATTGTCGCAGGAATTCAATTGCCATATTCGGCTAAAGTTGGACATTCATTTTACATTGGCCATTTTGGACATATTATTATCAATTCTAATGCTGTCATTGGAAATAATTGTAATATTTCACAAGGTGTCACCATTGGCGTTAGTGGAAGAGGCGATAAGCGCGGCGTTCCTGTATTGGAAGATAATGTCTATGTTGGTGCAAACGTAACTGTTGCCGGAAAAATCACGATTGGTTCTAATAGTGTTTTAGGTGCAAATTCGCTGGTTGTAAAAGATGTAGAAGCCAATACAACAGTTTTGGGTGTTCCTGCCGTAAAAATTAATGATAACGATTCATCTGCTTATATTTAATGAACTTTTTAGTCGTTACATACGCGCCAACCATCAAACGAGAAGACCAGTTTTTTTCGTATGCTCCTTATGTTAAGGAAATGGATCTTTGGTTTGATCATGCTGAGAATATTGGTATTATTTCACCTTTTTACTATAAAGAAGATATTCTAGAAAAGAACTTCAAACGTACTGATATCAAGCGATTTTGGTTGCCTTTTTTCTTTTCAAACACATTTTTACAAAAAATAAGAACCGTTTTATTATTTCCTGTTATAGTGTTTCAATTGATCAAAGCTTTTATTTGGGCAGATCATATTCATTTGCGTTGTCCTGGAAATGTTGGATTGATTGCTTGTTTTGTACAAATCCTTTTTCCATGGAAAACCAAAACTGCTAAGTATGCAGGAAATTGGGATCCGAAAAGTCCACAACCATTGAGTTATCGTGTGCAACGAAAAATTCTTTCCAATACATTTTTAACCAAAAAGATGAACGTTTTGGTGTATGGAGATTGGAAGAATCAAACAAAAAATATCAAATCATTTTTTACAGCAACATATAGAGATGCTGATAAAGAACCAATTGTAGCAAGAAAATTAGAAGGAATTGTAAAATTTAGTTTTATTGGTTCGTTAGCGATTGGAAAACGTCCGTTGTTGACAATTCAAATTGTGGAAGCACTTCATAAACAGCATCATAATGTACGATTAGATGTGTATGGAGATGGTGCAATGCGATCAGAGTTAGAAGCGTATGTGGAAGCAAATCAATTGCAATCATTTGTGAAATTACATGGAAATGTAAAAGGCGAGTTTATCAAAGAAGTACACAAAACGTCACATTTTATGTTATTGCCTTCAAAATCGGAAGGTTGGCCAAAAGTAGTTGCAGAAGCAATGTTTTGGGGAAGCTTGCCAATTGTAACTAAAATTTCGTGTGTTCCATATATGTTAGATGAAGGAAATCGTGGAATTTTGATTGATCCGAATGTAGAAAATGCAGTTGCAGGAATTGAAAAGATGCTTCAATCTGAAGCAACATATCAAGAAGCTGTTGAAAATGCGATTGAATGGAGTCGAACGTACACACTTGATAAATTTGAACAAGAAATAAAATCGTTACTATAAATGTTGAACGTTTACACAGATAGAAAATTTTTAGAGAAACATCCGAAAGGAGAGAAGTTTCCGTTGGTGTATGCGTTATTATTTGATGAACGAGATGAATTTACAGAGGTCAAAAAGTACTATCAATTAGTTGATACAATTGAAGAAGCTGAAGTTGCAATGTTACCATGTTCTTGGAATTATTACTTGAATCAGAATGCGCAAGCAGAAGCAGAATCGTTCATTGAAGCATGTCACAAAGCAAGTTTGAAAGTATTGACATATGTTTCAGGAGATCAAGGTGTAATGCCTACAAACAAAGATGTGTATGTATTTCGCACAAGTGGTTATAAAAGTAAAAAGTTGCCGAATCAGATTTCGTTTCCAGCATTTTTTAAAGATCCGTTAGTACATTATATTGAAAAAGA
The DNA here is from genome assembly GCF_056033805.1 of Kordia sp. E. Lineage (NCBI taxonomy): Bacteria > Pseudomonadati > Bacteroidota > Flavobacteriia > Flavobacteriales > Flavobacteriaceae > Kordia > Kordia sp. E. The sequence goes on from NZ_JBRASR010000003.1 coordinate 1,305,781, forward strand.
AGATCATCAAGTTCGTGTAAAAAATGAACAACCTGTAATTGGTTTTGTCGGTCAGGCAACTGCAAACGTTTTAAAAGCTGCAAAAGACATTGGCTTCATTGTGTATAGAAATTTGAAATATCACTTTCATAAGTCCTTATTAGAACCACAACAATGGTATGCAGCGCCTTTTATGCGTTATAAATACTTGAAACGTTTAGAGAAAAATAAAGACATTCAAACGAATATTGTATATAGAGAACGTTATAGAGCTGGTATAAAAAGTAATCGATCTATAGATAAAACAACCTATGAATTTTATGAAAATATAAACGATTCTGATTATATATTTAATTTAAGAGGCGCTGGAAATTTTTCAGTTCGTTTTTATCAAACCTTAGCTATGGGAAGAATTCCTGTATTGATTGATACAGATTGTTTGTTACCATTAGAAGGAATCATTGATTGGACACAACATTGCATTCGAATCCCGCAAGGAAAAGAACATATATTAGAGAAAAAATTACTAGAATTTCACGGAAATCTAAATCAAGAAAAATTTGAAGAAATTCAAGTAGAAAATCGTAAGCTATGGGAAGAATATTTAACCTTAACAAGCTTTTTTGCTAGGATTCATGACCTTTTAAAAAGTAATAAATTGTAAATGTAAAAAGCTAAATGTAGAATATAAAAGTATTCCTTTTAAAACCCAAAACCCAAAACCCAAAACCCAAAACCCAAAACCCAAAACCCAAAACCCAAAACCCAAAACCCAAAACCCAATAAATGAAAACCCTCCAAGTCATTGATACATTAGAAGCTGGCGGCGCTGAAAAACTAGCGTTAACCTATGCAAATGCATTGGCGACAGAAGTAGATGCTTCATTTTTGTGTACGACGCGTAAAGAAGGAATGTTGAAAAATCAGCTTTCAAATGAAGTTGGGTATTTGTTTTTAAACCGAACTAAAACCTTTGATTTCAAAGCAATTAAACGATTGAAAGCTTTTATTAAAGAAAACGAAATTACAATAGTACATGCGCATGCGACTTCTTTTTTCATTGTATTTCTAACAAAAATGATCTATCCGAAGTTTAAAATGGTTTGGCATGATCATTACGGAAATAGTGAATTTTTAGCAAAACGGAAATCGTTTCCATTGAAAATTGCTTCCTATTGGATGAACGGAATTATTTCAGTGAACCAACAATTAAAAGATTGGGCAGATAAAAATTTAGCAGTTTCCAACGTAATTTACCTTTCAAACTTTCCCGTAAAAAATACAACTGTTCAAAAGTCAACAGAATTAAAAGGAACTTCAGGAAAACGTATTGTTTGTTTGGCAAATTTACGTCCACAGAAAGATCATACATTGTTGGTAAAAGCATTCAAAAACATTAAAAAGACACATAAAGATTGGACATTGCATTTGGTTGGAAAAGATTTTGAGGATGATTATTCGCGTACGCTTAAATTATTTATTCATGATCATGAATTAAATGACAGTGTATTTGTGTATGGAAGTAGGGAAGATGTTTCGCATATTTTATCGCAATGTGATATTGGTGTACTATCTTCAAAATCTGAAGGTTTACCAATTGCTTTGCTAGAATATGGTTTGCATGGTTTAGCCGTTTTAGCAACAGATGTTGGTGAATGCAAGCGTGTAATTTCAGATGAATCTAAAGGATATTTAGTTGCTGCAGGAAATGAAATGATTTTTGCAGAAAAACTAACTAATTTAATAGAAAACGAAGTAGATAGAACAAAAAAAGCAGCACATTTGCAGCAACATATTAATGAACACTTTGCGCAAGAAGCAATTCTGCAACAATTGATAACTTTTTACAACGAATTATAATGGCTACTGCCGTAAAAAAAATAGAAACACGCTTATTCGCTATGGGGAAATCAATCTTTCTCAAGCTGTTGCTATTCGGTATTTTGGTATCATACTTTTACAATGTTGCTGTCTTTAAATATAGTATTACAGGAAGTAACGAACTGCGTTTATATGACTTTTTAGGATTATTAGTAATCTATCAATTTGTAGTAAATTATGACATTCTAATTTGGTATATAAATCGAAAAAGATACCTTCAATATCTTTGGATTTTTATCAAATGGTGTTTGTTTATGATGATTTTCACCTTTTTGATTAGTTATCTAAGCGGACGACTTACCTGGATATTACGAACTACATTGTTCATGTATCATTTCTTAACATTCTATTTTTCGTTTGTATTTTTTCTCATCTTAATGCGAAACCCTAAAATATTAAGACAACTTGTGTACTTACATGTGGTTATGACTGTCATTGCTACACTTGTCGTATTAGGACAGCATTTTGGTGCCATTGGTTATTTGTGGAGTGATATAGATAAAAAAGCATATGCAGGATTTCTTTCAGGAATTCTTGGCCCAAATAAAATTGTCTTGGGAATGGTGATGGTAACTTCCTTAATTACATTTATTGGATTATTTTTTGAAAGAGCTTTGAAAATAAATCGAATATTTCTAATTGCAGGAATTTTGTTCTCAATTATTGCGTTATCATTAAGTGGATCACGAACAAGTTATGTTGGGTTATTGGTATTTGCGTTGTATTTCTTTGTAAAATCAACAGGTAAATTTATTTATATGTCTGTTGTAGTTGGATTTGGCTTATTAGCCGTTTCTGCATACAATTCAGAGATCTTTTCAATCATAACAGATGTTTTCAATGGACGTGTTGTAAATAAGCTTTCTGATCCGTCTTTAATAGCACAAGGAGATGTAAATCAATTATATGAAGATTTAGGCGCAGGACGAAAAAATTTATCTGTAAAATACATCGATTACTTGCTAACACATTTATATGTAGTGCCATTCGGATCAGGTTTTAACAACTTTATTCTCGTTGGAAACTCAGCACATAACATCTACTTAACGCTTATTAATGAAGTAGGACTGGTTGGTTTATATTTCTATGTAAGATGGCTTTTAAACTACTTTTCTATACGATACAAGCAATTTAAATACTTAGGTATTGCCATGAAAGGATTGGTATTATCTATGATGGTAACTTTATTATTTGGTGAACATTTATACGTTTACCGACCTGTTTTTGCTATATTGGGCTTGTTTTTATTTTCAACAGCTGTGCTAATTACACCAAGATATTATAAAAAAGCATGATCAACTTTGAATCATATAACATAGGAGTTATAATTCCATATTACAATGCTGCAAAACACATTGAAAATGTGGTGAATAAGTTGCCTTCGTTCATTTCTAAAATTATTATTGTTGATGATTGTGGAAAAGAACCAATTCCAGAAAGTTTGATTGCACAGTCAAAAACATCTGATCGTATTGTAATCGTAAAGAATAAAAAAAACTTAGGCGTTGGCGGTGCTACAAAACACGGTTTTCAAAAAGCAATTGAATTAGAACTTGAATATGTTATAAAAGTAGATGCTGACGATCAAATGGATAGTAGCCATATTCCAGATTTGTTGAAACCACTAATTGAAAACAAAGCTGAATACGCTAAAGGAAATCGGTTCAAGGATTTCAAAGCATTAAAACAAATGCCTTTTGTGCGTAAAGTTGGAAACTTAGGATTATCATTTCTAACGAAAGTAGCTTCTGGATATTGGAATAATTTTGATCCGACAAATGGTTTTTTTGCAATAAAAGTTGAATTGTTAAAACAACTCGATTTCACAAACATTCATCGCGATTACTACTTTGAATCGTCTTTAATTGCCGAATTATACTTTCAAGATGTACGGATTAAAGATGTGCCAATGCCAGCAAACTATGGAGATGAAAAATCGAGCATGAAAGTTTGGCAAATTCCATTCATATTTATACCAAAACTCACAAAAACATTTTTAAAACGCATCTTTAAAAGTTACTTTATTTACGATTTTAATATTGCTTCTGTATATCTACTATTCGGTTTCCCGATGTTTCTCTTTGGCTTTATTTACGGAATCTACAATTGGGTTCATTATGCTTCTTTGGGCGAATTTACACCAACAGGAACAATTATGTTAATCACAGTTTCGTTGATTCTTGGGTTTCAGTTGTTGTTACAAGCAATTCAATACGATATCTTAAAAGCACCAAAATCTGAAGCATGAAACGCAAACACATCATTGTCATCCTATTGAATGTTTGCATCGCTTTTGGATATTACATAGGAAATCTGTCAGCAAACGAAACACATTTAAGCTCTGACTTACATAACATTATTCCTGTATGCCTCAAAAAAGATGACCCAAGTTTATTTGCGAAAGACTTATTCTGTAATGATATTAATAATGTAAAATATTACACACCTTTTTATATTGAAACACTACGTTTTTTAGCAAAATTCACAGACGGAAACTATGTGCAAGCATTGAATATATTGACGTTTATTTGTCACATTCTATTCGGATTACTTTGGTATTTTTTACTATTCAGAATTACAAAAAACTTTTGGATAGCATTCTTTGTTTCCATCTTCATGAGAGGAATTATTTGGATTCCAGGATACGAATATTGGGGAATTTCAGATATGTGGTCCATGTTGCCACGTGTTGTGTATTATGCAGTATTACCATTACCATTTTTGCTATTCAATTTCAAAAATAATTTAAAGTTATACATAGCCGCATTTTTAGCTGGATTACTATTCAACTTTCATCCAATCACAGGTTTAGGAGGTGTTTTAGTATTTTTTAGTTATGTGTTTTTACATGATTATTATGAAAAAAAGAGTTTTCTAAAACTATTCAGTTTGCGCAATTTATTAGTGATTTTATTAGCGTTTTTAGGAATGCTACCATTTTTCATTACCTATTTTGGTAATGTTTCCACAGATGCATCAGACTACGATTTATCAGTATATTATGAAGCACTAGAATTGAAGTTTTCATCGTTTTTACGTGAACCAACAACCTTTTGGCAACAATGGTTACACTTAAAATATGCTATCTATTTTATTCCCGTTTTAGTATTTGCGGTGTATGCATATGTAAAAGGAAATAAAATTGACAAAGTACGATGTAACTATTTATTAATCTTAAGTTTATTAGTATTTGCATTGCCAAATATATTCACGTTTTTAGAATTGATTGTAAACGAAACATTTGAGAAAAACATTCGCATGTCGTTTCAATTAGTTAGAATTCAAAAACTATTGATTGTAGCGTTTTTCTTTGCAATTTTATTCATTCTTGATGTTTTATACAGAAATCAACGCTTTAAACAGTTATTTCTGTTTGTTTTTGGAGGTTTTCTATTGGTTTTAGTAGTTTCTAAGCATGAAGTATTCAATTCAATTCCTGTAGCTTCTAATGATATTGTACGACGTGTATTGCCAAATTCGCTTTCAGTTGGAAACATTGCAAACGGAAATGATGATGCAGACTTAAACGAAGTTCTAACATTTATAAGAGAAAAAACACCAAAAGATGCTTTGTTTTTTGCGCCTGATATTGGACGATCGGGTGGAAGGCGTTCGGTAGTTTTGGATAGTAAAGGCGCTAATATGTTGATTGAAGGAAATCCGAAACGATTTGTACAATGGTATCAAGATTATACTGAATTTACTGCATTACCACGATTAGAAGGAAATCAATTTTTACGTAATTATGGAGTAGACTATGTTTTAATTTATATAGATTTACCTGAATTTGAACTCATCCTACAAAAAGGAAAATGGCGATTGTATAAAGTAACTGAAAGAATAAAAACTTTTCGATAGGAAATTGAATATATAAAATGATTCTCGATACAATTTTTCGTCATTTCATTATGAAAAATCACTCGAATTGACGTTTTTTGAAATCAAATGATGGAATAAATTATATTAAAAATACCTCTGGAAAAATTCCCTTTCTTTTGTTTCTTTTCTTTGGGAAAGCAAAGAAAACGAAAAGTAATTAAGCAAAATTGAATGAAATTTGTAAAAAAACTCGTACTAATCATTTTTATACTAGGATTCTTATTCTCTAGTTATATAGCGTATTGTTATTTCATGAAAAAACCTGTACCATTCTTTGGTCGAAAAATTACAGGAGCTTATTATTCTATAGGATCAAGTACATCTAAAAAACCACTCGATTGGAATATTAAACAGACAAAAGTATTTAACAGGGAAGCCAATTCTATTGCTAAAAACCTGCTTATGGCTGATCCTTTTTTACATGAATATAATGGAAAATGGTATGCTTTCTTTGAAATAATGAACGGAAAGCATGCTGATATTGGTGTTGCTGTTGAAGAAAATGATTCATGGAAATACTTAGGAATTGCACTGGATGAATCGGTTCATTTATCATATCCATTTATGTTTAAAAAAGATGGAATTACCTATATGATTCCTGAAACGAAGCGCCATGAGCAAGTTCGTTTGTATAAAACAGACAATTTTCCATTTGATTGGAAAGTAGACAAAGTATTGATTGACCATGAGCGTTTGGTAGATGCAACCTTGTTTGAAAAAGACAATGTTTCGTACATATTCGCGACTAAAAACAACGAATTAAAACTTTATTATTCAGATAGTTTACACGGAAATTGGCAAGAACATCCAAGTTCACCTTTAAAGACTGGAAACTATACACGTTCAGCAGGAAGAGTGTTTCAAGAAGATGGAAAAATGATTCGTTTTGCACAAGATCATTTTGGAGGTTACGGACGCGCAGTGTATGGTTTTACTATCGATTCTATTTCAAAAACATATTACAAAGAAACACAGCTTCCAAACAATCCAATTTTGAAAAATCAAGGTGATTCGTGGGCAAAAAACGGGATGCATCATATTGATATTCATAAACTACCAAACGGAACGTACAAAGCTATTTATGATGGTTATGGATACGGAACGGAAAAAATAACCTTTAGCTTTTCAAATAACTTTTAGATGATTATTTACGTTGGAAATATCGTCTCAGGTCATGGAAAAACGGCCACAACTATTGAAACGTTGGGGAAATTACTCCAAAACGAAGGTTATGAAATTCGCCTGACTTCCGACAAGAAAAATAAAGTCTTGCGTATGCTTGACATGCTTTGGACGGTTTTTAAATACCGAAAAAAAGCATCTAAGGTACTGATAGACACGTATAGTACGTCAAACTTTTACTATGCTTATTTGGTAAGTAAGTTATGTATCTTTCTGAAAATCAAATACATTCCAATTCTTCATGGTGGAAATTTAGAAGAACGATTAAAAAATAGTGTATCAAAAAGTACTACAATTTTTAAAAATGCTCAGGTTAATGTAAGTCCATCACTGTTTCTAAAAACTAAGTTTGAAGCACATGGTTATTCGAACTTGATTCATATTCCAAACAATATAGAATTACAAGATTATCCTTTTACAGAACGAAAACAAGTAACTGCAAAGCTTCTGTGGGTTCGTTCGTTTGCCGAAATTTACAATCCAACAATGGCTGTTAAAGTGGCTGATGCTTTGAAGAAGAAAGGTTTTGAAGTTGAATTGTGCATGATTGGTCCTGAAAAAGACGATTCTTTTACAAAAACAAAGGCATTAGCAAACGAGTTGAATGTAGACGTTACATTTACTGGAATGTTATCTAAAAGTGATTGGATTTCACGTTCAAAGAACTATGATATTTTTATAAATACAACCAATTTTGATAATACGCCAGTTAGTTTAATAGAAGCAATGGCGCTCGGAATGCCTATTATTTCTACAAATGTTGGAGGAATTCCATTTTTAATTACAGATAAAGAAGATGGATTATTAGTTGAGCAAACTAATGTAGATGAAATGGTAAATGCGATTAAATCACTTGTAGAATCACCAGAATTAGTTCAAAAAATAACCAAAGAAGCAAAACAAAAAGTAAATCTATTTGATTGGGAAGTTGTGAAACAGCAATGGGGAAAATTGTTAGATTCCTAAAAAAGTTGAATTGTAAAAGTGTACACAGTTTGTTTTTTCCGAAGTATAGTAAGTATTTTGCGTTAAAAATTTTTGAATCCTTGGAGAAAATTTAGGAAAATAATTACGGTTTTAGTTTTCGATAGAATAACTAAAAATACCTCTGGAAAAACTCCCTTTCTTTTGTTTCTTTTCTTTGGGAAAGCAAAGAAAACGAAAACATTAAATTGATAAAAGAGGTCTATATTGAAAATTTTAAATGAATTTATATAGCTAAGTTCAATTAAAAAAAATAATTTTATTCCTTCAATAAAAATCTATCGTCATAGACATTTCATAACTCATAAAATTTAATTACTTTCACTTTCAACTAACCATAATGATGCTTCATAAATTACTTTATAACTTAGGTGAACGGCTGCGAAATCCTTCTATACGGAAGTGGTTTGCCTTTTTGAAAACATCTGAGAAATGGTCAGTTGAACTATTAGAAACCTATCAGTTAGAGCAACTTATAGAGTTGATTACATTCGCGAAAGCAAATTCTGAATACTACAAAGAACAATTTAAAAATATTGATGTTGCATCTTTTTCGTCATTAGAAGACATTAAACAATTACCATTATTATCAAAGTCTGACGTGATTGAACACAACGAAGCAATTCATACGAAACATTCGTTCAAAAAAGTATTTACAGCAACAACTTCAGGTTCGTCTGGCGATCCGCTAGTGTATAAAAGAGAAGAAGAGGCTGATTCATTTAATAGGGCTTCTATTTTTAGAGGATATTCTTGGCACAATGTACAAGCTTGGGAACGAAACGGTTATTTTTGGGGATTTGATTTTTCAGGATTTAAACGATTTAAAGTGGGTGTTTTAGATGCTTTACAGAATCGTTTTAGAGTGTTTGATTATAAAGAAAAAGCGTTTAATCAATTTGTAAAGAAATTACAGAAAGCGAAATATATTCATGGGTATTCGTCTATGATTTATCAATCTGCAAAGTTGATTAATGATAAAAACCTTCCAAAGCCGAAGCAGTTAAAAATGCTCAAAGGAACTTCGGAGAAAATTTACGATAGTTACAAAGAAGAGATAAAAAAAGCGTTTGGCGTGCCGATTATTAGCGAATATGGCGCAGCAGAAACTGGAATTATTGCTTTTGAATGTGAACATGGACAGATGCATTTGAATATGGAAGGTGTTATTGTTGAAGAAATTGACCATCAAATTGTGGTGACTAATTTACAAATGAAAGCATTTCCAATCATACGATATCAATTGGGTGATTATATTCAGTTAGCGCCTAAAAATAAGGTATGTACGTGTGGAAAAGCACATTATGTTTTAGAAGAAGTTACGGGTAGAATAGGAGAGAATGTTTATGGAAATCAAGAAATTTATCCAAGTTTGTATTTTTATTATATCTTTAAAAATTTAGGTAAAAAACATAACATAAAACTTACGTATCAAATTATCCAAAAAGAAAAAGGAATTCTTATATTTAACCTCAAAGAAACACTAACCGAAAAACACGAACAATTACTAAAACAAGAGATTTACAACTACTTCAACGATGATATTACCTACAACATTTATCAAAATGTGAAGAAAACAGTTGTGAAAGGAAAGACTAAAAGTTTTATCTCTTATATTTAGTATTCATTATGGCCTCACAATCTAACATACATTTCGAAATTTCGGAACGTAAGCTACTGCTTAGGTTTTTTGATGTTTTAGCTTTATTGTCTGGACTCTATGTTGTGTCTAGCACTTTTGATTTTGACTACTTTAAGCTAACACATGAGCGTTGGTTTTGGTCAGTAGTTTTAATAGCTTATTATATGCTATTCTCTACAGTACTAGAAATGTATAATTTGCAGAAATCTAGTAAATACGACAGTACTTTTCAGAGTTTAGTGTTAACTGTTTCTATTACGGTTTTATGCTACTTACTAACACCGTTTTTTACACCAGAATTACCTGAAAATCGTTTACAAATTCTCTATTTCTTTTTAGCAATCTCGGTTTCTATCTATTTATGGAGATGTGCGTATATTTTCTTTATTTCATCTCCTAGATTCTATAAAAACATTCTGATTATAGGAAATAAAGAAGAAGTTTGCATTATAGCAACAGCGATTAAAAACAATACAAATTATTCAAAAGTTGTCGGTTATATAAATTCGAGCGCTACAACTGCGGATGATTCTATTGATTTAAGTGATTTTGAAGAAATAACAAATTTAGATTTACTTAAAGTAGCTAAAGATAAAGCCGTTTCCGAAATAATCATAGCAAGTAATGAACGTAAAGAACTGAACAAGCCATTGTTTGATGGTTTAATCTCCTTATTAGAAACTGGTTTGCCGATTAAAGAATACATTCAAGTATATGAAGAATTAACGTTTAGAGTACCTGTGCAATACGTTGGAAAGGATTTTTATAAGTATTTTCCATTTAGCCGAAGCAATCAAAACAAGTTGTATTTATTCTTTCATCGTGTATTTGATTTGGCTTTTGCGATATTAGGGTTGACAATAAGCTTGCTCTTTTTACCACTAGTATTCATTGGAAACTTAATCGGAAATAGAGGTCCATTATTTTATACACAAGAGCGTGTTGGTAAAAATGGAGTTCCGTTTAAAATTTACAAATTACGCAGTATGGTGATCAACGCGGAAAAAGATGGCGCAGTCTGGGCAACGAAAAATGATAACCGAATTACTAAGTTTGGTAGTTTTTTGCGTAAATCGCGTTTGGATGAAGTTCCACAATTTTTCAATGTCTTGAAAGGCGAAATGAGCATGATTGGTCCACGACCAGAACGTCCAGCGTTTGTAAAACAGCTTTCAGAGAGTCTCACGTTCTACGAAATACGTCATATTGTAAAACCTGGCGTAACAGGTTGGGCACAAGTAATGACAGACTATGGAGCGTCAATGGAAGATAGTTTGCGCAAACTTCAATACGATTTATATTATATAAAACACCGAAGCTTCTTTTTAGATTTAAACATTATTGTTAAAACCTTGAGTACGGTATTGTTTTTCCGTGGTAGATAATTAGACAGTTAAATCGCTAGATTTTTTATTAATTCAACATTCCAACATTTCAATCCTGTCTTTGCAGCAGATTTACGCTAGCATTAAATATATTTCTTTAAATTTTTCTATCTTACGGTAAGAAAGAATACAGATGATGTATATTCTTTCCGAATTTCCCTCAGAAATAATGATTTATAGCATTTTTAGAACATAATAAATCAATTTTTTAGAAAAATATATATGGCAACAAATACCGTAAACTATCAGTACAATACACTTTCAAGTTTACAAAATACCGATGGACAAGAAAATTTATTGCTTTCTAAGTTTAATGAAGTTAATAAAGGAAGTTCTCCGTGTTTTTTCTGGGGAAAACTAAATAATCCGTATGAATTGTCAAGATGCTTGATAACCTTATCAAATACGGTACAATCGAGTTTCAATTTGTCTCCATTTCAATTAGCCTTACTAAAAGATCCAATTGTAACAGCTGGAAACAATCAAATACGCTTTGAAGGATTTTCACATTGCGCTGGTGTGTATGCTAGGGTAGATGTGCTAGAAAATGGTCAAGATGGTGAATTTATCGAAAACGGAACCACAAATGTTGATTTTAATACGCCTTTGATTTCTGAGTTAGGGAAAATTAAAAAAAATGATGATTTAATCTTATCTGTTGGACAAAAAGAAGTTGGTTTTCATAAAGATGGTGAAAGCTTTATAGAACGAAAAGTACCATTGCCAACCAAATGGATTAAAGGATTGACAACGGTTCAGTATTACTTTTCCGAATCTGATTATGCGGTAACACTTAGTAGAATTCAGGCTTTACAATTATTTAAAACGATTCCTTCAGGGAAAATCAAAAATGATTACTTTCTGATTAAAAGAGGAAGTAAATACATGTTTAGTCCATTAAAAGCGAATAGTGCCATTTGCATAGGAGGAATTCATCGATTAAAACTATTACAACCGTTAATTCCGTTAATCAATGAGTTAAAAATATATCCACAAAAAGACATGCAATCGGTCACATTTATTTTGTGTTTCAATGAATTGAATTTTGTCTTTTCTGTTTCCAGAGATTTTTGGCGTGGATTTTCGGGTGAAGGCGCTGCTTTAGAAGCTTTGATTGAAGATTTACCAGATACACTAATAAAAGCTTTTGATAACTATTCATATACAAATCAGGAATTTAACCCAACACTACTTTCATTTGAAGCTGGTATTGATATTTCAAAAATTGACAAATTAGCCACAAAGTTATCTGCAATGGGTTTATTAGGTTATGATTTAGATAAAAACGGTTTCTTTTACCGCAGATTACCGTTTAAGTTAGAACGAATTCTAGCATTAAACCCACGATTAAAAGGAGCTGAGAAACTTTTAGAAGAAAATAAAGTATTGATAACTTCAAAAAAAGATAATGAAATAGAAGCCAGCGTAGAAGGTAGTGGAGTGCAGCATTATGTAGTGTTAAAAGGTGATATGCAAAAGTGTACCTGTACTTGGTTTAGTAGAAATCAAGGAGAACGTGGCGTTTGTAAACATATTTTAGCCGTAAAGAAAAAGGTAAAATCAATTTAATATGTTGATAGAAGAACTCAAAGAAATAGTTCGTAAAGAACAAGATGTTATTCCTTTTTTAAAAAAGCTTTCGCTCAATGCAAAAGAAAAAAAAGCATTTGTTGCAGAAATAAAGGAATTGCGAGCTGTTGTATTTAATCGTAAAGAGGTTAGAGAGAAAACAGAATGGGGAATTTCGTATTCAACTGAGCAAACGCACACAGATACACAAGAAAAAATAATGGACTTAGCCTGTTTTGTTTTTTATAATAAAACGGATGCTAGGAAAGTTTTTTCTAATTTTTTGGTTGATGATGACCTTATGAAACACGTACTTCCATGGTATATTCCAAAATGGTATAGTGATTTAGTAAACGAAAAAAGTCCTTGGAAATTAGATTATGAACGGTTAATTCTACTATATGAAACTAATTATTTAGAACCTACAAAAGCACTTGTGATCGCTAAATTACCAGGCGTTCTTGTGGAAAACAATTGGGAAAAGTCTAAAAATAGGATGCTTTATCGCCCTGAAACTTTACTTATAAACGAAGTAACGCTACAAACTCATATTTGGTATTTATTTGAAGAAGAATCAGGAATTAACCATCATAATTATATTCTAGATTTTGAAAATTATAAAAAAATTGATGATGTTTGGATACATACAATTACCAATTTGGTGCAAGAACAAAAAATAGATCGTACTAAAACCTTAATTCAAACAATATATACATCTACCAAAGGATTTAATAAAAATTTAAGTGGTTGGTTTTTTGATCTTTTAATTAAGTTAAATCCAATAAAAGAAGAAGTTTTATCGCTTCAAGATGAATTTTATGCAGCTCTGAATTCACAACATTCAAAAGTAATCAATACAGTTTTGAAATATTTTAAAATTGTTGCAATTGACAAAAAGTTTAAGCATACTATTTTTATTGAAAATGCTTCTATTTTATTGAGTTCTGAAGTGAAATCTGTAGTAAATTCTACTTTAATGATTTTAGACAAAATTGCAAAAAGCAATAAATCACTTCATATCGACATCTGTAAAAAAGCTTCTGAAGCTTTATTGAATTCTGATGAAAAAATTCAAGTACGTGCTGCAAAAATCATTGAAAAATATGGTGATGTAAAAGATGAAGAACTCTGTGATGAAATATCTATATATGCTGACAATTTATTATATGCTTCAAAAGAAATTATTAGTGAATATATACAAGTTGAACCTTCAGATATTATTGAAGAAGAAGAAATTGTAGAAGTGAAAGTGCTTTCTTCTCATACTAAATTACCAATTTATGAAGGTTTTGATGATATTTTCTTTTTTGTGAATCAAGTTTTAGATAATAATGAAAATTATCATATAGACTTGTTGTTTGTCTATTTACCAAAATTGAATGTACTCCTAAATAAAAAAAATGTATCAAGATTAGCACCTTTGTTCAAACGTGCTTTTGATTATTCTGTTGCTGATGATTGGAGTAGTCAAAGAGGACATTTTGAAACTATGATTGCTTATTATATAAATGATTTTGGTAAGCTTTTAGTTAAAAAATACCCAACTGAATTAGCTGATTTTTGGAAATATCGCGATAAGCGATTTAAGGAAATAAATAATATAAAAAGATATAAAGCAGCGTATGGAAGTCAATCCATTCCTGACTATGCGTATAATGTGCATCGTTTTTTGTTTATGCAATCAAAAGTTTATTTCAAAAACAAAGAAGATTTTGTATTCCTATCTACACCAACACATGCACCATGTTGGATTGCTCCAGAAGTATTTTTAGATCGAATGCTTACGATACAAAAAATAGGCGCAGGTTTTGAGTATTATGATTTTCAAATTGCTTTAGGAAGAATTCCTTTAACGGAAATTACCACAGAAATTTCAGCTAAGATCGATCAAATTGAAAGCAAAGAAATTAAAGGAATGTTACGTTACTTCTTTGGGCAAGTCACGCTACAAGAAAGCACCATTTTCAGACCAAAAATATGGTTACAAAGTATTCTGACTAGAAAAAATCCTACTGATATTGCATATTTTGAAGAAACTACATCGTTTTCCATAAAGCGTGAAACGGCTTCGTATACATGGACATGTAAACCAGTAAATAGTGTATATAAAGAGTACAATTATAATAATAAAGAATACGATGATAAAATTGTAATAGAGAAACGATTGGAGTTTGATGATTTTATTCCAAAGTTTTTTAAAGAGCTGTCTTGGTTCTCAAAAATTAAGAATATTTTCAAAGGTAAAAAAGACGGGAAAAGTAGTAAAGTCTTTGATGATGAAAGTATATATAAGTTGATTAACTTTAGAAAAGAGCGTTATCATACAACGATTCGCCCTAAAGATGATATCAAATTTTTATTTCTTGCGCCCAATAATCCTGCACCGTATTTAGCACAAATAATTCATTTTAATTTAGTTGAATCGACATTTTATGATGAAAGTGGTAAAAAGAATATGATTAATGTTTTAAAGGGATTATATGAAATATGGTACCGTTCAGATTATAGTAAAACAACGTATTTATTTTTAGCAACAGGATTTTTGTGTAGCGATAAAGTTGCACGAGAAATTGCAGCAGAAATTTGGATAAAAACAAGTTCAGAAGCAACAATGAACCATCTTCTTTTAGGTAAAACAATAGGAAAACTACAGTTTGGTGAATACGCACCAATGAAGCGATTTACAGACATTCTTATGCAAAACATGTTTAATGTTTCAAAAACGCATAATACTCACTTATTCAAATTTATTGATGCGATTATTCAAGAAATGAATGATACACCAATGCGTGGTCTTAAAAAACTCTTAGAATTCTTTTTAGAACTCAAACGAAACCTTTCTGATGCAATCATAAGTGATGAAGCCAAAGAGAAACTACATGTTTGGAAAGCTACTAAAACACTGAAGCCAGTGATAGAGAAATTGGTTTAGTCTTCTTTCAATTTTAAAAAGTAAGATGTTAAATACGCATATCGAACAGCTAATGCAATTAATAATGGAATTGCAGCTAATGCGAATATTTCGAAGTTAATTAACCATAAGAAGACCATCACGACTAATAAAACAAGTAGAAACGCACTATGTCTCCATAGTTCTCGGCATTCTTTTTTGGCTGATAAAAATTTATACGCAAAGAATATATTTATTGGAAGCAACCACAAAACATTCATATTTGTCGCTGTTGCTGTATGATCGGTAGCAAACCAAAGCAACGTAATTACGATACCTGCAAGTCCAGTGAAAAGCATAATGATAAAATCAAGCCAACGTGTACGTTGTTGCTTTTTAAAGTCTAAAAAGGTAATAACTAGTATGATCAACATGAAAATTGTAAATACCACATATGGACTGAAGATTTTACTATTGCTTATCTGCTTTTCAGATGCTTCTAATATAAGTTTTGTGTTTTTTATTAATGGTGTGCCATTTTGTTTTGTAGCAGTCGCAAATGCTATAAAAACGTATTCAGGTAGAAACTGATACTCTTTCGGGGATGCATTTTTGTCAATTACAGCACCTAATGCAATATCAATTCCGAAACTAGACCAAGAATTTGAATCTAAGTTGTCGTGTATTAAATCTCTAAACGTTTTTTCTTCCGTTACATGATTTTCATTAAATATAAATATATCTCCAAAACTATCTTCAATGATATCTCTTTTTTTTGTTGCACAATTATTGAAAAAGAAATCATATTTGTAGAAACGATTTTCTTCTTTATAATTGTTTTCTAAGTAATCTAATAATGTACGGTTTTGTACCGGTGTAAAGTCTAATATTTGTTCTTTAACCCAACGTTTTTCATATTTATAGGTTCGAATAAAGTTTTTAAAACTCGTTCTTCCTAATTGATATGGTAATTTTCCTTGTACAAATTTTAAATAGAAATTGGACGTGTTAAAGTCAAAAACACCATAATTATAGACAACATCATATCCGTATACAGGATCTTTTAAACGAAATGCACTATGTCCGAATGAAGAGTACAATTCTTCTCCAGCGCCACAAGTAACTATTGAGAATTCTGCTTCTGGTGAAAGCTTAATTTGTTGTCCTAAAAGGATTCCAGTGTAAAGAAAGAGTAGAAGTAGAACAACTTTTTTCATTGTTTATATTATCTAAATAAACTCCAATCGATTTTAAGCGAGAATACATTTGAATATACAGCAGCACTTTGATCTCCAATGTCTGTCAACGCATAATCAACTTGAATTCCTTTGTACTTAAAACCAATCCCTAAGTTAGGTTGAAACGTTAATGATTCTGAACCAAAGTTGTTTTCATTTTGGAAGTTTCCAACGCCGGCTCTTAAGAATACTAAGTCTGTATATGCAAATTGCAATCCGACAGCTGGTGTAATACTTGCAAAAGAAGTAGATATTAAGTCATTTGTTTCTGCAAAACGCATATTTAAATCAACTTCTGCAGTTAATTTATAATCGTAATTAAAAGTAAATGATCGTGCAACTCCTAATTGTAGTTTTGGAATTGTAATTTCAGTCGTTTCAGGTAAATCTTGTGCAGGAATTTGATCACTTACATTACTGAATAAATCTTCATCAATACTCCACGTGTTGAATGTTGTTGTAATATCTCGTGCCATTACACCAAATTGCCAATCTTTATGTTTAAATTGAATTCCTAAATCAAATCCAAATCCCCAAGAAGAAGCAAAATCACCAATGATTCTACGAATTACTTTCGCGTTGATTCCATAATTTAATCCTTGTACAGGCAATTTACGTGCATATGAAAATGTAATTCCGTAATCAGCCGTAGAAAAGAGGCTAATTCTATTAAAATCTATATTTCCTTGACTGTCTATTAATTGTGTTGTGTTTAAAATATCATCAACTCCAAATCGAATTAAAGAAATTCCCCAAGCACTTCGGTCATCAATAGGCATTGCAAATGCTGCGTAGTCATATAAAGCAATGTTTGCAAAATAACTAGAGTGCATCAATGCAATCTGTTTATCTTCCAAACCTATTAATCCTGCAGGATTCCAGTATCCAGAACTTACATCATTAACGTTTGCAACAACGGCATTTCCCATACCAAAAGCAGCTGCATCAACACCAATATTCATGAATTCATTCGAATATTTCACCACAGTTTGACTGTTAGCGAAATAGGCACTTGTGAGTAGGAGCGTGAGTAATAACTTTTTCAAAGAGTGTAAATTTTATACAAATATGCGATTTTCTACCCTAATAAACTCAAAAAAAACATAGATATTGTGCGTATTGCTGTAACATTTTACAATCTTTTTAATGGAGTTTGTAAAGTTTATTTATTTTTACAAAAAATCATATACATGAACATAAAAAAACAGATTCCAAATTTCATCACACTTTTGAATTTATTTTGCGGTAGTTTGGCCGTAATTTTTGCTGTGAAAAATCAATTGGAAATAGCTGCATTCTTTGTGTTTTTAGGAATATTCTTTGATTTTTTTGATGGCTTTGCAGCCAGAGTTTTAAAAGTCCAAAGTGAATTAGGTTTACAACTAGATTCATTGGCAGATATGGTAACAAGTGGTGTTGTGCCTGGAATTTTTATGTATCAGTTGTTTAATAGATCGTTGAGAATTGATGAAAAAATTAACGATGGACATTCTTGGTCTGATGCATTGCATTGGTTTCAAACAGAAGTACATATCTTGCCATTATTTGGTTTAGTTATTATATTGGCTTCTGCATATCGTTTGGCGAAATTCAACATTGATGATAACCAAACATCTTCTTTTATAGGATTACCAACACCTGCAAATACCTTGTTAATTATATCATTGCCATTAATTTTAATGTATCAAGGAAGTGAAACAATTAATGCAATTCTTCTAAATAAATGGGTTTTAATAGGATTAACGGTACTTAGTAGCTATTTATTAAATGCAAACATTCCATTATTTGCATTAAAGTTTAAAGATTGGAGTTTTAAAAACAACATGACGAAATACATTTTTATCATTTCGTGTATTCTGTTACTTATATTTCTTCACTTTTTGGCAATTCCAATCATCATACTATTATACGTATTAATATCGTTGTTTAAGAAATAACCTAATTGCCATTTTCATCATCACAATCGTGATCGTGTTTACATGTGGAATTGATAATGGTATATCTTTTAGAAATTTGTTCATGATATTTATACTGAAAAACCTCTAGCTTTTCTGAATTGATTTTGCCTTTAGAAGTTAGTACTTTTTCTCTCAACAACCATTTTATAATATTGATAAGGCTTTGCTTTTTACCCAATCCTATGTAACTATTTTCTGTGGTTTCTATATTAATTCTTTCGTTTAAGAACTTAATATTAGTGTGCTTAAAATCAGATATTTCAAACCCTACAGGTGGTCTAACGAATACTACTTCATTTCCTTTTAAATCATACACAGAATACATAGTTTCTCTTATATCTGATTTTAAAACGGCAACTTCATCAAAGTAAACAATATCTTTTTTAATTTTTACTTTTTGAGCATGAATAATTCCTGTAATAAAAAATAATAGCAATACTAAAACGGTAGATTTTAACTTCATAATATTTTTAGTTTTAAAACGGTTTAATATTTCAATATAACTTCAAAACGTGTGCCGAAAATTAGATCGCTATTCTAATAGAAGAATATTAAATATTTGCTTTTTTACAGTTCCGTAGTTGCAGTTAAGAATATGCTAATTAACATACTTTAACGCACGTGTTTTGTAGGTTTGTGGAAATAAAAGATAGATTTTGGCCGTTCTATTTATAAGTGTAGCGCATTCTAGGCAAGCTACCGATTTTACAAAAAAATTAGTATTAATTAAAAAAAATAAAATTATGATTTACGAATATAAAGCTCTGTATGATGCAGCAAATAACATTACAGGGTATCAATATGAAATAATTACAGGATATACAGCTGATAATATCTATAATTGTGACATTACTACTGATGTTGATTGTACTATTGATTGTACTATTGATTGTGATAATAATACTGATTGTATATCAGATTGTACAGCAAATTGTACAGCAACTTCTACTGGCTCTGTAGACCTTGGTCCAGCTCCTATTTATGCAACGTTTACAATTGTTGCAGATGGAGTTACTAATGATAGAGTGGAACTTCAAGGATTATTGGATGCAATTAATAATCAAGGTGGCGGAACATTACTTCTTCCTTCTGGAAAAGAAATATTTATAGACGGTATAGAGGCAGAACCTAATCAAAATCAAAGTAGTTACCCATTAATAGTTTATTCAAATACAGAAATAAAATCTAACTCAAAAACAACTATTAGATGTGGGGCATTTATGGGGAGCCGATTAATGTCTTCTTTAGTTACCTATTCTGGCGGATCTGCTCAATATTTTCCTTTAAAGAATTTTACGTTAAAGAACCTTATAATTAATGGATCTGTATCTCCTACTGTGTCTTTGTTTGAATCAAGAAATAATCAGGCAGAAAAGAATGAAAATATTATGATTTCTAATTGTGATTTCATTGCAGATTCACCCACTAATTTTGGTATTTATTTGAATAAAGTAAATGGATTACTTGTAGAGAGTTGTACATTCACTAACTCTAAAACGATGATTAGAGTAGACGAAGCTGATGAAAATGAAAACGTTACAATTTCTGATTGTGAGTTTAAAGGTGATGCAGCAAGCGTTCATTTCATTCAAACTGGAGAAATTAATAACTTAACAATAGAGAATTGCAATTTCTCAAATGGAAATCTTGGTATTGCTTTAAGTAAAAATAATAAAGATGTATATATTAGAGATAATGTTTTCGAACCATCACTTACTAATAATCCTATTAGAGTGATTGGAAGTAATGAAAATGAAGAGTATACTGACGGATTATGGATATCAGGAAATGATATTAGAATTCAGCGAGCAGACGAACCTTATTTAGAAAATACTTTCTTTGATTTTCAACGATATCAAGACGGTAATGTAATTTGGTCTAGAGAGTATTTAGACGTAGTTTCAAAACCTATTGGGATTAGTGCTATAAATATTACTTGTGCGCCACAAGAAGATAGTAATGGTAATATTATAAAAGATTTGATACATCATCAAAATGTTGTGATAGCTGATAATATAGCTATTGGACCTGATTATGGCTTTTTTGATGGAGGAAGTGGAGATTTATTTAGTTTAAAAGATATTCTGAGATTGAAATGCTATGGAAATACATCAAAAAATTCAGGCGATTTGGGATTTGCCATAGAACGTTGTCATTTTGGAGTTGTAAATAATAATACAGCAGATAGGAATAATTCATGTGGAATTTCAGTTTTTGACTCTACACATATCAATGTTACAGGAAATATTTGTAGTGATAATGAATTAAGAAGAGATGGAATCTACCCAAATACTCCATATGGTGGTATTCGAGTAGAAAGAAGTAGTATAGGTGTATTTGTAGATGGAAATTATTCTTACGCAAATTCAGGAGTAAAAAGATCGTATGTAAATAGTTTAGCTGGTGAAGGAAAAAAATATAATACTCCAGGTTCTCCAACACAACAATATGGGGTTGTTGTAAAAAACGGAGGAAATTTAGTTCCTCATAATGTAAAAGTAGGATACAATCATACTTCGGGAATGCTTTGGGGGAATGATTATGTCAATGTAAAAGCTTCACAAATATTGAATACGTTCACGGGAGCATCAGCGCCTACAAAGGGAGATTATCCTTTAGGAACTAGATTGAGAAACAATTTAAACTCTAGTTCAACATTAGCAACTAATGAATGGCAAGTTGTAAATCGTGTAGAAATGAAATTAGTATCATTGTCACCACTAGGTTCTGATACCGTAAGAGTCAATACACTAAATTCATCAAGTAGTTATGTGAATAAATTAGTAGAGAATAATGATTTTGCGACAATATTGGTAGATGATGTTATAGGTATTATGACAGATGACTATTTTATTCATTGGGCCAAAGTAGTTAGTGTTGTTGTAGCTCCTGCTATAGGCACTAATACGTTTGATGTTGGAGAAATAAAATTTACACCGGCTTTACCTATAGATGTAGCAGCTTCCTACAGTTCTACTACACTTGCGATTAATGGATATACGGGAACACCACCAGTAGTAATAAATACTAAAGAGGTTGTATGTCTACGTTGGGAAGCTTTATAAAAAAGCAATATAGAACAAAAAAAGAGGTGAATATTTCGCCTCTTTTCTTATATGTTTTTTTGATAAGTTAAATCTCGATTATCGAGTTAAAAATCTAACTTCTTTTCGCGTAGTTCAAAATTCTGACCTAAGTATACTTTTCTAACCATTTCATCTTCCGCCAATTCTCTTGGTTTTCCTGCTTTTAGAATATTTCCTTCAAACATTAAATAGGTTCTATCAGTAATAGCTAAGGTTTCCTGTACGTTGTGATCTGTAATTAAGATTCCAATATTTTTATTTTTTAAATGCGCAATGATTCGCTGAATGTCTTCTACCGCAACCGGATCGACACCAGCAAAAGGCTCATCTAACAATACAAAACTTGGATCTGTTGCCAATGCGCGTGCAATTTCGGTACGTCTTCGTTCTCCTCCAGAGAGTAAATCTCCACGGTTTTTACGAATATGACCCAATCCAAATTCTTCAATTAACGATTCCATTTTCATGAGTTGTTCTTTTTTAGACAACTTGGTCAATTGCAATACACTCAAAATGTTATCTTCAATACTCAATTTACGAAATACAGAAGCTTCTTGTGCTAAATATCCAATTCCGTTTTGAGCACGCTTGTACATTGGGAAATTAGTAATTTCCATATTATCCAAATAGATTTTTCCTCCATTAGGTTTTATCAATCCTACAATCATATAAAAAGAAGTTGTTTTTCCAGCTCCATTTGGACCTAGTAAACCAACAATTTCACCTTGATTTACTTCAAGAGAAATTCCTTTTACTACTTTTCGTCCTTTGTAGGACTTCATGATACTATCGGCTTTTAAAATCATATACTTTGGTCATTATGCAGCGTAAAAATACTAATTTCAGTATAACGTACGCTTTTTTTAATACGAAATTAACTTCGCTTGGTAATGAATTGAATGTATACAGTCAATATATAACAGCAAAGCGGTTTAAAACCTATACTAAGATTGCTCTTCTAATGCTTCCCAATATTCGTATGCTTTGCGCAAATGTGGAATTACAATTGTTCCGCCAATTAACGTAGCAATACTTAAGGTTTCCATAACTTGCTCTTTGCTTAAACCTTCTTTGTAGCAAGATTCTAAATGATATTTTACACAATCATCACAACGCAATACTGTAGAAGCTACTAAACCTAGTAATTCTTTGGTTTTTACATCTAAAGCGCCTTCTGAGAAAGCATTTGTATCTAAATTGAAAATTCGTTTGATTACTTTATTATTATCTGCTAAAATTTTATCATTCATTTTAGCTCTATAGGCATTAAATTCTTCTACTTGATTAGCCATTCTTTAATTTCTTTTTTAAATTTTTCTCTACTCTTTTTGATATGACAATTCCTAATTCATATAGGATTAATATTGGGATTGCAACAACAACCTGACTCGCAACATCTGGAGGTGTTATAATTGCTGCTAAAACTAATACGACAACTAACGCGTGTTTTCTATACTTACGTAAGAATGCAGGTGTAATTAATCCTAATTTTGATAGGAAATAGATAACAAGTGGTAATTCAAATACTAGTGAAACTCCTAATAATGTGTTTGTTAACAGGCTTATGTGCGATTGTGCTATAATTGTATTTTTAATTTGATCTGTAATTTTGAAATTATAGAAAAAATACGATGACATTGGCATAATTACATAGTAACTAAATAATATTCCAATAAAAAATAGGAGTGAAGCTAGTAAAATAAACCACCTTGATTTTCCGCGTTCTTTTGGGCTTAATCCTGGTGCAATAAATCGCCATAATTCATATATAATATATGGAAAGGCAAAAATTAGTCCGAGAATCAAAGCCGTCCAAATTGCCATTGTGAATTGCCCTGTAACATCAATATTGACTAATTTATCATCAAATGTCAATGAGCAAAAGTTGCTTTCTATCCCAATTAATTTAAATGAATCACAGAAAAATTGATAGGTAACAAAAGTTCCATCTAAATGTACAATCAATAAATTGTCATAAATAGGTTTTATATATATAAATACAACACATGCAATGATAAATATAGCTGCAAAACTTCTGATAAGGTGCCATCTTAGTTCTTCTAAATGATCTAAGAATGACATTTCATTTTTATTTTTCCCCATTATAGTATTCCTTCTTTAACTAGATTATGCAAATGTACGATTCCTGCATACTTTCCACCTTCTTCTACCATTAATTGTGAAATTCCGTTGTCTTCCATTATTTCCAAAGCTTCTACAGCCATTGCGTCTGTTGCAATTTGTTTCGGATTAGACGACATAATATCAGTTGCATTTAAATTTCCAATAAAATCATTATTAGATAACATACGTCGGATATCTCCATCAGTAATTACACCAATAATCACATCAGTATCATCTACAACAGCAGTTGCACCTAGCATTCCTTTAGAAATTTCAACAATAACATCTTTTACAGAACTATTTGCGTGTACTTTTGGTTTTTGATTTACAGAAGATAAATCGTTTACACGTAAATATAATTTTTTACCTAAAGCGCCACCAGGATGATATTTTGCAAAATCTTTACTTGAAAATCCTCGTAATTCTAACAAACAAACCGCCAATGCATCACCAAGTACTAATTGTGCAGTTGTACTCGTTGTTGGCGCCAAACCATTTGGACATGCTTCTTTTTCTGCATATGCATGTAATACATAATCAGCTTGTATTCCTAAAAATGATTCTCTATTAGATGTAATTGCTATTAATTTGTTGTCACTATTCTTAATAAGTGGAACCAATACTTTAATTTCTGGCGTATTTCCACTTTTAGAAATACAGATTACGGTATCATGTTCTTGCACAATTCCTAAATCTCCATGAATTGCATCTGCCGCATGCATAAAAATTGCAGGAGTTCCTGTAGAATTTAGTGTTGCAACGATTTTTGTAGCAATATTGGCGCTCTTTCCAATTCCAGTTACAACAACTCTTCCGTTAGAATTGTAAATATATGAGACTGCTTCTGCAAACTCATCATCAATTAAAGAGATTAAATTTTTTATTGCATCACATTCTGTTTCAATGGTTTGCTTGGCAACACTAATAATATTATCTTTATATTTCAAAATGAATAAATTTAAAAATTGCTGTTACTAAAGAAAATAGTATCTTTAGTGTATTGCAAATGTATGTAAAATAGTAAAAAGATAGAATGAGTTTATTGGAAATTGACTTACACAAGGAACTAAAGAAGCACTTCGGGTTCGGTCAATTCAAGGGACTACAGGAAGAAGTTATTAAAAGCATTATCAATAATAAAAATACCTTCGTAGTTATGCCTACAGGTGGTGGTAAGTCATTATGTTACCAATTACCAGCATTAATGAAAGAAGGTACTGCTATTGTTGTTTCTCCCCTAATTGCCTTAATGAAGAACCAAGTAGATGCGTTGCGAGGAATATCCTCGGAGAATGGCATTGCCCATGTTTTAAATTCTTCGCTTACAAAAGCAGAGATAAAACAAGTAAAAGAAGACATTACGAATGGTGTTACCAAATTACTGTATGTAGCACCTGAATCATTGACTAAAGAAGAAAATGTAGCGTTTTTACGAACTGTTACAATTTCTTTTATGGCAGTTGATGAAGCCCATTGTATTTCAGAATGGGGACACGATTTTCGTCCTGAATACAGAAATCTAAAAAACATTATTAAGAAGATTGAAAATGTTGATGAGGAAATCCCAATTATCGGATTAACTGCCACGGCAACTCCAAAAGTACAAGAAGATATTCTTAAAAATCTAGGAATGTCAGATGCAAAAACATTCAAAGCTTCCTTTAATAGACCTAACTTGTATTATGAGGTACGTCCAAAAGGAAAAAATGTAGATGCAGATATTACACGATTCATAAAACAAAACCAAGGAAAAAGTGGTATTGTATATTGTTTGAGTCGTAAACGTGTGGAAGAACTCGCGCAAGTTTTACAAGTAAACGGAATTAATGCGGTTCCGTATCATGCAGGTTTAGATCCAAAAAAACGAGCCAGACATCAAGATATGTTTTTGATGGAAGAATGTGATGTAGTTGTTGCAACTATTGCATTCGGTATGGGAATCGATAAACCAGATGTTCGTTTTGTAATTCATCATGATATTCCAAAAAGTATTGAAAGTTATTATCAAGAAACTGGACGTGCAGGACGAGATGGAGGAGAAGGACACTGTTTGGCTTTTTATGCGTATAAAGATATCGAAAAGCTAGAAAAATTCATGTCTGGAAAGCCAGTAGCCGAGCAAGAAATTGGTCATGCGTTATTACAAGAAGTTGTCGGTTATGCAGAAACATCTATTTCTAGAAGGAAATTTATTCTACACTATTTTGGAGAAGAATTCCCAGATGATGGCGATGGTGCTGACATGGACGATAATATTCGTAATCCAAAAAAGAAAGTAGAAGCACAAGCACAAGTAGTTGAGTTGTTAAAAACGATTCAAAATACAAAACAAACGTATAAATCACGTAATGTGGTAAATGTGCTAATCGGACATGAAAATGCTTTGATTAAATCACATAAAACACATTTACAACCATTTTTTGGTTTAGGGAAAGCACATGATGATAAATACTGGATGGCATTAATTCGTCAAGTATTAGTTGCAGGCTACCTACGAAAAGATATAGAAACGTATGGTGTTGTGAAGTTAACTGAGTTAGGATTGTCGTTTATTGATACACCTGAATCATTTATGATGACTGAAGATCATATTTTTGATGACGCTAGTAATGACAGTATTATTACAGCTTCAAAAGGAAGTGGTGCAGTAGCAGATCAGAAGTTAATGAACATGCTAAAGGATTTACGAAAAAAAGTTTCCAAACGTATAGGAGTTCCTCCTTTTGTTGTCTTTCAAGATCCTTCTTTAGAAGATATGGCCTTGAAATATCCTATTTCTGTTGAAGAAATGAAAAATATTCATGGTGTAGGAGATGGAAAAGCTAAAAAGTATGGAAAAGACTTTATCGATTTCATCAAAAAATATGTAGATGAAAACGATATTACTAGACCAGATGATTTAGTTGTAAAAAGCACAGGAGTAAATTCTGCTTTAAAGCTATATATAATTCAAAATGTAGATAGAAAGCTTCCGCTAGATGATATTGCGGCTGCAAAAGGACTTTCTATGACTGATTTCATTAAAGAAATGGAACAGATCGTATATAGTGGAACAAAATTGAATATTACCTATTGGATTGATGAAGTATTAGATGAAGACCAACAAGAAGAAATTCATGAATACTTTATAGATTCTGAAAATGATAAGATTGCTGCTGCTATGGAAGAGTTTGATGGTGATTACGATGATGAAGAATTACGTTTGTATCGCATCAAATTTATTAGTGATGTAGCGAATTAAATAATACAAATTTTTAGAAATAAAAAAGCTGTTTGAGATTTCTCAAACAGCTTTTTTTTATATGATTAAATGGATGTCTCTATAAGAAGCCAGTATTCCTAGCTTGTTCCAATAAAGATTCATCACCTTTCTTTTCAACATCAAATACTTCTTTCAAATGTCGTTTACGTTTTTCAATTGCTGCGAGTGACAATGGAATATGTTCAGTTAAGTTTTTCGTTTTAATTCCTTTAGATAGATGAAATAATATATTTCGATCAATATCATCTAACACAACTTCATTAATAATTCGTGTGCGCAATAACTTGGTTACGGTATGACTATAATATGGTGGATCTGTTAATACAACTTGAAAAGCGCGCATTAACTCATCTGAAGTTACATCACTTTTAACTAAAAAGCCATCAGGGTTAATATTCTTTAAAATATTATGAATTCTAAAGTTATTATTAAACATCGTCAAGATCACAACTTTTGTGTCTGGAAGTAGTTCTTTTACTTTAATTCCTAAATCTTCTCCTGAAATAATTTTCCCATCAGCGGATGGAGGTAATTTTATATCTAAAAAAACAACATCATAAGCTGTTCCTGTTGATGCATTTTTGATTTTTGCATATGCGCCATCACAACTGTCAGCTGTATCAATCCGCAAGGTCATTTCCTCGGAATTAATTCCGAGTAATGCATTTTTATATCCTTCAATAATCATTGGATGATCATCGACAATAAGTACTTTAATATCTGTATTATTCATATGCTTAGGTTAAGTCTTCTCTATGTCATTGGAACGTCAACACTAATAGATGTTCCTTTACCTGGAACCGAGTTTATGGTAAATTGCCCGTGAAGTAAAGTTACTCTCGATTTCATATTTTTAAGCCCAATACCACTGCTTCTTTTTTCTTGATTAAAGCCAATGCCATCATCTTTTATGATTAGTATAATATGATCATCGTTCTTTTTAAAATCTAGTATTACGTTCTGCGCTTGCGCGTATTTATTAATATTCTGAACAGACTCTTGTATAATTCGGTAAATATTGATCTTTATATGACCAGCAATATCGGTCCAAATAATACGATTGTCATCTTCAATCTGGTATTTAAAGTTAGTTATTTTAGACTGTTCTTCCAAAAGATTTGTAATCATTGTACTATAACTCGTCGTTGTGTCAAAATTATCTAGCCCTAATTCGTGAGATATATTTCTTACTTCTTCCTCAATACTCTGAAGCTCATTGATATACTGTTCACGAGTCTTTTTGGAATTTGAATCATCTTTTGCGTTTAAACTTCCCAAGCTAAGTCGTGTTCCAAACAATCTTCCTAGAATTCCGTCGTGTAACTCTAAGGATATTCGTTCTTTTTCGCGTTTTCGGCCTTCTTCAATCTTATCTTGCTGATCAATCATCAAATTATAAATCTCTTCATTGGCACGTTGTTGTTGTCGTTCCATTTCCAATTCTTTATTACGAGTACGCTGTTGCGTAATCACATAAATAAGGAAACTAAAGAAGATAATGGCTGATGAAATTGCTAAAATCCAAGAATTTTGCGTGCTTAACCTATCATTTTCATCTTGAACAACATCTGTTTCAAATTCGATACGCGCAAATTTATTACGGATAGTTCGTTCATATTTTACTAAGCTATCATTTAGATTTATGTGCGCATTTAAGTATAATGAACTTTTATGAGGTTCTATTTTTGCAAGTAATTTGTAGGCATCTAATAAATGATCATATTGTTTTATTTTTTTTGCAAGCTTCATAGCCTCAACAGAGAATTTTAAACTTTCTACTGTATCCTTTTGAGATAAATAATATTCAGCTAAATGAATTTTATTGATTACTATTCCTGCGGTTATATTTAAACTATCTCTAATAGTTAGTGATTTATAAAATAAGTTTGGTAATTCTGAAAAATCATTTAAATTAAATTTTGAGTAAGCCAAATTATCTGTTAAAGTAGCAAATAGCTTAGGGTTTTTATAATACAAACTATCAAAAAGTAAAGCATCATTATAGTATTCTATTGCTTTTGTATGATCTTTTTTATTTCTGTATACAATTCCAAGATTATTAAGAGATATAGCTTCTTTAATACTTTTTTTTGAAGATTTTCTTAAATTTTCAAGTGCATCGTTATGATAGTCTATAGCTCTATCAAAACCTTCTAAATTGTTATAAATAATCCCTAAATTATTGTAGCAATTATATAATTGATTGTAATTCTTTAAAGGTTTAAAAATCTCTATGGCTTTTGTCGTTGTAACTTCACTTCCAGTATAATTTTTCACATCCTTTTGAATGCGAGCCATACTATTTAGAAGTAAACCAACATTAAGACCATTTGGTGTGATTTTTTCAAATATCTTCTTTGATGAATTATAAAAGAAATATGCACTATCTTTTTGATCATTCCTGTTATAATAAATTCCAAGATTCCAATGATGATTGGCAATAGAAAAAGAGTCATTAACTTTTTCGGCAACTGATAGGCCTAGTTTATAAGTTTTTTTAAATTTTTTTGAATCTCTTAAACTAAGATATGTTTTAGAAATACTATGCAAATATTTACTCTTTAATGAATCATTACTTTTATTTAGAGTTAATATATAGGCATTTTGAATAGCTTCTTTTCTTTCTTTAATATTGATATTCTTATTTCTAGACTTTTTAATAAGAAGTTGTATTTCACTGTCATTTGTATTTTGAGAAATGCAAACTTGAGTAAAAAAGATAATTATAATTAGGCTACATTTATTTAGTAAAATCAATTTTGATGTTTTGAGAAATACAAATTTATCTTAAATATTCAATAAAAAAAAGTCTTAGACAGTGCCTAAGACTTTTATATTGTTAAAAATCAAATTTAACCATTTGGATTTTCATCATCTTCAACTTCTTCTTCATCTCCTGTTCCAGTTACATTTTCAAATACGTTATCGTCTCCTGCATCAGAAGTGCTGTTTGGTTCACATGCTATAAATCCTAAGTTCACTACTAATAATAAGGCGAATAATCCGAATACTTTTTTCATTTTGTTTAATTTTAATAAGTTATTTACTAGTTATTTTTCTTCTATTTTGTTACTCATTTTTTCCATTTTCCATTCAAAAAAGTATGTTTCTGTCTGATTTGTAAGTTAATACCGTACTAATCTTCTGATTTTATGTTATAACTTACTTAAAACTTATCATACATTTGTGCTTTTCAAAACGCAGATGACAATGAGTCTCTTGCAATAATTTAACACAATTTCAATACTTTTTTTGAAATAAATCTCGCTAACTATCTGATAATCAGTAATACAAATTTAAAAGATTTTTAACTTGATTTATGAAATCAAGTTAAAATCAAAATCTTTGATTTTGATACGGTTTTTCAGTAAAAAAACTAAGGGATAACAATACTTTTTAACTCATTAATATTTTGAATAAGCTATTTTGTAATTGTTCAAGGTTGCGTATCTTCGCATTTTAAATTAAAGACATAAAAATGGAAGAAGGATTATACGCAAAAATGCATACTAGTAAAGGTGAAATTCTATTGAGCCTAACTTTTAAGAAAACTCCCGGAACTGTTGGGAATTTTGTAGCATTAGCAGAAGGACAACTTGAAAATAATGCTAAAGCACAAGGAACTCCTTATTATGATGGATTAAAATTTCACAGAGTAATTCCAGACTTTATGATTCAAGGTGGTTGCCCACAAGGAACAGGAACTGGAAGTCCAGGTTATACTTTTGATGATGAAATTCACCCAGAATTAACACATAGTGAGCCAGGTGTACTTTCAATGGCAAATGCTGGTCCAGGTACAAATGGTAGTCAATTCTTCATTACACATGTTCCAACGCCTTGGTTAGACGGGAAACATACCGTTTTTGGAAATGTAGCTCACGGACAAGAAGTTGTTGATACTATAGCACAAGGTGATACAGTTGAAAAAATTGAAATTGTACGTGTAGGGGCAGAAGCAGAAGCGTTTAACGCTATAGAAGCATTTAGATTGTTTGATGGAGCTAAAGCTGAAAGAGAAAAAGCTGAAAAGGAAAAAGCTGAAAAAGAACTAGAAGAGATCGCAACTGGTTTTGATAAAACTGAAAGTGGTTTACGTTACAAAATTATTCAAAAAGGAGATGGCGCTCAAGCAGAAAAAGGAAAAACAGTTTCTGTACATTATAAAGGAATGTTTCCTGATGGTGGCGTTTTCGATTCTTCATATAAAAGAAATGCACCAATTGATTTTCCATTAGGACAAGGAAATGTAATTCCAGGATGGGATGAAGGAATCGCTTTATTGAAAATAGGAGATAAGGCTCGTTTTGTAATTCCTCCACATTTAGCATACGGCGAAAGAGGTGCTGGCGGTGTTATTCCACCAAATGCTACACTGATGTTCGATGTCGAATTAATGGATGTAAAATAAAAACAATACAAAACGCTCTGAAAATCTCAGAGCGTTTTTTTTATACTTATATATTATGGACTTAGAAAAATTAAAATATCCTATCGGGAAACTGAAAATTCCTTTACCTATAACTAGTGAAGATATTTCTGGTTGGATTGTTATTTTAGAAACATTTCCAGTTAAATTAAAATCACTAGTTAAAAATCTTTCACAAGAACAATTAGAAACTCCATATCGTCCAGGAGGTTGGACAATCCGACAAGTAATTCATCATCTTGCAGATAGTCATCATAATAGTTACACACGATTCAAATGGACATTAACAGAAGATCAGCCAATGATTAAGGCATATTATGAAGATCGTTGGGCAGAATTGTTTGATAGTAAATCTGCACCAATTCAACTTTCGCTAGATAGTATAAAAGCGCTTCATGCAAAATGGACATATTTTTTGAAAGGATTAAATGCTAATGATTTAGATGAAATTTTCATTCATCCAGATGGAAATGAAAAAGTAACGCTAAAAGAAAATATAGGAATTTACGCGTGGCATTGCAATCATCATTATGCACATATTGAACAATTGATGATTCGTAAAGGCTGGAAATAATTCTAATTATAAATGTAAAATGATAAATTTTAAATGAAAAAGTTTGCCATTTTCAACATAACTAAGGAATCCACTTAATTCCACAACCAATACTAGGTTTTTGGTTTTCAGCTATTAGTTCTCCTTTTAATAACGTATCCAATCCTTCTCGCATATCGTTTCCTGTAACTGGAATTCCATTATTTGGACGAGACTCATCCAATTGTCCTCTGTAGACAAGTTTTAAACTTTCATCAAAAATATAAAAATCAGGCGTGCATGCTGCATCATACGCTTTGGCAACTTCCTGTGTTTTATCGTATAAATATGGAAATGGAAAGCTTTGTTTCTCAGCATTTAATTTCATCAAATGTGGTGCATCTGCTGGATAATTCTCAACATCATTACTAGAAATTGCAATAAAACCAATTCCTTTAGCTTTATAATCGTTAGCCAATTTTACAATTCCTTCATTTACATGAATAACAAACGGGCAATGATTACAGATAAACATAATCACAGTTCCGTGCGTTCCTTTTTGATCATTTAAAGAAATAACGGTATCTGAGATTGTATCAATTAATGAAAAATCAGGAGCTTTTGTACCTAACGAAAGCATGTTTGAAGGAGTAAGTGCCATTTGATATATCGTTTTTAAAGTTTAAATTTACTCAAAAAAATACAATGGGAGACTTAACTTGGAACGATTTTGAAAAAGTAGATATGCGCATTGGAACAATTATCGAAGTAAATGATTTTCCAAAAGCTAGAAAACCAGCATATCAACTCACAATTGACTTTGGTGAGAAAATCGGAATTCGTAAATCTTCTGCACAAATAACCAAACGTTACACGAAGGAAGAGCTAGTAAACATGCAAATTATGGCAGTTGTCAATTTTCCAAAGAAACAAATTGCAAACTTCTTCTCGGAATGCCTTGTTATGGGCGCAGTTGATAGTGATGATGTTATTTTGATGAACCCAAGTGTTAGAATAGAAAATGGATTAAAAATTTCTTAAGAATGAATCAAGAATCATGGAAGGCAGAAGGAATCTATTTTTCGTATAAAAATCATGAAATATTTACTAGAGAATGTGGAGCAGGAGAAGTTTTAGTTCTTATCCATGGTTTTCCAACGTCTTCTTGGGATTGGCATAAAATGTGGCAGCCACTAGCGGAAAAATTTCATGTGATTACATTAGATATGATAGGTTTTGGTTTTTCAGATAAGCCAAAGAAATACTCATATTCTATTTTTGATCAAACTGACTTGTTTGAAGCATTTCTGAAATCAAAAGGCATAAATAAATTTCACATTCTTGCACATGATTATGGTGATACTGTTACGCAAGAATTACTGGCACGTTCACGAAATGCAAATTATGAGTTTGCGATACAATCTGTTTGTTTTTTAAATGGTGGTATGTTTCCTGAAACTAATTTTCCAACAATTACTCAAAAACTATTACTAACACCTTTAGGTAAGTATTTGAAGTATTTCATGGGAAAAGCAACATTAGCAAAGAACTTTCGAAAGATTTTTGGAAAAAATACACAACCGAGTTCAGATCAAATTGACGATTTTTGGGCAACAATTGCATATAATAATGGTAAAGATGTAATTCCAGCAATTATCACCTATTTACATGACAGAGATACGCACAAAATTCGTTGGAGAGAAGCTATTCAAAAAACGCATCATATTCCTAAAATACTAATAAACGGCGGTGCTGATCCAATTTCTGGAAAGCATATGGCAATTTTTTATCAAGAAATCATTCCAGAAGCGAATGTGCATATTTTAGAGGAAATAGGACATTATCCACAAACAGAAGCTTCTGATGAAGTTTTAAAAATTTATCTTCAATTTAGATTACATCATTCCCGAAAAGAAAATAGCATTCATTAATAACTTATTTGTTCCGTACCAAAAGGCTCTAAAGTTTGTATTGTCTGTAAAAACAATCACACGTCCACTTCCCAATCTAGATGTTTGAAAAGGAACACTATTCTTTAAATGATCTAAGTTTTCTTCTGAAATATAACCACTTAACAAAGGACTATTTGTATACTGAATTGGATTGCTATAACTTTTTTCATTTGGATTGATAAATAAAGTAGTATTTCTAAACATTGGCAATTCATCTTGTAAGTATCCAAAATTAATAGGATGCGAACGATCAATCTTTGTATTGAAAATTGCACCACCAATTACTTGTGCGCCACGATGATCTCCTCTTTGTTCAAACGTGACATTTTTTGCTTCAATATCTGTCTTTTTGAAATCTAATGAAATAAACTTCTTATCACTTAAAAAACGACTAGCGTTTCTGTATCCAATAATAGTTCCACCATGTTGAACCCAAGTTTTCAATTTGCTAGTTATATTGCTAGATAATGAATAGGTGTTTGGTAGAATAATATGTGTGTATTTTGATAAATTCATTCTATTAAAATTAGCAACATCTAACTTCGTTAATGGAATTTCATAGCGCTGATCAAACAAATGCCAAATCTCTCCAGCATCATAAGAAGTAACGCTTCCACCAACTAGCATTGCAACTTTAATATCTTTAATTGCGTTAAAGTTATTACTTCCTAAATCGATTCCTTCGGTCAAGCCAGAACGTACCGTTGTAATATTCAAGTGACTTTCGCTTGCGACGTTGTTTAAAAATTGCTTTAGTTCTTGTGCATTCAATACTTGATTTTGTACAGGAATCATAATTGTTCCATAATCATAACGATTACCTTCTAATGTAAATGGTTTCATAGCAACTTTTGCACGCAATCCTTTTGCTTTAATTTTTGCCAATGCTTTTGGAGAATAATATTCGTTCCATTCAAAA
The DNA here is from genome assembly GCF_056033805.1 of Kordia sp. E. Lineage (NCBI taxonomy): Bacteria > Pseudomonadati > Bacteroidota > Flavobacteriia > Flavobacteriales > Flavobacteriaceae > Kordia > Kordia sp. E. Next base: position 1,340,672 of record NZ_JBRASR010000003.1, read on the forward strand.
ACATACGCGTAATTACCATTTCCAATAACAGTACCTTTTGGTGCTTTTAAATCTGTAACAACATTTCCTGCATTAGCAGTAGAACTCAATCCGTCATACTGTAGGTTAAAGGCTAGAGGCAATGTCCAAGCGGAAACATCATAAAATAAACTATCCTGAAACTGTGTACGCTTTTCAAACATTGCAGTAATCAAGCGACCTTGACGTTGATCAGTTGGCACAATGAAACTTGCACCTTTTTTATACTTTTTTCCATTATGTGTAAAATCGTTTTTTACTTCATGAAATGTAATATTATGTCTTTGTAGCATTTCTGCGAAATGAAATGTCTTTGTAGCATCTTTTTCATCACCAAAAACAATTGCTTTTCCAAGTTGTGTGGATTTAAATATTCCAGCATCTCTATAAAATTTTTGTTGATACTTTAAAATAGAAACGCGCATCTTTTTTGAAGCTTCTAGCGTAGATAATGCTGCTGTAAATTGATTTCTAATTGCGAATGGAAACGTAAGCAAGCCATTTTCTGTTTCTTGTGCATGACCGCGTGAACTTCCTTGTTCAAACAAAATTCCAATACTTCCATTAATATCTGGAAATGTAGAACCTTTTCCATAATAAAAATCATCAAAACTCTCTTCTGAATAATATAAAGAACCAATTTTATCAAAAGCTTTTGCATGATACGTCGCAATTTCTTTGGTTAAATCTTGATTCATTTGTGGTGTTAATGGATGTGTTCGTGACGGAATTCCAGGTTGAAAAAAGAATGTTGAATTTGAACCCATTTCATGATGATCTGTCAAAATATTTGGCATCCAACTATGAAATGATTTTATACGTGCTTTTGATTCAGGCAATTGTGTTGGCAACCAATCTCTATTCATATCAAACCAATAGTGATTTGTACGTCCGCGTGGCCAAGCTTCATCATACTCACGATCTTGCGGATCTGTAATTAAATGTTCACTCTTATGCATATTTACCCAACCAGCAAAACGTTGTAATCCATCAGGATTATAGCAAGGATCTAATAAAATAACTGTATTGTCTAATAAATTATCAATTGCTGTTCCTTCGGCTGCTGCCAGATGATAGGCGAGAAGCAATGCAGCATTACTACCACTAGCTTCATTTCCATGAATAGAAAAACCTTGATACACCACAATTGGCATATTTGAAACATCTTTGTTTCGTCCGCTATTTTCTGTTAATTCAACATGATTTTTGCGAATCGATTCTATATTTTGATGATTTTTAGGAGACGTAATTGTCAATAACAATAATGGGCGATCTTCAAATGTTTTTCCACGATCTTCTAGCGTAATTCTATCTGAACTATTCGCTAAAGCTTTCATATACATAACTAACTTATCATGTGTTACGTGCCATTTCCCAACTTCATGACCAATAACACTTTTTGGTGTTGGAATGGTTTTATCATACGTAACATCTTGTGGTAAATAATACGAAAGCGATACTTTTTCTTGTGCATTCATCATATAAACACTTAGAAAAAGCAGCGAGAATAGCAATTTTGAAAATTGAGACATGTATAAAGTTGATTGGTTTGAAACACAAAAATGAACTATTTGTAATCGAATTCAAAACGTGAATACCGTATTTAACAAAAAAGCGCATGAATTTTTAAATTATAGTTGTTTATTTTTGGATATAAGAGTGGTTTTAATTGAGAAACGAATAACTCTTGGTTATAGAGAAAAATTCATGTGTTTTTATGACAATAAACCAGCGACGTAAAAATGTCGTAAACTTGACGTAATCATATAGAACGGATACGATCTACTTTTGTTAAGAACAAAAATATAATTATAATGAACACAACTAATTTAGCAAAAAAACTAAAAGAAGTAAGAGCGCTTAGAGGAATGTCTCAAGAATATTTAGCAGAGGAATCAAGAGTAAGTTTACGAACCATTCAAAGAATTGAAAATAAAGAATCTGTTCCAACAGGAGAAACAATTAAACGAATTTCTGTTGCATTAGATATTGAAATGAGTGAATTGGTAGGCGTCAATATGATTGAAGAGACAAGTAATTTGAAAGGAACTATTATTTTCCTAAAAAAACAACTTTCCAAAACAAAAGACAAACCAGAAATTAAAACATTTGAAAAGTTCATTTCTATTCTAAGTAATCTAAAAGAAAAAGAATTGAGTCAAGAGCAATTGTCGAAAATAGAAAGTTATATTACGTATTTAGAACTTGAAAAAATACCATCATTTAGCAATGAAATATTCAAGCAAAAATTAACAAGTTTCATCAAGTTCCTAAAAAAAGAATTGAAATTTGTGCCAAATAACTATTACACAACGTTTGCCGTTAGTTTTGCCATTTCATTTACTATCGCATTTGTAATTCAAGGAGGAATTCCGTTAGCTACGAAATTCATTGTAGCTATAGCAGCTATATTGTTAATTGGAATAGGAGTCGGTATTGATACAAAAATAAAAAGACACGAGCGTGCGTTTAGTTTTTAAATATAAACTTTAATCTCACTCAGCACCCAACAATCTCAAACATCTAAGTTGTCTAAAAATAAATTATAATATCTACACATAAATAGTATATTTGCAGCACGAAAATTTTTATCAAAAAATAACACATGAAAGCTGGAATTGTAGGATTGCCAAATGTTGGAAAATCAACCTTATTTAACTGTTTGTCGAATGCAAAAGCACAAAGCGCAAACTTTCCATTTTGTACAATTGAACCAAACTTAGGCGTTGTAAATGTACCTGATGCACGAATTGAAAAGTTAGAAGAATTGGTAAACCCAGAACGTGTTATGCCTGCAACGGTTGAAATCGTTGATATTGCTGGTTTAGTTCGTGGAGCAAGTAAAGGTGAAGGTCTAGGAAATCAATTTCTTGGAAACATTCGTGAGTGTAATGCAATTATGCATGTTTTACGTTGTTTTGATGATAATAATATCATTCATGTTGATGAAACTGTTGATCCAATCAGAGACAAAGAAACGATTGATATCGAATTGCAACTAAAAGATCTTGAAACTGTTGAAAAACGTTTAGAAAAGGTAAAAAGAGCTGCAAGGACAGGAAATAAAGAAGCACAAAAAGAAGAAGCAACACTTGGTAAATTCAAAGAAGCTTTAGAACAAGGAATATCTGCAAGAGCTGTAAAAGTTACTGAAGATGAGCAAGAATTAATGAAAGGTTTTCAATTATTGACAGCAAAACCAATTTTATATGTATGTAATGTAGATGAAGCTTCGGCCAAATCTGGAAATGCATATGTTGATTCTGTACGCAAAGCTATAAAAGATGAAGATGCTGAAATTATTGTATTAGCAGTTGGAACTGAAGCAGATATTGCAGAATTAGAAGACTATGAAGAACGTCAACTATTCTTAGAAGATATCGGATTGGAAGAAGCAGGAGTTTCTCGTTTAATTCGTTCAGCATATAAACTATTAAATCTACAAACATACTTTACAGCAGGAGTGAAAGAAGTTCGCGCTTGGACAATTCCTATTGGAGCTACAGCGCCACAAGCAGCTGGAGTTATTCATACAGACTTTGAAAAAGGATTCATCCGTGCAGAAGTTATCAAATATGATGATTATGTAACATACGGAAGTGAGCCTAAAGTAAAAGAAGCTGGAAAGCTTTCTGTAGAAGGAAAAACGTATGTTGTGAATGATGGAGACGTAATGCACTTCTTATTCAATGTTTAATATTGTAAAATATAGATTAACAAAATAGTATCTTAAAACCTTCAAATTGAATTTGAAGGTTTTTTGCTTTTATTACCCATTTATATGTTTGAGTATTGTAATATGAATTTAGTTAACAATTGAGTTATATAAACTTATAATACTTTTGTCGAATGAAATCTAATAGAACCTTTATATATGGAGTAAGTATAGGTATTTTAGGAATTATACTGTTTTCTTCAAAAGCTGTAATGGTTAAATTAATTTATAACTATGAGGTCGATTTTTTAGATGCTTTATTACTAAGAATGCTTTTTTCTTTTCCGATATACCTGATTATAGCATATCTATACAGAAACAAAGAAAATCCAATATCTACAACAACGAAAGATTATTTATGGATAATTGTGTTTGGTTTTGTAGGCTATTATCTAGCAAGTTTGTTTGATTTTATTGGGCTTACCTATATAAAAGCTAGTCTTGAGCGAATTATTTTATTTTTATATCCCACAATTGTATTACTCTTAAATCGATTTTTTCTAAAAACAAAAATATCATCAAAGCAGTTATTAGCAATTAGTGTTACCTATATAGGAATCATCATTGCGTTTGGGCAAGAAGTTCAATTTTCAGGTGCCGACACATACATTGGAGGCGCATTTATCTTGTTAAGTGCATTCACATACGCGTCTTACCTAGTAGGAAGTGGCTGGTTGATTCCAAAATTTGGAGTTATAAAGTTTACAACATATGTCATGTTGGTATCTTGTATATGTGTATTTATTCATTACGGAATAGCGGGAAGTTTTGATCTATTCAATTTTCCGTGGGAAGTATATCTATTAGGATTCTTCATCGCACTGTTTGCTACTGTTATTCCTTCATTTTTAGTTTCAGAATCTATAAAACATATCAGCTCTTCAAATTTTGCTATTATTGCTGCAATAGGACCAATTTCTACAATAATTCTTGCAGTTATATTTTTAAATGAAAAATTGAGTCTTCTACAATATTTTGGAGCACTAATAGTTATTTCGGGAATTGTATTGATCAATCTAAAGAAAAAGAAACTTTAAAATTAATATTGTTTTAAATTAACAGCACAATTCAGACAAAATAACCTTAAAAAGTATGATAAAACATTAAGATTTTTATAATATAACAGTAATGATTTAGATACATTTCAGTCGTAATTTAGCATGGTAACCAAATAAATTATTTAATCATGAAAAAAATTACGTTTGCACTCAGTGCAATGCTCATGCTATTCGTTATGAATACGCAAGCACAACAATCTGTAATCGATGATTTGGATGAAACATTCGATTCAGCAGAAGTGATCCGAATTGAAGCAAAAAGGGTAAAAGCTGCTTTAAAAACTTTAACAGTTGATTATTTAGTAAACAACAATGTCAATGCAGATGTTGCTACCTATCTTCAAATTATGGATGGAAGCATGGAAGTTGTAGAAGAATTCAGTGATGAAGTAAACTATTATATTGGCCAAGCTGCACAAGGAAACAACAACATTGATCCTACAAGTATCCAAAGTAAAGCTTCTACCATTGAAGGAAACGAAGATTTTGTGCGTAACAAAAGTGCTGCTTTACAAACTGCCATTCAGCAAAATGACAGAAACACAGCACGTCAATTAATCCGTGAAATCAGAAGTTTACTAAACAATCAAATTAACTTAGCGAAAGAAATTAAAACGGAAGCAACTGATTTAAAAGCTGTAGCAACGGTTTACAATGTTCGTATTGAATTAGTTGATGAGCGCACAGGAGCATCAGTTCCAGCAACAACATTGCCTGGATATGCAGCTACAAATCAAGGTACTGGAGTAACTATTTATCCAGATTACTACGACTTTAACATCTTTAGAAACTTACCAGCAGGAACGTATCGTTTTGATGCCTATGATGGTTATTTTGACGGTGCTTCAAGTGTTACAATAACACTAGATCCAAGCTTAGTTGGAAACGATGGATTCATTGTCGTAACACTTAGTTATTGGTCAGAATAATACAAATACTTCATAATACCTTTAAAAAAGCGCACTATTCACAAAAATAGTGTGCTTTTTGTTGATTATTTTCAGGCGTTCAGGTTTTATTTTTTGAATCTAAATAGTATATTAGCGTCAAACCCTAATAGCACCTCATTCGATGGCAGAAAACACACAATATACCGAAGATAATATACGTTCACTTGACTGGAAAGAGCATATCCGTATGCGTCCTGGAATGTATATCGGGAAATTGGGTGATGGTTCGTCTGCTGACGATGGTATCTATATTCTTGTAAAAGAGGTACTTGATAACTCTATCGATGAATATGTAATGGGAGCAGGGAGAACGATAGAAGTTTCTATCCAAGGAACCAAGGTAATTGTTCGAGATTATGGTCGTGGAATTCCATTAGGAAAAGTTGTAGATGTAGTTTCCAAAATGAACACAGGAGGAAAGTACGATTCTAAAGCTTTTAAAAAATCTGTAGGATTAAATGGAGTTGGTACAAAAGCAGTAAATGCATTATCTTCTTACTTTAGAGTTGAATCGTCTCGTGATGGAAAATCGAGTGCAGCCGAATTTGCCCAAGGGAATTTAACGGATCAAGAGTTTTTAGATGAAACTTCTAGAAGACGCGGAACCAAAGTTACGTTTATTCCTGATGAAGTTATCTTTAAGAATTATAAATTTAGAACTGAATATGTTGCAAAAATGCTTCGTAATTATGTCTATCTAAATAGAGGATTAACGATTATTTTTAATGGTGAAAAATTCTTTTCTGAAAATGGTTTAAAAGATCTTTTAGAAGACAACAACAATAAAGATGATATGCTATATCCAATTATTCACTTAGAAGGTGATGACATTGAAGTAGCAATAACACATAGTAAAACCCAATATAGCGAAGAATATCATTCGTTTGTTAATGGACAACATACCACTCAAGGTGGAACGCATCAAGCTGCATTTAGAGAAGCAATTGTAAAAACAATCCGTGATTTCTACGGAAAAAGCTTTGAAGCATCTGATGTGCGTAAATCAATTATTTCTGCCGTTAGTATAAAAGTAATGGAACCAATTTTTGAATCGCAAACAAAAACAAAATTAGGTTCTACCGAAATGGGTGGAAAGTTACCAACGGTTCGTAGTTATATTAATGATTTCGTTGGTAAATACTTAGACAACTATTTACATAAAAACCCAGATACAGCTGATAAATTACAACGTAAAATTCTGCAAGCAGAACGTGAACGTAAAGAATTATCTGGAATTAGAAAGTTAGCAAAAGAACGTGCTAAAAAATCAAATTTGCACAATAAAAAGCTTCGTGATTGTAGAGTGCATTTAGGCGATATTAAAAAAGATAGACGTTTAGAATCTACGTTGTTTATTACCGAGGGAGATTCAGCTTCGGGTTCTATCACAAAATCCAGAGATGTAAATACGCAAGCGGTATTCAGTTTGCGTGGAAAACCGTTGAATTGCTATGCAATGTCTAAAAAGATTGTATATGAAAATGAAGAATTCAATCTATTGCAAGCAGCTTTAAACATTGAAGAATCTATGGAGGATTTGCGTTACAATAATATTGTAATTGCAACTGATGCCGATGTAGATGGAATGCACATTCGATTACTTTTAATCACTTTCTTTTTACAGTTCTTTCCAGAATTAATAAAAGAAGGACATTTGTACATTTTGCAAACACCATTATTTAGAGTTCGAAACAAAAAAGAAACATTTTACTGTTATAGTCAAGAAGAAAAACAGACCGCCATATTAAAATTATCTGGGAAACCAGAAATCACACGATTTAAAGGATTGGGTGAAATCTCACCTGATGAATTCAAACATTTCATAGGAGATGACATTCGCTTAGACCCAATCATGCTAGATCGTGAAACATCCATTGAAGAATTATTAAAATTCTACATGGGAAAAAATACCCCTAACAGACAAGAATTTATTATTAATAATCTAAAGGTAGAGTTAGACCTTGTAGAAGAAAAATAGTCGGGTATATGCGGTTTAGTAACGCAAAATCAAAAAAATGGATTCCTTTTCTATACTTTTTTTTAGGATTGGGAAGTATTGTAATGGTACTGTTCTTTATGTTTTTTCAGGATGAATTTAATCAAGTAAAATTATGGTATGTAATTCCTATACTATTAATATTTATTCTTGGAAATGTTTACAGTAGCGCAAAATATTTTGAATTTGATAGTGATGGAAATGTATTAACGTTTATTAATAAAGGATTATTTATCTCAAACTTTATCAATTATAGAGAACAACGAGCTGAATTTCCAAAAGAAAAACTAAAACGGTATCGCATACAGAATTATATATTTTCCTGTAAACTTTACATCTATATTAAATCAAAAAATAAAGGAGTAAAACGATTACAGTTCAATATTTCATTATTGAGTAGTAGAAAAAAGAAAGCATTAAAGCAATCATTAGACAAAGTCTTAAAGCATAATAACGCAATTTCTTAATGGAAGAAGAAAATAACGAATTACATGCTGAAAATCAGCAAGAAGAAAACAATCCTCAAGATACTATTACCAAAGTTACAGGCATGTACAAGGATTGGTTTTTGGACTATGCCTCTTATGTAATTTTAGAAAGAGCAGTTCCCGCAATTGAAGATGGATTTAAGCCTGTGCAACGTCGTATCATGCATTCGATGAAGGATTTAGATGATGGGCGTTACAATAAAGTAGCGAATATTGTTGGTCATACCATGCAGTATCATCCACATGGTGACGCAAGTATTGCAGATGCAATGGTCCAAATTGGTCAAAAGGATTTACTGATTGATATGCAAGGAAACTGGGGAAACATTCTCACAGGTGATAGAGCAGCAGCTTCACGTTATATTGAAGCGCGTTTATCAAAATTTGCATTGGATGTTGTATTCAGTCCAAAAATTACAGATTGGCAACAATCGTATGATGGTCGTAAAAATGAACCAGTCAATCTTCCGGTAAAGTTTCCAATGCTACTAGCACAAGGAGCTGAAGGAATTGCTGTAGGTTTATCTACCAAAATATTACCGCACAACTTTTTAGAGTTAATAGACGCTTCCATAAAACATTTACAAGGGAAAAAGTTCGTTATTCTGCCTGATTTTCCAACTTCAGGAATCATGGACGCAACTAACTATAATGATGGTTTGCGTGGTGGAAAAGTACGTGTGAGAGCAAAGATTTCTCATTTAGAAAAAAACACCTTAGTCATTACTGAAATTCCTTTTGGAACAAATACAACGTCTTTAATAGAATCAATTCTAAAGGCAAATGACAAAGGGAAAATCAAGATTAAGAAAATTGAAGATAATACAGCAGCAGATGTTGAAATTTTAGTGCATTTGCCAAACAATATCTCTCCAGATAAAACAATTGATGCGTTGTATGCTTTTACAAATTGTGAAAGTTCTATATCGCCACTAGGTTGTATTATTTATGATAATAAGCCTTTATTTATAGGAGTTTCAGAAATGTTGCGTCGTTCAACGGATCATTCAGTTGAATTGTTAAAAGCAGAATTAGAAATTCAATTAGGAGAATTGCAAGAACAATGGCACTTTGCTTCCTTAGAGCGAATTTTCATAGAAAACAGAATCTATCGTGAAATTGAAGAAGAAGAGACTTGGGAAGGTGTAATCAATGCAATTGATGAAGGATTAAAACCACATATAAAACATCTAAAACGTGTTGTTACAGTAGAAGATATTACACGTTTGACAGAAATCCGAATCAAGCGTATTTCTAAATTTGACATCGATAAAGCACAGCAAAAAATTGATGCTTTAGAAGAATCTATAGCACAAGTAAGACATCATTTAGAAAATTTGATCACGTATGCAATTGATTATTTTACACGATTAAAAAAGCAATACGGTGAAGGTAAAGAACGTAAAACTGAAATCAGAATATTTGATGATGTTGATGCGCGAAAAGTTGTCATTCGTAATACAAAACTCTATGTAAATAGGGAAGAAGGTTTCATTGGAACTTCACTTCGTAAAGATGAATATGTAACTGATTGTGCTGATATTGATGATATTATTGTATTTACGCGTGAAGGAAAAATGCAAGTCACACGTGTTGATTCAAAAACATTTATTGGTAAAAATATCATTCATGTTGCTATCTTCAAGAAAAAAGATAAACGTACCATTTACAACATGATTTATCGTGATGGAAAAAGTGGTCCAAGTTATATAAAACGTTTTGCCATTACAAGTATTACGCGTGACAAGGAATACGATTTAACGCGAGGAACGAAAGGTTCTATGGCAACGTATTTCTCTGCAAATCCAAATGGAGAAGCAGAAATTGTTACCATCTTGTTACGTCAAGCAGGAAGCATTAAAAAGTTAAAATGGGATATTGATTTTGCTGATTTATCTATTAAAGGTAGAGGCGTAAAAGGAAATATTGTTACGAAATATTCTATCAAACGTATTGAACTTAAAGAAAAAGGAGTTTCTACTTTAAAACCACGTAAAATATGGTTTGATGATACTGTTCAGCGTTTAAATGTTGATGAGAGAGGAGAATTAATAGGTGAGTTTAGAGGTGAAGATCGCTTACTAATAATCAATCAAAAAGGTGAAATGAAAACTATTTTACCAGAATTGACTGCACATTTTGGGAATGATATGATTGTATTGGAAAAATGGAATCCTAAAAAACCAATTTCAGCTATTTATTTTGATGGAGAAAAAGAACGTTACTACGTAAAACGTTTCTTGGTTGAAAGCACATCTAAAGTAGAGCATTTCATTACCGATCATCCAAAATCGCAACTAGAAATAGTAATGACCGATTGGCGACCAATGGCAGAAATTGTTTTCTACAAACAACGTGGAAAAGATCAAAGGCCAAATTTAGAAGTAAATTTAGAAGAGTTTATTTCTGTAAAAGGTGTAAAAGCTCTTGGAAATCAATTAACTACTGATAAAATTAGACAAGTTAATACCTTAGAGTCATTGCCTTATGAAGAAGAAAAAGAGGTTCCTGCAGAAGAAATAGAAGTGGTAGATGAAGAAACGGTAAAAGGTGCTGAAGGCGAAGACAAACCGTCTGATGATGGACAAATAGGATTATTTTAAAGAAATCTATTATACCATTTATAACAAATAGAAAAAAGGATTCTGCTAAAACCAGAATCCTTTTTTTATATTATTTTACTTTTAAACGGATCATTCCTTGATATGGAACAGTTTTCCCTTCATTATACGCGTATGTATATTCAAACTTAAAATCCGCTAGTAACTTTGCAACTTTTTCTCGCTCTTCTTTACTTCTTATAGTAGTCCAAGGAATATGAAATTCATTAATAGCTCCATCTTTATCTAATCTGAAGTAAAACACTAGTGATCTAGTAACTGTAACGTTTAATGCAGTAATTTCTTTTTCTAACTTTGGTAAATTCTTAAGAACAGGTTCTTTTTCTGGGTTCAAATAAATACCATCTATAGCAGTAAATTGATAAGAATCTGTATTACTTAGATATGTTTTTTTTCTTATTTTAGATTGGTTTTTATCGTGAATATCAAATACCTCTTCATTACTAAACCTTTTAAATTTCCCATGAAACAAATGTCTTTTTGTTCCATGTTCACTATTTATAATTTTAATAGATGATTTATCAAAATTCAATTCAAACTGTCCTTGTAAACCTTCTATACTTTCAAAAGGGTTTTGATTTAATACCAAATTAACATTAGTAATTTCTGTTGAATTCTGGAATAAACAACCACTTTCATTGAAAATAGCTTTTGTAATAGTTAAATCTTTAGCAAGATGAATTTTAATTGAATACCCATACGATCCACCAGAGTTAACACATTTTAAAATAATTTCCGTTGCTGTTTTTTCAACCTCAAATTTTTTAAGATTTCCCAAATTATAATATCCATTATCAAATCGGTTGTATACATCATCTGACGTGAATTCTGCTAGCGCATCGGGTAAGATTTCTACAGTTCTTACATTTTTTTCCTGACTATATAAACATTGTGCAAATATGATTAGATATATGAATATTATTTTTTTCATCTGTGTATTTTCCTGAAAGATAAAGTTATAGATGTCATTTTATTTTAAGAAAATCATAAATTCTGTAAAACTAGCTTCTATGCTACTTTTTTTATTTGACATAATAATCAATAGATAGCAATCTTTCATTTTTATAAATTTAAACAAGCAATCTGTCAACACTTATAGGGATTGACAATTTGAACGATGTTTCTACCTACATTTAAAAAACAAAATAGGCGCTACCTGAAAAGCCTCAATAGAGTAGGGGTCATCAAAAAATAAACATCATGTTAAAAAAAATCGTAAACGTAGAAAACGCAGAAACACTTAGTAAAGACAAGCAATCAAAAATTAATGGAGGAATCATGATTCATTGTGATAGAGATTCAGATTGCCCTCCAAACTGGGCTTGTAGTAGTGGAGGTTTTTGTTGTCCTGATCACTATTAAAACTTAAAAACAACAAATAGTTTTAGGGAAACTATCATAAAACGTCAATTAATTATTTAGTTGGCGTTTTATTTTATTGAAGATCTAGAAAAATAGTACCGTTGTAAGAAACCAGTTTACCATTATTCCGAGCACTAGTGTAGTCTAATTTGAAATTTGACAAAAACTTATTTAATACTACTTGATCTTCTCTAGACATTTTATAATGACTTGCTGAGATTTTTTTTATAGAACCATCTTTATTTAATTGCAACCTGCAAAATATGGACTTTGGTAATTTGATATTCAGTTTTTTGATAGCGTTAATTAAAGTCGTTTTATTATTTATAACAGGTTTATGATTTGGGTAGATATATACGTTATCTATAGAAGTAAAAGAATAAGTATTAGTATTTCCTTTTCGCATGTCTAAAACAACAGCATTCTGCTTTTGTGCGTTTATGTCAAAAGAGTCTTCGGTATTAAATAATTTGAATTTTCCATGAAAGACATATCTCTGTAAATTTGCATTTTCGTTTACAGTTATAAATCGCTTTTTCTTAAATTTCAATTCAAACTGACCTTGTATTCCTTGTAATTTTTCAAAAGGATTTTGGTTTAATTGCAAAGTAATTTTTGTGGCTTTTGTGTTATGACGATAGGTGCAACCACTAGCCGCATACGTAGCTTTGGTAATCGTTAAATTTTGATCAATATGAATTTCAATACTAAAACCTGAAAAACCACTACTATGCAAATATCTAAAAATGATTATATCACCTTTCTTTTCTGCACTAAACTTTTTTAAATTTTCATAATTATAATAACCATTGTCAAATCGGTTATACTTATCATCTGCAGTAAAGTCAGCAATATTAGATGAAATTTCTGCTTTGCCAAAGTTGGTTTCTTGACTTTGTACAAATTGAAATAATATACAGCTACATAAAAGAATTATTTTTCTCATGATAATCATTGTTCGTTAAAACCTAATGCTTTTTTTAAATCGTAATATCCATTCCAACGACAGCTACCATCAGAAATCATTTGTTGTTTTTCGTTATGCGTAATTAAATATGTATCAACTGTAGTACAACCATGGTCATGTGCTCTTGTCAATCCTTTTTCAAACTTCTGAATTGCTTTTATATCATGAGTAGTAAGTATTTTTATGAAATCTTCAAATACAACATAATATATGTCCTTTGCTTTTTTAATAACCATTATTTCTTTTACACTATGAAAACAGCCAGAAGAAGTAAAGTCTATACGAAACAGTTCTTCATCTTGTAAATGTTCAAAAATGGTTACATACGTACTTTTATGAGCAGTTGATGTGTTAGACGCTGTTTTCTCTTGTGCCTTTGTGTATAAAGAAACTAGAAAAAATATACAGCATATGTAAAGATGTTTTTTCATAAAATAGTATCAATTTATTGTGTCCAAACTACAACAAATACAATTGTATTAAAATTATGAATGAGTAAACTAGGTTCTTCAATTAGGGAATTAACCAATGTCCATGAAAAGCGGTTTCATAAATAGCAAATGCAAGCAACCATTTTTCTTCTTCAGGAGTTGGTTGTTCATTTTCTGAAAGTGTAATGATTGGTGTTCCAAACCCTAAGTCATCAAAAACACTACTCACGGAAGGGTTATAGGCAATATCATCATAGTTTGGCGCTACATTAATAGTAGCCAATTGTCTTCCGTTTAAAATCAATGGAAACAATCCTTCACCAACACGATGGTTTGATCTTTTGAAAAAATCTATTTGAAAAGAAACTTTTATAGGATGTTTTGCCTTACCAATTGACTGACTATCTTTATTATAGATTGTCCCAGATTTATCAAATCGCCCTAAAAATTCATCATTGTAATAAAACATAGCTTCCAACCCTGTAAAATCGAAATAGAGTACTGCTTTTTTGGTCATTGCATACATATGTCCTTTTGTGTGTCCACCACGTTCAATACGTTCAAAAGCAACAATGGGTTTTCGATTTTCATTAAAAATAGTTCCAGAAAGCTTATAATAAGTAACTGCTTTTTTATAGTTAAACACCATAGCATCCGTTACTTGCGAATACAATTTCCCTTTATGTGGGCTTAATTCTTTTTGTTTTTTCAACACACTAGCATGCATCTCTTTCTTTTCATTCGCAATAAATTCGGTAGTTTTCGGCTCTGTTGTTTTTTTAATCACAAAAGCAATCAACACAATAAAACCTCCAACAATTAAAATTCCGAAAATTAGAAAAACGATAAAAAATGTGCCCATCAAATTATGAGTTGAAATGTAAACTTATTGTCATTCCTGTGTAGACAGGAATCCAAAAATACAAAAAAAGTATATGGCTTCAATACGTTTGACGCAAGTTGATGTTATTTAGAAAATTCGCTTTAAAAATCCTTGTCTGTTTTCGTCAACTTTACGTAAAACAGCTTCTTCTTCAAATTTATACATAATAATTGAAGTTGGACTTCCTAACAGGTCAATTTCTGAGTTGTCATGCGCATCAATTTGAATCTTTTCTGTAGCATTCAAAACAACTTTAGCTTGTTCGGTAGTAGTTACACTGATTTCTTTTGCCTTGAATAATGGCGCGATAAATTCTCCTTTTTCTTTCACTTCCAAAAATAAACTATCAGTTTGTCCTTCTAGCTTAGCATTAGCAAACTCTACTTGCGACGTAACTTTAGTAGCATTTACAGTTGCTTTTACTCTTGAATCTTCAAAAGCAGTAAGAATCAATTCGTTTGTGTTAATCTCATAACGACCTTCTGATTTTCCATAACTATTAATAGCTAACGAATCAGATTTTATCTTTAAATCTAATTCTGCATTTCCCATCACGTTGATTTCTGCTTTAGTAATATTTAATGTCGTTAACGATTTTAATTCTGCATCATTTTCTACATGAATTCGTTTTAGGTTTTCAGAAACTGTCACAAAAATCTCTAGCTTTTTACGCTTTCTAATTTGTTTCGTTGTAGAAATACTAAGCGTTCCATCTACAACATCAATATTGAATACTTCATGAAGATTTTCGTCTGCAATTATTTCAACTTGTGATATAGTTCCACTAAGCAAGGTAATTTCAAGTCCTTCGTTTACTTCTAAAGTTGTAAACGGATCAAGCTCATAAATAACGGTTGTTACTTCACGATTTCCTTTTATCTTTTCTTTCTTCTGTGCGAATGTAGTAAGTGTTGCTACTAAAAATAGTGTAATACTTATATAATATTTCATGTTCTTTCGGTTTAATAATGTAAAAATAGTATTTCGAGTTTGCTACATGCAAGTCGTTGCTTACTTTTTAGCGAAAAGTGTACCAAGTGCATTTTTTTTGGATGAAATGAGTAGAAATATAGTTTTAAAGTAGAGTAGAAGCTCGATTGTAACTTGAAAATAATCACAAAAACTTCGCCTTCAATTCAGGAGTTGGAATCATGCAGCTATCTTTTTGACCAAACCATTTGTAGCGGTATTTAGCAACAATATTGTATCCGAAATCACGGATAAATTTTGGTAAGATCATGAAAACTTGCATTAATGACCAAGCGCCGCCAAATTCTTTCATAATTCGCAATGCCGCTGTAGATTTATGATAATAGGCTTTTCCAGGTTCGTAGAGAATTACAGAATCTAGTTTTGTTGTGTCAAGTTGTAAGTGTTTTTGAATTGCAATTCCAGCTTCAGACTGTAACGAAGCAAAAAGAAACACGTTGTTTTTATCACGCGCAATAATCTTGTTTATAAAGCTATTACATAAATTACAAACGCCATCAAACAGTACTATTTTTTTATCTTTTGGTAAGGAATCAAT
The DNA here is from genome assembly GCF_056033805.1 of Kordia sp. E. Taxonomy (NCBI): domain Bacteria; kingdom Pseudomonadati; phylum Bacteroidota; class Flavobacteriia; order Flavobacteriales; family Flavobacteriaceae; genus Kordia; species Kordia sp. E. The sequence continues at coordinate 1,356,689 of NZ_JBRASR010000003.1, forward strand.
CATTTTTTACTGCATTAAGACAGTTGTACAAAGATACGATAATGAAATGATAAATGTAAAATGGTAAATTTTAAATAAAAAAGTAATTTTCTGCAAGTCCCAAAAGCTAACATACCAATAACAAAAGGTTCTCGACTGCGCTCGAGCTGACAACTGAATACTACTTTTTAGCTTGCACCAATTCCAATTGATCTACAGAGATCGTAGTGGTAAACAATCCATAATTCACAGTAGCTTTTCCTTTTTCTAAATTATCAATTGTTCCAACGGCTTTTCCATCTAACATACGAACACGATCACCAACTTTTAAGATTGGTTTTGGCTTTGAAGCTTCTTTTTTGGCTGCTCTCTTTTTCTCAACTTTCTTTTCTTCACGAATGACAGCTACTTTTTGAATGACTTCTTTTTTTGCTTCTTTTTGTTTGACTTTATGTTCTTTCTTTTCTTTAGGAGTTTGCTTTTTACGTTTTGAATTTTCTGTTTCAACAATACGCAAAAACTCAGATATCAACGGACGTTTCTTTTTGTTATCAAAATAACGATCAGCAATCTCATTGATTTTGTTTCCCAAATGAATCATACGTTTATCATGATCATACAATTGCTGGTAACTCTCTAATTTTGATTTCGTTTTTGTATTCAACAATTCTAAACGATCGTTTTCTTCACGCGCTTTTATTTCTTCTTCCTTCAGAAGTTTAGACGTTTTTTCCATTGCGCTTCGTTCTTTCTGAAGTTTTGCAATAGTAGCATCAAAACGCACTTTTCCACGTTCAATTTTCTTCTTTGCTTTGTTGATCAAACTATATGGAATACCATTTTTTTGTGCAACTTCAAACGTAAATGAACTTCCAGCTTGTCCTAACGCTAATCGATATACTGGTTGCAACGTTTTATTGTCAAACATCATATTTGCATTGGTAGCATGCGGCAATTCGTTTGCTAATAATTTTAAATTTGAATAATGTGTTGTAATGATTCCAAATGCTTCACGTTCGTAGAAAACTTCTAAGAATGTTTCCGCCAACGCGCCACCTAATTCTGGATCACTTCCTGTACCAAATTCATCAATCAAAAAGAGTGTTTTATTATTACACTTCTTCAAGAAATAATTCATCTGTTTTAAACGATAACTATACGTACTTAAATGATTTTCAATTGATTGTCCGTCACCAATATCTGTTAGAATTCGTTCAAACAAACACATTTTACTACGTTCATGTACAGGAACTAACATTCCGCTTTGTAACATTAACTGTAGTAAACCAATGGTTTTTAATGTGATACTTTTTCCACCAGCATTTGGTCCAGAAATAACTATGATTCTGTTATCACTTGCAAGTTCTATTGTTTGTGGATATGTTTTCTCGTTTCGTTCTTTATTCGTTAAATAGAGTAGTGGATGATACGCATCTCTTAGTAATAGTTCACGTTTTTCACTAATTTCAGGCAAAATAGCGTTCATAGAAGCAGCATATTTTGCTTTTGCATAACTTACATCTAAATCACTTAAAAAGTCTTGATAGTTTTCTAAAAGTGGTGCAAATGGACGCACAAAGTTTGTCAATTCTTTTAGAATACGTGTAACTTCTTCTTTTTCTTCGTATTCTAAATTTGTTAACTCACGTGAATACTGTAACGTAATTTCAGGTTCTATATATACAATACTTCCAGTTTTAGAATTTCCCATGATTGCACCTTTGACTTTACGTCGGTACATGGCCTTTACCGCTAAAACTCTACGATTGTCAACAACTGTTTCACGTATTTCATCTAAATAATCTGCTTGATTGTATCTACTCAATGCAGAAGTAAAACTCTGATTAATTTTCCCGCGAATGCTTAAAATTCCACTCCGAATACTAGACAATGCCGGTGAAGCTGAATCTTTTACTTCTCCAAAACGATTGATTACATTATCAATTGCAGTAATTAACTCTTTTGTGAATTCAATTTGTTCTGCACGTGATTGTAACGTTGGATAGTATTCTTGAAATTTTTTGAAAAATTTAATTAGTAAGTTTGAGGCATTTGAAATTGCCGATATTTTACGAAAACCAGTTATTTCCAGGAAACTGTTTTCAATCGCTAGTAATTTGATTTCTAATGATATTCCGTCAAAACCATGGTTTGGGATCACGTTTTCGTTTTCAAAAGACGCTAAATATTCATTTACATACGCCAGATTGATAAGCAGCAATTCTTTATCATGAAAAGGTTGTGTGTTACTAATTTTTTGTTTCCCGTATGTGGTCACTGCATGTTCTGAAACCTGTTGTAAAACCGTTTCAAACTCTAAATCGTCTAATGTTTTGGAATGTATTTTAATCATTGTAAATTTGAGCTAATTTTAACCTGCATAACAGCACAGATTTTTAGCCGAATGCAAAGGTACTTATTTATATGTTTATTTTGAAATTGACTATAGTAATATGTACTTCTTAATATAAAATTTGATGAATATAAAAATTGAAGAAAGCTGGAAATTTCATTTGAATGATGAATTTGAAAAGCCTTATTTTAAGGATTTAATCAATTTTGTAAAATCTGAATATGCACAGAATCAATGTTTTCCGAAAGGGAATGACATTCTAGCTGCGTTTGATCATTGTCCGTTTCATCGATTGAAAGTTGTGATTATTGGTCAAGATCCTTATCATGGAGCTGGACAGGCAAATGGTTTGTGTTTTTCTGTAAATGATAACGTTTCGCATCCTCCATCATTGCAAAATATATTTAAAGAGATTAAACGTGATATTGGAATTGCGCCACCAATTAGCGGAAACTTAGAACGCTGGGCAAAACAAGGAGTTCTATTGTTAAATGCTACACTGACCGTTAGAGCACATGAAGCTGGAAGTCACCAAAAGAAAGGTTGGGAAACATTTACAGATGCAGTTATTAAAGCGATTTCTGATAAAAAAGAAAATGTGGTCTTTTTGCTTTGGGGCGGATATGCGAAGAAGAAAGGAGCAAAGGTTGATAAAACTAAGCATAATGTCTTGACCTCAGGTCATCCATCACCATTAAGCGCAAATAGAGGTTTTTGGTTTGATAATAAGCATTTTAGTCGTTGCAATGATTATTTAGTAAGCAAGCGTATTGAAGGTATTCGTTGGTAATATTAATTTCAAATGAAATTTATATACAAACTTTTATTCAACGCTCACTTCTTATCATAAGTTAAAACTAGAGCTAATAACTAATTTCTAATAGTTAATCATCTGAAGCGAGTTCCCAAGTAGCATTTTGAATCAAATATCGATGACTAGATTCATTTGTATCAGTTCCTGCAGATACAGGCATTCCTCCCTTTTGAGGTTCACTTGACTTGCCTATATATACTGGTAAATCATATCTTTCAATAATTGTACCTGTAACTCTTACAATTTCTCCATCATTTTCATCTGTATAATATTCTGGTGGCCAACTGTCTAATCCATCTATCCATACAGAAATATCATCTTTAATAATTACAAGCGCTCCTAATTTTGTATTAGCAGCTTCTCCTTCAATGGTAATTCTTTTCCCTATTTGGAAATTAAAATCTCTATCAATTGAAGTGTCAGTTTCTTCATTTGTAGAGCAGGAGCAAAGTACTAGTAACACTATGAGTAATTTTTTCATATTTTGTGGTTTACATGGTTCGGTTATTCCGCCTCTAATATACTGTTTTTATAGTTTTTAGAGCAATCTAAAGTTAGTAAACTAACTTTTTGACTGAGTGAACGTTGTATTTGAATGAGATTGAGTATCCAAATTAAAGTAAATATAGTGTTAAATAGCTAATATTTAAGTTATTGAATACTATTTTTTAGATTTCTAAGGATCTCTTGAAGTTGATTTGTTGTAGAAGTTTACACGAAATGATGTTTCAAATTTTATTAGAATTGCTTTAGTACATATTCAATTGTTATATATTTTTTATCAATTCCGTATTTTTTGTTAGCTATATCTTTATCCATACCAATAACTGTATACTTTTTATAATCAATTTTTTGTAAAACCCGATTTGCATTGTATTTAGTAATCTTTTTCTTCTTTCCATCTAAGATTATATAAAACTTTAGCTTTTCTCGTTTATTATTTGATTCTAGGTATTTTGCTTCGTAAAAAACTTCTCCCGTTTTTAGCAGAACTATACTATCTAAATTTATTTTTACTTCTGAATCATATAAATCAGTAGCAAGGCTAAAAAGACCTTTTTTGGATATGTCTGTTTTCTTAGCTGTTTTTAGTAAACTATCTTTTTGTGTGTAACTGATTGTGTTTGAGTTTCCAAAACAACCTCTAAACTCGTTGTATCTTAATATTGAATCATTTACGATAACAATGCTTTTCCTTGTAGTGTTTTGTGAGTAATAAGTTGGTTTTTTTACACTACATGAATAGATGCAAATTATTATTAAATTAATAAAAAACCATTTTTTATTTGTTTTCATGATTATTCTCGACTTACATGAAACGAAAGTAACTTTTAATGATTTTCTGGAAAAAGCAAAACTAGTGAGCTAGCTTTTTGTGTGAGTGAATGTTGTATTTGAGTGAGATTGAGTATTAAATTAGAGTATGTGTAGTGTAAGTATTCGGTAATTTGACTTTTATTGCAGGATTGTCTAGCTTATAAAAGCATTTCTAATTACAAATTAGTTGTAGAAATAGTATGAAACAAAAAAGGTTGCAACATTAAATGCTACAACCTAAAAGTATATATATTTGGATAGTTTTTCTTAGTAAACTTCTACACAAGAAGCGTCTTCAGCTGTCATGATGTAGTTTTCTTTAGCGTCATCTGTATCTGCAAAGTTAACACCTTTTCCCATACAGTTAGATCCACAAGATGCTAATAATAACCCTGCTGCTGCGATTAATAATAATGATTTTTTCATAATGATAGTAGTTGTAATGTTAATAATCTGATAAATTTGGTTTGTTTAAGCCTGAAAGTAATGTTTTGCCCTTATTACTTTCTGAAAACAAATGTATAGCGTCGACCATTAATCGAGACATTTAATCGTTTACCCGTTTAAATTATCGTTAAGTTACACAAAAACGCTCTTTTTTGTCGATTCGCAGAGGTAAAAGAACCATTCGTCGACACTTTCCCCCTTTTAAAAAGGGGAAAAAGCCCCTAAGAAAACAGGTATTTGTACGTAGACTGTTACAATGTGAAGTGTAATTTATTAATATTATACCATGAAAAAAGCGAACAAAATTGCTCGCTTTTAATTTATAATATCTTGTGAGTTAGATCTTTATAATCCCATTTTTCAGGTATAATATCTAAGCTAAGTAGCTTATCTTGTACTTTATTAATGGTTTCTTCATCGATTAGTTCTTGACTCCATTCGGTCAACGATAACCATTTTTGAACATCGTTCAACTGTTGTTCGTATCGAGAAGCTATTGTTTCATCAATATTTGGAATTTGTTTGAAATCGGTTGTCATTTCATTGATGATACGTAATATTGTTTTAACAGTTTCTTCATCTTCTTCTAATAATTCATTTCGAACTGCAATTACAAAACACGGCCAAGGTGTTGGACAATCAGCAACACGTCTAAAAATCCCTTGATCTACCAAAGGTTTAGTCGTAAAATGTTCCCACATAAAATAGTCGCCTTTTCCTTTATTTAAACCATTAATTGCGCCTTCTAAATTATTTATAATTTCAAAACCTAATTTTTCAGTATCCCAACTATTGTTTTCCGCATTTATATATGCCATTAAGTGTGAACCAGATCCATAACGACTGATAGCTGCTTTAGTGCCTTCTAAGTCATCAATTGTTTCATAGTTAGAATCTGCAGCTACATGAATTCCCCAAATTAAAGGTGATTGCACAAACGTTTGTACAATTTTTGAAGGATTTCCTGCAATGATATCTTTAATGATTCCTTCCGTAAGGATCACAGCAATATCAATTTTTTCATTTCGAAGTGCCTTACACATAGCACCAGTTCCGCCAGGATAATCTTTCCAGCGAAGATTGATTCCTTCTTTCTCGTATGCACGTTCTTTAAGTGTTAGATACCAAGCAAGATTGAAGTGCTCAGGAACTCCACCAATATTTATTTTCTTCATTTGAGGCTCTTGTATTATACTAATTTACCCAACGTATATTGAATCAATTTATCTACGGTTTCTTTAGGTGTTTTACTAAATTGACCTAAAGGTCTGTTTGCAATGATTGCGTTCATAGAAATTGCTCTATGACCAAGTAAACTTGCCAAACCGTATATTCCAGCAGTTTCCATTTCTAAATTTGTAAGTTGTTTTCCTTCGTAATTGAAAGAAGCCAATTTATCATTTAAATCATCATCTTGAACATTTAAGCGTATTTTACGACTTTGTGGACCATAAAACCCAACATTTGTCGCCGTAAAACCTAGCACAGTTTTTTCAGACGCTAGTTGGTCGACTAATTCTTTATTTGCTTTCACTACATATGGCATTGATTTTTTTGCAAACCAATCCGCGTGTTTTACAAATGCTTCTGCAATCGCAGTATTTTGCACATGTTCACTTTCATAGAAATGTAATAAACTATCAAATCCTACAGCATAATCACTGATTAAAAAGGCATCAACAGGAATATTTTCTTGAATAGAACCTGAAGTTCCAATACGAATAATGTCTAGTTGTTGATGTGCATCTTTTACTTGTCGTGTGTTGAAATCTACGTTCACTAGCGCATCCAACTCATTGAAAACTATATCAATATTATCAGTTCCAATTCCTGTAGAAATTACTGTAATTCGTTTTCCTTTGTAGGTTCCGGTATGTGTGACAAATTCACGTTTTCCTTTTTCAACTTCAATCGTATCAAAGTATTTACTTACTGAAGAAACTCTGTCGGGATCACCAACAGTTATAATGGTTGAAGCTATATCTTCGGGAAGAATATTTAAATGATATATACTTCCATCTGGATTTAGAATCAATTCCGATTCGGCTATTTTACTCATGCTTTGTTAGTATTTGTTGTGTAGGATGATAGCAATATTCATACTTTTTGCAATTACCAAAAATGGTATCATCTGTTACTTGATCGTAAAAACTTTTGATATGATCAAGCGCTAAATGTCCTTGTCTATTAAGGACTAATTCCTTTTTTCCTACATCAAAAAAGGATGCTAATTTATGAATTATATTTTTTATTTGTAAATCACCAAAGCCATAATATCCTTGATATTGCAAGACATATCCTGTGAGATGATGTGTGCTTTTTATATTTTCTTTTTGAATTATTTTCAGAATGTTTGTTTCTAAAATGTTTAATCCATTTGTTACATCTGGAAAACGCTTTAAATGTGCTGATATACAGTTTGATATGTATGGAAAGGAAGATGATTCTTTGACGTAGTTTTTAAATACAATATGATTGTCCGTATTATATATTCGCCATAATTCGTTAGCAAATATGATATCATCTTTTGTGAGTTCAATTTTATTATTATAGTGTTCTAGTAGCTGTTTGTCAGTTAGTTCTCCTAATCCTTTTAAAAGAGTTTCGTTTTCAATCCAGCCGCTGCATACTAAATGTATTGGTATGTTAAGTTTTTTTGTTTTTAAATAGCTTAATGCAGCAATCATATTTATATGACAAAATAAATCATATTCAAACCATAATGTAATAGAAGTATATGCTGCGTAATTGGTTTCTAGTAAAGGTTTAAGAAATGATTCTGTATATGTGCTTTCAGTAGCGTCAAACTGTGCTAAATAGGAGACACGTGCCGTTTTGAAATCATCTGAAGCCAAATCAAACACTGTATTTCCTTCACATAGCATTTCACGCCAAACTAATTGATCTTCTTTAATTCCAATATCGTGCAATCGTGATACTAAACTATCACCATTTATTATATGTAAATTTTTCTGAGCCATTTATCCACCAACACGTTTTACATTGTATCCTTCTTTTTCTAGAATTTGAATAATCTTATCTCTATAATTCCCTTGAATAATGATTTCATTGTCTTTAGTGCTTCCACCAACACCACATTTTACTTTGAGAAGTTTGGCAAGTGCTTTTAAATCTTCTTCCAATCCTACAAAACCTTTCACAACAGTTACAATTTTTCCACCACGACCTTTGTTACTAAAGTGCGCTTCTAAGTTTTGTTCTTTTTTGGAAAGTGTTTCGTCTACACTATTATTTTCAAGTTCAAAATCATCATTTGTAGAGAATACAAATCCTCCTAAATCTTCTAAACTACTTAGTTTTTTCTTTGCCATTGTATGCTAATACTTGTAATTAATTCCTTTAAATTAAAGATACACATTTTATGCGATGAGAAGTGTCAAAGTGCATGCTTTCTCAATTAAAAGTAATCTTTTTCAAAAAAAGAACACTAACAGCAATAGCCATTAGTGTTGTGTATATTTTTGGAATGTTTACTTATGATTCCTTTTTTTCTTATTTCTTGACCAATCCTAATTCGATCAATCGTTCATTTAAAAATTGTCCGGCAGTAATATCATCAAACTTCTTAGGATTGTTTTCATCAATACAATTATCTAAGCAATCTAACGGCATTTCACTAATTGGATGCATAAAGAAAGGAATAGAGTAGCGTGAACTTCCCCAAAGTTCTCTTGGTGGATTTACAACTCTGTGAATTGTAGATTTTAATTTGTTATTACTATGACGCGATAACATATCTCCAACATTAATAACCAATTCGTCTGGCTCAGCAATTGCGTCTAACCATTCACCATCATGACGTTGTACTTGCAATCCTTTTCCATGAGATCCCATTAATAAGGTAATCAGGTTGATATCTCCATGTGCTGCTGCACGAACGGCATCTTTTGGTTCGCTAGTAATTGGTGGATAGTGAATTGGGCGTAAAATACTGTTTCCATTTTTGATGAAATTATCAAAGTAAAACTCATCTAAACCTAAATATAGCGCTAAAGCTCTTAATACATAAATACCTGTTTTTTCAAGCATTTGATATGTTTCTTTACCAACTTTATTAAATTCGGGTAATTCTTTAACCGTTACATTATCTGGATATTCTTCTTTTAAAGCATCATTGTCTTCAACATATTGTCCAAAATGCCAGAATTCTTTTAAGTCTCCAACTTTACGACCTTTGGCACTTTCTTTTCCAAATGATACATATCCACGTTGTCCGCCAATACCTTCAATTTCGTAACTGCTTTTTGTTTCTACTGGTAATGAGAAGAAATTTTTGATTTCTCCATACAAATCATCCACCAATTTGTCACTTAAAAAATGTCCTTTTAAAGCAACAAAGCCAATGTCTTCATAGGCTTTTCCTATTTCGTCAATAAATTTTTGTTTTCTAGTAGGATCATCAGATAAAAAATCTTGAAGATTTACACTTGGAATATTTTTCATGTGTTTGTATATGTTATTTTTTTAATGGTCACATGCTATTTGCTATTAATTATTTCCTAAGATGATAACGTTTTAAGTATGCTCGTTTCATGCAATTCAGGTTTAATTTTTACAAAACATATGGTCTATTGATCTTGTATAGAGATTCCAATAAAACCAATTGTTAATAACTTTATAGCGTTTAAGCACTTGTTGTTACAAATGTAGCTAAAAATATACTGTCCAAAAAAGAGAGTTATTAACAATTTCAAAAATTCTTAAAATGTATTTTGATGAACCGTTTTTTTTGGTGATTTTTGAATATCTAATTAATGGCGATCATAAAAAGCCAACCAGACACAAATTCATGTTATACAATAAAGGAAGTTTGACCAACAATACGTTGATTTCACTATATAAAAAAATGCTCAAACCACGAATGATAGAAGAGAAGATGTTAATTCTTCTTCGTCAAGGGAAAATCTCTAAATGGTTTGGCGGAATTGGCCAAGAGGCGATTGCTGTTGGTGTTACTTCATCACTTACCAAAGACGAGTATATATTGCCAATGCACCGTAATTTGGGTGTTTTTACAACACGTGAAATTCCTTTGTTTCGCTTGTTTTCACAATGGCAAGGAAAAGCAAATGGGTTTACAAAAGGACGTGATCGTAGTTTTCACTTTGGTACACAAGAATTTAATATTGTTGGTATGATTTCACATTTAGGTCCGCAAATGGGTGTTGCAAGTGGAATCGCATTAGCAAATAAATTAAAGGATAATAAACACGCATGTGCAGTTTTTACTGGAGAAGGAGGAACTAGTGAAGGAGATTTCCATGAAGCGTTAAATGTAGCTTCTGTATGGAGTTTACCAGTATTATTCTGTATAGAAAATAACGGTTACGGACTTTCTACGCCAACTTCTGAGCAGTATAATTGCGAGCATTTAGCTGATAGAGCGAAAGGTTACGGAATGGAATCGCATATTATTGATGGAAATAATATTTTAGAAGTGTATACAAAGCTATCTGAATTAGCAGAAAGCATCAGACAAAACCCAAGACCAATTTTGCTAGAGTTTAAAACCTTTAGAATGCGTGGACATGAAGAGGCGAGTGGTACAAAATATGTTCCGAAGGAATTAATGGAAGAATGGGCAGCGAAAGATCCAATTGATAATTATCGTAACTTTTTAACTTCAGAAGGTATTTTAACTGCTGAACAAGATGAAGCATTTAGAACCGAAATTACAGCAGAAATCAATGAAAATTTAAAGCTAGCTTTTGATGAAGAGAAAATATCTTCAACTAAAAGTAAAGAATTAAGTGATGTATTTCAAGATGCAGTATTTGAGGAAGTTGCGGAAAATGAATCATCTGAAAACATTCGACTTGTAGATGCAATTTCGCAAGGGTTAAAACAATCTATGGAGCGCCATGATGATTTAATTATCATGGGACAAGATATTGCAGAATATGGAGGTGTTTTTAAAATTACGGATAAGTTTGTAGATCAATTTGGAAGAGAGCGTGTGCGCAATACACCAATTTGTGAATCTGCTATTGTTTCAATGGCATATGGTATTTCTGTAAATGGAATGAAATCTGTAATGGAAATGCAATTTGCTGATTTTGTTTCAAGTGGATTCAATCCGATTGTAAATTTATTAGCAAAATCACATTATCGCTGGAATCAAAATGCTGATGTTGTAGTACGAATGCCTTGTGGAGCAGGTGTTGGCGCAGGACCTTTCCATTCACAAACCAATGAAGCTTGGTTTACGAAAACACCAGGTTTAAAAGTGATATATCCTGCATTTCCAAAAGATGCAAAAGGTTTGTTAGCTGCTGCGATAAATGATCCAAATCCTGTACTATTCTTTGAACACAAAGCATTGTATAGAAGTGTACGTCAAGATGTACCAACAGATTATTACACATTGCCTTTAGGAAAAGCTTCCTTATTAAAAGAAGGAACTGACATTACTATTATTGCCTATGGAGCTGCTGTACATTGGGCATTGGACACATTAGGTAATAATCCTGATATTTCGGCTGATTTGATCGATTTGCGTTCATTACAACCGTTAGACACAGAAGCTATTTACAATTCAGTAAAGAAAACTGGAAAAGCGATTATTTTACAAGAAGATTCATTGTTTGGAAGTATTTCAAGTGATATTTCGGCAATGATTATGGAAAACTGTTTTGAATACCTTGATGCACCTGTAAAGCGTTTGGCAAGTATGGAAACACCAATTCCGTTTGATCAAGGCTTAGAACAGCAATATTTAGCTAAAAACGAGTTTGAAGATGTATTGAAAGAAGTGTTGGCGTATTAGACAGGGTACTTTTTTAGGTTTTTTAGACTCGCTTTAATTTATCGAAATTCTGATTGATCAATCAAATTAAAAATAATAAAATGCAACATATTTTTACCAAACTCATCATATTATTCTGCTTTGTTTCTTCTTGTGTAAATGCTCAAGAATTAAAATCTGAATACTTCACTTATATTACTCAAGTTGCGGATGTTTCAGCTCATGAAAATAAAACTTATAAATTATCTGCTAGCATAAGAAAGGAAGTTTTCAACGGAAATGAAAAGGCATATTTATTTATGAATTTAACCGATACTTCCAAGGAAGATGGAATGTTGCAATATAAAACTACTCACAAGCAACTCATTAGTGAAGATTGGAAAATATTTATGATAGAAGGTAAGGTGAAACCGAATGCGAAAATTTTTGCATTCGGTTTCATGTGCATGAATAATGGGAAATTTTTCTTTGACAATTTTAAATTAGAAGTTCAAAATGAAGATGAAAGTTGGGAACAGCTACCACTTAAAAACCCTGATTTTGAAGAAGGTTATAAAAATAAAGAACCAATATGGGAAAATAAAGCTTATCTACTTAATAAGAACTTTACAGCAACTATAACAAACGAAAATCCAAGTAATGGTAACTATTGTCTTGTTGTTGAAGGAAAAGGTATTTATGGACAAAATGATGACAAAGGTGATTTTATTAATATAAATGGAGTAAGTCTTTATTATGAAATTTATGGAGAAGGAAAACCGCTGTTGTTACTGCATGGAGCAGGACAGTCTATAAGTGCATTTCAGAGTCAAATAGATTTCTTTTCTAAACATTATAAAGTAATAGCGCTTGATAGTAGAGGTAGAGGTCGTTCAACAGACAATGATGATGAGCTAACATATGTAAATCAAGCAAAAGATGTAAACGACTTTTTAGATAAATTAAAGTTAGATGCTGTATCTATTATTGGTTGGAGTGATGGGGGAATTATAGGATTAATTGTAGCAATGAAGTATCCTGAAAAAGTTGATAAACTAGTAGCTATGGCAGCAAATATTCATCCAAATGGTTTATTGCCTGAACGATTGAAAGTTCATTTAAAAAGAATAGAAAAACTTGAAATGGATACGGAAATTAAAAATACTTTTGATTATAAACTCTTGAAACAACTTGTAAATTACCCACAGTTAGAATTTGATGACCTCAAAAGTATTACTTCACCAACATTGATTATGGCTGGTGATCATGATTTGATACAGGACATACACACAGTAAAAATATTTCAGGCCATTCCTAAAGCAAACCTTGCCATATTACCAGGTGAAACGCATTGGCTTCCTGAAGCGAACTCAAAACTGTTCAATACTACTGTCTTTGATTTTTTACAAAAAAAATTTAAAAAGCCAAAGCGATATTGAAAATAGAAACAAAAACCCCTGACATCGCCCTTAACGCCAGGGTTTCACAAAGTAGTATAACTAGTAGTAAATCATCTCCGTGTCACAGTTTCTTCTTTAAATGTTGTAATCGTTAATTCAGCATTCTTTTCGTTTGCTTTATAGTATATAACCGCTTTTTCATCAGTAATTGCGTTATCTTCTGTAACTGTATAGTTTTCATCATTTAAGGAAGCACTAAGCTTGTAATTCTTATCATTTTTACTTTTAGTAAGCAAATGATTTACTTTATAACGTTTCGCATTATCATAAATAAAAACGCTATCGACACGAAGGTCGACAGCGTTTAACAGTGTTATCTCAAAAAGATAGTTAGTGTACGGTTTAGCTGTATGTATGCCTTGTACAATGGTTTGCTTTTTAGAAGAAATTAGCTTTATCCCTTCATCACACGCCATTATATTGAGTGTCAATACGCATAATATTAAAAACCGCTTCATTAATTAACAACAATTTTCTTTGTAATACTTTTTCCTTCATTAATGATTTTTACTAAGTATAAACCTTTAGCGAAACCATTTAAATTTACTTTCTCTTCGTTAGCAGTAGTGTTGATTTCTGTTACAACTGAACCTATTAGATTATAAATTATAATGTTTTTATTTCCAGATAGATTATTCAATGAAATAGTAAAGTTTTTATCTACTGTAGGATTTGGATATACTTGTACTGAGTTTTGTGGCAATTGATTTTCTCCAACTGATAAAGAAGCTTCATCAACGGCAACTTCCCAAACGCCTCTACCAAAAGTTGCAGCACGTAACATATTAGTTCCGTAATGGATTTCAATGTCATTTACTATTACATTTGGTAATCCTTGTCCAAGTTTAACCCAGTCTCCCTGAGAATCAGTTCTGTAGTACACACCTAAGTCTGTAGCTAAGAATAGTTCTCCATCCATAGTTCCTGTTTTATATAAGATTTTATGTGTCGGGATATTTGGTAATGAGCCAGTAATATTAGTCCAAGAGAATCCACTATTTGTAGATCTATATACTTTTCCTGCCTGATACCCAGAATATGCAATATATACTTCTCCAGGGTTTGTAGGATGTACTTCTATACTTTTTACATTTCCTCCTTGTGGTAAATTAAGTGTTACCCAATTAGCGCCTCCATTGTCCGTTCTTTTCACAGTTCCACCTTGTCCAGATACATAAATTACATTTGGATTTGAAGGTGAAATTGACATAAACTCTATTGAACCAACTCCAGAGTTTAGGTTTGTCCAGCTATTACCTTGATTTGTTGATCTATAAATATCTCCAAAACCTCCATAAATTGTTGTTGGAACAGTTGGATGAATTTCTAATTCCCATACAAAAGGAGCTCCATTTGGTGTAGCAATAAATTGTGAAGAAGTAAATCCGTTTGTAGTTCTAAACATTCTTCCTGCCTGACTACATGTCCACGCGATATCACTATTAGAATAATCCCATAAACCTTCAACTCCGTCACTACCTGGATTTCTTCCTATCCAATTAGCTCCATCGTATTGTCCTATATCGTTGTCTTGCGCTCCCGCAATTAATAAGTTTGCATTTTGTGGTGTTCCAGAAATATTATAGTATTGTGTAATAGCAATTCCTGAAGATACATCTGCCCAAGGAGCATCAAACTGAGCATTCCCCATAAAGATTCCTCCATCATTTACTGAGATAGCCGTGTTAGTTCCAGGAACGAATTTCATATCATGATGATCTGAATGCACATAGAAATAAGGATTTCCTGCTGTCCAATATCCATCTAAATATTTTTCCCAAGTAGCGCCACCATCAGTAGAACGCCATCCGTCAACTCCACCAGCTAAAACTAAGTTTTCATTTAATGGCGAAATTGCTAAGGTTACGTTATATCCACCTTGAGAGCTAAATCCTCCAATATTTCCAATTTGTGTCCAAGTACTTCCTTGATCTGTAGATCTACGAATTCTTCCGCCAGTATCGATTGATAAAATTAAATCAGTATTTGCAGTAGTTGTAGCAAAATCTAATCTGCTAAAAGCTGGTCTTGAAGCTTCTGCCCAAGTAGTTCCATTATTAATAGAAATATAAAAGCGTCCGCTTCTAGAAGTTGCATATAAGATAGTATTACTTCCTTCTTTATAACCTATATCATTAAATAGTGCTCCGTTTTCAGTATATACATCTGCCCAAGTTGTTCCTCCATCAGTAGTACGTTTTATATTGTTTCGCGTAGTAGCAAAAACAGTATTTACATTATTTGGGTCGATTAATAATTTTGAAATGATATCATTTTGTCCTAATGTAAAAGATAAACCAGTAATTGCCCAGTTAGTTCCACCATCAGTAGTTTTTAAAACTCCAACAGATCTATTTTGTACACCATCAGCATCTCCAGTTGCAGCATATAAAATGTTTGTGTTTGTTGGGTTGATTACAATATCAGAGATTCCCATATTTGGAAATTCATCTCCTTGTGCTGTCCAGTTGGCTCCACCATTTGTAGTTTTCCAAATTCCTCCGGCTGGCGCTCCAATATACATTGTATTCGTATCATTTCCTGCGAAAGCGACTGCATTAATACGTCCCATTCCTGGGTAAAATCCAATATTTGAAACTGGTGGCGTTATTGGTCCTAAAAGTGACCAAGCTACATCAGCTACTGTTTCAGGACGATCACCTTGTCGTTGTTGTTCTCTTTGCCAAACATCAACATTGTGTGAAGCAGACATAAACTTACCATTTGGTAATATACGATCTCTCCAAAAAGCTGCCCAACGTTCAAATTGTTTTACTTTTTTTCTACTTTCTCTGTCTGTATTATTTCTAATAGGAGCTAGTGCTTGATTTTCTGCTTCAACAATTTCAAAATAGTTACTGTTTTCATCAAGTGTAGAAGTTCGCCAATTTTGTCCTTGTACTAGCGAAGAAAATCCTAATGCTAAGATACCCGTTAGCGTTAAACATAGTTTTCTTTTCATGTGAATGTTTTAGTTTTTTAGTTTTAGCAATTTCTTAGGAGTTAAACAGCTTATTTTCAAAAAACCCTACTTTATTTCTTGAAATTTAATTGAATCTGTAATTTATTGTGACTTTTATAGAGAATTCTATACCATAGTTTTGATGCTTATAGATTTACTAGCATGCTGATTTTAAAATATTTCTATTTTTTTGTAATGTTTCTGAACTATTTCTGTCTAAAACCTACATAAAATAGATTATGAGTTTAACAGCACGATTAAAAGAATTTGCAGACGCAAGCGTAAAGCGTCATCCAGGGATTGCACAAGAAACCATGAAAAAGGCTATTGATGATTTGGTTGCAACAGAAATGATTAAAAACGCTTTTAAAACAGGAGATAAACTTCCTGAAGTTATCTTGGGAAATGCTTTAGGTAATGAAGTAAACATCCATGATATTTTAAAAGAGCATAAAGTAATTATTGCGTTTTATCGTGGAAATTGGTGTCCATATTGTAATATTCAATTACGGGCATTGCAACAAGCCGTTCCACAGTTTGAAGCAAAAGGAGCAAAACTTGTAGTTATTGGGCCTGAAACGCCAGATAATTCATTAACAACAAAGGGAAAAAACGAATTAACTTTTGAAGTGTTATCTGATATTGATATGATTGTTGCACGTAGCTTGAATTTAGTATATCAGTTGCCAATAGCATTACAAGAATTATATAAAAAATTCGGAATTGATTTAGATACGAATCAAGGGAATGAAAATCAAGAGTTACCAATAGCTGCAACTTATGTGGTGGAACAAGATGGAACGATTTCGTATCACTTTTTAGAAGAAGACTATAAACTTAGAGCTGATCCAGAAGAGATTCTTAATGTGCTTTAAAAATTATTATAATTAGCTAACAAAAGACCGTTTTTACGGTCTTTTGTATTTTATAGTTGTTTAATAAGTGTAACAAATTAAAAAAATGAATGTCTATTTTGAGAACATTGTTATTTTTGTTGCATGAAAAAGCTAAATCCATCTATAAAACATCATTTACTCATAGGCGTATTTATGAGTGTTTGGATTTTCTTATTTGCTTTTTTTATACGCCCATTTGAACATGGGAGAATGGATTTACAAGTATGGATTAAAGTAAGTATAGGCTTTAGTTTGACAGCATTTTTATGTTATGGATTGATTAGTATTCTTCAAAAGATTATATATCAAAAAATATCAAAATGGAGTATAGGACTAGAAATACTAATTCTTGTCTTTTTTTATGTTTTATATACTTTGGGTACCTATTTTTATTATAAAAGTTCAATTATAAAAGGAGTTTATGGTTTTTTTAGATTTTTCACAGAAATCATATTAATAGCATCTTTAATTCTAACACCTATATTAATTTTAGTTCGGAAGTATTCTATAAAATTAATTCCAACAACAAGTGATGCTCTTACCATTAAAGGAGATAATAAATTAGACATTTTAAAAATTAAGAAGTCAGAGTTAATTGCTGTATCAAATTCGCAAAATTATGTGGAGATTTTCTACCTCGAAAACGGTGAACTTACATCTAAATTAATTCGTAGTTCGTTGAAAAATATTCAAACCAGTTTTGAGTTTTTAATTCAAACGCATCGTTCACATTTAATCAATCCAGAACATTTTAAATCTTGGAAAGATTCGACTACGATTTCACTTACACAAATGGAACTTCCCGTATCAAAAAACTACAAAGAGCGCGTTTTAGCTCTTTAATTTTGTACCCAAAAAGCGGTGTTTTATACCAAAATACTACGTTTTCACCTAAAAACTCAGGCTTTATACCTTCACTAGTAAATCATATATAAGAATACTCTTTTGAGATTATTTTTGGAATTCATCAATCTTAAAAATTAATCAAAATGAAAAAATTAGCTTGGCTTATTTTTGTAAGCTGTTGTTTGTTATTTAGCTTTCAACCTGTAAAATACTTTTTGGCAGACGGACCAATTGGGTTATTAAATTCAAAACCTACGGATAGTTACATGTATATGAGTTCTTTTTATATACATATTATTTTTGGCGGAATCGCATTGTTGATCGGTTGGATGCAATTCAGTAAAAAATTAAGAGAAAAATACCTGAAATTACATCGGACAATCGGTAAAATTTATGTGATTTCCATTTTTATAAGTGGCCCTTTTGCCTTCTATATTGGTTTTTTTGTGTTTGGAGGAATTCTAACTCAAATAGGATTTACACTTGGCGCATTAATTTGGATTCTATTCACATATATGGGTTATAGCGCTATTAGAAAAGGAAATGTAGCGAAACATAAAGAGTATATGATGTATAGTTATGCAGGTACTTTTGCAGCTGTTACGTTACGACTTTGGTTACCAATGTTAATGGCCTTTATGAGTTTTAAAATTGCATATGGAATCGCTGTCTGGCTAAGCTGGATGCCTAATGTTCTTGTAGCATATTTAATTATTCATAAAAGAGAAGCTCTTAAAATCATTTATAAAAAATATAGAATTAAAAAAGTTATAATAGGAATTATGATTTTAGCAGGAACAACCTTTCTAGTTTCTTATATGAGTCCACAAACATGGTTGTACAAAAGTGCTTCGCATGAAGGAGTTGCCTTTGAAAAAACAACATCTTTAGCAAATTCTAGCTTTACTAAAGAAAAATTGAGTGAAATAGAAACGTATCTTAAAGAAGAATCAAATACAACAAGTTTCGTTGTATTAGAACATGGCAAAATTGTCTATGAATATGGAGATATTTCTGAGATTAGTTACAATGCATCTGTTCGAAAAAGTATACTTTCCATGTTATACGGTAAATATGTAATTAACGGAACTATTGACCTAAATCAAACTATTGGAGACATCGGAATTGACGAAGACGATGGATTATTACCAATTGAAAAGACGCCAACTGTTGATCATATCATTACTGCACGATCTGGCGTGTTTCATTTGCCTGCAAATGGTGGTTATGATACAGCTAATGTAAAGGAAAGAGGAAGTGTAGCTCCTGGTGCCTATTTTTTATATAATAATTGGGATTACAATGTTGCTGGGCACATTTTTGAAGAGAAAACTGGAAATACAGTTTATGAAGAATTAGAAACACAACTTGCAATTCCATTAGGTTTTCAAGATTGGAATATTAAAAATCAATTTAGAACGACAAATGAAGATAACTCTCGTTATTCGGCCTATCATATGCATCTTTCTACCAGAGATATGGCAAAAATTGGACAGTTAATGTTGCAAGAAGGAAACTGGAACGGAAAACAACTGATTGATAAAGGTTGGCTAAAAAAGACAATTACAACGGTAACTCCAAAAGATACAATTGCAAAACGATACAACAGAGATGCTTCAAATCCTGTGCATTCATCGTATGGATATATGTGGTGGTTGTATGATCGGTTTTATGACAATCCAGATTTTGAAGGCGCATACTCGGCCAGAGGTGCTTTTGGACAATATATTACTGTAATTCCGAAGCGAGATGTTGTAATCGTACATAAAACTACAATAGATTTAGCAACATTATTAGGTTTTACAGATAGATCATCAACTCCATATTGGCGCTATTTATGGATTTTAAGAAATTTAATGCTCGATGGGAAATCTATAGAAACGTATGCTGCTGGTAAAACAACAAATGATGTCCTAGCATTTATAAAAACAGAACATACCAAAGATTCTGAATATGCAATTTCGGAACGTTTAATTAATGAATACGGGCAATTACTTGCAGAGAAAGGCAAGTATGAAGAAGCAATACAATTTTACAAATTAAATTTAGAATTGTATCCTGAAGGCTATTATACACATCGAACCTATAATTATTATGGCGATTGTTTATTGAATTTAAATAGAAAAAAGGAAGCGCTGCAACTATTTGAAAAAGCCTTAGCATTGAACGAATGGAATGAAGTTGCGAAAAAAGAAATCTCAAAACTGAAAAAGAAATAATATAACTCATTTTATTGTAACGTTTTGGATGTTAACGCGTCACACTGTTCATCAATCAAAAAACAATAAAATGAATTCAAACCAAAAAACGGCAAGAATAATCGGTGTATTATTCTTGCTAATTTTCGCCATTGGCGTTACCATGTACCAATTTTTGCAAAGCCCACTTTTTGCAGATGATTTTTTAACAGCTACTGCTACAAGCTCAAATGAGATTATAATTTCCACCTTGTTAGGTATTATTAGTGGAACATTAACTGTTGTAATTGCTGTACTATTATTACCAATTTTTAAAAAATACAGTATTCGTTTAGCCTTTACATATTTAGCTTTCTGCATACTATATTTTATGGCGTTGTTTGTGGATAATGTCAGCGTATTGTCTCTTTTAGACGTGAGTATAGCATTTGTAGAAAACGGAAGTGTAGATACGGAATCATTTAAACTTATGGGAACGCTGCTTTATGAAAGACACGCATGGACACATTATTTAGCATTGTTAGTATCGTGTTTCCCAGTTTTTATATTATACTATACAATGTATGTTTCTAAGTTAATTCCAAAAGTAATTTCAATAGTTGGAATACTAGCAGCACTATTGATGTTTATAGAGATGGGAAGTACTATTTTTGGACATGGTATTAGTATGAATATGATGCTTCCAATGGCATTAGTGCAATTAATTCTTCCGATTTGGTTATTAGTCAAAGGGTTTAAATTATCTGAAGAATAAATAACTTCAAAAATTATATAAACTAAAAAGCTCAATAAATTTTATTGAGCTTTTTTTATAAACGTATTTTACTTTCGTTTCTTCATTCCAAATAATACTCGTGTAACTGTAAACGGATAAATTAACAGCTTGTATATCAATATAATTGTTGGAAAAGAAGTAGTAAGTAATAGAATGATTTTTACTGGAATATTCACATTGAGTTGAATGATATAATACCCAAAAACCACAATCACCGTTTGATGCAATATGTAAAACGGATAAATAGCTTCATTGAGTTTTTGCACAAGTGTACTCTTTGTATTCAACCAAATTTGTGCATAACCTAATAGCGAAATCACAAATGTCCAACCGACTAAACAACAGACTACATACCAAATATCCCAAAGTGTATTTGTAGTAAAATATGGTAAAAGCCAATCGTGTGGCATCAAGTAATACGTGTAGAAAATAATGGAACTCGCTAGAAATAAAATAGCATTCAGTTTTCGATATTGTTTCAAATGATCCCAAGTGTTTTCTGCGGAAGCGAACAACATTCCAAACACTAAGAAAAATCCAAAATATAACGTAGAAGATAGATTGAAAAGACTTTTACTGTCGCTTGGAAAATATTTTTTGGATATAATTAAGATTAATATTAGTGGAATAACCCCTAAAAACAATCCTAACTTTTTTGAAGTAATTCTTTCTAATAAAGCTATTAATCGATTCGATTTTGATGATTTTAAGAATAAAATGAACGGAATTAACATCATTGACATCCAAAATAGATTATATATAAACCAAAGATGATTGAAGTCAAAATGTCCATTTGTATACACATCAGCATATGAAGTAAAAGAATCTATATTTCCAAAATATATTTGTGGCGGAACAATAACGAGCACACCAAAAAATAAAGGAATTAGCAAACGAATAGAGCGTTCTTTTACAAACTGTAACCAAGTTCTTTTTGAAAAAGCAAAAATGGTTCCTGTTCCAGAAATTAAGAATAATAATTGCAATCGAAATTGCTCAAAGAAAACCATAATATCATCTAATACTTTACTCGATTCAGCGTTCATAATATCAAAATTATCACCATTAAAAGGCATTCCAATGTGATGAAGATATACAGCTATTATAGCGATGACTCGTAACCAATCTAAATCGTACCTGCGTGTTTTTGTTGTCATAATTGTTCGTTTTTTTGATATGACAAACGTATAAAGTAATTTAAAGCAATGCTCTTGAAAGTGACTGTTTACAAGGAAATGTGACGAAATACATACTTCGACAAGCTCAAGTTGATGTCATTCCTGTGCAGACAGGAATCTATTCAAATAAGTAAAATGGATTCCGTAATAAATACGGAATGACAAGTTGAAGTAAAAACAATCACATTGAGATTATTATTTTATGCTATTTTAGAAAAGTATTCATTAAACTCGTTTAACTTAGAACGAGATACAGGCACGGTTTTAGAGTAATTTTTTAAAGACAATTGATATCCTTGTGCATTTCCAACGCAAGCAGTTATTTTATTGAGATTGATTAAGTAGGAGCGATGTGTTTTATAAATATGAGGAAATTCTTGAAGATGGTTTTCTAACTCTTTTAGCGTAATACGAAACAGGCCTTTTTTAACCTCAGAACCATCATAAATATAAATTTCAGTATAATTGCTTTCTACTTTTGCAAATAGAAATTGTCGAATATCTAATTGATGCTTTTCATTTCCAGAAGAAATCTGAATAAGTTGCTTAGTTATTTCTGTAGTTGACGTTTTGAGCTGTAAATTTTCGAGTGATTTACTGTGTTTATATATCAAGCGTTCTAAATTCAATGGAAGCACAATAACTAATAATAAACCACCAACTAATATGGAGTTTCGAATTTCTTCTACAAAATACTGAACTGACCAATTATTTGGATTATCGTAAATTAAATCTCGAATTAGAAAATTTCCGATTCCGGTAATAATAAGAATCAAACACAAGAAAAATAATTCCTTTCCCAATGTCCAACGAGAATCATCTTTTACAGCATAATTTAAGACCATAAAATACACATATGCTATTGATAACGGGAAAAAAGCATGAATCAATAGTATCCACAAATAATCTATTTTGTGTTCATCAACATTTACAACAAACGGATCAAAACTATACGAAAACAGAAAACTTAATATTCCTATAGTAAACAGAAGTGCAAGCAATCGTTTATGATTTCTATATAAAAAAGGATACGGTTCCTTAAGGTATTGTATAATTTTTGGAAGCAAAAGTTTCGGTTTAAAGTATTGCAATTTAAGCTATATATTAAAAACATCACATACTAAAAACAGTATTTACTATAGGATTTTTAACTAACTATTGTAATACTCTACCTAATAAAATAATTTACACATCTCATGGTTTTTTAATTAAATATCTGTAAATTAGGTAAATAAACAATATTATTATGTGGTATAATGACTTAAGACCTGATAGCGAATTGAATAATGATCGATATGCATTGATCATGCTTGATCAAGATGATAATTATAGTCGCTTGATGGATAATGAAGATAAGAAAAGAGTTATTCAGAATATTGAAAGACTCAAAACAGGAATCAAAGAAAAAATACCAAATAAAAAAGTTGATCAAAATTTACTATTGGCTTCTTGGAATATTAAAAATTTTGGAAGGCTACACGACAGAACATCCGAATCATTATACTATATCGCTGAAATTATAAGCGCATTTGATATTATTTCACTACAAGAAATTAACGGTGATCTTTCACATTTCAAAACGGTGATGCGATTACTCGGAAGTGATTGGAAATATACACTGAGTGATGTAACTGAAGGAAGTTCGGGTAACGATGAACGATTTGGCTTTATATACGATTCAAGACGCGTTACACATTCTGGATTATCTGGAGAAATTGTAATTCCACCTGAATTAATATCCAATCAACCTATCATCAAACAACTTAAAAGAACGCCATCATTTACTGGTTTTGAAAGTGGTTGGAAAAAGTTTTCAATTATAAGCGTACATCTACATCCTGGCGATGATAGTAATGATCCTGGTAAGCCAACGGATGAAGAAATTCGAAAAGAAGAAGTAAGGCTTTTAATGGAAATCATAAAAGATAGAGTAGAAGATGCAACAACTGATGAAAATAGAAATATGATTATTTTAGGTGACACAAACCTATATAAAAATGATGATGATATTGTAGAACTGTTTACTGATCAGGGGTTTACTGAATGCGATGGTCTTATCGGAAAATTCACAAATACCAGTCTAAGTCAAATTTATGATCGTATTTTTCTTAGAGTAAGCAAATATTTCAAACTAGTAAAAGATAGCAACGATAAAGAAAACGGCGACGTTTTTAACTTGTTTGATTATGTATATATAAATACACCTGAAGAAATAGCTAAATACCATACATTAATGCTAGAACATAAAGGAAATCCAGATACATTAGATGATGATGAGGCGTTTAAAAAGTATTTTAATAGATATTGGAAAGTCAATCAAGTTAGTGACCACTTACCAGTTTGGCTAGAAATAGAAACAGATAGTAGTGCTAGTTTTTTAAAGAGTAAACTAGCAAAACTTTAAAATTAGTTTACAAATTTCAGTATAAACTACTGCGTAACAACCAACTTTTGACCAATTTTAAGTGTGCTTGTTCTACGAATAGAATTCTCTTTGCATAGCGTAGCAATAGATACATTGTATTTATTGGAAATTCTCGATAATGTATCGCCACGTCTTACTGTGTACACCTTCTTTTCGTCTGCTTTACTTTGCAAAGCTTCATCTTCTGTAGTACAAACATCTACTCTAGATTTTCGTTTAGAATTGTGTCTGTATGCTGTTGTCCACTTACTATTTACCCAAATATCTTTTGCTCTAACGATATTATCTTCATTAGAAAAATCGAACAAATATTCTGGATGAATTGGAGTTCCTTGAAACAATACTTCTAAATGCAAATGACTTCCACGAGCGTTTCCTGTAGTTCCACCAGCGCCAATTATTTGTCCTTTCCGTACGGTATCGTTGACTTTTACCAATTGCTTGGACAAATGTGCATAAACCGTTTCTAAACCATTAAAATGACGGACAACAACAGTTTTTCCATGTCCAGAATGTCTATTTACATAACGTACAACACCAGCAAACATCGATTTAACTCTATCGCCAGTAATCAAATCAATATCAATTCCGTTATGCGCTCTACGATTTCTCCAACCATAACGTGAAGTCACTACTTTTTTTCGTGGAATTGGAGAAGCATATGTACTATCTTCAAACGTAATGTGTAATGGATATTGCTTTTTAATTCTTTTATAAGGATTAAACACTTTTGTGTTCCAATTTTCAGCAATCCAATCTTTTTGCGGAATGCTGTCGCTTGTAATTTTTGACTGTTCTAATGCCATTAATGTAAGTGAAACAACAGGGAAAGAGGTTTCAAAAGTAACTTTTGATGCTTTAGAAACAGTTAAACTATCTTGTGTTTGACTGTGTACGCAAATGCTAAAGCAGAGCGTAAAAATGATCAAATAAAATGATTTCATTGTGGTAGTATTCAATTTAGTTTTACGAAATAGATTTTTAGGGATCTGCATGTATAACGCATTCCTAGGCAATTAATTGTAATATGATTTTTAAAGAATTATTCTGAGATGTAATTCATTGGATCTAAACGTTTTCCATGTTGACGAACTTCATAATGTAAATGTGGAGCCGTAGATAATCCTGTGCTTCCTACATATCCAATAATGTCGCCTTTATTCACTTTTGTGAGTTGTTTAGTGTTAAAACCTTTTAAATGTGCATACCAAGTTTCAAAACCATTTCCATGAGAAATAACGATTAAATTTCCCCAATTTCCTTCTTTTTTAGCTTTCATGATTACTCCGTCAGCTGTTGCAATAACTGGAGTTCCGCGTGTTGCTCTAATATCAATTCCGCCATGCGCTTCTTTACTTTTTAATTTTGGATGTTTTCTAACAACTCCAAATTTTGAAGATATAGCTTTACTATTTCCATTCTGAACGGGAAATAGAGAAGGAGTTGAATGTACATTAACATCAATTTCCAATGGTAAAAATTCATTCGGAATTAATGAAGTATCTGCGCTTCTAAATGCCATAAAGACTAAGGCTATAGCAGGAATTAGCAATACATAGGTAAGCTTAAACTTATTTTTTGATTGTGATTTTGTGATCATTTCTATTCGTTTTTTGAGTGATGGATGCGAAAAATAATTATAAACTGGGTTTGAGTTTTTTGGTTCTAAACTCATCAAGAGTAGTTCTAAATACGTTGATTTCTTTACAGATTGATGTAACACAAAAGCATCTGCCTGGAATTCGTGAATCGATTTTAATGATTTTCTATACAAATAGGCGAGTGGATGAAACCAGCAAAATGCAATAAACAATTCTGCTAAAAGTACATCTAACGAATGTAATTTTTGAATATGTGCCTTTTCATGTGTGATGATTAATTCATCAAAAGAAGTTGCTTCTGATTTTGGAATAAAAACCCAATTAAAATATGAAAATACTTCAGAAACATCAGTAATACAAAGTGTTACACCATTTGATTCAATTTTCTGAGCATTGCTTTTTAGTTTGAATAGTGAATAGGTTGTTAGCACAAATCGAGTTAAACAACACACAACTCCAATTGTATATATACTCAATATCCAAAAGTTAAAATCAATAGGTTGATTGTTAGAAACATTTGATGCAGATGTAAAATATTCAGAACTAGTAAATACTGTAAAATCTTCAATCAAAGGAAGATCGAACGTCAACTGTTGTACTTCTGGAAACAACAAACCGCTAAATGGCAATAACATTGACAATGGAATAATTACTAATAATAAACCTCTGTTGACTGTATGGAATGTAAATCGACTAAACAAACACTTAAATAGCAAATAGAAGCTTCCAAATATCAAGCTAACTTGAAAAAGATATAAAAGAAAACTATTCATTGTTCGATTTTAAAGTTTCAATTTTATCTTCAAGCATAGCTTTCATTTGCTCCAATTCGGTCAAGTTTAAGGTGTCACTTTTTGCAAAGAAAGAAGCAAACTTACTGTTGGAACCATTAAAAAAGTTACCAATAACTTGCTTCATATGTTGTGCAAAATAGCGCTCTTTTGAAATGGAAGCTGAATATTGACGAATCTTTCCATAGGTTTCAAAATTCAAAAATTCTTTCTTCACCAACACACGTACAACTGTTGAAATAGTAGTATATGCAGGTTTTGGTTCAGGAAACTGCTCTACAATATCTTTTAGAAACGCTTTATCGAGTTTCCAGACGTATTGCATAATTTGTTCTTCAGCTTTAGTTAACTCATTCATGCTGCAAATATAGAAGAATATTTTAATTATGACTATAAAAATAGTCGTAAAACTATAATTATAGTCATAATGTATAAAAATACCTAGAATTGGGTATGTTTTATAGATCTGTAATTATCTAATTTTAAGACAGTTATTAATCGTAAAAACAAAATCATGAAAGAATTAAATTTTGAAACAGTAAATGCAGAAATTGAAGCTTTAGACTTAGATCAACTTGAAAAAAGTATGGGAGTTAGTGTAAAAGCAGATGAAAGAGGTATTGCATCTCCTATTTGTACTATTTGGAGTAAAATAGGAGGAATTATAAAACTAATTGCGAAATTTCCATTTCTACCACCTAAATGGCGCAAAGCACTAAATTTACTTATAAAGACTATGGATAGTATTTGTGGGTAATTAGAAATTTTGTTCTCTTATAGTTCGTATCATTATTGATGCGAACTATAATCATATGTATTGCTTTACTTCATCAATAAAGTCTTGAATTTGAAGTGTTTTTGAATCTAACTCAAAAGCTTTTTTATAGAAATCGAGTGCTTTATAATATTCATTCTTCTGAAAGTGGTACACGCCTAAATTACGAAGTACATAACTACTTTGGTCATCTATTTCAAGTGACTTTTGAAGATCTGCATAACCTTCATCAAGTTGCCCAAGCATAATTTTAGAATACCCACGATTATCTAATGCATACGTGAAATTTTTGTCTAATAAAATTGCTTTGTCCAAATACACAATTGCTTCTTCATGTCTGTTTAAAACTCCTAAGGCATGTCCAACATTATTTAAATAAACAATTTGTTCGTCATCAAGTTCTAATGCTTTTTCAAACAAATTTAATGCCTTGGCATAATTTCCTTTATAAACTTCAATCACACCAGAATTCGTAAAATCAAAATGATCATATTTGTTATATTTTTGAGAATAACGTTTTTCTAAATCAAAAGCTTTATTAATTTCTTTTGCCATTAAATGAGAAGATATCGCTAACCTATAAATCTCTCTATCTTTTGAAACGGAATCAATACATTTTTCAAATAATTCTCCCGCTTCTGCATATTCTTTCTCAGTATAATGCTTAGATGCTTTATTATATATATCATATGCTTTTCTAATATTCCAAAGATGCACTAACTGCTTTCCGTCATTATTTGTGAATGTTCCATCATGCAATTGTATTTGTGTGTTTTTTGGAGTGATATTGTAGATAAAATCAAAAATGCATGAAAAAGCAAAAGCAGAAAGTATTACAAAAAGTAAATCATTTTGAATAAATTGTAAAAATGCAATCGAAATTATTCCTAATAGAAGCGTAGTTATTGGCCCAAAAAGACTAATTAAAAAACGGCCTTTCCATGAAATACCTTTTCCATGTGAAATACACAATCCGCCACTCCATTTAAAAATATTGTATTTAATAAAACATTCCAAACGTTTGATTTTAAACCGAAATGATTTCTCAGGATTTCCATGCGAACCAATATACACGCTCACATCTCCACCAGAATTCAGCAAGGATGCAAACGCATGACCAAACTCATGAAATATAATTACTACCACACGAAATAGGAGTAGTGAAAATATTAAAACGAAAATGTATTCTTGTTGCATTGATTGTAATAAAAAATGTAAAGTTATGGGATTTTTTGGAATGTGGAAATTTGGAGATTTTTTGTTGTTGGTTTACGGGATTCCGTAAGGAAATGAATATGGCAGTAGGTAGATTTGTTTCATAAAAAATCTAACAATTTAATATAATGGGTAATGCAATTTATCACTTATCAAGATTATCATTTGATCAAATTGAATGGATAACAGAATTAAAAAATAAACTTTGTCAAAATGGAATTGTTAATAATGAAGATATCCAAACTGCGTTTGAAAAAGTTAATTCTACAAACACATTAAGTGATTTTTTATATCAAATAACTTCAACATCTTCTGTTGAGAACACGCAATCATTGTATAGGTTTTATGATAATGTCAACCTTGAAGGCTTATATGATGGGAAAGAAATCGTATTTAGTCCTGAATTAACTATCATTTATGGGAAAAATGGAAGTGGAAAAACCAGTTTTTTCAAAGCGTTAAAGGATGCTTTCTATAAACCGCAAAAAATAAAAGGAAATATTTACACTCCTTCAACTAATCCAATTTCAGCGAAATTTGATTTTGTCAAAAAAGAAAAACATTTAGCATTCCAAAAAAAAGGTATTTCAACTAATTTTCCTGGTTCAGAATTACAAACATTTAATTGGGATGTAGGTAATCAAATAAATTCTACTTTAAAGTTTTGTGATAGAGAAATTTTAGATAGTTCACTTCACAAAAAAGACACTGGCTGGAGTATAGATCGATATAAGTTAGGATATTATGATTTGTTAAGAGAGGCAGTTGATAAAGTCTCAATAAAAGTGGCTTCGAAAATCGCAGAAATCAATAGAAATTATAATGCAAACCTACAATCTTTATTAAATGGTTTGAAATCGGATAAGGACGAAGGTGTTAAAAAAATCATCCAAAATAATTTAACAAATGCGCAAGTATTAAAAAGTAGTTTTATTTTATTTTCAAATTATATACTTGAAGATGGACATGCAGATAAAAAAGTTGATATTCAAAAAAGAACAACAATATCAGTAAAAGAATTAACTGATAAAATACAAGCACAAAAAGCTAAACAAGTAATACTAAAAAATATTCAAAGTATTACTGCTGAAAAAACTCATATATGTAGTGAATTAAATGAAATTAAAAATAAAGTTGAGAGGATTAAAAAACTAAAAAACAGCCTAGATTTTTCTAAACTAGAACAGTATCAATTGATTTTTGAGCCTAATAAAAGTAATCAAGCATTTATTGAATTATTCAAAAAAATAACAGAAACGGCCTTAGTCTTTGGATATGAAAACTATCCAGAAGAAGTAGATAAATGTTTTTATTGCAACCAGAATTTACCTGAAACAAACAAATCCTTAATTAAGGAAATCCACTCTTTAATTGACAATGAGATAAACTCAGAAATAGATAAATTAGAGAATATATTAGAAGCTTATAGAAAGCGGATAAATGCTGTAATAGAAAAAGTAACTCCCATTTATGAATACAAATATGTAGGTGATATTTACGAATGTCTAAGTAACGAAAAAATTGAATTGAGTAAATTACACAAGCAAGCTTTTGACTGCTCTATTTTATCAAAGATTGAAGTAGAAATAAAAGAGTTAAAGGATACTATTTCATCAATTGACTCGGCTTGGACAAATAATGATTGTTTATTCTATATAGCACAGTCCGAAGAAAAAATTATTCAGATTGAGATTAATCAATTAGAAAAACAACTCCTTGATATTGAGCAAAACAAAAAGAAGGCTCTTGAAGAATTAAATTCTCTTGAGGATATAGAATTTTGCGTTAGTCAGAAAACTTTATTGTTGAGTCTTTTGACATTACTTAGTGAGTCTTCAAAGTTTAATCTAGTCAGCAATAATTTTACTAATATCAAATCTAAAATATCTCGAGATAAAGGAAGAGTAGAAACAGAGTTAATTAGACAAAATTATCTAGAAACGTTTAACTCAAATTTAGATTTTTTTGAGCTACCGAGAAGAGAACGATTTAAAAGACCATTTTCTAACCCAAGTGGACAAAGTAAAGTTGAAGCAAAAATTCAAGTTGATAATAATACATTTGAAGTTTCGGAAATACTCAGTGAAGGAGAAGCGAAAGTTTATTCTTTTTGTGATTGGTTAACTGAATTAGAGTATGATGATAACAAAATTCTAGTTTTTGATGATCCAGTAAATAGCTTGGATCAAGTAAATATTTATAAAGTGGTAGATAAAATTATTACTCTAAGTAAAACTTATCAGGTTATTGTTTTCACTCATCATTTTGAGTTTTATCATAGATTAATACAAAAATCTTTAGGAGGTTCTTCTCTTAAAAGAGGGAAATGTGAGTTATGTAAAAGTGATACTGAAAGTAACCAATGTACAGGTTTAAATACAACTACAAATGTTACTCACAAGTGTGGGAAATATTATATGATAGAACATATTTTAAAGCCTGGACAAGTTGTTGAAGATGTTATGTTTCTAACTTTAGATTGGGAACAGAGAATAGAAGTTTTAAGAAGAAATTTATTAAACGGAGATATTAGAGAAGCAGATAAACATTTGAGAACTTCTATTAATAATTTCTTTGAGAGATATGTAATGAATGATATAAAAAGGCAAGTATATAAGAACAATGATTTAATAAAAGAATGGAGAGGGTTTAGAAAAGTTCATATAAATGACTACGATATATTAATGGATGTACATAATAAGATTTCTGGTGAATCAACTATACACGAGCCTTCTCTAGAAGTTAGAACACCCTTAGATGTACAAGGCTTCATTGTTGAATTTAATAAAACTATAAGAGCTATAAATAACATAAGAAGTTTTGAGAATCCATCTCCACCAAGAGATGTAGCGGAAATAACATTGTAAAAATAATTGATATGAATAATGAAACACAAATTAAGTGTCCAAACTGTGGAACTTCAATTGATGTTCAAGATATTTTGGCGCATCAACTAGAAGAAGAAATCAAACAAAAATATCAATCAGAAATTGCATTAGAGAAGAAGAAATACGAAACTGAACAAGCAAAGTTAACTCAAGAAAAAATTGACTTTGAGCACAATAAAAAGAAAGAAAAAGAACTTTTTCAAGAACGTTTAGAAAAACAGCTGAAAGAAGATAAAAAAGAAATAGAATCTAAATTAAAACTAAAGCTAAAAGAAGAACAATCAGAACAATTTGATGCTTTGCAAAATGAATTAAATGAAAAATCTGAGCAAGTTAAAGAGCTAAATCGTTCGAAAGCAGAAATTGAAAAGCTAAAACGTGAGAAAGGAGAATTAAAAGAAGCTGCGGAAGCAGAAGCACAAAAAAAACTGAATGAAATTCTTATTGGCGAAAAAGAGAAGATTAAGAAATCGGAAGAAGAGAAAAATGAATTGCGTTTCAAAGAAATGCAAAAACAATTAGAAGATCAGAAAAAGTTAACAGAAGAAATGAAGCGAAAGCAAGAGCAAGGCTCAACGCAATTGCAAGGAGAAGTTCAAGAGTTAGCTATAGAAGAATGGCTAGCCACAAAATTTCCGTTAGATACAATTGAAGAAATCAAAAAAGGAGCTAGAGGTGGAGATTGTATACAAATAGTAAATACGCGTACCAATCAAAATTGCGGAACAATTTACTATGAAAGTAAAAGAACAAAAGATTTTCAACCTTCTTGGATAGAAAAATTTAAAGCAGATATTCGTGAAAAAGGTGCTGATATAGGTGTATTAGTTACAGAGGTTATGCCATCTAATATGGAAAGGATGGGATTAAGAGATGGAATCTGGATTTGTAGTTATAAAGAATTTAAAGGTCTTTGTTCGGTTTTAAGAGAGTCAATCATTAAGTTAAATACTGCAATTAGTTCACAGGAAAATAAAGGTGATAAGATGGAACTTTTGTATACGTTTTTAACAGGGAATACATTTCGTATGCAAGTTGAAGCTATTGTAGAAGGTTTTAGTTCTATGAAGTCAGCTTTAGATAAAGAAAAAAGAGCTATGCAACGTATTTGGAAAGAACGTGAAAAACAAATCGATAAAGTAATTGACAATACAATTGATATGCACGCTTCTATAAAAGGAATTGCAGGAAATGCAGTTCAATCGGTAAAAGCGCTAGAATTAACAGAAGAAGATCAAATTGAAGAGTAAATATCATCTTTCAATAATCACTAAATAAAATCGGTAAAATAATAGTTGAAGCAAAGTTTTAATAGCTAATATCAATTCAATAATTTTAAGTAATATTGTTGTACAAATAGAACTTTGCAATGATTAAAAAAATAATACTTCCTTTTCTACTTATATGCGCATTAATTTCTTGTCAAGATGATGAAGATGTAAATCCACTTCCAATAATTGAAACTGTAAATTCTCAGGTGTATTCTACAGGTGGTGTGAAACTAGAAGGAAACCTTATCAATGTTGGAACTTCCGAAATCTTAGAATATGGTTTTGAATTATTTGCAAGTGGAAATAATGTTCATTACAATGTAAATCATCACATGGAATTGCCAGCTATACAAGGGCAATTCTTTTTAGAAATTACACAAGAACTATATCCTGATTTAGAATACTTTTATACAGCATATATTAGAACTGAAGAAGCTACGTATAGAGGTGAACGTTTAAGTTTTATTTCAACAGGAAGTGCAACGCCAATATTATTACAATGTACTCCAAATATTGCGCATATTGGTGATACAGTAACATTGCAAGGAGAAAATTTCCCAACAGACATTAACGATGTAGGTCTTAAATTTGGAGGCAGATATGCTCAGGTTGTATCAATTACAGAAGATGAATTAACATTTATAGTTCCGAAACCAGATGGAAATTCAAGAATACTTGAAATCGATGCGTATCATCGACAAGTTGTTCAAAATGGACTATTATCATTATATCAACCAATCATTACAGGAACAAATCCAACAACTGCTTTTTTTGGCGAAACAATAAGTATTACTGGGGATCATTTTGCTACAAACATTAACAATACAAGTGTTATTATTGGTGGTTTTGACGCGCAAATAATTAGTACTTCAAGAAATGAAATTCAAGTCATTATTCCTGAAGATGTAAACTATTCCAACACGCTAATCACAGTAAATGCTCAAAATCAAAATGCATATTACATGAACTTCAATCTTAAAGTTCCACAATATGTCAACGTTCCAAGCATGGTATTCATGGATGAAACTTTTGATATTACTGTAGATGCTACATATGCAAATCAAAATCATTTTATGATTGGTGATAGAGAATATTATCCAACTATAATAGACGATACTACTTTACGCTTTCATATCAATAGTACTGCGGTTTTCGAACAAAGAGAACAACAAATCAAATGGCTTATCAATGATATAGAAGTAGTTTCGCCACAACCGATTACCATAAGCAATCCATTCTATAAAATAAAAGATGGTTACAACAATAACTTTCCATTTGCGAGGTATGATTTATTAACGGTAAACAATCAAGCATTAGTTATTGGTGATATTGCACATACAGATTCAAGAAAATATATTTATACATACAACGATGTTTCTAGAACTTGGGAAAATCAAGCATTAGTAAATGATAATGGAAGTCCTCATGTTTTTGCCTATAACGATGTATCATATGTTTCAAAAGAAGGAAGTAATACGGTATATGGTTTAAAAGTAGATGGTTTTACTGATAATTTCATTAAAATTGATGTTACTACAGGAAACGTAACTTTGCTAACGCCAAATAGCTCTAATGCATATTATGGGAAAGGTTTTGCGCATCAAAACAAGATATATTATACAACTCCAACCAATTCAGATGTTTGGGCATACGACATTACAAACGAAACATGGCAAATAGTAAGTACGTTGCCATATGATATTTCACAACTAAGAAATGTGTATATCAGTCCAATTGTTGCTGGAAATTATGTCTATATCGCTAATGGCGCAAATGGAAGTCAATACAATGATTTTTGGCGTATGAACCTTAATACGTATCAATGGGAACAATTAGCAAACAATCCATACCCGAAAAAATACGGAACAGTGTATGAATTCAATAATGAATTGCACTTTGTTACTGATCAAATTTGGAAATTCAACTTAGCATCTCAAACGTGGAGTCAGATGGAAAAACCAGGCGTTTCGAGTGGTTTAAACGAACCTCTTGATGCTTTTATGCAAAATGGCATACCATATTTGATTCGAAAAAATGTGGCGACTAATGTGACGTATTTAAACTTATATATTGGAGATTTGGTAAATTAATAATTGATATGATTTAATTGAGAATGGAGCTCAAACAACAAGCTATATTTCTTTTTAGCGCTTTAGGCGGACTCAATGGTTTATTTTTGAGTTTTTATTTTGCTTTTGTATCTAAAAAAACAAAAGCAAACTACTTTCTATCTGCATTGTTGTTTGTATTAAGTGTCCGAATTATTAAATCTGTATTTTTTTATTTTAACCCGAACTTATCACAAATATTTATACAAATAGGTTTGTCTGCTTGCGTATTAATTGGTCCTTTTTTATATCTCTATGTGAAAGCAGTTCGCTCTGACAGCAAAGGTTTTAATTGGTTATTTCATGTGCTTCCTGCGGCTTTATTAGTCATAATTCTAGGAATTATGTATCCATATTGGGTTCATAAAAAAATGTGGTCGGGCACTATTGTCAAAATAATCTATGTACAATGGTTTGTATATATAGTACTTGCTGGAATTCTATTAGTTCCTGTGTTTAAAAAATTAGTTGTTAAAAATCATAAAACTACACAATTGGAAGTTTGGGTAACCAGTATTTTTATTGGTGTTTTATTAATTTGGACAGGTTACATGATTGGTTCGTTTACATCATATATTGTAGGATCAATTTCGTTTTCATTTGTATTTTATCTATTAGTATTGTTTTGGATTTTTAAACGAAAGAAAAACACATTATTCTTTGAAGACGATATTAAATATAAAAATAAGAGGATTGCCAACGAAAAGGCAGCTACAATTCAAACACAATTAAAAGTGCTTTTTGAAGATGAAAAACAATTCAAAAACCCTGATTTGAAATTACAAGATGTCGCTTCTCAATTAAAAATTTCTGCACACAATTTATCACAATATTTAAATGATAATCTAGGGAAAAGTTTTTCATCTTATATCAATGAATACCGAATTGAAGAAGCAAAACAACTTTTAATCACTAAAAAAGAATTTACAATAGAAGCTATTGGCTATGAATGTGGTTTTAATTCGAAATCTACCTTTTTCACAGCGTTTAAGAATATAACAAGTACAACTCCAGCAACTTACAAAAAGAGTAATTCGTGAGTTTTTCTACAAGTTTGTTCAATTCTATAAATCCGAACTACTAGATTATCAATTTGAATCTTTATCTAAAGGAAGATGTGTTTATTTGAGTAAAACAAAAATACTTATGCGAATCACATTCTTACTATTACTATCATTTTTTAGCTTTATAAATAGTTCTGCAACTCAAAAAACAAGTAACGGGAAAATCTTATTTGTTACATCTAACCAAAAAACGTATGGAAATACGGAAAAGAAAACTGCGAATCATTTTTCTGAAATTGTGTATGCATACGAAGAGTTTGTAAAAGCTGGTTACAATGTAGATTTTGTGAGTCCGAAAGGCGGAGAAATCCCAATTGGTTATTTAAAGAAGTCTGATAAATTGCAACAAAAATATTTGAATGATGCAGCATTTATGAAGCTTCTTAAAAATACCAAAAAGCCCTCGCAAATTAATGCTTCAAACTATAAAGCTGTTTATTATAGTGGAGGCGGAGCCGCTATGTTTGGAGTTCCTGAAAACATTTCTATTCAAAATATATCTAAAAAAATATATCAAAATAATGGTGTAATATCTACCGTTTGTCATGGAACTGCTGGAATAGCTAATTTAAAGACTTCGAAAGGAAACTATATCTACACAGGAAAGAAAATAAGTGGTTTCCCAGATAAGTTTGAGAATAAAAAGGCTTCATACTTTCAAACCTTTCCATTTTCAATTCAAGAAAAAATAACGGAAAATGGTGGAAATTTTCAATATTCAGAAGCTGGTTGGGATAATTTTGTTGCTATTGATGGACGATTAATCACAGGACAAGATCCGTCAGCTTCGGCAACAGTTGCTAAAAAAGTTATAGAAACACTCAAAAATATATCAAATCAATAAATTAAAAAACAACTAAACATGAAAAAAGCAATCGCAACATTCGTTTTATTAGTAAGTACAATCACAATTAGTTTTGCACAAAACTCAGATTATAAAGATATTGCAACAACAGTCTCTTATTATTTGGATGGTGGCACAAATAACGATTTTGAAACCGTAAAAAAAGCATTTCATGAAAAAGCAATGATGAAATTCGTTACAAAAGACGGTTATAAAGAAGTAAATGCATTAGCATTTTTCAAAAGAGTTATAAAGCCAGGTCCAAAACAAAATCGTAAAACAAGCATTCAAAGTATTAGTATTGAAGGAAACACTGCGATGGCAAAACTGGAAATAGAATATCCAACGTTTTTCTTTATTGACCATATGAGTTTGCTTAAAATTGATGGAAATTGGATTGTTGTGAATAAAATATATCATAGAAAAAATAAATCATAATCATGAAAAAACTAATAACACTAATACTTGTAAC
This sequence comes from Kordia sp. E, assembly GCF_056033805.1. Taxonomy (NCBI): domain Bacteria; kingdom Pseudomonadati; phylum Bacteroidota; class Flavobacteriia; order Flavobacteriales; family Flavobacteriaceae; genus Kordia; species Kordia sp. E. The sequence continues at coordinate 1,394,113 of NZ_JBRASR010000003.1, forward strand.
GTTTACATTGGCTCAATGTGCTAAACAAGAAACTATTGACCCTCAAAAAGATATTGAACAAATACGTCAAAATATAAAGAATTTTTCAAGCTATGTAAATAGTTCCAACTACGAGATGATCGGCGCTTCATATACAAAAGATGCTAAAATATTTCCACAACGAGGAAAAATCATTTCAGGGAGAGATAGTATTGTAAAATATTGGGTATTGCCAGAAGGCGTACAAACTACAGGTCATAAAATTACACCTTCTGAAATTACCATTGTAGAAGATACAGCCTATGATCATGGTTATTATGAAGGAACAACTGTGCAAACAAATGGAGATAAAAGTTCATGGGAAGGCAAATATGTCATCGTTTGGAAAAAAGTAGGAGACGATTGGAAAATATACTTAGATATTTGGAATTCCATTTAAAAAATACAAATCTGTCACACTTCCAAAAAATACACGTCTTTCATCAAAACATGATCAACTATGAAAAAACTCTTTATATGTTTATTGCTTTGTGTAGTAGCTTGTAATACTAACTCTCAAAATGAACAAAAAGTAATCACTTCTACAAAAACAGAGGGAAACTATCTAATTGAAGATATATTGATAGAAACGGAAAAAGATGTTTTTATTTCTGGAATTGTTGTTAAAAACAAAGAAGATTTAAACCCTAAACCTGTCATATTACAACACACAATCTATGTGAGAGATCGTGACATAAACACTTTGAAACAAGCTGTTGACAAAGGGTATATTGGAATAATAACATATACAAGAGGAAAATATAAAAGTCCAAATAAAATTATTCCATATGAACATGAAGCAACTGATACGTATGCTGTTATTGATTGGATTAGCAAGCAAAAATGGTGTAATGGAAAAGTTGGAATGTATGGCGGAAGTTACAATGGTTTTACACAATGGGCAGCGACTAAAAAATTGCATCCTGCGTTAAAAACGATTGTTCCTGCTGCTGCAAATAGACCTGGTAATGGTTTGCCAATGGAAAACAATGTATTTATCAATCCGAACTATGAATGGGCTTTTTATGTAGGAAACAATAAAACATTAGATACAGTTGCTGAAAATGATAGACAACGCTTTAGAAACATGCAATTTAGCTGGTGGAATAGCGGAAGTGCTTATAAAAAAATGGACAGTATTGATGGAACTCCAAATCCTTACTTTCAACGCTGGATATCTCATCCTGATTATGATGAATATTGGCAAAATATGATTCCGTACAAAGAAGAATTTGCGAAAATTGATATTCCAATCTTAACGTTTGACGGGTATTACAATGATTCTCAATGTTCTAATTTATATTTCCATAGACAACATTACCAATACAATAAAAACGCTGAAAACTATCTAATCATTGGTGCATATGATCATTTTGGATCACAAAAAGGTGGACAAAAAGAATTGCGTGGTTATCAATTAGATGAAAACGGTTTGATAAATCCTTTAAAAATAACCTATGAATGGTTTGATTATATCTTAAAGAATGGTTCCAAACCCAGCATTTTAAAAGATAAAGTTAATTACCAAGTCATGGGAACAAACACTTGGAAATCGACGAATTCTATTAATGCGATGAGTACTGAAGATTATAAACTATTTCTAACAGGCTCAAAAAAAGGAGACTATTTACAATTAGCTACAAGTCAGCAAAAAGAATTCAAATCATTAACGCAAACGGTTGATTTTAAAGATCGAGAAACTAGTAATAATAACAATTCATATCCTCAACCAATCATTGAAAACGAACTATATTCAACAAATGGTTATAAATTTATATCAACACCATTTGAAGAAAATACATTCATAAGTGGTTCATTTTCTGGCGAATTGATCTTTAGTATAAACAAAAAAGATGTAGATGTTGGTGTTACTTTATTTGAAGTATTGCCAAATGGAAAATTCCTTCACTTATCAGGTTTTATTGGTCGTGCAAGTTATGCAAAAGATGAAACGACTCGAAATCTTTTAACACCAAATGAACTATTTGCGTTTCCATTTTCTAACACACGATTGATTAGTAAAAAACTACAAAAAGGAAGTCGATTAGCAGTAATAGTAGACGTAAATAGAAATCAATTTGCCCAACTAAATTACGGAACAGGAAAAGATGTAAGCACAGAAACAAATAAAGACGCAAGCGAACCATTGAAAATTGAATGGTTTACGGATAGTTATATCAAAATACCTATCTTTAAACCTTAATCACATTTTATGATCGTTAAACTAAAATTTATAGTAGTAATTGCCTGTTTTATCTCTTTTAATGCGCTTTCGCAAGAAATAACTCCAGCAAAAAAATTCTGGAATACACTGCAAACACATTGTGGAAAAGCATATAATGGAACTTTAGAACTTCCTAAAGAAGACAAAGATTTTGGTGGAAAAACCTTGACAATGCATGTTCGAAAATGTTCTGAAACTGAAATGAAGATTCCTTTTTTTGTGGGAGAAGATAAATCTCGCACGTGGATTTTAACATATAAAAATGATCGCATTACACTAAAGCATGATCATAGACATAAAGATGGATCTGAAGATAAAGTTAATTTTTACGGTGGAATTACTACAAATACTGGAAAGGCAGACATTCAGGTGTTTTCTGCTGATGCAAAAACACAAAAAATGATTCCTGGTGCAGCCACAAATGTATGGTGGATTACTATTGACGAATCTACATTTACATACAATCTGAGACGTTTAGGAACTGATCGCGTATTCAAAGTGGTTATGGATATTACAAAAGCTGTAAAAACTCCGGCAGCACCTTGGGGCTGGAAAGAATAAGCTATTTTAAAAATATATAAATTCACATAAAAAGCTATCACTCAAATAGATGAATGATAGCTTTTTTTATTATATCTATTCGTATGATTTTATTCTGGTAGAATACTCATCTCAAAATTGAACAATTGATCTTTATCATATTTCGTTTTCACTTTACGTAGCTCATCTAATTTATCATTATAATAAATTTCTAATAATTTGAGTCTGTTTGCATCTTTCTCAATATCAGGAACTAAGGTTTTATCAACGAAATTGATAAAAGAACCTTCTGTATAGTTAGCAATTGATTCTCTAAAATCTTTTACCCATTGTACATAAACAGTGTTTCTTCCTACGTTTGTAAAGGCGTTACTAACATCGTCCCACCAACATTGTATTTGTAACATATACGGTTTTTGAGAATACCCAAAACTATTACCAGTACTTCTCTTTACAGCGCCGCCCATACAATGAAAACTCATATACATATTTACATCAGCATAATAACAGGAGTTTTCTAAATATGTGTAAATAGCTTCAACCAAAGCTCTATGATTTACATCATCTTTTGGAAAACTAGAAGATACTTTATGCGGATGCGGTCGGTCGCAAGTTGATTCTGGACCTTTATCTGGCAATACTGTTAAATCTAGTTTTTTACAGGTTTCTGATTCATGCTCAATATATTGAATAGTACCAGTTGGGTTTATAAAATCAATCAATGCACGTTGATTAGCTGCGTATGATGTTATTGTAGCTACTGATTCTGATTTTGCAGATTTCATGAGAAATTGCTCTTGTTCTTGCTTTGGTGTATCTGAATACCCTTTTGGTGTTTCTGTAAAAGTTTTAGCAGTAATTTTATTGACCACTAAAACGCCAAAATATTCTATAAGTAACTTTAATAATTCAACTTTTGAACCGTAAAACTTTCCAGCCATACGTCCGTGAACTTCAGGTTTATTTGCATCGGATGATTTTACAATCAGCATCGTACAAGTAGCAGAAAGGTCTTCACTTATTCCGTCTTCTTTTGCATGTAATTCTGCCCATTTAGTAACCACATCTTTAATTTCTTTTGGTTTCTCCCATCGCAATACAAAGTTTGTTGTTACAGGAAGAATAGAAACTAAATTAAACTTAAAACGTATTACGACTCCAAAATTTCCGCCACCGCCGCCTTTTAATGCTCTAAATAAATCTGAATATTCGCTATCAGCATTTGCGATTACTATCTTCCCAGATGCCAATACAATTTCAATATCAGTCACAGAATCACAGGTTAATCCGAATTTACGAACCGAAACTCCCCAGCCGCCACCTTGTGTGAGTCCGCCAACATTTACAGATTGACAACCACCTCCAGGAATTGTTTTTCCTTTTCTAGCTAATTCAGCATATACTTGTCCCAATTGTTTTCCTGCTGGAAGCCAAGCCACAGTATCACTTTCATACGTAATTTCATTTATTTCAGACAAATCAATAATAATAACATCGTTAGCTGAACACATTCCTTCATGTTGATGTCCGCCAGAACGAATTCTAAAGGGAATATTGTACTTTTTACATTCCTTAATACAATACAAAACATGATCCGCATTCTTACAATAAGCTATAGAAACTGGAAGATGACCAAAACGTGTGTTTGAAATAACTTTTGCATAATGATACAAAGGATCACCAAGATCAATAATTTTTAAATCTTTTGGGACATTATCTACAAAATATGCTTTCATGGGTTATAATAGTTTGGTTAGAAATTAGTTGATTCTAAAAGTAAGAAATTATACTATAAAAAAGTTTATCTATTCTAAAAAGAAATTAAGTATATATGTTTAATTATTAGTAGTTTTAGTGTTCATATAAAATTAACTAACCAAAACTACCATGTCAAAATATATTCGAATTTTTATACTTTCTTTTGCTGTATGTTTACTGTTTTCATGTAGCGCAACAAAATTTCAGGCTAACTATGTAAAAACTGAGTTATACTTTGGGATGTCTAAGAAAAATGGAGTCGTTACTGAGGAAGAGTGGAAAGGATTTAAAACTACTATTCTTAGTAAAAAGTTTTCGGGTTATACAGAAATGAATTCGAAAGGTTTTTGGACAAATCCTAAAGGAGAAACCGTTTCAGAAAATTCAAAATTGATTATTTATTTAAACAAAGGGACAACCTCAGATAGTATTGCTATTGCTTATGTAATCGATACATATAAAGTAAAATTTGATCAAGAATCTGTATTAAAAATTGATACGCCTGTAAAAGCTGTATTTCAGTAAAAGAAAGTATAAAATTACCTAAAAACATGACAAAGAAACCTTTATTACAACCATATACTTCCAAAAACTTATCCTTAAAAAATTGTGTTATTGTAGCACCAATGACACGAAGTAGAGCAAACAATGATGGAAATGTTCCAACGGACGATTTACAGGGCTTATACTATGAACAAAGAGCTTCTGCAGGATTAATCATTACGGAAGGTGCGCAAGTTTCCAAAGAAGCTGTCGGTTATATTCATACACCAGGAATTTACTCAAAAGCACAAGTTGAAGGCTGGAAAAAAATCACGAAACGTGTACATGCAAAAGGCGGAAAAATATTTATTCAATTATGGCATGTTGGACGAATTTCGCATCCAGATTTTCATAATGGTGAGTTGCCAGTAGCACCATCAGCTATAAATCCGAATCGGAAATCTTTCACGCCAGATGGTTTTAAAGATACTGTAACGCCTCGCGCTATGACACAGAATGACATTGACAGAACGATTCAAGATTTCGTAAATGCTGGAAAAAACGCAATGGAAGCTGGTTTTGATGGAGTAGAAGTACATTCATCTAACGGATATCTATTTCATCAATTTTTCACAAATTGTTCCAATACACGAACAGATAATTATGGCGGGAATATTGAAAACAATGCTCGATTTTTCTTTGAAACGCTTGACGCGATGAAACAAGCAATGCCAGAACAGAAAATTGGCGTTCGTTTCAATCCATCGTTAGATTCTGCAATGGCAGGAATTACTATGGACAAAGAAACGATTCCTACGTTTGAATATATAATCAAAAAACTAAATGAGTACGACTTGGCTTATGTGCACTTATCCGAACCATTTTCGGATGTTTCTGAAGTTCCACATGCTGTTACAGAAATTGCAAAGCATTTTAGACCATTATACAACGGAACGTTGATGATTAATACTGACTTTACTTTTGACAAAGGAAATACTGTTCTAGAAGCTAAAGAAGCAGATTTAGTAGCATTTGGAAAACCTTTTATTTCAAACCCAGACTTAGTAGAACGTTTTGAACACGGAATTGAATTAGCTGATTGGGATACAGAAACCTTTTATACAACAGGAAAAAATGGGTATACAGACTATCCGAAAGTGATATTATAAAGGTATATTTTGATAAATTATAATTCATTATAAGCTCTCACTTGATATAATATTGTCTTTTTAGTACCCAAAACCCTTATGAAAGCACTGTATTTATCTCAACTTGAACGCTTTTTTTGTATAAAAATTGGTGTTTCAAAACAATTTCACATGTTTTTAGTGGATCTTACGTGCTGTATAACAGTGAGTTATGTGTTTTTTGCAATTATTTAATATAAAATTTATGTATTAAATAACTCTAAATCAAATAAATGGTATCATCTTTGCCACATTAAATAGTATAAATAAATTAAATTACATTACAATGAGTAAAGGAACAGTAAAATTTTTCAACGACACTAAAGGTTTTGGATTCATCACTGAAGAAGGAAGCGGTAAAGAACATTTCGTACACATTTCAGGATTAATTGATGAAGTTCGCGAAGGTGACGAGGTTGAATTTGACCTACAAGAAGGAAAAAAAGGATTAAACGCGGTAAACGTAAAAGTTCTATAAAATATATATTTCTATATTTAATAAAAAGTCTATCAAATTATGATAGACTTTTTTTTTATGCACTAAATATGCATATTCATATAAAAAAATAATAATTTTTCAATCTTTTTTCTTATCTTATAACATATGAAGTATATCTTTGTAATATATAATATAAATTAAAAAAACAGTTTAAAAATTCTAATGGCAAAATCGCAACAAACATTTAACAAAACAGAAAAAGAAAAAAAAAGATTAAAAAAGAGAGAAGAGAAGCGTAAAAAGATGGCTGCACGAAAAGCCGATGCAAAAGAAAATGGTAAAAAAGGTATTGAGTTTGCATACGTTGATTACAATGGAAACCTTACAGATACGCCACCAGATCCTTCTCAGAAAGTAGAAATAGAAATTGAATCTATAGAAGTAAGTATTCCAAAAACACTAGAAAGTGATAAAGAAGTTGTAGATCCTGTTCGTAAAGGAAAGGTTTCTTTCTTCGATTCTTCTAAAGGTTTCGGATTTATTATTGATGCTGAAAATAATGAAAAATACTTCACTCACGTAAGTGGTACTATTGACGAAATTGCAGAAAATGACAAAGTATCTTTCGAACTTGAAAAAGGTCAAAGAGGTATGAATGCTGTAAAAGTAACTTTAGTAAAAGAATAGTTTTACATATAAAATAGAATTCAACGTATTATTTGAAACAAAGTAATACGTTTTTATTGTACTCAAGTCATTCGTCTGTATTCGTAGTCGTTGAAAATAACGCTAACATGTGCTTTTTTTCAACAATACATATTCACCTTTAATTTTAAAGTCTCTAATTGAAGACCCAATATAACGTTTAAAGGTTTTGGATAAATGACTTGCGTCCGTAAAACCTAAATCATCAGCAATTTCTGAAATGGTAAAATCTGAGTTTAACAACCGGATTTCAACTAATTTCAGTTTTGCTTTAATGATGTATTCCCGTAAAGACATGTGAATTTGTTTTCTAAAATATTCACTTACATACGTTGATGATATTGAAAACACATTGGCTAAATGGTCTATTTTTAAATAGTCAGGTTTGTCTATATGTTCATTGATATAAATTAACATTTTATTGATTCTATCGTCAGTTGTATCTTTTGAAACTTCGTAAAAACTACTTTTCTTAATATTACGAATCAAAATCTCTAAAACACTCGTCATCAAGCTCTTAATTAGAACAATAGATGCTTCTCCATAATTTCTAGATTCTTCTAAAATCATTGCAATCAATCGGTCAATATGTTGTCGATCAATATCACTTTTAATAATATCGCCAGGCAATTGGTTGTAATTTGATAAAATGTATGAAGCTTCTTTATACCATTCATTTCGATCAATAGCAGTACGATTTGTATTCTTAAAGAATGAATCTGTAAACTTCAAAAACACAAATTTTGAAGGTGTTGAAATATTAAATGAGTGACATTTTAAAGGCGGTAATAAAAACATACTTCCTTCAGTATATTCATACTCATTATAATTGATACATTGTGTTCCTTGCCCTTTTTTGATTAATACCAGCTCGAAAAAATTATTCTTTACAGGTCGCTGTTTCCATTCTGACAATTCAACTTCTTGTATTTCAAAAGGTTTATACGTATCTAATACTTGCATATCCAATCAAATTTTGAATAAAACTATACAAAAAAGACATATAAAGCATAAATTTTAACCAATAAACCTCTAAAAGTACATAAATACCCTTTTAGAATACATAAAGTTGCAGTGAATAGTGAACTAATTTTGTATCAAGAAATTATAAAACTAAAAAAAAGAATATATGAGTCAATTAACTATTGTTGCTAGAATTATAGCAAAACAAGGGAAATCAGAATTTATAAAAGAAGAATTATTAAAATTAATTGATATCACACGAGCTGAAAAAGGTTGTATCAATTATGATTTACATCAAGATAATGAAAACGAAAATCTATTTTTATTCTTTGAAAACTGGGAAAATCGTGAATCATGGCAAATTCATATGAACAATGATCATTTAGCTGAATACATGAAAATTACAGAAGGTGCAGTGGAATCTTTTGAATTGAATGAAATGACACTAATTGGATAATAGTATGAAAGCAATAGGATACAAAGAATCATTATCGATAGAAAACGAAAATTCGTTACAAGACATTACACTTGAAACTCCAACAGCAACTGGGAAAGATATACTAGTTGAAGTAAAAGCGATCTCTGTAAATCCAGTAGATTATAAAATAAGGCAAAATGTAGCGCCTGAAAATGGTGACTGGAAAGTGATTGGCTGGGACGCAGCAGGAATTGTCAAAGAAGTAGGAGATAAGACGAGTTTGTTCAAGGTTGGAGATGAAGTATATTATGCAGGCGATTTAACACGTTCAGGAAGCAATGCAGAATTTCAATTGGTAGATGAACGTATTGTTGGAAAAAAACCAACAAGTTTATCATTTGGTGATGCAGCAGCGTTGCCATTGACATCTTTAACAGCTTGGGAATTACTTTTTGACAGAATGCAAGTAGCAACAAACAATTCAAGCAAAAGTATTTTAGTAATTGGTGCTGCTGGCGGTGTTGGTTCAATCATGACGCAATTGCTAAAACAATTGACACAATTAACTATTATTGGAACTGCATCACGTGAAGAAACGACAAATTGGTTGCACGAATTAGGCGCGGATCATGTGATCAATCATAGAAATAAACTGAGCGAAGAATTTGAGAAATATAAACTTCAGCAGCCAGATTATATAGTGAGTCTAAATGCTACAGGACAACATCAAGATGAAATTGTAAAAATCATTAAACCACAAGGAAAATTTGGCTTTATTGATGATCCCAAAGGCGGATTTAATGTGATGCCATTTAAAACAAAAGCGGTTTCTACGCATATTGAATTTATGTTTACACGTTCGATGTTTCAGACAGAAGATATTACAAAACAACATGATATCTTAAATGAAGTTTCAAATCTTATTGATGCAGGAACGATCAAAACTACAGTGGGAACTCATTTTGGAAACATAAATGCTGAAAATATACGTAAAGCACATACATTATTAGAATCTGGAAAATCGAAAGGGAAAATAGTTTTAGAAGGATTTTAATTACGATCTGAATATGAAAGGTTTCGAATCAATAAATAAGGGATATAATAACGTTTTTAAGAAGCATAAACTCAGTATAGGGTTGGTGGTTCCAATTGAAAACTATGCGCAAAACTCTGTTCCAACAATGGAAAATCATGTTGAGCGCGTTCAACTTATAGAAAAACTAGGTTTTAAAGCTATTTGGCTACGAGATGTCCCTTTTCATGTTCCATCATTCGGTGATGCAGGACAAACGTATGATCCATTTACATATTTAGGATATTTAGCTGCTAAAACAACGGATATTTCTTTGGGAATTGCAAGTATAGCTTTGCCATTGCATCATCCTGTACATGTTGCAAAATCAGCGGCTACAATTGATCAACTATCTGACGGAAGATTAATTCTTGGAATCGCTTCAGGTGATCGATATGAAGAATATCCAGCAATGAGAATTCCATATGAAAATCGTGGAGAATTATTCAGAGAAGCATTTGAATATATTAGAAACGCACAAGATACTTTTCCAACATATGAATCAAACTCAGTAGGTATATTACAAGGAAAAGTGGACATATTACCAAAAGCGAAAACGCATAAAATTCCTATGCTAATTACAGGGTTTAGTCAGCAATCATTACAATGGAATGCTAACAACGGTGACGGTTGGATGTATTACCCAAGAGATACTACGCAACAAAAATATAGAATTGCAGAATGGCGTGAACTAATAGCAGAAACGCAAATACATGACAAACCATTTCTACAACCATTATACATAGATTTACATAAAAATGGTAACTTTAAACCGCAACCAATTCATCTTGGATTCAGAATAGGAGTGAAGTATTTACTTGAATATTTACATCATTTACAAGATATTGGTGTAAATCACGTAGCGTTGAATTTACGTTTCAATTCAAATCCTATTGAAAAAACATTAGAACGTTTAGCAAACGTAATTTTACCCGAATTTCAATCAAACATGATAAAGACGACAGCATAAACTTATGAAAAAGACAATATTAATTACAGGAAGTACAGATGGAATTGGTAAGCTAGCAGCATTAAAACTAGCAAAAGATGGACATGAAATCTTTATACATGGAAGAAATGCAGAAAAGTTAAAAACAGTTATTTCAGAAATAAAATCTGAATCCAATAACAACTCAATTAATGGGTTTACAGCAGATTTATCAACGATTGCTTCTGTAAAGGGCTTAGCTACAGAAATTACAAATACAATTCCAAAAATTGACGTATTAATCAATAATGCAGGTGTTTACAATAGTAAAATATCCAAAAGTACAGATGGTTTGGATATGCGTTTTGCTGTAAACTATTTTGCTCCGTACGAATTAACCAATGCTTTAATACCGTTTTTAGAGAAATCTGAAAATTCCAGAATCATTAACCTAAGTTCTGCAGCACAAGCACCAATTTCTTTAGAAGCCTTGGCGGGAAAAATTTCAATTACAGAACAAGCTGCGTATGCGCAAAGTAAGCTCGCATTAACGATGTGGAGTTTTAATCTTGCAAAAAAGTTAACTAATATAAATGTAATTGCTGTAAACCCAGGATCTTTATTAAATACAAATATGGTTAAAGAAGCGTTTGGAACACATTGGTCATCTGTTGATAAAGGTGCTGATATTTTATGTGAATTGGCAACTTCTGAAGTTCATAAAAATGTTACGGGAAAGTACTTTGACAATGACAAAGGAAGTTACGGAAATGCACATGCTGATGCGTATAACGAAAATAAAATTACAGATTTAATTAAAAAAACAAAAGCAATTTTTGCAAACATGTAAGTTGAAAGTACTCATAATATTTATATATTTGAATTCACTAATTACAAAGCTTCATGAACAATCCGTTGCTATTTTTTCTATGCTCAATTGGCGTATTCAATGGATTTATAGCAAGTATTTATTTTTTATTTTTTAGCAAGCAAAAACGTGTGCAAAACTTCTTTTTTGGACTGTTACTGCTATTGTTATGTGTTCGTATTGGAAAATCAGTGTATACAATTTTTACACCGCGAGAAGAACGAAACCTCTGGATTTTACAAATAGGTTTATCTGCTTGTTTTCTAATCGGAGTTGCGCTATTTCATTACCTAAAATCGTCTGTTGAAAATAAAAAAACAATTCCTAATTCGTGGAAGCTTCATATTTCGGCGCTTGCACTTATAATTATTACGGTTGGAACGATAAAACCATACATGTATAATGTTGATTTTTGGCATACCGTTGTATTACTTATATATATAACTTGGGGAATCTATTTATTGCTTTCTGTATATGTTTTGAAAGATATTTTAAAGAAACTATTTCAGAAGAATATAAAATGTACAACTTCAGAAATTTGGCTATTGGTATTACTTTTAGCAAATATTCTAATTTTTACTGCGTATATAGTTGGTTATTTCTATCTCTACTTTGTTGGAACAATTACATTTTCAATTGTATTCTATGCATTACTAATATTTCTATTATTCAAAAAGAATCGTGATAGCATATTTCAAGATATTCCAGAAAAGTATCAAGCAAAAAAGATTTCTAAAACAGAAGAGGAAGAACTAATTGTATCATTAAAAGATGCAATGGAAGTTCATCAATTTCACAAAAACACCAATATAAAATTAAATGATATTGCGAAGGTTTTACACATATCTTCACATAAATTATCACAATTATTAAACGATAATCTTGGAAAAAACTTTGCGCTGTTCATAAATGAATATAGAGTAGAAGAAGCGAAACGATTATTACAAGAAAACAATCAATTCACCTTAGAATCAATTGGGTTTGAAGCTGGTTTTAGTTCAAAATCAACATTTTACGCAACGTTCAAGAAACTAATAGGAAAAACACCGGCAGAATTCAAAAAACAATTCTCATAGCTTAATTTGTCCAAATTTATAATCTTGGACACTTCAATTATAATCAATCACTACATTTTTTAGCTGTTTTCAGAAGTTTGATCAAATCATTAAATCAAATAAGATGAAACAGTATATTTTAGTATTCATTACGCTTTGCGCGATACAACTTTCTACAGCTCAAACGGAACATGCTCAAGTAGAAAAAACGCTTCTAAATTACATGAATGGAAGTTCATATAACAAATTAGAAATGTTGAAAAGCGCATTTACAGAAGACGCAACTCTATATCTCACAGGAAGAGATGGATTCAAAAGATATACGCCAACGGAATATGCTGGATTCTTCAAAAATGGAGAAAAAGGTAAATTTAACGGACGTGACGGAAAAGTACTTGCCATAGAGATTGTCAAAGATATTGCAACGGCAAAAGTGGAAATAGCTGGACCTGAACGTAAATGGGTTTACATAGATCTATTTCTATTAAAGAAGATAGAAAACGAATGGAAAATCATTAGTAAAACTGCCACAAGAGTTGATAACGCTAATAAGTAATTCATGAAATACATACTGACATTTTTCTGTTTATGTTGCTTCATGAAAAGTTACACGCAAACAGCTAGCATCAAATTTGTAGATACAAAAATTAATATTGACGGACAGTTCAAAGAAGCAGTTTGGCAACAATTACCAGAATACACAGGCTTTTACAATTATTTACCAACTGATATTGGTTTAGCTGAAAATCAAACGTCTGTAAAGCTTTTTCATAATGGCGAATATCTTTATGTACGTGCTATTTACAATGATTCAACATCAGAAACACGCGTAAGCACTTTAAAAAGAGATGTTTCTATTGCGTTTAGTGATTCATTTGTGATGATTTTAGACACACAGAATCAAGAGCAAAATGGTTATTTCTTTGCCGTAAATTCACTTGGGAATCAAACAGATGGATTGGTTGGACGCGCAAATAGTGGATACAATCTTAGTTTTAGTTGGAATGCTATTTGGCAATCAAAAGCAGTATTAAACGGAAATAAAAAACAGTACGAAATTGCAATTCCATTAAAATCACTAAATTTTAATAAAGAAAATCCAGTCTTTGGAATTCAGTTTTATGTACGAGATATTAAAAATAATTCATGGACAATTTTAAAAAATGTAAAACGAAACTATGCAAATTTAGATTTACGCTTTACAGAAAAGTTTGCAGTTGAAAACCTTCCTGATAAAGCAACTTCACGTTTTACACTAACACCTTCTATAACGACAAATTATCAAGAAGATGTCACAAATAAAACGGATGAGACCACATTTACGCCAAGTATAGATCTACAATACAATTTAACATCATCTTTAAAATTAGACGCAACAATTAATCCAGATTTTTCTCAGATTGACGTGGATCAACAAGTTACAAATTTGACACGTTTTGCTATTTTCTTTCCAGAAAGAAGGAACTTTTTTTTAGAAAATGCAGACTTGTTTGCAAACTTAGGTGTTGATGGCGTAAATCCTTTCTATTCCAGAAGAATAGGAGCGGAGAGTAGTATTCAATTTGGTTTGAAACTCTCAGGTAATATTGCTCCAAAAACACGAATTGGCGTATTAAATGTTCAAACTGATCAAGAAAACGAAATTACTTCGCAGAACTTTAGTGCATTGGTTGCGGAACAACAATTATCAAATAATTTTGCGGCTACTGCATATGTGATCAATCGTCAAGAAACGGATCAATTTGAATTTATAGACGATTACAATCGTGTTACAGGAATCAATTTAAATTATAAATCGAATAATAATAAATGGATTGGAGTTGCTAATGTTGGAAAGAGTTTCAATGACGGAATTACCAATAAAAACAACTTTTATAATGCAGGAATTTGGTACAATCAACGTGGTTTTGAATGGAATGCACAAGTGAAAAAAGTAGAAGAAAATTATTTGACAGATGTTGGTTTTACACCGCGATTATTCAATTTTGATGCAATAAACAATGTTGTTGTTCGTGAAGGATATACGCAAACTACAGCAGGTGTAGAATATCAGAAATTTTATGAAAACTCAAAAACATTAAACTCTGTTCGATATCTAAATTATAGTAATAACAGCTATTTTGATAGACAAGGAAATTTGAATCAATCGTCTCACTTTTTGAATTCGGCAGTATTTTTTAAAGATCTATCAGCTTTGTATTATGTAGTTAATTATGATAATATTGATTTAAAATATGGCTTTGATCCGTTAGGGAATGGAAATTCATTGCAACCAGATCAGTATCGTTTTGGAATCTTAAAAGTTGGATACAACTCTGCAAACAATCAAAAATTTCGATATAGAGTAAATGTACAGAAAGGAACGTATTATAGCGGAAAACGTACTACAGCAGGCGCATATTTGAATTATCAACTATTACCATTTGCAAATTTAGAACTTACGTATGACGTGAATCATATCGATTTAAATGAATTGGGCGAAGAAACATTTCATTTAGCACGATTTACAAGTGAAATCTTTTTCTCAAATCGACTCAATTGGACAACATATGTACAATACAATACACAACGTGATAATTTTAATATCAACAGTCGTTTGCAGTGGGAATACAAACCATTGTCTTATATCTATTTTGTAATTTCAGATAATTTTACGCAAGATTTGACTCGTAAAAATTGGGGAATTGCGTTTAAAATGAACAAACGATTTGACTTCTAAAATAATGGATGACCGAAAAGCACAAGATCATACGATAATGTGCTTTTCGTTAAATGAAAAATATTAAAAAATTATGGTGATTTTGAAGATAGTAACTTCTTCTCACAATATCTTTCAATATAAACTGAATGATATTCTACTAACCTATTTTTCTAATTCACTAGCGTTGGTATAAATTTAAAAAATAGTAGCCTATTAGTAGTTTTCATAATAATCTTGATACTTATTAAAGAGATACTACAATTAGTAAAAGGTTGCGTTGAAATTATTTTTTTATTGTAAAAAGCAAACGAGTTTGATTATAATTTGATGAATGTATTTTTAATTAAAATTCTTATAACCAATCAATTAACACCCTATTTTGTGTATGAATTTAAATATTAAAATAATAAGAAAATAAAATTTATTTTTTCTGTATAACATGTCACAAAAGGTTTTTACTATAAAAAAGTAGAATAAGAACCAATATCGATTTATAACATTTTTATTATGAAATGATTTATAACAAAAGTAAAATGTCCTATAAAAATGAAATCAAGGTCGTACATTTGCGACTTACTTATCGTAAATGAAATCGACATCATCTAAAGTACTTATTATTCTTGCATTTATTGCTATTTACCTCATTTGGGGAAGTACTTATTTATTGAATAAAGTTGCTGTAACTGAATTGCCGCCTTTCTTTTTGGCATCTGTTCGGTTTGTGTTTTCGAGTATATTACTCTTCGGAATTGCGCTAGTGATGCGTGCAAAAATTGCGATTACTAAAAAGCAATTCGTAAATTCTATAATTGTTGGTTTTTTGTTCATGGTTTCTGGAAATGGTCTTTTTGTTTGGGCTTTAAAATATTTAGACAGTGGGTTTGCTGCATTACTGGCTTCTACACAACCTTTATTCGTTTTAGTACTAATGCGATTAATCGACAATAAGAAGATGAAAACAAAATCTATTATTGGAATTTCTTTAGGAATTATTGGAATGTATTTATTGGTAAGTCAAAATGAATTTATCACTAATGATGATACATTGATAGGAATTCTCATGATTTTTATTTGTGTTTTAGGTTGGAGTTATGCAAGTGTATTTGTTTCTAAAGCTGATTTACCAAAGAATCACTTGGTTAGTACAGGCTATCAAATGGCAATTTCGAGTGTTATGTTAATTGCGCTGAGTCTGTTTTTAGATGAAACTTGGACTTCTCCATTGGCTTGGAGTTATAACGTACAATGGTCGATGGCATTATTAGTTATCTTTGGAAGTATTGTGGCATTTACAGCATTTAACTATTTACTAAAGAAAGTTTCTACAGAAAAAGTGGCTACATCTTCGTATGTAAATCCAGTAGTAGCTTTGCTTTTAGGTTGGTATGTCCTTGATGAAGCTCTTACAACACAATCTATAATTGCCGCTTGTATCTTATTAGTTGGCGTTTATTTTATTACTTCTAGAAAGAAAGTTTAACCAAATATTACCTATTTAAAATATCACAAGAACTTATAATTATCATTGAGTTCTCTCTTTTTTGCGATATATATAAGTTTAAACTTTCCAAGTAAATTGTATCGTTGTTCCAACTCCTTTTTCAGAGTCTACTGAAATAATTCCGTGATTTTCAGACACAATTTTCTTTACTATTGAAAGCCCAATTCCTGTACTTTCAACTTCACTATTTATCTCTAATTGACTAAACATTTCAAAGATTTTAGTATGATATTTTTCTTCAATCCCAGGACCATTATCGCGTACTAAAAACGTGTACTCATCTGGAAGTTTAGAAAATGTAATTGTAATGATGGCGCGTTCTTTATCATTATGTTTAATGGCATTCTGAATCAGGTTTTGAAATACATGCTTCAATTCAATCCTATTTGCATGAATTTGAATATTATTCGTAGGAAGATGAATAGTATGTTTATTCTCTGTATTCGTAACATCTATTACTTCATCTAACAAATCGTTCAAATAAAACAATTCTTTTATTTTTTTCCCTTTGGTGATTTTTGAATATTCCAAGAGATCGTTAATTAATGCATACATTTTTGAAACTCTATCTTTCAATTGCTTAAAACGATGTGTAACTTCTTCATCTTGTGTAACATCAATATCTTCTTCAATAAAAGAAGCCAGCGTATTTATTGCTATTAATGGCGCTTTTAAATCATGTGAGACGATATGATTAAAACTGTCTAACTCAGCATTTGTTTTTTCTAAATGATTTAAATTTTCTTTTAATTCAAGGTTTACATCCGAAAGTTCTTTTGACTTTATAGAAATTTCTTCTTTCTGTTCCAATGCAAATTCTTTTGTCTTTTCAAGTTCATGAAATGAATTCGAAAATCGTGTCATTAAAAGCATTGAAAGTAGTAAAAACACAACGATATAGCCAAAATTGACATAAATCATCGTATTTCCTTCAGTACCTAAAAAAATAAAAATATGTGTAAAAAAAATAACCGATGCTAATAATGTACTTGTCAATAGCAAAATTGACTCGTGTCGTTTACTAGTAATCGCTTTGATAATTACAAAAGAAACATATATTAAGTTAATCACCATTAAGATCAAAAATGGCAGTACAAATCTTGTAAAATGTGGCGCTGGCAGAAAAATAACTAATGCTGTAAGTATGTAAAAACCATACTTTATAATCTTTTTATACGGTTTATGAACGAAATTGGAGAAAATAGTATAGAAGAAAAGACTCGCAGAAAGGCCAGCTATAAATAATGTTACATATTCAATCTTTGTTAGTAATATCCAACTGATTGATCCAGAGATTTCTGCAAAAGGTGCATATCGATCACTTAACGTCATATAAGCTAGAGAAATACAAAGAATTGCAAAATAAAGCACAGCACGATCTTTATTCCAGTAAAATAAAAAGAATAATAAAAAGAAGATTCCTATAAAGCTTAAACTCCCAATAAAGATCATATCAGCAATAACTCGCTTGGATTTTATACTCAAAAGATGTTCACTCGTACCAAGTAGTAGTGGTTTGTTAATTCCACCTTTATTATGATAAAAATTAGCCACTTGAATTACAATTTCAAAATCAGTTTCGTCTGTACTTAATGGAATGATTTGAGAAAACCGCCTGTGTATTGTTTCGGATTTTGATGTACTTACATGACCAATTTCTGTAATTAATTTTCCATTAACCCATGTTTTAGAAGAAGCGTATGTAGCTGGTATATACAGTGATATATGTGATCTTTCTTTTGATACAGAAAATTGTAATCGATATGTTGCATATCCAAAAGAAGGAAGTTTTTCAGTATCAGAAAGTGCAAAATTTGTCCAATTATCCAATGAAACTTCTTTGAAAGGTATATTTGGGTTAAAGTTTCCAGGTTCAATTAAAGCATCCCAATAAAATTCCCAACCAACTTCAAGAGGTATTTCTGTAGTATCTTCAGTAAGAGTTATAGTAAGATGCTCACTTTCTTGTTGTTCAAAACAAAATGCAGACTGTATTGAAAGTAGAAAGAATATACTAAAATAACAGATAAATTTAATGCGTTGTTTGTTGAACAACCATGTATATATTAGTAAAATTCTAAATAGTATTTTCATATTCCGGATACCCAAAATAAGTAATATAAATGACTTTTTGAAATTATAGAAACCTTGTCTGTTATTCTTTACTAAAAAAATATCAATACTCTAAAACTAATGTATGAAAAATGACTGCTTACATTTTAGATTTAAAGCTTAATAAAAAATGCCAAAACATTGCAAACCCGGACCATGTATAGGATTTCAAGTATTTTGAATCTATATTGCTTTCAATTTCCTTATGTATTTCGGGAAGTTCAGTCCAATGCGCAGACGGATCAATATGGTGAGCTGTATGATATCCAAAATTATTCCCTAGTTTATTATATCCTTTGTGAAGTGAATTATTTGAATGAGAATACTTCCCATCTGCTGTGTCAAAATGGTTTAAGTAATCAATATATCTAGAAACAAAATGCACTAAAAAATACCAAGGTAAAACATAGTATAAGGCTAGGTCTTGATTCCATCTAAAAAATAGTGCAAATACGATAAAAGGAATAAATTGTTCAAAAAATGCAATTCGATAATGCACAGGTTCTTTTTCATTCTTTAAAATTCCTTTTTTAAAAGATTCAATTAAAGGCATATAAATAATTGGAAAAACAGTTCGTGCAGAATATATCATAGCGCCAAAAATGCTAAACTTTTTAATTTCCCAATTATGACCTTCTCCATAATCTTTTATATGTGGTACATGATGTCTATACTTATGTTGAATACGCCAATTATAAGCTGTCATACCAGTAACTATTCCCATGGAAAGATCTAATATAAGGTTAAGAAAACTACTCTTTGTAAAAGGACGATGTATATGAAGGTGTAATACGTGATTAATGTCATTTAGAAACATCCATATAATCAATACCGTTAACACTTCATAGCCTGGATATAAGCCAAAAACAAATGGGCTGATAAAAATAAAAGGTGCTGTTAAAGCCCTAATTACTAAAAAAACATCTTCTTTATAATAAGTAATCATGATTAGGTAAATTAGTTTCACTCAAATTTAGTAATATTTTTCAACTTTTATTTACGTATTTATACGTGTTTTCAAAGTAGGATTTAAATGATAATTAATTATATTTATAAAATTTAAATTTATTAAACCATCAGAATTATATGAATATACATAAAATGACAGGCCTAGAGATTATGCAGGCTTTTGCAGATGGAAGTTTACCGATGCCTAGTATTGCGCATACAATGCCAATGGAAGTTGAATCCGTAAGTAAAGGAGAAATTGTTTTTATTGTAAAAGCAAATAAGAACCATATTAATCCATTAGGCGGGATTCACGGAGGCTTTGCAGCTACAGTTATTGATTCTGTGACAGGATGCGCTTTACATACAATGTTAGATCCTGGAAGTGGATACAGTACAATTGATTTAAATGTGAAAATGTGTTTGCCGGTTCCTATAAATACAGCATTAAAAGCAATTGGAAAGGTCATTAATATTAGCAATAAACTAGCAATATCGGAAGGGAAAATTATTGACGATACAGGTGCTATTTACGCATATGGGACAGCTTTATTAAAGTTACATATCAAAAGAGATTGAAACTGTATTGTTTCATGAATGTAGTTTTAATAAAAGTAAGTCGTTCTTCTAAAAATATGTAAAAACATTTCCTGTAGCAGGAAATGTTTTTACATTATAGTTTAAATTAAAAGTAATTCTACAATAGAATTTATATTCGTTATTCAGTTTCAACTGAAAGAACATCGGCCAATTCTAATTCTTCATCCATCGTATTATTTACAGGTACGGAATCTTTCAATGCGATGAACTCTTCCATCTTTTTCATTTCACTTTCTTCACCAGAAAAATACGGGAATACATCCATAATAGGAGATTCAGAAATTGCAGGAATTGTATATTCTGCCATTGTATCTTTCATTGCAGTAACAGTATTCTCGTATGCTTCTTTTACATCATTTCCTTGTATCAATAAATATTGATTGCTTTTACGCTCTTTACCGCTTTCTTCATCAAAGGAAATCATAGAAACTTTGCACTTAAACCATCTGTCAGAATTCTCAAACGGATGTATTTCTGCATAATTAGCGACTTTTATATTTGTAATCTTAATTTCTTCACCTTCTCTCAAATAGGCAGCCATTTCTTGTGTAATTCTACTTTCTGCCTCTGTATAGGAAATAGCATCCACTAAAAAAGGTTCTGTTTTTAGTTTTTGTTCACCTGTAACTTCATCAAGTTTTCTGTACTTTACTTTGCATTCATACCAAGTTGCGCTCATATATCTTTTTTTAAGGGCGACAAATATAGGATTTTCGTTCAGCTAAAAAAGTCAAAAATGAGAATAGATATTCACATTTATAAGAAGCAATTTATACCTGTTTTAATGTGAGTAAGTTAGGTTTCATATACTATTGAATTTTATCCGTAAAGCTTAGTTATCATAATCAGGCTTAGAAAATATTATAACGCAACTTAGTTGCATTAATAAATATTTTAGTTAATTTCGCAACTTAGTTGCATTAGCAGCTTTTAATTATAGTATGGGTAAATTTTGTTTTAATAAAAGTAAAGAGCAAATTAATAAAAGGAAATAATCATTTTCTAACAAGTACAAAAACTACTTTAAAAGCTGCTATATAATAAGATTTATAATAAAAAAATTAAAAATGATAGCGAAAGAACAAGTATTAGAAGCTCAAAACAATTGGGGTAATGGTGTCGTAAAAATTGGCGCATTAAAAGATAACAGAATTGAATGTGAGAAGTTTACAAACGATTTTCTTGATAAAATTTATGCGTTTGAAGCAGGTTCAGTTTCATTTAAACCAACCAAATGTGAAGTAGAACAGTTTAGACCAACAAAACCAGAGGCTATATCTTATTTCATTGCAGGTGAAGACCGTGTATGTATAGAGGATAAAGGATTTGCTATTCAACCTTGGACAAAGGTAAGATTTGAAAATTCAAACCTTATTTTAGAAGAAAATCGTGCCATAGCAATGGGGAACTACTTTTTTACCGATTTAGATGGCAATGAAGCAAAGGTAGAATATACATTTGGTTACAAAATAATAAACGGAGAATTTAAAATTGATTTACATCATTCTTCATTTCCTTATAGCGCAAACTAATGCAAAAACGTCTGTACCTTATATGTCCTACTGATTGCTTAGAAACGATCATAAATAAGACATTTAAGTATGAAAATTATTTTTATACTTCATTAGGTAATTCTTTTGTGCCTGATATTGAAACATTAGAATATATAAAACAATTGGTTGAAAAACATCATATTAAAGAGATTCATTTTGTCCTTTCTATGAACAATCAAATTGTTTTAGATGCACTAAGTGATCAGAGTTTTTCTAAAATTACAGGATTAAACAATTTTTATACCGAAATCGAAAAGCAACATAAACGTTCAAAAGTAATTGCTCAACCTGGGAATCACCAATACTCGATTATTTCATATTACTTGAATAAGAAAATAAAAATGCTACAATTAGAATTAAATAATTTGCTAAATGAACCTATTAAAATAGGAGGTAAGATGTATAATAAATATCAGAATGCATTTACAGATATTTTTTCTGATTTAGTTTGTTTAAAAAAGTATCATTTAAATTAAAAAGACAAATTATTAGTGTAAACAACTTGATATAAGGTATGGAATATAGTCGTAGAAAGTTTATTTCTTTTATTGGAAAAGCAGGTATAGGATCTCTTATTATACCCCAATTCTTAATAAGTTGCGGTAATACAACTACGCCAACAAATGATTTTAATAAAATTTCTAAAAAAAGACTTAACGAACTAAAAAAACTTGTCTTAAAAGGTATAGCTTCTTCTGATAAAGATGATTTGTTATTAGCAAATGGACTAGATTATCATACAATCATAAAATGGGGAGAAAAAATTAGTGACAAAGATACCTTTGGATTTAATAATGATTTCACCTGCTTTATTCCTTTTAATGATGATGATCCAAAAGACGGTTTGTTATGGGTAAACCATGAATATATAAATCCGCTTTTCATTTCTAATTTTAATTATAGAGAATCTGAAAATTCCAATCAACAGAAAACAAAAGAACAAGTAGATAAAGAAATGTATAATGTTGGTGGAAGCATTGTACGAATTAAAGAAGAAAATGGCGTGTGGAAAGTTGTTAAAAATGATCCACTCAATAGACGTATTACTGCTAAAACTCCTATGAAACTAAACTGGGATAACCCTATAAAAGGTGAAACTACAATAATTGGAACAAATAGCAATTGCTCAGGTGGTATTACACCTTGGAAAACGTTTATCACCTGCGAAGAAAACTATGATAGCTGTTTTGGAGAAACTGAATATGATGAAAATAATGTAGCCACTCATAGACCAAGTTATTATGGATGGGAAATGTTTTATCAATATCCACCAGAACATTATGGTTGGGTTGTGGAAATAAATCCAAAAGATGGAATAGCACAAAAACATATTGCCCTTGGAAGGTTTGCTCACGAATGTTGTACGTTATATGAACTTGAAGATAAGCGAGTAGTGGCGTATACTGGTGATGATAAAAATAATGAACATTTATATAAATTTATTTCTTCTAGACCCAGCTCTTTAAAAGAAGGAACATTATATGTAGCAGATACAATTAATGGAAAATGGCTCGCCTTAGATTGGGAAAATCAATCCGTTTTAAAAAACAAGTTTAAAAATCAAACTGAAGTGCTAATTAGAGCAAGAGAAGCAGCAAAATTACTAGGCGCTACAGAATTAAATAGACCAGAAGATATTGAAAT
Source organism: Kordia sp. E (assembly GCF_056033805.1). Lineage (NCBI taxonomy): Bacteria > Pseudomonadati > Bacteroidota > Flavobacteriia > Flavobacteriales > Flavobacteriaceae > Kordia > Kordia sp. E. The sequence goes on from NZ_JBRASR010000003.1 coordinate 1,417,830, forward strand.
TGATCCTATTACTGGAAATATATTTGTCTCGTTAACGAATAACAAAAGTAAAAATGATTTTCATGGTTCTATTCTAAAAATAGAAGAAACAAATGGAGCATTTGATGCTTTAACCTTTAAAGCCGCTACTTATAAAGCTGGAGGAGAGGCAAATGGGTTCTCTTGTCCAGATAATCTTGCATTTGATTTATCAGGAAACCTTTGGATAACTTCTGATATTTCTGGAAGCGCAATGAACAAAGAAGATAAACCATACATGCCTTTTAAAAACAATAGTCTGTTTGTAATTCCACGATTTGGTAAAGATGCAGGAAAAGTAATTCGAGTTGCTTCAGCACCAATAGATGCAGAACTTACAGGTCCTTGGTTTTCTCCAGATGGGAAAACATTGTTTTTAAGTGTGCAACATCCAGGCGGAGAAACTAAAGATTTGAATACACCAACCAGCAAATGGCCTTTTGATGAAGATAATATTCCAAAACCAGCAGTTGTTGCAATTACTGGCGATTTAATCGAAAAAATGAATCTATTGAATCAAATCGAAGCTTAGTATACTAACAATAGAATGTTTAAACCATCAATTCCTTTATATGTAAACATGATAGGTTAATTAAATAAAAACATAGTTATGAAATATCAATTTACACTAATTCTACTTTTAACTTTATTGTGCAATTCTTTTATTCATGCACAAAACGGGAAGATTATAGAAAAGGAAAGGTTAATTTTAAGTGATGCAATACTTGCTAAAATTCACAAAGCTGATTCAACAATGATTACAGCGCTTAAGAATATAGAATTCTACCGAATAACATACCTATCCGATTCATTAAAAATAAAAGGATTTATCGCCAAACCTATTCAAAAAGGTAAATTTCCTTGTATTATTTCAAATCGAGGTGGAACAGCTGATTTTGGAGCATGGAATGAAACTGGAGTAGGCTTCTTTTTGGGAAAACTCGCTAGTTGGGGATATGTGGTGGTAGCAAGTCAATATCGTGGAAACAGTGGAAGTGAAGGAAAAGAAGAAGTAGGCGGGAAAGATGTAAATGACGTTTTAAATCTGATTCCTACTTTAAATGAAATAGACAATGCAGATACATCAAGAATAGGAATAGAAGGTGCTAGTAGAGGCGGAATGATGACATACCTTTCACTCAAAAAAACCTGTCAATTCAAAGCAGCTGTTGTGCTGGCTGGTGCAGCCAACGCTTTTAAAGCACTTGAAAGTCGACCAGAATTTGAAGAACATGTGTATGCTAAGTATATTCCTAATTATAATGACAATAAAGAAGAAAAACTCAAAGCTCGGTCTGCAGTATTTTGGGCAGATAAAATGTGTAAAACAACACCTCTTTTAATAATGCATGGTAGTTCCGATTGGCATGTTAAAGCGTCTGAGTCATTGGAGTTAGTGAATAAATTGTATGAATATAAACATCCTGTACGTTTTATTTTATTTGAAGGAGCTGACCATGGAGTAAGAGAATTTCGTAACGAGTTCTTTACTCAAACAAAAAAATTCTTCGATTACTATCTAAAAGACCTTAATAACTTGCCAAATATGGAATTACATGGAAGATAGAAAAGCTAATAATAGATATATTAGAAAAATCTAATGATAAAAATTAATAAACAAAATCAAATAGAAGTATAACTATTAGATACTACAAAATAAGATGAAAAAACTACCTGTAACTGTTTTAAGTGGTTTTCTAGGAGCTGGAAAAACTACTTTATTAAATCATATACTTCATAATAAAGAAGGATTAAAAGTGGCAGTAATTGTCAATGATATGAGCGAAGTTAATATTGATGCTCAATTCATTGAAAATGAAAACACGCTTTCTAGAACAGAAGAAAAACTAGTGGAAATGTCTAACGGTTGCATTTGCTGTACACTACGTGAAGATCTCATGATAGAGGTAGAAAAATTGGCGTCTCAGAACAAGTTTGATTATTTATTAATTGAAAGTACTGGAATAAGTGAACCAATTCCTGTGGCACAAACTTTTACCTTTGAAAGTGAAGATGGCAACATCGATTTAAGCCGTTTCAGTTATGTAGATACTATGGTAACTGTGGTTGATGCGTTTAATTTCTTAAAAGATTTTTCGAGTTCAGATTATCTTACAACAAGATCACTTACTAATATAGAAAATGATAACAGAACCATTGTAAATTTATTGACCGATCAAATTGAATTTGCCAATGTAATCATCATCAATAAAATTGACCTCGTAACTGCGGATCAGATAGAAGAACTTCGTGCCATTATTCATAAACTAAATCCAGAAGCTCATATTATTACAGCTAATGAATCTAAAGTTAAACTAGAAAATGTTCTCAATACTGGTTTATTTGATTATGAAAAGGCCGAAGCTTCCGCAGGATGGTTAAAAGAACTAGAAAATGAGCATGTACCTGAAACGGAAGAATACGGAATAAGTTCCTTTGTTTTTAGAAGTAAAAAACCATTTCATCCAGAACGGTTTTTAACGTATTTGAATCAACGTTTTCCTCAAAATATTATTAGAAGTAAGGGTTTGTTTTGGTTAGCCTCAAGATCTAATCAAGCATTGTTATGGAGCTCTGCAGGAGGTTCTTGTAAAGCAGATGATGCTGGTGTTTGGTGGTCATCTATGCCATTCTCGGAACGAATTAACTATGCTTCATTTAGAGAGAATCAAGATCAAATTGAATCACATTGGGATGCGAGATTTGGTGATAGAAAAATAGAGATTGTTTTTATTGGACAACATCTAAATAAAGAAAAAATGATCGCTGAATTGGAAGATTGTATACTTACAGAACTTGAAATACAAGCATGGAAAAAACAAGTATTCCCACAAAAAGATCAATGGCCAATAGCAGGATGAAAAATAAACGTGTGAATTACGAATACCTATAAGATCGACTTGTTCTTTTAAAACTTTTTAATTTTATTTGAATGTATAACGTTGTTCTTCTGTTGAAGATGCTTTTAGTAACTGGTTAAATATTTGTATGGAATTAAAATCGCGTGTAATTTCTTCTGATACTGCAATTCCAGAAATTCCAGTTTCTAATATGTCTGTAACATCTTTTGTAGTAATGCCACCAACACCAATTATTGGTGTTTCGGTGTTTAATTCTTCAATGATTGCAGTATACCCGTTTAAGCCTAAAACTGAAGGTAAATTATCTTTCGTTGTTGTATCTCTAAAAGGACCTAAACTAATATAATCAACTTCTTTAGAAATTAATACTTCACAATCTTGCAACGTATTAGCTGATCCACCAATCATTTGCCAAGTATATAAATGCTTTCTAGCAATCGTAGGGCAGGAGCCAGTTTTATCTAAATGTACACCATCAGCTTTTATCTCTTTTGCAACTTTATAATGATCTTTTATAATTAATCTAGTTTGAAAATGAGATGTGATTTCTCTAGCTTCTTTGGCTAATTTTAAGATCTTTTTTTGTGAATTATTTTTAAAATGCAATTCCACCAATTCTATACCAGATGAACAAGCTTTTTGGATATTTTCTAGCTGTTCTTTTGGTGAACTCCCTTGAGATATATAATGTAATTTTGGTATAACCATGATTAGATAGACACAATTTTAGAATATTCCATAAAATAAGATTCAAAACGCTTTAATATTGGATGCATTTTTTCTGAATATATCACATATTGACATTTATCAACACTATTTGCAATAGACATCAGTGCTTTATATGCCGATTTTTGAATTAGAAATTCAGCATCATCAACACTAAATATTTTCAATTGAGAAACGTTTAATCCATTCAAAAGCAACAACTTATTCATAGACACAGGTGTAGAAATAAGAATATCAATACCTTCAAATATCTCTGATTTCTGCACATCAATATGAAGCTGTTCATATCCTACATACACTCGCAATGAAGTATGCTTTGTATATGTTAAAAAAGTATCATATAATTCTAATGCTTTTTCTTTATTTTCAACAATAACTACAGCTCTTGGCGAAGTTCCGACTGCTTCACATTTTAATTTTTGTAACGTAGTAAGTATCAGTGTCGTTGTTTTTCCGCTACCTTTTGAAGCAGTGCAATAGACATTGGAACCACTTTTTATTACAGGAATACTACTGCTTTGAAAAGGCGTAGGTGTTATTATTTCGAAATGTGCTAATTTCTCTTGTATATCAGAATGTAGTTTTTTAAAAGGCATAGGAATTAAAGAAATAACTGTTTGATGTCGTATTTATAATAATTATGGCAAATATACTACCTGCAAACGAATAAATGGAAGAAGTTTCTTTTTCTATTTCATAAGGAACAAGTGAGTTGCTTCATTTTTTAGTCTACCGAAATAAATAATTCTTTTATTGAATACTATTGTAGTTCATCTAATATTAACATGTACTTTTGCGCTTTCAAATAAATTTTGACATGAAACGCATAAACGAATACAAGAAACTCTTTGGAGTCGAAAACGAAATCGAATTAAAAACGTTGAAAAAGAGTTACCGTAATTTGGTGAAAGAATGGCATCCAGATAAATTTCAAAATGGAGATGCTTTACAGGAAGAAGCAGAACTTAATAGCCGAAGAATTATTGACGGATATCACTTCTTAGTAAGTATGGCGCCTGAAACGAAAGAGAAAAACTTACCAGAATATACAGAAACGATCACCAATTCAGCAATTGCAGATTACCAACACAAAGGTTTGTTGTTAGAATTGACTTTTACGGATGGTTCTACCTATGAATATTTTGGAATCACTAAAAAGGTTTTTCAAAAAATGATGAATGCTGGAAATCTAAATCGTTTTGCCAAACGTATGATATATCCTAAATATATGTACAGAAGAACGCAGCGTACGCTAGAGAATGCTTAAGAAACATACATTAATTATTCTTTAGGAATCTTATCATTCTTGGCACAGTAATTGAATATAGGTTAGTATTATTAAAAATTAAATATAGTACAATGAGTAAAGGAACAGTAAAATTTTTCAACGACACTAAAGGATTTGGTTTCGTAATTGAAGAAGGTTCAAACAAAGAACATTTCGTTCACATTTCAGGTTTAATCGATGAAATTCGCGAAGGTGATGAAGTTGAGTTCGATCTTGAAGAAGGAAGAAAAGGTTTAAACGCAGTAAACGTAAAAGTTATTTAATATATACTTCAAACTTTACAAAAGCCCATCAATTATTGATGGGTTTTTTTTATATATAAAACTTTGAATTATAGCCGATTAATCATGTGATTGTTTAGGTGCAATTATTGTTTCTTTATCATCAGGACTATATGGTTTCTCTGTAATCACAGGTCTTTTTCCAAAATTAAAACTTAACATTCCATCACCATTACCTTTCCAGTTCATATGGCAACTGATACATCCTTGCTGATCAAAACTAGCAGAATCTACAGGACCAAATGGACGTGCTTTTTCCCAAAACCAACGTACTTTACCATCTTTATCTATTGCCTTATACATAATGGTTAACTCTACTAAGTCACTAAAATGTGGTTCACCAGGCGGAATCGTTCTATAATTTTCTTTCAAAACAATACTTCCAATTGGCAACGTAGTAATTGTTGTAGGATTGTCAGTATAAGCATTTAAAGCAATATCATTTACATAAATTTTAATCATTTTTCCATGTGGATTTTCACCAGGAGTCGCTTTACTAAAAACATTCCATTGATCATCTGGCCAAGTTCCCCATTTTTTATATGGATTCACACGCATTACATACTTTAATAAATCGGGTCCATTAGGTTCAGGTAATTTGGCAACAGGATCTTGTGCTCTTCCCATTACCCAACTAAAATCTGATAAAATAGTAGGATTGGAAGATCGTGCGAAAGCATGACAACCTATACAACTACTAGCAGTTTGATTAAAAGTCTCCATGCTACTATTCGCTAAATTTTGCAGTATTGGATTTCCTACTTTTGTTTTATCTGTAGGCCATTGCACTCCAATAAGTTGATAATGTTCCCAAACAGATTTTTTTTTATGTAACTTCTCTTGATAGTCTTTATTTGATTTTTTTACCCAGTCTGGAATAGGATTTTGCCTTGTTACTTGTGTCATTATTTGATCAGGACAATCACGTTGTCGGCTATTATCTTCACAATAATCGATAGCTTTTGAAGGATCATAAAAAGAAGGCGTAATACCAGCTTTTATTGTGGCTTCTGTTTCCACATTATCATTTTGCTCAAAAGTCATCCACACAAAATTAGGATTAGAAGGTGTTTTATACACAATATGAAGTCCTACTAAACCAACTAATTGTTCTGAACAGTATTTAATATTATTTTGTACTGCATCAGGAATAGAATCATTTTTAATAGTATCAGTATCCGGAATGTACACAATAGCTTTAGAAGTATAATAACGACTTATATCATCTTTTTCAGAATCTAAAATTCGCCATGAGGCTTTAAGTTCCATACTTCCCGTAGGAAATTTGATTTGATTTCCTGCTTGTTTTAAAGCATTATAAAATTGATTCTCTAATACATATTGAAACATTGGTTTATTCATATAAACCTCATAATGCACCAGATTAGAATTTTTATCAATAAGCACTCCACCAACTGCTTGCGCTGTTTCTGTAATCAACGGACTTATTTTGGATGTAGTTCGTAAAATTTTATGGTTCGTGTTAATACTATCACATATTATTTGATTTCCTGGAGTAGGTTTTCCCCAATCCGAAGGTGTTTTAGCATTATCCAAAAAGATATCATAGGCTTCTTTGTAGTTTTCCCATTGAGTTCCTGTTCCGTCAGTTGTTGGTGTATTAATTGCTAAAAAAGTATCCCATGCAAACGTAGCAGCTTCATTTGGCGTTGCTCCTGAGCGCAAATCTGTTGGAACTTTATCAGTTATAACAGCATATTCTGATTCAACAGTATCTTTACAACTCGTTAACAAACAAAGTAATGTGAGTATATAAAAGGAAGTTTTCATAATGGAGGTAGTTGATTTTGAGTACATAAGATACCTTATAAAAAGGATATACACATACTAACAAATCTATTTTTTCCTTAAGACAACTATTTTTTTAGCAAAAAGATACTTTTATAACAAGTAACACAATTGTAAGCTAAGTGAATTATACCTCCAAAAAATCTTCCTCAAAACTAGAGATAAAATCATGAATATATTTCTTATTTCGATGCTTCATTTTTACAACTAAGTAATGTTTTCGTTTTAAACCATTTTTTCCAATACGTTTAAAAACCAATTCTTTAGATAGCTTAAAAGGAGTTAATTGCCATTTTGGAGCACACATAATTCCCATATTGGCATGTATCATTGCTAATGTAATTTCAGTAAACGGAATTGCAGAAATTTTTATTGGATGTATTTTATTTGGCTTTAAAAATTGCTGATAAACAGCTACACCATCTAATGGAAAAGAATTGATTATTAAATGTACATTTCCAAAATGACTTGCGTCTAAATAATCTAAATCATTTAATTGATGCTCTTCATGCATAATCGCAAAAATTTCATCTTTAAAAACAGGAATACTTAAGAGTTCTTCAGATTCAGGTTTTGAAGTTACAATGGCAATATCTATTTCATTTGATAATACTTGTGATATTGTTTGATGCGTTGCTCCAAGACTTACATCTATTTCTATTTCAGGATAAAGAATCCCCATTTTTTGTATAAATGATGGAATGGAATGAAAAAATGATTGACATTCAGCACTTAATTTAATAGTTCCTTTTGAACCTTCATTAATATGTTTTATCGCGCTAAAACCTTCATCAATAGTACTAAATAATTTATTAGCCAATTTATATAATTCAGCACCTTCTTGAGTTAATTCCCATTTATTTCTTGTTCTGTGAAATACTTTAAAACCCAATCGTTCTTCTAACTCACGTAATTGATGACTTAAAGCTGACTGTGTTAAAAAGAGATGTTCTGTAGCATTAGCAATACTGCCTTCTTCGGCAATTGTTTTTATGAGTCTAAAATATTTGAGTTCCATACTTACAAAGATAAGTTGCTTACTTATAAGTTGTAGTTGAAATAATTTCAGTGATGGTTTTATTTATCTCAATTTCAAAACTATTCGAGTATATCTATAGATTATAGCTTTGTAGAAACTAAAATTAAATGAAAACAATAGGATTAATAGGAGGAATGAGTTGGGAATCATCAAAACTATATTACGAGTTTTTAAATACCAAAGCAAAAACGCTATTAGGAGGTTCACATTCTGCAAAGTGTATACTAGTTTCTGTCGATTTTGCTGACATAGAACGATTGACTTTTAAAGGCGATTGGAATGCTATTGGAGAACTCATGAAACAAGCAGCAGAGCAGTTAGAAAGAGCTGGAGCAGACATTATTTTATTATGTACAAACACAATACATTTAGTAAGTCATTACATTTCTGAAAATGTAACGATTCCTTTTCTACACATTGCTACAACTACTGGTGAATCTATCAAAAAACAAGGCTTACAAATAGTAGCGTTATTAGGAACAAAATTTACCATGGAAAAAGATTTTTACACCAAAACATTAATGAATGATTTTGGCCTTGAAATTTTAATTCCTGATGCCAAAGAAAGACAAGTTGTCCATGATATAATTTATACTGAATTAGTAAAAGGACAGTTTACAAATGCTTCAAAGCAAAAGATAATTGAGATTATAACAAAACTGGAAAATCAAGGAGCACAAGGTATCATTTTGGGTTGTACAGAATTACCTATTCTAATATCAAAATCAGATGTAGAAATTCCACTATTTGACACTGGAAAAATTCATGCACATACAGCTATTGAATGGAGTCTTAATAATGTTTAACTTTTAATAAAAAACCATGAAAACTACTAAGCTTTTATCTATATCTAGCGTATTCTTATTTTTCATTGTGAATATTTCATTTTCACAAAACAAACAATTAAAAAATCATATCCTTTTCTATAGTTCATTTGACGAAAAACTATCCGCAGACTTTTCTATTGGCGATGCAATGATGTATACAGCAGAAAACTATAAAAAAATAGCTAATGCCAAATCGGGCTTACATAGTAAAGATGTTGTGTTAGCTAAAAACAAAGGTCTTACAGGTGATGCACTTCACTTTAAAAAGCAAAACAAGTCTGTTATTTTTTATAAAGCTTATAAAAATGTTGGTTACAGTAGTAAATCATGGAGTGGTTCCGTTTCGTTTTGGTTGCAATTAGATCCTAACAAAGACTTAGCTCCTGGCTATTGCGATCCAATATGTATTACGGATCATAAATATAACGATGCGGCTTTATGGGTAGATTTCACAGATCATGATCCTAGAAAATTTAGATTTGGAGCTATGGGAGATTTAGACGTGTGGAATCCAGAAAACAAAAACGATGAAACTAAGTGGGAAAAGCGTACTGTTACCGTAAATAAGCCTCCTTTTCAGAAAAGAAAATGGACACACATCGTCATTACTTATTCAAAAGTAAATACTCCAAAATCAACATTCAAACTATATCTAAATGGGGAATTTAAAGGCGTTATAAAAGATATCAATGATCCATTTACATGGGAAACAGAAAAAGGCAAAATAATGCTAGGTTTGGGTTATATTGGCTTAATAGATGAACTAGCTATTTTTGATAAACCACTAGATCTAAAAGATGTTAAATCAATTTTCAAACGAAAAAAAGGTCTAAAAAAACTATTCAAATAGAAGTATTGACAATCACAATTTTTGGCTTTTATCATATGGACAAAACCTCTTTTTTCTTATATTAAATCATTTCTATAATTATATAGAAAAAATCTTAAAAATTATACAGGAAAAAAACCCTTTAAAAACAAGGGGAAACCATATCATATCTTCTGATGAAGTAAATATTTTCGGATAGAAGTATTTTCATAATTTAAAATCATTTAAAATGAAATATAAAGGCTTAAATTTCCCACTATACATAACTGTAAGTTTAGCAGTGCTTTTTTTTACTAATGGCGTATATGCTCAAGGAAGCTTTGAACAAATAGCTGTTAAAAATAATAGCATAAATTATTTTCCGAGTCACTTGGGTACTAATGGTTGGATATTGAGACCCGAAGATAAGATCTCTCAGGTTGGTAAATTCAATTTTGCGAATAGAAGCGAACTTATTATTCAAGGTCGGTCAGGTCTAGGGATTATTGCATTAGATGCAAATAACAAATTTGCTACAGTTGAACAGGCAGCAAATGGCTCAACGATAACAGCATCGTCTAGACAAGGTTGGAGAGTCAGTACAAATGATAAAATACAAGGTGTTGGATATTTTCACCCAAACTATAAGCACGATATCTTAATACAAAACAATTCCAGGTTGGGAATTATAAGTTTAGACAATAACAGCAATTTTTTAACAACAAGTATTATTGCTAACAATCAAAGGTTTGAAGGTGGATGGCTTTATAAAAGAACGGATCAAATTTTAGGAATAGGTGATTTTGATAATGATAATAGAAGTGATTTTATAATTAAAAGCAACAGTCATTTAGGCATCATAAGTGTTGATGATAATGGACGTTTTAAAGCAATTACCAGTGGAATTAGTAACTCTTATCTAGGCAATTCATTTTGGAAATTCAAACTGACAGATCAAATTTTAGGTGTTGGAGATTTTGATGGAAATAACCATAGTGATTTTATTATAAAAAGTAATACCAATCTATCGATTCTAAGTTTAGATGAAAATAAAAAATTTACGCGTGTTGCCATAGGAAGTAGAGGCAAATATTTAGGTGATTCGTTTTGGAAATATAAAGCGACAGATGAAATTTTAGGTATTGGAAAATTCAATCGAGACGATCGTAGTGACTTTATCATAAAAAGTGCAACCAATATCTCTATACTTAGTGTGAACGATTCAGGAGACTTTACCAGAGTTACCATTGGACAAGTAGGAGAGTATTTAGGAGATTCATTTTGGCGATATAAAGCGACAGATGAAATTTTGGCAATTGGTGATTTTAACGGTGATAATCTTAGTGATTTTATCATACAAAGTAATACACATATTGCGATTATTGGTGTCAATGAATCAGGGAATTTTTTTAGTAGCATAATATTAGCAAAGAATACTGCATTTAATGGTTCAGAAATTAGTTTTCCAGGATCGAATGATTATAAAGGTGTTGGAGACTTTAACGTTGATGGTCCTAGTGACTTTATCATTCATAACAATTCTTCTCTGGGGATTTTTAACTTCCAAGAAGACAAAAATAGATACTTTAACGTCGATGATTGTGATGAATGTACTCGTATTCAAGAAGAAGAAGTTGCAAAAGTAATGGGTGAAATGCTTGGTATTGATGGTGGAGATCCAACTGGTGATTACATTAGTACTGCAGCAGCTCTTAAACCTGTGTTATGGGGAAGAAACTGGTATCCAATACTAGGAACTAGAGAAGTATTATGTGGTACATTTGAAAGCTATGGTGTTACTAAAGGTGTATTTGATAATGTTAGAGGAGCTAGCGAATATGATTGGAATATAAATATAAATCCTAATGCTAGCTTTGAAAGACTAATAGACGAAGTAAGACCATATAGAGAGCGACCTGATGATGAATGGAAAACATGTCGTGGCCAACCATGTATGGAAGCTGAAGTTACACCTCCAACAGCACTAAATGATTATCATTATTTTATGACAGAACGAGATAGTACCTTATTTGTACAAAATGAACAAATTTGTGTTTATGGTCCTTGGGTTAGAGAAGAAGTACATGGTAATAGACCAGAAATACATCCTTCAGAACTGCTTTGGTGGGAAAACGCTAATGGATCAAAAGTAATGGTCATTGTAAAAGATGCTTCCGATCGATTTGATGAAGCTAAAAACTTTAAAGATAAACCAAGTAGATTTAGACCTTGGGCAGCTGGTCCAATGGTAAAACAGTTTAAAATAGCATTTTCAGTTGAAGTAGGTTCACAAACAGAACAGTATACTTTAGATGTTGGTAGAAGCCACTATGCAAATACATATAAAAATGCAAGCATATCTGAAGATGTATTTCCAGGAAGACGATACGGTCTTGAGAAAAATGGACAAGTTCCAATTCTTGTTATTGAAAGTTCAAAAGCTGATAAGTATTTAGGTGTTACATTTGATTCCGTTTGTTACAATGCATCTACGAATCTTTTGCAAGGTTACATATTGGTAAAGGCTCAAATAGGAACTAGAGCTGCTACATTTATGAATGATGCTGAATTGGGTGCATTTTTGGAAATTACATTAAATAAAGAAACCGTTACGATCAGAAGGTAATAACTTTAAGGTTTCTTCAATTATATTTTTGCTTGATAGGTATATAACTCATAATATCTACCTTCTTTAGCAATCAATTGATCATGTGTTCCGCGCTCAACAATATGTCCGGCTTCGATAACTAAAATTTGATCTGCTTTTTTTATCGTGCTTAAACGATGCGCAATAACAATAGTAGTTCTGTCTTTAATTAATTCCGTTAAACTTTTCTGAATTAACGCTTCACTTTCGGTATCTAAATTTGACGTTGCTTCATCTAAAATAAGAACTTTAGGATTTGCTAAAATAGCACGAGCAATTGCTAAACGTTGACGCTGACCTCCAGAAAGTTTCACACCTCTTTCTCCAATTAAAGTATCTAAACCTAATTCAAATCTGTCGGTAAATTCGTTTACATACGCTGCATTTACGGCATTTGTTACTTCTGTTTCATTAGCATTTGGTCTTGGAAACATAATGTTTTCACGAATCGTACCTTCAAATAAAAATTCATCTTGCAAAACTACACCTAAATATTGGCGATAACTGCTCAATTTGACTTGCGATAAATCTTGATTATCAATAGTGACTTTACCCGATTGTGGTGTTAAAAATGTAGCCGATAGTCCAGCAATAGTTGATTTCCCGGAACCTGAACTTCCAACTAAAGCTGTCACAGAGCCAGCTGGTGCTTTAAAATTAATATTATGCAAGACTTCTTTTCCTTCATCATAAAAAAATGAAACATCATTAAATTCAATATCACCATTTATAGTCTTTAACTGAATAATTCTATCTTGATTATCATCTTCGGCAGTCATATTCATAAGCTCTTCAGTTCTATCTAAACCTGCTAATGCTTCCGTTAACTGGCTCCCAATATTACTCATTTGCACAATTGGCGCAACCATAAATGCTAATAGAAATGTAAATTGAAGAAAATCACCAAAAGTCATCGTGCCTTCAATCATATAATAACCACCAATACCCATAACTCCTGTCGTTGCAACACCTATTAAAAAGGTTGAAGAACTCGTCATTAAAGCGGTTGCTGTCATACTTTTTTTAACATTCTTAAAAATATTAGCCACACCTTTTTCAAAAATTTTACTTTCTTGCTCTTCGGCATTAAAGGCTTTAATCACACGAATACCTGCTAAAGTTTCGGTTAATCGTCCTTTTACTTCAGCATTAATTTTTCCTCTGGTTCTAAAAATTGGTCTAATATATTTAAATGACTTTAAAGCAATGATTCCAAAAATTGACAAGGGAATAAATGTAAAAAGTGTCATCCAAACGTTCATTTTTAGTAAAATAACTAAAGTTAGAATAGCTGTAAACGTTCCACCAACTAATTGCACTAATCCTGTTCCTATAAGATTACGAACACCTTCAACATCGCTCATAATTCTAGATACTAAAGCACCTGATTTTGTGTTATCGAAAAAACTAATTGGTAAGGACAATACTTTCTTTTGCACTTGAGCACGCAATTCACTAATTAAATATTGTGCTTGTATACTCAATACCTTAGTGAGCAAAAAAGAGGTAACTGCTTGAACTAAAATAGCGCCAAGAACAATAAAAATTAATGTATACAATTGATTGTAATCTTTATTAGGTACAACTTCATCCATCAACACTTTACTTTGTAGTGGTAAAACAAAACCTGACAAACTCCTAATGATTATCAATAGTAAGCCGATAAAAACTAAATTTCGTCGAGGCCAAATAATCGTTTTAAACGCTTGTTTTAAAGTCGCCCTTGACTTTGATTTGTCTTTATCTTCTGCTGTTTCTTTTAAATGTCTCATATATGCTGGTAAATACTATAATTTGTAAAAATAGGCATTAGTAAGAAGATTAAATAGTTAAACTGAATCTTATACAAAACAAAAAACCTTAACAATGCGACCATTGTTAAGGTTTAAGTTATTTCCTTTATTAAAAAATATTAAATATGCTATTTAATTAATGCCAACCGCGTATACCAGAGGTAATATCATTAAAATTGTAGTGCTGTAAATTTGTAACAAACCTTACAGTATGTCTCGGAACAGAAAAAGTAAGTGTTCTTCCTCCATAATTTTTATGCTCATACAATCGTACATAAAAAGTTGTATTAAGAGAGTTTGTAATATGAAGAGAAGAAATTATATCATGCCAATTATTATAATGACGTAGTTCGGCACGAGCAAAATTATTAACGATATCCTCACGAGCATTACTTCTAAAATATGCATCACCAAAAAATGATGTACTTGTAGTTCCAACTGGGATTTTAGCCTGTATTTCGTTATTTTTTAAACTTTTAGAGAATGCTTCTAATTCTTCATCTGTATCAAATAAATATACTTTGTTTTCTTCTCCAAAATCAAATATATGAGCCGAATTAAGAGCGTTGATGATTTCATCATTTAATTTAGTCTTGTCAAGTCCGTTGTCATCATTTGTTTTTGTAAGGTATGAAACACCTTTATAAATAATAGCAACTTCTTTTTGCTGTTCAGGATTCGTTTCTGTAGCAATTTCATCTTCAGAACATGAAGTTATAAAAACGGCTAAAATCATTAAAAATATTGAAAGATTATATTTCATGGATATAAAAATTAATTATTGATATATAATTCCTGTAAACATTTAAAGACACTCACAGTTTGTGTCTATGTATTCTTCGCGAAAGAATATTGTTTAGATCTGTATTGGAATTAAAATTATTGAATTATAGCAATATGAAACAACCTATTCTCCCGTAATTAGCATGATTTGAGGTTGAGTTTTCTGTGTAAAAATATCTATTTTTAACGCAATAAAAAGAGATGTAAATTTTAAGATTTACTATGAATAAAATCTCAGCAGAGTAGTTGATTTTAAGTGAATTACAAAGAATTGAGCACTATTTTAGTTTAAACGCATTTTACTTAATTTGAGGTTGATTTTTTTTCATACTCATTTAAGTTTTTAATATAATAGGAAGGATATAATTTGGTATGCGTTTTAAAGTGCTTTGTAAATGAATTGGCGCTCTTGTAACCTAATTCTTCTGATATACATTCAACAGAATAGTTTCTAAATGCTCGATCTTCTTTTAATCGTTTTAGTGCATAATTAATTCGTAATCCATTAATGTATTGATAAAACTTTTGCTGTTTGTACTTATGAATAGTTTTAGATAAATACGTTGTGTTGGTCTTTAGTTTTTTGGCCATACTACGCAAGCTGCAATTGGTATTTAGGAAATAATGTGTTTGTTCCAATTTATCTAACCCAAGTAAAATAACTGCTGCCTTTTCATCTTTTATAATTAATTCATCTTTTCTTTTAGGCTTTACATCTTCGGTTTCTTTTAAAAGTTTCTGAAACGCAATGTTATTCAGTTTTTTATTTCTTCTAAACTTTAAAATTGTAAAAAATGAAACTAAAATAATTAGTGCTATAAATAATAACAAATAGCGTACTTTATTTTTTTCATTCAATGCTAAGTCTAATGACGACTGTAATTCATTCTCTTTTATTAAAAATAATTCTTTAAGAACTTCATCTTTATTAAGATCATTATGTTCATATAACGTAATATACTTTTGAGTATAAATTGATGCTTCAAAATTTTTATTTTGCAATTCATAAGCCTTAACCATCAGTTTATAAGCAAATTGAAGTTCTGGCGGATTAAAGTTATTGCTAAAAGTTTCTCTTTCAGTAGTTACAGTTTGTTCTACTCTTTTAAAATATTTAATTGCGTTTTCTAAATTTGTCAATTTGTAATAAGAATATCCTATAAAATAGCAGGTTTCCGTAAGTCGTGCTTTATTATTGAGCTGTATAATTAGTTCTTCAGATTTCTCAAAATACTTAATTGCTTCATTATAAAAACCTTTTTTCAAATAGGCCTTTCCCATATCATTGTAAAAGTAACTCACTACTTCAAGATTATTTCTATTTTCACTGATACTGAGCCCCATTTTGCTATAATGCAAGGTAGAATCGGGTTTATTGGAGGTTAGATAAACTCTTTCTATTCCCATAAGTGTACTAATAACCAAATCGGTATTATTCCTAACCTTTCTAGTGAGTTTTAAATTATTTCTATATGTTCTTAAAGCTTCTTCATGTTGACCAATTCGTTCCTTAATCTTTGCTATATTATCAGAAACTCTAATTTTTAAAGCAACATTATCATATTCTTCTGCAATTTCTGATGCTTCCATATAGATAGAAAGCGCCTTTTGATTATTTCCTAGATGGTAATAAGCATTTCCTTTAATTAATAAGGCTTCAAATAAATAGGTTTTATTTTTACGTTTTTCAGCAACCTGAATCAAACGATTACTATAGGAAATAGCATCATTGTAGTATCCTTCTATATTGGAAATATCTCCTAATTGATAAAGAGATATATAAAGATAATGTTCATTATAATCTTTTTGACATTTTTCTAGTAGGTTAGTGGCATAACTTTTCGCGAAACTTAAATTTGAATACTTATTTTCAAGAATTATTTCCTCTATCGCTTTATAAGAAGTTGTTTTATTAATTACTTGAGCAGATAAATTATATGAAGTGAAAATCAAAATCACATAAAAAAAGTAATATAAAATGGTATACGGTATAATTCTCATGAGAATTATATGTCGTCAAAAAAGAATACTACTTACATTGTTTTAAAAGCTTTTCTGTTAAAGTTTTGTGAATAAGGTTTATAAAAATGTATAATAGGTGAAAGTGTAGGTGTGAAGTAAGAATGTAATAAGAGTTCCAAATCATGTATTTAATCATTCTATAAAGAGTATGCGTAAATTTCGCTAAAAAATAATCCAATCAACACCACATCTTTCAAAACTGCAACTATCTTTGCCGAAAATTATTTTTCATGTCAAAGCAGTTTTCAGATTTAGGAATTAATGAGCAATTACAACAGAGTTTAGCGGACTTGCAAATAACTGTTCCGACAGATATTCAAGCAAAGACGATTCCGGTTGTACTACATCAAAAAGAAGATGTGGTTGCTTTAGCAAAAACGGGAACTGGAAAAACTGCTGCTTTTGGTTTGCCATTAGTTCAACTTATTGATACTGAAAATACAGCAATTCAAGCTGTCATACTCACACCAACACGAGAATTGGGACAACAGATTTATAACAATTTGGAATCTTTTGCAAAACACAGTCCTGAAATTTCTATTGCTTCTATCTGTGGAGGCGTTCCTATAAAACCTCAAATAGAACGTTTAAAAGAAGCGACACACATCATAGTAGCAACGCCTGGACGTTTGGCAGATTTGGTAAAACGTGAAGCTATCAACATCAAAAACATCGCTTATTTCATCTTAGATGAAGCGGACGAGATGGTAAGTGCGTTAAAAGAAGGATTGGATAGCATTATAAAAGAAATTCCTAAATCGAGAAGAACTTTACTATTTACGGCGACAATGCCTGGAACCATCAAACAATTGGTTCAAAATTACATGTCCAAACATGTAGTGCATATTGAAGCGGACATGTCAACAGTTGGTCATCAAGGAATTGAGCATCAATATGTAGTAGTAGAACCGATAGAAAAACTAGAAGTTTTACTTCATTTTTTAAGTTCTAAGCAAGGTGAACGCGGTATTATTTTCTGTAAAACCAAAGCTGCTGTTAATAAACTAGCAAAAAAACTAGCGATCAATAAATTCTCTTCTGGCGCAATTCATGGAAGTTTGACACAAGGAATTCGTGATCGTATCATGGGACAATTCAGAGAAGGATTCATAGATATCTTAGTCGCTACCGATTTGGCGGCTCGTGGTATTGATGTAAAAGAAGTTTCTTATGTTGTCAATTATCATTTGCCAGACACGTATGATACGTATGTACACAGAAGTGGACGAACGGCTAGAGCAGGAGCAAAAGGACTTTCCTTATCTGTCATACAAAAAGAAGAAGTAGTAGAAATTCCTGAATTTGAAGATGAATTAGGCATTGTTTTTAAGGAATTTAAAAAAGCTGATGCACAAAGCATTGAAGAAAATAATGGTTTGTTATGGGCTAAAAAAATATTCAAAACAAAACCTAATCGTGATGTTTCTGAAGATTATAAAGCGAAAATAAAAACGATATTTCATCATTTAACAAAAGAAGAATTAGTAGATAAAATATTTGCTAATTATTTAGCAGAAACTGGCGCAGCTACTACAAAAGATGACACTCCAAAAAAGAAGAAAAAGAGGTAATTGAACTATCTTTTTCTTATATTAGAATTCATCCATAAGCAAGCTACTTAAAACCACTTTGCTTTTATGTCTTTGTATTTGGTTCTTCCGATAGGAATACGTGTTCCATTTTTTAGATCGGCGATATATTTGCTTCCAGATTGCACACTAATTTCCTTGACTTCAGACATCTTTACTAAGTATGATTTATGAAAACGTTCAAAAGTAGGTGCTAATAATTGTGCTAGCTTTTCAAGTGATTTATCATGTAATTCTTTAGTATCATTAGCTAGAAAGATTTCAGAATACGTGCCAGCTCCTTTAATATAAAGTATTTCTTCAATAGGAATTAATTGTATTCGATGTCTTTTTTTTATAGCTAAAAACTTAATAGCACTCGTTTCTACCTTTTCGTTGGTGATAGCACGATGTAAAGCTTGTTCCAATCGTTCTCTATTAAACGGTTTAGGTACAAAATCTAAAACGCCATATTCAAAAGCAGTAATTGCTTGATCTTTGTAAGCAGAAATGACAATTGTATGAAACGACTTAGAAACCGCTGTAGTTAACAGGTCAAAACCATTACTGCCATTAAGATTCAAATCTAAGAGCACAAGGTCTAATGAGTTATTTTCAATGAATTTTAATGCTTCATGTAGTGTATTAATATACTTTAACGATTGTAATCTTTCTCCAAAAAAATCACGAGTCATTCGTTCAATTCTTTTGGCAATTCTAGATTCATCTTCAACAATTAAAATGTTCATCTTCTTACAAATATATTTTTATAGTGTTTTTCCAACCGTTATTTGTGGGTTCTGACGTAAAATCCCACTGTTCATGATAACTTTCTGTGAGTCGGGCCTTTATGTATTTTATTCCTGTACCATCTTCTTTACTAGTTGTAGCTTGACTTACAAGCGTTGCAAAGGTTAAAAATGTATAGCATTTATAATCACGATTTGTTTCAAAAACGAGTCTAAATTTTATGCTATTATCTTCTAACGGCAAGCTGTGTGTAATACCGTTTTCTAATAATGTGTGGAAAATCCCAGGTGGTATATTTTGTTCAACATCGATACCTTCTTCTTGCAAAGAGTAATTGATTTCTTGTCTATATTCCATAATTTCAAGATGTGTACGGCAAAGCGCTATTTCTTGAGTAATGGGAATCAATTTTTTATTTTCGATCTGATTCAAAAGATCAAATTCTTTAGCTAAAGCTTCTATAAACAAAACACCTTTTTTTGGGCTTTCTTCTATCCAATCTATTAAAGAAGTTAACGTGTTCATTATAAAATGAGGTTGAATGTTCTTTTTAAGTAATTCCAAACGCAAACGTGTAGATTGAACCAAAGAAGTCTCATATGCCAATCGTTGTTCTTTGATTCTAAGAGAAAGCAAATAAAACATACCCAAAAGAATCAAGCTAAAACCTACAAATAAGCTTTTGTCAAAAGGAGTGAAAAAACCAATAGATATAGAAAGTAGGAGTGACAATAGTACAAGGCGAGCGCCTTTGATATTTTTGTAAACTCCAAATAAAACGATTCCAAATGAAATTAGCCACATACTTAAAGTCATGTTATTAGGTTTCAATTCAAAAACATGTCTCGATAGGAAAAAATACAATAGAATGGCTGCAAAAATAGTCAATAGTACTTTTCGTTTTGGAAAAGGAAACTGCATAGAAAAGTAAAACGGAATCAAAAAAGAAATACTAAGCATTAGTGTACCTATGATTTTTAAGCGTATCACATGCAAACTGTAATGAATGGATATATAGACTTTACTGAATTCTGCCAATATCAGAGCAAAAAAAAGAAAGCAACAAATACTAAAAATTAATGTAGCATACTCCTTTTTATTCGTTAGAAAGAGAAAAAGAAAATAGAAGAAAGCAATAAGAAAAGCTCCTGCAAAGAGATGCATATATGAAGATTCAACGAGTCGATCTGTTTGTAGATCATTATAATCATCGATTTTCATATCTTCTATTCCTGTATGATCAGGAAAATAATAAAGACTTGATCGTAGCGCCAACTGATGTTCTCCTATCTCTGTTAAGTGTTTAGGAATACTAAAAGTGGCCCACATTTTACCTTTAGGTTCTAGTATTGCTTCTTGTCCAGGATTTCCGTTTTTCCCAATTAAAACGCCATCCCAAAAAACCTCATATTCTCCATAAACCTGTAGCATCAAACCGTATGGATGTAATGTTTCAGAGGTTTTTAGAATCTCAATTTTAGTCCTTGACCAAAAAACTTGACCATCAGGCACGAATGCTATGCGCTTTTTCCAGTGCTGATCATTCAAACCTTTCATTGCCCATTCTTGTTGATCTCCAATCTGAAATACGGTTTCATGTTTCTTAAAAACAGGTTTTTGAGAACAAGAAGTCACAAGTAACATCGTACATGCTAAAAAAAAATATAGTAAAGGTCTCAAGTTCATTTGAATGAAGATTACTGGCGCAATATACTCATTATAATCATCCTCTTGGAGTCGTTCATTCATACATAGAGCAGTTGACATAATATAACTTGGATAGATGAAAATCAAGAGCCAAGTTTGTAAAACGCAAAAACTTATTTAAATGTCTTTCAGTTATGCAAAAATTAGTCAAGTACATCGAACATAGTAATATTAGAAAGGAAATGCGGTTCTCAAAATTGCTGTTATTCGTATGCGTTATATCTCTGAGTATGGCATTTGCTCAAGAAAATAAGAAAGCTCATTCAGATTTCCCACGTTTAGAAAATCGCTATTTTGGACAAAAGCCACCTGGTTTAACACCTGAAGTATTTGCTCCAGGAATTATTTCAACAGAGCTTCATAATGAAGGTTCAATTACTTTCAGTCCTGATATGAGCGAACTGTTTTTCAACCGCAGAAAGCCAGAAGAGAGTCATAACATCTATACCATGAAATTAATAGATGGCAAATGGTCAAAACCGAAAGTAGCCTTTTTTTCTACCAACAAGGAATACCTAGATTTTCACCCTCGCTTTAGCCCAAATGGAGATCGACTATATTTTGGCAGCAGAAGACCGCTTAATGATGCTACCGAATCATCTGGTTTACATCAGTGGTATATTGAAAGAAATGAAAATGGATGGGGACAGCCTATTCCGTTGGGCAATCCATTTGTAAATAGATATATAATGTGTACGACGCCTTCCAAGAATGGCAATCTATATTTCACTTCTGGAAAAGGACCTGGTTCAGAGGATGAAGGTATTTATTATGCTATCAACGAGAATGGTCATTATAATACTATTAAAAGAATGGGCGATGAAATAAATTATTCTGGTAAGTGGATAGCTCATCCATTTATTGCACCAGACGAAAGCTACATTATCTACGATGCAGAAAGAACTTCAGAATATGAAAATGGTGATTTATACATCAGCTTCAATAAAAATGGTGTTTGGACTAAATCTTATAGTTTGGGACCCAAAATAAACACTAAAATTAGTGAAGGAGCAGCAACAGTCTCACCAGATGGGAAATATTTATTTTTTTCCAGAGGTCATGAAAAAACAAGGGAAGATGGAAGTACATATTGGACAGGAAACATGTATTGGGTGGATTTCATTCAGTTAAAAAAAGAGCTTTTAAAAAATAATAATTAACAAGTCATTCTCAAACATCTATAAATAATAAACAACATGAAAAACAGTATTTCAGTTCTATTAATCTTACTTCTTTTTCAATCATGTACAGAAAAACCAAAAACTGATACTAAAGTTGATTTAATTCAAAAAGTAGAAACAGGTCTTACAACTCGTGTGCACATAACTGGTGATTCAACATGGTCTATAGAAGAACGTATGAAACACTATGGCATTCCAGGTGTTAGTATTGCTGTTATACATAATGGTGAAATTGCCTGGGCAAAAGGTTATGGCGTAATGGATAAAGAAAGTAAAACTCCAGTAACGACACAAACACTTTTCCAAGCAGCGGCAACTAGTATGCCAGTAACGGCCTATGGTGCATTACGTTTAGTAGAACAAAATAAATTAGACTTAGACGAAAATGTAAACAGTTATCTAAAATCTTGGAAAATACCAGAAAATGAATTTACTGAAGAAAAGAAAGTAACCATAAGAAATTTGTTAAATCATTCTGCTGGAATACATCCTCGAGGAACAGGATCATATAGTATAGGTGAAAAAATTCCAACACTTGTAGAAATACTAAGCGGAACTTATCCAGCTACAAACGAGCCAGTCACTACAAATAAAGAGCCTGGAGAAAGTGTACGTTTTGCATATACTAGCTATGTGCCCATTCAACAAATGATGTTGGATGTTGATGGAAAAACATTCCCTGAGATTATGCATGAACTCGTGTTGCAACCCTTAGAAATGAACAACAGTACGTTTAACCAATCACTTACTACAGCCCAATTAACGAAGGCAGCAACAGGTTATTTGAAAGATGGTTCAATGGTAAAAGGTAGAAGAAATATCAACCCATCAATGGCTTCAAGTGGATTATGGACAACTGCAGAGGATTACGCTAAATTTATAACCAACGTACAGCAAACCTTAAAAGGTAATCGTACTAAAGGATTATCAAAAGATCTGACAGAATTAATGGGCACACCATATGGAGTGAGTAATTCTAATTGGTCATTTACATTGGGTTTAGGGTTTCAACTTATTAATATAAAAGATGAAATCTACTTAAGGCATCACGGTTGGAATACAGGTTTTTATGCTGAGATTATGGCTCATAGAGACAAAGGTTATGGTGTGGTTGTGATGACCAACTCTACGTTTCCTGCTTTTAATGCCGAAGTGATTCGCTCTGTAGCGCTGACGTATGATTGGGACAATTTTGTTCCAGTACATAAAAAAATAGAAATTGAACAATCTTTAACCAATGAAATTACTGGTAGATATATGGAAAACGGTAGCATTGTAGAAGTTTTTCAAAAGGACAATCAACTATTCTATAAAAATATCCTTGACCAAGAAGCAGAAGAACTCATCAAAATCTCAGATAGTAACTTTGTTAGAAGAAACTCCTCGAGAACTATTCAATTCAAACAAAATCTTGAAAATAAAGCACTCCATTTAGTTCATATAAATAGCAACACCAGAACACTAATTTCAACTTTTATAAAAACGCATGCTGATACAAAAGAACCAATAGAATTCCTTCTTGAAGGTGATTATGAAAAAGCATTGAATGCATATAAAATCAAAAAAGAACAAAACCCTGATTACCCAACAATTACTGAGGATTATTTAAATGACTTAGGATATGATTTTTTCCATGCGGATAGAATGAAATTATCACAAGATGTTTTTAAAGTAAATATCATGCTCTATCCAGATAGTTACAAAGTATATGATGGGTATGCTGAAGCCTGTGAGAAAGCAGGGGAAATTGATTTGGCTATTAAAAATTACTCCAAATCACTTGAATTAAATCCTCAAAATAATCGTACTAAACATAAGCTTGAGCAATTACAAAAAAGTAAATAAAAATATTATTAAGAGAATTAAATGAATACTAATAACGATAACAAAACTCTCCAAATGACCGCAGAGAGAGTTTTACCAGCTTTTATTAAGTAGTAACATATATTATATAAGTTTATACAATGAAAAAATCGTATTTTATTTTAATACTAGTATTCGGATTATTTTTTAATGGATGCGATACTAAAAAACAGCATTCAAAAGATCATAACTTACCAACTGTAGAAAATCTATACCTTGGGCAACAACCGCCAGGCTTAATACCTGAACCTTTTGCACCAGGTATGGTGACAACTGATGGTTGGGAAGTTAGTGGTGTTTTTACTCCAGATTTAAAAGAGTTCTATTTTATTAGACATAATGCGGATACTAAAAAACAAGAACTTGTTGTTTTTCAACATAAAAATAATCAATGGCAAGAGTCGATTGTATCACCTAGAAGAGGAACTCCTTTTATAGCTCCAGATGGAAAAACGATGCATTTGGGCAGACAATATAAAGAACGTACCAAAACTGGTGACTGGTCAGCGTTAAAGAAATTAGACTCATCTTTCCAAGAAATAGAAATTATGCGACTTACGACTTCTTCGAAAGGAATGTATGTTTTTGACGAAATAGGAATGCCTAACGGAGATGGCGTTATTCGGTATTCAAGGTTAATAGATGGAAAACGTGAGCAACCTAAAGTATTTGGCAAGCAGATTAATACTGGAAAAATGAACGCACATCCTTTTATAGCGCCAGATGAATCCTATTTAATTTGGGATGGTGAAAGAGAGAACGGATATGGAGATTCTGATATCTATATAAGTTTTAAACAGCAAGATGGTTCATGGGGAGAAGCTATTAATATGGGAGATAAAATAAATACTCCAGGTTGGGAAGCAGTTGCATACGTAACACCAGATGGAAAATACCTTTTTTTCAATAGAAATATGATTCCCGGTAATTATGATAATGTAGATATATTCTGGGTAGATGCTAAGATTATTGAAACACTAAGACCTGAAAAATAACTTATTAAAATATTGATTAACAGTACTTAGAAAATGTTTTTTTAAACAGCTAAAGTGGAGTGAAGCCTATTAACTATACATGAAAACATTACATATGTTGCATATACAACAATTATTCTTATATTTGCATCATGAAGTATGAATTTCAAGATTGTATAGGTTCTAGATTAAGGCAATTATCACGTATTGTGGATAATGTGTTTAGAAGCTATATTTCAGATTTTGATATAACAGAAAATCAAATGACCATTTTATTTGCTATAAGTAAGCTAGGTAATGTTGAACAAGGTACCATTGGGCAAGTATTATCATTAGAAAGATCTACAGTAAGTAGGAATATTAAAATATTGGCCAAGAAAGGATACATTGATAGAAGTTCTAACTACAGACCAACGGTATCACTTTCTAAAGAAGGAATTTTATTAGTCGAAAATTTAGTTCCAGTTTGGGAAACAATAATGAATGAATTAACTCTTAAACTTGGAGATTCGGGAATAGAAAATTTAAAAAAATTAGAAGGAAAATTAAAATAATATTTTTTTAATCACAATGTTGTATATACAACATAATAATTTATAACATGAAACAAAATAGAGTAGAAGCATTTTTTAAAAATGTAACCAGTAATTATAGAATCATCTTAATACTATGTGGAATCCTATTTGTAGGTTCAGTCCTTTTTATTCCAAAGCTGACAAAAGATACACGTTATGATGCTTTTCTTCCAGCAAAAGATTCAGTACTTATAAAACGAGATTTACTAAAGGAAACTTTCGGACTTAAAGACCCTATGGTTATAGCAATTGTAAATGAAAAAGGAGTTTTCAATAAAAATTCATTAAAAATTGTTCATGAAATAAGTGAAAAATTAAAATCTGTCCCGGGTATTGATCCAGATCAAATTACAAGCCTAGCAACAGAAAACAATATTGTTGGTACAGATTCAGGAATTAAAGTTGAACCATTTTACGAATTGGAAGAATTGACCGAAGCGAAAGCTATAGAAGTATCTAAAAGCATTGACGATTTTGAGTTATATCAAGGAAGCCTAGTTTCTAATGATAAAACGACAACCTTGATTGTTGCTGAAATGCTGGATAGTTATGAGATGAAACAGCACGAAGTCTATAATAGTCTTTATGAGATGATTTCTAGTTTAAATGAAAAAGACCATAAATTCTATTTAGCAGGTGAAGGAGCAGTAAGTGGTTATTTAATTAAATATATTGATGAAGATGCCATGCGAACAAACCCATTTGCTGGTTTAATTATAGCGTTGATATTAATTTTTGCATATCGAACGGTAAGAGGTGTTTTACTTCCAAATTTAATGGTTTTGGCTTCCGTTGGCATAGCACTAGGATTAATGGCTGCATTTGGAGTTGACTTTTTTGTCATCACAAACGGTTTGCCAGTAGTTCTTATTGCAATAGCTGTAGCTGACGGTATTCACATTCTTGGTGAATATTATGAATTGGCAGTGAAGCATCCAAATCATACTCAAAAAGAATTGGTGGTTGAAACAATGGTAAAAATGTGGCGACCTATAGCAATCACTTCATTCACAACAATTTCTGGTTTCTTATCGATTGCATTATCTTCTTATATGCCGCCAATGATTTATTTTGGAATATTTGGTGCATTAGGCGTTTTAGTAGCATTACTCTATGCTTTATTTATGATCCCTTCTGCAATGATGCTTCTAAAACCTCAAAAAAGCCGTGTCTTTAAGTCAATAGATAAAGTCGATAAGTTTAGTGATTTAATGTTACAACTAGGCAAATTAGTTGTAAAACGACCTAAAACAATTCTCATTACTGGAGTGCTTATTATCATATTAGGAATTACTGGAGCTTTAAAATTATTAGTAAATGAAGATCGTGTTAAAAACTTTCAAGAAGATGAACCTATAGTACTTGCCGATAAGTTAATTAATGATAAAACTGATGGAACTTCATATTTGGATGTACTTATTGAAACACCACAGAATGAAGATTTATTCAAAATAGAACATCTTCACAAAATAGAAGCTCTTCAAAACTATGTAGAATCGATTCCTTATGTAAAAGGAAGTACATCAATTGTTGATTTTATTAAAAAAATGAATCAATCAATGCACGAAAACCAAGAAGAATTTTATAAAATCCCTAACAATAATCAATTGGTTGCACAATACTTTTTATTGTATTCAGCAAGTGGTGATCCAACAGATTTTGACAATTATGTAGACTACGATTATAAGTTAGCCAATGTTAGATTTCGAATGAATTCTGGTGAATATATCAATGAAAAAGAAGTTATTAAAAATGCACAAGAATATATAAACTCACATTTTAACTCTTCTGAAATAAAAGCAACATTAAGTGGTAAGGTAGCCATAGATACACATTGGATTGGTAAACTTGGTGTAAATCACTTTGTAGGAGCAATAATAGCACTATTGGTAGTATTATTTGTATCAGCTATTAGTTTCAAGTCTATAACGGCCGGTATTTTGACGGTTATTCCTGTTACCATTTCAGTATTATTCATATACACAGTTATGGGAGTTATGAATATTTGGTTAGCTGTAGGAACTTCTATGTTTGCAGCCATTGCTATTGGAGTTGGAGTAGATTTTGCCGTTCATACCATAGATAGACTCAAATACTTTTTAAATGAAAAAAACTTACCAATAAAAGAAGCTTATTCAGAATTCTATAAATCATCAGGAAGAGCATTACTATTCAATTTTTTAGCATTAGCACTTGGTTTTAGTGTTCTAATGACTAGTTCTGTTCCTCCATTAAATCAGTTTGGTTTTTTAGTAGCCATTGCCGTAATCGTAAGCTTTTTAGGAAGTATGACTCTTTTACCAGCAATTATTCTCCTTACCAAGCCCAAATTTTTCATTAACAAAAAACAATAATCATGAAAACAATCATATCAGTTTTAGTATTCATTTTAACTATGAATTCATCCTCAATTTTTGCACAACAAGCACTTATAGATGGACAACTTATTGCAGAAAAAACTCATGAACGAAACGAAGGAATTTCATTAAAAAGAAACCTTATCATGGAATTAAAAGATAAAAGAGGAAAAATACGTACTCGAAAGACAATAGCATTGCGAAAGTATTTTGGGAAAGAAAAACGACTTGTCATTTTTTATGAAACACCATCAAGTGTAAAAGGCACAGCATTTCTAACGTTTGATTACCCAGAATCTTCTAGAGATGATGATCAATGGCTTTATCTTCCAGCATTGCGAAAAACACGACGTATATCTGCTGCCAATAGAGGAGATTATTTTTTAGGAACTGATCTTACATACGAAGACATTAAACTCGAAACTAAAATAAGTAAAGAAGATTACAACTATACAACAATAGGCATTGAAAAGATTGACAATCATGATTGCTATATTATAGAAGCCATACCAAAAAATGAGGCTACAAAAAAAGAATTAGGATATAGTAAAGTGAAATTCTGGGTTGATTCTAAATTATGGATGATGCGTAAATCAGAATCTTGGGATGTAGCTGGAAATTTCCTTAAAACTGTAAAAATTTCAGACATCCAAAAGGTTCAAAATATTTGGACAATCAACCATATTTTAGTCGTAAATCATAAAACAAAGCATGAAACGATTTTCAAATTTGAAAACAATGATTACCAAACGGAATTAAGTGATGATTATTTTACAGAAGAAACATTGGTCAATGGATTATAAAGTCAGTGTCATTTCAAAGCACAATATAATAAGCCTTCTTATGGTGTTTACTGCCGGATTATTACTTGCACAGAACAAGACTAAATTAGAAGGAACTTTAGTTGTCGTTTCTGAAGCATCGTATGAATTTAAGAATGAAACAATTCAAAAAACAGAATTAATTTTAAAGCCAGAATTAGTTTTAAAACTTAAAAATCGTTCAAAATTTGTACTAAAAGGCCAAGTATATTCTGAATTTCAAGACAATTTAGAAAAGGGAAAACCAATAGAACAAATGGTATCTGATTTTAGTAAAAGACTTTTCTTAGAAAACCGCACAAATCTTGAACTAAGAGAATTGTATTACTATGCAAATTTTAAAAAATTAAAACTTACCATAGGAAAACAACAAATTGTTTGGGGAGAAACCGATGGTTTAAAATTATTAGATGTTGTGAATCCTCAAAATTTTAGAGAGTTTGTATTAGATGATTTTGAAGATAGTAGAATACCACTTTGGTCATTAAAAGCAGATTTCAAAATAAACGATTATAGCGTTCAATTGATATGGATACCAGACAATACATATCATATCACTCAAGATTTTAGCGCGCCATTTTTTACACAAAGCATTTTTAAAAATCCTCCAGAAGGAATAGCAATGCAGCTAAATGAATCAAACAAACCGAATACGTTTTTTAAAGATTCTGATATTGGTTTTAAAATATCAGGATTTAAGAAAGGTTGGGATTTCTCTCTGAATTACCTTTACTATTATGATGATTTACCTGTATTTTATAGTAACTTCAATAATCAAACGACAACTATAGAAGTTTTTCCAACTTATGAACGACAGCATTTAATAGGAGGAACCTTTAATAAAGTATTTGGCTCTACAACTTTTAGAGGAGAACTTGTATATATTTTTAATCAAAATTTCGCATCAAATAACAATATAAATCAAGGAATTGAACAAAGTGATTTCTATAAATCGGCTTTTGGGTTAGATTATATAAAAGGTGAATATATAGTGAGTGTTCAACTGTTTAATGAATGGATAACAGAAAATATTTCACCTTACAATCGTGATGTGTTTGAAACAAATGGTTCGTTATTAATTTCAAAAGAATTGATGAATGATAACGTAAAAGCTGAGATTCTATGGGTACATAGTTTTAATCATGCTGATGGCTATATAACGCCGCAATTGAGTTATTGGCTTACAACAAATACACAATTGCTATTAAATTCTCATGTTTTCTATGGTGGAGAAAATCAGTTGTTTGGACAATTTAGAAATAGGAGCAGAGTTTCTTTTGGTTTTAAATGGAGTCTATAATCAAAAAGGTTAGTTTATAGAAAAACTACAGATTAATCAAGAAAATGAAATAGAAGAATTTTAGAATTATGAATATAACACTATTTCAAATAAATAGAATTCATCTGGAGTGATCATTCAAAAATAAGATACAATGATGTTTTAGAGGTTTTTATTTTATGTAATCGCATATTTAATTATTAAAATAAATAAACGAAAACATACAAGTTTCTCACATTTTTTGATTGCACGGTATTCAAATAATCCCGTTATTAGCATTAAACAAAACAAGTAAAACCATTAATAAGTCTATAAATTCATGCCACTATTCAACAAGCAGAAACGCATACAATATTTAGGATTTAATGATATCTGGTTTTCTATCATTGGCATTCTTATCATAAGTACTATTGCAAACTATTTATTTAATAATCTATCAGAAAGAGAATCTATAGACCTAATATTTATAGGTTGGTTTGCTGCATTAATTAACGTAATCTGCTATTGGATCATCATACGATCTATTTTGATTTTTTTACGAAAAAAATATCCCAATTTTAAAGATGATATAAGACGAATTATTTTACTTCTTATTGTAATTATTAGTGTAATACTAGTTGTTGATTCTACAATGGGTTTTTTACTTGCAAAATTCTTTACCCTTTTAGGATACAATTCCTCACACATGGTGATATTGAAGGTTCTTATACCTATTATTATCACCGTTATTATGATCATGGCAATATATGAAGCAATTTACTATAATGTAAGACTTAAAAAATCTATCAGAGAAGAGGAGCAGACCAAACAAGTCATGATTCAGGCGCAATTAGATACCTTACGAAATCAGGCGCAACCACACTTTTTATTCAATAGCTTAAATACCTTACGAGATATTATCGATCAAGATCCTAAAGAGCATGCAAAGGACTTTGTTGATAATCTATCTAATGTGTACCGTTTTATATTAGAATCTGGAAATACAAATTTAACTTCCATCGAAAAGGAGCTGAAATTTACGAAAGCTTATGTTTATATTCAGTCTGAACGATTTGGAGACAATCTGCAAATGAACTGGGATATTCCGGAGGATAAATTAACAGCTATGATTGTGCCTATGAGTTTACAGCTATTAATAGAAAATGCTATAAAACACAATATAGTTTCTAGAGCAGAACCATTACTAATCACGGTAACAATTAAAGATGATTTTTTAGTCGTTCACAACAAAATTCAAGCAAAATCAACAAAAGTATATTCTACAAAAATTGGACTAAAAAATATTGAACAACGATATAAATTAATTTCTAATAAACTCCCAGAAATTACAAATGATGGAGATCAATTTACGGTTTCTTTACCCTTATTAAAACTATCTGATCAAAAGAAAAACTATGCAAATACTAATCATTGAAGATGAACCACGCGCAGCGAGTCAATTACAAAAATTATTAGCTAAAAGTGCTTTTAATTTTCAATTATTAGACATTATTGACACTGTGAAAGCTGCTGTAGTATGGTTTAAAGAAAATACTATTCCAGATTTAGTTTTTATGGATATTCAATTAGCAGATGGATTGAGCTTTGAAATATTTCAAAAAATAGAAGTTGTAGCACCTATAATATTTACAACAGCTTTTGATGAGTATGCAATTCAAGCATTTAAAGTAAACAGTGTAGATTATTTATTAAAACCTATTCAACAAGACGAGTTAACTACTGCCTTAAACAAATTTAAAAAAACGAATACTTCTAATACTTTAGAACCTGCAATTTTAAAAGAACTTCTTGCAAGTATGCAAGCACCAGAAAAACGTGCTGGAATATTAGTAAAAGAGGGAAGTGGCTTTGTTCAAATAAAAGTCTCAGACTTATTATATATATATTCTCAAGATAGTATGACTTTTGGGATCACTCAGAACAAACGATACATTATTGATGAAACAATTGATCAATTATTTGGTTCATTAGATGATACTACCTTTTATAGAATAAATAGAGGTCAGATAGTTTCGAAAACTTCAATTCAAAAAATAGAACCTTATTTCAATCATCGTGTGAAGTTATCTGTTTCTAATCCAAGAGATCAAGAGTTTATTGTAAGTAGAAAAAAGGTCAATGACTTTAAGGAATGGATGAACAAATAGTATTCCTGTGATATTTCAAATATCAAATACGATACTTCAACAAAAAGCACTATATCTAACGGCATAATAAGGCAATATTTGTGATATAATAATAAACAAATTATATCATGAAATTAAAACCGATACTATTACTACTTCTACTTATCACTACAGGAATCCTTTGTGCACAGTCTAATAAAGACACGAATAACTATCAAAAAATAGTAAATCAAACGGATAAAATTTATGAAGATTTAGTTCATGTAAGACGCGATTTACATCAGCATCCAGAGCTTTCTAAGCACGAAAAAAGAACTTCTAAAATAGTTGCGGAATATTTAAGAGAATTAGGTTTAGAAGTAAAAACCAATATAGGAGGAAATGGAGTTGTAGGAATTCTAAAAGGTGGAAAAAAAGGCAAAAATATTGCTTGGAGAGCAGATATGGATGCCATAAAAACGGATGATCCTGATGTCGTTGATTTCAAATCTAAAAATGAAGGTGTGCGACATATTTGCGGTCATGATGTGCATACAACAATAGCGTTAGGAATTGCTAATGTTTTATCGCAACAAAAAGAAAACCTAGAAGGAACTGTTTATTTTATTTTTCAGCCAGCAGAAGAAACCTTTACGGGCGCAAAAGATATGATTGCAGATGGTCTTTTCGACATGATTCAGCCAGATGAAATTTATGGGCTACATATTGGACCAGAAGCATCAGGAGGAATAAATGTAAAGTCTAATGAGTTATTTGCGTATCAAAAAACACTTACGATAAAATTTAAGC
Organism: Kordia sp. E; assembly: GCF_056033805.1. Classification (NCBI taxonomy): domain Bacteria; kingdom Pseudomonadati; phylum Bacteroidota; class Flavobacteriia; order Flavobacteriales; family Flavobacteriaceae; genus Kordia; species Kordia sp. E. The sequence goes on from NZ_JBRASR010000003.1 coordinate 1,450,722, forward strand.
CTAGCGCCAATGAAAAAGAGTTAGAAAATTTTATGAATACTGTATTAAAAGGGTATGTCCGTACAATTGAACAAAAAGGTTCTCCTTGGGATATTATACATAAAATTTCAGATCCTAAAATTGGATTAACAAACAAAGAGACAATTTTTAAAGATTACTTTATTCTACAAGGAGGACGACTTAACACAGATAAAGGTGTTAGCTTTTACAATGCTAGTTTTCTTGAAACTGATTTAAAAAAAGTGAATAGCTTACCGCTTAAAATAAAAAAACAAATCCTAGATTCTAAATTTAAAGATGCTTTTATCTCCATAGAATACACAAAGGATTATTCGGGAACTCCTGTAAATGATCCTGAACTCACAAAAATTGCAACACAAACAATTTCTAGTTTTTATAACAAAGAAATGATAACACCATTGTACGGACAAGCACCTTATTTTGGAGAAGACTTTAAATTCTATCAACAAAAAGTACCAGGCGTATTCTTTTTCTTAGGAGGATCTAATGCTGAAAAAGGTATCAAGTCTATGCCACACACACCAAACTTTGCTGTAGATGAAACAACCATAAAATATGGCGTACAATCTTTTGCAACGCTAATCTTTGAGCGAGCTAACAGTAAATAAACCAATTAATTTTAATTCATCAATCTAATCAAAAACCCTGAAATAAATTCAGATCAAATAACAACACATCATGAAAAAAACATTATTTATATTATTAAGCCTATTCTTGTTTTTACAAGTATCAGCACAAGAAACTATAAGTGTTTCTCAATGGCAAGAAGACCTACGATTTTTACAAAAAACGATACATAAAGGCTATTCATTTCTTTTCGTAAAAACAACAAAGCAAGATTTTGATACTGAAGTAGAAGCATTATACAATAACATTCCAAACTTACAAGAACACGAAATCCGAGTGGGATTGGCACGCATTGTATCCTCATTTAAATATGGTCATACACAAATTCCGCATAGCACAATAAGCAAACGTGGAATTTTACCAATAAATCTGTATCAGTTTAAGGACGGAATTTATATTGAAGGTGTTCAAAAAGATCACAAAAAGGCTTTAGGTGCAAAAGTCTTGAAGATAGAGAATACGCCTATAGACAAAGCGTTAGCGTTAATTCATCCTGTAGTTCCTGTAGAAAACGAGCAATACTTTAAAGCCTATGGTTTACGATTTTTAGGATCGCCAGAAATATTACATGCACAACGTGTTATCCCAGAATTATCAGAGAATGTTACGCTTACGTTAGAAAAGGATGGAAAGGTATTTACGCATGTATTTAATACGATCAATATAAAAGATAAACCAAAAGTCTTCAATTTTACATTACCGACAGCAGAATGGCTCACGGCAAGAAATACCGACACTACACCTTTGTATTTAAAACATTTTAAAGATAAACTGTTCTATTTTGAATATTTAGAAGACAAAAAAACACTTTATGTTAGACAAAGCTCTGTTTTTAATGATACAAACGAAACATTGAAACAGTTTTACAAGCGACTTTTTGAATTTATTGACACACACACTATAGAAAAATTAGTTTATGATGTCCGTTTAAATGGTGGTGGAAACAATTATAACAATCTTCCATTGATAAAAGGTTTAATGGCAAGACCAAACATTAATAGAAAAGGGAACTTTTATTTTATTATTGGTAGAGAAACGTTTTCTGCATGTCAAAATTTAACAAATGAAATTACTAGATATACAGAGGCAATTTTGGTAGGCGAACCGACTTCAGAAAATGTCAATTTTTACGGAGATACGCGACCTGTAAAATTGCCAAATAGCAAAATTACAGCATACTTATCATATTTATGGTGGCAAGACATGCCAGCTTTAGAAAATGGAGATTGGACAGCGCCTAGCATTCCAGTGACCATGAGTTTTGAAGAATATATAAATAATAAAGATACTGTATTAGAAGCTGCATTATCCTTTAATGCAGAAGGATTTGAGCCAAATCCAATACAGTATATCGTAGAATTATATACAACTGGGCAAGCACAAAAAATGGCAACAGAACTTCCTAAAATGGTACAAGATCCTCGTTATGCTTTTTGTGATTTTGAAACAGAATTAAACAAACTAGGAAACATTTTATTGCAAACTGGGCAAACGGAACAATTACAAGCTTCAACTCAAATATTTTCAATGATTTTACAGCTTTTTCCTAATTCAGCTATGACTTATAAAAATTTAAGTTTAGCGTATTTAAAATTAGGTGATACCCAAAAAGCGAAAGAACTACTAAATAAGACTATTTCATTAGATTCTGATAGTGATATTGGTAAAGCTGCCAAAGAAATGCTTAAAACGATTAAGAATTAATCAATACCACATAAAAAAAGCCGCGTAATGCGGCTTTTTTTTATATTATAAACATTCTTAGAGAATGTTTGATTTAATCATCAATATATGGAGCGCCAGAAGCTTTTAACATGGCTTCAAATTTATCCATGGAACTCTCTATTGATTTCAATTCATTTTCAGCTTTAGTAAGCATCGTTTTAACAATCTTCATTTGTTTTTTGTTGGTCTCAGTTGGTCCATAAGTAGATCGCTCTAAACTTAAATAAATAGTAAACATCTTATCTCCAACAGATGGAGGATTTTTTTCACCAATTTCTGATTTAGCCTGATTGCCATAGTAATCGGATTTTAAAGTATTGATTTGATCTCTTATTGCTTTTAATTCTTTTAACGCATCTTCTGTATTTGCTGTACTATTCATCAATGCTTTGTGTAATGCTATCATCTTTTTCTCAGCTTTAATTATAGACATGTCAATTTTAAATGATATACGTGATGCTTCCTCAAAACTACGCCAAAAAGCAGATGTAACTTCCATTGATGCTCCTTTTAAAGTGTTTTTATAAAGTGGCTTTACATTAAAGTTTACAGGAGAATCAAGTTGTTTTGTAGTACCGTTATTCAACAAATACATTGTTACACTATATTTTCCAGGTGGTGCTAACAATCCTTTAGGTCCTTCATTAGCATTTGAAATTTTCGTTTCACCTAATACTATTGGATTTGGACTAGGATATCGCAAATCCCAAGCAGTTCTGTTAATTCCAGATGTAGCTTCTTTAAAAATATTTCGTATCACTTCACCAGCTTGATTCTTAATCACAAAAATCAATAGAGGCTTTCGCTCTAGCTTTTCACCTTCTAATGCTTTCCATCCAGGAAAAGGAATATTCTGGTTTTTAAGGTTCTTTTCTCTTGTTTTACGCAACTCTTTTTGCAATTCAGGAGCTTCTTTGAGATAATAGGTAAATACAGCTCCAAAATCTGGATTGGGAGCTACAAAATGCGAATCACCTTGGCTACCTTTATTGGCTTCAAAACTTAGCTGAGATCGCTGTACGTACCACCAGGCATCACGTACCGGAAATAACTTTGCTTCAGCATTTAAATTTTCTTGAGAAGCTTCTCTTAAAGCAGTATAGTCGTCGAGTATATAAAACCCACGACCAAAAGACGCTGCTACCAAATCGTTTTCACGTTTTTGTATGGCTAAATCTCTAAAAGAAATTGTTGGTACATTTCCTTTTAAAGCCGTCCATTGTTTTCCACCATTAACAGAAAAGAACAACCCAAATTCCGTACCTATAAATAACAGGTTAGGAGAGACATGATCTTGTACTAATCGCCAAACCAAATGATTATCTGGTATAGATTTAGTTAAAGAAACCCAAGACTTCCCTTTATTAGTACTCTTATACAAATAAGGTTTAAAATCACCATACTTGTGATTATCTAAAGCTACATAAACAGTGTTGGTATCATGTAAATCTGCTTTTATATCATTAACAAATGCCGTTGATGGAACTCCAGGTAGTTGGCTTACTTTAATTTGTCGCCAATTGGCACCACCATTTTCAGTAATATTAATTAAACCATCGTCGGTTCCTACATAGAGAAGGCCTTCTTGTTTAGGAGATTCAGAAAGCGATGTTATTGTATTGTAATTTGACATGGCATATACATCCCAAGCATTGTCCCATGATTGTTGCTTGCCCATAATAGGTAATGTAATACGTTCTTCATTTTTAGTTAAATCTTCAGATATTGCTGTCCATGAGTCACCTCGATTTTCAGATTTCCAAACACGTTGTGATGCAAAGTAAATAGTGGATGGCTTGTGTGGGCTCACAAGTATAGGTGCATCCCAATTAAAACGTTGTATCGCATCACCTACATCTGGTTGCGGTTGTATATCGATAGCTTCACCTGTTTTCATATCTAAACGCGATAATGTACCTTCTTGACGTTCTGCATACACAATATTTGGGTTTCCTGGTTCCGTAGCTGGTTGATGGCCATCCCAATTAAGAATTACACGCCAATCACTATTTTGTATACCATGAAGATTATCGGTACGTGATGGTCCACCTTCTGTACTATTGTCTTGTGTACCACCATAGATATTATAAAAAGGCTCCGCATCATCTACAGCTAATTTGTAAAACTGAGTCACTGGTAAATTTTCAATATATTTCCAAGAGTTTGTTAAATCAAAAGACTCGTATAAACCACCATCAGTTCCAACAAGTAAATAATTAGGATCCTGCTTTTTAAATGCTATTGCATGATTATCACCATGCTTGTTTTTTCTATTCATTCTGTAGAAAGTTTTTCCGCCATCTTCAGAAATCTGCATGGTATTATCCATAAGATATAAGCGATCTTTTTGGTGTGGTGATGCATATAATTCTTGATAGTAATGTGGCCCAGTTCCGCCAGTAATAGTATTAGATTGTTTAGACCAAGAATTTCCACCATCATCAGAACGGTAAACAGCACCTTTTCTGCGATCTAACTCAATGGCTGCATATAACACATTTGAATTATGTGGTGAAATTGCTAAACCTGTTTTACCCATTGATGATTTAGGCAAGCCATTCGTAAGTTTTTCCCAAGTATCGCCACCATCATCACTACGATATAAAGCAGTACCAGGACCATTACCTATATACGCTGCAACTGTTCTATGTCGCTGCCAAGTGGCTGCATACATACGATCTGGATTTGTAGGGTCATAAACTAACTCTGTAACACCTGTCCATGCATTATCTCCAAGAGTTTTTTTCCAAGTTTTTCCACCATCTATTGTTTTGTATAAACCACGTTGACCTCCTTTATTCCAAAGTGGACCTTGCGCAGTTACCCAAACGATATTACTGTTTTCTGGATGAACAATAACACGAGAAATATGTTGTGTCTCTTTTAACCCCATATTAGTCCATGTTTGTCCTCCATTATCACTACGATAAACACCATCACCAAAGCCAACATGACGTCCGCCAACATCTTCACCTGTACCTACCCAAATAGTTTCTGGTCGGTTTGGGTCTATAGAAACAGTTCCGATAGAATAGGAAGTTTGTTTATCAAATATAGGTGTCCAAGTTGTACCAGAATTTACAGTTTTCCATACGCCACCAGAGCCTACGGCAACATACCATATGTTTTCATTATCCGGATGAATAGCAATATCTGCTATACGGCCGCTCATAAAGGCAGGACCAATACTTCGGAGTTTAAGATTATTAAAAGGGTTTTCTTTAGCGTTTTTCTCCTGAGCTGAAGTTGTAAAAGTTACTAGGAACGTTAGCATAAATGTGCAAAAAATGCGGAAAAGTATTTTCATTTTTTTGTGGTTGATTAGTCAGTTATAAAGTTAACCAAAATCTAATTAATAGCTAAATGAAGCAAGTATCTGTACCTTAATTGGATAGTAATCTGGTGAATACTATCGAAAACTTTCATTTATGTTAAAGTAATTGTAAAATAACTCAAATGTGAATTATAGCTTAACTATATGTTTAAATTTGAGTTTGACTCTTATACAAATGATGAAACATACTATTTTACTCTTGACTTTAATTAGTACTCTTTACTCTTATTCTCAAACAGAAGAATCTAAGGTTACCATAGGAACGAATTATACGATTAAGTCAACAATCTTAGATCAAGATAGAGAAATACAAGTTTATTTACCAGATAGTTATAGCACTTCCAAAAAAGAATATCCTGTATTGTATATTTTAGACGGACAGTGGTTTTTTACAAATGGTGTTGCCATTCAAAAATCATTGAGAACACCAGGTGCAATTCCGGAAATGATTGTCGTTGGAATAAAAAACCAAAATCCATTAAGGAGAACATTGTTTGATGAACGAAAAAAGTTTACCTCATTTTTAAAAGATGAACTAATTAAATATATAGACACTAAATTTAGAACGACTAACGAACGTATTATTTACGGATGGGAAGCTGCTGCATATTATGTAAGTGAACTTATTTTAGAAGAAGATGATTTATTTCAAGGAGCTATTATAACAGATGGAGGTTGGGCTTCTGAAAATAGTATTAAAAGCTTTACGTCAAATAAAGACATTTACTTGTATATAGCAAACTCAAAAAAAGATATTTACTACATCGCTTCTACAGAAGAATTTAATGATAAATTAAAGAAACACAATCCTAAAAATTTGATTTGGAAATATGAATTGTTCAATGATGAAGTGCATGAAACAATGCCTCATTTAGCTATGTATAAAGGGATAAAGTACTATTATCATAATTACGATTCATTAGTGTTTGAAAGTATTGAAGCCTATAAAAATGCAGGTGGAATTCCATATTTAAAATCCTTTTTTAAAGAAAGAGCAAAACGTTTTGGAGGTGATAGTAAAATTGATGATAGCACGAAAAACTCATTAATATGGTTGGCTTGGAGACGTGATAATTTTAAATATTTTAGCTTCTTTATGGAAGAGTTTAAGGATGTTTTAAAAACTAGAAGGTATCAAAGCGCTTATTGGCAGAACAGGTTAGGACAGTTTTATTTAAAACATAAAGATTATAAAAATGCTATTACCTTTTTTGAGAATGGACTAAAAAAGTATCCAAACTCACAATTTGATAAGGAAATAAAAGAAGGATTGGAAAAAGCTAAATCTAACTAAAATCAAAACATAATTACGGTATATCAACAATTCTACTAAATATATTGGTATTTGCTATTTTACTTGCATAATACAATGACATGCGGAGCATTGCATGCGAATAAATACTTTCTATATAACAACAAATGAAAGAAAGTATAATATAAGTCAAGCGTATTTAAAATTAGGCAATACTCAAAAAGCAAAAGAATTACTTCATAAAACTATTACTTTGGATTCAGATGGAGATATAGGAAAAAGTGCAAGAGAAATGCTTTTGAGAATAACGAATTAGTCAAAATTAAATTAAGGTTTGATTAGAGTTGTATAGAAATTAGCTTGGCTATGCCAACGTTTTTAATAAATTAGCCAACTTTCGAGTTGGCTTTCTTCCCTTTCTTAAAATAGGTGCTTTTTGTGAATAAATAGTTTTTACACAAGGGAGTTAAAACGAAGTTGGTTTTTTTTGCCATAGGTACTTCTTTACTATTATACCGGACACTATACCGTATATTAAACTTAAATTCTTCATTACTTTATTTTATATTGATTATAAATTCAGATAGAAGAGAGGCTTCTTTCTCAGCGTTTCTTAACTCTTTACTAGAAAATAGAACACCTCATTATTCAATAACTAATCTTAGTTTTTATTACTCCTAACAGAAAAAATAACCAAGCCCATTCCTATAACTGTTATAAAACCAATAATCCATTTTAATATACTGTTAGCATTAGAAACCAATTCACCTGTGTTTATTGGAGTGTAAATATAGTAAGCCATATTTTTTTCTACATCTTTAGTTTTTGTGAAGAACTCTTTATAATTTTCAGGTGCAACGTAGCTCGTTTTATTTTCATATTCATAATCTAGATATAGAATATTTCTTGAAGAATTCATTTTGACCTTCATTGAAAAATCAAAGTTTTTAGAATTCACATTGACATTATTTTTAGAAATACTCCATTTTTCAGGCAATTTAACTGTAATTTTATGTTTTTTATGGGTTGGATAATATAATGCAAATGGTGTATTTCGATCTTTTTGACTAGAAGAAATAAGAATATCATAAATACTGTATGGCAAAAAATCAATTGCAATATTTTTATCATCTCCCACCATGGTTTGCCAAATATCATTGATTTTATAGGACTCTTTAATAATTATTTTATTGGCTAAACTATCGTCTTCAAAAACAGGAGGTTTTATAACTTCTACACCATCATAAAGATCTTCGTAATATTTTTTATAATCTTTACTTACAGATGATAAACTCTTCGATTTAAAATTTGCTCTTACAGCGTCAGCTTCGGCACCTTGATAAATAGTCGTCACGTTTAGAGTACCAGGTCCTCCAACAGTAGGCAAATCAAATGTGTCAAAAACCTCTACTAAATCATTACTTTTAGATACCGTTTTTTCTAAAGATGTCACATCTTTTTTTATAACTAAACCTTTACCATAATCGGGAAACGCAACCGACTTGGAACTTCCAAACTGATTGCTAATCGTTGGATCGTAAAACAGACTCGTGTTGGTGCTATCAACAACTTTTACAACCACATGATCAAACATTTTTGGTGATGGTAAAAGCTCATGAAGCGATTCGCCATAAACTGTATTGATAAGCATGGGATACGCTTTAACTCCCATATTGCGAAGCATAGTCACCATAAGCCAACTCTTGTCCTTGCAATCACCAAAACGTTGATTAAGCACCTTACTTGGAGAAAACGGTTTATATGCACCAATACCAGATTCCAAACCTAGATATCTAATTTCATCTTGAACAAATTTTAATGTAGCACTAATGCGTTCACTCTCATTCAATGAGTTGTTTTTTATAAACTCAATTTTCGCTTTTAGATCTGTAGATAATTTGACATCATCTTGATATATATTTAAAGCCCAACTAGCAACGTCTTCCCAAGTTCCAAAATCAGAAACAAATAAGTTTTCATACTGTAAATACCAATTAGGTGAATTGTCTTCAAATGTTGGCGTTTTAGTTAAAGTCGTTTGCCAATTGTAGGTTTTAAAACCTTTATAATTTCCGATTTTTGGTTCTATGTCTGAGTGTAGAACTTTGTACTTTAGATTCCTATTAGAAATCACAGTATAATTAATTTTGCCTACAGGCTGAGTATCATTAAGCACAGTGGCGCCTGAAAAATGATCACCATGAATAGGGTTAAAGCCTTTAACGGAATAGCTGATGTCTAAAATATCCCCATTTCTAATATCAGATAAATTAGCAATAGCATTAAGACTACCATCATAAATATAACTTTCTGAATTAGACTCTTGTCTTATGTTTTGAAAGTCATTAACATTAAGTTTATTAATGATTTTTCCATTTCTCAAAACAGTAATATTATGCAAGAATAACTGCTGATACGTCGGGTCATAATTAATAGAAATTGACGACCCATCTTGCACACCAACATTGTCTGTTATTTTACGTACAAGACGAATATAACGTTCTTGTTTAGCAACATGAATTTGCTCATCATCAAGCAACGTCAATAAGCCATATGAGATTTCATCCATATCAATATCTGGAGTTTCTTCATAGGATTGATTGACAACCCATTTAGGTGTTTTACTGGTCTTAGTTTGAGCATAGAAGCAACTGAAACTAAAGAAGAAAATTAGGGTGAAAAAGTAATTAGTATTGTTTTTAATGGTCATATAAATTTAATATAGAACAAATTAACTAAAAAAATATGATGTAAATCTAAAGAACGAAACGTATTAAATTTAAAATGCACGATTAGTTAATGAATAAAAGTGAAATGAGTAAACGAGGATAGGAGAGTAATGGAATGTGTATGGAATGGTTTAAATAATAAAGTGGAATATTTATAATTTCGCTAAAACTTCTAGTTTCTTAGAGACAATAACCTTATACATAGCGCTTACAGGTACTTTTTTATCTTCAATTGACAAATTGGTTTTACTCACTTTTGAAACTCTATTCAAATTGGCTATGTATGATTTATGTGTACGTTGGAAATTTTCAGATAACAATGTAGTAATATTAATTAGCGTTTCAGAGATCAGGTACATTCTTGAATCGGTAAATATTTTCAAATAATTTCCAAAACTCTGAATGTACAAAATGGAATTAAATGAAACATTAACTGGCATGCCATCATGTTTTATTTGAAGTTCTTCTGTAGCAGTATTTTTTTTAGGTTCTATTATTTTTGAAGCTGAAACTTTGTTGATTGCCTTTAAAAAGCGTGCAAGTTTTATTGGTTTCAATAAATAATCTACAACACCATAATTATAACTTTCTAAGGCGTATTCAGAATAAGCCGTAGTCAAAATAACTTTAGGTGGTTTTATCATAGAGCGCAAAACTTCCATGCCATTAAGTTCAGGCATTTCGATATCTAAGAAGATAAGATCAACCTGATTTTGCTGAGTAAAATTGATAAATTCAAGTGAATTCCCCGTACTTATTACTAATTCGAAGTTGTCAATTTTAGAACAATAATCTTCTAACACTTTACGTGCGAGTGTTTCATCATCAACGATACCAATTTTAATCATTACGCTATTTTTAATATTTTAAACTTGTTAAATCTACAGTTAAATTTACACGATATAAGTTCTCTTTATCATCAATTTCTAATACATGTGAATCAGTATATAATAGATTTAAGCGTCTTCTCACGTTTTCAAGTCCCATTCCTTTTCTTTTCGATTCAGAAACCATAGAAGGTTTTGAATTTACTACACAAAAATGAAGCGTCGTATTTTTTATTGCCACAGAAATATCAATTTTACTTTGTTCATTCGTACTTTGAGCGCCATGTTTCACTGCATTTTCCACAAATGGAATGAGTAACATTGGAGCAATCCTTAAATCTATCAAATCGCCTTCAATTAAAAATTCAATAGTGCAGCGTTTACTTAGTCTTTTCTCTTCAAGTAATAAATAATTTTCTACAAACTCAAGCTCTTCTTTTAATAAAACAGTATCTTTTTTAGCGCTCTCTAACTGATATCTCATTAATTCTGAGAGCTGCATGACAACATCAGGAGTTTCTGGCGATTGTTGTCTTGAAAGCGAATAAATACTATTTAACGAATTAAATAAAAAATGTGGGTTTACCTGTTCTTTTAAATAGGTAAGTTCCATTTCTTTTTGCAAACTTTCTTTCTCATCATTTTCTTTTTTGAATAGTATATTTCTTCTTACAAAGAAAGCAGCCATTCCACTTCCGGTAGTATATATTAGGAAAAAAACCATTTTATAAACACCATACCAGCCACCTTTTCCATATCCTTTTAAATAGGCTCCCAAAAACAGACTCACAATAAGAAGTATTGTATATAATAAATAGCGTTTCTTATCAAAAACATAAGGAATAAACACAAAATGATTTATCCAAATGATGCCCATAATGGCAATTGTATAATGAAGAGCATGTAAGTAAAAAGTGTAACTAGTGTCAAATCGATCTTTAATTGCCCATATACTTAATATCTCAAGTATAAGCACCAATAAAAAGGCTCCTATATTAAGTACTATTGTGTTCTTCAATGACTGTTTAAACATACACTCTTTTATTAAAAAGAGTATAAAAATACTATATATAAATACAAGTTTCTATAATTTCTTATGAAAGCCATATATCAATGATGAAATGGGATTGTCATTTAATTGTTGTGTTCATCCTGTTAATGATTTTACACATTAAATATGCTATACATTTATTCAACATTTAAATAGAAAAACGAACAATGAGAAATTACAACTTCATGATTTTAATACTTGTATTCACCTTATTTCTAAATGCGTGCAATACTAAACAGAAAGTAAATGATCCTGATCTTCCTCGTTTAACAGAGTACAGTGAACCAGCAGTTACCTTAGGCGAAATATCTTCACTTCAGTCAAAAGTGTTAAACAAAACTGTTCCACTATCAATCCATTTACCTGCTAACTATGATAGTTCCAAGAAAACCTATCCCGTGTTGTACATGTTGGGTTCAGATTACCGAGCTCGGTTCGCCATGTTAGCTTCTACACTAGACTACATGGGTGAGGGACAAATTCCTGAGATGATACTTATTGGAATAGATTTACCCGATGGAAATAGTATTTTGAAGCCAAAAAGAGGAAATCAAGACACAACAATTCCGGATAATTATATTAGCTTTTTTGAGACAGAGCTGATGCCGCACGTTGACAATACATACCGAACTGCTCCATTCAATGCGCTTTATGGAGGCTCTAACAGCGGTTTTTTTACTGTTTACACGCTGCTCAACAACCCTCTTCTGTTTAATAGCTACTTTGCAAGTAGCCCATCCATTATGGTTATACCAGAAGTGCTCCAACAAAAAATAAAATCAGGTCCGTTAAAAACGCTTACAGAAAACAGATCTCTACACATAATTTATAGCGATGATGAAGGATTAACAGATCACGTTTCTGAATTCACTCGTGTTTTAGAGGACCATAAACCAGAGAGTTTTACCTATAGAGTGGATGAATTGGTGAACCAGGGTCATGTACCAGCGATGGATTTCACACTGTTTCTTCTTACGTTATATCCTGACTTCAATCCCTTCAATCCAGGTGAAAACCTGGAATCGTTGGATACAGTGAAACAACATTTCGATAGGTTATCAAAACGATACGGGTATGAAATCAAGACACCTATATCGGTCCTATTTAACCTTGGTTTTCACACGATACGAAGTAAGGATTTAATTGCCGCAGAAGACATCTTTCAATATTCCATAGAAGTGTATCCTAAAGGGAAGGAATCTTATCTCGGAATGGGTCTTGTACGCAAAGCTCAAGGTCAGCAAGAAAATGCTAGGGTCATGATCGAAAAAGCACTGACAATCGATCCGGATTTTTCACTTGCTAAAAGGTGGCTACAAAGACTCGAGAAATGAAATCTGGCTTTATTCATCAAAAATCTATTGGGTGGATTTATTAAGTAAAAAAAGAAGCAACCAATTAATCGCAAATCAATTAACTAGGGGAAAACAGAAAATATGAAAATTGTTAAATTATTAATATTGACATGTGCTTTATCACTAAACACTGTCTTTGCTCAAGAAAATAGCGTAAACATAAATTCGCAAGTAGTAAAAGGGACTTCCTTAGTATTACCACAAATACAAGTAATCCCGATTAAAGATACTAAGAATGACAGACAATATGAATTGTATATTAAGCTTCCTGAGAGTTATTCAGAAAATAAAAGCAAGAAATACCCTGTCCTTTATTATACAGATGCTATGTGGCATCTCGAAATGCTATCTGGCTCCACAGAATACATGCTGGAAGATGTTATTTTAGTTGGAATTTCTTGGCAATTAGATATAAATGAAGACCTGAAAAAAGAGAGAGGAGCGCATGTGAGTCGGTTCCGAGATTATAGTTTCCGTAAATCAAATAAACCTAAAATTCAAAAAAAGTACCAATTAGGGCAAGGGAATAAACATTTAGACTTTATTCGAAATGATGTCATTACGTATGTTGAAAACACGTATCGAACGGATCCAAACAGTCGTACATATTTCGGTTATTCAATGGGCGGTGAATTTGGTGCTTATATACTATTGACAAAACCCGATACCTTTAATAATTACATTATTGGTAGTCCATCAATTAAAAATGAGGTTTCGTATCTATCCGAACTTAATTCGAAATTCGGACCTTACGATGCGTCAAATAAAAACTCAAGCTTGAAAGCCAATGTTTTTATTTCACATGGTTCATTAGAAGAGAGTATGGTTGAACCTATCGATGAGTTTGTTAAATTACTAAAAGATAGAAGAGATGATGGTTTGTCGGTACTAAAAGAAGTGATTGATGGGAATCATGGAACTGCTTTCCCTGCGACAACAGTTCGTAGTGTAGCATGGCTGTCATCCATAATGAGCCATGTTTCAAACTATAGTAATGAAATCTCATTTTGGGATACGCCTCACCTTAATAATGCATTTGTCAATACAACACCAGAAGATAGAAAAGACGGAATATCAGTTGATACATTATCGGTGAATAGCAATGACCGAAACGCAATCCTCAAACTTTCTCAAGAGATTTTTGATGGCAAACATGGAAACTATGATGCGGTACTTATTTCACACAAAAACAAATTAGTTTTTGAATCCTATTATAAAAAAGGTCGTGTCAACTTGCCTCATGGACAAGCATCTGCAGTAAAGGCGTATACCAGTTTGGTTTTGGGTAGAGCTATTCAAATGGGATATTTATCCATGGAAGATCTAAACAAACCTTTGATCAGTTTTCTAAAAGATATCAATCCAAAAAAAATCACTAAAGGCGCCGAAAAAATCACACTTCATAAAGCATTGACCATGCATGGAGGATTGACCATAGATAGAGATGCATGGAAAGAATTTGAGAAAGATTCCGTTCTATTAAAAGGGCAGGGATTAGTTCAAACGCTTCTTGAACAAAGCAAACCTATAACCAAAGAATCTCAGACGTATTTATATGGTAATTTCAATCCAATGTTAGTAATGACAGTCATTGACGCCGTTGTCCCAGGAACGGCTGAAGACTTTATTAAAACTGAACTACTTGATAAACTTGGTATCACAGAATATAAATGGACAAATCATATTAGTGGTTTGCCAGAAGCAGGATGGCGTGTGAATTTCTTATCTCGCGACATGCTCAAATTGGGTCATTTGGTTCTCAATAAAGGGAAATTAAACGACGAACAGCTTATTTCTTCAGCATATCTTGCCAAAGCCACCACTGGAATTGTAAAACCTACTCAAGATTGGATGCCCAAAGACTATCGTTACGGTTATTTTTGGTATCAAACACCCGTAAAAGTTGGCAACAAAAGTTACAATGCCACATTTGCTTGGGGCGGCGGTGGACAACGTGTCATAGTGATAGAAGAGCTTGATTTAACAATTGTAATTTCTGGTCATGATGGAGAAGATAAAATAATGACTCAAATTTCTGAAATCATTATACCTGCGTTTGTTAAATAATAATCCACATAAAACAATAGACTATAAAAGAGAATTTAATTAACTTGGTGTTTTATCTAAAATTTAAACAAAATACCTTAAATGTCATATTCCCAAAGCCTTATAGAATTTATTGATCAAAGTTCAACGTCATTCCATGCTGTAGAAAATTTAAAAAGTGAATTATTTAAACAAAATTATACAGAATTAAAGGAAGAAGCCAATTGGTCGTTAGAAAAAGGAGGTAAGTATTTTGTAACAAGAGCAGAAGGATCAATTATCATATTCAAAACACCAAAGAAATGGACAAGTAACTATGCATTTTCTATTATTGGAGCGCATACCGATTCACCATGTCTAAGAATAAAAAATAATCCTATTTCTACAAAAGAAGGCTATCAATTATTAAATATTGAAATATATGGCGGAGTATTATTAACGAGTTGGTTTGACAAAGATCTGTATTTTGGTGGCCGAATAATTATTGAGAATGAAAATGGTCAGTTAGAGCAAAGAATAATTAAAATAAAAAAAAGATTACGCATACCGCGCTTAGCAATACATTTGGATAGAGAAGTAAATAAGGAAGGATTTAAACCAAATCCACAAGAGCACATGTTTCCTGTTATTGGGCTTGATAAAGACCTGCAATTTGAAGATTGGATAAAAAAAGAAACTGGACTTTCTGGAACTATACTTAGTTGGGATTTATTTTTGTTTGATGCTGAAAAATCAAGTTTAGGAGGTATTAATAAAGAATTTGTTTTTGCGCCTAGGTTAGATAACTTAGCCAGTGTTCATGCATCATTTGAGGCTTTAAAAATAGCTGATTCTGAAAATGATAACATACAAATGGCTGTATATTTTCAGCACGAAGAAATTGGTTCAGAATCGCAAAATGGAGCTAATTCAAACTTTTTGGAAGTTACTTTAAAACGTATTCATAATCATATATCTTCAAACGAAGAAACCTATTTTCAAACCTTAGCACGTTCATTTTTTATATCAGCAGATATGGCACATGCCGTACATCCAAATTATTCTGAAAAGCATGATAGCAATCACAAACCACAACTTGATGCTGGACCAGTAATAAAAAGCAATGCCAACATGCGTTATGCAACCGATGCATTTTCGATAGCGAAGTTTAAGCAATGGTGTAATAAAGCAAATGTTCCTTTTCAAGATTTTTGTAGCCGTAATGATATTGGCTGCGGATCTACCATTGGACCTATGACTGCAGCTAAAATAGGCATACCAACCATTGATGTTGGAAACCCAATGTTATCTATGCATAGTATTAGAGAGATGTGTGGTGTTAAAGATCATGATGCTATTATAAAAGTATTTACTGAATTTTATAAAAGCTAAAAGCTCATGGATTAACTAAAAAGATTCTTCACAAAAAAATAAAGTAATCAATCAGTATGTCATGTAAGGGTTTATAATTCTAAAACGACACAAAAGCAATTTTACATAATGACTGATTATGATTACATGTAAAATGTATCATAATGTTATTGCGTTATGTTATTTTGCTTAGGCGAAAAGCAAAGTTTACACTTTAAGTTTTTAAAAAGTTATTACCAAAAAGTTTCTTCACGAAAGGTAATGGAACAATTTTTACACAAGCGAGTTTACGCTGAGCGGAGTCGAAGTGTAGGAGCGAAGTGGAATAGTTGTGGAGTGGCAATAGAAATTTAACACCGCATGCTTGGACTAATTCATATGTTTTAAATTACCCTTTGTTGGGTATTTTAAAACATCATCTGATACACTAAATTTAACATTAATCTTTAAAATGTATCAAAATGAGAAAAATCAAATTTTATTATTTATTATTACTTTTTATTCCATGCATCTCTTTTTCGCAAGGAAAAACCTTAATAATTAAAGAAAATAAGAGCTATGAATTGGAAAAAGGAAATTATGAATTCGAAACTTTAGAAATCCGTAGAAATGGAACTTTGTTAATCAAAGGGAGTTCTAAGATTTTTTGTAAAAACCTGAAAACAGACGAAGGTTCAAGAATTCAATATATGGCAGGTTCAGATTTTAATAATGAACAAAAACTTCTTGAATTTATAGCTATTGATGGTTCTGAAATTCATGGAGTATTATTCTTTATTGGAGATGGAGCTGATGGAAACACTGGAGTACATGGGAAGAACGGGGCACAAGGTAAAAATGGATGGACAGGAATGAAAGTAAAGGATTATGGGATTCTTGGAAAACATAAAGTACCTGTAAGTTATCCGCCTAAAGATGGATATAATGGAAATATTGGTAGAAATGGTGGAAGTGGTGAGGAAGCTATGGATATAAAAGTCTACATTAATAAATTGAGTATTAACGGATATGTTGCAGTCTCTGCTAATGGAGGAAATGGTGGTGATGGAGGAAACGGAGGAAATGGAGGAAATGGAGGAAAAGGAAGAACTCTTGAGAAAGGTAAAAAAGGAGGAAATGGTGGTCACGGTGGTGATGGAGGAAACGGTGGTGACGGTGGAAGAGTATATGCATCATTGGTTCATGTAGATAATGCAACTGAAGAAGATAAAAAAAGATTAACAGAATTTCTTAACTCCAATATCTTTACTTTACCTGGAATACCAGGAAGAGGTGGTCTAGGCGGTAATGGTGGAACATCTGGAAAAGGTGGGAAAGGAGGAACTTTAATTAGAGTGAATGTTGACGGCAAAAATATATTATATGCAGGTGCTGGATCTAAAGGTGGAGGTAATGCTGGAGGAATTGGAACAGAAGGTGTTAGCGGAGATGTAGGGAGAGCTAAAAAAGAGATATTGTCGCAATCTGAATGGGTTCAGAAAAATAGAAGCTTCATTGATGATATTTTTGGGAATTGAAAGCTACAGATAACAAGAGAGATATGATGATGAGAAAGTACTGAACAAAAAAATCAGTGCTTTTTTCTATTATGTAAAGAGTTACTTGTCTTATTTATTCAGTTATTAAAAGCCAAAAGCTATTTAACATAATGAAAAGCCAAAAAAAGGTTTTTATGAAAACGAATAGTCAGCATAGTTATAGAAAATTCTTCGAAGAAAATTTTTATAATTATGCAGCAAGCTAACGTAAAGGTCATAAAACTTTTTCATACGAAATGTTTCTCATATAATAGATTGTTCGTGTAGAATTTCTAAAGTAGCTTTTGTGCGGTTGGAAAGCGTCGGCAAATTATTCGCATCATTTTATTTTAAATTAAAGAGCTCATGAATGCTACGCATTTGTGTTTGAAAAGCAATAAAGCATTTGAGCGCGGCAATTTTGCATAACGACAAATTATAGGACAAAATTTTCTGTAGCGAAGCGTTCCTTTTAAATAAAGGTTCATAACCCAAACACAATGATTCTAGAAGCAACTACAAAGGTTCTGGGATATTTAACATAATATCATTATAGTCTACAAATACGCAAAAGGTGCTACTTTCCTATATACAGTATTTGTACTATAATGTTATTGCGTTATGTTATTTTGCTTAGGCGAAAAGCAAAGTTTAATCTTCATATTTTTTAAAAAGTTATTACTAGAAAGTTTCTTCACGAAAGGTAATGGAACAATTTTTACACAAGTGACGTAGGAGCGAAGTGGAATAGTTGTGAAATGGTTATTGAAATTAACTAATATTGAAGTATTCATGATTTTTATCATATGAAATCTTATAATATTTTGTAGATTTAAACTTTCTCTTTCAATTGATTATTAGTATCTGCTACATAAGATAAAAATCTTCAATTATAGTAAAAGTAATGTTAAATGTAATAATATGAGGTTAGCTGCCGTTTATTTTCCTAAAAATGTTTTACCATATTTATTCGGAGAAGATCATCTAGGGTTAACTTTAAATTTTGGAGGAGCAAACTTCTATAAAATTAAAGAGAGTGATGAAGCTATTGAAGTAAAAATAGTATCCGATAACAAAAAAAGTATTCCTGACTTTTGGGGAAAAGATATTTCATTGATTTCAGCAATAGTAGGAAGAAATGGAATTGGTAAGACAAGTATTTTGAGAGCTTTGCATTCTACAAGTGATAGAAAAAAGAAAAATGTTTTTTATTTATTTGAAGAAACTGAAGAATCGTGGTTTTATTATAATGAACTAGATACAAAAATTGTAAAATCAGATTTTAAAATAAGTGAGATTAATTCAAATGCTTTAAGTTCAGTTAAACAATATTATACACCAATAGTAGATACAGAACAAATTAGTGCATTATCACAGTTAGGAATCGTATCTACTGGAGAAGAAAATCTCGATCAACTTTATCTTAAGCAGTTATTACAGGATGTTATTTTATTAAATGATCCAGTAAAAGATACTTTAAAAAAAGTATATCCAGATTTTCCTGAATATAAGGAATTAGAAATAAAAATTTCTCAACACCGTAAGTATGATTTTAAAAATGTTTATGCAACAGCCAACTTGGGAAGCCAAGATAGAGTTACCGTACTAAAAACCTATATTGAATCAGATTTAAGAGATTTAGAAGATGGGAAATGGGAAAAATTGATTGGAAAAGATTTTATCAAAGAAAATATTCTAGAAAGATATATTGGTATCATCAACAGTTCAGGTTTGAATAGCTTGTTTGATCGTCTTTGGTCTCAAGAGGAGTATAGCCATGATGTAGGGAATGATAAATTGCATGGAGAGCGTGATTTCTTGCAAAATTTTGAAGTTACGTTATTCACTTATTTTATTTTAGATGCTACTTTTCCTCAGACACCTTTCCAAGGAACTTCCACGTTTATCAATGTATTAGATAAAGAATCATTTATG
This sequence comes from Kordia sp. E, assembly GCF_056033805.1. NCBI lineage: Bacteria > Pseudomonadati > Bacteroidota > Flavobacteriia > Flavobacteriales > Flavobacteriaceae > Kordia > Kordia sp. E. The sequence continues at coordinate 1,470,491 of NZ_JBRASR010000003.1, forward strand.
GAACGTTTTGATGCATTTTTTGATTTATATATGGTAAGTATTTATGGTATTGTAAGGGATAATATTGAAAGTAAACTAGAAAGAGTTTCTATTCAAGATTATGAAGACATAAAAGAAATAATAAATGAGGATGGGAATAAAATTTGGACTCAACAAGGCTTTAAATCTTCTGATGCTGTTGAGTTAATGTTAAGATATCTTGACAGATTTAAAGCTTTCTTTGACCTTTATAGCAATTTGAGAAATATTATCTCAGAAAATAAATTTGAAGTCAAGGAAGATTCTCTAGTTTATAAACTTGAGGAACATAATGCGGAAGATTTTTATAATTTAATCGAATCATATAATAAGGTTATTAGTCTGTCTAATAATTTTGTATATACATTAGATTTACTGTCAATAAGATCTACATATTCTTTGTCCTCGGGAGAAAAAGCATTGCTTAATTTTTTTGCAAGAATTAATAATAGAATAGATAGATTGAAAAGTTCTATACACCCAATTTTTAACTATTATTTACTTTTATTAGATGAGCCTGAATTAGGATATCATCCTGTATGGAAAAGAAAATTTATTGACGCAATAACTAAGTCTATACCGATTTTATTTGGTAAGCTTAATCCTAATAGAAATTTATTTGATTCAAAGTCTACTGAATTTAGTGATTTAAAAATACAAATTATATTTACGACTCATGATCCATTAACTTTATCTGATGTACCAATTGATAATGTAATTTTTATAGATAGAAATAAGGAGACAAGTAAATCATTTATAGTAGACCAGACTGAAGATATTGACTTGGCAACATTTGGCGCAAATGTTCATGATCTTTTGGCTCATAGTTTCTTCTTAGAAGACGGTTTTATGGGAGAGTTTTCTGAAGGTTTAATTAAAGATCTTATTAATTACCTTACATTTAATAAAGAAAAAGAGATTTCGGAATTTAATCAAAAGCCAATAAGAAAATGGGATGATGAAATAGCTGAAAAAGTACTGAAAATTATTGATGAGCCACTAATAAAAGAACGTGTGCAATCACTTTATAACAAAAAAGTCCTTTATCATGATAAGGAATTACTTCGTTTAAAAATTAAACAATTAAATAACCAATTAAATAAATTAGAAGATGCGGAAGATTAAGATTACAGATGGTCTTCGTGATTTTGTTAAGGCTTTTAATGTTGATCTATTTACTAATACTAGGACAAAAGCTTTTATAAAACCACAAGTTAACTTAAATAATCTTTATACTAAAATAAGACCTCGTAAGTATAAAGAGTACAGATTATATGTAGAGAAAATTATAAATGAATATGACGATATTTTAAATGCAGATCCAGCAAAAATGGAAACCTTAATTTTTGAATTTGATGCTATTTTAGATTCTTCACAATTAAGTAGAAAAATTACAAATAAGAAGTATAGCTTTCATGAAACTGTAGTTCAAGCAATGCGCTATGAAGACTTACGTGACAAAGAATTTCCTGATTATTTACTTAACTCCGACTTAAGAACTTGCGTTTATTGCAATGCACAATCCGCAATAACAATTGAACCATTGTATTATAACAAAAAGAAAAAAAAGAATAAGAAAAAGATTCTATCAAAACTCCAACTTGATCATTTTTACCCAAAGTCAAAATATCCATTCTTATGTACAAGTTTTTTTAATCTTTATCCTACTTGTGCAAATTGTAATCTAGCTAAAGGAAAAGAGAATGCTAAGTTTGAGCTATATACTCTAGATAATGATCTCGATCCCTTTCATTTCTGTATTGATGATGAGTCAATACTAGATTATTGGATAAACCTTGACATTAAAAGTCTAAAAATTCATTTAGACACATTGGATGGCGATAATGAGTTACTTCATAATCATAATGAGTTATTCCAAATTCAAAAAATATATGATGCTCAAAAAGATATTGGAGAAGAATTAGTTTGGAAATTTAAAGCTAATCCTAGTACTTATAGAAGTTTACTAAGTAAGTCTTTCCATAAAATTTTCCCTGATCAATCTGTAATTGATAGGATGATTATTGGTAATTATAGTAAACCTGAGGAAACATTTAAAAGACCTATGACTAAATATACTCAAGATATTGCAAGACAACTTAAACTTATAAAATAACATCACTCAAACTTCCCAGTACCATAATTAACACGTTTCTTAAAGTCTATAATTTCATCTTTTAATTTTCTATTTGCATTCTCAATAAGTTCATTTTGAAGTTTCATAATCTTTAATAAATCGTGAACTGCATTAAGGTTGTCTAGTTGCGTAGATACGATTTTCTCTAAATCTGCTTTTGTATATCTTGGAAATGGCATAAAGTTTGGAATAAAATTATTAATAATGAATATTTAATTAAAAATTACATTTATATAATTACAACTTACATAAAGTTAATTCAAACTTATAATTTAATTTTTAAAAATGCAAGATTAAATTAATAAAATGTAATCTAAACTTATGTTTTATTAAGAATGTATTATATATTTAGAGAAGAATACAGTAACAAATATGGCAGTAGAAAGAATAAATAGAATAAAAGAAGTATTAGTAATTCAAGGAAAATCGCAAGTTTGGCTTGCGGAAAAACTTGGAAAAAGTACAACTTCCGTAACTGCATTTTGCAATAATAAATCTCAACCACATTTAAAGGACTTGAAAAAGATTGCAGAAATCTTAGATGTCGATATTCGAGAGCTATTAGTTTCTACAAAATCATTGACCTAGAATTATCAAATATAAGAGTGTTAATAATGAATAAAAAAGAATTACAGAACCAACTGAATATTTTAGAGAACCAACATTTTAAGTTGAGAGTTGAAGAAAGTGAATTAAAAGAGATTCAAAAAACAGATCAGGTAAAGAAAAGGTTAAAACAAATTTTATCAGAAAAAGAGATTCTTGAACCACAGATGATAGAAATTAATTCTCAATTAAAAAATCTCTAAACTTTTAAACGCAAGCCACAAGCGACCTCAGAAAACTTTGGTCAAAACAATAGGCGAGTGAGCGTCCATATTTTAGAGATGAAGCAGTATTGTTGTTGAGAGTTCTGCATTGTATTTGATTTCTAAAATAATCTAAATAATTCTACACGCTTCTAAAATATAGCGAACGAGCCGTAATTGTTTCCAAAGTTTTATGAAGTCTTGATTTTTGTTTCTTTTTATCAAGAAAAAGACAAAATAAAAAACTACAAAAGGTTCTCATTAAAACTCAAAAGCTATTTAACATAACGAAAAGCCAAAAAAGGTTTTTATGAAAACAAACAGTTAGCATAGTTATAGAAAATTCTTCGTAGAAATTTTTTATAAGTATGCGGCAAGCTAACGTAAAGGTTATAAAACTTTTTCTAACGAAATGTTTCTAATTTATAGAATGTTTCAACAGAATTTCTAAAGCAGGCTTTTGTGCGGCTGGAAAGCGTTGGCAGATTGTGTGTAGAAAAAAATGCCAAAGCATTTTATTTATACTAAGCAATAAAGCGTTTGCGAGCGGCAATTTTGCATAACGACAAATTATGGGACAAAGAATTATGTAGCGAAGCGTTCCTATTAAATAAAGGTTTATAACCCAAGCACAATGATTCTGGTAGTAAATACAAAGGTTCTGGGATATTTAGCATAATATCATTATGGTTTACAAATACACTGATTATCCTACTTTACGATATATAGTATCTGTATCATAATGTTATCGCGTTATGTAACTTTGCTTAGGAAAAAAGCAAAGTTTACACTTCAAGTTTTTAAAAAGTTATTACCTAAAAGTTTCTTCACGAATGGTAATGGAACAATTTTTTTGCGACTAGTTTACACTGAGTTCGTCGAAGTGTAGGAGGGAAGCGGAATAGTTGTGGAATGAAACTTTAATATCAATGATTATTGTATAAACTGACACATGACATAATGGAATAGTCCTTTCAGTTAAATTCATGACATTTATGAACAAAAAAAGCCAAAGTGACATATAAATATCAAGTTGGCACAATTTTTGTAGCCTAATGGCTAATGTTTTCAAATATTGAAAGGACTTACTTACAATAAATAGAGATTCGCACTCTCTATTTATTTAACGGTCTTTTTCACTATTTATTTTGTTTTAAGGTTGGATATCATGCACGATATCATCGACAAATGTAAAAAAAAATGTTAATAACTATGTTAAAAAAGTCAAAAAATTAAAAAAAGCGCATCTTAAATAAAAAAGTTAACCGACCATGCATAACCAATTTGCATCTACAATATCAATAATAATGGTAGAAAATATTGGTAAAATTATTTTTATTAATATAAATTTTATTTAAGATGAACATATCATCATTTTATAGTATTGGCAGTCAACAGCCAAGTTTAGATTTTGTTGACATTAAATTAAATACAGATAATTTATTATTTGTAGATCCAAGATTAATTGAAAATTCTAAAGATCCTATGATTAAGGAAATGCAGAAAAGAATTGAAACATTTTGGGCAGAACTTATTAAAAGAGTAAGGTCAAAGGATATTGAAAAAATATATTATTTGCTTCTAGGTTTGAAAGAACCACATGAAACTAGGTTAGGATATGCTTTTAGCAAGACTTATGGAAACAGTGTAGCTGAAAAATTAAAACCAAAAATTGTTGAAGCTATTCAGCAAAATAAAGCAGTTAGAACTGGAGTTCTAAGCCATTTTGCAGATGTAGAATTGTTTATTGAAGATATCAGTTCAGACAGAATTTCAGATATAACTACAAAAATTATCAAATCTGTTCTTATTGAATATACTCAAAAACAATGTAAACTTCATAAAATACCTATGAAGAAAGTTGTTCAAGATGATATTTTTGACCATGTGAATTTAAAATGGTTAAAGAAGGAAGTTGAATTACCTGTATATTTTGATAGACCTATAATTTTTGTTCCTAAATATATAGTTAGGTTAGAAAATTCAGCAAATAAAAATGTAGCTTGTTTTTATAGATATGCAATAAGACATTTTATTGTACATGATAAAGAAATGCTTGAAGATGTTAGCGCTACGGGAAAGGAAGGTAAAATTCTTCTCAGAGATGTAAAAGCTGAGTATCCTATTTCGAAAGAATCATTAACAAACTGGAGCATCAAATATGGTAAGTTATTAGTTGATTATAAAACGGATCATTTAGATGGTAAACTCAGACCTTTAACAGATGAGGAGTTGATGGAGATTGTTTACGATAAAGGTTATTTTAAAGCTGGATAAATTATTATGTAAATAATTATTTAAGGAGCAAGTTTAATTACTTGCTCTTTTTTTATTCGACAATTTTTCAAGTCAAAAAGAAGAACAATATTAATCACTCAAACTTCCCAGTACCATAATTAACTCGTCTCTTAAAATCAATAATTTCATCTTTTAGTTTCTTATTTGCATTCTCAATAAGTTCATTTTGGAGTTTCATAATCTTTAGTAAATCATGAATTGCATTAAGATTATCAAGTTGTGTGTATACGATTCTCTCTAAATCAGCTTTTGTATATTTTGGAAATCCGCTCATGGTATAGAATTTGATTATTATTGTTTAGTAATTCTATACAAATATGTAGAAAAAACACTTAAATTCAAAATTATTGTTTTAATATTTTATACAAGTGTATATACTTTCTATATTTATGTATTAAAAATAAGTACACACATGACTAAATTAGGATTGTATTTAGCGAAGAAATCAATTAATAAAGCTGAAGTTTCACGAAAAACAGGAATCAGTAAATCTCGTATAAGTCAATTAGGTTCAAATGAAACAACGAAATTAAGAGTTGATGAATTATATCTAATTGCTTTAGCTATTGACGTTGATCCTTGTGATATCTTCAAAGAAATTTGCGCAGACCTTAAATTAATAGACGAAAATTAATTCACAAACGCAAGCCACAAACGACCTCAGAAAACTTTGGTCAAAACAATAGGAGAGTGAGCGTCCATATTTTAGAGATGAAGCAGTTTTTTTGTAGAGTGTTCTACATTGTATTTGATTTCTAAAATAAGCTAAAGAACTCTAAACGTTTCTAAAATATAGCGAACGAGCCGTAATTGTTTCCAAAGTTTTATGAAGTCTTGATTTTTGTTTCTTTTTATCAAGAAAAAGATAAATTAAAAAACTACAAACGGTTCTCATTAAACTCAAAAGTTATTTAACATAACGAAAAGCCAAAAAAGGTTTTTATGAAAACGAACAGTTAGCATAGTTATATAAAATTCTTTGCAGAAAATTTTTATAAGTATGCGGCAGGCTAACGTACAGGTCATAAAACTTTTTCTAACGAAATGTTTCTAGCATATAGAATGTTTCAATAAAATTTCTAAAGTAGCTTTTGTGCGGCTGGAAAGCGTCGGCAAATTGTGTGTAGAAAAAAATGCCAGAGCATTTTATTTATACTAAGCAATAAAGTGTTTGCGCGCGGCAATTTTGCATAACGACAAATTATGGGACAACTACGAAGTAATCACGAACTCCGCTAAATAAAATAATAATTACGTGAGTAAAATTTTCTGTAGCGTAGCGTTCCGATTAAAAAATGGTTCATGACCCAAGCACAATGATTCTAGTAGTAAATACAACGGTTCTGGGATATTTAGCATAATATCATTATGGTTTACAAATACGGGATTTGTGCTATTTTCCTATACATAGTATTTGTATCATAATTTACATTATGTTAAATAGAATATTTTAATACCTCTATAAATACTACTCTTTACACTCTATTCTAAAGCATCTAAATATTTTTGTAAACTCATGCGCATGGTATTTAATGATTGCCCATATACATCTACTTCTATAAATCGTAATGATGCCATACGTGATTGATGAGCTTTGTTATACAACAAAAATTCTATACAATCATTCTTGCAACTATAATCTGTTAATAAATCAATATACCATTCTTCTGTTTTTTCAATCTCTTTTAAATTATCATTTATTTTAGTAAAAATTAAACTTTCTAATTGCTTGATTAAATCTATATGTGATTTATACGCAGAACTTAAATTCAATAATGATTTAGAAACGTCAGAATCATTCAAATTTGCATTACTGTATTGTCCAAATCCATAATATTAGGTTCAAATAATAATGATCCAACAAAATCATTATTACTAGTCATGCTTATATCATATTCTTTGCCTAAAACTTTTAAAAAACGCTGCTGTATGGTATCTATTTTCTTTTGATAATTAGAAATTGTTCTGATATCATTTTTTAGCTCTATAAGAACCTGTTCGGCTAATTCTTTGTTAGTTTTATCTAACTGTTTACCCTGGTTCCAATTATTAATTCCAACAGCAATCAAAATACCAATCACCACTAAAATAATTTCACCAAATGCATACTTTAAATACTTTTTTAAATTATTACCAGCCATTAATTTCAAACGTTCTTTATTGAAAAATTTCATATGTTAAATTAAAAAAACTAAGATACTAAATCTATCTAAATTCAATAAGAAGTCCTCTTTTTTAATATCTAAACTCTTTTTTAAACGTACTTTTGCGCAATGCAAAGAAAACAGCAATCGCAAACGGAATTCATCATACTCATGGCATCATTAATGTCAACGGTAGCCTTGTCTATTGATGCTATTCTACCAGCGCTGCAAGCTATTGGAATTGCTATCGAAACTGCTCAATCAACAGATAAACGGCTCCTAATCACAATGATTTTCTTAGGTTTAGGTTTCGGACAATTAATTTTCGGACCACTTTCAGATAGTGTTGGACGAAAACCTGTCATTTACGCAGGATTTTTACTATTTGTACTAGCAAGTTTTTTATGTGTTATGGCTACAAACATTGAAATGATGATTGCCGGACGTGTTTTACAAGGAATTGGATTAGCAGCACCACGAACAATTAGTATTGCAATGGTTCGCGATAGTTTTAGTGGCGATTACATGGCAAAAATTATGTCATTTATTGTCTCTATTTTCATTCTAGTACCAGTAATAGCACCAACATTTGGTAAATTAATGCTTGATGCTTTTGGCTGGCGTTCTATCTTTAATAGCCAACTAATATTTGGAGCATTAATCATGTTTTGGCTCTGGAAAAGACAACCAGAAACATTAGATCCAAACAATAAAATAAAATTATCTATGTCATTGTTTGTTGATGGTTTTAAAGAATTTATGAAATTCAAAAAATCCATCGCATTTACGTTAATCTCCGGATTTATTACAGGATCGTTTATGGTTTATTTGAGTATTGCAGATGAAATATTTCAAAAACAATATGATATGGCTGAAGAATTTCCATATTTATTTGCTGGACTTTCCATTTCCGTTGGTTTTGCTACGTTTCTAAATGGAAATTTTGTACTAAAATACGGAATGTACGCACTCGTAAAAACGTTTATGATTTCGTTTACTGCGATTCCTTTAATATATCTTTTCCTTTTCTTCGGTCAGCCGAATCCTAATATGTACATATTAATGACATTCTTCGTATTGCAATTTTTCTCTATAGGTTTCCTTTTCGGGAATTTACGCTCGTTAGCGATGCAACCTGTCGGACACATTGCAGGAATTGGTGCAGCAATCAATGGTTTTGTATCCACAATTATGGCGGTTCCAATTGCAACGTATATTGGTAGTTTTGTAAAAACAACCGCTTCTCCTCTATTTATTGGATTCTTAATTTGTGGAAGTTGTTCATTACTGATACTCTTTATTCTAAGAAGAATCACTAAAGAAGAAACTTCACTCACTGCATAATTTATAAAAATAAAACCTTTTAATTAAACGATAATATAAAGCCAATAAACTAGAAGAATTATTGTCGAAAAATTGAAAAAACCAGTTTAAAAAGTTAACTTATCTATAACTTGTACTACATTTAAAACATTATAGTAATTTTAACCAATTGATTCTTTCCTAAACATTCAGATTTTAAAAAAGAGTTGAATTATGAGACAAGTAATCTTAGTATTATTTTATGCTTTTCTGAGTTTTGCAAATGCACAGGATAATTCATCAAACAATGAATCTTTTGATGAATTAATAAAATCATATTATAAATTTATAAGTAAAGATGCTTCTAAAGCATTAGATTATGTAGCGCAAGCAAAAGAATTAGCTGTTATTAGTGGGAATAATGATCAATTGGCTCGTGTATCTTATTATACATCCAAATGCTACTACGGATTAACTAAAAATAAGGTCGCATTAAAAAATATTGAACTTGCCATAGAACAAGGAGCAACTGTACAAGATTCTTCATTTTTATATAAATGCTTCTGTTTAAAAGGAGATATTCTTTCCGAATTAGGAGAAGATTCTAAAGCACTTATCGCTTACATGGAAGCAAGAGACCGCGCAAAAGATTTAGGAAACATTATTTATGAAATTGCTCCACTCACAAATATTGCTTTCATAAAAAAAATACATAAGGATTTTCAAGAAGCTATTACTATGTATAAAAGTATCTTAAAACATATAGATACTTTAGAAAACACTTATGATACAGAGTATTACAGACTTACTGCTTACATTAATATTGCAGATGCATATCTATGGATGGAAAAACCCGATGATGCAGAAATATATAACAAAGCCGGATTGAATAAATGTTCTGATACAATTAAGCAATGGGCATATTATCCTTTATTAATGAATAAAGCGATCATTAATTACCAAAGAAAAAACTATAAAAAGTGTACAGTATTAGCTAAACAAGTTAGAGATTCAACAAAAGTCAAAGCCAAAGTCAAAATCAACTACGAAAGTTTATATCTTACTTCATTATTTTATTTAGGGAAAAGTGCTTATAAAACAAATGCTTATAAAAAAAGCATTGACTATTTAGAAAAAGCATATGATAAAATAAACGCTTCAGATAATGTAGATCTTAATGAAAAAGAATTACATGAATTTTTAACACTTGCGTATCATAAAGAGAATAAACATGAAAAAGCAGAATTTCATTTTCAGAAATATACAATGCTAGAAAAAAAGCAAAGTATAGAAGATTTAAAACTCAATAATGAAACACATAAACTCATAGATGTCTCTCCTCTAAAAACAGAAATAAACATATTAGGAGATCAGTTAACAGAGCAAACAAAGAATAAGAAAAAGTATATCATTTTATCTCTAGCTTTACTTCTACTCTTTCTAGGTAGCATATTATATTATAAAATAAGAGAGAAATCTACAAAGAAGAAATTTGAAGAACTTCTCACAAAAGTCTCTGAATTAGAAAACAATCAAGAGAGAAAAACAGCATCTAGAAAAGATAAAGTATCCGATGAAAATGTGAGAGCAATTTTAGGAAAGATTGCCGATTTTGAAAAAAAAGAATATTACTTATCTACAGAATGTAGCTTAAGCTTTATGGCTGAAAAACTGGAAACCAACGCTACCTATTTATCCAAAGTAATTAACACACATAAGGAAAAATCTTTTACAGCTTATATTACAGAATTGCGAATCAACACAGCTTTAGTGAGATTAAAAAATGATAAAACACTTCAATCATATACAATTAAGGCTATAGCTGAGGAATTTGGATTCAAAAGACAAGAGACATTTTCAAGAGCTTTTAAGGCATATACAGGTATCTATCCTTCTCAATATTTAAAAAACCTTTAAAAAAATAACGATTCTGTTGACGAATCATGATTTGTCAATAGTATAATTTTTATTTTAATTCAATATTTTTTTCTTTCATTAAATATTAATCATCCAACATAAAATATTATGAAAAAAAAGAATCTTACAGGACTGACATTAAAAAAGTATAGCATTTCAAACTTAACCTTACTTCACAAAAAAAATGGAGGAAATGTTGAGACAAATACAGCATTGGGAACAACAAATCCCATATTATCATTATACACCGAGTGTACGACTGAATATACTACAGATAACTCTGATTGTGCTTCATCTAATATATGTACTTGCAATTGTAATACCAATAACGGTACAGTAAAAGCACAGCCTCCAACTGAACATCAAGAATGTCCTACGAACAATAATATTCACTTATATTAAAAGACTACAATTCATGATTCCTCAACAGCTTTGTTTTATGTTTTAAGAGAAAAATAGTTGCTTTACTTCATCAATTTTAAACATAATTATGATGAAAAAAAAGAATCTAAAATTATTGAAACTTAACAAGAAATCTATTTCTAGCTTTTCTGTTTACGGAGGCGAGCCTGTAACAACATGGCGTTATTGCGAATTACCACCTGAAACGTATATAGAATGCGATCCAAGTCAGAGAGAAACAGTTGCAAGGATGTGTGGTACAACAATTCCAACAACAACCTGTCCATCAGTATACTGCTAATAATAATACTCTAAAACGTAAAATATAAAATCATGAAGAAAAAAATAAAAAGATTAGTACTAAAGAAAAAGACAATAAGTGATTTACAAGAAAGTGTAAAAGGTGGAGAACAAGCTTCAGGAGGTATCATTTGCAAAACATATACCCAGGCACCACTTCCTCCAATCACAATACCCGCAGATTCATGTAGAGATACCGTACGTAATTGGTGTGATTCACGGTTTGGAGGTTGTCATTCTTACTATTGCTAATTCATGTATACTATTGTAATTATTTTGTATGTGTTCAATCACCTATAATTTTAATTACTATTAATCAGCTTTTAGTTATAAAACATGAATAAAATGAAGTAAAAAGACAGGATATACTTTTTAGTGTATCCTGTCTTTAGTAATAGAAAGAAGTCTTACTTTTAATATAGTATCTATAGTTTGCTAAAAAACAATCTTTTAAGTAATTTTACCGCAATAACCTCGATCAACCCAAAATGAAAAAAATTATTGCGATAGCTTTTCTAAGCTTGCTTTCCTATATTCCCAATTTACAAGCACAACATACAGTTGCACGTGAGTGGAACGAACAACTATTACTAGCAATTCGTAATGACTTTGCACGTCCAACAGTACATGCTCGAAATTTATTTCACAGTTCAATGGCTATGTACGATGCTTGGGCTGTCTTCAATCCACAAGCACAAACTATATTTTTAGGAAAAACATACGGAAGTTACACCTGTAATTTTGACGGAATTGCCACACCAACTGATATAGCTGCAGCACGACATGAAATGATGAGTTATGCAATGTATCGTCTATTATCTCATCGTTTTGGAAATTCCCCAGGTGCTACTACTTCCCTAGCGAGTTTTCAAACACTATTCGAATCTTTTAATTATGATATAAATTTCACATCTACAGATTATAGTACAGGTTCGTATGCAGCGTTAGGAAACTATTTAGCAAATGAAATTATCAATTTTGGATTTCAGGATGGTTCCAACGAACAAAATGATTATACCAATCAATTCTATACACCTTCAAACAGTCCATTATTACTAGAACTATATGAAGAAACCAATGATATCGACCCAAACAAATGGCAACCATTAGCGTTTGATGTATTTGTAGATCAAAGTGGAAATCCATTTCCGCTAAATACACCATCATTTCTTAGCCCTGAATGGGGAGAAGTAACGCCTTTTGCCTTAAAATTTGAAGATTTAGACATCATAAATGAAGGATTTGATTGTTATGTATACAACGATCCTGGCGCACCAGTTTACATTCAAGAATCAAATAATAATGATGGAATTGACGATCCATACAAATGGCATTTTGCATTGGTTTCGTTATGGTCTTCACATTTAGATCCGGCAGATAATACATTAATAGACATTTCGCCTGGAGCGCTTGGAAATCTCGGTACAACTACTTTTCCTGAAACGTTTGAAGAATACAAAGCATTCTATGATATATTTCAAGGTGGTGATCCAAGTGTAGGTCGTAGCCTAAATCCTGTCACAAATTTACCATACGAACCACAACTCGTAAAAAGAGCTGATTATGCACGTGTTTTAGCAGAATTTTGGGCTGACGGACCCGATTCTGAAACACCTCCGGGACATTGGTTTACGATTATGAACTATGTAAGTGATCATCCATTGGTTGAAAAACGTTGGAATGGTTTTGGTCCAGAACTAGATGATTTAGAATGGGATGTAAAATGTTATCTAACACTAGCAGGTGCAATGCATGACGCAGCAATAAACACTTGGGGAATTAAAGGATATTACGATTATATACGTCCAATTTCTGCAATTCGGTATATGGCAGGAAAAGGACAAAGTTCGGATGTAACATTACCAAATTATGATCCACATGGTTTGCCATTAATTCCAAACTATATTGAATTAATTGAAACTGGCGACCCTTTAGCTGGTGATAATGATGAAAATGTTGGAAAACCAAAAGTATACGCTTGGAAAGGACCAGATTACATTAGTGATCCAACAACTGATATTGCTGGTGTTGACTGGATTTTAGCAACAAAATGGTGGCCATATCAACGTGGAACATTTGTAACGCCTCCTTTTGCAGGATATTTATCAGGACATTCAACGTTTTCAAGAGCTGCCGCAGAAGTGTTGACACTCTTAACAGGTGATGAGTTTTTTCCTGGCGGAATGGGAACATTTGATATTCCACAAGATGATTTCTTAGTCTTTGAAAAAGGTCCAAGTGCAGCATTTACACTACAATGGGCAACGTATCGTGATGCTTCCGACCAAACAAGTTTATCAAGAATTTGGGGTGGAATTCATCCACCAATTGATGATATAAGAGGACGACTGATTGGAGTTGAAATTGGAACAAATGCTTTCTATCAAGCGAATCAATATTTCAGTGGATTCTTAACTACTGAAGAGTTTAATGCAAATACAACAAAAATATATCCTGTTCCATTTACAAATCAATTAACGATTCAAACAGGAAATGATCAAGTTTCCAAGTTAGAATTATATAGCATTCAGGGACAATTAATATTAACAGAAGCTATTAATTCGAATCAAAAAACAATCAATCTTCCAAACTTGCAAACTGGAATTTATTTTGTGAAAGCTTTTGGTGTAAATGGTAACGTGTTACTTCAGACGAAAGTCTTAAAAAATTAAAACTAAACACTAAGTACTAATTTGAAAGTAGTTATAAAACTTCGTAATAATACGTTCGAAACGGATTTTTTATCAATATTAGAAGGTGACGATTCTACTTTTATTCGCAATTGTGAGAAAGTGATTCAAAATCGAATAAATTATTGGAACCCAAAAGAATTATTCATTATTGATATTAAAACAAATTTTAGTTATCATTCAGTAGAAGGCGATTGTATTGATTCACAAGATTTCTCTTTTTGGAGTAGTAATGACGAGCTTACAGTTTCTAAATATCACCCTATGACTGAACATAGTACGACGATATTTTTAAGAAGTTACAAAGGTTATGAAGAAAAGACTGATGCAAGTTATATTAAAAGAAGAAAAAGAGAAGAATATAAGTACTATGACACTTCTTATGGTACAAGAGAATACAATTATCAACCTATTGTTGACGGACTAATTATTTATTATACTAAAAACACATTGTCTAGTGACAAAGCAAGTATTATGTTTCATTATAAATATGAGACTCAATACGAAGCAGCTCTTATAACATTAAGTAAGGATAGCAATTGGAATGTTTTTGATAGTTATGGAATCTCAATGCCTGAAATTCAGGAAATCCTAAATAATTAATTATTTATATTAAAGGTAATCTATCAATAAACCACCGTCTCTAAAAACCTAAACCAAGTCTAACCCGAACGAACGCTAGCGCAAGTTTCCAACTTGTGCCGACAACAAATTAATCTCTCACTCATTATCGGTACGAGTTACAAACTCGCACTAGCAAGGGGATTTAATTCAAGTCAAAAAACAATCAAACTTCCAAACTTACAAACTGGAATTTACTTTATAAAAGCATATAACTCAGCTGGAAACATCATACTTCAAGAGAAAGTGATAAAGCAATAATAAATTTGGCTTACTAATATAATATATAATTGGCTCTACAGTTATTAAATACTGATAAGAGCCAATTTTATGTATACTTTAAAAGAAGGAATAGCCAACAGAAAATTGTACTGTTCCATTTCTAAGTTTATTTGATGAACCACTTACATCATTAATGTTTGATAATCCCAAATTGTATCGTGCACCAAAGTTCAATCCGTTATTAAGTTTATATCCTATACCAAAATTTACACCAAAATCTAATGCTTTAAAATTGTCTTTTGTATTGCTCGTAGGACCTTTAGCAGAAAGTAAATAACCAATTTGTGGACCAGCTTCGATACTTATTTTTTTTGTTAAATAGTATTTCCCCATTAATGGTAGATTCAGATAATTTAGTGTTGTTATCTTGTCGTTAACACTAAAACCTTGCGTTGAATACATTAATTCTGGTTGAAAAGAAAACTTTTCATTAAGTGGTATTTCTGAATAAAAACCAAAATTAATAATACTAACTATAGGATCAATATTTCCGGTGTTGTCTCCATAAAGTGATCCAAAGTTGATGTTAACTTTAGCTCCAAATTCAACATCTTGTGCATTAACATTTATGAATCCAAAAATTGTCATCATAGTAATAAGTAATAGTCTTTTCATTGTTTAAAATTTAAATTGTTTTAAACAAAAGAAGTAGTTTTTATATGTTTAACCATCTTAGTTATAATCGATTTAACGTTTTTAACCAACTTTAACAAACGTAATGATGTCAATGGTTTTGAAAGATTTATGACTATTTTATATTTTATTATTTTGAATTTGATTTACTTATTTTTATTAAAATTTGCCACATCCAAAAGTTTGGTTCGTCTTTTAGATATTATTAACGCTAAACCAACAAATGATGAACAAAAAATCTATCTTTTTGCTAATTTTATTCTTAACTATCTTTTCTACACATTGCTATGCAACTTGGTCTATAATTGCCGTAGATCGTAAAACTGGCGAAATTGGTATTGTAGGTGCTTCTTGTACTTTTGATGTCTCAGGAATTGCCTCAATTGTACCAGGAAAAGGCGCTATTGTGGTTCAGGCTGGAAGCGACTATTTTGCACGAATGAAAGCTGTAGAGTTGATGAATAAGGGCATTTCATTAAACGAAATACTTAAGGAACTCAAAAATGATAAGTTTAACCCTGAAAGACAACAATATGGATTGATTGTTTTGGATTCAGAATCAAAACCACTTGTATATTCTGGATCAAAAATCAAAGATTGGAATGGATCACAACTAGGTAATGATTTTGCCGTTATGGGAAATATTCTTCCTGGAAGCCAGGTTGTTTCAAAAGCATACAAAGCATTTGATGAAAATAGAGATAAAACTTTGTCAGAACGCTTAATGCTGGCATTAAAAGCTGGAGAAGAAGCTGGCGGAGATAAAAGATGTGGAACTCAATACGCTAGGTCAGCTTTTATGATGGTTTACAAACCTAAAGATGGCGCTATTTTAAAATTGGCTGTACAAGGAATAAAAAAAGGTGGAAAACCAGCAGTGACTTTACTTTATATGAAATTTGAATTCTGGAGAAAAGAAGAACAAACAAAGAAATAAACTTGCGATTATGTGATGCTGAGCTTGATTCAGCATCACATAAAACATAAATGTAACAATCCAAGAAGTCTAAATCACTTCACTTTCAAAAACCACTTGTCCTGCCAATGTTTTGTGAACAGGACATTTTGCTGCAATTTCTTTTAGACGTTGCTTTTGTTCATCTGAAAGATCACCAACGAATTTTAGTTTTTTAGTAATAAAATCAAGTCGTGTTGGTTTTTCTAGTTCAATGCCAAGTTCCGTATTTTTCTTTTTACTATGTGAAATGTACACGAATACTTCACGTAAATCCCAACCTTTTCGATCGGCGTACATTTTTAATGTCATCGTTGTACATGCTGCCAAACCTGCATATAAGTATTGATATGGCGAAGGTCCAAAATCATTTCCACCGAAAGAAATAGGTTCGTCCGCAATCATATCGTGGTTTTTCGTCTGGATCTTCGTAGTAAAATTATCTTCAATCAAATTTAAATGACCAACTAAATGTTCTCCTTCCGTATCCAACATTTCATTTTCTTGCTTTGGAAAATAACGTTCAACCCACGTTCCTATCATATTTCCGGCATAACGACTATCTTTTGCATTCGTTAATAAATGATCTGCATTATCTAAAGAAACAAAACTTTTTGGATGATGTGCATGATGATATAATTCCTTTGCGTTTTCAATTCCAACTATTGAATCCGTTGGAGAATGCAGTATTAACAAAGGTTTGCGTAAGTTTTTAACCGTTTTTGGCAAGTCTGTTTTATCAAAATCAGAAACAAATTCATTATTGATCGTAAAAGGTCTTCCGCCAATATTTACTTGTACGTTTGTATCTTCAGGAATTTGGTGTGCATCATGCGAGAATAAATGTTTTACATGACTTACCGTTGAAGGCGCTCCAATCGTTGCAACTGCTTTGATATCATCTAATTGCGAAGCAGCAACTAAAACCGCGGCACCGCCAAGCGAATGTCCGACCAATAAACAAGGTGCTTCATAGTTATCTTTCATGTATTGTTGAACCGCTATTAAATCAGAAACGTTTCCTGAAAAGTGACTTTCCGAAAATTCACCTTCACTCCTACCCAAACCTGTAAAATCGAAACGAACCACACCAAAACCATGTGTAGTAAGTGTATTACTAATGTTTCGTACGGCGCTTAATGTACTGCTACACGTAAAACAATGCGCAAAAATAGCATAGTAATTTGGTTTTTGATTTGCGGGTAATTCTAAAAATGCGTTTAGTTTATGACCTTTTGCATTTTCTATTTGGAGCTTTGTACTTTTCATTGGTTTTATATTTTAATAAATCATCACGATTTAATATTTCTTTGTATAACTAAAATATTCTCGATACAATTTTTATTTTTTCACTACATGAAACAATAAAAATCACTCGAATTGACGAGTTTCATTACTAATTAACGTCAGATTGAGTGAAATTCTATCACATCGACATCAGTCGAATTGAAAGAATTTTGTATCGAAATCTATGCTTTAGTCTAACAAATAGTAAAAACATTACGAACTGCATGATAACATAGAGCAACCTACTTTGTTTCGTGCCCATTCTGGTCGTTTTGCGTACCATTGTTCATATTCTGGTTGTTCGTTATATGGACGTTTTAATACTTCATATAATTCGCTTAATACTGTGTAATCTCCTTTGTCAGCAGCATTAATTGCTTTTTGCGCCATGTAATTTCGTAAAACAAATTTTGGATTTACTTCATACATTTTAAACTTTCTGGTTTCGTCTCTGTCTGTTTCTATTTGCAAGCGTTCAAGGTATTTTGTAAACCAAGTTGTCCAAGCATCTGTGACTGATCCTGCGAGTTCTAAAGGTTTGTAGAATGCTTTGTGTATTTTTTGAAATGCTTCTTGTGACGTATTTTTCTTTTGAACACGTGGCAATTCACGGAAGAAAATTGTCATATCCGTTTCTGTCAATTGTAAATTTTGCTCTAAGTCTTCAATAAGTTGTTCTACGTCAGCGTTTATTTCGGCTAGACCGATCTTTTGAGACATCATTTCTACATATTTCTTATCAAAATTCGTTTGATAGCTTTCAAGAATAGCTTCCAACGGTTTAGCTTCTTCAATCAGTGGATACAACGCATTTGCCAATTGAACTAAGTTCCAAAGTACAATGCCTGGCTGATTTCCGTATGCATAGCGATGATGTTGACTGTCCGTTGTATTTGGCGTCCAATTTGGATCGTAGCCTTCTAACCAACCATATGGTCCATAATCTATCGTTAGACCAAGAATTGACATATTATCCGTGTTCATCACACCATGTACAAAACCGACACGTTGCCAATGCAAGACCATTTCTAGCGATGAATTGACTACTTTTTGAAAGAATGCAATGTATTTTTCTTTTCCTTCAGATTGAATGTCTTTGTGAAAATGTCCAATGGTATAATCCGTTAACTTTTGAAGATTTACAGTGTCTTTTCGTGCAGCAAAGATTTGAAAGTTTCCAAAACGGATAAAACTTTGCGCAACTCTGCACACCACAGCGCCTTTTTCGTATTCTTGATTTCCATCGTATAGCATGTCTCGCAAGACTTCATCACCTGTTAAGGCAATTGATAACGAACGTGTAGTTGGAACGCACAAATAGTGCATTGCTTCGCTACATAAATGTTCACGGATTGATGAACGTAATACTGCAAAACCGTCTGCAGTTCTTGAATATGGCGTCTCTCCTGCTCCTTTGAGTTGTAATGTCCAACGTTGTCCATTTGCACGAATTTCGGTTAAATTGATTGCTCTTCCATCACCTAATTGTCCTGCCCAATGCCCAAATTGATGTCCGCCATAACACATGGCATACGGAGATGTTTTTGGGTAGACTGATTTTCCTGAGAATGTATTTAAAAAATCTTCTGAGTTTGTTTCACGTTCTAAGTCTAGCATTTCAGCAACTTCATCTGCAACGTGCATCATTTTTGGGTTCGAAGGAATTCGTGGTGTTACAAACGAATAACAGGCTTCAAACACTTTACGTTGTGTATTGTTTTTGTTAGGATCAGATGGTAATTCTTTGTTGAATGTATCTTGTATATTGAGTTTCATTTTTAGCAATTCTTTTACGAATTGTAAAGATAGCACTTAAATTTCCCTTATTCTAATACCAAAATCAACTATAGTTTTTTGTACAAAAACGGATGTTCATCTGCATATAGTAATCGAACCATTTTTTTCTTCCAAGTTGTTGGTGCTTTTTCTTTTAGCATGATATTTCCGAGTGTGTAGAAGTTTGCTTTTGTTCTAAAATCAATTCCGATAATTGCTTCCTCAGCTCTTTTGTATTGTTTTGCCTTTGTATATCTAATAAATTCTTTGACAATATTAACATCAATAAAATCTTTCATATAGTTTACATACGCATCATATGGTTTTCCATTTTGAATCGCTAAACCAATTGCTGACCAAACTGTAGTTTCATTGACTCCTTCTTCACTTGAAAGTGCTAAAGCTTCATTGATGATTTGAGTGGTTGCATGTTTTGAAGCACCTATTAATCGTAATGCATACGGATGTTGATCTGGATGGCGTTTACTGAAATTGTATGCTTTTAACGTTTCACCTCTTGCTAAAAGTGAATATACATTATACGAATCGGACATACTATTTTCAAGGGTTCCGTTTTCTAAATTTTCAAAGTATTTTAGTCGTTGCGATTCTATAATTGGTGACGAACTTACTGTTGTATTTGGCATATGAATTAATAATCTACGTACACGTTCCGCATCCATAGAAACTGCTTCTGCAAGTGAAATATTTGTTTCTGATACTACAACAAAAGCATCATAGGCTTTTTGCCATTGTTCATTATTTGCATATGAAAAAGCACTTGCAAACGCTAACCAAGGATGCGATTTCCATTTTTCATGCCCTTTGATAAATGCTTCATTTTCTTGTACATCATCTTTTATGGTTCGAGTTGCCAAATAGAAGTAATCGGGATCATTTGGAATATCACTTGAAATTTTCCTGAATTTGTCCGCTAGTTTTAGTTTTTGAATGGAATCTGACGCGTCATATAAAGCTCTGAGCGACATTACATCATCTGGATAGTTTTCCAATCGTTTGTTTAAGATATCCGTTGCATCCTCTGTCATAGCTGATAAACTCAACCATGTCATCGTATATAGCGACTTTTTATCATCCCACAATATATGTGCATTAATGATTTCTTTATATTGTGTTTTATCATCTAAAGAAGAGATAATTCCCATAGGATTAACATCACTATACGCCATTAAAACATGTTTTGTAATGACACTTTGTGTTGAACTAGAAGATATTGTATTTGGTCCATCTTCTAAGACATAATCTGCATCTGTTCCAATCCATTTGTCTGTTTTTGAATAATCAACTTTTGGAGTTGGCACATTGTTCCCGTAATATATAGGCGAATGCATTAATACTGCTGCATTTGCAACATTGTATATGTATTTTGATGATCTCCCAGAGAAATCACTTTGTACACTATCAATTGCTTTATTTGTATTTTTTGTTAGGGCTTTGAACAAGTAATCTTTTCCATAATTAACATCAATTTCACGATAATCATTTGGAGATACATTTACAGTTCCATCTTCATATTGAACCGTAATTGGAATACTTAATCCATTGTACACAAACATCGTTGTTGCATACGAACGCGCTCCAAAGTATAATGCTGCAAATAGAATTGCGCCAGAAACTGCAAATTTTGAAATGGAATGAAACAATCCATCTCCAATGAAAAAGCGTGACCAAAAATCGAGTTTTCGTCGTCTTGGTCGTTCCATTCCTGGCGTTAACACCGAATATTCATCTACTAAGGTTACTTTATAACTAGAAACTGGCTCTAACGTTTTGTTGTACAAATATGCTTCTTTTACACGTTCTTCGGTTTGTAATAATTCTTCCAACGCTACATTACGAAGTTGCATTAATGCACTTTTTGCCAAGTTTGCCCAACTGTCTACATGATTTACCCATTCGTTGATATTCTCTTCCATTGGTGGTGGAAAATCAAATTTTTGAAATAATTCAAAGAAAGTTAAAACATTCAGCTTTGTTAATAAATTACTATCCAAACGAATCGTTTCTGCCTGATCGTAAACTCTTCGTATAATGTGATAATATTCTGTTCCAACTGCAATAATATCAGTAAGTTCTGAAGATGTAATCCTTCCATCAGCCAACGCCATAATTAGAATGTTATGAAATTTTCCTCCACAATCATCAATATTAGTAACTGTATGTTCTGTGTAATGTAGAATTTTATTTAGATTATCTAACTGGCGATCCCAACCATTTGCTAAACTTTTTGCAGCTTTGTAATGAACCGTTCTACATTTTTGATCGTGCAAGCTTACTTCATCACGAATTTCTTTTTCTTGAGTTTTTATAGCTTCTAAAATGTCAGGAATATCACTTCGCTTGATTTGTTCACCTCTATGATACAACAATCGTTTTTCCGCAGTAACTACTTCATTTTGAGAAACTAATAACGCTTCTCGTTCTTCTTCAATTTCTTTCAGTTGATTTATTTTTGAAGCTAGTTCTTTCGGATATATTTCGTTAAATATTTTTTCAATTGAAAACGGATACATGTCTGTGTATATGTCATTTACGGTTTTAAAGTTCGTAAACGGATATCGGCGAAAGAATGCTGAGTGATATTTTGACGCTAAGAATGACCAATCAAAGTTTTGTTTATTTTGACTGACTATACTTTCTTCATCAGTATTTTTAGATTTGATTTCTACTTTTGCAGTTTGTATCAAACTCGCAGTCATTTCTTCTCGTAATTGTGTTGGATTTGAAAATAAATCCCACGACGATCTGCTGTCAATATCAGCTTTAATATATTTTTTCTTTGCATTGTTTTCACGATCATTATCAGCTGGATGCGTTGCCCACATTTTTGGCGGATTGTATTTTCGTGATGTGAAGATTCTGTGCGAAGCCGCATTAAACGAAGGAACTTCTGGCGAAAGTCCGTATGCTGGTTCGTCCAATATTTGACGCATTTTATCAATATAGTTTGATTGTAATACGTATAAATCTGAAACTGCTTTTTGCGAACCAAGCTCTGAATTTGTAATATTTATTGCGTTATCATAGGCTTCATCTGCAATTTGAAGTTTGTATAATGCATGAATTAACGCGTCACTTCCCGTAAGGGAAACCGCAACCAAATCGGCTTGAAATTCCATTTCACGTGATAATGCGCGTTCTGCCATCATTACAATACTAAAACAGGTTTCTACCAACGAACGAATTGCCCAAACTAAGATTGAAAGTATCCAACCAATCCATGCTAATCTGATGTCAAAACTAGAAAGCCCGGATAATAAACTATCAAATACATCTCGTTTTCCAACAATTCTAGCAGCAATTTGTTGCGCTACATATACATATCGACCTAACAACATGGAACGTTGTGCAAAGTGCCCAAATTCGTGTGCTAACACTGCTTTTAGTTCACCTAAACTCAATACATTAATAGCGCCTAAACCAATTTCTAAATTTTTCTTTGAAGGAAATAATAAATTGATTAGTGATATATCATACGAAACACTTGCATTTACTCTATCTGTTAGAAATACTTTGTGTGGACGTGGCGCGCCAGCTTCATCAGCAAGTTTGTATAAATAATCGAATAGTACAGGTTCTTCTTTTTCTGTTAGGAATTTATGCAATGGATTTTCTTCTCTTTTGTTTAAAAAGAAGAGTGATTTTAGCATGAATAGTGATAGAAATGCAAATCCAATTCCGAGTAATATATCCCAAAAGTTACCTTCAGGACTGGTAAATAAATTGTACGCAAGTTTCCCAAACCAAACGGTTAGTAAAATGTACAATCCGATAAATAAGATGAGTCCGATAATGGCGAACCAAACGTGTTTTGTGAAAGATTTTGTAGGATTGGTAAATCCAGTAGGAACTTTTGTGGGTCCTTTGCTATATAAACTTCGCATGCTAAAATGTTAATTGGTTTTTAAATATACTATTATTTAGAAAATGGAGGATTTATTTGTCTCAGGATTTTTCCCCTTTTTGAAAAGAAGAAAAAAGATACTTTTTATAGTTTTCATAGTTTTTATTGAAAGTACTGAATCCTATTTTTTATCATTGCACATGATTTTGTACGAAGATGATTTTGTAATTGCAGTTGCGAAACCCAATAATATGTTGGTTCATCATTCGTTTATGGCTCGAAATCAGTCAGATGAGAAAACGTTAGTTGGTTTGTTACATGAAAAGTTTGACAAGCATTTTTTTCCGATTCATCGCTTAGATAGAAAAACTTCGGGCATTGTGCTGTGTGCAAAGCAAAAAGAGTTTGTTGCAAAATTTCAAGCATTGTTTACTTCCGATCAGATTCAGAAAGTATATTATGGCATTGTGCGAGGGTTTTCGCCAAAGAGCGGACGTATTGATTCTCCTGTAAAAGGAAGAGATGCAAACGTCCATAAAGAAGCATTGACACATTTTGAAACGTTAGCAAGTATTACGCTTCCAATTCCTGTGAAACCGTTTCCTGAATCGCGCTATAGCTTAGTGAAGTTACTTCCAAAAACTGGTCGTATGCATCAGTTACGAGTTCATTTAAACAAAATAAATCATCCATTAATTGGCGATCCAAAGTATGGCGATCGCTTTCATAATCGAATGTTTCAAGCTGAATTTGATATGCACAATTTGTTTTTGCACGCTTCTTCCCTATCATTTCAGCATCCTTTTTTAGAAAAAGAGATTGTTATTCAATGCCTATTTCCAACCGACTGGCTTACAATAGCTGATAAATTTCAATGGGAATTGCCTTAAGTGTGATTATAAATTTTCATGTTTCTACTTTCGTTTTCTTTGCTTTCCCAAAGAATACTGAATCTAGTTCAGCACAGGCTGACTTACATTATTTATAATTATACATAATCACAACTAAATTATTTAATGTGTGTTTAAATCTCTAAATTTGTAATTCAAACAAAAATATTAATGGCAATAGTTTCCTCATTAGGCTTAATTTTTATTACCTGTATTGTTATTTGGAGAGCTTGTGATGGCTTTGAAATGGCATCCGATTACTTAGGTCGGAATATGAAAGAAGGAATCAAAGGAGCTACAATTAATGCCATTGGAAGTAGTTTACCTGAATTATTTACTACATTATTCTTTTTATTCGTTTTAAAAGATAAAGATGGTTTTTCTGGTGGAATTGGAACCACAGCCGGAAGTGCCGTTTTTAATGCAATGATTATTCCTGCAGTTGTAATTATGGCTGTGATTGGAAAAGGAATTGTAGATCGAATTGATGTTTCTAAGAAAGTGATAAAACGAGACGGAATTTCCTTGATTTTATGTGAAATTGTATTGATTTTACTGATCACAGGAACAGAATTACATTGGTATCACGGTTTGGTATTGATGCTTTTGTATATGGTTTATATTACATACATGCTAACGAGTCAAGGTTCTGGTGATGTAGATAATGAGTATGAAGCAGAAGCTGATGGTGGCAATAGAATGGTGGCATTTTGTAAAGGAGATTTTGCAACAACCGTTTTAGGAAATGGAACAATTACTACTGGAAAAGCATGGTTGTTAATGCTTGTTTCCGTGTTTTTTATAGGAATTGCATGTTATTGGTTGGTAGAAGCTTGCGAACAGTTTGGAGAAGCAATTGGAATGCCAATTTACTTTGTATCTGTTGTGTTAGCTTCCGCAGCTACAAGTGTACCAGATACAATTATTTCATGGAAAGATGCTATGAAAGGAAATTATGATGACGCTGTAGCCAATGCGCTTGGAAGTAATATTTTTGATATTTGTTTTGCACTTGGTTTCCCGTTATTTTTATTTACGTTGATGTACGGACCAATTACGATGAGTCCTGGAACGCTTGAAAACGTTGGACAGTTGCGTGTATTATTATTGATTGTAACAATTGTAGCGTTCTTTATTTATTTAGTCCCAAAAACCATTCGAAAGTCACATGGATACTTATTGATTAGCTTGTATGCACTGTTTGTGATTTATATTGTTTTGAAAGGAATGAATAGTGATTTAAGCATTATTACTGGAATTTCAGATGGTTTATCTTCTATTTCACACTTTTTTAGCACACTTTTATAAACTACAAAACCATGATCAGAATTTCTTCCAATCATGGTCTACATGCTGCTTTGGCAAATATTCAACTATTGGCAAACAAAAATCATTAATTCATGTTTAACATTCTGTAAACGTTTGTTCTAACAGGCTATCACATGAAGCATATCCCGATTTTGGTTTTCTACCTCCATTGATAATGCTCGTTTGTAACGTTGAGATTACTTTCTTTGATAAGTTTAATTTTGACTTTCTTTTTTTCATAATAAATGTTTTAAAAAATTAATAATGATGTGAAATTAAGTCAGTCAAAAACTAGAAACAACAGTTATAGCCTACGATTTATGAATCAAAGGTTGTATCATTTTATGATTATTACTTTGAAATTGATTCCATAAAAAAAGCGAACCGAAGTTCGCTTAAATTTAGTAT
Organism: Kordia sp. E; assembly: GCF_056033805.1. NCBI lineage: Bacteria > Pseudomonadati > Bacteroidota > Flavobacteriia > Flavobacteriales > Flavobacteriaceae > Kordia > Kordia sp. E. Next base: position 1,496,533 of record NZ_JBRASR010000003.1, read on the forward strand.
TACCTTGAGTTTGACATAAATTTCATTCTATTCAAACGACATTTCTCAATACCTTTTAAATTAGAATTACGTCAAATGCATGTGTTTTAGGCAACTGTACAATACGTACACGTATAATCATTTACTGTGTTTGCACAATACGAAGATTTGAATGTCTCTGTATCAATTTTTATAGGTTCAAAAGTTGTTGCTCCACCTTTTACATTCCCTGATGTTAATGTAGAGATTGATCTTTTGTTTAATGTAATTTTCTTTAAATGCTTACTTTTCATGATTTTAAATATTATTGTTAATTTATTTACGAAAAATACATCTTTTAATGTTTAAAAAAAATTATTCTATGTAAGAATACTTATCATAATCAATGTTTATAAATTAAACATTTGTACTAATTTATTTATCATTTTTACAAGAAAAATTTTTTAAATTAAAAACATTAAGAGATATAAAAAACGAACCGAAGTTCGCCTTTAGTTTTATTAGGCAACTGTACAAAAATAATGACAGGTATAATCATTTCTTGTGTCAGCACAATATGTAGACAGAAATGTTGTTGGGTCAATAGTTCCTATTGGTGGTTCAACAGTAGTCTTTCCTCCTTTTACATTCCCTAATGATAATGTAGAAATTACTCTTTTGTTTAATGCGATTTTCTTTAACTTTTTACTTTTCATAATTATAAATTTTTATGATTAAATTATTTACTAAAACTACTAGTAAGCTTGTAATTAAAAAAAAATCTATTGTATAAAAAGCATTTTTGTTGTCGTCATTTATAAATTGTAAGCTATAACTCATCTTCAGATAAAACAACCAAGAAATCGTGTTCAGTAAGTTCTATTTGTGCATCTTTTTCTAAATTGAGTGTTACACCAAAATTAGATGCTACATCTTTACTCAAATCACCTTTTCGGATTCCTAAACAAATTTCATCACGTTTGTTGGCTATTTCCATTGCTTCTGCAAAGGTGATTTTCTGTGGGAATTCTTCAAAGTATAATGTGGTTGGCTTTACATATATTTCACTTCCATCTTCTGAAAAGATATCATCGTAGAATGTTTTGATTAATGGTTCTTCGCTCAGTTGTGCTAAAATCATTGTGATTAGCTTGTTACTAATAATGAAATCATCTACATCAGTCTGATTTATAATTTCTTGATTTTCAGAGTTTAATACTTGCGTAAGTAAATGTGTGTTTTCAAAATCAGTAATTATTTTTCGTAACATTAATAGAATTATTAACGTATCAGAATCAATTTTATCAGCACTTTCCTCCTTCATACTTTGCGATAATACAATCACATTATCATAGTTAGAAGGATTTATTTCTTCTAAACATTCTATTGCTAAAGGGTTTGAATCAATCAAATTGATTTTAAATTCAGGATATTCTTCTTGCAAACTAGCAATCATTTCCAATAATTCTTCCGTTGGTTTGTGGAATAGTATGTCAAATTCAGAATTTTCAATAAGATAATCCGTTGCTTCTTCTATGAATATTTCTGCTACTTTATGCCAACCTAAGATTAAGATTTTCTTCTGAACTTGTTCTAGTTTTTCGTCTTTTAATGGAATTGATTTTGGATTGAATTTTTTATGTGTTCCTAACTTTATTGTTGAATCGTCTTCTGCTAAAATTACAACTTGATCACCGTTTTTTAGTACAGTATCACGTTCTGGACGTAAAATCAATCCACCTTCTTCAGAATATGTTCCTAATGGAATTCCATCTTCTAAATAGTATGCTAAATCGTAAAAGTTTACATTGTTCCATTGATCTTCATGAAAGTATACTTCACAACCATCAAATGATAGTATTTCATTGTAAACCATCTCTAGACCACTTGTAAGTGATGTTTGAACTAATAGTTTACCCATGATAGTCCAACTGTCTATAGCTATGATATTTTCGTCTTCAAAGAAACTAATTATTTCACGTTTTTCTTCTGTAAATACTTCGGCAACAATTGGCAATTCGTTTTTACCACCTTGACACGAAGTTATTGCTAAAATTGATTTGATTGATTGTACATCCGAAGCTACTTTTTTGTCTTTAGAAGCACTTTCTGTACAGTTTGCAAGTATGATAATCGATTTGGAATCTTTTACATTTACACGTTCCAATTCGTTGATGTTTGCATAATCACCTTGTGTTGTAATAATATCAGTTGTCATTGTATCAGGCAAACGTTTCGATATTAAATCGTCCATGTATTCTTTGTCTGCTTCCGCAAGAATAACCACACATGCTTTACGTTCGCTTTCATTGGCAAGAATTAGTTCACGAATAATATCTACCACGCGTTCATTCCAACCTAGGATAAGTGTATGATCAGATTCTATAATTTTTCCTCTACCCTTTCTAAATTCATATAACATTTTGTTTAATGACGTTGTAATAAAACCAATTAACATCGATAATAATATCACTCCTGTTAAACCAGAAATTACTGTCATAACTTTTAACCAAGCTGGCGCTAAGTTATCTTGATTCATGTTTCCTGTTGCCGTCATTTCAAGGAATGTAATCCAAATATCTCGAAATGGATTTCCGTTGTAATCGAGCCCAGGAAATAGTGTAATTAACAGTAATCGTAATCCCATTAGGACTAAAAACGAGAAGATAAATAGGATTAGTAAACTTAAAAAGATAGATGACCCACCTTTGCTCATAAAGCGTTCTAAACGATAATAGAACTTTTCTCTTAAAGAATTCTTCATTATTGGAATTGGTTGATTATGGTACAGTTTTACTCGATAATCGAGATTTAAATAATTTGAGGATTACCTCGTTTGGTTGCAATAATTATTCATCAATACCTTTTGAACTTGTACTGAGGTAAATGATTTTTTGAGAAATGGAGGGAATTTCTCTTGGCTGAGTAAATATAATAATTTAAATGACTTTAATTAAATATTAGTGTTTTCAAATAAACCATTTCGTTATTATAAAATAGTAGTGTTTTCATTTTCTTTGCTTTCCCAAAGAAAAGAAACAAAAGAAAGGGAATTTTTCCAGAGGTATTTTTAATTTTTCTATCGAAAATTAAAACCACAATTATTTTTCTAAATTTTCTCCAAGGCTTCAAAAATTTTCAACGAAAAATAATTGTTATACAGCGGAAAAAACAACATTTAAAATTAACTTCCTAAAACAAAACTCTCATTGTAAGTTTTTTTAGAAAATTAAATTAGTATCCATTGATTAATGGTTTAATGAATGCAAAAACTAGGCGAATCTTCCTAAATATCAAAACGTTATTAGCAATTTTAAGTGCATTTATGGTATCAATTTTGATGTTAATATGGCTTAACATTAAAACCGAACTATTATGAACATGTCTAGAAAAACCATTTCAGGCGTAAACGCAGGCTCTATGGCCGACATTGCGTTTTTATTATTAATTTTCTTTTTGGTCACGACCACTTTTCCTGATGATCAAGGAATTGAAAGTGTAATGCCCAGACCTTGCCCCGAAGGTGTCGATTGTACCGCAGAGTTGCATGAAAAGAATATTTTTACAATTCGATTGAATCGAAATAATGAATTGATGGCAAACAACGAGTTGATTGACATTGACGAATTGCGCGCAAGCATCAAAGCCTTTGTTGATAACAATGGTGATGAAACATGCGAATATTGTCATGGAGAAAAAGACCTAACCTTGTCTGATAACCCAAAGAAAGCCGTGATCGCAATTCATACCGATCGTGAAGCAACCTATGACAATTATATTGAGGTTCAAGATGAGTTAGTTAGCGCGTATTATGAATTGCGTAAAGAGTTGAGCAAACTCAAATTCAACAAAAAAATTGATCAATTAACCGATGAAGAAATCACTATTTTACAAGAATCGTATCCGTTTCGAATTACGGAAGCTGATTTGAATCAGTAAAAAATAAAACGCCCAATGTATTGATTATATTGGGCGTTTTGCTAATAGTATATGATTAATGTATTCTTTATAAATTTCTTATAAAACCGCCTTTTATGCTTCATGCATACATTTTCGGGTTCTTATAGCCAAATATTCTTGCCTTATGGTATTTTTCGAAAAACCAATGGTTTTATTGTGCAATTTTGGAGTGTAATCAAAAAGAAATATTCGATTTAGTAGCTACCATAGTTTTCTTGATGATACTGGTGAAATCCGAAAAGCCAATTTTAAAAAGAGTAGGAAACTAACATATATAATTATGGCAACTAGATATATTAAAATATTAATCGACACACAAAGCTTATTATCAACTCCAGCTCCAACTGTACAAAGTTGTGTATACATGGTCGCTCCTTCTGAAATGGATCCAACGTATCCATATGGACCATCTGAACTTGCCGCAACAGTAAACAATGGTGATACTGTAATTTGGAGTGCTTCTGGTTTTGATAATGAAACTAAAATTACATTAATTGCAGCCAAAAGTCCTGGAATTTTAAATACGGATATGACAACTGATTATAATGATGACGGAACTGTATCCGCGCTTGCTAAAACAAATGTTACAAGCGGAATATATAGGTTTGCATTTACTGTAGATGATCAAGATTTTTCAGAGTTTACTTGGGATCCATTTTTAACAATTAAGTAATCTTCTTTTTATTTTACTAAGTTTTACGATAAAAAAGCCCAATACAATCAATGTATTGGGCTTTTTAGATAAATAAGGTTTTTGGTTTATTTATTGCTTCATAAACTTCTTGGTAAGTGTATTGTTTCCGTCAAAGACTTCAAGGAAATACACACCAGATCGAAGGTTACCAACTTTAATTTGATTTGCTTCTTTTCCTTTTGCAACTTCCTGTCCATATAAATTGATGATTCTATAGGATGTTACAGCTCCAAAATTCAGTTTAATGTTTACTATACTTCCACGAACTGGATTTGGATATAATGTCAATGTATTTTTAGTAAAGAATACTTCATCACTAGAATCAGCAGTAACAGTTGTATCATCTTTCGTATTTTCAGTTTCTTGACGAGGTAATAATGTTGTGTTTAGATTGATATTATCAATTGCAACATCTGCTTGCCAAGTTCCACCAGTAATTCTATTGAAACGCAACTGTACGCTTCCACCAATATAACTTGAAAGATCAACATTTGCACTTAGCCATTGGTTTCCTTTATTTCCAGATTCAGTCCAAAGTGTTGTCCAAGATAATCCATTGTCATTACTTGCTTCTAGTGCAATAGTTCCCATGTCAGTTGATCCAAACATGTGGTAGCTAAAGCTGAATGAAGCATTTGCTTCGCCTGATAAATCATAACAAGGCGAATTGATAATTGCTTGTTTGTTAGGAAATCCTGTTCCGTTACCTGATGCTTCTACGAAAATGTAGAAATCTCCACTTGCAGCATTTGCAGGTCCCGTATTTTGTGATGGTGTTCCGTTTGCATCAACTGTCCAGTTGATATCATCTGCGGAAGATTGTGTCCAATCTCCTAAAGTGTTTTCATAACTTTCTGTGTATGGGAATGTATTGATTCCTCCAGAACAACCTTCTACAATAATTTCTTGATCTATTAAACTAATATTATCAATTGCGATATCTGCTCTCCACGTGCTTCCAGTCACTCTATTGAATCGAAGTTGTACATTGCTACCAACATATGCTCCTAAGTCAATATTTGCTGTTTGCCAAGCGTTTCCTTGATTTCCAGTTTGATTCCAAAGTGATGTCCAGTTTTCACCATTATCTTCACTAATTTCTACAGCTAATGTTCCCATATCCGTTCCGTACATATGATAGTTGAAACTAAATGTAGCTTGTGTTAATGCTGATAAGTCAAAACATGGAGATGTTAAAATAGCTTGCTTATCAGGAAATCCTGCTCCGTTTCCTGAAGCTTCTACATATGCATAGAAATTCCCTTCGATAGCACTTGATGGTCCTGTATTTTGTGATGGCGTTCCATTACTAAGTAATGTCCAATCGATATCGTCAGCAGTTGATTGTGTCCAACCGCCTAATGTATTTTCAAATCCTTCAGAGTATGGAAATGTATCAATTCCGTTTGTACATCCAATACTTACTTCATTTACATTTATGGTACGAGTTACTTGTGTTGCTGCGTTTCCTGCTGCATCACTTACATTGTAACTAATTGTGTATGTTCCAGCTACAGCTGTATTTACAGTTCCACTAGTAACAATAGCACTTGTAAGGTTTCCATCTATATTGTCTGTTGCAGTAGCGCCTAATTCTGTATATGTATCTCCAACATTTAAGTTGATTGTAGCATTTCCGTTTAGCGTAATTACTGGTGCAGTTGTATCTGCAACTACATTTACAGTACGCGTTACTTGTGTTGTGTTTCCTGATGAATCACTAACTGTATAGGTAATTGTGTATGTTCCAGCTACAGCTGTATTCACATTTCCTGTAGTTACGATAGCACTTGTAAGGTTTCCATCTAAATTGTCTGTAGCAGTAGCGCCTAATTCTGTATATGCTTCACCAACATTTAAGTCAATTGTAGTATTTCCGTTCAGCGTTATTACTGGTGCAATTGTATCTGCAATTACATTTATAGTACGAATTACTTGTGTTGTGTTTCCTGCTGCATCACTTACCGTGTATGTTATTTGGTATGTTCCGGCTGTAGATGTATCAACAGTTCCACTAACACTAATACTTGGTGTAAGATTTCCATCTATGTTATCTGTTGCCGTTGCTCCAAGTTCTGTATATGAATCTCCAATGTTAAGGTTGATTGTAGCATTTCCGTTTAGTGTTATTACTGGTGCAGTTGTATCAGCAATTACATTTACTGTACGAGTCACTTCTGTTGCGGCGTTTCCAGCTGCGTCACTTACATTGTAACGAATTGTGTATGTTCCAGCCACAGCTGTATTTACAGTTCCGCTAGTAATGATTGAATTTGTTAGGTTTCCATCTACATTGTCAGATGCTGTAGCACCAAGTTCCGTGTAAAAGTCTCCAACATTTAAATTGATTGTAGCGTCTCCGTTTAGCGTAATTACTGGAGCAGTTACATCAACTGGAGTTACAACATTTACTGTTCTAATTACTTCAATAGCATTATTTCCTGCAATATCACGAACATTATAAAATAATGTGTATGTTCCAGCGACAGCTGTATTTACAGTTCCAGTTACCACAATGTTACTTGAAATGTCTCCGTCCATATTATCAATTGCTGTTGCTCCTGCATCTACATATACATCATTTACAAATATTTCAACAGGATTGTCTCCATTTAATGCAATGATTGGTGCAATTGTATCTGGCATAGAAGATATAATGTTTACTGTGTAATCTTCTACTTCTCCATAGGTGAATGTTTCACATAGTGTCGGAATTTCATTGTATTTCATAGAAACACGCATTCTTGTTGCTCCATTTGATATTCCTGTTGGAACCGTAAATGATCCGCTAACTGAAGCTGCTGTTGTATTTCCTTGTGTCCAAACTTGTTCGCCTGAATCTGAGAAGTCTCCATCTTGGTTGTAGTCAATCCAAACTGAATATGCTTCGTTGTATACAGTACCTGTCCATGTAGGAGTTACAGTTATTGTGTATTGTCCATTTCTAGTTAAGTCCGTAGCAATATTTGTAAAATCTGAATAGAAACGTGCATCAGAAGTATTGTCAATTGCTTCAAGCTGAACTCTACTTATGTATTCATCATTTACATTTGTACTTCGTGAATCACAATAGTTAAGAATAACCGTTTGATTTGTTGTAATTATTACTGTATTACTTGGTTGTGATTCGTTTCCTGCTAAATCTCTCGCAATTACTTTGAATTCGTAAGTTGTGTTTTGAGTTAATCCAGTAACAAGGTAGTTTACTTCTGCAACAGAAGCAATGAGAACATCATTTTGATAGATGTCATAAGCTGTAACATCCATGTCATCTGTGGAAGTTGTCCAAGATAAGTCTGTAGATGTTTCAGTTGTATTTACTGCTACTAAGTCTGATGGATCAGTTGGTGCTTGTATATCTCCATTTACATCATCAACAATTGTAATGTTTCTTGTAAATTTAAAATAACCACAAGTTCCAACTGTATAGATTACAGAGTGACTTCCTGTTGGAGAGTTTGCAAGGTCTATTTCTCCAGTTGCAGCATTTACAATTAATCCTGAAGGACTTGAAAACGTTCCTCCTGTTAACCCAACAAGTACTGGAGTTGGATTTGGATTCGTTGTTGTGTATGTCGTTGACAAGAATGTAAACATTGCAAAGTTGTTGTAATGTGCATCTATATAGTTTAGTACTACTGCTGCATAATCTTTTGCAAAAGGCACTAATGTTGGTGTTCTTGAATCAAATACTTGTCCATTGTACGTTCCTAAATCACGAACACGTCTATTTACTTCTGTCATGATTCCGTCAATATTTCCTGCTCCGCCAGTTCCATCATTTGTTCCATTACCCGATCCGTGTCTACGATTGTTATAGAAATCACCATCAAAGTATGCGTTTCCATTTGGACGTGTATCATCGCAGCTTCCGCCACCATTGTTGGTAGCACTTGGAACTGCTCTGTAACCATTTGTACTTCCACAACCTGCATGACCTTGATTTGCATAGAATGTTCCAGCAGCATTTTGAAATAATTCACCTAAACTATTGTTTCCTCTTATTAATTCTTCATGAGAAAGATTGTTAAGGTTTGTATTTACTAAGTTTCTAATTGTAGATTTATTAATGATATCAGCGGCATTTAAATTTGATCCGTCTAATTCATTTCCTGTAATGTTATAGCCAGCTTCTATTCTAGGAATAGAATGACTTTGTCCGTGAAGATCAATGTATAACCCTTTTCCCCAGTTTGCTTCTACAGAATTACTTGCCTGATCGATAAATCCATGAAATGCATTCCAATGATCAGTTGCATTAGCGTTTCCACAAGTAGCTTCATTAACTTCACGGTTTGGATCTAGTTTTGATCTATGAAGATTATTAATAATTACGTGTGCATAACAACCTGTAAGTTCAAATATTTCTTTTTGAATTTCCCTTACTAAGATATCTGTATTGTCATCTCGTTCGTTGGTTCCACAACTACGATCTGGTAATGAACCATCATTATCTGGATAAAAGATGCCTCCAATTGTTTGTCCTGATTGTTGTACACCTCCATGTGGTGCAGAAATAATGATTGGCAAATTCCCTGGAATGTACTCAATGTAATTGCGAGTATCGCCTCCAGTTTGTTCGTAATAAATAGATACGCCCGGAGTTTGTGCTTGTAGAAATGATGTAAGTAGGCATAGCACAATTAAGTGTAAGATTTTTTTCATGTTTTTTGATAGTTAGGTTAAGTTCAAAAGGATTATTTTGGGACAAATAATCAATTAAAACAGTTCGTATTTTAGAAATAAGCATTTAGGGCAAAATGTATATTTCTGGGGCTATTTTCAATACTATTATAAAGCTACTCTCATTTAAATCGATATCTTAAGTAATTAGTCGACTACACTAAAAACATCGGTTAAATGCATTTTTTCATCGATAAAAGACGTGTTTCTTCGTTTAAATGAAACTTACTTATTATAAAATTAAAGAATAAAGCATTACGATTGATTTAATTTACCTTACATATTATAAGGTATTTACGTATTAAATTGCTTTTTTCCGCTGTAGAAGTGTAATTATTTAGATTTTTTTCAATAAAAAAGGCATTTTTTTATAAAAATGCCTTTTAAAGTAAGTGTCTATTGATCAACTCTTTAATGTTTCAGTGTGGAATAATGGGTTTTTGTTGAATTCTTCCCAATCATTTTCTAATGATGATAAGAGTTCATCAATATCAATAATTTGTTGTTCTGTTAGCGATATGTCACTGTTTTTAAGTTTGATAATATAATCCATCAAAGTGTAACAAGTTGTAAATTGACCACAAGCAATCAGTGTATCCATACGACCTTTAGCAATATCGGTTTCATCCCACCAAAGTGTTGTTGGCGTTTCAGAAGCAATTAAAGCAGTATTTTCTAGTGCTGGAGATGGTTTGTTAATGTCTTTATTAAACGGAGTTCTTCCATAAACTGTTTTCGCTCCATTTAATTGGTATACAGTTGAAGTGACAGATCTGAATTCTGTTCCTTTTTTAAAGTATAAATATTTATAATTTAAACGTCGTATTTGTTTTAAGAACACATCATTTACCATTACAACCGTCGTACTAATTCGTTCTGTTAGCATACGCTGAACTAAATCTAAACGTAGTTTTTTAAAACTCAATACTTCATCTACCAATGGTGTGGGTACATTTTTTCGAAACATCGAAGAAATCCAATCCAGTACAGATCCTTTTATTCTTCCTGCAATAACTCCAATAACTGTTAATATGATTCCTATTCCGGTAATGACTCCACCAATCATATATAAAGCTGACCACGATTCTCCTTTGATAACTTCAAAATAGCTCAGTGCCATCATAATTATACCAAGTAATGCGAGTATCCAATACAATGGTTTTACACCAAAATGACTTAATATATTTGATGCTTTGGTTTTTATGTTTTCACTTTCGTAAGTTGCTTTTGGTTCAGGTTTCCACGGAGTCATTTTATAACTTGCCACGTCACTAACAATGATTAAATCTAATTCACGTTTACGCTTTCCGTCTATGTTTATTTCCTTTCGTTCGTCTCTTCTACGCTCACTTATGCGCATCATACTTCCTATTCCCTGATTGTCAGCAATTCCACCATCCATGATTCCGACACCATTAGCAAATAAATCTAATTCTTTTACCGCCTTATATTCTGGAGTGTTTTGATCTTTTATATAGTCATCAGGAAAAACTAAAGGCTCAAAACCTAAAGGGAAACATGATGAAGATGCTACTATATCTGCTAATTGTATGTCATTTTTAATTTTTGTTACTTGTGATCTACCTAAAGGATTATTCCCAAATCTTCCTTCATTTTGAAAACGGAATACCAATCCAAAAGAAAAATCCGTTGCATTAAAACATACATTTTTTAAACTTGGCGAAGTTGGTTCATCAAATAATTCGAAATTACCTTTATAAACATCCATGTCTGCATATGTAAGTGCAAATGCATTGATGAGTGATCGTTTTTTATGTGGATTTGCCTTCCAAACATTGTCATCATTTAATTTAGCAATCGCTGTTGATAGCAGTTCATCCTTACTTGGTTCAAAGGAATTGTAGAATTTTTGAAAGAAGTTTTTAAAGTTATAATCATCAGCCTGAACCGCTTTTGAATACGCAACTCCAAATAACGTTCCTCCACTAACGGTACTGATTGCTTCAACATTATTGATCAACGGTTTATTTTGGTATTGTATTTTTTCTAAATAGGAAACAACTCCTAGTGAGAAAAATGTAGCGCGGTAACCGCCACCACTAAAACAAAGTCCGATACTTTTAAAAGGAATAAAATCTTCTTGCATGCTATGTTATTTAGGTTGATACTATGCTTTTTTAACACTATTAATACCATTTTTACATTGAAATTAATATATTAAAATGTTCTTTTTGCCTTTCTACTTCAATAGAAAAAGAAACCGTAACTAAGGCTATGCTTTATTTTTCTATTTTGTATAAAGAAAAAAATCTTCACTTTCTTTATCTCTATTTCAATACAAGAATGGTTTAAGCAATTAGGGAAGCTTCTCAAATATAGCTATTTAACATGAGTTTTAAGCTTGTTTTGAATGTAGTTTGTCGAATTATGCCGTGCAAGAAGTTTGAAGTTACATACAAAACAGGCTTTCAATGGCATTTTGAAAGCCTCTTTTTGTTATGGCTTGTTTTGTATGTTTTGTAATATATTTTTAGAATACACGTACAATGTTGAATCCGAAGAAGATATCTCCATCTCCCCAATCGCCTTCTCCATTACTAATGAAACCTGGCTCATTGGTTGATTGTGCATTTGAGAATAGTAATTGAAATACGTGTCCACCAGTTTCAATATCCACTCCAATTGTTAATGGATTTTTAAATGCTGAATCGTCTGCTCTGCTGAAATTATATACATAATCTAAGTTGATCGACATACGCTTGCTTACTTTTAAACGTCCACCTGCTCCCATTGCAAATTGATCATGCTTTTGAGAAGATTCTAACGTTAGGTTTTGACGTACATATGATGGTGCCAATTCCAAAGAGAAATTGTTGTTGAATCTTCTTGAGATCAGTAATTGTGTTGCATAACTCAATCGATCTTCAAATTTTAAGAAAGGAA